>JAUJNP010000043.1 GCA_030448105.1 Acidimicrobiales bacterium | reverse complement strand
GGCGCTGAGCCGGCTGCTGTTCTCCCGGGACGAGCACGGCAATGTGGCTCCCGAGGGGGAAGCAGTGCCCGAGGACGCTGAGGTCGAGGACCGGTTCCATCGGCTGGCCGAGCAGGCGCCGGGGTGCGTCAGCGTGGAGCGCAGCGACGGTGGCGACGGCGCGGTGTGGACCGACGTGGCCCACCCGCCGGCGTCGCTGGAGGCCCGTCGCTTCCGGCGCCGGCTCGACACCCAGTGGCGGCGGACCTCCTACAGCGGCATCACCGCAGGCGCACACGAGGACCGCGTGGCCAGCGAGGCCGAGGACACGGTGGTGTCCGACGAAGCCGTGGTCGGACCGCCTGGGTCTGGCGGGCGAACGGGTCCCGCGCCGGACGCAAGCGGCGGCGAGGCGGCGGCCGGCGACGCCGACCAGGCCGAGCGACGCCTGCGCTCGGTCCCCTCCCTGCTGGGCGCCATGCCCGGGGGCGCCGAGGTGGGCACGCTGGTCCACGGCGTTCTGGAGCGGATCGACTTCGCCGCCGCCGATCTCGACGGCGAGCTTGAGGCCGCGGTCGCTCGGGAGCGGGCCCGGCGCCACGTCGACGTGGGCGACCCGGAGACGGTGGCAGCCGGGTTGCGGGCCGCCGTCGAGACCCCGCTCGGCCGCCTGGTGGACGAATTTCGCCTGCGGGACGTGGGCCGGGCCGACCGTGTCGACGAACTGGCCTTCGAGCTGCCGCTGGTCGGCGGCGACGCCCCCACGGCCGAAGTGTCGGTGGACGAGCTGGGCTCGGTGCTCGACGAGTACGTCCCTGCCGGCGATGTGTTGGCTGGCTACGCCGAGCGCCTCGGCGATCCGTTGCTGCGGCGCAGCCTGCGGGGCTACCTATCGGGCAGCCTCGACCTGGTGATGCGGGTGCCCGAGGGCAACGGTGCCGGCAACGGCGGGACGCGATTCGCCGTGGTCGACTACAAGACCAACTGGCTGGGCGGCGACGGTGAGCCGCTGAGCGCCTGGCACTACCGCCCCGACGCCGTGGTCGAGGCCATGTACCGCTCCCACTATCCGCTGCAGGCCCTGCTCTACACCGTCGCCCTGCACCGCTATCTGCGCTGGCGGCTGCCCGACTACGACCCGGAGCGCAACCTGGCCGGAGTGCTCTACCTGTTCATGCGGGGCATGGTCGGCACCGCCACGCCCCGGGTCGGCGGCCAACCCTGCGGGGTGTTCGCCTGGAGCCCGCCGGCAGGGCTGGTCGGAGCACTCTCCGATCTCCTCGACCGGGGGAGGCCGGCGCCGTGACCACCACCGAGGTCCTGCCCGGGGGCGCAGCCGGCCCCGAGCCCGTCGACGAGGTCGATCACTTCGACGTCCGCCTCGCCCGGCGGGCCCCCCGGTTGCTTCGCGAGTTCAACGCCGCCGGCGTGCTCTCCGCCGCCGACGTCCACGTGGCCCTGCGCCTGGGGCGCCTCGGTGGCGAGGACGACGAGTCCGTGCTGCTGGCCGCCGCACTCGCCGTGCGCGCCCCCCGGCTGAGCCACGTGTGCACCGACCTGGGCACCATCGGCACCACCGTCACCGTCGACGTCGACCTGCCGGTGGACCTGCAGGCGCTGCCGTGGCCCGAGCACGACGACTGGCTCCAACGGGTGTCGGCCAGCCCCCTGGTGGCGATCGGCGACGGCGACGGCGTCTCGGCGGCGGTCGATCGCCCGCTGCACCTGGACGGCGCCCGCCTGTACCTCGACCGCTACTGGCGGGAGGAGCGCCAGGTGGCGGCCGACCTGCGGGCCCGGGCCGAGCAGTCGGCGGCCGGGGTCGACACCGGCGTCCTGGTCCGAGGCCTCGAGCGCCTCTTCGCCGGGCCCGGCGCCGACTTCCATCCCGACTATCAGCGCCTCGCCGGGGCCTCGGCCGTGCTGCGCCGCTTCTCGGTGGTGGCCGGAGGACCGGGGACGGGCAAGACGACCACGGTGGCCCGGGTGCTGGCCCTGTTGATCGAGCAGGCAGAGGCGGCTGGCTCGCCGCCGCCGCTGATGGCGCTGGCGGCACCCACCGGCAAGGCGGCTGCCCGGCTGGAGGAGGCGGTCCACGAGGAGGCCTCCCGCCTGGAGCTGAGCGGGGAGGTGCGGGACCGGCTGCTGGCGACCGGGGCGTCGACGCTGCACCGCCTCCTCGGGTGGCGCCCGGGCAACCGCAGCCGCTTCCGCCACGACCGGGGCAACCGGCTGCCCCACGAGGTGGTGGTGGTCGACGAGATGTCGATGGTCTCGCTGTCGCTC
>JAUJNP010000042.1 GCA_030448105.1 Acidimicrobiales bacterium | reverse complement strand
TGGCGGTGCTCATCATCGGCGACCTCACCGGCCAGGTGGGCGACCCGACCGGCCGGTCGGCCACCCGCACGGTCCTGCGTCCGGAGGAGGCGACGGCCAACTCGGCGACCTACGTCGAGCAGGTGCTGCGGGTGCTCGACCCCGACCGGGTGGAGCTGCGGCGCAACTCCGAGTGGCTGGCCGGCCTGACGCTGCCCGACGTGCTGCGAGAGGCGGCCGGGCTCACGGTGGCCCAGCTGCTGGAGCGCGACGACTTCACCCGCCGCTTCAGCGCCGGGCAGCCCATCTCGCTGGCGGAGTTCCTCTACCCCCTGCTCCAGGGCTACGACTCCGTCGCGGTGCGCGCGGACGTCGAGCTCGGCGGCACCGACCAGACCTACAACCTGCTGGTGGGGCGCGACCTGCAGCGGGCGCACGGCCAGCAGCCGCAGGTGGTGCTCACGGTGCCGCTGCTCGAGGGCCTCGACGGGGTCGAGAAGATGAGCAAGTCGCTCGGCAACTACGTCGCCATCGCCGACCCGCCGGAGGAGCAGTTCGGGAGGCTGATGAGCGTCCCGGACCGGCTCACCACGCGGTACGCCGCGCTGTGCACCGACCTCCCGCCCGAGGAGCTCGCCGCACTGGAGGCGGACGTGGCGGCCGGTGGCACCCGCAGCGGAGCGGCAAAGCGACGGATGGCGGCCGCGGTGGTGGCGCTCTACCACGGGCCGGCAGCGGCTGGGGCGGCCGAGGAGAGCTTCAACCTCCGGTATCGCGACCGCCAGGTGCCCACCGACGTACCCGAGGCGCCGCTGCCGGGGGGTGACCCGGTGCACCTGCCCGGCGCCCTGGTGGCCGCCGGCCTGGCCGGCTCCACGAGCGAGGCGCGCCGGGCGCTGGACGGCGGGGCGGTGCGGCTCGACGGGCGCGTCCTCGACGCCGGGCGCTACGACCTGCCCCGGGAGGAGCTGGCCGGCCGGGTGGTGCAGGTCGGCCGCCGCCGGGCCACCCGGTTCTCCGGATGAGCCCGGACGACGCCCGGGCCGTCCTGCTCGTCGGCATGATGGCCGCGGGAAAGACCACGGTCGGCCGAGCGCTGGCCGACCGCCTGGGGTGGCGGTATGTCGACAACGACGCCCAAGTGGTCGAGGACACCGGGTGTTCGGTCACCGAGCTGCTCGAGGCCGGCGGCGAGACGGCCCTGCGGCAGGCGGAGTCAGCCGCGCTGGGGCAGGCGCTGACGCTGCCCCGACCGCTGGTCATCTCGGTGGCGGGCGGGGCGGTGCTCGACGCGGCGAACCGCCGGCTCATGGCCGCCGAGGGCGACGTGGTCTGGCTTCGGGCCGCGGTCGACACGCTGGCCCGTCGGGTCGGCTCCGGCGGCGGCCGGCCGTGGCTCGGCGCGGACCCGCGCGACGCGCTCGAGCGCCTCGAGGCGGTGCGCCGGCCGTTGCTGGCCTCGGTCGCCGGTCTGGTGCTCGACGTGGACCGGATGTCCCTCCCCCAGGTGGTGGAAGCGATCGTCGGGTGGCTCGACGTACCGGCTCGGTCGCTGCCCAAGCCACCGGCGCCGGAGGTTGACCCCCTGGCCGGCCGCACCTAGACTCGGCGCTGCGCCTCGGAGGAACGGACGCTCTTTCGGCCGGTCCGGGCGCCCCCGACTTCCCCCGCCGCCGCAGGCTGTCTGCTGGCGGCGTCTGGTGTCGGCCTGGCCGGTCGCTGCGTTGACAACCGCGGCGGTCGAACATAAGTTTGGACGGTTGCCCCACGAGGGACCTAGCGGTCCCGAGGGGTGCGCGCCCGCTCCTTGAGAACTCAACAGCGTGCCAAAAGTCAGTGCCAACAACCCCGTCCCGTGGGGGGCGCGGCGGCCCATCCGGCCACCGTCACCCACGCACGGGGACGGGCGGGCGAGCGTGCCTGCCCGAGCCAGTACGACGGCCCCACCCCCGTGGGGTCGGCATCCGGGCTCAGCCCGGGTGACTCAACTGCAGCCCGCCTCGCCAGGGGGGCTGCGCTCCTGTGTCACCGAAACCGCCTTCGGGCGGTCCGGTAGCAGACATCTACGGAGAGTTTGATCCTGGCTCAGGACGAACGCTGGCGGCGTGCTTAACACATGCAAGTCGAGCGAGGGCCTCCTTTCGGGGAGGTTCCTAGCGGCGAACGGGTGAGTAACACGTGGGCAACCTGCCCCTAGCACTGGGATAACCCCGGGAAACCGGAGCTAATACCAGATACGACCTCGGACGGCATCGCCCGAGGTGGAAAGAACTTCGGCTAGGGATGGGCCCGCGGCCTATCAGCTTGTTGGTGGGGTAACGGCCCACCAAGGCGACGACGGGTAG
>JAUJNP010000021.1 GCA_030448105.1 Acidimicrobiales bacterium | reverse complement strand
AAGTCGACGGCGAAGAAGTCGACGGCGAAGAAGTCGACGGCGAAGAAGTCGACGGCGAAGAAGTCGACGGCCAAGAAGTCGACGGCGAAGAAGTCAACGGCCAAGAAGACGGCCGCCAAGAAGGCCTGAGGCCACGACTGCTCGGCGCCGGCTCGACGCCGAGCTCGTCCGGAGGGGGCTCGCGCCCAGCCGCGAACGTGCCCGGGAGGCGGTGGAGTCCGGTCGGGTGGTGGTGGGCGGCGCGCCGGCCGCCAAGCCGGCCCGCCTGGTGGCCCCCGGCGACCCCATCGTCATCCTCGGGCCCCCATCCCGGTTCGTGGGGCGGGGCGGCGAGAAGCTCGACGCCGCCCTCGACCGCTTCGCCATCGTTGTAGCCGGACGCCGTGCCCTCGACGCCGGCTCCTCCACCGGCGGGTTCACCGACTGCCTGCTACAGCGAGGTGCCACCCGGGTGGTGGCCGTCGACGTGGGCCGCAACCAGCTCCACGAACGCCTGGCCGCGGATGCCCGGGTGGAGCGGCGCGAGCGCACCGACGTCCGCTCGTTGGAGCCGGATGACGTCGGCGGCCGGTTCCCGCTGGTGGTGGCGGACCTCTCGTTCATCTCCCTGCGCACGGTGGCCGACGCGCTGCTGTCCCTGAGCGAGCCGGGCGCCGACCTGGTGCTGCTGGTGAAGCCCCAGTTCGAGGCGGGCCGGGTCGAGGTGTCCCGCGGGCGAGGGGTCATCTCGGACCCGTCGGTGTGGCGCGGCGTGCTCGACGAGACCCATGCTGCGCTCCGCGCCCACCGAGCCGCGATCATGGGCGTCATGGTCTCGCCGTTGCGGGGCAGCGACGGCAACGTCGAGTTCCTGCTCCACGCCCTCGCTCCCGGCTCGGGCGCGGCCGCGCCCTCGTCGAGCGGCGTCGGCCGCGCCGAGCTCGACGCCGTGGTGATCGAGGCGCAGGCCGCCCCGTGACCGTGCCCATGGTCTCTGTGCGGCTACGCCTCGCCTCGACGGCGGAGGCCGCCCCGTGACCGTGCCCATGGTCTCGCGGCGGCTGCTCCTCCGCTCGACGGCGGCTCGTCGCTGGCGCTTCCCTCGCCGCATGCGGTCCGGTGCGGCCATCGAGGCCGCCCCGTGACCGCGGTCGGCCTGGTCGTGCACCGCCAGCGCCCGGAGGCGGCGGCCCTCGCCCGGGCGGCGGTGACCTGGCTCGAGGAGGCCGGGCACCAGGCCCGGCTGCCGGCCGAGGACGCCGCCAAGATGGGCCTGGCGGAGCACGGCATCGACGGGCCCGCCTTCGCCTCCAGCGTCGACGTGGCGGTCAGCGTGGGCGGCGACGGCACCATGCTGCGGGCCGTGGCCCTGGTGGCCGAGCACGGCGTGGCCGTCATCGGGGTCAACGTGGGCCAGCTCGGCTATCTCACCGAGGTCGACCCCACCGACTGGCAGCGGGCCCTGGAGCGTTGGCTGGCCGGCGAGTACACCATCGACGAGCGCATGCTGCTGTCCATACGGGTGGAGGGCGCCGACGTCGACCGACGGGTGCTCACCTTCGTCGCGCTGAACGAGGCGGTGGTGGAGAAGACCCCCACCGGCCACACCGTTCGGCTGGGGGTCGACCTCGACGGGCAGTTCTTCACCACCTACGCCGCCGACGGCCTCATCGTGGCCACCCCGACCGGGTCCACCGCCTACGCCTTCTCGGCCCGGGGGCCCATCGTGGCCCCGCGGCACCGGGCCCTGCTGCTCACCCCGGTGTCGCCCCACATGCTCTTCGACCGCACCCTCGTGCTCGAGCCCACCACCGAGGTCCGCCTGCGGGTGCGCGGGCACCGTGCCGCCACCCTGTCGGTCGACGGTCGCAACCTCGGCGAGCTCGACGAAGGCGACGCCGTGGTGTGCACGGCGGCGGACCGCTCGGCCCGGTTGGTCACCTTCGGCGACCGGGACTTCCACCAGATCGTGAAGGCCAAGTTCGGCCTTCAGGACCGCTGAGGGCGCCGTGCTGGTAGAGCTGGCCGTGCGCAACCTGGGCGTCCTCGACGACCTGCGCCTGGTGTTGGGGCCGGGTCTCACCGCCCTCACCGGCGAGACCGGTGCCGGCAAGACGATGGTGGTGGAGGCGATCGAGCTGCTGGTCGGTGGGCGGGCCGATCCCGTGGTGGTGCGCCCCGGTGCCGGGGAGGCCAGCGTCGAGGGCAGGTTCGTGGTCGACGGCGACGAGCTCATCCTGGCCCGGGTGGTTCCCCGCTCGGGTCGGTCACGGGCCTACGTGGACGGGCGCATTGCCACCGCCGCCTCCCTCGCCGAGGCGGGAGGGGCACTGGTCGACCTGCACGGCCAGCACGCCCACCAGTCGCTGCTCGGTGCCGGTGTCCAGCGGGCCGCGCTCGACCGGTTCGGCGGCGTCGACCTGGGCCCGCTGGCCGAGGCCCGGGCCGTGGTCGCCGAGCTCGACGCCCGCCTGGCCGCCCTCGGGGGCGATGCCGGAGCCCGGGCCAGGGAGATGGACCTGCTCCGGTTCCAGGTGGCCGAGCTCGACGCCGCCCAGCTCAGCGCGCCCGACGAGGACGACCGGCTCGACACCGAGGAGAGCGTGCTGGCCGACGCCGTCGCCCACCAGGAGGCGGCGGCCACGGCGACCGCCGCCCTCACCGGCGACGGCGGTGCCGGCGGCGCGGTGGCGGTGGCCCTCGCCGCCCTCGCCGGCCGCGCCCCCTTCGCCGAGGAGGATGAGCGGCTGCGCTCGGTGGCCGTCGAGCTGTCGGACCTCGCCGCCGTTGTGCGCGACCGGGGCGAGGCCATCGCCGACGACCCGGCCCGTCTCGACGTGGTTCGCGGCCGCCGCCAGCTCCTGTCCGACCTGCGCCGCAAGTACGGCACCGCTTCGCCGGTGGCCGGCAGCGGCGCCCCGACCGGCCGGGCCCAGGCCGGCACCGGCACACTGGCCGACGTGATCCGCTACGCCGAGCAGGCGCGCCACCGCCTGAGCGCCCTCGAGCGCTACGAGCAGACGGCCGGGGAGCTGGAGCGCCGCCGGGACCGGGCCCGGTCCGACGTGGCCCGAGCCGAGGCGGGGGTGGGGGCGGCTCGGCGGGCGGCGGCTCCGGCGCTGGCGGAGGCCGTGCAGGCGCACCTCGCCGAGCTGGCCATGGCCGGGGCGAGGGTGGCGGTGGAGGTCGGCGACCAGGACCCGGGGGATGTCGTCCGCTTCCTACTGGCCGCCAACCGGGGGGCGCCCCTGCTCCCGCTGGCCAAGGTCGCCTCCGGCGGCGAGCTGGCCCGGGCGATGCTGGCCCTGCGCCTGGTGCTCACCGCCGCCCCTCCCACCCTGGTGTTCGACGAGGTCGACGCGGGCATCGGAGGCTCGGCGGCGCTGGCGGTGGGACGGGCCCTGGCCGCCCTCGGCACCGACCACCAGGTCCTGGTCGTCACCCACCTACCGCAGGTGGCAGCCTTTGCCGACGCCCAGGTGACCGTCACCAAGACCGAGGTGGCCGGCACCGTGACCGCCCGGGCGGCACCGTTGAGCACCGACGAGCGGATCGTGGAGCTGTCACGCATGTTGTCAGGGACGCCCGGAAGTGCCAACGCTCGGAACCACGCCGCCGAGCTGCTCGCCACCGCCGCCGACGAGCGCGGCCGATGAGCGGGCGAGCGGGTCGGACCCTCTGATGGCCCGCCACGGCCTGGAGCACACGGGCGAGGTGGTGGCCCAGGCGCGGGTCGACCGCCGCACCAAGGACCTGGCCAAGCGCATCAACGCCGGCGAGGTGGCGGTCATCAACCACGAGGACATCGACCGGGTGGCGGCCGAGACCCTCATCGACGCCGGCGTGGGTGCGGTGGTGAACGCCGCCGTATCCATCACCGGCCGATACCCGAACCCGGGCCCACTCCTGCTGGCCGAGGCCGGCATCCCCTTGCTCGACGGGGTCGGGCCGGGGGTGATGGAGCGGGTGGCCGAGGGCCAGGTCGTCGCCCTCGACGGCGACCAGCTGCTGGTCGACGGTGAGGTGGTCGCCACCGGCACCCGCCAGACCGTCCTGTCGATCTCCGACACCCTCGAGTCGGCGAAGACGAGCATGGGCGCCGAGCTGGAGCTGTTCGCGGCCAACACCCTCGAGTACATCCGCAAGGAGGGCCACCTCCTCATCGACTCGCCCCACATCCCCGACGTGCCGGTGGACTTCAAGGGTCGCCACGTGCTGATGGTGGTGCGGGGGCTCGGATACAAGAACGACCTCGGGGTGCTGCGCCAGAGCGGCTACCTGGGAGAGATGCGCCCGCTCCTGATTGGGGTGGACGGGGGAGCCGACGCCCTGCTCGAGCTGGGGTTCAAGCCCGATGTGATCATCGGCGACTTCGACTCGGTCAGCGAGCGGGCCCTGCGCAGCGGCGCCGCCCTGGTGGTGCACGCCTACCCCGGGGGCCGCGCCCCGGGGTCCGAGCGCCTGGAGTCCCTCGGCCTGGACCACTGCACGTTCGAGTCCGCCGGCACCAGCGAGGACATCGCCATGCTGCTCGCCTACGAGCGGGGCGCCGAGCTGATCGTGGCCGTCGGCACCCACAACTCCATGGTGGAGTTCCTCGACAAGGGCCGGGCCGGGATGGCCTCCACTTTCCTGGTGCGCATGAAGGTCGGTCCCATCCTCGTCGACGCCAAGGGCGTCAGCCGCCTCTACGAGAACCGGGTGCGCAAGCGCGACCTGCTCCTCCTGGTCGGCGCCGCCTTCGTCACCCTCGTGCTCATAACCATCGTCAGCGAGCCGGTCCGCGTGATCCTCCGCGGCCTCGGCCTGCCCTTCGAGTAGGCCGCCCGTGATCAACCTCCGTTACCACATCGTCAGCATCACCGCCGTTTTCCTGGCCTTGGGCATCGGCATCGCCACCGGCTCGACGTTCCTCGGCAAGGCCACCGTCGACCAGATCAGCAAGAACGTCGACAGCGCCCGCAAGCAGGTGCAGGAGACGCGGGCCGAGAACGACCGCCTGCGCGAGGAGGTCGAACGCTTGGAGGAGCGGGGGACCGCCCTCACCGAGCAGGCGACGGGGCGCCTCTTCGAGGGGCGCCTCGACGACGTGCCGGTGGTGGTGGTGGCCGCCCCCGGGGTCGACGAGGACAGCCTGGACGCTCTCACCGCGGCGCTGGAGGGCTCGGCCGCCCGCTTCGAAGGCACACTCACCGCCACCGACAAGTTGGCCCTCGACGAGGGAGCCGCCGCCGACCTGGCCGAGATCCTCGATACCACGGTGAGCGAGCCGGCCGCCCTCCGGCGGATACTGGTGAGCCGCCTGGCCGACGTGATGCTGGCCGCCGCCCGCCGGTCGCCGATCGCGGTGACCACCACCACCACCGCCCCGGATCCCGGTGAGGGGCGGGCGCTCGTGCAGGCGTTGATCCGCGGCGGGTTCATCGACTACTCACCCGCACCGGGCGGGGGCGCGACGACCGAAGACCTCCTCGCCGATGACGGTTACCGCTACGTCGTGGTGTCGGGCCCCGAGCCCGATCTGCCCGACGCCGACTTCCTGCAACCGCTGCTCCGGGAGCTCACCGCCGACCGCCCCGCCCCGGTGGTGGTGGCCTCCGCCGCGACCGGCGACGACGCCGAGAAGGTCCGTGGCGCGGTGATCGGCCCGCTGTTGGAGGACGACAGGATCTCGGACCGGATCTCCACCGTCGACGACCTCGAGCAGTTCAGCGGGGTGGCGGCGGTGGTCATCGCCCTGGAAGACCTGGGCGAGGGCCGCCGGGGCCACTTCGGGGTGGGTGAGGGCGCCAGCGCGCAGCTGCCGTCGGGCGCCGGCGACTAGCGGCCGCGACCCTTGGACGACCTCACCGACCCGGACGCGGCCCTGGCCGGCGAACCGCTCCCCTTCTCCGACGGGGTCGGGAGGGCGGCGGCCACCATCACCTTCTGGAACCTGGTGTCCCGGGTCACCGGGTTCCTGCGCACCCTGGCCACCGCCGGAGCGCTCGGCGTCGGCGTCCTCGGCGACACGTACCAGAGCGCCAACGTCGTATCCAACATCCTCTTCGAGCTGCTGGCCGGGGGTCTCCTGTTCTCGGTGCTGGTGCCGACGTTCGTGGGCCTGCTCGACCGGGGCCGACGCGACCAGGCCGCGGCCCTGGCGGGCGCCCTTCTCGCCCGCGCCCTGGTCGCCCTCGGCGCCCTCGTGGTGGCGGGCGTAGTGCTGGCCCCCTGGATCATGCGGGCGCTCACCCTCGGTGTGGCCGACGGCGCCGCCCGCGAGGAGCAGATCCGCCTGGGCACCTTCCTGCTGTGGTTCATCCTTCCCCAGCTGCTGCTCTACGGGGTCGGAGCGGTCTCGAGCGCCCTGCTCCAGGCCGACCGGCGCTTCACCGCCAGCGCCGTCGCCCCCGTGTTCAACAACCTGGTGGTCCTGGGCACCATGGCGGCCTTCGCCCTGGTGCACCGACCGGGAGCCGGCCTGAACCTCTCGGGGGGCGAGAAGCTGCTGCTCGGCGGGGGCACCCTGGCCGGCACGGTGGCCTTGACCACGGTGCCGCTCCTCGTGGGCCGCCGACACCGGCTGGTGGCCCGGCCTCGCTGGCGTGATCCTGCCGCGGCCGGCCTGGGGGCCCTGGCCCGCAAGGGTCTCTGGGGCGCGGGCCACATCGGCCTCAACCAGGTACTGGTGGCGGCCACCGTAGTCCTTGCCGCCCGGGTGCGGGGAGGGGTGATCGCCTTCCAGACCGCGTTCACGTTCTTCCTGTTGCCCCACGCCGTGCTGGCGCACCCCATCTTCACCGCCCTGTTCCCCCGCCTGTCGGCGGCCGCCACCGCCGAGGACCTCGACCGCTTCGCCGGCGACGTCGCCGGTGGCGTGCGGGTGATGGCCCTGTTGCTGGCTCCCGCCGCCGGCCTGCTGGCGGTGGTGGCCCTGCCGGTGCTCACCGTGGCCCGGGTCGGCCGCCTCGACGGCCGCGGCGCCGAGCTGGTGGCGGCGGTGCTGTCGGCCTACCTGGTGGGCCTGCTCGGCTACAGCGCCTTCTTCCTCCTGACCCGGGCCAGCTACGCCCTGGGCGACGTTCGCTCGCCGACCACGGTCAACCTCGGGGTGACGGTGGGGGCAGTGGCGGCCATGGCGGTGGCGTCATCGGTCGTGCACGGCAACAGCCGGGTGGCGGTGCTGGGGCTGGTGCACGGCGTGGCCGTGAGCGCCGGCTCGGTGGTGCTCTTCGGGCGCCTCCGGGCGGCCACCGGGCGCCCCGTCCCTGTCGTCGCCGCTCTGGCCCGGGCCCTGGCCGGAACCGCGGTGGCGGCGGTGGCGGCCACCGCGGTGGTGCGCGCCGTTGGCATCGACTCCCGTCCGGCGGCCCTGGTGGCGGTGCTCGGGGCCGGGTCCTGTGGGCTAGCGGCCTACCTCGCCGTCCTGGTCCTCACCCGGACGCCCGAGCTCGACCTCTTGGTGGCTCGCCTGCGGCGGCGGCGCCGCGCCCCGGTGGGGCGGCCGTGACCCCCCGCCCCGGGATGCCACCGCGCCGGGCCCTGGGCGTGGGAACGTGAGCGCCACCATGAAACGGCCCGCGCCCACCGTCGTCGCCGTCGTACCGGCCAAGGACCGGGCCGACTCCGTCGCCGCCACGGTGGGCGCGCTGCGGGGAGTGCCGGCCGTCGACCGGGTGGTGGTGGTCGACGACGGCTCCACCGACGCCACCACCGAGGTGGCCCGGGCAGCGGGCGCCGAAGTGCTGCGCCTGCCCCGCAACCGCGGCAAGGGCGGCGCCGTCGCGGCCGCCGTCGACGCCACCCCCGAAGCCGACGTGTACCTGCTCATCGACGCCGACCTGGCCGCCACCGCCGGCGCCGCCGATCTCCTCCTCGGCCCGGTGCTGGCCGGAGACGCGGATCTCACCATCGGCGTGCTGCCCTCCGCCGACGGCAGGGGCGGGTTCGGCAAGGTGCGCGACCTCGCCGCCCGGGGCATCTACCGGGCGTGCGGGCGCCGCACCCGCGCCCCGCTGTCGGGCCAGCGGGCCGTGCGCGCCGGCCTCCTGCGCGGCCTGACGTCGGCCGAGCGCTTCGGCTTGGAGGTCGCCCTCACCATCGACGCCGAACGGGCCGGAGCCCGCATCCTCGAGGTCGACGTGGCGATGGACCACCGCCACACCGGGAGGAGCGTGGCCGGGTTCCGCCACCGGGGACGCCAGGGCGTCGATGTGGTCCGTGCCCTGTGGCCGCGGCTGACCTCGCCTCGACTGCGCATCGGCGTCATGGCCCTTGCCCTGGTGGCCGCCCTGGTCCTCACCTACCTCAGCGGGCAGGCGGCCAAGCCGTCCAGCCGTCCCGCTCGCGGTCCCACCGACGCCGTCGTGCTGTTCGGCATCCCCCGCCTCGGGCTCGACGACCTCGAGTCCGGTGACATGCCCACCCTCGACCGCCTGGCCCGCGAAGGCGCCCTCGCCGCCGCCAGCGTGCGCACCCTGCGCAGCCGGCCCTCCACCTCGGAGGCCTACGCCACCATCTCGGCCGGCACCCGTGTCCACGGGGTCGCGGACGCCGACACCGCCTTCCCGGCCGGCGCCGCGGTGGAGGGGTCCACCGCCCGGCAGGTGGCCGAGCGACGCACGGGTCGACCATCGCAGGGAGAGATCGTCGTGGTGGGCGGGGCGGCCCAGATCCGCGGAGCGGGCGCCGGGGTGCCCAGCTCCCCGGGGGCCCTGGGCGAGGCGTTGAGGCGGGCCGGCCGGCGCACCGCCGTGGTCGGCAACGCCGACGTTCGCACCGCCGGGGGGGCTCTCGTCGTGCACCGCCCGGCGGCACTGGCGGCCATGGACTCGAGCACCGCGGTCGGCACCGGTGCCGTGGGCGACGGCCTGCTGGCTCGCGACCCCGCCGCCCCCTTCGGCCTGCGGGCCGACCCCGGACGGTTCAGCGCGGCCGTGGACCGAGCCGTGGACGAGGCCGACCTCGTGGTGGTCGACCCCGGCGACACCGACCGGGCCGCCGACTACGGCGCGCAATCGACCGCCGCCCAGGCCGAGCGCCTCCGCCGCCAGGCGCTGCGCTGGACCGACGCCGTGCTGACCGAGGTGGTCGCCGATCTCCCGCCTCGCACCCTCCTGCTCGTCGCCGGGGTGACCCCGCCCGGCTCGGACTGGGCCCTCACCCCCATGGTGGCCTACGGGGCCGGCGCCCAGCCCGGCCACCTCCACTCCCTGTCCACCAAGCGGGCCGATCTCACCACCATCACGGACCTGCCCCCCACCGTGCTCGAGGCGCTCGGCGTCGACGTCCCCGACGGCATGATCGGCCAGGCCCTGCGCTACCGCCCGGGCGAGGTGCGCCTCGGTGAGCTCCAGCGCACCAACGCCATAGCCGGCGGCCGGGAGCACATCTACTTCCCGATGACCCTCACCTACATCGTCGCCCAGGCTCTCGTGTACCTGCTGGTGATCCTCCTCCTCACCGTCAGCGGGGTACCGGCGTCGCTGGCCCGGGCGCTGCGGGTGGTGGTGCTCACCTTCGCGTCGTGGCCGGTGGCCACCTTCCTGTACCGGATCGTGCCCGCCCTCATGACCATCGGAGCGGTCGCCCACCTGCTCATCTGGCTCCTGGCCCTCGCCATCGCCCTCGTGGCCAACCGGGCGGCCGGCCACCCGCTGGCCCCCCTCGCCCGCATCGCCGGCCTCACCCTTCTGGTCCTCCTGGTCGACATCAGCACCGGTGCCAACCTCCAGATGGCCAGCGTGCTCGGGTACTCGCCCCACACCGCGGCCCGCTTCACGGGCTTCGGCAACACCGCCTTCGCCGTGCTGGCCGCCACCACCCTCGTGTCCGTGGCCGTCCACGTGGACCGCAGCCCGAGGCGCCGCGAAGCGGTGTTCGGTGCCGGCGCCCTGCTGGCCCTGGTGGTGGTGGCCGACGGCGCCCCCTGGCTGGGGGCCGACGTCGGCGGCATCCTCAGCCTCGTGCCCGTGTTCGCCCTAACCCTCTACGTCCTCAGTGGGCGCCGGGTGTCGTGGCGGGCGGTGGGGATGGCGCTGCTGGCCACCGTGGTCGTGCTGGCCATGGCCATCGGGCTCGACCTCCTCCGCCCCCCGGAGACGCGCACCCACCTGGCCCGCTTCGTGGTGGACTCGAGCGGCGACGGCGGCACGTTCTGGGCCACAGTGAGCCGCAAGTGGGCCACCAACGTGTCCGTCTTCCAGAAGTCGATCTGGACGTGGATGGTGCCCATCATCGCCGTGTTCGCCATCTACGTGCTGGTCATCGCCAAGGGCTGGCGCCGGCTCCTGCCCCCGGGGTCGCCGTTGCGGGCGGGGGTGGTCGGCGCCATCGCCGCCGGGGTCCTCGGGTGGCTGGTGAACGACTCGGGGGTGGTGGTCACGGCCCTCGTCTTCGTCTTCCTGGGGCCCTACCTCACCCTGATGGCCCTCGACGCCCGCCTCGGCCAGGCCGAGCTGTTGGCCCCGACCGCCGACCCGCCCCGCCCCCGCCCCGTCGACGCCCCCCGGGAGGTGGCCGCCCGGTGAGGCGGTGCCGGCCCCTGCTGGCCGTCGTCGCCGCGCTGGGCGACCATGGGCTCGCCCTCGAGCGGCGCCGATGAAGAGGGCGATCACCACCGTCACGCTCGCCCGCGTCGTCACCTACTCGCTGCTGGGCGCGCTTGTCCTGGTGGCCGGGCTGAACGCCGAGATCTGGCCGCTGTCGGCGTTCCGCCTGTTCAGCCAACTGCGCACCGGCGAGAGCGTCACCTGGGAGGTCGCCACCGTCACCGGCGACGGGCACGTCACGGACGTGGCGTTGCCATCGGCGTCGTCCGAGTCGTCGGCTCGGGTGCGGGGCGCCCACCACGTCCTGCCCCGCCTCGGGGAGCGGCCCGTGCCCGAGCAGCGCCGGGTGCTGGGCAGCTACCTGCGCGCCGCCGGGGTGGCCACCGCGACCGTGGCGGCGGTGCGGGTCTACCGGGTGGTGCGCCGCACGCCGACGAACGGCCGCGGCCCTGGTCCCGTGCTCCGGCGACGCGTCCACCTGGAGGTGCGCTGGTGATCGATCAGCGGCTGGTGGCGCCGGGCTCCTTCCACCGCTTCGCCTGCGCCCGCACGGTGCTGGCCGTGACCATCGCCCTGCGCCTCGCCACCCGACGCTGGGACGTGCTGGCCGACCAACCCCCGGAGCTGTTCCGCCCCGTTCCGCTCGTCTCCTGGCTCTCGCACCCACCCGGCGCCGGCGTGCTGGTGGCGGTGCAGGTGGTGGGCATCGCCGGGGCCCTCGTGGCCGCCACCGGTCGCCGGGCCCGGCCCGGCTTCGCGGTGGCGTGGCTGGCCCTGTTGTTCCTGGCCGGCCTGCGCACCAGCGCCGGCAAGATCCTCCACAACGACGTGCTGCTGCTCCTGGCCGCCGTGCCCATCCTGTTCGGCCCGGCCCGGGCCCGCCTCGGTGATGTGCGGCGCTCAGCGTCGGCGGGTTGGCCGGTGCGGGCGTCGATCGCCGTGGTCGGGTGCGTGTACCTCCTGACCGGCCTCCAGAAGCTGCGCCACAGCGGCCTGGCGTGGGTCGCCAGCGACAACTTCCGTTGGGTCCTCTACGGCGGCGCGGCGTCGGGTCGGGCGCCGATCCGCGACGCCGCCCTGTTCATCGCCGACCGACCCTGGCTGGCGCACCTGACCGCCGCCGGCCTCCTCGGCTTCGAGCTGGCCGCTCCCTGGTTGCTGGCCGGGCGCCGCACGCGGACGGCCGTAGTCGCCATCGCCGTGGTCCTCCATGGCGGAACCTGGTTGACCCTCGGTCTCGACTACTGGGCATGGATCCTCACCGTCGCCGCCGTCGCCCTGCCATGGGACCGGTTGGTGGCAGGCGACGAGCCGGCGGCGAAGGCCGCGGTCGAGCTGCAGACCACCGGGGGCCGGGTGTGACCCACCTGGTGCTGGCGGTCGACCTCGTCTCCGGCGGGTTGGTGGCGGCCGGGCTGTGGGCGGCCCTGCGCACGGTGTTCCAGGCGCCGCTGTTCGCCCGCCCGAACCACCGCGGCATCGATGTCCCGGTGGCGGCGGGCATCATCACCGCCGTCGCCGCTGCCATGGTGGCGGCGGTCGGCGGCCTGCTGCCCGGTGATGTGTTCGACGTGGCGACGCTGCTGCTCCTCGTCGCCTTCGGCTACGGCGGCCTCGGGTTCTTCGACGACGTGGCCGCGGCGGGCGCCGACCGGGGCTTCCGGGGCCATCTCGGCGCCATGGCCGGCGGGCGCCTCACCACCGGCGGCCTCAAGCTGGTGGGCGGCGGAGCCCTCGGCCTGGTGGTCGGCGCCGCCGTCGACCCGGGGCGACCAGGCCTCATCGTGCTCGACGGGGCGCTGGTCGCCCTGGCCGCCAACCTCGGCAACCTGTTCGACCGGGCCCCGGGCCGGTGCACGAAGGTGGCGGTGGTGGCCTTCATCGCCCTGTGGGCGTCCAACCCGGAGCTGTCGCTCGGCGGCGTCGCCGTGGTGGTCGGCGCCGCCGTTGGCCTGTTGGCCTTCGACCTGCGCGAGCAGCTGATGCTGGGCGACGCCGGCGCCAACGTGGTCGGCGCCGCCCTCGGCACCGGTGTGGTGCTGACCACGGGCGTGCCGGTGCGGGTCGCGGTGGTGGGCGTCCTCGTCGTGCTCAACCTGGCCAGCGAGGTGGTGTCGTTCTCCCGGCTCATCGGCCGGGTCCCCCCGCTGCGGGCGCTGGACCTGCTCGGCCGCCGGCCGGCGCCGGCAACGCCACCATCCCGAGGCGAGGGCGGTCGGGCGGGGTAGGGTGCGCTCCCGTGACGAAACACATCTTCGTGACGGGCGGCGTGGCCTCTTCCCTGGGGAAGGGCATCACCGCCTCCTCCCTCGGTCGCCTGCTCAAGGCCCGGGGCCTGCGGGTCAGCATCCAGAAGCTCGACCCCTACATCAACGTCGACCCCGGCACCATGAACCCCTTCGAGCACGGCGAGGTGTTCGTCACCGACGACGGGGGCGAGACCGACCTCGACCTCGGCCACTACGAGCGGTTCATCGACGAGAACCTGTCGCGTGACTCCAACGCCACCACCGGGTCCATCTACTCGGCGGTGCTGAGCGCCGAGCGCCGGGGCGACTACCTCGGCAAGACCGTCCAGGTGATCCCCCACATCACCGACGAGATCAAGCGGCGCATCAACCGGCTGGCCACCGAGGACGTCGACGTGGTCATCACCGAGGTGGGCGGCACCGTCGGCGACATCGAGATCCTGCCGTTCCTCGAGGCCATCCGCCAGTTCCGCCTCGACGTCGGCCGGGAGAACGTCTGCTACGTCCACGTCACCCTGGTCCCGTTCATCGGGCCGTCCGGCGAGCAGAAGACCAAGCCCACCCAGCACTCGGTCACCGAGCTGCGCAGCCGGGGGTCCAGCCCGACGCCATCGTCTGCCGCAGCGACGATCCCATCAGCGCCGACCTGAAGCGCAAGATCTCCGCCCTGTGCGACGTGCCGGTCAACGCCGTGGTCAACGCGGCCGACGCCAGCAACCTCTATGAGATCCCGCTGATCCTCCACGAGGAGGGCCTGGATGTCGAGGTCTGCCGGATCCTCGGTCTGGGCGCCCGGGACGTGGATCTCCGCGAGTGGGAGGCCCTGGTCGAACGGGTCGAGGCCGCCACCCGCCCGGTGCGCATCGGGGTGATCGGCAAGTACGTGAGCCTGCCCGACGCCTACCTCTCGGTGGTCGAGGCCCTCAAGCACGGCGGGTTCCACCACGGCGCCTGCGTCGACATCGACTGGGTGCAGGCCGAGGAGGCCGAGGGGCTGCTGGCCGACGGCCGGCTGGCCCACCTCGACGGCATCGTCATCCCCGGCGGCTTCGGCGAGCGGGGGAGCGAGGGCAAGATCGCCGCCGCCACCTGGGCCCGCGAGCACCGGTTGCCGTGCCTCGGGCTCTGCCTCGGCATGCACGTGATGACCGTGGACTTCGCCCGCAACGTGCTCGGCCTCACCGGCGCCAACTCCCGCGAGTTCGATCCCCAGACCCCCCACCCCGTGATCGACCTAATGGACAGCCAACGCGAGGTCACCGAGAAGGGCGGCACCATGCGGCTGGGGGCCTAGGTGGCGGTGGTGGCCCCGGGGTCCCTGGTGGCCGTAGCTTCCGGCGGCACGTGCGACTCCGTGGGCACCCGCCACCGCTCGGTGTTCACCCCCGGTGCCCGGGCCCGCTCGGTGGCCTGCGCCTTGGGGTTGTGGGCCACCTCGCCCGACAACCGCCTGGTGGAGTTCGTCGAGCTGGATGGCCACCCGTTCTGGATCGGCACCCAGGCCCACCCGGAGCTGAAGAGCCGGCCGACGCGACCGGCGCCGCTCTTCCGGGAGCTGGTGGGCGCCGCTCTCCGCTACGCCGAGGAGCGGGCCCCCCACCTCTTCCCGGTGGAGCAGCCGCTGCCGGCGTCGGCCGCCGGCTGAGTGGGCGGGTTCCGCCACCTCGGCGACGAGGAGCTCCTGGCGCTGCACCGGGTGCGGGTCGTGCGGGCCAGCTTCGAGGCCCCCGACGGCACCCCCTTCGAGCGCGATGTCATCCGTGACAAGCAGGTGGTGGCCATGGTGCCCGTGCTCGACGACGGCGAGTCGGTGCTGCTGGTCCGCCAGTACCGCGGTCCCATAGACGCCGAGCTGCTCGAGATCCCCGCGGGCCTGTGCGACGTCGACGGCGAGGACGACCCCGCCGTCACCGCCGCCCGCGAGCTGGCCGAGGAGGTGGGCAAGGCCGCCACCTCCCTCGAGCCGCTGGCCACGGTCCACCCGGCCGCCGGCATCTCCGACGAGCACCTGACCCTCTACCTGGCCAGTGGCCTCACCGATGTGGCGCCGGATCGCCAGGGGGTGGAGGAGGAGCACATGTCCACCGAGGTGCTGCGCCTAGCCGACGTACCCGCCATGATCGGCGACGGCCGCCTCACCGACGCCAAGACCATCATCGGCCTCCTCCTCGCCCGGGACAGGCTGGCCGCCGGCAGGTGAGCGAGGACCTGCCGCTCGAGGCCGAGGAGTTCCTCACGTGGCTGCGGGTGGAGAAGGGCCGCTCGGCCGGCACGCTGGCCGCCTACCGGGCCGACCTGCGGGCCTACTGGGCGTGGCTGCGCGAGCGGGGACGGACCCTGGCGGTGGTCGACGAGGCCGACATCACCGCCTACGTCGGCCACCTGCGCGATGCGGGGCGGGCGCCGTCCACGGTGAAGCGCTCCCTGGTGGCCGTCCGCTCCCTTCACCGCTTCTGCGCCCTCGAGGACAGCCGTGCCGATCCGGCCGCCGACGTGGCCGTGCCCCGAGTTCCCCGGGGGGTGCCCAAGGCCCTCACCGAGCCGGAGGTGGCCGCCCTCCTCGACGCGGTGGCGGGCGACCACGCCCTCGCCCGCCGCGACCGGGCCATCCTCGAGGTGCTCTACGGGACCGGCCTGCGCATCTCCGAGCTGGTCGGGCTCTCCCTCGCCGACGTGGACCTCTTCGAGGGCCTGATCCGGGCGTTCGGCAAGGGGGCGCGGGAGCGGCTCGTGCCCGTGGGGCGCTGTGCGGCGGACGCGGTGGAGGCGTGGCTGGCGGCCGAGGGACGTCCCCGCCTGGCGCCCGAGCGGTGGGCCCGGCGCGGCGACGCCGAGGCCTTGTTCCTCAACACCCGGGGCGGGCGGCTGTCCCGGCAGGGCGCGTGGGGCATCGTGCGCAAGTACGGCGACCGGGTCGGGCTCGGGCCCCGCCTGACGCCGCACGTGCTGCGCCACTCCTGTGCCACCCACATGCTCGACCACGGGGCCGACATCCGGGCGGTGCAGGAGCTGCTCGGCCACGCCTCCATCAGCACCACCCAGCTCTACACCCTCGTCTCCACCGAGCGCCTGTGGTCGGTGTACCGGGCCGCTCACCCCCGCGCCGTGGCCCGTTGAGCGAACTCGGTGATGGCCGGGCGGGAGGGCGACTACCCTGGCCCGATGTTGAGCGAAGAGAAGCTCGCCGAGTTGCGCGCCTCGCTGACCGAGGAGCGCACCCGGCTGTGCCACCAGCTCGAGGAGCTGGGTTCCCCCGCTGCCGGGGGACCGTCGTTCGACGAGAACTTCGCCGACTCCGGGCAGGTGGCGGCCGAACAAGGCGAGAACCGGGCGCTGGCGGCCTCGCTCCGCGAGCAGCTCGAAGAGGTGGAGCACGCCCTGGCCAAGTTCGACGCCGGCACCTACGGCAAGTGCGAGGTGTCGGGCGAGCCGATCCCCGAGGCCCGCCTCGAGGCCATGCCCGCCACCCGCGTGCGGGTCGAGTACGCGTGAGGTGCCGGGCCGCGCCCTTCACCTGATCCGGCGCTTCGCTGGGTCGCTGCGTCCCGGTGGTCCCCGGCCGGCTGACGTCGCCTGGGCCGAGAGCCACCTCCTCGACGCCGAGCGCGCCCTCTGGCGCTCGATGCCGGGAGCCGACCGGCGCCACAGCGTCGGTGTGGCCCGGCGGGTGCAGGCCGCCCTCGGGTCCGACGCCACCCGCCCGGTGCTGGCCGCCGCGCTGCTCCACGACGTGGGCAAGACCGTGTCGGGGCTCGGCACCTACGGGCGGGTGATCGCCACCCTCTCGGGCGCGGTGGGTGGCCACGACCAGGCCGAGACGTGGAGCGCAGCCCGCGGGTTCACCCGCCGGGTCGGCCTCTACCTCCGCCACGCCGAGCTCGGCGGCGACCAGCTGGCCCTGGCCGGCAGCGACCCGCTCACCATGGCCTGGGCGCGCGAGCACCACCTGCCGGCGCGGCCGGGGAGCCTGCCGCCGGCGGTGGCGGCCGCCCTGACCCGCCGACCACGACTGAGGCGTCGGGGTCAGGCCCCTTTGCCGGGTACTTGAACGGAACCACGGGGCGAGGCGCCCCTCGCGTCGGCCGCGCGTTCTGGGACATCCACACCGCCCTGGTCGCGCACCCGTACCGTCGATCTGGTTGACAGGCCCCCGCGCCGGCGGGCCTGCGCGTTCCCGACTAGCGACGATCCGCCGATTTGACTCCGAGGCCGAGGGGGGGCGTCGTGATCCATGTCATGGCGAGGTCGTCTCGCTCGGCGAGCGAGCGGGCGTAGGCCATTGTGTCCTCGGCCCAGGCTGGTCCTGCGAAGGCATCCCAGTCGTTGCTCGGCTGTCTGGTGAGCGCGTCGACGAGGAGGAACCAGTTCGCCATAGTGAGCACGCCGCCTGGGCGGAGCAGCCCGATCATCGTCTCAAGGTGGTCGGGCGCACGTGCGAACCACGCGTCGTCGTGGATGAGGTCGAATTGTCGTGTCTCGCGGGCAAGCACTTCGGCCACGATGCCTGTTTCGAACTCGATGCGATTCTCCAGCCCGCGGCACGACGCGGTTTCCTTGGCTTCGGCGACATGTGAAGGGTCGTTGTCGATCGCAAGAACGGTCGCACCGGGGCCAGCCGCGTCCGCGATCCAGAGCGTCGAGTACCCGATGCCGGAGCCCAAGTCCGCGAGCAGGGACGCGCCTGATGTTCGGACGATCGCAGCGACGAGCTGCATGACTGGGCCGCCCGCATTGTGCAGCCCGCACTGGTGCTCGGCTTGGTGGTGCTCGCTCCGTCGACGAACCTCCTCGAACGGATCCCCGCCAGCGAGCCTCAGGAGCTGTAAGGCGACATCTTCCATGCGGGACAAGAAGTTACGTCTACCGCTCGATCGGGTGGCGACTTCGAGACCGGCAACAGACGTAGGGAGCGGAGCTTGGGGTAAGGGCGCCTCTAGTCACACCGCGCCCGAATCGGCGATGTGCTCGAAGGACGCAATCACCGAACGGTGTCCCAGAACGCGCGGCGAGACAAGGTGGCGCGGGGTAGCACCAACGCCGGTCGGGGATCACGCGACGATGCGAACGTTGCTTGACGCGGCACCAGAAGGCGCCGGGGTCAGCTGCGGGCGCGGCGGCGCGAGGCGTACCAGGCGACCGATGTGGTCAGCCACGCGCCGTTCACGGCCACGGCGGACCAACGGCGCTCCAGGGCCCAGCCGGCGACGATGGCCCCCACGGCGGCGGTGTGGGCGGCGAACCAGGCCGTGCGGCGCTCCCGCACCACGGGAATCCAACGGCTGATCACGCCTACGGCCACGGGGTAGCCGACGGCGAAGAGCGGCACCGACGCCTTCACGACCCCTCCGGTGCCAGCAGCCCGACCGCCGCCTTGGCGCGGGCCAGGGTGCCCGCCGCCAGCTCGCGGGCCCGGGCGGCGCCGGCCTCGAGCACCGCGCCCACCTGGGCGGGGTCGGCCGTGAGCTCGGCATGGCGGGCCTGGAAGGGCGCCAGGGCGGTGGCGACGGCGTCGGCGGTGTCGGCCTTCAGGGGCCCGTACTGCGTGTAGCCGTCGGCCAGCTCCCGAGGGTCCTTGCCGGTGATGGCGGCGAGGATCGACAGGAGGTTGGACACCCCGGGCTTGGTGGCCGGGTCGAAGCGGACCTCGGTGCCGGTGTCGGTGACGGCCCGCTTGAACTTCCGGGCGATCACCTCGGGCGGATCGGTGAGCAGCACGGTCCCCTGCGGGGAGACGGCCGACTTGGACATCTTGACCGTCGGGTGCTGCAGGTCCATCACCCGGGCGGCCACGCCGGCCACGGCCGCCTCGGGGACCACGAAGGTGTCGCCGTAACGCCCGTTGAACCGGGTGGCCACGTCGCGGGTCAGCTCAAGGTGCTGGCGCTGGTCGTCGCCCACCGGCACGCGGTCGGTCCGGTAGAGGAGGATGTCGGCCGCCATGAGCGCCGGGTAGGTGAAGAAGCCGGCCGAGGTGAAGTCGGCCGCGTCGGCCTTGTCCTTGAACTGGGTCATGCGCCGCAGCTCGCCGAACCCGACGGTGCACTCCATCAGCCACGACAGCTCGGCGTGGGCGGGCACGTGGCTCTGGACGAAGAGGGTGCAGACCGAGGGGTCGAGGCCGGCGGCCAGGTAGGTGGCGGCCAGGTCCACGGTGTGCTCCCGGAGGCGGGCCGGGTCCTGGGGAACGGTGAGGGCGTGGAGGTCGACGATGCAGAAGAGCGAGTCGTGGACGTGCTGGTCGACCACGAAGTGGCGGATGGCGCCGAGGTAGTTACCCAGGTGCAGGTCGCCGCTCGGCTTGATGCCGGAGAACACTCGGGTCACGGCCGCAACCTACCGGCCGTGGCCGACCGACGAGCCGACATTCGACGAGGACGCCGCCGCCTTCGTTGGTGGGCCGGTCGACGTTGGCCACCTGCCACTGCAACTGAGAACCGGCAGATCCTACCCGACGGCCTTGCGTTTACCGACGAACTCGTGTACGGTGAGCGGCGTCGGTTCGCTTCCCCCCGCTTGTGCTCTTTACCACTTCGCGTGAGGGTGTCATGTGCGAGCTGTTTGACGTGGACCCGGCGTCGTTGTCGGGTGCCGCGCTGTCGGAGCAGGTGGTCGCGCTGGCCGCGCTGCGGTCGCGGGTCGAGGCGGCGTTGTTGGGGGCGGTGGGGGAGTGGGACGCCCATCAGGAATGGGCCGCCGATGCCTGCTTGAACGGCCAGTCGTGGTTGGTGCACAACGCGTCGATGAGCTGGGCCGAGGCCCGGGCGGCGGTGCGCGACGCCCGCCTCCTGCGGGAACATCCCCTCACCGCGGCGGCCGTCCCCACCGTCGGGGTGCGCCGGGCCCGGCTGGTGCTGGGCGGCATCAACCCCCGCACCGCTGAGGCCTTTGCCGCCGACGAGGCCATGCTCCTGGAGCAGGTGGGCACCCTCAGCGTGGATCACACCGCCCGGCTGGTGCGCTGGTGGGTCTCACAGGTGGATGCCGACGGCGCCGAGGACCGGGCCGCCCGGGCCCATGACCGTCGGCGGGTGTCGCTCTCGGCCGGCTTGGACGGAGTCGGTCATTTCGACGGGCTCCTGGACCCTGAGGCCACCGCCTTGGTCAAGGGCGCCCTGGACGCCATCGGCGAGGAGCTCTACCGGGCCGAGCACGGCTGTGTCGACGGCGCCCCCGCCACCACGGCCCCTCAGCGCCGGGCCGACGCCCTGGTGGAGATGGCCCGCCGGGCCATGGCCACCGACCCCGACACCATGGTCGCCGCCAAGCCGGTGGTGTTCGCCCTAGTCGACCTGCCCACACTCGAGTGCCGCGCCGGGCGCACCTGTGATGTCGACGACATCGGGGCCATCACCCCCGGCGCCGCCCGCCGGCTGGCCTGTGACGCCAACATCGTGCGGGTCATCACCGACGGCGCCTCCGCCGTGCTCGACCTGGGCACCTCGACCCCCACGCCCAACCCCGCCCAACGGCGGGCCCTGCGCATCCGGGACAAGGGGTGTGTGGTGCCCGGCTGCGGGCGACCCCCCGGATGGTGCGAAGCCCACCACCTCCAACCCGTCGGCGCCCAGGGCCCCACCGACCTGGCCAACCTGTGCCTGCTGTGCTCGCGGCACCACCACCTCCACCACGCCGGCACCCTCGGCATCGCCCGCGGCCCCGACGGCCAACTCGTCTTCACCCGAGCCGACGGCACCACCATCAACCGCCTCCCACGGGCGGCCTGACGAGAGACCCTGGCGCTGCCCTGCACCGGAACGACACGGGTGTCGTTTAGGCTGCCGGCGATGGCCTACGACGTGCAGACGGCGGTGTTCGAGGGGCCGTTCGACCTCCTCCTGCACCTCATCCTGCGCGAGCAGGTGGAGCTGTACGACGTGTCGCTCACCGCCATCGTCGACGCCTACCTCGGTGAGGTCGAGCGCATGGAGGGAGTCGACCTCGAGGTGGCCACCGAGTTCGTCCTCATCGCCGCCACCCTGGTCGAGCTCAAGTCCCGCCGGCTCCTGCCCGGCGACGAGGGCGTCGACCTCGACGACGAGCTCGCCCTGTGGGAAGAGCGCGACATGCTCCTCGCCCGCCTGCTCGAGGCCAAGACCTTCTCCGACGCCGCCCGCGCCCTGGCCGCGCTGGCTGACGACGCTGGTCGCTCCTATCCCCGGGTGGCGGGCCTGGAGGAGCGCTTCGCCGCCCTCGCCCCCGACCTGCTGGAAGGGGTCACCCCCGCCGACCTCAGGGCCGCCCTCGCCCGGGCCACCACGCCCCGCCCGGTCCCGCGCGTCGACGTCGAGCACCTGGCCCCCATCCGGGCCAGCGTCACCGACGCGGTCGCCGAGCTGGTCGACGAGCTGCCCCGGGTCGGGCGGATCGGCTTCCGCTCCCTCACCGCCGCCCTGGTGGAGCGCCTGGAGGTGGTGGTGCGCTTCCTCGCCATCCTCGAGCTGGCCAAGCAGGGGGTAGTCGACTTGGAGCAGGCCGACACCTTCGGCGACATCGAGGTGATCTGGCGGGGTGAGGGCGCCGCCCACGACCGCCCGCTGCTGGTCGACCTGACGGCGTCGGTCGACGTGTACGACGGGTGAGCGCCATGCCCGACCCCATGGCCGACCCCGTGCCCGTGCCCCGTGAGGCCCGCCGAGCCCTGGAAGCGGTGCTGATGGTGGCCGAGGAACCGGTGGACCCCCAGCTGCTCGGCCAGCTCCTCGAGGTGGCCCCCAGCCGGGTGGAGGAGCTGTGCGCCGAGCTGGCCGCCGGGTATGAGGCCGAAGGGCGCGGTTTCGCCCTGGTGCGGGTGGCGGGCGGCTACCGCTACCAGAGCCACCCCGACGCGGCGCCCTACGTGGAGCGCTTCGTGCTCGAGGGCCAGAGCGCCCGCCTGTCCGGCGCCGCCCTCGAGACCATGGCCATCGTGGCCTACAAGCAGCCGATCTCGCGCGCCCAGGTGGCCTCGATCCGGGGCGTCAACGTCGACGGTGTGATGCGCACGCTCCAGCAGCGGGGCTACATCGACGAGGTGGCGCGCGATCCCGGGCCGGGGCAGGCGGTGCTGTTCGGCACGACCCGCGCCTTCCTCGAACGGCTCGGCCTCGACTCTCTCGACGACCTGCCGAGCCTGGCCGAGTTCGTGCCCGGCCCCGAGGTGCTCGAAGCCCTGGAGCACAGCTTCCGGGTGGAGCCGGCGGCCACCAACGGGGCGGCGCCGGCCGGCCCGCCCGATGACCAACCCTGAGCCCGAGAGCGGGGGAGAGCGTCTGCAAAAGGTTCTGGCCCGAGCCGGAGTCGGTTCCCGGCGGGTGTGTGAGGAGCTGATCGGGGACGGCCGGGTGACGGTCAACGGTGACGTGGCCGTGCTGGGCCGGCGGATCGACCCCGGTGCCGACGCGGTGGCGGTAGATGGCGTTCCCGTGGTGGTGGACCCCACCCGGGTGCACTACCTGTTCAACAAGCCGGCCGGGGTGGTGACGACCGCCGGAGATCCCCAGGGCCGGCCGACGGTGGTGCAGTCGGTGCCCCCCGAGCCGAGGGTGTTCCCGGTGGGGCGCCTCGACGCCGAGACGGAGGGCCTGCTGATCCTCACCAACGACGGCGAGCTCACCCATCGCCTCACCCACCCGTCCTTCGGTGTGGACAAGGAGTACCTGGCCGAGGTGGAGGGCTCGCCGGGGCGGTTGGCCCTGCGCCGGCTGCGCGGGGGCGTCGAGCTCGACGACGGTCCCACCGCCCCGGCGGCGGTGGCCCTGGTGGCCCCCGGGCTGGTGCGCATCACCATCCACGAGGGCCGCAACCGCCAGGTGCGCCGGATGTGCGAGGCGGTGGGCCACCCCGTCCGGCGGCTGGTGCGCACCCGGATCGGGCCCATCGCCGAGCGGCGGCTCGCCCCGGGGGAGTGGCGGGCGCTCACGGCCGAGGAGGTGCGTTCGCTCTACCAGACGACCGCGTCCACCGACGCCGCCCGCCGCCCCAGGTGACGGCGCCCTCCGCGCCGGCCATAAGGTTGCGGTGATGGCACGCGCGGTCCGGGCCCTGCGGGGCGCCACCACCGTTGATGACGACACGTCCGAGCAGGTGACCGAGCGGGTGGTCGCCCTGCTCGAGGCCATGGTGGAGCGCAACGACGTCGACCACGACGACATCATCAGCGTGTTCTTCACCGCCACCGAGGACATCGTCAGCACCTTCCCGGCCACCGCCGCCCGCAAGTACGGCCTCGGCGACGTGCCCCTCATGTGCGCCCGGGAGCTCTCGGTGGACGGGGGCACCCCGAGCTGCATCCGGGTGATGATGCACCTCACCACCGACCGCAGCCGGGCCGATCTCCACCACGTGTACCTGGAGGGCGCCCGCAACCTGCGCGACGACCTGCCCGACTGACGTGGCCGATCCGCCCCTTTTCGGCCCGCCCCTGTCCGGGCTGTCGCTGCCCGACCCGTTCCTGGTCGAGCCGCTCACGTCCCCGCCGGATGCCACGGCGACCGTGCCGGGGTCGAAGAGCCTCACCAACCGGGCACTGGTGGCCGCCGCCCTTGCCGACGGCACCTCCCGCCTCGAGGGCGCCCTCTTCGCCGACGACGCCGCCGCCATGCTCGAATGCCTGGCCGGCCTGCGGGTGCAGGTGGCCGCCGACCCGGCGCGAGCCACCATCGAGCTCACCGGGTTGGCCGGCCGCCTGCCCGAGGGGTCGTTCGAGCTCGACGCCCGCCTGTCCGGCACCACCAGCCGGTTCCTCCTCCCCGTGCTCGCCCTCGGCGCCGGCCTCGACCACCTCGACGGCGCCGAGCCTCTGCGGGCACGGCCGATGGCCACCAGCCTCGACGCTCTCGCCGCTCTCGGTGCCACCATCGAAGCCCACGGGCGCCCCGGCCACCTGCCGGTCACGGTGTCGGGCGGCCCGGTGCGGGGCGGGACGGTCGCCGTTGCCGGCGACGGGTCCAGCCAGTTCACCTCCGGCCTGCTGCTGGCGGCGCCGGCCATGGCGGAAGGGATGCACCTCCGGCTGACCTCGACCCTGGTGTCCCGCCCGTTCGTGGACATGACCGTGGCCGTCATGGGGGCCTTCGGCGCGACGGCGGACGAAGCCCACGACGGAGCCTTCGTGGTCCCTCCCGGCCGGTACCGGGCGACCCGCTACCTGGTCGAGCCCGACGCCAGCGCCGCCTCGTACCTGCTGGCGGCGGCGGCCATCACCGGCGGGCGGGTGACGGTGGCCGGCCTCGGCCGGCACTCGCTCCAGGGCGACCTGGCCTTCCTCACGGTGCTCGAGCAGATGGGCGCCACGGTGGAACGGGGCACACACGCCATCACCGTGGTCGGACCCGGCAGCGACGGCCTGGAGGGCGGAGAGTTCGACCTGTCGGCGCTGCCCGACATGGCCCAGACCCTCGCCGTGGTCGCTCCTTTCGCCCGCTCACCCACCCGGGTGACCGGTGTGGGCTTCATCCGCGGCCACGAGACGGACCGCATCCGGGCCGTCGTCACCGAGCTGGGCCGCTGCGGGATCCACGCCGTAGAGGAGGCCGACGGCTTCGTCGTGCACCCGGGCCGACCCCGCCCCGCGGTCGTGCAGACCTACCACGACCACCGGATGGCCATGAGCTTCGCCCTCCTCGGACTGGCCGTGCCCGGCATCGCCATCGCCGACCCGGCCTGCGTGGCCAAGACCTTCCCCGGCTACTTCGCCGCCCTCGACGGTCTGCGGGCCGGGCCGGCAGGGGGCGCCGGATAGGGTCCCCGGCCGATGAAGGTGATCGCCATCGACGGGCCGGCGGGGTCCGGGAAGTCCACCGTGGCGCGCCGCTTGGCCGACCGCCTTGGCCTCGACTACCTGGACACGGGTGCGATGTACCGGGCCGTCACCTTCGCCGCCCTGCGCCGGGGCATCGACCCCTCCGATGCCGATGACGTCGCTCGCCTGGCCGCCCGCCTCGACCTCGACGTGAAGGTCGACGCCGTCACCGTCGACGGTGTCGACGCCACCATCGAGATCCGGGGCCCCGAGGTCACCCGGGCGGTGAGCATCGTGGCCGCCATCCCCGCGGTGCGGGCCGAGCTGGTGCGCCGCCAACGCGAGTGGGCGGCCGCCCGGGACGGTGGCGTGATCGAGGGCCGCGACATCGGCACGGTGGTCTTCCCCGACGCCGTGCTGAAGGTGTACCTCACCGCCGCCGCCGAGGTGCGGGCCTCCCGCCGGTCCCAGGAGGTCAGCGACCTCGCCTACGACGTGGTGGCCGCCGATCTGGCCCGCCGCGACGCCCTCGATGCGGGCCGCGACGTCAGCCCCCTCGCCCAGGCGTCGGAGGCGCTGGTGGTCGATACCAGCGAGCGGTCGGTGGATGAGATCGTGGACGAGCTGGTGACTCGCCTGTGAGCAAGTCCGCCGCCCCCGGCGGGCCCCTCACCGGGGTGGAGATGGCCCTCTACCGCACCCTGCGGGCGGTGCTGGTGGGCCTCGCCCGGGTGTGGATGCGCCTGCGAGTGGAGGGCACCGAGCACGTCCCCGCCGACCGGGCGTTCATCCTGGCGCCCGTCCACCGTTCGAACATCGACTTCCTGGTCGTGCTGGCGTGCACCCGACGCCGGATGCACTACCTGGCCAAGGACTCGCTGTGGACACCGCTCACGTCGCGCCTGTTCACCGGCCTCGGCGGCATCCCCGTCGCCCGGGGCAGCGCCGACCGCGACGCCCTGCGCACCTGCATCGAGGTGGTCCGCCAGGGCGAACCGCTCGTGATCTTCCCCGAGGGCACCCGCCAGAGCGGCCCCGAGGTGCAGCCGCTGTTCGACGGTCCCGCGTTCGTGCAGTCCCGGACGGGTGCGCCCATCGTGCCGGTGGGGATCGGGGGCTCCGAACGGGTGATGCCCAGGGGGTCGAAGATGATCTGGCCGCGCCCGGTCACCATCGTCATCGGCGAGCCGCTCGAGGCGCCCGCCCCGGAAGGGCCCAAGGCGCGGCGCAGCTCGATCCGGGCCCAGACGGCGGCGCTCAGGCCGATGCTGCAGTCCCTCTACGACGAGGCCATGGGCAAGGTCGCCGCGCGGTGACGTCGGCCTCGGGCGCTACATCGAGCGCGGCCGGGCGAACACCTCACGGACCATCGGCTCGAAGTGCTCGAGGGGGAAGGTCTCGCCCTCGGGGTCGAAGGCCACCTGGTCCCACTCGTCGGCGAAGCGGGCGGTGAGCTCGAACCAGGGCTCACCCCGGTACTGCTCCCGGGCGTTCGTGTCCTGCCCGAAGTGGTGGTAGTAGTGCCGCCCCTGGAAGTCCTGGTGGGTGCGGATCATGTGGTAGGTGGGCTCACTCACGTAAGGCTTGAGGATCTCGGCGGCGATCGCCGGATGGTTGAACACCGAGATCAGCTTGCCGATGTCGTGGCACAGCGCGGCCACGACCACCTCGGGCTCGGCGCCCGCCTTCTCGGCCAGGGTGGCGGTCTGGAGGGCGTGGGTGAGCTGGTCGGTGGCGAAGCCGTCGGTGATCCCCTCCAGGCGCCGCAGCATGTCGAGGACGGTTTCGGCGACGCGCGGCTGGTTGCGCATCGTCTCCGCGCCGATCACCGCCCACTGCTCGGCGGTGGAGGAGTCCATGCGGGTGAAGGTCGTCGCCATGGCGACCATTCTGGCTCACGCCAGGGCGGCCAGCACCTCGCTCGCCGGGAGGGAGCGGTCGTCGGCGCGGGGACGGTCGGGCACCGACCCGCCCAGGGTGAAGGTGGCCACCACCGCCACCGCGTTGATGAGGTCGCGCAGGTTCCGGGGCGGGGGGAAGTACTCGTCCTCCTCGGTCACCTTCACCAGCTCTACCTGGTGCGAGCCGACACCGAGGCGGTCGATGACCTCGTCGACCAGCTGCTCGTAGGCCGATGCGCCGGCGGTGACGCCGACGGCGCCGGCGAGGTCGTCGGGCAGCTCGTCGGCGGTGTTCACCCGGAAGACCTGGGCGCAGCCCGCCTCCCGGGCCAGCTTCTCCAGGGCGCGGGTGTTGGAGGAGTTGGCCGAGCCGATGACGACGATGGCGTCGCACCGGGGGGCCATCTCGAGCAGAGCGGTCTGGCGGTTGGTGGTGGCGAAGCACAGGTCGCTGCGACCCGGCACCCACATGTCCGGGAAGCGCTCGACGGCGGCGGCCTGCACGCCCGCCCAGTCGCGGTGGCTGAGGGTGGTCTGGGCCAACATGGCCACCGGACCTTCGAACGCGGGAAGGTCGGCCACCTCCTCCACGCTCTCCACCCGGTGCATGGCGTCGGGCGCCACCGCCATGGTGCCGATCGCCTCCTCGTGGCCCTCGTGGCCCACGTAGACGATCGAGTAGCCCTTGCCCGCCCGCACCTTGACCTCGTGGTGGACCTTGGTGACGAGGGGGCACACGGCGTCGACCACGTAGCCGCCGTTGGCCCGGGCGGCGGCCACGACCTCGGGGGCGGAGCCGTGGGCGGAAAGCATGAGCGGCCGGCCCGGGGGCACGGCGGCCACGTCGTCCACGAAGACGACGCCCTGCTCGCGGAACCGCTCCACCACCAGCTTGTTGTGGACTATCTCGTGGTAGCAGTACACCGGCGGCTCGAAGGCCCGGACCATCCAGCCCAGCGCCTTGATGGCCATCTCGACCCCGGCGCAGAACCCGCGCGGCTCGGCCAGCAGCACCCGGTCGACGTTCACCACTTCAGGGTACCGAGGCACCCCCCGGTACCCTTAGCGGGTGAACGCCCCTCGTGTCGTCGCCGTGGCGCCCGGGTCCCCGGCGGCCCGCGCCGGGCTGGCGGTGGGCGACCTGGTGGCGGCGGTGGACGGCGAGGCGCCGCGCGACGTGCTCGCCTGGAAGTGGCTCACCGACGAGCCCGACGTGGTGCTGTCGGTCGACCGGGGCGGCCTGGAGCTCGACCTGGTGGTGGCCAAGGGCGCCGGCGAGCCCCTCGGTGTGGAGGTGCACTCCGCCCTGTTCGACCAGGTGCGCACTTGCGACAACCACTGCGAGTTCTGCTTCATCTACCAGTTGCCGCCTGGCCTTCGCAGCAGCCTCTACCTGAAGGACGACGACTACCGGCTGAGCTTCCTCTACGGGAACTTCACCACCCTCACCCGCTTCACCGAGGCCGACCTCGAACGGGTGGTCACCGAGGGCCTGGGGCCGCTCAACGTGAGCATCCATGCCACCGACCCCGACGTGCGGGCGGAGATGCTGCGCAACCGCCGTGGCGCCACCAGCCTGCGG
>JAUJNP010000041.1 GCA_030448105.1 Acidimicrobiales bacterium | reverse complement strand
TCGTGTTGGTGGCGGTGAGGTCGGTGCAGAGACCGGCGAGAGCGCGGGTGCGGCGGGGGGCGGTGAGCGGGTTGATCCTCACGTGGAGCTCGTCGCCGATGATCTTGAGGTCGGCGGGGGTGTGGAAGATCTCGCGGAGGAGGCTGCGGGCTTCGTCGTCGGCGCGGGGGTAGTGGGGGGTGAGGAGCCGGGCGAGCGCGGACTCGGCGTTGTAGGTGGCCATGCGGACGGCGTCGTGGATGCGTTTGCGCTCGGGGTCCAAGCGGGCGGCGTCCGGGTGGGACTCGCCCAGTGGGGCGCGGGCAGGGATCGCTCGTGCCGCGGCGGCGAGGTCTGCGATCTGGGCGCGGGCGCCTGCGAACGCGGCGGCCATCTCGGTGGTGGCGGCGGTGCTGCGGCGCCCGTCGATGGTCGCTCGTCCTTCTTCGGCCTCGGCCGCCGCGAGTCGGGTGCGGGCCTCGCGGAGCTCGGCGTCGGCGGCGCGGCGGGCCGGGTTGGGGACCGTCCGGTCGGGGTTGTCGGGGACCGTGGCGTAGGCGTCGAGTCCGTCGAGGGCGTAGCGGTGGCGCATGTAGCGGAAGAAGTTCTCCTGCCGCCAGCGGCTGAACATCGCGTAGGCGAGGGGGACGGGGTCAGCGTCGGAGCGGGTGGTGAGCACCTGGGTCTGGTGGCCCGTGTCGGGGTCCAACCGGGTGATCTGGCGGCAGGGGAATCGCCGCGGCTTGTTGTGGAGCTTGTAGGCGATCCGCACGTTGCGGTCAGCCAGGCAGTACTCCTGGGTTCGGCCCCGGTCGTCGGTGAAGACGTGGCGGGTGAACGCGGAGCGGGGCTCGCGGGGGCAGGGGGCCTTGCGGTAGGTGAGGATGTCGAAGCCGGCGGCGACCAGTTCGGCGAACAGGACCGGGCTCCACCCGCCCCGGTCGAACGCGATGGTCGGGCGCCGGTCCGGGCCGACCAGCGCCCGCACCGCTTCGGCGACCTTGCGGAGCTCACCGGCCAGCGACGCCCCCGGCGGCGCAGTCCACACCAGCAGCCCGTCGCCGTTGGCGTCAGCGAGCCACGTGTCGCACTCCGCTGGCATCGACAACCGGATGCGGGCCACGTGGGCCTTGGGGACATCGGCGCCGCCGTGGTAGGCGCGGACGTGGCCGTCCACGTACAGCACACCCATCGCGTCGTCATGGGCGGCGGCATGGCGGGCGGCGAGACCGGCCAGCAACCGGTCCGCTCGGCCCATGGCGGCGAGCTCGCCGATCCGGCGCCGGAGGGTCTTGACCTCAGGCGCCCGGTCCAACCCGAGGAGCCGGCCGACATCGACGGGGTCGACGCGGGTGAGACCCTCGGCCCGGGGTTCACCCAACAACGCCGCGAACACGATCGTCAACAGCAGCGACCCGAGCCCGTAGAACGCAGCCCGGGCCCGGCCGTACACGTCGCCGGCGACCTCCACCAGACCGGTCACCGCCAAGGCGGGCAAGACCACCAACGCCCCCGCCAACGGCAACGAAGCGCCCTCGCAGACCACCGGTTCGGCGCCGGCCAACGCCCCGCCACGGGCCGCTTCACGCTCGGTGGTGCGCGGCTCAGGCCGGGCCAACGGCACCAACCCACCCGCTCCACCGGCCTCGCCGTCGCCGCCTCCGCGAGCGGTCTCGGTGGGCCGGTCCTGCTCACCGGCGACGAGCCGGGCCTCGGTCGCCAGCGCCCGTGACACCGAGTTCCGGCTCACCCCCAGCGCGGCCGCGATCGCGTCCATCGACGCGCCCCCGGCTCGGCGCCGACCGATCTCGGCCACGAGGTCCTCGGTCAACTTCGACGGGCCCTTCGGACCCCGCTTCGCGGGAACCAGGCCCAGCACCCCCGCGTCGCGGTAGTCCCGCCGCCACCGCCGCAACGTGTCCGGGTCGGTCCCCCACGCCACCGCGACCTCCCCGTGGCGGGCCGACCGGGTCTCGACCAACTGCACCGCTGCGAGCCGGCGGGCGACCACATCACCGCCGTCCCAACACCACGCCACCGCGCCCCACACGAACACCGCGCCGCCCGCTTCGAGTTCGAGCACATCCACCCCGGGCGACACCCGGACCGAACCCGCCGGCGACAACGGCAGCGGCTGACCTCGTTCCATCCGGCCCATCCCAGCACCCGCAAGAACCTCCACCAGAGTCACGTAACAATTATCGCCGCTCTGGGCACCGAGGTGGTGGACCCGCCCTTGCCGCACAAGGGTTTCACCCCCCTATGTCAGGAGTCCTGGATTCTCTCACCCCTGCTCAGCAACATCGCCCTCTCGGTCCTCGACGAGCATTTCGCCGAGGCCTGGGACACGACGATGAGCACCTCGCCCGCACGCGGGAAGCGTCGACGCAAGGGCCTGGCCAACTACCGCCTGGTGCGCGCGCACGGCCTGGGGGGGGTGATGGTGGGCGGGGTCCGCGCCGCCCCCCGTAGACGCCGGGTCGGTGGGGCAGAGGGTGGGTGGTCGCGTGGGCGGGGGGGCGCGGGGGGATCGACCGGGCTATGGGACCCAGACGCGGGGGGTGAGGGAGTGGGCGGGTGGGTCGCCCGCCAGCGGGCAGAGG
>JAUJNP010000040.1 GCA_030448105.1 Acidimicrobiales bacterium | reverse complement strand
CTCATCGGCCGCCGACCTCAGCGAGCTCGCAACAGCGTTGCCGGGGAGAGCCGAGCAGCGACCCGCCCTGTCGGGGTGGCGACCACCACGGCCAGACCGAAGGCCACCGCGGCCATGACCGACGGCCAACCGAGCGACAGCGTGGGGGTGGACTCGACCCCGAGATCGCCGGCGAAGGCCCGCCAGGACGAAGCACCGAGGGCCAGGCCCAAGGGGGTCCCCACGGCCAAGCCGATGCCGACCACGATGACGGCGTGCCAGCGCACCGAAGCCCGTAGCTGGGCCCCGCTGCACCCGAGTGCCCGCATCAGCGCCAGCTCCCGACGCCGGGCCCGGGCGGCGAAGCCGATCCCGAGGGCCAGGGCCAGCGCCATGGCCGAGGTCAGGAGCCCGGCCAGCACCGTGGGGGCCGAGCGCATGGCCGCCACGTCGGTGATCTGGGGCGGGCGGACGGCGTCGGAGTAGACGAACGGCTGCAGACCCGACACGTCCCAGGAGGCGAGCTCGTCGGCCAGCTGGTCGAGAAAGGCGGCAGCGTCGACACCATCGGCAAGGTCGATGGCCACAAAGGAGCTCGACGAGTCGCCGAACGTGCCTGCGGGCGCACCCACCGCTTCCTCGGCCGGGGCGACCAGGGCGTCGACGAAGGCCTCCGGCAGCAAGGCGCCGGTTCCGAGGCTCACCCGCTCGGCCAGGAACGGTCCGAGGGCGGGAAGCACCGCCAGGCCGGTGACGGTGGCCTCACGGCTGCCGTACTCGGTAGCCACCGTGGTGGTGTCCCCCACCGCCAACTCGAGGTCGGCGGCGGTACGGGCGCCGAGGGCGATCTCGTCGTCACCCGCCGGCCAGCGTCCCTGGACCACGTCGATGGTCAGGTCCTCGAAGCCGTCGCCGGAGGCGATGGCGGGGACCGACTCACCCCCCAGCTCGACGGGCGACAATGACGCCAACCCCCACGTCGTCACCTCGGGACGGGCCAGGCTGGACGCGATGGCCTCCCGGTCCATCCCGCCGTACCCGAAGCCGACCATGACCCCGGCGTCGTAGGGCCAGCCGTAGCGCTCCGGCGTGGCCACCAGGCTCTCGAGGCTGGTACTGAACACCACCGTGGACATCACCGCCCCCACGCTGAGCACGGTGCCGGCCACCAGAGCCCGACCACCGAGCCCGTGGCTGGTGTCGAGCGCAGCCCGGGCTCCGAGCGTCGGCGCCACCCGTCCCCGGCGGGCGATGGCGTCCGCCAGGGGGGACCGACGTCGTCGAGGTGGCGGTTCCGGCCCCGAGGAGAACCACGACGCCAGCACGGCCCCGGCCAGGAACACAACGGACGACGGACCGAGGACCAGGGCCGTGACCGCCGCAGGCACGCCGAAGCCCGCTTCCGGCGCCAGGGTCCGGGCGCTGGCCACCGGACCTAGGCGGGAGGCCAGCCAGGCCACGCCCAGGGCCCCGGCCACACCGACCACGGCGGCGGCGGACAACGGCAGTGCGGTGGCGGCTGCCCGCTGGAAGCGGGTCACTCCGAGTTGCTCCCACACCCGGAGGTCGGTCCGGCCCCGCCGGAGGCCCCGCAGGGCGACGAGCCCGGCCACGCCGGCCACGGAGGCGGCGGAGGCCAGGCCGAACAGGCGCAGCGCGGTCACGCTCGGCGCCAACGACTGCTGCACCCGCTGCTGCTCGTCTCGCATCAGGGTGGGGATCAGGAAGAAGCCGATGTCGAGGTCGCGCATGACCTGGGGAAGCCGTGTGTTCTCGGCGTTGAAGCGCTCCAGCAGGGCGGTGGTCACCTCCCCCACCCCGTCCTCGCCTCCCGCCACCCGCAGGGAGAAGTAGCGGTAGGTGAGGGCACACGACGGGGGCGAGAGCAGAGCGATGAGCTCGTCGAGGGGCGGTGAGCCGACGGCCGGCGGGTGCGCAGGGGTGCAGTCGAACGGAGCCGCCACCTCGGGAGTGACAAGCAGCCGCTGGCGGGGGTAGAGCTCGTCGGCCAAGACCTCGTCGGCGAACACCCCGATCCCCACCACCTCCACCCGGGTCCGGCCGATGGTCTCGACCACCTCGCCCGGGTCGCCACCTTCGGTAAAGGTGAAGCTCGGGCTCCAGAACGACAGGGGCAGCTCGTCTCCGACCTCCAGGCCCAGGGCGGTGGCGGCGTCCAGGCTGAGGAAGGCTTCCGCGCCGGAGTCGACCATACGGCCCTGGTGCACCACCGGCCGGTCCCGCTCGCGGTAGCGGCCGTCGGCCGAGGCCCGCACCTGCAACGTCGCGCCCCCCTGCTCCACATCGGCTCGAGTCCGGGGGCCGCCGTCGTCGGGCGTGGCCAACAGGAACGAATCACTGACCACGTCGAGCACCCCCGGGGTTGAGGCAATGAGCTCTTCGGCGCGGTCAGTCACCAGGCTGGGGTTGACCACCAGCTCACCGACCTCGGCCCGGCGGAGGTAGTCGGGAAAGGCGTGGTCGGTACGCCAGGCGGCGGTGAAGGCGGCGAGGGCGGCGCCCAGACCGAGGGCGGTGACCACCACCAGTCCCGCCAGCACGCCCCCCAGACGACGCGCCGTCGCCCGAGCGAGCCCCGGCACCGTCCCCACGTGGCCACCGTAGGAGCGCCCCGGGGTGCGGGAAAGGGGGCCACCACGAGTCCCCGGGATGGTGGTGTCCTCCCCTCAGCGGGCCCCGGTGAGGTAGCGCCCCAGCCAGTGCGCCGCGTGGCCGTCGACCAGCGCGGCCGC
>JAUJNP010000039.1 GCA_030448105.1 Acidimicrobiales bacterium | reverse complement strand
CCCTGCACCTCAGACCGCTCGGCTCGAAGCTGGTCGATCTCGGCTTGCAGGCGGGCCACCTCGCTCGGGCTGGTGGCGGTGCCGGACTGGCTGTCGGTCCCGTTCGGCGCCGTGTCGCAGCGGCTGGCACCGGACATCGCCCGCATCATCACGACCATCGACAGGGGGCAGGCGGCGAGAATGAGCACGGGCAGCGCCGCCCCGATGAGATTCGGCGCGAATGCGAACACCGCGACTCCGGCCGCGGTGAGCCCGACGGCCACCTTCCAGTTGAAGCACATCTTCATGGGATCCTCCTCGTTGTGTAGGGCCGGCCTTCGATGGCCGGCAACCTCTGGCTCGGTCTTGTTCGGGGCCGTCGAAAGGGCGGGCGGTTAGCGCATGAGCTCGTGCATGCGCTGCATCCCCGGGTTGCCCTCGAGGCTCAGCTCGTGCATGCGCTGCATCCCGGGGTTGCCGGTCACCATCAGCTCGTGCATGCGCGCCATGCCCGGCGGGGGAGTCTGAGGCGCCGCTTCCACTCGACGGTTGTCGACCGGGTCGGCGCCGGCGAGGGTGGCGTAGCCGAACGTGGTCAACGCCACCACCCCGAAGCCAACTGCCGCTCTTCGTGCTCTCGTCCACGAACTCATAGGGGGTCGTGCTCCTTCAGGGTTTGGGGATGAGGGGATGCCCTCACCCCGCCAAGTATACCCACCCCAGGTGGGGTGGCAAACGGGCGCCGCTGGCTCCGGCGTCTTGTGGAATCGCTGAGCGAGGTGGGCCGCCCGGGTCCCGCTCGTGCCGTCGGTGGCGAGAGCCGCGCCGCCTGGCTGCCTTGGCCTCCCAGCGGTCGCTCGGGACGAGGGTCAGCCGCGTGCTTGTTCCAGGGCGGTGTGGACAAGGGGGGCTTGTCGGATGGCCAGGTGGTGGTCGCCGTCCACGACGCGAACCTCGACCGGTGCGTTGCGGGAGGCGAGTGAGGCGGCGGCCGCTTCGAGATGCCGGGCGGGGGCGCTGGTGTCGCTGCGGCCGGTGAGGGCGATCACCGGGCAGCGGGCGGCGGCCAGGTCGGGCATGACGCGGTGGCCGAGGACGACGGCGATCAGGGTGCGGCTGTAGGACGGCCACGTGTGCTGTGTCCAGTCGGCAGCGATGGCCCGGGGCACGTCTCGGGCCACCAGCGGCGCCAGCGCAGTGGCCAACGGCCGCACCCGGCACATGGCCTGGCAGACCACGGCGGCGACGGGTCGACCGTCGGCGGTCAGCCGGGCCAGCAGGCCGAGGTTGCCGACCTCGTCTCGGGCTGTCGCCTGGTCGGGGTAGGCGGGCAGGCCGAGCAGGAGCAGCCCGGACACCAGGTCCGGGCGGCGGGCAGCCAGGGCGGCGGCGAGGATCGCCCCGGTGGAGTGGGCGACCACGAACCCCGGCCCGTCGAACAACAGGGTGAGCGCCTCGAGGTGGGTGTCGACGTCGTAGGCCGCGTCCGGCGGCTTGGGGGACCGGCCGAAGCCCAACAGGTCGGGCGCCACGCCGGAGTAGCTGCCGCCGAGGCCGGCCAGGCGTTCCCAGTAGCGGGACGAGGCCCCGAGCCCGTGGAGGAACACCACAGGGTCGCCGTTCCCCCACCGGCGGCTGCTGAGCGTCCAGCCGCTCACCCCGCGGCCCACGCCGGGCGGACCCGGTCGACGGCGATCAGGGAGGCGGCCAGGGCGGCCAGGAACACGACCAGCAACGTCCAGTTCCGTCCCGGCACGAAGTGGACGCGGATGTGGCCGAGGAACAGGTTCATCCACCACCGGTGGACGTAGCCGCCGCTGAACAGCAGATCCGGTGTCATGGCGAAGACGTGGGCGATCATCGGCCACAACAGCGGCCTGGCCACCGGCCGCCGACGAACCACGACGACCACGGCCATCACCGCCAGAGCGGAAGCGGCGCCGACAAAGGCGTGGGTGAACCAGTGGAAGCGGGCGTCATGGCCCCGGTAGGAGGCGTACAGGCCCAGCTCGACGAGGACGGCGACGACACACCACCCGCACACCCGCCACGGGCCCCTGACCCGCACCGCCGCCGCCGTCACAGCCCCGCCAGGACGGTCATGATCTCGCCGCTGTGGGCCGCCGGGTGCGGATCAAGCGTCCGGTAACGGACCCTGGACTGGGCGTCGACGACGGCGTAGCCCACAGGCGGGCCGCCGTCAGCCGGGACCCGCATCCCGTACGCCGCCGCCGTACGCCCCTCGGGGTCGACGACCACTCCGGCGACCTCATCGCAGGCGCCCGAGCCCGACAGCACAGCAACGATCGCAGCAGAGGCGGCGACGCTCCGGCTCACCTCCCGGCATTCCTGGTCGGCGTCGTCGGGGCGGAGGAACAGCACCACGGTGGGCCGACCGGAGGCGGGCAGCCCCGAGGCCACAGGCGGAGCCGGGATGGGCAGCGGACCCTCGTCGAGGAACCCGACCCGCTGCTCCGCCTGATCGACATCGTCCCGCCCCCCCTCCAGCCGACTCGCGACGGTGAGGAGCACAGCTGAGGCGACCGCGGCGACCAACCAGACCGTGGCCAGGGCCCTTCGGGGCGGGACCGTCAACGTCGCCCGCTCGGCGCTCATCCCGGCGGCTTGCCGCTCGTGGCGGACCTGCGCTGCGACGACAGCACGAACCGAGGCCGACGCCCGGACCTGAACAGCGTTGCGAAGGGCTTTCGTCGGTCGACCATCCTACCGTATCCTACCCCACCAGGGGTGGGT
>JAUJNP010000006.1:119951-211249 GCA_030448105.1 Acidimicrobiales bacterium | reverse complement strand
GGCCGGCCCGGCGCCGGGGCCGGGGCCGGGGGCGCCTCGCCGGCCGGATCGGGCCCCACCGGGCGGGTGCGCCGCCAATACAGCGCGGTCAGGACCGCCAGCGCCACCGCCACCGCCACCAGGCCGGCCACGATGTACCAGACCGCCCGGGTGTCATCGTCGGCCGACCCCTGGGCCCCGGCGGCCGTCGACGGCACCGTGGTGGTCGTGGTGGTGGGGACGGTGGTGGAGCCCCGCAGCAGGTCCTCGGTGGTGGTGATGGTGCTGGCGCCGGGCTCGGTGGTGGACGAAGGGTCCTCCGCCTGGGAGGGCCGCCCGGCGGGCCCGAGGGCGAGGGCGAGCACGAGGGGCGCGGCCACCACGAGAGCCCGTACCGGCGAGCGCGGGTGCTCGAGCCGGGCGCCGCCATGGTGGTTCGCCGACGCGGCGTCTGGTCCCGACACGAAGCGCCGATGGTAGTGGGCGGGCGCCGCCCCTCCCGGGCTCCTACCGCCGGTCACCCTTGGTGGACCGGGCAGGAGTAGGTGGTGCGGCCGCCGATCGTCCGCCGGTCGAGGGGGGAACCGTCGCGCGGGCAGCAGCCGCCCCGCACCCGCGCCAGGTGCAGGTCGCCGGTGTGAGAGCCGCCCCGTTCCAGCAGCTCCTCCAACGTCGCCCGCAAGCACCGCTGCAGCCGGCGCCGCTCTGCCGGCGTGAGGCTCCCCGCCGGCCGAGCGGGGTCGAGCCCGGACCGCCAGAGGATCTCGTCGCAGAGCAGGTTGCCGATCCCGGCCAGTCGGCCCTGGTCCATCAGTCGGGCCTTGAGCGGTGCGGTGCTGGAGCCCAGGAGGTGGCGCAGTCCGGCCGGCCCGACGCTCAGGGCGTCGACGCCCAATCGACCCTCGTCAGGCTCGAGCTCGACCCCGCCGAGGCGGCGGGGGTCGCGGACCCGCAGGGTGCCCCCGTCGGTGAAGCGCAGCCCGAACCGGTCCCACTCGGGCACCTCCCGGGCGCTCGAGTGCTCCAGGCGCTCCACGCCGGCGGTCCCGTCCAGTACCAGCCGCCCCGTCATCCCGAAGCGCAAGCCGAGGGTGGGACGGGTGGCGAACCGCTCGGGCAGGCCGGCGGCCGGCCCACCGGTGTCGAGGATGAGCAGCTTGCCGATGCGCCGGGCCGCCACCAGGCTCGCCCCGACCAGGGCCGCCTCCAACCCCTCGGCGGTGGTGCCCCGCTTCAGGAACCAGGGGTCGGGCGCGTCCACGCCTGCCACCTGGCGGCCGAGGGCCCGCTCGGCCAGCCGCCGGTAGTACTCGACCTCGATCAGCTCGGGCACGGAGGCGGACGCTCAGCTCGCGACCTGGTCGAGGGCGTGGGCGAAGTCGGCCACCAGGTCCTCGGCGTGCTCGAGGCCGACCGACACTCGCACCGACCCCGGGCCGATCCCGTTGGCGGCCAGCTCCTCGGGGGTGAGGTTCACGTGGGTGGTCGAGGCCGGGTGGGTCACGAGCGTCTCGGGGCCACCGAGCGACGGCGCCATGCGGGCCACCCGCACCGCCTCCACGAAGGTGCGACCGGCCTCCACCCCGCCCGCCACGTCGAAGGCGAGGATGCCGCCGGGCTGGTCCATCTGGCGGCGGGCCAGGTCGTGCTGGGGATGCGAGGCCAGGCCGGGATAACGCACCCCCGCCACCTTCGGGTGGGCTTCGAGCGCCTCGGCCAGGCACTGGGCCGTCTCGCACTGCTGACGCAGGCGGACGGCCAGGGTGCGCAGGCCACGGAGGCCGTTCATGGCGTCGAAGGGCGACGGGCTGGCGCCGTGGAGGACGGCGAAGGACCACAACCAGGCCAGCAGGTCCTGGCTGCCGGCGACCACGCCGAGGGTGGCGTCGTTGTGGCCACCGATGCCCTTGGTGGCCGAGTGCACAACCAGGTCCACGCCGTGCGACAGCGGCCGCTGGACGAGAGGCGTGGCGAAGGTGGAGTCCACCACCGTCATCGGACCGGCGATGGCGCCCAGCTCGTCGAGGTCCACCAGGTCGAGGCGGGGGTTGGCGGGGGTCTCGGCCCACACCAGCACCGTCCGCCCGGGCTGAACGGCGGCGGCGAAGGCCCCGGGCTGGGTGCCGTCGACGAAGGTGACGTCGATCCCGAACCGGGGGCAGGCCGTCTGCAGGAGCAGCTGGGTGCCGGCGTAGAGCTGGCGCTGGGCCACGATGTGGTCCCCCGTCGAGCACAACCCGAGGATCACCCCGCTGACCGCCCCCATCCCCGACGCGTAGGCCCGGGCCGCCTCGGCCCCCTCGAGATCGGCGATAGCTCGTTCGAAGTCGGCCACGGTGGGGTTGCCGTAGCGGGTGTAGAAGGTCTTCGCCCCCACCGATGTGGCCATGCGGCGGGCCTCGTCCACGGTTGGCGTCTCGAAGGTCGAGGTGGCCCACAGCGCCGGAGCCAGCGCCCGGTCACTGCCCTCCCGGCCGGCGGTGATGGCCCGGGTGTGGGGATGCAGGGGCTCAGGCACGAGGGTCCTCCACGGCGTCGAGGAAGGGGCGGACGGCCGCGCACACCTGCTCGGTCTCGAGGAGGAAGGCGTCGTGGCCGTGGGGGCTGTCGATCTCGCAGTAGCGGGCGTCGAGCCCGGAGCGGGCCAGGCGCCGGGCCAGGTCCTGCTGCTGGTAGGCGGGGTACAGGGTGTCGCTGCTCACGCCGAGCACCAGGGTCGGCACTCGGATGCGGGCCACCGCGGCGTCGTGGCCGCCCCGGCCCCGGCCGAGGTCGTGCAGGTCCATGGCCTTGGTCAGCAGGAGGTAGGAGTTGGCGTCGAAGCGGCGCGCCAGCTTGTCGCCGTGGTGCTCGAGGTAGCGCTCCACCTGGAACCGCTGCCACATCTCGAAATCGCCGACGAGGGACTCGACGACATCACGCCCGAAGCGGTCGGTGAAGACGTCGTCGGAGCGGAAGGTGATCTGGGAGATCATGCGGGCCAGGGCCAGCCCGGCGTGGGGGCCCGTCCCCGGGGCGGCGCCGTAGTAGTCGCCCCGCCGCCAGCCCGGATCGAGGGCGATGGCCTTGCGACCGGTGCTCCAGTACGCGATCTGCTGGGCGGTGGCGGCCACGCAGGTGGCGATGGGCACGAGCGCCCCCACCCGCTCGGGGAACATCACGCCCCACTCGAGCACCTGCATGCCGCCCATCGACCCGCCAAGCACGGCGCGCCAGCGACCGATGCCCAGGGCATCGGCCAGCCGGGCCTGGGTTCGCACCATGTCGCGCACGGTGACCACCGGGAAGGAGGAGCCGTAGGGGCCGGGGCGGTCGGGGCGGCCCGACGCCGGGCCGGTGCTGCCCTGGCAGCCGCCCAGCACGTTGGCGCACACCACGAAGAGGCGGTCGGTGTCGAGGGTCCGGCCCGGGCCGATCAGGGCGTCCCACCACCCGGCGGTGGGCTGGCCGGGCCCGGCGGGACCGGCGGCGTGGGCGTCGCCGGTGAGGGCGTGGCAGACGAGCACGGCGTTGGCGCCCTCCGGGTCGAGGGTGCCCCACGTCTCGAACGCGATGGTGATGTCGCGGAGCTGGCCGCCGCCCTCGAGCACGAAGGGGCGATCCACCGCCATGCGCATGAACTGGCGCTCGCCCGGCGGGTCGCTCGGCCGCCAGGCGCCGCTCACCGGCAGCGTGCTGGCGTGGGGCCGACGCCAGTCGACCGGTGAGAGGCCCGCGGCCTCCTCGGGGCGGGCGCTCACCTCGGCGTCCTCGGCTTCGACGTCTGCGTTGGTCCCACGTGGTCGGTCTCCTCGCCCGGAAGGACACCCCGCGGGCTGCGGTAGCCGCCGCCCGGACACTTCGTTGCCGCCGGAGCGACCACATCCCCGCCGGAGCGGGAAAGCACCTTGGGTGTCCGTCCCAGGTTGCCGGACCCGGCGAGCCGGGCCTCTCTGTGATGTGGACGTCATGCAACTACGGACCCGCCGGGGCGTCAAACCGTCTTGGCCGGCTGCCGATCCCCGAGAGGCGCGACGGTAACGTGAGCGAGATGTCCGCACCGGGCTCGCCCGCCCCCCGCCGGGGCCTACGGGGGCGGGGCATCGGGTCCCCGGCCACCTCTTGGACGGGGTGCCTGGTCTGGACCGCCGCCTTCCTCGTGGTGACGGTGGGCGGCTGCGTGGCCGGTCTCAGCCTCCGGCCCGACGATGGCGCCCCGGTCACGGTGGCCGAGGGCCAGGGGTGGAAGGTGCAGGTGCGCACCGACGACGTCGGCGACGCCTGCGCGGAGCTGTTCGTGGGGGGCAACCTGCGGGCCGGCCAGTGCGGCTTCGCCACGGGAGGCGGGGGCGGCGGTTACCGGGCCACGTCCTACGACGTCGGTGCCGGGCTCACCGTGATCTTCGGGCCCGTACCGCCTCGGGTGGTGCGGGTACGGCTCCGGCTGGCCGACGGTCGCCGGGTGGTGGTGCCGGTGCAGGAGCACGGCGACGTCCGGGCCTTCGTCCATCGCAGCCGGGTGGCCGACAAGGGCCCCACCGAGCTGCTCGACGCCCAGGGCCGCACCGTGCGTCCCTGAGCGGACCTCGTGCCGCCGGGCGTTCTCCCTGTCGAGGAGCGTGGGCGTCAGCCGTGCCGACGGGCAGCCACGGGCACGCCACGCCAGCGCGCCAGCCGGTCCAGCCACCAGTCGAGCACCGGGTGGTCGGGATCGAGGCCGTAGGCCTGCACCATGGCGCGACCGAAGGCGGCCGGCGACCCTTCCTGCCCGGCGGCCAGCAGGGCGGCCGCCGACTCCCAGGCCCGGCGGACCGAGGGCAGGGGGACCTCGAGCACCTGTCCGGCCGAGAGCTTCACCGCCCCTGCGGCCAGGGCGGTGCCACCCGCCCGGTGCAGCGCCCAGGCGGAGGTGGGCGGGGCCAGCAGCGTGGCCGCCAGGAGCCACAGCCGATCGGGCTCGGCCGCCAGCGCCACCACCGGGACCGAGGGCACCAGCGCCCCGGCGGCGTCCACCACCGCTTCCACCACACGGGTCTGGGGGGCGACCAGCAGCTTGGGTGTGAGGCGGGCCTCGACCCAGCGGCACAGGCCCGGGTCGGCGGCGAGGGAGTCGAGGTCGACGGCGGGTGCCGCCCAGCGATCTCCCGCGAACCGGGCCGGCTGCTCGCCCCACCGGCAGTGCAGCGGGTCGATGGCTCCGGCCGTCACCAGCGCCCGCTGTGAGGCGGCCAGCCCGCCGGGGGCGACGTCCACCACGTGGGGGACGAGGCCGTAGAACTGGTCACGGAACCCGGCGGTGGCCCGGGCGACGTCGCCGACCGTGCCGCTGCCGCCGGCCAGCTCGACAATGGGCACGCCGAGGGCCGACGCGCCGACGGACGCCCAACCCGCGCCGGCCCGGAGTCCGCCGGGCGGGACGGGCCCGACCTCCTCGAAGCGGGCTCCCCGGTAGGTCCGCACGGTCGCGGCCGGCGCTTCGGCCGAGCACGGGACCGCCCCCACCGCGACCACGGGGGCGCACACCCGCACGCCGGCGGGGAACACCCGCTCACCGGCCACCCACAGGGCCCGCAGCGTTCCGGCGTCGCTCACCGCTCGGCGGACCCCGGCCGCGTCCCGGGCGCCGAGCACCGACTCCGGTTGGATCATGGCCACGCCACCACCGGGCCGGGTCAAGCGGCAGGCGGCCACGAGGAACAGCCCGGAGGCGTCGGTGTAGCCGCGGGCGGCCTCCCCCAGGCGGGCGCGGAGCCGCTCGGCATCACCGCGTGAGCGCGCCGTGCGCTGTTCGAGCTGGTTGAGGAACGGCGGGTTCCCGACCACCAGGTCGAAGCCATGGGCCGGCCCGCCAGGCCACGCACCCGGGCCAAGGGTCAGCCCGTCACCTTCGATGACCTGGGCTTCGCCATCGAACCGGCCGGCGTCCACCCCCGACTGGCCGGCCCACAAGGCCAGCGCGGCCCGGGTGGCGGTGACCGCCGTGGGGTCGAGGTCGGCCCCGAACAGGCGGCCGGCCAGCTCTGTCGGGGTCGGCGACGCCTCCCGCCGCTGCAGGGCCCGGGCCGCGGCCAGCAGGAACACGCCTCCACCCACGGCCGGGTCGCAGACCGCCGGTCGATCCCGGCGCCCCGCCCCGCCGGTCCGGGTGAGCCAGTCGTCGAGGAGCAGGTCCACCAAGCCCGCCGCCACCGCCGGGGGGGTGTGGTGGGCGCCGGCGCGCCGGCGGGTCGTCGCATCGAGGAGGCCCTCGAGGGCGCTGCCGAACAGCTCGGGCACGGCCAGCTCGGCCGGAGGCACGAGCGCTCCCGCTCGGTGCCCGCCCTGCCCAAGTCGGATCCCGGTCCGCTCCTCCACCCCGGTGATGACCGTCCCGAGGACGGCCGCCCGCGCCGCCGGGCCACCTCCGAGGTCGGCGCAGGCGGACCGCAACCGGTCGCGGTAGGCGGGCCAGGCGGGCACCGCCCGGGGGTCGGGGGCGATCAGGCGACGATGGCGTCGGCCAGGGGGTCCCAACCGCCGAGGTCGCCCAGGCGAGCGTCGTTCGAGAACATCTCCACGATCGGCAACTTGATCCCGATGCGGTTCTGGAGGCGCCGCACCTCGAGCTCCTGGTCCCAGAGCACCAGGGTGGCCACGATGCCGCTCTCACCGGCCCGGGCGGTGCGACCCGAGCGGTGGAGGTAGGCCTTGTGGTCCTCGGGCGGGTCGTAGTGGATGACCACGTCGATGTCGTCCACGTGGATGCCCCGGGCGGCCACGTCGGTGGCCACCAGCACCGGCAGCTTGCCGGCGGAGAAGTCGGCGAGGGCACGCTCGCGCATCTGCTGGCGCAGGTCGCCGTGGATGGCGCCCACCCTGACGCCCTCCGCCCCGAGCTGGCGCACGAGGCGGTCGGCCCCCCGCTTGGTGCGCACGAACACGAGGGTGCGGGTGGCGCCCCGGCTGATGGCCGCGGCCACCTTCACCTTGTCCATTTCATGGACCAGGACGAACCGGTGGACCATCTCGTCCACGGTGACGTCCCGGGACGCCACCTCGTGGGTGACGGGGTCCTCCTGGTAGCGGTCGATGAGGCCCTGGATCGCACCGTCGAGGGTGGCCGAGAAGAGCAAGGTCTGGTGGCGGCCGCCGACCCGCCGCAGGATCCACTCCACCTGGGGGAGGAAGCCCATGTCGGCCATGCGGTCGGCCTCGTCGATGACGACGGCGGTGATGTCGCGCAGGTCGACCTCGCCCCGTTCGAGCAGGTCGATCATGCGGCCGGGCGTGGCCACCACGATCTCGGCGCCCTTGGCCAGCTGACCCACCTGCTTGTCGAAGTTGGCGCCGCCGTAGATGGCGATCACCTTCACGTCGCGCACCGCGCCCAGCGGTGCCAGCTCCTCGGTGACCTGGACCGCCAGTTCCCGGGTGGGCACGAGCACCAGGGCGCGGGGGCGACGAGGGTCGGCCTTGGCCGCCCGCTGCAGGAGCGGGAGGCCGAAGGCGAGGGTCTTGCCCGAACCGGTCTTGGCCTTGCCCGACACGTCACGGCCGGCCAGGGCGTCGGCGATGGTCAGAGCCTGGATCGGGAAGGGGCTGGTGATGCCGTGGGCGGCGAGCGCGCCCACCAGGTCGGCATCGACGCCGAGGGCGTCGAAGGTGGTGGTCATGGGGTGTGGTCGTCCGTTTCCGTGGGTGTCGAGGTGGGCCCGCCTCCGGCCCGCGACACGCACGAAATGGGGAGGACCCGCACGGCCGCCCGAAGGTGGGGCGCTGCCGTGCACGGACCAGGCTACCGGTCAGCCCGCTGTCACCTCGACATCGGCACCTCGACCTCGGCCCGTTCCGGGGTCCAGCGGTCGAGGGCGGGGATGGCCTTGGCGATGGCCAGCACCCCGGCCACGCAGGCCAGGCCGCCGGTGACGGCGGAGGCCTGCGGGTTGGTGAGCGACGCCACCGCGCCGGACTCGACGTCGCCCACCCGGGGTCCCCCGGTGACCACCGCGATGTGCACCGCCGACAGCCGGCCGCGAAGCCGGTCGGGCACGGTGAGCTGAAGGATCGAATTGCGGAAGACGGCCGAGACCATGTCGGCGGTGCCCGCCACGGCCAGCATGACGAGGGCGAGGGGCAGGAACGAGGTGACGCCGAAGACGGCGATGGCGACGCCCCACGCCGCCACCGCGACGAGCACGGCCCGGCCCTGGCGCTGCACCCGCCCGACCCAGCCCGACAGCAGGCCACCGACGATGGCGCCCACGCCGGGCGCCGCGCTCAACGCCCCGAAGGTGACCGCGCCCCCGCCGAACACCCGGCTGGCCATCTCCGGGAACAGGGCGCGGGGCATGCCGAAGACCATGGCGTTGACGTCGATGATGAACGTGCCCTGCAGCGCACGTCGCCCCCGCAGGAACCCGAAGCCCTCGGCGATCGACGCCAACCCCACCCGCGTGCCCCCGCCCTCGGGCGCCATCGGGTGCATGAGCAGGAGGGTGAGGATGGCCACCCCGAAGGTGGCGGTGTCGACCCAGAAGGCGGCGGCCACGCCGACCTGGGCGATCAACACGCCCGCCAGCAGCGGGCCGAATGCCAGCCCGCTCTGCATGATGATCTGCCCGAGGGCGAGGGCGGCGGGCAGCTGGGCGGCGCTCACCATGCCCGGGACGGCGGCGCTGCGGGTGGGGTCGTCGACCGCCGACAGCCCGGCCGACGCCGCGGTGAGCACGAACAACGGCCACACCGCCGGCCGGTCGAGGCCGGCGTTGACGGCCAGGCCCGCCGAGGTGGCCGCCAGCAGCACCTGGAGCACCAGCAGCAACCGCCGGCGGTCCATGGCGTCGGCCAGCGAGCCCCCCACCAGGGACACCAGCAGCAGCGGACCGAGCTGGGCCAGGCTGAGCAGTCCGACGAGGAAGGTGGAGCGGGTGAGCTGGAACACCTGGTAGGCGGCGGCCGCCACCGTCAGCTGGCGCCCCACGAACGACACCAGCTGGCCTCCGAAGAGCAGGCGGTACTGGCGCGACTCGCGCAGCGGGGTCACGTCGACCATCGCCCGGCGCAACCGGGCGGCGGTCAGGCGGCGAGCCACCCCCGGCTCAGGAGGGCAGGATGCGCTCGATCGCCTCGACGACCTCCGGGGCCTCCGGCTCGGTCTGCGGGCCGAAGCGGGCCACCACCTGGCCGTCCGGGGCGACTAGGAACTTCTCGAAGTTCCACCGGATGTCGCCGTCGTGGCCCTCGGCGTCGGCGGTGCGGGTGAGCTCGTCGTAGACGGGGTGACGGTCTTCGCCGTTCACGTCGATCTTGGAGAACATCGGGAAGGTGACGCCGTAGGTGGTGGAGCAGAACTCGGCGATCTCCGCGGGTGAGCCCGGTTCCTGACCGAGGAACTGGTTGCAGGGGAATCCGAGCACGGTGAACCCCCGGTCGGCGTACTGCTCGTGGAGCCGCTCCAGGCCCTGGTACTGCGGGGTCAGCCCGCACTTGGAGGCCACGTTCACCACCAGGGCGGCCTTGCCCTCGTAGTTGTGCAGGTCGGCGGGGGTGCCGTCGAGGGCCTTCACGTCGTGGTCGTAGATCGTCACGGCTGCTCCTGGGAGGGTGAGGGGGGTGGCCCAGTATGGCCACGACGCTTGCGCTTCGGCACGGGGACCCGCCCACCCACCACCTCGACGCCCTCGGCCCGCAGGAGCCGGGCGTGCTCGACCTCGTGACCGGGCACCAGGCGGCCCGCCGCCGTCACCACCCGCCACCACGGGTACTGCCCACCGCACCGGGCCAGCAGTGCCCCGACGGCGCGACTGGCCCGGGGGGAGAAGCCGGCCTCAATGGCCACCTCGCCGTAGGTGACCACGTCGCCGGCCGGCAGGGCGGCCAGCACGGTGTCGACCGCCGCCTCGAAGGGCGTCAACCCGTCACCGTCGGTGCGGCGGGCGGGCGGCGACGGAGGGGCGAGCACGGTCGCACCCTACGATGCCCCGGTGGCGTCGCCCCTCGGCCGGATCGAGGGGTGGCCGGTGCCCCACGCCGCCGCCGCGGTGGTTGCCCGAGGCGAAGGTGGGGTGGCCACGGTGGCCACCCACGGTCCGGTGGATCGCCCCTTCCCGTTGGCGTCGGTGACCAAGCTGCTGACGACGGCGGCGGTGCTGGTGGCCGTCGAGGAGGAGGTGGTCGGGCTCGACTCCACCGCCGGACCGGAGGGCTCCACCGTCGCCCACCTGCTGGCCCACGCCTCGGGACTCGGCCCCGACGGCGGCGTGATGGCCCCGCCCGGCGCCCGCCGCATCTACAGCAACGCCGGCTTCGAGGCCCTCGCCGACGTGGTGGCCGACGCCGCCGCGCTGGCGTTCGCGACCTACCTGGGCGAAGGGGTGCTGGAGCCGCTGGCCATGGCCGGCACCCACCTCGACGGCTCACCCGCTCACGGGGCGACCTCCACAGTGGCCGACCTGGCCCGCCTGGCCGGCGAGCTGCTGGCGCCGCGGCTGCTGGCGCCCTCCACGGTGGCGCGGGCGACTGCGGTGGCCTTCCCCGGCCTCGACGGGGTGCTGCCCGGGTTCGGGCCGCAGCGGCCGAACGACTGGGGCCTGGGCTTCGAGCTCCGGGACAACAAGGCACCGCACTGGACGGGGGCGCACAACTCGCCCGCCACGTTCGGCCACTTCGGGCGAAGCGGGACCTTCCTGTGGGCCGACCCGGCGGCGTCCCTCGCCTGCGTGGTGCTCACCGACCAGGCCTTCGACCGGTGGGCCGCCGTCGCCTGGCCGCAGCTCAGCGACGCCGTGCTCGCCGAGTGGGGCTGACGACCGCCATCCGGCCACCGAGGCTGTCGCGCTCATCCCCCCGGCGCCGCACCAGCGCGACAACCCGAACCACCGCCGGGTCAGGGGCGGGCGAGTTGGGCGGCAGTGAGGGCCATCACGTCGGCGCCGCCCGCGGTGACGGCGGGAAGCAGCCCTCGTACCTCGGGCAGGAGGTGGTCGGCGAAGAACCGGGCGGTGATGACCTTGGCCTCGAGGAGGCCGGCGAGGTCGTCGTCGCCGTCGGTGCCGGCGGCCAGCAACCGGCCAGCGGCCAGCGCCGAGCGGGCCATCATCCAGCCGCCCACCGTGGTGGCGAGCAGTCGCTGGTAAGGCGTCGCCGCCGCCAGCGCGTCGACGGGGTCGGCCAGGCCCCGTTCCATCAGCCAGGCGGTGGCCTGCTCCACGGAGTCCACCGCCACTGCCAGCTCGCGGTGCATCGGGCCGAAGGCGTCGCCCGCCCCGGCCAACTCCTCCACCGTCGACCGCACGTCGGCCAGCAGGTCGCCCACCACCGCGCCACCGCGCATGGGCACCTTGCGGCCGACGAGGTCCATGGCCTGGATGCCGTTGGTGCCCTCGTAGATCTGGGTGATCTTGGCGTCGCGGTAGTGCTGGTCGACACCGGTGTCGGTGATGTAGCCCATCCCGCCGTGCACCTGGATCCCCAGGGATGTCACCGTCTCGGCCAGGTCCGTGCACCAGCTCTTCACGAGTGGGGTCAGGAGCGCGGCCCGCGCCCCGGCGGTGGTGCGGGCCGCCGCGTCCGGGTGGCGGGCGGCGAGGTCGATCTGCGACGCCTGGTAGTAGCAGAGGGCCCTCATCGCCTCGGTGCAGGCCCTCATGGTGAGCAGCATGCGGCGGACGTCGGGGTGCTCGACGATGGGCGAGCGTTGCCCGGCGGCCGCTCCGGGGGCCCGGCCCTGGGTGCGCTCGCCGGCGAACTCGGCGGCCCGCTGGTAGGCACGCTCGGCCAGGCCCAGTCCCTCCACACCCACCCCGAGGCGGGCGTTGTTCATCATGGTGAACATGGCCGACATGCCGGCGTGCTCCTCGCCGACGAGGTAGCCGACCGCGCCCTGCGAGCGGCCCCCGTACTCGAGCACGCAGGTGGGGCTGGCCTTGATCCCCATCTTGTGCTCGATGGAGAGGACCACCACGTCGTTGCGCTCGCCCAGCGCGCCGTCGTCGCCGACGAGGAACTTGGGAACGACGAAGCACGAGATGCCCTTGGTGCCAGGCGGGGCGTCGGGGGTGCGGGCCAGCACCAGGTGCAGGATGTTGTCGGCCAGGTCGTGGTCGCCGAAGGTGATGAAGACCTTCTGGCCGGTGATGCGGTAGGTGCCGTCGTCCTGGCGCACGGCCCGGGTGCGCAGCGCCCCCACGTCGGAGCCGGCGTCGGCTTCGGTGAGGTTCATGGTGCCGGTCCACTCCCCCGTCACCATCTTCTTCAGGTAGCGCTCCCGTTGCTCCTCGGTGCCGTGGTGCACCAGGGCGTCGATGGCGCCCTGGGTGAGCAGCGGCGCCATGGCCAGGGCCATGTTGGCGCTGTTGAGCATCTCCTGGAGCACGATGCCCACCAGCCAGGGGAACCCGCCGCCGTCGTAGGCCGGATCGAAGGGCACCGCCGGCCATCCCGCCTCCACGTAGCGCGCGTAGGCCTCGGCGAAGCCGGGAGGCGTGTGGACGACACCGTCGACGAGCGTCGACCCGGCGGCGTCGCCGACCGGGTTGGTGGGCGACCAAACCTCGCTCATCAGGCGGCCGAACTCCTCGAGCACCCCGAAGACCGACTCGGGGTCGGCGTGCTCGAACCCCTCGAGCTTGGCCAGCTCCTCCAGCCCGACGACGTGTTCGAGCACGAAGCGCATGTCCCTCAGCGGTGCGACGTACTCGGCCACCCGGCCAGGGTAGGCGGCGCGATCGTCTGCGAGATCCGGCAGGCTGTCTGCCATGAGCGAAGCCAAGATCCCCAGCGACGAGGAGCTGCGCCAGCGGCTCACGCCACTCCAGTACGAGGTCACCCAGCGGGCCGGCACCGAACCGGCCTTCACCGGCGAGCACTGGGACGCCAAGGACCCGGGCACCTACCGCTGCGTGGTGTGCGACGAAGCCCTCTTCCGCTCCGAGGCAAAGTACGACTCCGGCACCGGGTGGCCCAGCTTCTGGGAGGCGGTCGATCCTGCCAAGGTGACCCTGGTGGAGGACCGGGCCCACTTCATGGTCCGCACCGAGGTGCGCTGCGCCACCTGCGGCGCCCACCTCGGGCACCTCTTCCCCGACGGCCCCAAGCCCACCGGGGAGCGCTACTGCATGAACTCGGCGTCGCTGCGCCTCGACCCCGAAGAGGCCTGATGGAGTACCGCAAGCTCGGCAGCAGCGACCTCGAGGTGTCCGAGATCAGCCTCGGTTCCTGGCTCACCTACGGCGTCGGCGTGGAAGCCGACGCCGCGGAGGCCTGCATGAAGCGGGCCTTCGACGTCGGTATCAACTTCTTCGACACCGCCAACGTGTACGGCCGGGGCGCGGCCGAGACCGTCCTCGGCCGGATCCTGGCCGACCACGACCGCGACTCCTACGTGCTGGCCACCAAGGTGTACTTCCCCATGTCCGACGACGACTTCGGGCTGTCGGCCGCCCAGATCCGCAAGCAGGTGGACGACTCCCTGCGGCGCCTGGGCGTGGACCACATCGACCTCTACCAGTGCCACCGCTACGACCGGGACACGCCGCTGGAGGAGACCATGGAGGCCCTCACCGAGGTGGTCCGCCAGGGCAAGGCCCGCTACCTGGGGTTCAGCGAGTGGGGCCCCCGGCACATCCAGGAGAGCCTCGACCTCGTCGCCGCCAAGGGCTTCGAGCCCTTCGTGTCCAGCCAGCCCCAGTACTCCGCCCTTTACCGGCGCCCCGAGGCCGAGGTCATGCCGCTGTGCGCGGCCAACGGCATCAGCCAGATCGTCTGGTCACCGTTGGCTCAGGGCGTGCTGACGGGCAAGTACCGGCCGGGGAGCCCGCCTCCTGAGGACTCCCGGGCGGCCAGTCCCGAGATGGGCGGGATGATGGACGCCTGGCGCGACGACCGGATCCTCGAGGCGGTGCAGGGCCTGGCGCCGATCGCGAAGGAGGCGGGGCTCTCCATGGCCCAGCTCGCCCTCGCCTGGGTGCTCCAGCACGAGAACGTGGCCTCGGCCATCATCGGTGCCAGCCGCCCGTCCCAGGTCGACGACAACGCGGCCGCATCCGGCGTGGCGCTGGGCGACGACGTGATGACCACCATCGACGACGCCCTCGACGGCGTGGTCCAAGGGGTGTAGGCGGGCGCAGGCGGCGCCCAACGGGGCCGGGTCTACGCTCCGCGCCAATGGACCGGGGGCGGAGGACGGGCGCGCGGTGGTCGGGCGGGCTCCTCCTCGTGGTGTCGGTCTGCCTGGCCGCGATCGCGGGCGGCGGCGCCGGGGCCGGGGCCGGGGAGCGGCAGTCGCCGCTCGGAGAGCGGATCACCGACTACGTGTCCAACGTGGAGATCGCCCGCAACGGCGAGGTCACCGTCACCGAGGACATCACCTACGACTTCGGCTCCACCCCCCGCCACGGCATCCTGCGCCACATCCCCATCCGATTCCCCTACGACGACGTCAAGGAGGGCTACGACCGGGTCACGCCACTCGACGTGATCGAGGTGTCGGCCGACCCGGGCACCCCGGACGAGTACTCGAGGAGCACGGAGGGAAACCAGGTGGTGCTCAAGGTCGGCGATCCCGACCGCACCATCACCGGTGTGCACCGCTACCGGATCTCCTACCGGCTGCAAGGCGCCCTCAACCACTTCGCCGACCACGACGAGCTCTACCTCAACATCACCGGCAACGACTGGCCGGTGCTCATGGAGAAGGTGAGCGCCACGGTGAAGGTGCCCGGAGCGGTCGAGCAGGTGGCCTGTTTCGCCGGGCCGGTGCAGTCCCGCCTGGCCTGTGCCCAGTCCAGCAAGGGCGAAGGCGAAGCCCGCTTCGCCCACGGCCCCCTGGCCCCATCGGCGGGCCTCACCGTGGTGGTGGGCTTCCCGGTCGGCGTGGTGTCGCCCACGCCGAAGCCCATCCTGGAGCAGCGTCGCACGCTGGCCAGCGCCTTCGCGCTGCGGCCCGACACCGTGGTGCCGGCGGGCGGCCTCGCCGCCGCCGCCGTGGGGGGCTTCGTCCTGCTCCTCACCCGGGTGGGTCGTGACCGCCGCTACACCGGCTCGGCCACCGACGTCGCCTTCGGCAACGTCGACGACAGCAGCGAGCCGGCGCCTTTGCGCGACACCGACCCGGTGCCGGTGGAGTTCGTGCCCCCCGAAGGGCTGCGCCCGGGCCAGGTGGGCACCCTCATCGACGAGCAGGCCAACACCCTCGACGTCACCGCCACCATCGTCGACCTGGCCGTGCGCGGCTACCTGCGCATCACCGAGATCCCCAAGGAGGGCTGGTTCGGGTCCACCGACTGGCAGCTCGACTCGCTCGAGCCCGGCACCGGCCTGAAGGAGTACGAGAACACCCTGCTCACGGCCCTCTTCGCCAAGGGTCCCTCGGTGACGCTCTCGGAGCTCAAGAACCACTTCGCCAAGCACCTGAAGGCGGTCGAGGAGCAGCTCTACGAGGACATGATGGCCAACCGCTGGTACCGCCACCGGCCCGATCAGGTTCGCACCAAGGCCGGTTGCCTGGCGGTCACGGTGATCGTGGCCGGCATCGTCCTGACCATCGTGCTGGCCCTGTTCACCAGCTACGCGCTGCTGGGCCTGCCCGTCGTGCTCCTCGGGCTCCTCCTCGTCTTCGCCAACAAGGCGTTCCCGGCCCGCACGCCCAAGGGGTACGCCACCGTGCGGCGGATCCGGGGCTTCAAGCAGTTCATCGACGAGTCCGAGAAGGACCGGGCCGCCTTCGCCGAGCGTCAGCACCTGTTCTCCGAGTACCTGCCCTATGCCGTGGTGTTCGGCGCGGTCGACAAGTGGGCCCGCACCTTCGCCGGCCTCAACGGTGAGCTGCCCCAGACCAACTGGTACGTAAGCCCGTACGCCTTCAACTACGTCACCTTCTCCGGCGCCATGAGCACCTTCACCACCAGCACCGCCGGCACCATCGCCTCCACCCCGGGCTCCTCGGGGGGCAGCGGCTTCGGCGGCGGCGGCTTCAGCGGCGGCGGCGTCGGCGGCGGTGGCGGCGGTTCCTGGTAGGGGCGACCTCGTCCCGCTGCCCGATCGGGGCCGGCGGTTCTCGGCCACCCGTCGGGTGCGTTGGGGCGACGCCGACGCCACCGGCCGGTTGCGGCTCGACTCGATCGCCCGCTACCTGCAGGACGTGGCCAACGACGACAGCCGCGACGCCGGGTTCGACCCATCGGCGGCCTGGGTGGTGCGCCGCACGGTGATGGTGGTGGAACAGCAGGTGCGGGGGGCCGAGATGGTGGAGGTCACCACGTTCTGCGGTGGGCTCGGCCGCCGGTGGGCCGAGCGACGCACCTCGCTGACGGGCGACCGCGGGGGCCGGGTGGAGGCCGCCGCCCTCTGGGTGCGCCTGGACCCCCGCACCGGCCGTCCGGCCCCGCTCGACCAGGCATTCCTCGACGCCTACGGGGAGGCGGCCGGCGGCCGGGAGGTGAGCGCCCGCCTCCAGCACGGGCCAGCACCCGGAGGCGCCCAGTGCCGCCCCTGGCCGCTGCGCAGCACCGACGTCGACCGCTTCGGCCACGCCAACAACGCCGCCACTTGGGAGGCGGTGGAAGACGAGCTGGCCCGCCTGGGTGTGGTGCCCGCCTGGGCGGAGATGGAGTACCGCGACGCCATCGAGCCCTCCGACGCCGTGCAGCTCCTGACGGCCCCACTCGTTGACGTCGGCATCGTTGACGTCGGCATCGTCGACGTCGGCATCGGCGACGTGGGCACCGGGATGTGGCTCACGGTGGATGGGACGGTGCGGGCCTCGGCCGTCGTCAGTCGATGACGATGCGGTCGAGGCCTTCGGCCGGTGCCGGGTAGCGGGGGTCCATGGCGTCGAGCACGTCGACCAGGATCCGGCTGACGGCCCAGTTGCGGTACCACTTGTGGTCGGCGGGCACCACGAACCACGGGGCGGTGGCCGTGCTCGTCTGCTCCATGGCATCGGCGTAGGCGTCGCGGTAGTCGTCCCAGCGGGCCCGGACGTCGAGGTCGCCGGCGGCGAACTTCCAGTTCTTGGTCGGGTCGGCCAGGCGGGCCCTGAACCGCTCGGCCTGCTCCTCCCTGGAGATGTGGAGGAACACCTTCACCACCGTGGTGCCTTCGGTCGTGAGCATCCGCTCGAAGGCGCGGATCGCCTCGTACCGGGGCCGCCACACCGGCTCGGGCACCAGTTCCTCCACCCGCACCACCAGCACGTCCTCGTAGTGGGACCGGTTGAAGATGCCCACCTTGCCCCGCTCGGGCAGGGCGGCGTGGATCCTCCAGAGGAAGTCATGGGCCAGCTCGGTGTCGTTCGGGGCCTTGAACGACGTGGCCTGGATGCCCATGGGGTTCATGGCCCGGAACACCCGCTTGACCGTCCCGTCCTTGCCGCCGGCGTCCATGGCCTGGAGCACCACGAGGAGCGACCGCTCCGACTCCGCCCAGAGGCGGCCCTGGAGGTCGGCCAGGCGCTCGGCCAGGGTGGCCGTCTCCTCACCGGTGGCCGACTTGTTCCCCGGGGCCCCGTCGGTGCCGGCAGGGTCGATGGCGACGAGGTCAGGTCGCACGCCGGGCACGATCCGCCACCGGTCGGCGTGGCTCATGGCCGAAACGGTACCTTCGGCCCGGTGGTGAGCTGGCCGGGGCCGGACCTGCAGCAGCTGGCCCAGGGCGTCTACGCCTGGATCCAGCCCGAGCCGGGATGGGGCCGGCCCAACGCCGGCGCGGTGATCGACGCCGACGGCGTGACCGTCATCGACACCCTGTGCGTGGCGTCCCAGTTCCAGCCCTTCGGCGACGCCGTCGACGGCCTCGGCTTCCCCGTGCGCCGCATCGCCCTCACCGGGGACCACATCGAGTACGTGGGCGGCACCGGTCGGTTCGCCATGGCCGCGGTGATGGGCTCGCCCGCCACCAGCGCTCACCTCGACCAGTCTCCGAACCCGGCCGTCTACCGGCGCCTCTTCCCGGAGCTGGCCGACGAGTTCGACGTCGAGATGGTCACCCGCCCCGTCAGCCACGTGATCGACGAGCCCGCCCAGCTCACCCCGGCCATCTTCGCCATGCCTGTCGCCGGCCAGTCGGCCACGAACCTCGTGTTCTTCGTGCCCGAGGCCGACGTGCTCTTCGCCGGCGCCATGGCCGCCTTCGGTGTCACCCCCCTCGCCTTCGACGGCGACCCGGCGGGTTGGGCTTCGGCCATCGACGACCTGGCCGACGTGGCCGGCACCATCGTGCCCGGCCACGGGCGCATCGGCGGGCGCCGGGAGATGGCCGAGCTGGCCGGCTACCTCCGGGCCTGCGTGGACGCCGACGGCGACCCGGCACGGGTGGCGCCGGGCCCCTGGGACCGATGGCCGGGCCGGGGCTGGGACGTCGTGAACGTGGAGCGGGCGGCCATGTTGGCCGGCGGCGACGGCGGCATCCCCCCGTCCATGCTGCGGGCCGCCGGCCTGGCCTAGCCGGGCCGAGCCGAACAGCCTGGCCTAGCCGGGCCGAGCCGAACAGCCTGGCCTAGCCGGGCCGGACCAGGTCGATCACCAGCCGGGACGGCGACGTGAGGGCGGTTACCCGGAACGGCACCCGCGCCTCGCTGCCGACGACCCAGCCCATCACCGCCTCGAAGTCGCCGGTGCGCACCACTTCGATCACCGGCCCGGACCCGCCCGCCAGTCGGTCGGGACCGTCGTAGGTGACTTGGCCGGTGTCGAGGTTCACGCCGCTGCCACCCTGCATCTGCACCCGCAGGAACGCCTGGCCCCGCACCGGGACCGGCGACCCCGAACCGTCCTCGGTGAAGGGGCCGGGGTCGTAGGCCACCGACCACTCGGGCAGGTTGGCGCCGGCGAACTCGAACACGACCCGGTCGAAGCCGGCGTTGGCGCCGAAGCGCAGGTCGGTGAGCAGGGCCACCCCCGTCCCCCGGGCCGGCCCCGATCGGGTTCCGGTGCCGGCGGCGGCCAGGGGAGCGACGGTGGTGGTCGCCGAACCAGACGTGCCGGTGGATGTGGGGGTGGACGAGCCGGTGGATGTGGGGGTGGAGGTGGAGCTGGGGCCAGACGTGGCCGCCGAGGTCGTCGACGAGCCCGACGGGGCGACGGTGGTCCCCGTCTCGCTCGCGATCTCATCGCGGCCGCACCCGGCGGCCCCGCCGATGACCACGATGGCGGCCAGGACGAGTGCGGGGAGCGGCGAGCGCACGGCGAAGACCCTAGGTCGACACCCGGCCGCGGCCTCGTCGCCGGACTCTGCTCGCGACTCGCGCTCCTGTGCACCAGGTTCGCGAGCAGAACCGACCCAGGCGCGTGCGACCCGGGCTACAGCACGGCGCGGCGCACCGCCCGCACCGCCACCGCCAAGGCGCCGAGGTCGGCGGCGGGATCGCCCTCGAGCCGGCGACGCACGGCGGTGGCGTCGGCCACCGGCGCGGCGTGGGCCCCCAACCACCGCTCGGCGATGGCGACGCCGTCGTCCGGATCGGCCTCGCCGGTGCCGCTCGCCGACAGTGCCACCACGAGCGCCTCGTCGCCACCGGGGCCGGTGGGGCGCGGCTGCTCCCGGCGGAGCACGGCGGCGGCGAAGCCGGCGGTCGGGCCGGGCGCCAGGCCGCGGCGGCGGGCCTCGGCGGCCACCTCGGCCACGACCGCGCCCTCCACCGCAAGGACTGTACGCGGGAGCGGGTGCTACTCCGTGCTACTGGGCAAGCGCCTCCGGCGCTCGCGTGCCGGCTGCTCGCATGGCGCTCGCTACGCCGGGGGGCCGTGCTACTGGCGCCCAATGGCTTGTGGCCCTCGGTCGGGCTACTCCTAGGGTGGCCCACCGGTGATCTCCGCAGCCGTTGCCCCCCCGGCCGACGACGCGGCCGCGCCGGTGGCACCCGGCCCACCGGCCGGCAGCGTGCTCCGGCGCGGGGTGCGGTTGGTGGCGGCGGCGGTGCGCACCCATCCCGTCCCCTTCTCGGTGGCCGTGGCCGGGGCCACCGTCTTCGCCCTCATGTCGGTCGGCTCCACCGTCGTCCTCGGCCGGGTCACCGACCACCTCGTGATCCCCGCCTTCGAGGAGCGGGCCACCGGCGCCGCCATCGTCGGCTCGGTCGTCGCCATCCTGGTCGTCGCCTTCCTCCGGGCCATCGGTGTGGTCGCCCGTCGCTTCTACTGCGGTATGACCAGCTACCGGATGCAGGTCACCTGGCGCCACCGGGTGGCCGACACCTACCTGGCCGCGCCCCTGGCGTTCCACCAGAGCCGCCCCACCGGCGAGCTCATGGCCCACGCCGACATCGACGTGGAGGCAGCCACCGACACGATCAACCCCGTGCCCTTCTCGCTCAGCGCCGTCGTCATCGCCCTGGTGGCCCTGGTGCGGCTGTTCTTCGTCGACCCGGTGCTGACCTCGGTGGGCCTCACCTTGTTCCCCCTCCTCGCCCTGGCCAACCGGCTCTACACCGTCCGGGTGGAGGGCCCGGCGGCGCGGGTGCAGGCCCGCTTCGGCGACGTGGCCGCCGTCGCCCACGAGAGCTTCGACGGCGCGCTCATCGTCAAGTCCCTGGGGCTCGGACCCCACGAGGCGCAGCGGATGTCGACCGCCGCCGATCGCCTGCGAACCGAGCGCCTGCGGGTCGGGTTCCTGCGGGCGTCGTTCGAGCCGACCTTCGACCTGCTGCCGAACCTCGGCGTGATCATGCTCGTAGCCCTCGGGTCGTGGCGGGTGTCCACCGGGGACGTCTCCACCGGGGACCTCGTCGAGGCCATGGCCCTGTTCGGCGTGCTCAGCCTGCCGATGCGGGTCATGGGCTACCTCCTCCAGGAGCTGCCGCGCGCGGTCGTGTCGGTGGACCGGCTGGAGGAGGTCCTGCGCACCGAACCGGCACCCGTGCCCGACCCGGGCACCACGGTGGCCCTACCGCCGGGCCCCCTCGGCGTGGAAGCGCGAGACGTGCGCTTCGGGTACGGGGGCTCGCCGGTGCTCGACGGCTTGAGCCTGACGGTGGCGCCCTGCGAGGTCGTGGCCGTCACCGGCGCCACCGGCAGCGGCAAGAGCACGCTCTGCCACCTCCTCGCCCGCCTGGCCGACCCCGACGCGGGGCAGATCACGCTCGGGGGGGTGAACCTTCGCGCCCTCGGCCCCGACGACCTCCGCGCCGCGGTGGCGATGGTGTTCCAGGAGTCGTTCCTCTTCGCCGACACCGTGACGTCCAACCTCACCCTCGGCGCCACCGTCGACCCGGCCGAAGTGGCCCGGGCCACCCGCCTCGCCCGGGCCGACCGGTTCGTGGCCGCCCTGCCCAAGGGCCCCGACACCGTCCTCGGGGAGCGGGGCGTCAGCCTCTCCGGCGGTCAGCGCCAGCGGCTCGCTCTGGCCCGCGCCCTGTTGCGCCAGCCCCGGCTCCTGCTGCTCGACGACGCCACCGCCGCGGTGGACCCCCGGATCGAGCAGCAGATCCTGGCCGGGCTGCGCGAGGAACTGGCCATGACCACGGTGCTGGTCGCCCACCGGGTGTCGACCATCGCGCTGGCCGACCGCGTGCTCTACCTCGAGGGCGGCCGGGTGGCGGCGTCGGGCACCCACGTCGAGCTGCTGGCCACCGTGCCCGCCTACGAGGCGTTGGTGCGGGCATACGAGCGCAGCGGGGAGCCCGACCCCGACCCCGAGCCGGAGCCGGAGCCGTGACCCCCCCGCACGAGCTGCCCACCGAGCACCCCGAGCGCCCAGACGCCACCCTCGAACAGGCGAAGGTCGACGAGCTGGGCGTGCCCGTGCCCCTCGCCGACGCGGGCGCGATGGAGGTGCTGCGGCGCGGCCTGGCGGTGACGCCCGAGCTACGGGCGGGACTGGTTGCCACCGGCCTCATGGCGCTGGCCACCGCCGCTGGCCGGTTGGCGGTGCCGATCCTGATCCAGCAGGCCCTCGACCGTGGTGTGCTCGGCGACGACGGCTTCGACGGCGGGTTCGTCTACCCGGCCTGCGCGGCCACCTTCGTCCTCGTGGTCGCCCTGTACGCGGTCAGCCGGGCCACCTACCGGCGCCTGGTCCGAGCGGCCGAGAACACCCTCTACGGGCTGAGGGTCCGGGCCTTCTCCCACATCCACTCGCTCTCCATCGCCGACCACGACGAGACCCGCCGCGGGGTGCTCGTGTCCCGGGTGACGAGCGACGTGGAGACGCTCGCCCGCTTCGCCGAGTGGGGCGCGGTGTCCTGGATCGTGAACGGCTCCGTGGTGCTCGGCGTGGTGGTGGTGATGTTCGTCTACGCCTGGCAGCTAGCGCTGCTCACCACGCTCGTGTTCGTGCCCCTCGTCTTCGCCCTGCGGGCCCTCCAGCGGCGCCAGCTCCGCGCCTACGACCTGGTGCGCACCCGCGTGGGCGAGACCCTCTCGGAGTTCTCCGAGACCATCGGGGGGGCCGGCGTGATCCGGGCGTACGGCCTGGAGCAGCGGGCCCGGCGCCGGCTGGGCTCGGTGATCGACCACCAGTACCGCGCCGAGGTGAAGGCGGCCCGGTACTTCGCCATCATGTTCCCTCTCGGCGACCTCTTCGGCGCAGTGGCCCTGGCCGGCGTGGCCGCCACCGGCGCCTGGTACGGGCCGGGGTGGGGGCTCTCGGCCGGCGAACTGATCGCCTTCTTGTTCCTGGTGACCCTGATGCTCACCCCCATCGCCGAGCTGGGCGAGGTGCTCGACCAGACCCAGACGGCCCTCGCCGGATGGCGCAAGGTGCTGTCGGTGCTCGACATCCCCGTGGACGTCCGCGAGGACCCCGACGGCGCCACCCTCCCCCCCGGCCCGGTGTCGGTGGACGTGGAGGGAGTGAACTTCTCCTACCGGGAGGGGCCACCGGTGCTGCGCGACGTATCGGTCCGCATCCCGGCAGGGGCCTCGGTGGCGGTGGTGGGCGAGACCGGCTCGGGCAAGACCACCTTCGCCAAGCTCCTGTGCCGGCTGGCTGACCCCACCGCCGGGCGCATCCTGCTGGGCGGCATCGACGGGCGGGCGCTGTCCACCGCCAGCCGCCTCCGGGCGGTGCGCATGGTCCCCCAGGACGGGTTCCTGTTCGACACGACGATCCGCGAGAACGTCCGGTTCGGTCGCCTCGACGCCGGTGACGACGAGATCGACGCCGCCTTCGCCGCCCTCGGCCTGGGTTGGTGGGTGGCCGGGCTCGCCGGGGGGCTCGACACGCGGGTCGGCGAGCGGGGCACGGCGCTCTCGGTGGGCGAGCGCCAACTGGTGGCGCTGGCCCGGGCCGAGCTCTCCGACCCTGGGCTCCTGGTGCTCGACGAGGCCACCAGCGCGGTCGACCCCGAGACCGAGCAGGCGGTGGCCGACGCCCTCGACCGCCTGGCCCAGGGGCGCACCACCGTGACGGTGGCCCACCGGCTGTCCACCGCCGAGCGGGCCGACGTGGTGCTGGTGTTCGACGGGGGGCGCCTGGTCGAGCGGGGCGACCACCGCGCCCTGCTGGCCGAGGGCGGCGTCTACGCCCGGTTGCACGCCAGCTGGCTCGGCTCCATCCGGGTCGCCGGCGCTGCCTGAGAAAACATGAAATGACACGAGAGACCATGTACGGTCTTCGGCGATGCCCGACTCGGCCGACCCCCGCCCCGCTCCCGTCGCCCTCCTCGACCCGGTGGCCCGTGCCCTGCGGGTCGACCACGCCACGCTGGGGGCAGCGGCCGTGGTCCTGGCCGGGGACCCCGTGCCTCCCCCGGCCGCCGCTGCTCCCCACCTGGCCGCCCTCGCCGCCGCCGGCGCCATCTCCGACGGCAGCCTGGAGCCGTGGGTGGCCGAGGTGGTGGCCACCATCGCGGCTGCACCCGTCGAGATCACCGTCGAGGTGTTCTCCGCCGGGCGGATGGCCGCCACCACCCTCTGGAGCGACGGGCCGTGGGGGGCGGTGGCGGCCCACCACGGCGACGACACTCTGACGGTCCGGCCCCTGCCCGGGTCCCTTCTGGCCGCCACCATCGCCGACCTCGTCGGCCTCGATCCCACCCGAACGGCGCCCTCGCCCCTGCCCCTCCGGGGGCTGCCGGCCGCCGCCCTGCACCGCTTCCACGCTCGCCTGGTCACGGGCGACGCCCCCGGGGCGGTGGCCGCCCTCACCGCCGAGCCCGACGTGGTCACCGAGGAGCTGGAGGTGATGCTCGACCTCGTCACCGGCCGGGGTCGGTCCTGGCGGGTGAGCGCCGGTCCCACCCGTGTGGTCGTGGTCGACGCCGCACGCCGGGGCCTCTGGCTGGCCGTCGGACCCTCACCCGCGGCCATCACCCCCATCGTCGACGACCTCGTCCTCTCCCCCACCACCCCCGCCACCGTCTGGCGGCAGCTGCTCGCCCTCCTCCCCCCCACCGGCGCTTCCCCCCTCTCCGCCGTCGACCCGGAGACGCCCCCGTGCCCCGAGCCAGCGCCGTTCCCGAACAGCTCCTCACCTACGCGTCCACCACCCGCCAGCGCAGCCTGATCCTCCGGCGCCCGGCCGGCGACCTCCACGACACCCTCCGCCGCCTCCCGGGGAGGTGCCCGGGCGTGCCGCCGATCGGAACGATCGACGCAAGCCTCACCGACCTCCTCGACGACGCCGAGTGGATGGCCCAACTGGTGAGGACGATCGCCACCGACTTCCTCCGCGCCGATGGCGACGTCGCCCTCCGCCTTCCCGACGGCACCTATGTGGTCGTCCCCGGCGCGGTGGTGGCGCTCGCCCCGGGCGCGGTGGGCTGCCTCGATCCCGACGACCTCGAACGCCTCGCTCAGTGGCTCCTCGGCACCGGGATGTGGACGTGGCGGCACCGGGCCCCCCTGTTGAACATCCTCGGGGCGCGCGCCCCGGTGCAGGCGGCCCTTCTCGGCCAGCCCTCCCCCACCCTCGCCGTGCGCGTGCTCGGCGCGGCCGGCGGCCGGTTGTCGATGGCCTGGGCGCTGGCCGCCTTCGTGATCGATGCCAAGGATGTGGTCGACCAGGGCAACCCGTTCTGGGCGTTCCGTGAACGAGGCAGCAACTACATCGCCGACTACCAGCAGGGCTGGTTCGACCTCTCCCTCGGCGCGTTCGCGGCCCGCCCCCACCCCATCACCGCGGCGGTGGCCGCCGCCACCTTCACGTCGTGGGTGGCGTGGGCCACCTGGGACGAGCGCCGCCGGGTCACCGAGGCAGCCATGCAGGGGGCCGACGTGGTCCAGGACACGGTGCGCAACGCGGTCCGCGGCGCGGTCGACGACGCCGCCGACGCCGCCCGGGCGTGGCTCGACGATCAGGAGAAGGACACGGGCGGGCCGGATCAACCGCCGTTCCTCCCCACCTGGGTGACGCTGGCCAGGAAGGCCGTCGATGGTGTGGAGGAGACGGTCGACACCGTGGACGACAAGCTGGACCAGGCGGCCGACAAGCTCCGCAAGACCGGACGCAAGGCCAAGCAGAAGGTCGACGACGCGGTCGACGACGCCCTGGAGGCCGGGGGCAAGCTGTGGGACGAGGGCGCCGAGAAGGTCGGCGACGTGTTCCGCCGCTGACGAGAGCGGCCCATCGCCGCCGCTCGGGTCGGTACCGTCCATCCGGTGCCCGAGCTGCCCGAGGTCGAGACCATCCGCCGCCAGCTCGCACCCCGCCTGGTGGGCCGCCGGGTGGAGCGGGCCGGCAGCCACCCTTCACCCAAGTTCAGACCCGCCGCCGAAGTGCGGGGCGCCACCACCACCGGGGTGGGTCGCCGGGGCAAGTACCTGCTCGTCGCCCTTCACGACGAGCGCGAGCTGATCGTGCACCTGGGCATGACCGGTGTGCTGCGCCCCGGCGACCCCGCCGCCGGCCTCGATCAGTTCGTGCGGGCGTGGTGGGACCTCGACGACGGCTCCCGCCTCGAGCTCCACGACGTGCGCCAGTTCGGGCGGGTGGCAGTCGTCCCTGCCGGCGACCACGCCCTCCTCCCCACGCTGCACCGGCTCGGCCCCGAGCCGCTCTCGGAGGCGTTCACCGCCGAAGGTCTGTGGCGGGCGCTGCGGGCCAGCGGGGTGCGGGTCAAGACCCAGCTCCTGGCTCAGCGGGCGGTGGCCGGCGTGGGCAACATCTACGCCGACGAGGCGCTCTGGCAGGCCGGCGTGGACCCGCGTGCCCGGCGGGTCACCCGGCGGGAGGCGACCGCGCTGCACGCCGCCATCCGGGCCGTGCTCACCACCGGCGTGGCCAACGGGGGCACCACCCTGCGCGACTACCGGACGGTGGACGGCGGCACGGGCTCACACCAGCACCACCTCGCCTGCTACGGCCGGGCCGGCCAGGCCTGCCGGCGCTGCGGCGCGGTGCTGGTGCGGTCGGTGATCGACGGTCGCGGCACCACGTGGTGTCGCACCTGCCAGGGGGCCGGAAGCGGACGCCCGGGCTGGCTGAAGTAGGTTCGCCGCGATGACCGACCTCTTCTCCGTCGAGGGCAAAGCGGCGCTGGTCACCGGCGGCAGCCGGGGCATCGGGCTCATGATCGCCCGGGGCTTCGTGGAGGCGGGCGCCCGCGTCTACATCTCCTCCCGCAAGGCGGACGTGTGCCAGGAGGTGGCAGCCGAGCTGGCCAAGGTCGGCGAGTGCGTGGCGCTACCCGCCAACCTGGCCACCGAGGACGAGTGCCGGCGCCTGGCCGCCGAGGTCACCGCCCTCGAGCCGGAGCTGCACGTGCTGGTGAACAACGCCGGCGCCACCTGGGGGGCGCCGATCGACGACTTCGACGACGCCGCCTGGAACCGGGTCCTCGACCTGAACGTCAAGGCGGTCTTCCACCTCACCCGCTTCCTGCGCCCCGCCCTGGAGGCGGCCGCCACCGACGACGATCCCGCCCGGGTGATCAACATCGGGTCCATCGACGGCATCCACGTGCCGATCATGGAGACCTACTCCTACTCGGCCAGCAAGGCGGCCGTGCACCAGCTGACCCGGCACCTGGCCCGCCGGCTGGCCCCCCGCGTCACGGTGAACGCGGTGGCGCCGGGGCCCTTCGAATCGAAGATGATGGCGGCCACCCTCGATGCCTTCGGCGACGACATCGTCGAGGGCGCACCGCTGAAGCGCATCGGCCGCCCCGACGACATGGCCGGGGTGGCCATCTTCCTCGCCTCCCGGGCCGGCTCCTACCTGACCGGGGCCGTCATCCCTGTCGACGGCGGTATCGCTACGGTGGCGTGAGCCAGGACCCGGCGATGAGCGAGCCCGAAGGGCGAGCTCCTGACGATGCTTGTGGTCCACCGGCGTGGATGGAGCACCGATGAGCGAGCCCGACGACGACCGCGGCACCCGCACCTGGCGGCCCGACGACGACGGCCAAGGCGCCACCGAGGCGTGGCGGCCCGACGACGAAGGCGCCACCGAGGCGTGGCGGCCCGTCGAGGACAGCGGCACCGTCGTCTGGCGGCCCGACGACGAAGGCGCCACCGAGGGGTGGAAGCCGGCTGCCACGCCGCCGCAGGGCACGACCGCGCTGGCGGGGGCGAGCACAGGCCAGGCGTGGGTGCCGGCTCCCGACGCCGGCGACGCCACCCGGGTGGCGGCCCCCGCGGGCGCCACCGCCGTCTCGCGCCACGAGGAGGTGGTGTACGGCGAGACGCCCCCCGAAGGCAACGGCCGGGGGTGGATCATCGCCATCGTGGTGCTGGTGGTGCTGATCGCCATAGTGGCCGGGCTGCTCCTGGGCCTGCGGGCGGCCAACGACGATCCCCAGCCCACCACGACCACGACCACCGCCAGCACGTCGACCACCACCACGTCGACGTCGACCACCACCACCTCCACCTCGACGACGACGACCACGGCGCCGCCCACCACCGCTCCCCCCACTACCGCTCCCCCCACTACCGCTCCCCCCACCACCGCCCCCACCACCGCGGCGCCGACCACCACGGCGCCGACCACCACGGCGCCGACCACCACCACCTGGTGTCGGCCTCGCCCGGGCCCTTGTCGTCTCGATGGCGCACCACCCGGGCGAAGCGCAGGGCCACACCGCCGGGGTACCGGCTCGACCGCTGCACGCCGTCGAAGGCGATCTCCACCACCTGCTCGGGCCGTACGTGCACGACGCCGTGCCCGCTACGGCCGGTCTCCAGGGCGAGGAACCGCTCCGTCTGCCAGGCGAGCATGGCGTCGGTCAGCCCCTTGAACGTCTTGCCCACCATGACGAGGTCGCCGTCGGGCCCCCGGGCGCCGAGGTGCAGGTTCGACAGCCACCCCCGCCGGCGGCCGCTGCCCCACTCGACGGCGAGGACCACGAGGTCCAGGGTGTGGACCGGCTTGACCTTCTGCCAGGCCTTGCCCCGGCGCCCTGCCTGGTAGGGGGCACCGGCCGCCTTCACCATCACGCCCTCGTGGCCGGCGGCCAGCGCCTCGGTCAGGACGGCGGCTCCCTCCGCCGGGTCCTCGGTGAGAACCCCGCGCACCCGCCACTCGCCCGCCACCCGGTCGAGGTGGGCCAGTCGCTCCTCGAGCGGCGCCTCGAGCAGGTCGGTGCCGTCGACGTGGAGGCAGTCGAAGAACCAGGGCCGTAGGCGCTGGCTGCGGGCGGCGTCGGCTCCGAAGCGGGCCATCGTGTCCTGGAAGCTGCGAGGGCGGTCGTCCTGGCCGAGGGCGAGGGTCTCGCCGTCGAGCACCACCGCTTCGGTGGGCAACGACCGCACGAGGTCGACCACCTCGGGCAATCGGGCGGTGATGTCGCGCAGGTTGCGGGTGAAGATGGCGACGTCGGCGCCCGACCGGTGGACCTGGATGCGGGCACCGTCGAGCTTCCACTCCACCGACACCCGGCCCAGCTCGGCCACGGCGGTGGCGACGTCGGGTGCGGTGGACGCCAGCATCGGGCGCACCGGCCGCAGCAGCGCCAGGCCGATGGCGTCGAGGGCGGCGGGGCCACCGGTGAGGGCGGCGACGGCGGTGGGGCCGAGTCGCCCGGCCAGCATGTGGGCGCGCCGCACGATTGGGGCGGGCACCCCGGCGGCGGCGGCGATGGCCTCCACCATCACTCCTTCCAGCGCGCCCTGGCGCAGCTCGCCCAGCAGGAGGCGCCGCAGGAAGCCGCCCTCGGCGGCGGTGGCCCGTCCGAGGAGGTCGTCGAGCACGGCGGCGCGGGCCGCGGCCGAGCCCGGGCCGTGCAGCCCGGCCAGGTGGTCGAGGGCGGCATCCAGCTCCCCCACGGTGATGGCCGGCTCGGCGGCGGGACGGGCCACCCGCTCGGCGATGGTGGCCCACCCGACGCCGAGGCGGCCCTGGCGCAGCTCGCCGGTGAGGAGGCCCACCACCGGCTCGATCTCGGCGGGCGCCAACCGGCCCAGCAGGGCAGCCAGGGCTGCCACCTTGGCGGTGCGGGAGCGGGTGGCGGTTACCGCGTCGGACGTGGCCACCAGGTCGGTGAGCAGCACCGGTTGGCCGCGCCCTAGTGGCCCCGCGCGATCCACTCGTCGAGGTCGGGAGCCTCGTCGCCGATGGTGGTGTCGTCCCCGTGGCCGGTGTGCACGACGGTGTCGGGAGGCAGGGGCAGCAGCCGGGTGCGGATGCTCTCGATGATGCGGTCGAAGTCCGAGAACGAGCGGCCCGTGGCTCCGGGGCCGCCGCGAAAGAGCGTGTCCCCCGAGAAGACCGTGCTCAGCTCGGCGTCGTGCAGGCAGCAGCCACCCGGGCTGTGCCCTGGGGTGTGCATGACGTCGAGGTCCCGGCCGGCCACCCGCAGCACCTGCCCGTCGCCCAGTTGCTCGTCGGGGGCACGGCCAGGGTGGACGGCGTCCCACAACATGGCGTCGGCGGGGTGCAGCCAGATGGGCGCGCCCACCGCGTCGGCCAAGGCGGGGGCGACGTTGATGTGGTCGTTGTGGCCGTGGGTGCAGACCACGCCCAGCACGTTGCGCCCCGCCACCGCCTCCACGATCGGTCGGTGGTCGTGGGCGGCATCGATCACCAGCACCTCCCGGTCGTCGCCCACCAACCAGATGTTGTTGTCGACCTCGAAGTCCTCGCCGTCGAGGGAGAACAGGCCCGAGGTGACCACGCGCTCGATCCGGCCCCGGGTCACAGCACCACCACCGAGCGGAGCACCTCGCCTCGCTCCATGCGCCCGAACGCCTCCTCCACCCCGTCGAGCGGGATGGTCTCGGACACGAACCGGTCGAGGTCGAGCCGGCCCTGGAGGTAGAGGTCGATCAGGAGCGGGAAGTCGCGGGTGGGCAGGCAGTCGCCGTACCAGGAGGGCTTCAGGCGGCCGCCGCGGCCGAAGAAGTCGATCATGGCCAGGTCGATGCGCATGTCGGGGTTGGGCACGCCGACCTGCACGAGGGTGCCGGCCAGGTCCCGCGCGTAGAAGGCCTGCTCCATCACCTCGGGGTGGCCGACCGCCTCGATGCACACGTCGGCGCCGTGGCCGCCGGTGAGGGCGCGGATGGCCTCGACGGGGTCGACCTCGGAGGCGTTGACCGTATCGGTGGCGCCGAACGCGGTGGCCAGGTCCAGCTTGGCGGCGTCGAGGTCGACGGCGATGATCCGGGCGGCTCCGGCCAGGCGGGCGCCGGCGACGGCGGCGTCGCCCACCCCACCGCAACCGAACACCGCCACCGAGTCGCCCGGACCCACCTCGCCGGTGAGCAGCGCGGCGCCGAGCCCGGCCATGACGCCGCAGCCGAGCAGCCCGGCCGCCTCCGGCCGGGCCCGGGCGTCGACCTTGGTGGCCTGGCCGGCCGCCACCAGCGTCTTCTCGGCGAAGGCGCCGATGCCGAGGGCGGGGCTCAGCGGCCGGCCGTCGAGGGTCATGGGCTGGGTGGCGTTGGCGGTGGCGAAGCAGTACCACGGTCGGCCCCGCCGGCAGGCCCGACACTCACCGCAGACGGCCCGCCAGTTGAGGATGACGAAGTCGCCGGGGGCCGGGTCGGTGACGTCGGGCCCCACCGCCTCCACCACCCCGGCCGCCTCGTGGCCGAGCAGGAACGGGAACTCGTCGTTGATGCCGCCCTCGCGGTAGTGCAGGTCGGTGTGGCACACCCCGCAGGCCTGCACGGTCACCAGCGCCTCGCCCGGGCCGGGATCGGGCACCTCGATGGTCTCCACCGTCACGGGCCGGCCCTTGGCCGCGGCCACCACCCCTCGTACCTCGTGTGCCATCGAGCCTCCGTCGCCGACCCCGGTGCCGGCGACGATACCGAGCCGACCGGCCGGGCGCCCTGGAGCCGGGACAGCAGGTCGGGGAAGGGAGCGGCGCGCCGCAGGGCCGGGGGCAGGTGGCCGGCCTCCACGGTGCCGGCCTCGACGGCGGCGAGGAGGCCGGCGGGCAGGTCGAGGGCGGCGGCGAAGCGGCTGGGATCCATGCCCCACAGGCCCCTGGTCGCAATCGCGGCCGCCGCCACCTCGGGAGCGCTCGCCCCCCCGGCGGCGAGGGCCGAGGCCACCCGGGCGGCCAGGCCGAAGGGGTCGGGCCGCCCGGCGCGGGCGGCGGGGTGCCGGGCCCGGGCGCCGAGCAGGCCCGACTCGGCCGGCGCCCGCACCGGCACCGAGGAGGCGGCGCTCATGCCACCGAAGGGAGCTCGGCGAGCGGCGCGAACCGCTCGTCGGACGCGGCCAGGTGCCGGAGCCGGGTGGTGACCCGCCGCTTCTGCTGGCGGGCGGCGTCGGGGGACATGGCGAAGCGGGGCCCGACCGACGTGGCCGGGGCCCGGTCGCCGAGCCACTCCTGCACCGTCATCTCGAGGAAGAGCTCGCCGTCGCGCAACGTGGCCACCGTGGCCAGGGCCTCGCAGAGGAGCCGCAACCGGACGTCGCGCTCCACCAGGCGCTCCAAGAGCACCATGGAGGGCGGTTCCACGTCGGCCCCGGCCCCGGCCGCCCCCGCCCCGGCGCCCTGCTCCTCCAGGTCGGCCACCCGGTCCGAGTCGAGCGGGTCGGCGAACAGGCCCAGGTGACGGTCGACCACGTTGGCGATCCGCCGCTCCGCCCACACCCACGGCAGCGCGCCCCCGTCGGGCCGCCAAGCACCGGCCCGCTCGTGCAGCTCGAGGACGACGTCGTGCAGAACCTCATCGATCTCGGGGCGGGACAGCTCAGCTCCCCGCGAGGACAGCACCCGGCGCACCGCCGCCCGCAGCTGCGGGGCGAACTCCGCCTCCAAGGTGAAGGCGGCGGCCACGTCGCCCCCGGCCATGGCCGTCATCAACCCGCTCACCCGTGCGTACCCTTGTGCGTCCACCGCATCCTCCCCCGATTGAAGGGCCGGAGCCCCGATCCCGAACACCCACCAGTCTGGGGAGGGGGTGTGACAAACAACATCGGTGTAGTTTCGCCCGCTGACCGGCGGAGCAAAGCTGCTCAGCCGGAGCAAAGCTGCACGGCGCAGTACCTTTGGGCTGTCCGAGCGACCCAGGAGGTTCGCGCCCATGGAGACCCGACTGACCGAGGTCGCCGACGGCGTCCACCAGCTCACGACCTACGTGGCCGAGGCCGACTTCAGCTTCAACCAGTACCTCGTCACCGGCGACGAACCGCTGCTGTTCCACACCGGGCACCGCCAGATGTTCCCGCTCACCTCCCAGGCGGTGTCGCGGGTCATGCCCGCCGACTCCCTGCGCTGGGTGGCCTTCGGCCACGTGGAGGCGGACGAGTCCGGTTCGATGAACGAGTGGCTGGGCGTGGCGCCGCAGGCGACGGTCGTGCAGGGTCGGACGGGGTGCATGGTCTCCCTGGCCGACCTCGCCGACCGTCCGCCCCGCCCGCTGGCCGACGGTGAGGTGATCGACATCGGCGGCCACGCCCTGCGCTGGCTCGACACCCCCCACGTGCCCCACGCCTGGGAGGCGGGCCTGCTCTACGACGAGACCACCCGCACCCTGTTCTGCGGCGACCTGTTCACCCGCACCGGCGCCTACGCGCCCACGAGCGACGACGACATCGTCGGCCCGGCCATCGCCGCCGAGGACCTCTTCGGAGCGTCGTCGCTGGCGCCGCACAGCGGGACCACCGTGCGCCGCCTGGCCGAGCTCGACATCGACACGCTCGCCCTCATGCACGGCCCCGCCTACACCGGCGATTGTCGCACCGCCCTCGGGGACCTCGCCGCCGACCTCGACCGGCGGATCGCCGCGGCCTAGTGCCGTGACCGGCAACGTTGTGAGGGTGGCGTCCACCACTGGGGCGGCGGGTTCTGTTTTGATTCTGGGATGGCTCGAAGCTGGCTGAGTTCTTGGTGGCTGAGGGGGTGATCGACGACATCAGCCACGAGGGTTTGCGGGTCCTGCTCCCAGAAAAAGGCGTCTCGTTCAAGTGAACAAGACGTTCAAGGTCTCCAACGATCCTGACTACGAGGCGAAGAAGAACCGGATCCTCGAGCTCTACGACATCCCGACGGCAAGGCTCCGCCTGGCCCCGGCGACCCGACGGTGGTGATCTGCATGGACGAGTTCGGGCCCCTCAACCTGCAACCTCACCCCGGCAAGCAGTGGGCGCCGGTCGCCGCCGGCAGGGGTGGCCCGGGCTCCCCGAGGCGGAGGCAGATGAGAGCCACCTACACCCGGCCCAACGGTGTCCGCTCTCGCTGATCCCGGGATCGGCGGCGAGCTCGGCGGCAGGCTTGTGGCGCTCCCGGGCCAGCTCGATGGCGCGTCGGCGGGACTCCAGCGGGTGTGGACGGGGCTTGGCCCAGTGTCTGAGCCGTCTGCCTCTCGCGTCACCCAGGCAGGGAACCCTCCCGAGCCGCCGATCGAAGCCACGCACGAACGGAATCCCCGCCGGCCAACCGAGAGGATGGTTCGAGTAGTCCTTCCTTGCGCCGTCCAACATTCACCGTCGAACCGCCTACAAGTGGTCTCATCGGTCGTCCCCCGGCGGGCACAGCACCGAACACCTCACGTGACCGCGCCCTTGCCACCCTCCACCAGTCCGTTCGGGCCGACGCCGTCACCAGACGCCAGGGTGAGAGTGCTGGTGGTGGAGAGCGAGCGGGCCACCCGTGACTGCCTGGCGATCGCCATCGCCACCGACGCTGCTGTGGCCTCCGTGAACTCCAGTGCCGGCCACGATGTCGACGACGAAGTCGAGGTCGACGCTGTCCTCTACAGCATCCACGCCCCTGGCGCCGATGTCACCGACACCACGCGCCGACTCGTCCAACGGTTCCCACAGGCGCGGCTCGTGGTGCTCGCCGCCTATGTCGATGCCCGCTTCGGCCACGTCATGACCAACGCTGGAGCCCATGCCGTGTTCCCCACCTCCAGCCCACTGGACCGTGTTTTCACCGAGCTCCTCACCCTCCACCGGCGCGACGAAGCGGTCATCGAACACTCGACCACCCGCGACCACGCCGCTGTGGTGCGCGCCGCCCACCTCTCGGTCACCCCCCGCCAGCACCAGGTGCTCCGCCACCTCGCCGCCGGGTCCACCCCCGACCAAACAGCACGAGCGCTCGGCATCCAACTGGACACCTGCCGCGATCACATCAAGAGCCTCCGTCGAGCCCTCGACGTCACCAACACCGTCGAGCTTCTGGTCGTCGCAGCCCACGCCGGCCTCCTCCCCGAACTGACCCGGCCCCTCCCGTGACCCGGTCTATCGAGGTTCAGGCGACCGACCGGTGAGCTAGTGCCCGCGCCCACCCCATACGCAGGCTGACGTCCCCGGGTGTCCCGACGAGGGGAGCTAGGCAACAGCCAGGGCGCGGACCACCAGGTACGCGCCTCCAAGCACTACGAGAACTGCGGTGAGGATCGGGAGGTTCACTGCGAGGCCAGCCAGGCGGGAGTTCGAACGGCGGGCGAGGATCGGCTCGATGCGATAGCGGAGCCGCTCGATGACCAGGCCGGCACCCACCAGCACGGCGGCCAACCCTGCGCCATAGGCGATGATCAGCAGAAGGCCGAACCACGCCCGCCCGATGGCGATGGCGCCGAGCAGGACCACGAGTGCCGACGGACTCGGCACCAATCCCCCTGCGAATCCCATCGCCATCATGCTGCGGGCCTGCATGCCTGGGCCCAAGGCGACGGCGGGTTCGCCAGCCGGAACCTCGAGGGCATCGTGAGCGTGTCCGTTGTGCCCGTGGCCGTGGCCGTGGCTGTGGTCATGGTCATACCCGTTGCCGTGCCCGTGGTCGTGGTCGTGGTCGTGACCTCCAGGGTCTTGGCGGTGTTGGTCGTGGCTCGCGTGCTGGTGCTCGTCGGACACTGCCGCCGGTACCGGAGCGTGGTCGTGCGTCCCCTCGCCATGGCCGTGGCCCGAGGTGCCGACCGATGCGGTGGCAAGGGCGTGGGTGTGGGTGTGGGTGTGGGTGTGGCCGCCGATGCCGTGATGGTGGTGACGGCTCGCTTCGGGCCCCAGGGTGGGAAAGATGCGTCGGAACTGAACGGCCCGCCGGAGCAGGACCACGCCGATGGCCACGACCAAGAGGCCACTGACCGATCCCAGCACCGGGTAGAAGCGCTCCGGTGCGATGGACGAGTTGCTGGCCACGAGGGCCAGGGCCAAGACACCGCCCGTGTGGGTGACCGCCACCGTCGCGCCTAGCACCAGCGCCTGGCGGCGGGCCCCCCGCTGACCGACGAGGTATGCCGCCATGACCGTCTTGCCGTGTCCCGGCGCCACGGCGTGGAAGCCGCCGAGGATGAAGCTGACAGCCAGCGCGAACAGCGCGAACGGGATGGTCAGCTTACGTTCGGAGATCAACGAGCTCAGACGGTCGGCCGACAGCAGGGGAACGGGCGAACCATCCTTCCCCGGATCCAAGGCCGGTCCGCCCGGCTCGACCGTGATCGTGGCGTCGCGCTGGCGGAGTGGCGACTGCAGTTGAGCCTTCGGATAGTTGGTGAGCCGATCGCTGGCGCTCTCGCGCAGCACGTCGGTGTCGACGATCGTGGTCCGATCTCCGAGGGCGATGATCTCTCGCCACCCCAGCCGGTCGGCGAAGTTACCGTCGGACAGGCGCACCGTCGTCCTGCCATCGATCTTGGTCCCCGCCCCGCCGAGCTCGCACTCCAGCCGGCTGGTGAGGAGGCCGGCCTGGCCCTTGGGGAAGGAGAGCTCGATCGATCGGCGCTCGAGCGCAATCGGCCGACCAGCGACGGTCAGCTCGAGTCCTGTGGCCGCCATGTCACAGGTGTTCTCGGCGTAGCGCCTACGCTCGTCAGGGTCCAGCGAGTCGTCGCCGTCGCGGTCGATGTCGGGGCGGGCCTGGAGGGTCGGGATCTCCGCGAGGTCGATGATGTAGACGACGATCACTTCGTCGGGGCGGACCTGCACCGAGGCCGAGGTGTTCTTGGTGAAGTTCCCGAGCGGGTGCGCGGAAGACGGGGTAGCCAAGGCCAGGCTGAGCAGCGTCGCCGCCGCGCTCGCAGCCAGCGCTCGACCTGCGAGGCGTCTCCGGCGCGCCTTCCTTGTCATCTGCAGTGACCGCACGGCCCCACCGCCACGTCCCTCGTCTTGTTGAACCGCGGCCCCTTGGACGGGTTCGTCGCGATCGTCGCGATTCTGTTCGACATCGATCGACGGTACTGCAAGGGCTCTCAAGCTCCCACTGTGGGCTCGGACCCGAGATCATGGACCGCGTCGATATCCCCGATGTTGGGGGCGGGCACATCAGCATTTCTGTGGTAGAACGTGCGTAGCGCTCACGCCCCGTGGAGCGTACGCGAGCAGGAAGAGGTAGCTGTGAGACGAACGAAGAAGGTCATCGCCGCACTTGGTGCGGCGGTCATCGTGACGATGTCGGCGACCCCCGCGCTCGGGTCGAGCCACCGTGAGGCGCCGGTCGTCGCAGGCGACCCGCAGATCGACGGCACCGACACATTTGCGTTCGTCAGCCCCGACAACCCCGACACCGTGACGGTCGTCGCCAACTTCTACCCGTTCCAGCTCCCGCCCGGCGGACCGAACTTCTACCCCTTCGCCAACGAGGGCCGTTACAACATCAAGATCGACACCGACGGAGACGCCGTTCCGAACCTGACCTACCGCTTCACCTTCACCGGCGGTTTCCAGGACAAGTCGACGTTCCTCTACAACACCGGCGTGGTGAACTCCATCGACGACCCCACGCTCAACTTCAGGCAGAGCTACAAGGTCGAGCTCGTCGGATCCGACGGCGCCGTGATCTCCACCGTCGTGGAGAACGGCCGTGTGGCCCCATCCAACGTCGGTGTGGCATCGATGCCCAACTACGGCAACCTGCGTCAGCAGGCCCTCGCCACCGGCAAGGGCGCCGACGGCACCCAAACCTTTGCCGGCCAGGCCGACGACCCGTTCTTCCTCGACCTCCGGGTCTTCGATCTCCTCTACGGAGGCGACTTGTCCGAGACGGGGAACCCGACGCTCACCGGGCTGAACGTGAACTCGATCGCCGTCCAGGTCCCGAAGGCGGTGCTGGCGGCCAACGGCCAGGACGACAGCGGGGTCATCGGTGTGCACTCCACCAGCGAGCGCCAGTCGATGCTCGCCATCAAGCCCGACGGAACCCGCGAGCCCTCCGGCGACTGGGTCCAGACCTCGCGAGTCGGCAACCCGCTGGTGAACGAAGTGGTCAGCTCCGTAGAGCTCAAGGATGCCTTCAACGCCTTGGCCCCGGCCGGCGACGGCGACGTCCAGGGTCTGGTCGATCGGGTCACCGATCCTGAGGTTCCGAAGTTGATCGAGAAGATCTACGGGATCCCGGCTCCGGCGAGCCCTCGCAACGACCTGGTGGCGGTGTTCCTCACTGGCATCGAGGGACTGAACCAGCCGACCAAGGCGACCCCTTCGGAGCAGCTCAGGCTGAACACCAACACTCCGGTCACCGCAGACCCGAACCGGCTCGGCGTGCTCGGTGGCGACGCCGGCGGCTTCCCGAACGGGCGCAGGCTCACCGACGACGTCGTCGACATCGAGCTGCAGACCCTCGAAGGGGCCATCCAGGCCGACGGCAGCATCAAGCTGGTCGACGCGCTGGCTTCCGGTGACGGCGTCAACGCCAACGATGTCGCATTCGAGGCCAGCTTCCCCTACGTGGCACTGCCGCACCCCGGCTCCGAGACCGGTCCCGGCGGTCTTGGCGGCCCGCCTCGGGGCAACGGGTCCCCATCGGGCGGAGTCGCCACCGGCTTCGGTGGAGCTGCCCTCTCGAACCGTCCCGCTGACAGCAGCAGCAAGCTTCCGCTGATGCCGCTGGCCGTACTGGCTGTCGGCGTGGTCATGACCGGCTTCGGCCTCAGCCGGAGCAGGCGGACCACGGCCTGACCCACCACGCTCCGGCGTGCCAATTATCATCGACCAGAGACCCGTCCGTGGGACGGGTCTCTGGTCTGTCCTCCTCCTGCTCTTCCTACAGCAGGTGGCCCACCGTCGGCCTCTGACCCACTCATCAGGGTGGTGCAGTCCAAACCGGAAGGGACTAATGGCGTCGCTCACGCCCTCGCCGTACGACCAGGACGCAGCGTCGGAACTCGAGGTCCCCGGTGGAACTGAACCACGTGAGGGCGCGTTGCGCCGACGCCGGCCGCTGGTCGCGGATCGGACCGTTGGGAGCCGATCGGTCGAGCAGGTCGGTGCACGGCGTGACCTGCCTCCGGAGGACGGCCCGGACCAGGCTCGGTTCGTCCCTCGGACCCGGTGTCTGGTTCGAAGGCTCGAGACCGCCCCGTTCAGCCCCCTCTCCCAGCGGGCACCGCATCTGACCCGCCCGGTGCTCGCCGTCTTTCCTCACCAGGCCCTCCAACCCCACCGCTGGCCGGGGCCGCGAAGGTGACGGCACCAACCGGCCCTCGACGTCCACCTCCGGCGAGCGCGGCGCCCGAAGCAACCCAGCCCGGCGGTCTCGAACAGCCGCCGTCCGTTCGTCAGCGGATCCGTCTCGGGTCACCTCGGGTTTCGAAGCAGCTCCCCGGGCACCGGAGCCGGCCGACCGGTCGCCGCCGTTTCCGCGGCGCCGCCCACTCCTCTCTGCGCTTCGGCGGCGGACTTCTGATCGGGCGGGGACTTGGCGCCGCCGCGGTGAGCTCGGCGGTGGCCCACTCCGGTGACGGGGCGAGACCGCCCCAGGCACCGGACCCGGCCGACCGGTCGCCGCCGTTTCCGCGCCGCCGCCCACTCCTCTCTGCTCTTCGTCGGCGGACTTCTGATCGGTCTGGGACTTGGCGCCACCGCGGTGAGCTCGTCGTTCTCCCACTCCGGTGACGATGCGAAACCGAAGACGCAGTCCGTGGCGGGCAGGACCACCGAGCCGGCCACTCCACCGGCCACTGGCACCGAGAGCCCGACGATTCCAACTCCGACTCCCGGCTCGACGCCGATCGTCAAGCCATCCACCCCGCAGCCCGACTGGACCCCGACCGCAGTCCGGGTCCCGAGGATCAAAGTGGACGCGCCCATCGACGCCTTGGGTGTCGACGATGAGAACGCCCTCGAGGTGCCCTCGGACACGAGCCGCGTCGGGTGGTGGTCCGGTGGCGGCCAGCCTGGTCAGTCCGATCCGGCGGTCCTCGTGGGCCACCGCGACTCCAGTACCGGACCTGCGGTGTTCTTCGAGCTCGGAGAGCTCGTGCCCGGCGACATCATCGAGGTCGACAGGGTCGACGGTTCCACCGCCCGGTTCATGGTCGAGCGCATCGAGAGCTATCCCAAAACTGCGTTCCCCACCGTCGCAGTCTACGGACCCACGGATTCGTCGACCCTGCGCCTGATCACGTGCCTCGGTCCCTTCGACCGCGTCGCCCGCTCCTACAAGGACAACCTGGTCGTGTACGCCAACCTGGCGCCATGAGGATGTCTCGCAGTCCGATCGTCGTCCTGGGCGTCGTGCTCATGGTGGTAGGGCTCGGCGCCACGGTCGTGACCCTGCGCGACTCGAGCTCCGAGCCGCCCGCGACCCCGGGCAATGTCGAAACCTCCGGCGCGCGCGGCGTCGCCTCCTCCCCGCAGCAACGGGTCGCCCGGCTCCAAGCCAGGGTGAACGACGCCCCCGACGACTGGGAGGCCCTGGCCGCGCTGGGCAGCGCTTACGTGGCCCAGGCCGCGGTCACCGGCGATCCGGCGCTGTACCCCCGCGCCGAGACGGCCATCGAACGCTCCCTGAAGCTGCATCCGAAGGGCAACCTCCGGGCGACGATCGCCCAGAGCTCCCTTGCCGCTGCTCGCCACAACTTCGTCCTCGCCCTCGAATGGGGGAAGCGAGCCACCGCTCTGGCGCCCAAGGATCCCAGCGCCAGGGCGGTGCTGGGTGATGCGCTTCTGGAAGTGGGCCGCTACGACGAGGCCTTCGCCGAATTCCAGCTCATGATCGATCTTCGCCCCGACCTGCCTTCGTACTCTCGCATCTCCTACGCGCGGGAGCTCCAAGGAGACGTCGACGGAGCGGTGAAGGCCATGACGGCGGCGGAGGCGGCTGCCGAATCGCAGAGCGACGCCGCCTTCGCCGCATTCCAACTCGGTGAGTTGGAATGGAACCGGGGACACTCCGAGGCCGCCGTCTCACACTACCGACGGGCGTTGAAGAGGGATCCGGACTCGGTGCGATCGCAGGCCGCTCTGGCCCGGGTCGCGTTCTTCGCCGGCGACGATGAGAAGGCCATCGACCAGTACCGAGCGGTCGTGGAACGGCTGCCCCTACCCCAGTACGTGTCCGAGTTGGCCGACGTCTACAGAGTCACGGACCAACCCGACCTGGCCCAGGACCAGCTCGAGCTCCTCGACGCCCAACTTCGGCTGTACAGGGATGCAGGCGTGGCCGTCGACGCCGACGTCGCCATCATCAACGCCAACAACGGCATCGACCTCGAACGCAGCCTGGCGGCGATGGAGGCCGAGTGGAAGGTCAGGAAGAGCATCTTCGTGGCCGACGCCCTCGGCTGGCTGCTCCACGAGAACGATCGGTCCGAGGAAGCACTCGTCTATTCGGACAAGGCGCTCGAGATGGGCACCCGCAACGCCCTGTTCTACTTCCACCGCTCCGAGATCCATCGGGCTCTCGGCGACGACCAGGCAGCCAAGCGCGACCTGGACGAGGCCAAGGCGATCAACCCGAACTTTTCGATCCGCTTCTCGAAGCGCTGACCCACGCGAGTTGGTCCACCTCGTCCCCGTGGTCGTGCCCGTGCTTGTGGGCCGGGTCGGTCACCACCCGGGCCGTCGCCGGAACACCCGGCAGGTGCTGCACACGTCAGACCACGTCCACTTGCTTGATGATGAGCTCCTCGCCGGCAACGATCTGCACGTCCGCGCTGCCGCAGTCGCACAGCGGGGTGGGGCCGACCAGCTCGAGCTTGGCGCCGCACACCGGCACCGGGCCCGCCCGGCCACGTCGACGAGGTCGAGGATCGGCCCCCTCCAGCGCCGTCCCCTGTGTGCAAACCGCGAAGCAGAAGAACGCCACCGAGTCCGCCACCACCCCCGACAGGCGCCCCACGACCAGCGTGACCCGATCGACCCGGCGCTCGCCGGCATGCTCGGCCACCGCCGCCACCAGGCTCTCGGTGATGGTCAGCTCGTGCGCGGGCGGAGGCTACCTCCAGCTCGGGTGGAAGCCCCGGGGCAGCTCCAGGCGGTGCTGCGCCAGCAGGTCCCGGTCGGCGAGGAGGTCCGCGGTGGGCCCGTCGGCGACGATCCGGCCGTCGTCGAGGATCACCGAGCGGGGGCACAGCTCCAGGGCGTAGGGCAGGTCGTGGGTGACCACGAGGGTGGTGAGCGAGAGGGTGGCGAGGACGTCGGCCAGCTCGCGGCGGGCGGCCGGATCGAGGTTGGAGGTCGGCTCGTCGAGCACCAGCACGTCGGGCTCCATGGACAGCACCGTGGCCACGGCCACCCGGCGGCGCTGCCCGAAGCTCAGGTGGTGCGGGGCCCGCGCCTGGTGCCCGGCCATCCCGACGACGTCGAGGGCGGCGACCACCCGCTGGTCGAGGGCCTCGCCCTCCACGCCGAGGTTGGCGGGCCCGAACGCCACGTCGTCGGCCACCGTCGGCATGAAGAGCTGGTCGTCGGGGTCCTGGAACACGATGCCCACCCGCCGGCGGACCTCGGCCTGGGTGGCGGGCGCCACCACCAGGCCTCCCACCCGCACCGAGCCGGCCTGGGGCGACAGGATCCCGTTGAGGTGCAGGACCAGGGTGGTCTTCCCCGCCCCGTTCGGCCCGAGCACCGCCACCCGCTCCCCCGCCCCGACGTCGAGGTCGACGGCTTGCAGCGCCGGCCGGCCGTCGGGGTAGGCGAAGCAGAGCCCGCGGATCTCGACGGCGGCGCCGGTCACCGGAGGTTGGCGGTCAACGTCACCAGCGCGGCGGCGACCGGCAGCAGAGCTGCCGTGGCCCAGTCGCCGGCGGTGGCGGGGACGGCGCACAACCGGGGCAGGCTCCCGGTGTAGCCGCGGGCGAGCATGGCCAGGTGCACCCGCTCGCCCCGCTCGTAGGAACGGACGAAGAGGGTGCCGGCGGACGCCGCTGCGCCCCGCGCCTGGCCCAACCAGCGGGGGTCGTAGCCGCGTGACTGGCGGGCGACGTGCATGCGCTCGGCTTCGCCCACGATCACGTCGAGGTAGCGGACCATCGAGCCGGCGATGGCGGTGAAGGCGCGGGGCAGGCGCAGCCGGTCGAGCCCACCGAGGATGCCGGCCACGGGAGTGGTGGCGGCCAGGAGGATCGACGCCCCCACCCCGAGGGTGCCCTTGGCCAGGATCGTCCAGGCTCCCCACAGGCCGGCCCGGGAGAGGGGCAAGCCCACCACGTCGATCCTCGGCCCGGTGCCGACAAGGGGCAGGAAGACGGCGAAAGCCAGGAACGGCACCTCGATGCGGAGTCGCCGGACGAGAGCGCCGACGGGCAGGCTGGCGGCCCGGGCGAGAGCGAGGAGCAGGGCGCCGTGGGCGGCGAAGGCCCAGAATGCATCCCGGGGGGTGGCCACCACCGCGACCACGTAGCCCACCGTCGCCACGATCTTGGCCTCGGCCGGCAGCCGGTGCAGCCGCCCGTCACCGGCGACGTAGAGGCCGTCGGTGCGGCCGTGGCCGGCGCCCACGTCAGCCGCCGACCCGGTTCGGGCTCGGATCGCGGGCGTCACGGCGACCGGGATCCACGCCCGGACTCCGATGGTGGCGGCGCACGATGGCGAACAGCCCGCCGGCGAGGGCGAAGGTGACGGTGACGCCGATGGTGCCAGCCAGCCCGGTGCTCAGGTGGTCATCGTGGACGCCCTTCACGGCGTACCCGGCCGTCGGGGTGTCGTCGAGGGCGTGGCCATCGGGCGAGGAGCCCAGGCCCTCGTCACGGGCCACCCTGGCCAGCCCGTCGGGCTGGCGGCTGGCCCGGGGGGCGACGGCGAAGGCGAGCACCACCGCCACCGCGAGGCCTGCGGCCAGGAAGGCGCCGAGGCGGACACGGGGCCGGGGCCTCACCGCGCCGAGCCGAGCCCGAGGGCAGCCGCCGGCGACGACCGGTCGGGCCCGAGGTGGCGCGCTCCCCACACGAGGTCCGGGCGGCTGGCCAGCACCGCGCTCACCGTCAGCGCGGTGATCACCCCCTCCCCGACGGCGATCAGGACGTGCACGCCGATCATGGCGACGCCGACCGTCGTGGCGGACGCCCCACCGGTGCCGCCGACGGCGTACTCCACGGTGAACGCCAGCGAGGCCAGCACCACCGCGAACCCGGCGGCCACGCCGGATGCGGCGGCCACGCTGGTGCGGGTCGGGGGCAGGAGCGCGCGCAGCCCGCAGAACGCGAGGTAGCCGCCGAAGGGGGTGACGAGGGCCATGTTGGCCACGTTGAGGCCGAGGGCGCTGACCCCGCCGTCGGCGAAGAGGAGGGCCTGCACGACCACCACCACGGCGACGCAGACAGCCCCGACGTAGGGCCCAACCAGCACGGCGGCGAGGACCCCGCCCAGGAGGTGCCCGCTCGTGCCCCCCGCCACCGGGAAGTTCACCATCTGGGCGGCGAAGATGAACGCGCTGGTCAGCCCGGCCAGGGGCACCCGACGCTCGTCGAGCAGCCGGCCCGCCTGGCGCAGGCACACCCCAACGCCGGTGGCGGCCACCACCCCGGCCCCCGCCGACGTGCCACCCTCGATGAGGCCGTCCGGGATGTGCACCGCCACCGAGGTTATTGCGAACGGCTTGCGTCTGTCAACGCGTCGCACGTCGCCCCGACGGCACCGCGGGCGGCGACCGGCACAGGCCTACGCTGCCCGGCGATGGCCCCCCCGGCTTCCGCGTCGCACGAGCACGAGCGCGAGCACCGCCTCGAGGAGATCCTCGGTCTCCTCCGGGAAGACGGTGGCCGCGTCACCCCGGCCCGGCGGGCGGTGGTCGCCCACCTGCTCGACGCGAAGGACCACGTGAGCGCGGAGGACATCGCCGCGTCGGTGCAGGAGTCGCTGCCCGACGTGTCGGTGTCCACCGTCTACCGCACGCTCGAGGCGCTCGAACGCCTCGATGTGGTCGAGCACATTCACCTCGGGCACGGGCCCTCGCAGTACCACCTGGCCGACCGGCGCCACGTGCACCTGATGTGCCGGGACTGCGCCCAGGTGATCGAGCTGCCCGACGACTACCTCGACCGGCTGGCCGCCCGCCTCGCCCGACAGCACGGCTTCGTGCTGGAACCCAGCCACTTCGCCCTGCTGGGGCGATGCGCGGACTGCGCCGGCTGACTCGTTAATGAACCGACTTGTCCCGTCGGCGACCTGGCGACGGCCGACTGATGACGGCAAGCGAGGCCAGCCCCGACGTCACCGACGGGCCGGCCGGCCGGGACGCCGGCACCATCCGGCCTGCGACGCCGCCATCCTGTGGCACCACGGCCTCCCCATCCCCGAGGACCTGGCGGAACGGGTGAGGATCGACCTGGTCCTGCCCAGCCGGGCAGGCTGACCCCTCCGACCATGGCGCGCGTGGGGCCTCTACCCTCGGCGCGGTGGCCACTGGAACGCCGGCGCCGACGCCGAACCCCAACGCCCTCAAGTTCACGCTCGACGTGACCCTGCCGGCGAGGATGAACTTCCCCGACGCGGCCGCGGCCGCCGGCCACCCCTTCGCCGAGGCCGTCTTCTCCATCGACGGTGTCGTGGGCCTGTTCGCCGTCAACGACTTCGTGACCGTCAGCCGTCGACCCGACGCTGACTGGCAGCCCATCATCGCCGCCGTGCAAGCGGCCATCTCGACCCACCTCTGACGCGGTCAGGGGGCCGCTACGGTGGCCGCACGCCAAAGCGACGCTCAGGGAGGAGGTGACGTGCTCGACCCCCGGCACCACTTGCGCATCGAGTTCTGCGTTCCCTGAAACTACGTCCCCCGTGCCGTCGGTCTGACGGACGAACTGCTCAACGGCTGGGCTCCGGTCATCGTCGCGGTGGAGCTCGTGCCCGCCTCCTCGGGCCGCTTCGAGGTCACCCTCGACGGTGAGCTCATCTTCTCCAAGGCCGCCCTCGGCCGCCATGCCGAGCCGGGCGAGGTGGCCGCCCTGGTGCGGGACCGGATCGGGCCCGAGATCGCCCGCGACTGACTCCCGGGCCGGCTAGCGCCCGAAGTCGTCTTCGAGGCGCTCGATGTCGTCCTCGGCGAAGGACTCGCCGTGCTGCACCTCCACGAAGACGAGCGGCTGGTCGCCGGTGCTCTCGATGCGGTGGGGGGCGCCGAGGGGCACGTCGACGGCATCACCGGGGGCCACGTCGAGCTCGCGCCCGTCGAGGGTGACCCGCCCCCGGCCGGCCACGACGAACCAGTGCTCGGCTCGGTGGGCGTGGCGCTGGTAGCTCAGGCGTTTGCCCGGCTGCACCTCGAGGCGCTTGACCTTGTGGTCGGGCGCCTCGCCGAGCACCGTGTAGGTGCCCCATGGACGGCGCCCGTCGTCGTCGGCTGTCATGCCCGAAGTCTGGCAGCGTCCGGGTAGGAACGACGCCATGCCCCACCATCGCAGCCCCGACCGAGATCCGTTCCCGTTCGGCGTGGCCAGCTTCGAGCCCACCGCCACCTCGGTCCTCCTCTGGACCCGCACCGAGGGCGACGCCCCCTTGCGGTGGGTCGTCGCCCGCGACCCCGAGCTCACTGACGAGGTGGCCTCGGGCAGCGCGGCCCCCGACGGGGACGGGTCGGGCTCGGTCACGGTCGACGTAGGCGACCTGGCGCCGGCGACGACGTACCACTACGGCTTCAGCGCCGGCGAGGCGCACTCACCGGTGGGGCGCACCCGCACCCTGCCCGACGGACCCGTCGAGCGGTTCCGCTTGGCGACGGTGTGCTGCGCGAAGTACGCCGCCGCACCTCTCGGGGTCTACCGGGCGCTGGCCGAGGCCGACGTGGACCTCGTGCTCCACATGGGCGACTACATCTACGAGGACGACGCGGGCGGCGACCGGGCCCACGACCCGCCTCATCCCACCGTCACCCGGGAGGACTACCGGGCCCGCTACGCGCAGATCCGCGCCGACGCCGACGTGCGGGCCCTGCACCAGCGCCACCCCATGGTCGCGGTGTGGGACGACCACGACCTGGCCGACAACGCCTGGCGCGGTGGGGCGAAGGGCCACGACCCCCGGACCCAGGGCGACTGGCAGGACCGGGTCACCGCCGCCGCCCTGGCCCGTCGCGAGTGGGTGCCCGTCCGCTCATCCCGGCCCGAGGACCCCACCCACCAGTGGCGGGCCATCGCCCTCGGTGACCTGGCCGAGCTGGTGGTGCTCGACACCCGCTACCCCGGCCGGGACGAGCACGCCGACGCGGAGGGAGCCAAGGACCTCCACGACCCGTCACGGTCGATGCTCGGCGACGAGCAGCGGGCCTGGGCCCACGAGCGGGTGGCCGACCGCACCCGCCCCTGGACGCTGTTGGCCAGCCAGGTCGTCATGAGCGAGATGCGCCTGCCGGTGACGGGCCGCGGTGTGCTCGGCCGGGCTCTGCCCGCCGGCTACATGGTGGTCGACGGCCATGCCATGTGCACCGACGAGTGGGACGGCTACCCGGCTGAGCGTGAGGCCCTCGCCCGGGCCATGCGTCGCCGTGACGGCGGCGTGGTGGTCCTGTCCGGCGACGTGCACTCGGCCTGGGCGTTCGAGGGCCCCTGCGACGAGGAGGGGCCGGTGGCGGTCGAGCTCACCTGCCCCAGCGCGTCCTCAACCCCGATGGGCCGCCAGTTGCCGGTGGGACGCAAGCTCGTGCAGCGCCTGCTCGACGACTTCCACCACGTGCGCTGGGTCGAGATCGAGAGCTACGGCTACCTGGTCGTCGACGTCACCCCCGAACGGGTCATGGGCGAGTGGTGGTTCGCGGAGCCCGACGACTCGGAAGCCCGCAGCCGCTTCGGGGCGGCGTGGCAGGTCGGGCCCGGGCTGCCCCCGCAGCTGACCCGGGCGGACCACCCCGCGGTGGCACCTCCTGATCCCGCCGGGCCGTCGGACGGGGGGCCGGCGGCGCTCCCGCCGCCGCCCGGCCGGCGTGGCGCGCCGCCCTCGCCGGGCCCGCCGCCTGGTCGGCCGGGCGCTAGTGGTGGCGGTGGTGGTGCTCAGCGCTCGCTGGGGCTGGGCCCGGGTCAAGGCCGTCACTTGACCCCGCGGTCAAGCGAGGTGTCGACTGCGGGGTACGCAGGGACCGGAGCCACCGAGGGGACCGCCATGGCCGACACCGCTCAGCGAACGCAGGCACCCAGCGAAGATGTGACCGCCGAGGTCACCGCCTTCCTCGAGCGGCGCTGGGACCCCGACCTCACCGTCGGGGAATGGTGGGAGCACATGGCCGACGCGGGGTGGTCGGCCCCCACCTGGCCCACCGACAAGCACGGGCACGGCCTCTCCCGGGAGGAAGGCGTGCGGGTGCAGCGGGCCATCTCCGCCGCCGGCGCCCTCGGCCCCCCGGCGGGCTGGGGCTCCTGCTGGCCGGCCCCACCATCGTCACCCACGGCACCGACGACCAGAAGCGGCGCTACCTCCGCGACATCGTCACCGGCCAGAAGGCGTGGTGCCAGCTCTTCAGCGAGCCCGGCGCGGGATCGGACCTGGCCGGCCTGCAGTGCCGGGCGGTGGCCGACGGCGATGAGTGGGTGGTTCCTCACCGACGCCCGGGTGGCCGACGACGCCCTCCTCGGCGGCCGCAACGACGGCTGGGCGGTGGCCAACACTACCCTCGCCTACGAGCGGGCGGGCCTGGGAGCGGGGGGCGGCACGGCGGCGGCGTCGCCGGCCACGCCCGGCACCGTGGCCGGGGACCTGGAGCGCCGGGCCGGCGACTTCGTGTCGGGCGGCGGGGGGCGGGCCGGTAGCCCGGGGAGCATGTTCTCCGCCGCCGAGAAGCTGCTGGTGCAGCTGGCCAGGGGCAACGGCGCCATCGCCGACCCCTCGGTGCGCCAGGACCTCATCCGCCTCCACACCGCCAACGAGATCGCCCGGTACACGAACCTGCGCCAGAAGGCCCTGGCGGCGGCGGGCCAGGATCTGCCGGCCGTGGGCAACATCGCCAAGCTGTCCATGAGCGCCATCGTGCGCCTGGCCCGCGACCTCGGCCTGCGCATCCTCGGGCCCTACGGCACGCTCCACGCCTACGACGGCGGCCAGCGGGCCGCGCTCGACGCCGCCACCGGCAACCCCTTCGCCGGGATGGTCACCGAGATGAGCCTCTTCTCCCCGGCCCCGGCCATCTACGGCGGCACCGACGAGGTACAGCACAACATCATCGGCGAGCGGGTGCTGGGCCTGCCCAAGGAGCCGGGCCACGAGCGCACCACGCCGTTCCGCGACCTACCCAAGAACGGCTGAGTGCTGTCCGGATGACGATGAGCTACGAGGAGGCCGTCGCCCGGGTCACCGCCCCGGGCGAGCGCTTCGAGACCACCGAGGTCACGGTGGCGGGGATCACCACCACCGTGTACGCGCAGGCACCGACGAGCCTGCGTGACCTCTTCGCCCCCGCTCGCCAGCGGGGCGACGCCCCCTTCCTCGTCTACGAGGACGAGGTGTGGAGCTTCGCCGACGTGATGGCCGCGGTGGACGGCCTGGGCGCGGCCCTGGTCGAGCGCTACGGGGTCGGGCCGGGCGACCGCGTCGCCATCGCCATGCGGAACTACCCCGAGTGGGTGGTCAGCTTCGCCGCCATCACCTCGGTGGGCGCGGTGTCGGTGTCGTTCAACGCCTGGTGGAGCGCCGCCGAGCTCGAGTACGCCCTGGAGGATTGCGGCGCCACCGTGCTCATCGCCGACCAGGAACGGGTGGAAGGTTCCCGGCCGGCCTGCGAGCGCCTCGGGGTGAGGACCTTGGCCGTGCGCGGCGACGGGGCCCCTCCTGTCGGCGTCGACCGCTGGGACGACGTGGTGGTGCCGGGGACACCGCTGCCGGAGGTGGCCATCGCCCCCCACGACGACGCCACCATCCTCTACACCTCGGGCACCACCGGCCGGCCCAAGGGGGCGGTGTCGACCCACCGGGCCGTCATCCAGTCCCTTCTCGGGTTCGCGTGCCGCACCGCCGTCGAGCGCCTGCGCCGGCCCGAGGAGCAGCCCGCCACCAGCACCGTTCCGGTGTTCATCCTCATCGTGCCCCTCTTCCACGTGACCGGCTGCGTGCCGGTGATGCTGTCGTGCTTCGCCGGCGGACTGAAGCTGGTGATCATGTACAAGTGGGACCCCGAGCGGGCCCTCGAGCTGATCGAACGCGAACGGGTCACCAACTTCGTGGGCGTGCCCACCCAGAGCTGGGACCTGCTGGAGTCACCGCGCTTCGCCGACTTCGACACCTCCAGCCTGGTCAGCGTGGGGGGCGGCGGGGCGCCGGCGCCGCCCGAGCTCGTGCGCCGAGTGGCTTCGAGCTTCGCCCAGGCCCGGCCGGGCATCGGGTACGGGATGACCGAGACCAACGCCTACGGGCCGCAGAACTCCGGCACCGACTACCTGACCCATCCCACCAGCACCGGCCGGGCCACGCCCATCCTGCAGATCGAGGTGCGCGACCCCGACGGCCGGCCGCTGCCCACCGGGGAGCGGGGCGAGATCTGGTTCGCCGGGCCCCACCTGATCCGGGGTTACTGGAAGCAGCCGGAGGCGACCGGCGAGACCATCGTCGACGGCTGGTTGCGCTCGGGCGACATCGGCCGGATCGACGAGGAGGGGTTCGTCTACGTCGAGGACCGGGCCAAGGACATGGTGTTGCGGGCCGGCGAGAACGTCTACTGCTCGGAGGTGGAGGCGGCGATCTACGAGCTGCCCGGCGTGCACGAGGCGGCCGTGTTCGGTGTCCCCCACGAGCGGCTGGGCGAGGAGGTGGCGGCTGCCGTGTTCCCCAAGGCGGGTCGCACCGTCAGCGCCGAGGAGGTGCAGGACCACGTGCGCGCCCGGCTGGCGTCGTACAAGGTCCCCAGCCGGGTCCTCGTCCTCGATGCCCCGCTCCCCCGCAACCCGGCGGGCAAGATCCTCAAGCGCGAGCTGCGCGAAGCGGCCGGCTGACGCTGGCCCGTCAGCCTGGCCCGTCAGCCTGGCCCGTCAGCCTGGCCCGTCAGACGGGTAGGTCAGACGGCGAGGAGGCCGGCGACGGCGTCGGCCGCCGCCCGAGCCGGGTCGTCGATGCGGCGGGCGGAGCTGCCGTCGGGGTCCTGGCTCGCCAGCTCGGCGGCCAGCGCGTCGAGCAGGACCCTGTGCGCCGGGGGTGACCCCGGGGGCTTGGCCGGCCGGGGCCGGCCGCTCGCCGGGGCGCCGTTGCCGTCGAGGTCGAACTCCCAGCGGTCACCGTCGAGGCGCGCTCGACCGAGGGTCGCGCCCGGCACCGACTGGTCGGTGATCACCACCGGGCGCAACCCGGCGGCGGCAGCCCGCTCCACCACCTTGCCCACGAAGCCGCCGAACCCTCCCAGGGTGCCCGCCGGGGCCAGCACCACCGCGCCGGCGGCGATGTCGGCCTCCAGCCGGTCGCGGTCGGCGGCGCCGAGTGAGTGCTTGAGGGCGGGGTCGGCGACGACCGCCACCAGGGTGCCGGGGTGGGCCGCCCGCAGGTGGGCGAGAGCCCGGTCGAGCTGGGCCAGCGCCGGCTTGGCCCGCCGCCACCCGCTGATCATCCCGCCGTCGACCAGGGCGATGCAGCGAGGTTCGCCGGCAGGGTCCACGAGCCAGCAACGTAGTTCGCCGCCCCGCTGGTAGACCGGACCGGTGGATCACCCCGGTGGGCTCCCGATCATCGACGTCTCACCGCTCGTCGCCGGGGGCGAGGCCGGCACGGTCGAAGCCGTGGCACGCGCCATCGACACCGCCTGCCGGGACCTCGGCTTCTTCGTGGTCGTCGGCCACGGCGTCGACCCCGGCCTCCGGCAGCGGCTCGAGGCCCACGCCCGGGAGTTCTTCGCCCTCGAAGATGCCGAGAAGGCGGCCATCTCGATGGACCGGGGCGGCCGGGCCTGGCGGGGTTGGTTCCCGGTGGGCCACGAGCTGACCGCCGGGGTGCCCGACCGCAAGGAGGGGATTTACTTCGGCGCCGAGCTCGGGCCCGACGACCCCCGCGTGCGGGCCGGCACACCGCTGCACGGGGCCAACCTCTTCCCGGCCCGGCCGGCCGGCCTGCGTGACGCGGTGCTGGCCTACCTCGACGCCGTCGGTGCCCTCGGCCACACCCTGGTGGCGGGCTTGGCGAGGGGGCTCGGGCTCGACGCTGATTGGTTCCGCCACCACCTCACCGCCGACCCGCTCGTGCTGTTCCGCATCTTCTCGTACCCGCCCGAGCCCCCCGGCGCCGAAGGTTGGGGGGTGGGCGAGCACACCGACTACGGGTTGCTCACCATCCTGGGCCACGACGGCACCCCGGGCCTGGAGGTGCGCACGCCGCAGGGATGGTTGGCGGCACCGCCGGTCCCCGACTCCTTCGTGTGCAACCTCGGCGACATGCTCGAGCGCATGACTGCCGGCCGCTACCGGTCCACCCCTCACCGCGTGCGCAACACCAGCGGCACCACCCGGCTGTCGTTCCCCTTCTTCTTCGACCCCGCCTGGGATGCCAACGTGCGGCCCGTGCCGGGCATGGAGGCCGCCCCCGCCACCGGCGACCGCTGGGACGGCGCCGACGTTCACGCCTTCGAGGGCACCTACGGCGATTATCTGCTGGGCAAGGTGGCCAAGGTGTTCCCCGGGCTCAGCTCGGAGGTGCTGCCCGGCGGGCGATCGCCGCGTTCCGCCACGCCGGATCGTCGGTGACCTCGCGCTCCACGGCCAGGAAGGGCGGCAGCCGCACCTCGTCGTCCACGCCGACCAGCTCGATCTCCAGCAACCACGCCTCGACCGGTTCGAGGAACTGATCGAGCTCGAAGCGCTGGCCGTCCCAGGTGAAGCGGTGCCGCCGCTTGCGGATCACCGCGCCCTGCGTCGACCGGGCGGCGACGGCGTACTCGGCGGCGGTCATGTCGCGCTCTGACTCCTCCCGCTCGCGGTTCGTGCCCGGCACCGGTCGCTTCTCGGTCTGCACGTGGCGCTCTCCGGCGGCCGAGCGTTGGCGCCGCACCCGGCGCTCCACCCCGGGGGGCGCGTCGAGGTAGCGCTGCTCCAGGTCGGCGGTGTCGACTCCTCCGGAGGCCGCCGCCACCTCGGCCAGGTCGGGCGTCCCGGCTACCAGGAACTTGCGCTCGATCTCGGTGGCCACGGCGTGCGGGGTGCGCTGGCTAGCTGCGGGGGACGTCCTTCCAGGGCAGGTCCTTGTCGGTGCGGGGCTCGCCGGGGAGGCCGAGCACCCGCTCGCCGATGATGTTGCGCTGGATCTCCGAGGTGCCGCCTTCGATGGAGTTGGCCCGGGCCCGCAGGAACATCTTGCGCGACGTTCCGGGCGCGCCCACCAGCCCGAGCTGCTCGGCCCGGCGCATGGTGTAGTCGTCACCCACCATGGCGCCGGGCCCGAGCAGGTCCACGCCCAGCGCGTAGATGTCCAGGGTGACCTCGGCGAACCTCAGCGTGGCGATGGCTCCCACGGGGCCCGGGTTGGCGGCCTGGCGGTTGGGGGCCGCCCGCCCGTTGTAGCCGCGCAGTGCTGGTCGGGCAGGAGCATGGTGTTGTCGTTTCCGTGCTCGGCGACGGGCCCGAGCAGGTCCACGCACAGCTCGTAGATGTCCATGTTGACCTCGGCGAACATCAGCTTGGCGATGGAGCCCTCGGGGCCCGGGTTGCCGGCCTTGCGGTTCTGGGACGCCCGCACGTTGGTGAGCCGCAGCACCTCGGCATCGATCCACGTGCGCATGAGGCGTTCGCGCAGGGCGGGCTGGTGGTCGGCGACCTCCTCGTGCCAGATGCGCACCGCCTCGGCGATTGCTCCCGAGCCGCGGGTCGGCATGCCGCCGCCCCCGCCGATGGTGGTGCGCTCGTTGGACAGGGTGGTCATCGACACCCGCCAGCCCTCGCCCACGTCGCCGACGCGGTCGGCGTCGGGCACCCGCACCTCGGTGAGGTACACCTCGTTGAACTCGGCCTCGCCGGTCATCTGGCGGAGCGGGCGCACCTCCACGCCGGGGGCGTGCATGTCGAGGGCGAAGTAGGTGAGGCCCTTGTGCTTGCGGGCGTCGAGATCGGTGCGGGCCACGAGCATGCCCCGGTCGGCGATGTGGGCCAGGGTCGTCCACACCTTCTGGCCGGTGACCACCCACTCGTCGCCGTCGCGCACGGCCCGGCAGGACAGGCCAGCCAGGTCCGAGCCGGCGCCGGGCTCGCTGAAGAGCTGGCACCAGGCGTCCTCGCCGGTGAACATGCGCCGCAGCAACCGGGCGACCAGCTCCTCGCTGCCGTGGGTGACGACGGTGGGCCCGGCCATGGTGAGCCCGAAGAAGTGGCGCGACCCGATGGCTCCGGCGCCCGCCTGGCGGAGGCGGTCGTCGACCACCCGCTGCACGTCGGGCGGCAGGCCGAGCCCGCCCCGGCCCTCCGGGAAGTGGACCCACGCCAACCCCAGGTCGTACTGGCGGCCACGCAGCTCTTCGAGGCTGGTGGCCCGGGGGTCGACCTCGTCGAGCAGCTGGTCGAGGCGTTCCTTGACGACGGCGGTGGGCTCGATCATCGCCCCATGCTGGCCGCCCCACGTCGCTCCGACCAGTCGAGATCAGTCCCCGTCCGACGGGCCCAGCAGGTCGACGCTGGCGGCCAGGGCCGTGGCCACGCCCGCCGCCCGTTCCACCACGGCCACGAGGTAGTGCTCGGCCACCGCCCCCTGCCCTTGCAGCGGCGGCTGGCCGAGCGAGCGCAGCAGCATGCCGGGATCCTCGGCGACCACGATCGGCTGGGGCGGCTCGAGACGGGGCACGGGGCGCCAGAGGTCGACCGGCTCGGCCTTGGGGCCCTTGCGGCGGCGGCCCGACTGCCGGCGCCGCGGAGGCGCGCTCATTGGTGCACCACCCACGTCGGTGGACCACCAGCATCCTCAGGGCTTGCAGCGCACCAATGAGCGCCGCCGCTGCGCGGCGGACAAGCGCCGTGCTGACGGTTCGCTCGCCCTTCGGGCTCGCTCACGAGTCCTCCTCGGTGAGCAGCGTTTCCGGCCGTAAGCCCAGGGCCAGGCGCAACTGGTCCGGGTCGAGGTCGGACAGGGAGCTGGACTTGGGCAGCACGAGGTCGGCGATGTGGCGCTTGCCCGCCACCACCTCCTCCACTCGCTCGTCGACGGTGCCCGGGCACACCAGCCGGTGCGACACCACCGTGCGGGTCTGGCCGATGCGCCAGGCCCGGTCACGGGCCTGGTCCTCGACGGCGGGGTTCCACCAGCGGTCGTACAGCACCACGTGGCTGGCGGCGGTGAGGTTCAGCCCGGTGCCGCCGGCCTTGAGGGACAGCACGAGCGCCCCCGGTCCATGCCCGCCCTGGAACTCGGTGACGAGGCGGTCGCGGGCACCGCGGGCCAGCCCGCCGTGGTAGCAGGCGATGGGCACACCGGTGGTCTCGGACAGGTGGTCGGCCACCCGCTTGCCCCACTCGGCGAAGTGGGTGAACACGAGGATCCGCTCGCCGGCGGCGAAGACCGATTCGACGATCTCCTCCAGGCGGGCCAGCTTGCCCGACCGGCCGGCCAGCTCCCTGCCGTCGTCCTGGTAGGCGGCCGGGTGGTTGCAGATCTGCTTGAGGGCGGTGATGGCGGCGAGGATGGCGCCCTGTTTCCGTTCGCCGCCGGCGGCGGCGTCGGCGGCGTCGGCGACGAGGCCGTCGAGCACGGCCTGGTAGAGCCCGATCTGCTCGGGCGTCATGGTGCAGTGGTCGAGCTCGTCGATGCGGTCGGGCAGCTCGGCCGCCACCACCGGCTCCAGCTTGGTGCGACGGAACACGAGGATGCCGTTGAGGGCGCGCAGGGCGGCCTCGCCCTGCCCGGAGAGCTGGGCGATGAAGGTGGCCCGCGAGCCCATGAGCCCGGGGTTGGTGAAGTCGAGGATCGACCAGAGGTCGCCGAGGCCGTTCTCGATGGGCGTGCCGGTGAGGGCCACCCGGGTGCGGGCCGGGATGCGCCGCAGCTGCTGCGCCGTCTCGTTGGCGGCGTTCTTGATCACCTGGGCCTCGTCGAGGATCACGCGGTCCCAGTTGCGGTCGGCCAGCGCGTCGACGTCGCGGACGGCGGTGCCGTAGGTGGTTATCACCAGGTCGGCCCCGGCCACCTCGACCTCGAGCTCGTCGGGCGCCGCCCGGGCGGCGCCGTGGTGCACCACCACGCGGAGGCCGGGGGTGAAGCGGGCGGCCTCGGCCGCCCAGTTGCCGACCACCGCGGGCGGGGCGATCACCAGGGTGGGCTGCTCGCCGGTGGCCCCGGCCAGGTGGGCCAGCATGGTGGGCGTCTTGCCGAGGCCCATGTCGAGGGCCAGGCAGCCGCCCAGCTCGACGGTGTCGAGGAAGCGGAGCCAGGCCAGGGCCTCGGCCTGGTAGCTGCGCAGCTCGCCGGTGAACCCCTCCGGGCGGGTGTCGGGGTCGGCGGGCACCGCCTTGGCCCGCTCGAGCAGGTCGGTGGCCCAGCCCGCCCCGTCCACGGTGAGGCCCCCGCCGAGCGCCGCCCCCTCGAGGCCGACGGCGTGGCGGAGGATCTCGGCACCGGTCATGCGGGTGGTGCCGGCCCGCTCGGCCAGGGCCGCCTCGGCCTCCTTCAGGTCGACCACGTCGAGCTCGACCCAGCGTCCCCGTGACCGCACGAGGGGGCGGGCCTCGGCGGCCAGGCGGGCCACCTCGGCGGCGGTGAGCTCCACGTCGTCGAACACCGCCGACCACCGCACGTTGCTGAGCTGGTGGGCGCCGACCACGGAGTCGCCGGTGGGCTGGGTGAACAGCCGCAGGCCGGCGCTCGGCTTGCGCCGGGAAAGCGCCGGCACCCTCACGTCGAACCCGGCCGCCTCCAGCGACGCGCCGGTGACGGTCATCAGCTCCCACGCCTCGTCCTGGCTCAGGTACACCTGGCCCCGGCGCAGCCCCCCCGGCCGGAGGAGGGCGGGGAAGATGCGCTCGAGGCGGGCCATCTCGTCGGCCAGTGGCCGGGTGGCGGGGCTGTCGGAGAGGGCCACCTCGATGGGCAGCAGTCCGCCTTCGGCGCCGGGGCCGAGCACGGTGAGGAACCAGGCGTTGCCCCGATCGGGCGGGTCGAGCTGCACCGCCAGGCGAGGCCGGGTGGGGCTGGTGATCGACTTGGCCCAGCGGTCGAGGCGCTTCGACACCTCGGCGCCGGCCGCCACCGGCGCTTCGAACGGCGAGCCGTCGAGGCGGGTGACGACCGCCTCGGCCACGGCGGCGGCGGTGCGGGTGGCGGGGGGCGGGGCGGGCAGCTCGAGCCGGCCGGCGGCCTCGCGGGCGATGGCGTCGACCACCGCACCGAGCACGTCGAGGGCCACGGCCTGCCCGTCCGCCCGGGCCAGGGCGGTGACCGGCCCCGGCATGGCCGCCGCCAGCTGGGCCAGCTCGGCCGAGTCGACCAGGGCCGGCGCCCACCGCACGCGCAGGTCGAGGGCCCGGCCGTCGGGGCGCTTGTCGCCCCGCAGCGTGGGCACGAGCCCGCCGGCGGCCACCAGGCGCACGCCGGCGAGGGCCACCCGGCCGAGCCACGTGACGCTGGTGCCGACGCCGTCGCCGCCGAGGCCGCCGCCCACCGCCACCAGCCACCCGAGGGCCTCTGACACCGGTATCGACAGGGCGGCGGCGCGGGCGCCGGTGCCGAGGGGCACGGGTGGGTGCAGGCTCCACCCGAGGGCGGGCCCGCCGATGGCCTCCAGGCGGTCGGACAGCTCGTCGTTGCTGGTGGCAGTGGCCTGGGGCCCGGCCGCCCACACCACGATGTCGCCGCCGGCCCAGGACGCCTGCAGCCGGACCTCGCCGGCGGGGTCCGAGGCCAGGTCGGCGGCGGCCGGGTCGAGGGCGAGGACCAGGACGTCGTAGGCGGCCTCGAGCCGGGCCAGGTCGTCCTGGAAGTCGGCGACCACCTGGTCGCGCTCGGGCCCGTCGAGGCGGCGCACGGCCTCGAGGCGGTCCTCGGTGTCGTCGAGCAACCGTTCGAGGGTCCGCCGATGCGCGCCGACGTCGGCGTTGAGCGCCTGCAGCTGGTCAGCGGTGGCGACGCCCTCGGCGGCCGCCCACGCGGCGGGCTCCAGGGCGTATGTGACGTCTTGCATGGGCGACGGCGCTCCGTGCGCCGGGGCTCCTGAGCGTGCCGTCGACGCAGGAGCAAGGTCGGTTCGGCATCTCGATGCGGCGTTGGACCCCGCCGCACCACCGCCCCCGCAGGGGAGGGACGCCAGTGGCTCAGGGTAGCCCGCTTCCGCCCGCATCCCGCAAGCCCGACCGCCCGCCCCGACCGCCGGCCCCGATCGGCCGCTCCGAGACGTCGATGTACGCTCCGTCGAGCCAACGAGGAGGCACCGAGTGCAGGCAGCGCCGGCCGACCTGTCCTTGGACCCGGAGCAACCTGGTCTGTTCAACCGGCCCGATTACTTCGAGGTCCTGGCCCGCCTGCGTCGGCAGTCGCCGGTGCACCGGTACGCCCCAGGGTCGTGGGTGGTGTCGCGCTACGACGACGTGCGCTCGGTGAGCCGTGACCCCGCCCGGTTCTGCTCCGGTCGGGGCGTGCTGATGAACGACCCGATCCGGCGGGGCGCCGAGCTGCCGGGCTCGGTGCTGCACATGGACCCGCCCGTGCACGGCCCTTGGCGCAAGCTGGTGTCGCGGTGGCTCACGCCCCGGGCGGTCGCCGCTCTGGAGGACAGTGTCCGGGCGGTGGCCGCCGACGTGCTCGACGAGGTGCCGGCCGGTGAGGCGATCGACCTCGTCGATGCCGTCGCCGCGCCTCTGCCCGTCCTGGTGATCGCCGAGCTGCTCGGCATCGCCGACGCCGACCGCCGGGACCTGCGGCGGTGGTCCGACGCCTGCATCGACGGGGCCGACGAGGCCGACGCCGACGCCGCCATGGCCTCGGTGGGTGAGCTGCTGGCCTTCCTCGGTGCCGAGGTCGCCGCCCGCCGGGCCAACCCCGGGGACGACCTGCTCTCGGCCCTCGTCGGGGCCGAGATCGACGGGCGGCCCCTCGGCGACGACGAGGTGGTCATGTACTGCATGTCCCTCCTCGTGGCCGGCAACGAGACCGCCCGCCACCTCCTCTCGGGCAGCGTCCTGGCCCTCGCCCAGCACCCCGACCAGCGAGCGACGCTGGCCGCCGACCCGGCCGCCCTGCCGTCCGCAGTGGAGGAGTGCCTCCGGTGGGTGACCCCGATCCAGGCGTTCGGACGGACAGCCACCACCGCCATCGAGCTCGGCGGGAGCCGGATCGACGCCGGCGACTGGGTGGTGCTGATGTACGCCAGCGCCAACCGGGACGAGGCGGTGTTCGGACCCGACGCCGATCGCTTCGACGTGACCCGTTCCGGAGCCCACCTGGCGTTCGGCTTCGGCGAGCACGTCTGCCTCGGCGCCCACCTGGCCCGGCTGGAGGGGCGGGTCGCCCTGGAACAGCTCCTGGCCCGCTACCCGCGCTACGAGCTGGCCGGCGAACCGACCTGGGTTCGCTCCACCCTCGTGCGGGGCGCCGCCGAGCTGCCGGTGGTCCTGGCGTGAAGGCCCACGCCGAGTCCCTCTTCGTGGGCGGCCGCTGGGTGCCGCCGAGCGGCGACGGGCGCATAGAGGTCCGCTCACCCCACACCGAGGAGGTGATCGGGTCGGTCCCCGAGGCCACCGCGGCCGACGTCGACGCCGCCGTACACGCCGCCCGGCTGGCCTTCGACGAGGGGCCCTGGCCCCGCCTTCCCGTCAGCGAGCGCATCGCCTGCCTCCGCCGGTTCGCCGACCTCTATGGGGCCCGGCTCGACGAGCTGGCCGACCTGGTCACCGCCGAGATCGGCTCGCCCATCACGTTCTCCAAGCTGGCCCAGTCCTTGGCGCCCAGCATGATGATCACCACCCTGCTCGACCTTGCGTCGGTCCACCCCTGGGAGGAACGGCGCCCCACCGCCATGGGCGGCCAGTCGATCGTGCGCCGCCTGCCGGTCGGGGTGGTGGCGGCCATCGTGCCGTGGAACGTGCCGCAGATCGTGCTGATGTCGAAGCTCATCCCCGCCCTCCTGGCCGGGTGCACGGTCGTGGCCAAGCCCGCCCCCGAGTCGCCGCTCGACGCCTTCTTCGCCGCCGAGCTACTCGAGCAGGCCGGCCTGCCCGAGGGCACGGTGAGCGTCCTTCCCGCCGGGCGCGAGGTGGGCGAGCACCTCGTGCGCCACCCCGGGGTCGACAAGGTGGCCTTCACGGGCAGCACGGTGGCGGGGCGACGGATCGGCGAGATCTGCGGCGCCTCGCTCAAGCGGTTCAGCCTGGAGCTGGGCGGCAAGTCGGCGGCCATCGTCCTCGACGACGCCGACCTCGACAAGACGGCCGAGGGCCTGCGCTTCGCCTCGTTCCTGAACTCCGGCCAGGCCTGCGCCGCCCAGACCCGCGTCCTCGCGCCCCGCGGCCGCTACGACGAGGTGGTCGACGCCCTGTCGTCCATGGTGGGCGACCTGGCCGTCGGGGACCCGGCCGACCCCGCCACCGAGGTCGGCCCGCTGGTCGCGGCCCGCCAGCAGGATCGGGTGGAGGGCTACATCGCGCTCGGGGCCGCCGAAGGGGCCCGGGTGGTGGTCGGCGGTCCCGGGCGGCCCGCCGGCTTGGACCGGGGCTGGTACGTGCGGCCCACGCTGTTCGCCGACGTCGACAACGCCATGCGGGTCGCCCGGGAGGAGATCTTCGGCCCGGTGCTCTGCGTGATCCCCTACGACACCGTCGACGACGCCGTGCGGCTGGCCAACGACTCCGAGTTCGGCCTGGCCGGATCGGTCTGGACGGCCGACCGGGAACAGGGCCTGGAGGTGGCCGGCCGCGTCCGCACCGGCACGACCGCCGTGAACCACTACGCCGCCGACTTCGGCTCCCCGTTCGGCGGGTTCAAGGCCAGCGGCGTGGGACGGGAGTACGGCCCCGAGGGTCTCGACGAGTACGTCGAGCTGCAGTCAGTGAGCACGCTGCCGGGCTGACACCGGCTCCGGGGCGGCCTGCTCGCCGCCGTCTCCGGGCACGGTGAGCGACCGCCAGTGCACGGCCGTGAGCAGCACGACCGGCAGCCCGATGATGAGGGTGGAGCCCGCCAGCGCGTCGGCGGTGCGCCCGATCTCGGTGCCCGGGTTCGTGCGGGCCACGACGAAGGCCGTGGCCGTCATGAACAACACCTGGCCCAGGAACCCGCCCAGGGCGCCGAGGCGGGGGTGGCGGGCCAGCGTGTCGACGGGCTCGATCGGCTCGTCTCTCGTCAGCCAGGTGAGGACGCCGACCAGGACGCAGGAGGTGGCCGTGAACCCGAGCTGGCTGCCCAGCGGGAGCCCGAACCAGAAGCCCGGACCGTCGTAGCGGAACAGCTCGCCGAGGAAGAAGTGGGCCCCCAGCCGGCTGACCGGGTCGACCACCCACAGCGCCCACACGGCCAGCATCACCGCGGTCAGGTACTCGAGGACGGGCAGGCGGGAGCGGCTGCGCCGCGGGCCGGCCACGATCAGCCGGGCGGCGGCGAAGGCGAAGTAGGCCATGAACGTGTAGCTGAGCGAGACCATGAGCGGGACGTCGCCCACGAACAACTCGTCGCCCCGGAGGGAGGGGTTGAACGAGTAGCGGGTGTAGGGGATGCCGAGGTGGACCGACCCGTTCTCGGCGATGACCCCCACGGCCAGAGCGATGGCGCTGTAGATGCCGAGGGCCCGCCAGCCGAGGTGGCGACGGGCCAGGACCACGAAGGCGATGCCGAACGCGGTCACGTACCACCGGCCGGCGACGGTGCCGATGATCTCCTCCACCCTGGCCTCCCCCGGTTGCTGTCCCGGTCCGGACGCTAGTTCTCTAGGGTCCAGGCGGTGGATGTGCTGTCGAGCCGGGTGCTGTTGGCCCCGGCGGATCTCGACGCCGCCGTGGCCTGGTACACCGAGGTGCTCGGCCTGTCGATCTACCGGGAGTACGGCACCGGCGGGCGCCGCACCGGCGTCGTGCTGTTCTGCGGTGGCGGCTTCCTCGAGCTGACCGGTCCTCGAGCTGGCGCCCCCGTCGGCCCGGCGGCAGCCAGCCTGTGGCTCCAGGTGCCCGACGTGGACGCCGAGCACGCGCGGCTGGCCGCCGCGGGCGTCACCGTGGCGGCGCCGCCCGAGACCATGCCCTGGGGCCTGCGGGAGTGCTGGATCGCCGACCCCGACGGCACCCGCATCGTCCTGGTCGAGGTCCCCGAGGACCACCCCATCCGCAACCGCCGGGATTGACCCGGCCGGACGCGGCGGTGTGAAACGATCGGGCTGAAGGTGCCCGAAACGGGCGTCCTCAGCCCGACCGTCGGACGCCGGCGGTGCCGGCGCGGGAGCCCTTCCACGTGCCGGCACTGACCGTGGAGGGCGCACCGGCACGAGAAGGATGGCCCGTCGGTGCTAGTCCTTCGTCGGCGACGAACGCGGTCCTAGCCTGACCCGAACCAGGAGGGGAGGCCGACGTGGGGGAAGAGACTTGGCACGCGGCCCGATTGATCCCGACGTCGGGAATCTCGGGGCCGGAGGAACAGGAGCGCCGGGCCACCTCCGCGCTCCTAGCGGTGCTCGCCGCGGTGAAGGAGTTCGGCCGTGCCCTCACCACTGGGTTCGGTGCCCCGGGCGGCACGATCGAGACCTTCATCGAGGTGCCGTTCGAGCTCGGCGACGACCGCGTCTACCCCGACGGCCTGATCCGCGTCCGCCGCGGCAGCCGAACGTGGGTGTGCCTGGTGGAAGTGAAGACAGGATCCAACCTGCTCGACCGCGTCCAGCTGGAGAAGTACCTCGATGTGGCCAGGGAACAGGACTTCAATGCGCTGCTCACAATCTCGAACCAGATCGCTCCCGCCGCCACCACGCATCCGACTGCGGTCGATAAGCGCAAGCTCAAGCGGGTCACGATGCACCACCTCTCGTGGACGCAGGTTCTCACCGAGGCAGTGATGCAAAAGGTGCACCGTGGCGTCGCAGACCCAGACCAGGCCTGGATACTGGGTGAGCTGATCCGCTACCTGGAGCACCCGCGCTCCGGTGCCCTGGAGTTCGAGGACATGGGCCCGAGCTGGGTGCCGGTCCGTGAGGCGATCGCCGCCGGCACGCTTCGAGCCAGCGACAAGAACGCGGCGGACGTCGCCTCGCGATGGGACCAGCTCATTCGCTTCTCCTGCCTGCGCCTCGGTCGTCAGCTGGGCATCGAGGTCCAACCCGCCCTTCCCCGCAAGCAGGCCGCCGACCCGTCCATCCGAGCGCAGACGCTCGTCGCCGGGCTCGTCGAGACAGGGGCGTTGGCCGGTGCTCTGCGGATCCCGAACGCCATCGGTCCAGTCATGCTCCTCGCCGATCTGCGCGCGGCCCGCCTCTCGATCTCAGTCGATATCGAGGCGCCGCGTCAGGGTCGGCCACAGACGCGCATCAACTGGTTACTCCGTCAGCTCAAGGAGGCCCCGGATGCTCTGCGGATCGATTGCTTCACGGCGCATGCCCGTGGCGCGTCGACCTCCGAGCTCCTGCGCGATGCCCGTGCGGACCCGCTGCTGCTCGTCGCTGACCCGAGGCGGGACGTCCGGAGCTTCCGGCTCACCTTGTCGGGCCCGATGGGATCCAAACGAGGCCAGGGGCGCGGAAGCTTCCTCGGCTCGGTCCTGGACCTCTTGGACAGCTTCTACGAGTCGACCGTCCAGACCGTGAAACCGTGGACCGCAGCACCGCCCAAGCTTCGACAGGATCAACCAGATTCGGCTGCTGAGAGTGTGCCGCCTCAGCTGCTCTCCACCTCGCTGTCATCGCAGGATGGCGCCGACCCCATTTCGCCCTCGCCCACGGAGCGCCACCCAGCGCCGGTACAACGCGGTTCTGAGGAGAGGTCATCGCGCTGACGCAGCGGGCGCAGCAATGAGGTCCGAGCAGAAGCCAGGTAGCCGACGCCTCTGATCAGCTGCAGCCGCTGGTGGTGCCGCAGCTCGGGCAGGCGTGGCAGCTGCCGGCCCGGACCATCTGGACGCCGCACTGCATGCAGTAGGGGGCGTCGCGGTGCTGGAAGCCGCTCTCGGGCACCGGCACCGCCGGCAGGGCCACGTCGGGGTCCTCCATCGAGGCGGCCAGCTCGCTGGCCGACGGGATCGACTTCGGGTCGGCAGGAACGTCGGAGCCCTGGCGGTTCTCGGTGATGGTCTCCTCCACGCCGGGCAGGGTGGGCTGGGTGCGCTCGGCCACGGTGAGGATGCCGAGCTCGGCCCGCTCGTCGTAGCTGAGGTAGTCCACCGCCAGGCGCCGGAAGATGTAGTCGAGCACCGAGGAGGCGATGCGGATCTCGGGGTCGTCGGTCATGCCCGCCGGCTCGAAGCGCATGTTGGTGAACGCCTCCACGAAGCTCCGCAGCGGCACGCCGTACTGGAGGCCGTGGCTGACGGCGATGGCGAAGGAGTCCATGATCCCGGCCAGCGTGGAGCCCTGCTTCGACACCCGCAGGAACACCTCACCGGGACGACCGTCGGCGTACTCCCCGACGTTCACGAAGCCCTTGCAGTCGGCCACCCGGAACTCGAACGTGCGGCTGGTGCGGCTGCGGGGCAGCTTCTCCCGCACCGGCACCTTGACCACCTTCTCGACGATCCGCTCGACCACCTGGGTGGCCACCTCGGTGGGCGCCACGCCCTGCTTCTGGCCCTTCTTGGCCATGGCGAGGGGCTGGGCCACTTTGCAGTTGTCCCGGTAGACGGCCACCGCCTTCACACCCAGCTTCCAGGCGTCGATGTGGAGCTGCTCGACATCCTCGACGCTTACGTCCTCGGGCATGTTGACCGTGTTGTGGTTCATGATCCCGTTGCCGACAAAGGCCTGGGTGGTCGGCACCGAGACGTCGAACACCTCGCGCTCGCCCCCGTAGAAGGCGGACTCCACCGGTGAGAAGTGGAGGTTGTCGGAGAGCACCGTGCGCAGCCACGCCGGCAGGACCACGCCCGGCACTGAGGCCACCCGCTCCAGCACCGCGCGGCTCACGGCACGGGTGCGGAGGTCGAGCAGGAAGCCGTACTTCCCTCGCACTCCGTGCCCGTTGCGGCCGCTCTTGCCCTCGGGCAGGAGGTTGTAGAGGTCGGCGCCGGCGAGGCCGGGCACGACGTCGGCGGTGTTGTGGCTGGCCGAGAACGTCATCGCCTCGAGCTGGGCTGCCCGTGCCGCCTTGTCGGGCTCCATGAACGGAACCAGCCGGCACAGGTGCTGCGCGTGAAGGCCGGAGGCGTAGACCTCGCCGTACGACTTGGCGTACTTCGCGTTCCACTTCGAGACCCGCCCGTGGACGACGCCGAGGTTGGTGAGCACCGCCGAGAGGTCGTCGAGCAGGCCGGGCGAGTCGAGGCAGATGGCCCACTTCGGAGCCGTGGCCACGGTGACGTAAGCGTCGAGGGCGAGGCCCTGGAGGAAGGCCAGCACCATCTCGAGTGGCGACCGGAGGACCGCATCGGGGATGCGCTTCCCCGACGCATGGCTGCCGCAGCCGAGGTGGTCGAGGAACTCGACGATGGTCTTGGACGCGACCATCACCGAGAGGCAACGGATGCCGTCGTCGATGACCTTGGCCTCCACGCCGAACAGGTCGCGCCAGGCGTCGACCACCCGCTGGCGAACCGCCGGCACCGAGTTCGTGACATGCACCGTCCAGTTGGACCGGGTGATGTGGCCCTCGGCGGCGAAGGCGCCGAGCAGGAACGCCAGCTCCTCTGTCATCTCGGTGGGGATGCGAACCCGCTTCTGCGAGCCGTAGGAAGCCGAGGGGGTGAAGTCGTCGAAGCGGGCCGGGAGGGGCGACCAGAGCTCGGCGCCGTAGGCCACCGCCACCTCGTCGCCGATGGCCAGCTCGTCCACCCGCTTCCACTGGAGCCCGCCGAAGCCGGCGGTGAGAAGCCGGTGGTTGGGCGTGGCCGTCACCCGGTGGCCGGACCGCAGGACGACGTCGTGCACCGGGCGGACCCCGCCGTAGTAGAAGGCGTCGGTCTTCTGGGTGCCTTCCAGTGACGCCACCTCGATGATGTGGCTGCGGAAGGTGTCGGGCGCCTCGTCCTCGCGCAGCGTGCCGATGCGGACCAGGCCGTCGGCGGTGGACAGGAGCGTGTCGCCCACGACGCACTTGGAGATGGCACCGCTGATGAAGGGCTGCACCGCTCCCATCATCCGCACGTGGCCGGCGTAGTGGATGGCGTTGTCGCCCATGGAGCAGGCGAACACCGGGAGGTGCTCGGCCGCCACATGGGGGGCGCCCAGGATGGTCTTGTTGTCGTCGATCCAAGCGACGATCTCGTCGATCTGCTCCGGCGTGTACCCGAGGTTCTTGAGGGCCCGGGGCACGGTCTGGTTGACGATGGTCATGGTCCCGCCGCCAACCAGCTTCTTCATCTTGCACAGCCCGAGGTCGGGCTCGATGCCGGTGGTGTCACAGTCCATCATCAGGCCGATGGTGTTGTGGCTGACGAAGCCGTTGGCCACGTAGGTGACGTTGTCGGGCACCGACAGGTCGTAGGTGAGCTCTTCGTCCCCCAGCTCGGCGCTGGCGACCGTGTCGAAGTAGAAGCGTCCGTCGCCGGTCGACTCCTCGACCTGGCTCGTGTCGATGGCGGCGTTCTTGCGGTCGGAGAGGAAGCCGATCTCGTCGCGCCAGCGGGCGTTGGCGGCCTTGTTGAGCAGCCGCAGCACAGCCAGGTGCGATCCCCGGCCGCTGGTGCCGAACCGCCGGGTCGTGACGTAGCCGAGGGTGAGGAGGAGCGTCTGGACGTCGTGGGAGAAGTCGATGCAGGTGGTGGTCCACGACGGGTAGCCCACTCCCACGGTGCCGTCGGCCTCGAACAGGCCGCGGACAAAGGCGCGGTAGATCTCGGCGTCGTTGGTGTGGAGGACGGCGTCGGGGACATGCGGGCTCCAGCCCTTGCCGGAGTGGCCGTCGTGGGGACGGCGCTTGGCGAAGCCGCTGGCCTGCCACCACTCGGCCAGGCGCACCGAGTTCAGCTCCACGCTGACGTAGCCCGGCTTCTGGGTCGTGAGCGCCTCGATGCCGAACAGGCCCTTGGCCAGGCGGGCGAGGTGGTCGATGACCTCGAAGTCACCGTCGGCTACGCAGAGGCGCAGACCCTTGGCGTGAAGCGACCCGTCGCCCATGAAGTAGCCGACCAGCTCGGCCAGCTCAGCGGTCATCTCCTCCGGGACCCGGGTGGTGTGGTCGCCCAGCCAGCCATAGCCCTCGGCCAGGGGTGGGAGCGCCACTCGTCGGGGCTGGCCGAGCATCCCGCCGAGGGCGAGCGGAACCCGGTCGCCGGGGCGGAGGTCGGCGAAACGTCGCCACACCCACTCCCCCGCCTCGTCGACCACCTTGATGCGGTGCTTGGTGGTGCCCTGGATGCGGTACCCCCGCCGGGTGGTCACGTCGACCACCTGCTCGAGACCGTTCACGTAGAACTTCGAGGCCCGGCGGGCGCCGTCGTCGGTGAGGACGTCGAGGTCCAGGTCCTGCCACTGCGGCCCGTCGGGATCACCGAGGGAGCCGAGCCTGACGAGGCCGGCCTCGGTGGCCACCAGCGAGCCGCCGACCAGGCAGCCGGTGGGCGCTAGGACACTGGCCTGGGAGTTGCGTACGCCGAACTCGGTGCCGAGCTCGCAGGCTTCGTCCCATGCCTGCTGGGCCGCGCCGAGCAGCTCGGTGGGCACGAGCTCCTCGTCGATGCCGGCGGCCTCCGCCCGGTGCATGTTCAGCACTCGGAGCATGTGCTCGGTGTTGTCGGCGTAGCCGGCGAAGGGGCCCATCCGCGCCGCCGTGCGGGCCGAGGTGGCGTAGGCGTGGCCGGTCATCAGGGCGGTGAGGGCGGCGGCCCAGGCCCGGCCGGCGTCGCTGTCGTACGGCAGACCGAGAGCCATGAGGGTGGCGCCGAGGTTGGCGTAGCCCAGGCCGAGCTGGCGGAACTTGCGGGCGTTGGCCCCGATGGGCTCGGTGGGGTAGTCGGCCCGGCCCACGAGGATCTCCTGGGCGGTGAACACCACCTCGACGGCCTGCTTGTAGCCCTCGACGTCGAACACGTCGTCGGCGGCAAGGAACTGCAACAGGTTGATCGAGGCGAGGTTGCACGCCGAGTTGTCGAGGTGCATGTACTCACTACATGGGTTGGAGCCGTTGATGCGGCCGGTGGTGGCGGCGGTGTGCCAGCGGTTGATGGTGGTGTCGAACTGCATGCCGGGGTCGGCGCACTCCCAGGTGGCCTGGGCGAATTGGCGCATGAGGTCGCGGGCCCGGATGGTCCTGACCACCTCGCCGGTGGTGACGGCCCGGAGGTGCCAGTCGTCGTCGTTCTCGACCGCCTGCATGAACTCGTCGGTGACCCGCACCGAGTTGTTGGCGTTCTGGTACTGGATGGAGTAGGCGTCGCGGCCGTCGAGGTCCATCTCGAAGCCGGCGTCGCGCAGCACCCGGGCCTTCTGCTCCTCCCGGGCCTTGCACCAGATGAATTCCTCGACGTCGGGGTGGTCGGCGTTGAGGATGACCATCTTGGCGGCCCTACGGGTCTTGCCTCCCGATTTGATTGTGCCGGCAGAGGCGTCGGCGCCCCGCATGAAGCTGACCGGGCCCGAGGCGGTGCCGCCCCCCCTTGAGCAGCTCGGCCGAGGAGCGGATGACGGGACAGGTTGATGCCCGAGCCCGACCCGCCCTTGAAGATCGTCCCCTCCTCCACGTACCAGTTGAGGATGGAGTCCATGGTGTCGTCGACCGAGAGGATGAAGCACGCGCTCGCCTGCTGCGGCACCCCGGCCACGCCGATGTTGAACCACACCGGCGAGTTGAACGCCGCCTTCTGGGTGACCATCAGGTGCTTGAGCTCGGCCCGGAAGGCGTCGGCCTCGGCGTCGTCGGTGAAGTAGCCGCCCTCGGTGCCCCAGTCGGCGATGGTGTCGACCACCCGGTCGATCACCTGGCGCAGCGACGACTCCCGCTCGGCGGTGCCCGGAGTGCCCCTGAAGTACTTCTGGGCGACGATGTTGGTGGCGTTGAGCGACCAGGTGGTGGGGAACTCCACCTCGAGCTGCTCGAAGGCCACCGAGCCGTCGCGGAAGTTGGTGATCCGTGCGTCGCGCCGCTCCCAGCTCACCTCGTCGTAGGGGTGGGTGCCGGGGGTGGTGAAGTGACGGCGGATGCCGATGCCGGTCTGCTCCGGGGCCAAGGCCAATGGGTGCTCCTCGCGGTGGTGTGGTGCTCGTGGGCGGTGCCGGCGATGCGGGCCGGCGCGGGAGCCAGACCACAGCATCTTGTGGCTGCAGCCTCCCCCGCCGCCCCGGCACCACAAGATGTGGATGAATTACAGCAGAGTAATTCCACCCGTGTCAACGGTGACCGCAGCGCGGACACCCAGGTCAGGAGGCGTTCGCGAAATCTCGCACGCCACCCCCCAAGGACGGCGACGGGTTGGGTCCCCTTCGTCGATCCCCGCCAGTCCGAGCGCCGCGCTGCGACCCCGTCAACGGAATGGACCTTACGGACCCGGCCCTGTGGAACGGAAGGGGAACAACCCTGTGAATTGCAGGTGGACATCCCCAGCTGCGATCCACAGGGCTGTGCGCGGCCGGTCGGCCGCTCGGGTGGGGCTACGCCCGAGGCCGCTCAGGCCCGACGCATCAGCTCGGCCTCGATCTCCACGGTGATGCGCTTGCCCACCAGCACGCCGCCGGTCTCCAGCGCCTGGTTCCAGGTGAGCCCGAAATCCTCGCGGTCGAGCTCGGTCCGGGCCGAGAAGCCCACCGCCTCGGTCCCCCAGGGCGAGGTGGCCACCCCCTCGAAGGAGGCATCGAGGGTGACGGTGCGGGTGACGTCGCGCACCGTCAGCTCACCTTCGAGGCGGAAGCCCTCAGCGGAGTGGTCGAGCACCCGCGTGCTGGCGAAGGTGATGTGAGGGAAGCGTTCGACGTCGAGGAAGTCGGGGCTGGTGAGGTGCTCGTCGCGCTTGGCCTCGCCGGTGTTCACGCTGGCGGCGTCGATGGAGACCTGCACGCTGGACTCGAGCGGGTCCTCGGCGATGGTGAGCGTGCCGGTGACCGAGTCGAAGCGGCCGCGCACCTTGGACACCATCATGTGGCGGGCGCTGAACCCGACGGTGGTGTGGCTGGGGTCGAGGTCGAAGGTGCCGGGCGAAGGGATCTCGATGCCGGCGTACTGGCGGGTCGTGGGAGGTGCGGTGGCGGTCATGGGAAGCTCCAGGTTCGTGGGGTCGTGGTTCGCCCATTACAACCAGTTGCACGCGCAAGTATTCCGCTAGGGTGCGGGCATGGCTCCCAACGTGCTCGACGACGCCCGCCTCACCGCCATCGGGCTGCTCTTCGAGGTGCACGACGGCCTGACCCGCCGCCTGGCCGAGCAGCTCAGTGAGCACGGGCTGCCGCCCGCGGAGTTCGAGGTGCTCCTGCGCCTGGCCCGCTCCCCCGGCGGCCGCCTGCGGATGAGCGACCTCGCCGCCCAGGTGAGCCTGTCCGCCGGCGGCCTGACCCGGCTGGTCGACCGGCTCGAGAGGAGGGGACTGGCCGAGCGGGCGGCCTGTCCCACCGACCGGCGAGGCGCGTTCGCGGTCGTGACGCCCGAGGGCCGGCGGCTGGTCGAGAAGGCAGTCCGGGGCCACGTCGAGCTCATCGAGCGCTGGTACACCGGGCTGCTCGAGCCGGCCGAGCTGGCCGCTGTCTCCTCCGCCCTGCGCAAGGTGCGCGCCGCGGTGCACCCGGGGGCCGACGCCGGCACCACCCCCGCGGCCGCCTCTCTCTAGACGGGTGTGGCGCGCCCGCTCAGGCGGGAGCGACCTCCACCGGGACTCCGTTGAGCACGGCGTTGCCCGACAGCTCGTCGTAGCGGAGCTCGTCGGTCAGCAGGTTGGCGTTGACGCCGGCGTGGTCGGCAGCCACACCCATGGCGGTGCCGGGCCGGTCATGGCCCCAGCCGTGAGGGATGCTGACCACGCCGGCCCGGATGGCGTCGGTGACCTCCACCGGGACCACCAGCTCGCCGGCCCGGCTGGTGACCCGGGCGGCGGCGCCGTCGGCCAGGCCGAGGCGGTCGGCGTCGTCGGGGTGCACGTGCATTGTGCAACGGGGCCGACCCCTCACCAGGACCTCGACGTTGTGCATCCAGGAGTTGTTCGAGCGCAGGTCGCGGCGACCCACCAGGAGCAGGCCGTCGCCCACCGGCCGGGCGAGGGCGGCCCGTAGCCTCGCCATGTCGGCCACCAGCGGGGGCGGGGCCAGCTCCACCATCCCGCTCGGCGTGCGCAGGCCACCGGGCAGGCGGGGCTCGAGGGCTCCGAGGTCGACGCCGTGGGGCGAGGCCTGCAGCACATCGAGGCTGAGGCCGCCCGGCACCGCGCCGAAGGCGTCGCCGTAGGGGCCCGTGCGCAGCATCAGGTCGAGGATCCGGCCCGGGCCGCGGCGGGGCGACAGCACGCCGAGCAGCTCCTCGGGGTCGCGGCCGTGGACCGGGCCGTGCTGGTCGGCCACCGCGCTGCGCACGAGGGCGTCGACCATGAGGTCGTCGACGATCGCCGGGTCGGCGCCGGCGCCCGCACCCTGGGCGATCAGCGCCAGGCGGGCCAGCACCTCCCACTCGTCGAGCTGGCCGGGCTCGAGCGGGTGCACGGGCTCGGACCAGTTGGCCACGTTCCGGATGGCCAGCTGGAGCAGGGCGATGTCGTAGTGGGGCTTCTGCAAGGCCGAGGGGGCGGGGAAGATGACGTCGGCGTGGCGGGTGGTCTCGTTGAGGTAGATGTCGACCGCCACCATGAAGTCGAGCCCGGCCAGGGCGGCGTCGAGGCGCCCGCCGTTGGGGGTGGACAGCACCGGGTTGCCCGCCAGGCACACGAAGGCCCGCACCTGGCCCTCGCCCGGCGTGTCCATCTCCTCGGCCAGGCACACCACTGGCAGTTCACCGAAGGTGTCGGGCAGGCCCCGCACCCGGCTCCGGCGGCGGCCGATGCGCACCGGGCGACCGGCGCGGGGAGCGCCTCGGGTGTTGGCCGCGCCGGCCGCCGCCCGGGTGAACATCGCCCCACCGGGCCGGTCGAGGTTGCCGGTACAGGCGTTGAGCACGTCGACCAGCCAGGAGGCGAGGGTCCCGAACTCGGCGGTGGTGGTCCCGATGCGGCCGTACACCGCGGCCGTGGGGGCGGCCGCGAGGTCGCTGGCCAGCCGGCGGATGGTGGTGGCGTCGACGCCGGTCACCGTGGCCACCGCCTCGGGCGGGAACGGCGCCACCAGTGCCCGGACCTCGTCGAGCCCGTTGGTGAAGTCGCCGATGCGGCCGAGGTCCACGAGGTCATCGGCGAAGAGGACGTGGACCATGGCGGCCAGCAGGAACGGGTCGGACCCGGGGCGCACCGGCACCCACTCGTCGGCCTCCTGGGCGGTCCGGGTGCGGCGGGGGTCGACGACCACCAGGCGGCCGCCCCGCGCCCGCAGGGCTTCGAGGCGCCCGGGCCAGTCCGGCGCGGTGGCCAGGCTGCCGTTGGAGGCGTACGGGTTGGCGCCGAGCATCAGCAACAGGGCGGTCCGGTCGATGTCGGGCACCGCCACGATGAGGCCGGCGCCGAACATGAGTGCGGAGGACAGCTCCTTGGGCCGTTGGTCGACGGTGCTGGCCGAGTAGACGTTGGTGGTGCCGAGGGCCTTGAGCAGCGGGCGCCCGTAGAGCTGGCCGGCCAGGGTGTGGGCGTTGGGGTTGCCCAGATAGACGGCCACGGCGTCGCGCCCTTGCTCCTCGATGATCGGGAGCAGGCGCCGCTCCACCTCGGCGAAGGCTTCGTCCCAGCTGGCCTCCTGCCACCGGCCGTCCCGCTTGACCAGCGGGGTGCGCAGCCGGTCGGGGTCCTCGTGGAGCGCGTTGAGGGTCGAGCCCTTCGGGCAGATGTAACCGGCGCTGAAGACGTCGGCCCGATCGCCGCGGATCCGCTGCACTCGCTCGCCCGCCAGGTTGATCTCGAGGCCACAGCCGGCCTCACACAGCGGGCAGGTGCGGTACGCCGTGCGGGTGGCACTGCCCGGGCCTCGCTCCGCCCGGCGCGCCGCCTGGTCCTCCACGGCCGTCATCGTGCCATGGTGCCAGGCGGCCGGCGGCGGCGCTGCGTTCGGTACGGTCGGCCCGCCATGCGCCTACTGCTACCCGACCCCAGCGATCCGGGTGCCCCAGGCCCGGATGCGGCCGGCCTGGATCCCGCCGACGTCGACCCGGCGGTGGTCTACGCGGCCGCCGCCCGGCTCCCGCCGCCGGCGCGCCCCTGGGTCGTGGTGAACATGGTGGCCTCCATCGACGGCGCCACCGCCGTCGATGGCGTGTCGGGGCCGCTCGGGGGCCCCGCCGACGCCCGGGTGTTCTCGGCCGTCCGGGCCATCGCCGACGTGATCCTGGCCGGGCGCCGCACCGTCGCCGCCGAGCGCTACCGCCCGCCCCGCACCCCCGAGCACCTCCAGGAGGAGCGGGTGGGCCGGGGCCAGGCCCGCCGACCGCGAGTGGCGATCGTGTCGGCCAGCCTGCGCCTCGACCCCACCGACGCCCTGTTCACCGAGGCCGAGGAAGCACCGGTGGTGCTGACCGTGGCCCACGCCGACCCGGAGCGCAGAGCCGCCCTGGAGCCGGTGGCCGAGGTGGTGGAGGCAGGCGCCGACCGGGTGGAGCCCGACGCCGCCCTGGCCGCCCTGGCCCAGCGCGGGGCCCGCGTCGTGCTGAGCGAGGGCGGCCCCGCCCTCAACGGCCAGCTGGTGGAGGCCGATCTGGTGGACGAGGTCTGCCTCACGGTCTCCCCCGCCTTGGCCGGCGGCGACTCCACCCGCCTCGCCGCCGGCCTCGGCGCCGGCACGCTGCGCCCCTGTCGGCTGGCATCGGCGCTGGAGGAGGACGGCTTCCTCTTCCTGCGCTACCTGCGGGAGCGCTGACCGGCGCCCGCCCCGCCGAGGCAGGGGGGTCGACGGCACGGGGGGCCTCAGCGGTGCTTGGGGGCGGTGGACTTGGTGAGGAGGCGCAGCTCGGCGGCGAAGTCGGCGGGGTCGTCGAACTCCTTGTAGACGCTGGCGAAGCGCACGTAGGCGACCTGGTCGAGGTCCCGGAGACGCTCGAGCACGGCCACCCCGACCCGCTCGCTGGGCACCTCGCCACCGTCGAGGCGGAGCTGATCCTCCACATCGGCCGCCAGCGCTTCGAGGTCGGCCTCGGACACTGGCCGGTTCTTGGCCGCCGAGCGCAGACCGGCCACGATCTTGGACCGGTCGAAGGGTTGGCGCTCGCCCGAGCGCTTCTCGACCACGAGCGGGACCTCCTCCACCCGCTCGAAGGTGGTGAAGCGCCGACCACAGCCCAGGCACGCCCGCCGCCGACGGATGGCGCTGCCGTCCTCGGAGGCGCGGGAGTCGACGACCCTGTCTTCCAGGCTGGAGCACCCCGGGCAGCGCACGCTGCGCACGCTATGCACATCCGGCCCCGGCCGTGACGCAGTGGCGGCCGATCAGGGCGCGACGGGGATGGCCTCGCCGGCCTGGAGGGAGTCGGGCCCGTGGGCGGCGGCCAGACGGTCGACGAGAGGCCGCACGTCGCCCTCGGGCTGGAGACGGCGGGCGACCGACCAGATGGTGTCGCCCGGACGTACCACCACCACCGGCCCGGCCGTCGCCGCGGGGCGGACGGCGACGGTGCCGGTGGCCGCCGGCGGGGGCTGGGGCGTGACCGCCACCAGCGCCGCCCGGCCCGCCACCAACCCCACCGACAGCAGGACCACGCCGACGAGCAGGGCGCCGAGGCGACGGCGCCGGTAGACGCGCGCCATGCGGGCCGGGGCCAGACCGCCTTCGAGCACGACGAAGGCCGGTCGTGGCGTCCGAGCCGGGTGGGGGGTGAGGATCGCTGCCATGAGCTCATTCTCCGCAGGGGGTGTGACAGTCGGCGCCTAGCGCCGTCGATCAGGGGCGGTGGGTGGAGTCGCGCGGAGCCGGTCCGAACGGCTGTTCGGACACCAGGCAACCACGAACCCGTGTTCGCCGTCAAGGGGTGCGCCGAACAGATGTTTGGAACCGCGGTCCGCGCCTGCTACCGTTCGGCGAACAAACACGAGTTCGTCCACCGGGAGGCCCCCATGGCCGATGTCAACCTCACCCCCCGCCAACGCCAGATCCTCGAGTGCATCGAGGCCAGCATGCGCGACCGTGGCTTCCCGCCCTCGGTGCGCGAGATCGGCGAGGCCGTGGGCCTCACCTCCCCGTCCACCGTCCACACCCACCTGGGCAACCTCCAGCGCCTCGGCTTCTTGCGGCGCGACCTCTCCAAGCCGCGGGCGCTCGAGGTGCGCTACGACGCCACGTCGGGCGCGCCGGTGGACCGTCGTCCGGTGCGCCACGTGCCGCTGGTGGGCGACGTCGCCGCCGGCACCGACGTGCTGGCCCAGGAGAACGTCGAGGAGACCATGCCGGTCCCTGCCGACCTCACCGGCGACGGCAACCTGTTCATGCTCCGGGTCCGGGGCGATTCGATGGTCGAGGCCGGGATCCTCGACGGTGACTACGTCGTCGTCCGCTCCCAACCCAGCGCGGAGAGGGGTGAGGTGGTCGTCGCCGGCATCCCCGGCGAAGAGGCCACCGTCAAGCGCTACGACCGCCGGGGGGGCAAGGTCGTCCTCGAGCCGGCCAACGCCGTGCTCGAGGCCATGGTCTTCGATCCCAGCGAGGTGACGATCTACGGCAAGGTGGTCACCGTCCTACGCCGGCTCTGAGATCAGGCCCCCCGCCGGAGCAGGTCGTCGAGGGCACCGAAGCAGCGCTCGAGGCCGGCTCGCTCCACCCGCTCCTCGGCGGTGTGGGCCAAGGTGGCGTCGCCAGGGCCGAAGTTGGCGGCGGGGATGCCGTGATCGGCGAAGCGGGCCACGTCGGTCCAGCCCAGTTTGGCCGCCACCGGGAGGTCGTTGCGGGCCACCAGGGCGGCGAGGAGGGGGTGGTCCACCGCCGGCGGGCTGGCGGTGGCCACGTCGACCACCTCCACCCGGTCGCCGGGTTCCAGGGCAGGGGCGAGCACGTCGCGGACGTGGGCCTCGGCCGCCTCCGCCGTGCGGTCGGGGGCGAAGCGGTGGTTGAGGGTGAGCCGGGCCCGGTCGGGCACCACGTTGCCGGCCACGCCGCCGTCTACGCCCACCGCCTGCAGTGCCTCCCGGTACTCACAGCCGGCCAACACCGGGCGCCGGCCGTCGTAGCCGGCCACCCGCTCGAGGACGGCGCCGAGGCGGTGGATGGCGTTGCGGCCCATCCACGGCCGAGCGGTGTGGGCCCGGGCACCGCCCAGGATGACCTCCAGGCGCATGGTGCCCTGGCAGCCGGCCTCGATGCCCGCCGAGGTGGGCTCGCCGAGCAGGGCGACATCGCCGGCCAGCAGGTCGGGGCGCTGCTCGAACAGCACCCTGAGGCCGTTGTGGACGGCGGCGACCTCCTCGGCGGCGTAGAAGACGTAGGTGACGTCCACCGCCGGCTCGGCCACGGTGCGAGCCAGCTCGAGGAACACGGCCACCCCGCTCTTCATGTCCGAGGCGCCCAGGCCCCAGAGGGTGTCGCCGTCCAGGCGGGCGTTGGCGTTGGCGTTGACGGGCACCGTGTCGGTGTGGCCGGCGAGCACGATGCGCTGGGCTCGGCCCAGGGTGGTGCGGGCCACCACGTTGTCGTCGACGCGCTCCACCGCGAGCCACGGCGCCCGGCGCAGATCGGCCTCCAGGCGGTCGGCGATGGCCGCCTCGGACAGGCTCACCGAGGGGATGTCGACGAGCTCGGCGGTGAGGGTCAGCAGGTCGGTCACGGTCAGACGTTCACGCCGTGGTCGCGGAGGATGGCGTTGAGCTGGGCCTTGTCGTGGCGCTCTCCGGGCGTGAGCCGGCGCAACAGCAGCACGCAGGGCAGCCCGAACTCGCCACCCGGGAACTCCTTGCGCCGGCTGGCCTGCACCCCCACCGACCACGGCGGCACCACCCCCCGACCCACCTCCTCGCCGCTCTGGGCGTCGATGACGGGAATGGAGGGGTTGAGGATCACGCCCTCGCCGATCACGCAGCCCTCGCCCACCACCGCTCCCTGGGTGATCATGGAGCGGCTCCCGATCATGGCCTCGTCGCCGATCACCACCGGCGCGGCCTGGGCGGGCTCGAGCACGCCGCCGATGCCGACCCCACCCGAGAGGTGCACGTTGCGGCCGATCTGGGCGCAGCTGCCGACGGTGGCCCACGTGTCGACCATGGTCCCCTCGCCCACCCGGGCGCCGATGTTGACGTAGCTGGGCATGAGGATCACGCCCGGCGCCAGGAACGACCCCCACCGGGCAGAAGCCCCCGGCACCACCCGCACGCCGAGGGCGGCGTAGCCCCGCTTGAGGGGGATCTTGTCGGCGTACTCGAAGGGCCCGAGCTCGGTGGTCTCCATGCGGGCCGCCCGGAAGAGCAGGAGGATCGCCTGCTTGAGCCAGGTGTGGACGACGACCCCGTCGGGGCCGGGCTCGGCCACCCGGGCCTCGCCCCGGTCCAGCAGGTCGATGACCTCGTCGATGGTGGCGCGGGCGTCGGAGTCGGCGGGGTCGACCGGCTCTCGGCTTTCCCACAGCTCGGTGATCCGGCGCTCGAGGTCGGACATGGTCGTGGACCCTAACGGGGCCCGCCCGGCGGCCCGTACCCCGGCGGCGGCGGGGGCACCGGTCCGGGCGGCGGCCCCGGCCACCCGGGTGGCGACGGCCACGCCCCCGCCGGCTGCCACTGTCCCGCCGGGGGCCACGGTCCGGGCGGGGGCCGGCCGGGCCAGGGCGGTCGTTGCTGGCGCTTGTTCCTACCTCGGGTCACGGCCAGCGCCACCGTGGCCACGAGGGAGATCAGCCCTCCGAGGCCGGCCGCCACCAGCGCCCACAGCGCTCCCCGGGCCAGCGGGGCGATCAGGCTCTTGCTCACCACCAGTTCCGCCCGCTCGGAGGTGACCCCTTCCACGGAGCCGGCTTCGAGGAGGTAGTCGCCGGCCCGGGTGATGGTGAAGGTGCGCAGCGGCACCAGCTGGTAGCCCTCCTGGGGGCGGTTGACGATGGACTGGGTACCTTCGTACGGCCGCATGGGCACGGCCCCGCCCCCGCCCGCGGGGCGAAGGATGGGGTCGATCTGGGCGGCCACCGCCCGCACATCGGCCTCAGTGGTGGCCACCCGGGGACCGACGTAGTAGAGGGTGAAGGAGTCCGGGTGCTCGAAGGTGACCGTGCCGCTCGAATCCAGGCCGATCCGGGTGACCTCCTGGCCCGTGCGCCGGACACCCCGAAAGCCGTCGACCAGGAGGGCGATGGCCACCGCCAGCCCGAGCAGGGCCACACCGACGGTGGCGGCGTACCACCACGCCGACGGGCGCACCGGCGGGGGGCCAGCGGTGGGGTACATCGCGCCGCCCGGGCTCAGGTACCAGGTGGACCCGGCGGCGTGCCCGGCGGGGGTGCTGGCGGTGCCGGCGGGGGCGCACCGGGCGGAGGCGCGGCCCACGGAGACGTGGCGTCCGGTGGAGGCCCCGGTGGCGGCGGGGGCGCACCGGGCGGCGACACCACCCCCGGGGGCGGACCCCCCGGCCCCGGAGTCCCCGAGCCGGGACCGCCGTAGCCCGGTGCCCCGTACCTCGGTGCCCCGTACCCCGGTGCCCCGTACCCCGGTGCCCCGTACCCCGGTGCCCCGTACCCCGGTGCCCCGTACCCCGGTGCGCCATAGCCGGGTCCCCCGTAGCCCGGTGCCCCGTAGCCCGGCCCGCCCGCGCCGGGACTGCCGTAGCCCGGGGGGCCGTGAGGGGGACGGCCGTAGCCGTATCCGGGGGCGCCGTAGCCGGTCCCGGCGAGCGGGGCGGGACGCATGGCCCGCTTGGAGCGGCCCCGCTTCACCGCAAGCACGATGGTGAGGATCAGGGCGGGGACGAAGCCGGCCAGGCCGAGCGCCGCGCCGAACACCGCGCCCCGGGCGACCTTGCCGAACGGGCTGCGGCCCACCGCCACCTGCCCGGAGCCCTGCCCGGTGCTGCGGAGCACGTAGGTGCCCGGCTCGGTGATGCGGAAGGTGTTGATGGCCCGACCCTCGTGCTCTCCGCTGGTGTAGGTGCTCTCCGAGTTGTAGGTGGTGAACGGCACCGGCTTCCCGGTGTCCTGCTTGGTCATCTTGAGGTAGACCGCCGGCTCCACGTACGAGGGGCCGTCGATGCCGCCCTCCGGCTCGAAGTAGGCCGTGTAGGAACCGGACTTGGCGAAGGTCACGGTTCCCTCACCGTTGAGCGGGACCCGTCCGAAGTTGTCGATGGTGTCCGAGTAGGCGGCGATCCCGCTGACGAGGACGACGATGCCGGCCACCGCGCCGGCGAGGAGCAGTGCCACGGGCAGCAGGTACCACACCCCCCGGGGCGTGACCCGTGACGACGCGCTCGCGTTCATGGCCACATTGTGCCCGCCGGTCCGCGGCCGAGCGGGCTCATCCCGGGATGGGGATCGGGGTTCCCGCGTCGGCCAGGCGGGCCACCACCGCGTCCACCCGGTCGTCGGGTTGGACCAGGGCCAGCCGCACGAACCCGGTGCCGTCGGGCCCGTAAGCCGCCCCGGGCGTCACCAGCGTGCCCGCCGCCTCGGCGAACCAGCGGGTCAGGCCACCGCCGTCCCCGCCGGGGGCGGGCACCCACAGGTAGAACGACCCGCCGGGACGGCGGGCGTCCAGCCCGGCGGCGACCAGCGCCCCGACGACCCGGTCGATCCGGGCCAGGTAGCGGGCCCGCTGCTCATCGGTGTGGGCGTCGTCGGCGAGGGCGACCACCGCCGCCGCCTGCACCGGGCCCGCCACCATGAACCCGGCGTGCTTGCGCACCTGGGCCAGGTAGGCGACCAGGTCGGCATCGCCGGCGTAGAAGCCGACCCGCAGGCCGGCCAGGTTCGACCGCTTCGACAGCGAGTGCACCGCCAGGAGGCCCTCCGCGCCGTGCTCGAGGATGGTGCGGGCGGGCCCGCCCCAGGTCAGCTCGGCGTAGCACTCGTCGCTCAGCACCGGCACGCCGCGGGCGCGGCCCCAGGCGGCGGCGGCGGCGAGGTCGTCGAGGGCGCCGGTGGGGTTGGCGGGCGAGTTCACCCAGAGGCAGAGGGCCCGCTCGCCGTCGTCGTCGGCTACGGCTTCCAGGTCGAGGGTGCCGTCACCCCGCACCGGGACGGGTACCGCCCGGCACCCCGCCAGCTGAGCCCCCATGGCGTAGCTGGGGTAGCTCACCGCCGGGTAGAGCACGGTGTCGCGGGCGGGCGTGCGCAGCTTCAGCCAGTGGGGAACTCCCGCCACCAGCTCCTTGGAGCCGATGGTGGCGGCGACCTGGTCGACGGGAACGCTGGCGCCGAGGCGGCGGGCCATCCACTCGGCGGCCGCCCGGCGGAAGGCGACGGTGCCCACCGAGGGCGGGTAGCCCCGCTCGGTCCCCGACCGGGCGAGGGCATCGGCCACCGCCGGGGGCGGTGGGTCCACCGGCGTGCCGATGGTGAGGTCGATGGAGCCGCCGGGGAAGCGGTCCGCGACCTCACGGATCCCCCCGAGGGTCTCCCACACGAGCGGCGGCGGCGTGAACCCGGCGGCCGTCACCGCGGACCCTCCCCTGCGCCGGCCGCCCAGAACGCCGAGGCCCGGGCGAAGAGCTCGTCCACTGGGCCGCGATCGTCGGCCTCGAGCACCCGGCGGAGGGCGTCGAGGCGCCGCGCCACACCGTCGAGGTGGTGGGCCACATCCCGGCGGTTGGCCCACACCATCTCGGCGCCCAGCGCCGCTCCCCCGCCCCGCACCACCCGGGTGGCGCTGGCCAGCGACCCACCGCTGAGCTCGAGGACCCGGGCGCGGTCGGTGCCGAACGCGGCGAGCTCGTCGGAGAGCACGGCCGCCAGCGCGTGGGGCACGTGGCTGGTGAGGGCGACGGTCGCGTCGTGGGCGGCGGAGCCGACGGGGACGACGGTGGCGCCGAGCCGCTCGGCCAGAGCCGCGACCTGGTCCCAGCGCGCCCGGTTCCGCTCCGGGTCGCACAGCACCCAGCTCCGCCCCTCGAACAGGTCCGGGTCGGCGGCGGCCCAGCCGGCGTGCTCGGTGCCCGCGAGGGGATGGCCGCCCACGAACACCGACGGGTCGGGCAGCACGGCGGCGGCATGGGCGGCGATGGAAGCCTTCACCGAGCCCACGTCGGTGACGGTGGGCTGCTCGCCGCCGCGGGGCAGCACGGCCGCCACCTGGTCGAGGGTGTGGGGCAGGACCGGCAGAGGGGTGGCCAGCACGACCACGGGGGCCGCCTCCACCACCTCGGCCACCGATCCGGCGACGTTCACGCCGCCGTCGGCGGCGGCCCGCCGGGTGCCCTCCGACCGGGTCCAGGCCATGACCTCCCCGCCCCGGGCGAGGATTCCCTGGGCGATGGACCCGCCGATCAGCCCGAGGCCCACCACACCGACGATCACCGGTCCCGCCAAGCGGGGTACGAGCCGAGCGGCTTCACCGCGAACCCCTGGCCGATGAGGTCGTCGAGCGCGCCGCGCACGGCGGGGTCGTCGCCGTGACGGTCGAGGGTGAGCACGAAGCAGTACTCGCCGAGGCGCTGGCGCAGCGGGCGGCTGACGATGTTGGAGATGTTGACGTCCCGCTCCGAGATCGGGCCCAGGGTGCGCAGGAGGATCCCCACCCCCTCCGACGGGGGCGTGATGACGACGGTCGTCCGGTCGTCGCCGGTGGGGGCCACGCCGTCCCGACCCACGAGGGCGAAGCTGGTCTGGGCACCGGGGAAGTCCTCGATGCCCTCCGCCACGGTGACGAGGCCGGCCAGGCGGGCCGCCTTGGCCGGGCCGATGGCCACCAGGCCGGGGTCGTCCGACGCCGCCACCAGCCGGCACGCCTCGGCGGTGGAGTCGGTGTCGCAGCAGCCCAGGTGGCGCTCGCTCCAGTAGCGCTTGCACTGCGCCAGGCCGAAGGGGTGGCTGAGCACGGTGGTGGCAGGGGCGCCCACGTGCTCGGCCCGGCGGTGCGCGCCGAAGGTGATGGGGACGACCACCTCTTCGCGGATGCGGGCCTGTCCCACCTCGAACACCAGCACGTCGATGGTGCCGGTGACCCCGCCCTCCACCGAGTTCTCGAACGGCACCAGCCCGTAGTCGCAGCGCCCCTCGTCGACGTCGTGGACCACCTCCTGCACGGTGGGGCGAGGCACCACCGCGACGGCGCCCTCGACGGTGCGGATCAGGTCGGTCCCCTGGTGGGCGAAGGTGCCCTCGGGCCCCAGGTACTCGACGACGGGCACCGCGCTCCTCAGGCGGTGGCGACGGGCGCCGGCGGTCGCAAGAGCCCGGCCCTCTCGGCGTCGGAGGACAGCGGCCCCACCGAGGCCATGGGCGCCCGGTCGAAGGGCGCCACCACCTGCTCGCCGTCCCACTCGGGGTACGAGCCGAGCAGCTTCACCTGGGCGCCCGCCGCCCACAGCGCGTTCACCACCGCCGCCATGCGGGGCTCGGAGATGTGGGCCTCGGCGGTGGCGAGGAAGCAGTAGCTGCCGGCGGTGGCCCCCAAGGGCCGGGAGTGCAGGCTCACCAGGTTGACCTCGTGGTCGGCGAAGGCTCGCAGGAAGCGCTCGAGGTTGCCGGACCGGTCGAGGGGCTGGGTGAGCACCAGGGTGGTCTTGTCGGAACCGGTGGGGGCGGCCACCGACCGGCCCACCAGGAAGAAGCGGGTGCGGGCGTCGGGGACATCGTCGACCGAGGGCATGAACCTCACCAGGCCGAAGCGCTCGGCCTCCTCCCGGGGGGCGAGGGCGACGAGGCTCGGGTCGCCGGCCTGGGCCACGACGCGGCAGGCCTCGGTGGTGGAGTCCACGAACCGGGTGGCCAGCCCGTGCTCGCGCACGAAGCGGTGGCAGTGCTCGACGGCGCGGGGGTGCGACACCGCGGTGCGGACGTCCTCGCCCGCCTCGCTGGGCGCCCGGAAGGCGTCGAGGGTCTCGGCCACCACCACCTCCTCGCCGACGTAGACGTGGGACGTCTCGAAGATGAGGCGGTCGAGCACGGCGGTGTGCTCGCCCTCGAAGGAGTCCTCCACCGGCAGGAGCCCGGCGCAACCCGGCGCGTGCTCGACCGTCTCGAGGATCTCGGCCACCGTGGCCATGGCCAGCACCTCGGAGGGGGCCACGGTGGTGAGGCGGTCGATGGCCAGCTCTGACTCGAGTTGCACCGATGCCAGGTGGAAGAGCACGACGTCGTCCATGGTGGCGCGAGGCTACCGGGGCCCTATCCGGGCTCTCCCACCCGCCACTGCCGGAGGCGGGCGCAGGCGGCGTCGTCGAGCCGGGCCCGCACCCGCATGCCGTCGTCGCCGGCGGCTTCGCTCAGCACCTCACCCTCGCGGTGCACCGAGGCCAACACGTCGCCGCGGTCCCACGGCACGAGCAGCTCGACCACCGCGCTGAGCGCCCGCAGCCGGTCGCCCATCGCCACGAGCAGGCCGTCGATGCCGTCGCCGGTGAGGGCGGAGATGGCCACGGCCCCGGCGTGGCGCTCGAGGAGGCGCTTGGCCTCGCGGGTGCGGTCGATCTTGTTGAAGCAGACCAGCTCGGGCACGGCGGCGGCCCCGATCTCGTCGAGGACGGCCCGCACCGCGTCCATCTGCCCCTCGGGGTCGGGCACCGAGGCGTCCACCACGTGCACCAGCAGGTCGGCGTCGGCCACCACCGCGAGGGTGGAGCGGAAGGCCTCGACCAGCTGGTGGGGCAGCTTGCGCACGAAGCCGACGGTGTCGGTGAGCAGCACCGGTTCGCCGCCGGGGAGGGCCAGGCGCCGGGTGGTGGCGTCGAGGGTGGCGAACAGGCGGTCCTCGACGAGCACACCGGAGTCGGTGAGCTGGTTGAGCAGCGTGGACTTGCCGGCGTTGGTGTAGCCGACGATGGCCACCCGCTGGATCCGGCTGCGCCGCTGCTGCTTGCGCTGCGTGTCGCGGTGGGCGGCGATGGAGCGCAGGTCGTCCTCCAGTTTGTGGATGCGGCGGACGATGCGGCGACGGTCCACCTCGAGCTTGGTCTCGCCGGCCCCCTGGCGGGTGCCGATGCCACCACCCTGCTGGGAGAGGCCCTTGCCCTTGCCCCGCAAGCGGGGCAGCCGGTAGCGCAGCTGGGCCAGCTCCACCTGGGCCTTGCCCTCCTGGCTGGAGGCGTTCTGGGCGAAGATGTCGAGGATCACGGCGGTGCGGTCGATGGCGGTGCGCCCGAGCAGCTTCTCCAGGTTGTACTGCTGGGCGGGGCTGAGCTCGTCGTCGAACACCACCGTGTCGCAGTCGGCCGCCTCCGCGGTCTCCCTCAGCTCGGTGGCCTTGCCCTTGCCGAGGAAGGTGGCGGGATCAGGCGCTTGGCGCCGCTGCACCACCCGGTCGACCACATCGGCGCCGGCCGTGTCGACCAGCAGCTCGAGCTCGTCGAGACCGGCCTCGGTGTCCTCCTCCCGCTCGGGAGGGATGGTGACCCCGGCCAGCACGATGCGCTCCCGGAAGGCGCGGTCGATGAACCCACCGCCTTCGCCCCCCACCTCGCCGAACGCGGAGCGATGGTCGCTCATGCCCACACCTCCACATCGGCGATGTGGGTGGCCGGCCCGGCCAGGCTGATGGAGTCGCCGAGCACCACCTCGAGGTCGCCGCCGGGCATGCGCACCACCGGCCGCTCCCCCACCAGGCCCCACCCGGCGGCGGCGGCGGCCGCCGCGCCGGCGCCGGTGCCGCACGCCTCGGTGCGGCCCACGCCGCGCTCCCACACGTCCATGGTGATCACGTCGTCGGCCACGCTGCGGATGACCTCGACGTTGCGGTCGGGCCACGCCCGCCCCAGCGCCTCCAGGTCGAGGGGCTCGGCCCCCTCCAGCAGCACCAGGTGGGGGTTGCCCAGATCGACCTCGGCGGCCTGTTCGGCCTTGGCGACCGCGGCCGCCACCCGCTCCGAGGCCGGGCCACACGTGGCCGGCCCCATGTCGACCCGCACGGTGGCGGTGGCCGGGTCCGGGCCGGGCAGCACCACGCAGTCTCGGCGTCCGGCGTCGGTGGCGATGGTGAGGTCCACCGAGTCGAGGACCCGGCTGCGGGCCTCGGCCTGGGCCAGGCAGCGGATCCCGTTGCCGCTCATCTCCGCGCGCGAACCGTCGGCGTTGTGCAGCACCATCACGCGGTCGACGTCGTCGGCGAGGTAGCCCACGATCAGCCCGTCGGCCCCCACGCCGTGGCGACGATGGCACCAGGCGGCAGCCAGGGCGGGGAGGTGGCCGGGGTCGGGAGCGGAGTCGGGCGAGAGGGTCAGCCACACGAGGAAGTCGTTGCCCAGCCCGTGGTGCTTGCTGAGGGTGGCGGTGCGGTGCATGCCCCGCCAGTCTCGCAGCCGTCGGCCCGGATCCGGCCCGGGTTCTACGGCGCGGCCGACATCGCCTCGGCGTGACGCAGCAGCGCGGGCAGGGCCGCCATCGGGTCCGCTCCCGCACCGATCCACGTGATGCGGGGATCGCGCCGGAACCACACCCGTTGGCGGCGGGCGAAGCGCCGGGTGCGGGCCCGCGTGAGCTCGACCGCCTCGTCGAGGGTCGAGTCGCCGTGCAAGTGGGCCAGCAGCTCGCGGTAGCCGAGGGCCTGGGCCGCGGTGCGGCTGAGGGGCCGGTACCGAGCCGCCAGGCGGCGGACCTCGTCGAGGAAGCCGGCGTCGAGCTGGGCGGCAAGGCGGGCTTCGATGCGGGCGGCGACGACGGCGCGGGGCAGCCACACACCAACCAGGTCGAACGGCGTGGGCGGATGCGCCTCCAGGCCCGGCCCGTAGGAGGAGAAGGGCCGGCCGGAGCCCAGGCACACCTCCAGGGCCCGCAGCAGGCGACGGCGGTTGGCCGGGTCGATGCGGGCGGCGGCCACCGGGTCGAGGGAGGCGAGGCGGCGGTGCAGCGCGGCGGTGTCGAGTTCGGCGGACAGCTCGGCGGCGACGCCGGGGTAGCGGCCGGGGATGTCGAGCCGGTCGATGATGGCCCGCAGGTAGAGGCCGGTCCCGCCGACGAGCACCGCCCGGTGGCCCCGGGCGGCGATCCCGTCGAGGGCGTCGGCGACGGTGGCCTGGAAGTCGGTGACGGTGAACTCCTCGATCGGGTCCACCAGGTCGATCCCGTGGTGGGCGACCTCGGCCCGCTCGGCAGCGCTCGGTTTGGCGGTGCCCACGTCCATGCCCCGGTACACCTGCATCGAGTCCACCGACACCAGCTCGACGTCGCCGAGGTGTCGGGCCAGCTCCATGGCCAGCGCCGACTTGCCCGACGCGGTCACCCCGACCAGGGCGAGCGGCCGGGCCCGAGCCGCGTCCGTCACCGCGGGGGGCCGGCCGCCACCCCCCGGCGGACCTCGGCCATCGACGCCAACGGCATCACCGAGTCGAGGGCCCAGGTGGCACCGGCACCGGCCAGTTCGGGCAGCGGCATGCGGGCCGGGTCGCCGGCCAGCACCACGTCGAAGGGCCCCTCGGGGTCGACGCCGTTGACCTCGCGCTCGCGTCGCACCAGGGCCACGATGCGGGCGACGTCGTCGGGGGTGAACCGGTTGCCCACCGGGTCGAAGGGCATTACCCCGTCGAGGCCCGCCGCCCGGCGGAGGCCGGCCGGCCGGGGCCACAGGGCCGCTCCCCACAGCGGGATCCGGGGCCGCTGCCGGGGCCGGGGGAGGAAGCGCACGCCCTCCACCCGGCGGTGCGGACCGGTGTGGGTGACCGGTTCGCCCGACCAGAGGCCGAGCAGCACGGTGATGGACTCGTCGACCACCGCGGCCCGGGCCCGGTCGTCGGTGGCCGCCTCGGCAAAGCCGGAGTACTCGCCCCACTCGTCGATGCCGAGGCCCACACCGAGCACGGCGCGCCCCTCCGACAGGTGATCGAGGGTGGTGGCCTGCCGGGCGACCACCTGCACGCGGCGCCGGGCCAGCGGCGTCACCAGCGGGCCGAGCCGGATGCTCCGGGTGCGGGTGGCCATGGCCGCCAGCGCCACCCACGGGTCGGCCACCTCGGTGTCGGTGGCGAAGCGGATGTGGTCCCAGAGGAAGATGCCGTCCCAGCCGGCGCCCTCGGCCTCGACCGCCAGGTCGGCCAGGGCGCGGGGGTCGGCCAGTTCACCGAAGGCCGGGACGTACACGCCGAAGCGCACCGCCCGATGCTCCCACGCGGGGGCGCCGCCGGTCAGGGAAGCACGCCGAGCGCACCGAGCAGCAGCTGGAGGGCGTCGGCCACCCCCGCGGGATCGACGATGGCCTGCAGGTGGTGGCCGTCCATGCGGGCCACTATCCACCCGCGCTCCTGAGCGGCGGAGGCGTCGTCCTCGTAGGTGAAGGAGAGGTAGCCGCACGGCACCGATCCGGGCCACCCGGGCGGGGACGGTGCGGGATCGTCCCAGAGATCGGCCGGCACCGGCCGGCATTCGGCCACCAGGGCGGCCCGGGCCACGGGATCGGGCACGAGGGTGGCCAGGGTCTCCGGTGGCCACCACTCCGGCCACGGCGGTAGCACCCCGCCCGGCCCGGTGAGGGCTTCGAGCTGAGCCAGGAACGGTCCGGTCAGCGTGGCGGAGACGGGCCCCGCGGTCGGGAGACCGGCGTCGACGAAGAGGACGGCCGTCAGCCGGCGGCCAGCGGCGGCGACGGCCTCGCCGATGGCGGGCAGCCACGGCCCGGCGCCGCTGTGGCCCACCAGCACGACCTCGTCGTCCCCCGAGCGGTGGAGGTCGGCGACCTCGTCGCCGGCGGCGGCCGCCCAGTACGGGCGCCCGGTGTCGAGCGGTGCCCGCCGCGCCGGGACGAGGGCTTCGAAGCCACGCCGCCGGAGCTCGTCCGCCACCTGCCGCCACGTGGCCGGCCCCACCAGCGGGCTGTGCACCAGCACGAAGGCGGCCATCACCAGAGCTCGTCGAGCAGCACGTAGTACTCGAGGCGCAACAGGTCGGGCCGGCTCAGCCCGTAGGCGTCGAAGAACCGTGACGCCACCTCGGGGCCCACGTTGGCCACCAGCGACCGGGCCACGATGGCCAGGTCGCGGTAGCGGTCCGACACGCCGAGGCGGCCGACGTCGACGAGCCCGGAGAGGGTCAGGGCAGCGGGATCGACGAGGAGGTTGGGCAGGCACGGATCACCGTGGGCGACGACCAGGTCCTCGGCCGGTTCGGGCGGTCGGGTGGCGTGGAGGTGATCGAGGATCTGGTCGGGGGTCAACCGGCGGTAGGCCGGTTCGAGCGCGTCGACGTCGACCTTGCCTGCCCGCACCCGGGCCCGGCTGCGGGCCAGGAGGACGTCGAGGCGCGCGTCGAACGGGCAGGCGTCGACGGGCAGGGTGTCGTGGAGGCGGCGCAGGCCCTGGCCGAGGGCCTCGAGCAGCGGCTCCACCGAGCCGAGGGCGAACCCGGGGTCGTGGGCGGGCACGCCCGGCACTTCGGCCGTCACCAGCCACGCTCGCCCGTCGCCGTCGCGGTGGTGGGCCAGCACCTCCGGCACCGCTGCCCGGCCCGCCAGCCACCCCAGCCGCTCGGCTTCGTCGGCGACGCCGTCGGCACCGTCGTCGCCGCCGATCTTCACGTAGCGGACGGCGCCGGCGACGGCGGCGCGCCACACCTCGGTGCCCTCCTTCACCCACACCTGCTCCCACATCGCCCCCGCCAGCACTCCGCCGAGGGCGGCCGGTACCGCGGTGGGGGCGGCCGCCGGTTCGGCGGGCGGCCCCGAGCGGAAGCGCGGGTCGGCGGGTCGGGGGGCGGCCGGCACCGGGCCCGCTCAGCCGGCGGTGACGGGGATGCGGGTGCGGTGGCGGGGGGCGGCGGTGACGGTGACCAGCTCGCCCCGGAGGTGGTGGGCGCCGGCCCCGGTGACGCGGACCTCGGCGAACGTGCCCGGGCGGAGCGGATCCGGGGACGCGAAGTGCACGAGCTTGTCCTGGCGGGTCCGGCCGGTGGTGGTGAGCGGGTCCCGCTTCGAGGGTCCCTCCACCACCACCTCCTCGGTCCGTCCGATGCGGGCGCGGTGGCGGGCCAGGGCCGATCGCTCCACCACCACCCGCAGCCGTTCGAAGCGCTCGGCACACACGTCGGGCGCCACCATTTGGTCGGCGAGCGCAGCCGCCTCCGTGCCGGGACGCGGCGAGTAGAGGAACGTGTAGGCGCTGTCGTAGCCCGCCTCCGCCACCACCTCGAGGGTGCGCTCGAAGTCGGCGTCGGTCTCCCCCGGGAAGCCCACGATGACGTCGGTGGTGACGGCCAGGTCGTCGACCGCAGCCCGTGCGGCGGCCAGGCGGTCGAGGTAGCGGGCGGCGGTGTAGCCCCGGTGCATGGCGGCCAGCACCCGGTCGCTGCCCGACTGCAACGGCAGGTGGAGGTGCTCGCACACCGCCGGGGTCTCGGCCATGGCCTCGATGACCTCGGCGCTCAGGTCCTTTGGGTGGGGGCTGGTGAAGCGCACCCGCCGGATGCCCTCGACCGCGCCGACCGCCCGCAGGAGCTCGCCGAACATGGGGCGGATCCGAACATCACCCTCCCCGGAACGGCGGCGGGCCCGCGCCAGGTCGCGCCCGTAGGAGTTGACGTTCTGGCCGAGGAGGGTGACCTCCACCACGCCCTCGCCGGCCAGGCGACCGGCCTCGGCCACCAGGTGGTCGAAGGGCCGACTCATCTCAGGGCCCCGCACGGCGGGCACGATGCAGAAGGCGCAGGCGTTGTCGCAGCCGATCTGGATGGTGACCCAGGCGGCGTGGCCCAGGTCGCGACGCACGGGCAGCGAGGACGGGAAGGCCTCGTGGTCTTCGATCACCGATGCCTCGAGGATCTCCGTGATGGGCCCGTCACGGCGGGCCTCGGCCAGCAGGTCGGCGGCCCGCTGCACGTTGTGGGTGCCCAGCACCACGTCGACATGAGGGGCCCGGCGGCGTATGAGGTCACGGTCCTTCTGGGCCAGGCAACCGCCCACCATGATCTCCATGTCGGGCCGGGTCGCCTTGGCTGCCTTCAGGTGGCCCAGGGTGCCGTAGAGGCGGTTGTCGGCGTTCTCCCGGATGCAGCAGGTGTTGAGGAAGACCACGTCGGCGTCGTCGGCGCCCTCCGCCGGCACCATGCCCGCCGCCTCGAAGAGCCCGGCGATGCGCTCGGAGTCGTGCTCGTTCATCTGGCAGCCGAACGTCTTGATGGAGTAGCGGCGCCGGGCGCTCCCTCCGGGCTCCATGGGATGCAAGCTACCGGCCGGAGCCGAGGGCACCCTGGTCCGGCGCGACCGGATCCTCAGGCGATGGCGGTGGCCACGCCGTCGAGCCCCCCGAGCTCCTCGCCGGGGTCGACGGGGCTGAAGTCGGCGGGTCGCGCACGGGGCTGGCGGTCCTCGATGCGGAGCCGGATGGCGGTGCGGGGCTCGCCGTCGATCACGATGTCGGCGAAGGTGGGAACGCACACGAGGTCGAGGCCCGAGGCGGCCAGGTAGCCCCGGGCGATGGCGACCGCCTTGACCGCCTGGTTGAGCGCGCCGGCTCCCACCACCTGGACCTGGACGGCGCCCGACTGGCGGATGACGCCGGCCATGGCGCCCGCCACCGAGCTGGGGTTCGACTTGGTGGAGACCTTCAGGGTCTCCGGCTCAGCCGCGTCCACGCCTTGGGATTCGCCGCCTCGCCGGACCAACCCTGCCCCGAGCCCTGACGACCTCGACCTCAGCCGTCGAGGGAGATGGGCTCGTCGTCGCCTGCCAGTGAGGTGTCGGCCGCAACCGCCGCCTCGGGGTGGTCTTGACCGATCCCGAGCTGCTGGCGGATCCGCTCGGAGATCTCCACCATCACCTCGGGGTTCTCGACGAGGAACAGCTTGGCGTTCTCCCGGCCCTGGCCGAGCTGCTCGCCCTCGTAGGTGTACCAGGCCCGACTTCTTCACGATGCCCTGATCGACACCGATGTCGATCAGCGAGCCCTCTCGGCTGATGCCCTTGCCGTACATGATGTCGAACTCGGCCTGGCGGAACGGCGACGCCACCTTGTTCTTCACCACCTTGACCCGGGTGCGGTTGCCGACCACCTCCACGCCGTCCTTGATGGACTCGATACGGCGGATGTCGAGACGGACCGAGCTGTAGAACTTCAGCGCCCGACCACCGGGAGTGGTCTCAGGGCTACCGAACATGACGCCGATCTTCTCGCGGAGCTGGTTGATGAAGATGCAGATGGTCTTCGAGCGGTTGAGGTTGGCGGTGAGCTTGCGTAGCGCCTGGGACATGAGGCGGGCCTGGAGGCCGACGTGGGAGTCGCCCATCTCCCCCTCGATCTCGGCCCGGGGGTGAGGGCGGCCACCGAGTCGATCACCACCACGTCGAGGGCGCCCGAGCGGATGAGGGTGTCGGCGATCTCGAGGGCCTGCTCCCCGGTGTCGGGCTGGGATATGAGCAGCTCGTCGATGTCGACACCGATGTTGGCGGCGTAGACCGGGTCCATGGCGTGCTCGGCGTCGATGTAGGCGCAGATGCCGCCGTTGCGCTGGGCCTCGGCCACCACGTGCATGGCCATGGTGGACTTGCCCGAGGACTCCGGGCCGTAGATCTCGACCACCCGGCCCCGGGGCAGGCCCCCGATGCCGAGGGCGATGTCGAGGGCGAGGGCCCCCGTGGAGACGGCCTCGACGTCCATCGACGTCTTGTCGCCCATCTTCATGATCGAACCCTTGCCGTGGTTCTTCTCGATCTGGCTGATCGCCATCTCGAGGGACTTGTCTCGCTCCACCGGACGTCCTCTCTGTACGTGTTCGTTAGGTATCGAGCTCGGCTGCGGGCTGCAGCGATCGGGTGAGGCGAACCTACGCAGGGGGTGTGACAGTCCCGGGGGGAGGGGGTCGGGGGCAGCCGGAACGACAGCAATGTAATTGCGAACGGAAGTTCGGTCAAGCATCGTCACATTGGCTCCGCCTCCG
>JAUJNP010000006.1:11852-119851 GCA_030448105.1 Acidimicrobiales bacterium | reverse complement strand
GCGGAGCGGCTTCGCCATCCGGGTGTCATGCTGGGAGCTGCTCCGCCTGGCGGACTGCGCAGCGGCGCCGCGGCGGAGCGGCTTCGCCATCCGGGTGTCATGCTGGGAGCTGCTCCGCCTGGCGGACGTCACATTGGCTCCGCCTCCGGCGGAGCGGCTTCGCCATCCGGGTGTCACGCTGGGAGCTGCTCCGCCTGGCGGACTGCGCAGCGGTACTACGGCGGGGCGGGCTTCGCCCGGAGGGTCAGGCGTCGGCGGGCTGGCCTAGCAGGCGACCGAGGCGCTCGGAGGCCTCGATGGTCTCCTCCACCAGGTCGTAGATCACGTCCTTGGTGCGGCGCACCTTCACCATGCGGCCGACCACCTGGCCCACCGGGTTGAAGTTCACGTCCCGGGCCGCCTCCGGGTAGCGGTGCCCCCGGGCCACGGCCTCGCCGGTGACCATGAACTGCAGGGGCATGCCGAGGGGGTCGGGCGTGTCCTCGCGGCCCCACGCCTCGGTCCAGTCGTTCTTCAGCATCCGACACGGCTTGCCCGTCCAGGCCCGGGAGCGCACGGTGTCCGAGCTCGAAGCGGACAGGTAGGACTCCATCTGAGCGGGCGGTACGTCGGCCTCCTCCACCGTCAGCCACAGCGAGCCGGTCCACACGCCCTGGGCCCCCATGGCCAGGGCGGCGGCCACCTGCCGGCCCGAGCCGATCCCGCCGGCGGCGAGCACCGGGGTGGGCGCCACTGCGTCGATCACCTCGGGCCAGAGGACGAGGCTTCCGATCTCACCGGTGTGGCCGCCGCCCTCGGTGCCCTGGGCGATCACCACGTCCACGCCGGCCTCCGCGTGGTGGCGCGCCTGGCGGGCCGACCCGCACAGGGCGGCCACGAGCACGCCGGCCGCGTGCACCTGGGCAATCACGTCGTCGGGTGGGGTGCCCAGGGCGTTGGCCACGAGCTTCACCTTGGGGTGACGCAGGATGGTGTCGACCTGGGGCTGCGCGGTGGCGGCGGTCCAGCCGAGCAGGGAGGGTGCCTCGCTGTCGTCGGGGAGCTCAGGGACGCCGTGCTCGGCCAGGAGCTGCCGGGCGAAGCGCCGGTGCTCGTCGGGGATCATCCCCTCGAGCATCTCGTTGAGCTTGGCCGGGTCGAGCTCGTCCATCCCCTCGTACTTGCCGGGGATGACGATGTCGACGCCGTAGGGGCGGTCACCGACGTGCTCGTCGAGCCAAGCCAGCTCGGTCTCCAGCTGCTCGGGCGAGAAGCCCACGGCCCCGAGCACCCCGAGGCCCCCGGCGTTGCTGACCGCGGCGACCACGTCACGGCAGTGAGTGAAGGCGAAGATGGGGAACTCGATCCCCAGGCGGTCGCAGAGCTCGGTGTGCATCGATGGCTCCTCGTGCGTCGGCCACGGAACGCCGAAACGAGAACCTGTTCTAGTCGGTCGGCGACGTCGGCGTCGAACCCCCGAGGGCTGCGCTCGCCACCGTCTCGTAGGCCACGCCGGCGCCGCCGGTGACGCTGCGCACCACGGCCACGTCCTCGACCCGCCACCGCGCCGAGCACGCCCGGCCCACCAGATCCTTCGGTGGCCCGCCCTTGCACCGGGCGAGGGTGAGATGGCCGTGGAAGGGCCGGGACCCGGGCGGCGCTCCGAGACCCGAGGTGGTCGTGAGCACCTCGGAGGCCAGCGCCTCGAGGCCGGCGACCGGCAGCGACAGCACGCCCCGGCCGAGCGCCCTGGTCGCCGGCCCCGCCACGGCCACCGCGGGCCGGACCGCCGACGCCGCGGCCGACACCGCGGCGACCACCGGGTCGGCCTCGGCCGGGCCCAGGAACCGCAGGGTGACGTGCCAGTGCTCCGGCCGGGTCCACCGCACCCCGGGCCGGTCCGGCCGACCGAGGCCCTCCAGCACCTCGATCACCTCCGGCGGGGGCCAGACGGCCACGAACAGCCGGGCGGCGCCCGTCATCCCACCCGCCCCTCAGGCGCGGCGGGACAGCAGCCGGTGGCGCAACAGGTCGAGGGCGGTGATGGTGGCGAACTCGCGCACCCGGTCGCGGTCGCCCGGGAGCTGGAGGCGGACCGACTCGGTGCCACTGTCCCGGCTCAGGCCCACGAACACCGTGCCCGGCCGCTCGCCGTCCTGCTCGGCGGGCCCGGCCACACCCGTCACCGCCAGCCCCACGTCCGCCCCCAGCACCCGGCAGGCGCCGGCCGCCATGGCCTCGGCCGCCTCCGCGGTGACCACCGGGCCCTCGGGCACGCCCAGGACCTCGAACTTGACGTCGCTGGCGTAAGCGACGACCGAGCCCCGGAACCAGGCCGAGGCCCCCGGCGTGGCGGTGAGCCGCGAGCCGATCATGCCCCCGGTGAGCGACTCGGCCAGGCCCAGGCGCAGCCCCTGGGCGTCGAGCAGGGCGCCGACCGCGACCTCCATGGTCTCGTCGTCGGTCCCGAACACCAGCTCGCCGAGGAGCTGGCGGATCACATGCTCCTCGTAGGCGAGCACCTCCCGGCAGCCGGCCTCGTCGGGACCCTTGGCTGTGATGCGGACCTTGAGCCCCTCGATGCCGCTGGCGAGGAAGGCGAGGGTGGGGTTGCCCCGCTCGTCGAGCTCGGCGATGCGGTCGGCCAGCCGCTCGGCCAGCCCCGACTCGCTGTCGCCCCAGGTGCGCAGCGTCCGGCTGAGGATGGTGGCCGTGGCCCCGGCCCGCCGCCGCAGGTCCGGGAGGATGGCCCGCTCCATCATCTCCCGCATCTCGTGGGGCACGCCCGGCACGGCGTAGAGGACCTGGTCCCCCATCGGGCAGATCAGGCCGGGGGCGGTGCCCCGGCGCTGCTCGATCACGGTGGCCCCTTCGGGCACGTCGGCCTGGAGGAGATTGTTCCCGGGCATGGCCCGGCCCCGCGACTCGAACATGTGGCGGATGGCGTCGGCCACCTCGGGGTCTCGCCGCAGCTCGACGCCCATCACCGCGGCCAGCGCCGACCTCGTGATGTCGTCGTGGGTCGGCCCGAGCCCACCGCACACGATGACGGCCTCGCTGCGCTCCAACGAGCCCCGGAGGGCGGCCACGATGCGGTCGAGGTTGTCGCCCACCTTGGTCTGGAAGTGCGAGTCGATGCCGACCAGGGCGAGCTGCTCGCCGATCCAGGCGGAGTTCGTGTCGACGATCTGCCCGAGCAGCAGCTCCGTGCCGACGGCGACGACCTCGCAGCGCATCCGGCGAGACTAGGGGGCGGTGCGCGCCGGTCCTTCAGGTGTGCCCGAGGGTGGTGGCCGCCGAGCGGCCGTCGAGCAGGTACTGCGCGCCCGTCACCAGGGTGAGGGTGACCGCCACCCACAGGCAGGTGGCGGCGAACACCGGCTGGTCAACGGTGAGGGGTAGGAGGGCGAAGCCCACCGCCACCTCCTGCACCACTGTCTTGGCCTTGGCCAGCGGTCGGGCGGGCACCGCCAGGCCGAGGCGGCCGAGGCGAGTGCGGTACAGGGAGATGGCCACTTCCCGCGCCGCGATGAGGGTGACGGGCAGCCACCAGAAGCGGTTCGCCGCCACCAGGGCGAACATGGCCCCGAGCACGAGCACCTTGTCGGCGAGGGGGTCGAGGAAGGCGCCGGATCGGGTGGTGCCGAAGCGGCGCGCCAGGATCCCGTCCACGCCGTCGGTGACCGCCAGCGCGATCCACAGCGACACCGCCGCCCACGATGACGGGTCCCGCAGGATCATCACCAGCAGGGCGGGCGAGATGGCCAGGCGGATGATGGTGACGGCGTTGGCCGGGGTCAGCAGGGCCGACGGCCCGAACCGGTCGTCCAAGCGGTCGGAGCCGTCGGGCGCGGTCACCTTGCCTCCACGTCGGTGCCGAGGGCGGCAGTGACGGTGAGGGTGGTGAAGGTGCCGGCGGGCAGCTGATCGGGCACGAGGACCACGCCGTCGATCTCGGGGGCTTCACGCTGCGAGCGGGCCACGCCGGGTCTGTCCACGAGCACTTCGACCGCCGAGCCCACCAGTTCGTCACGTTTGCGCGCGGTGATCGCATCCTGGCGCTCGGTCAGCTCGGCCAGCCGCTCCTCCACCAGCCCGGCCGGCACCGTGCCGTCGAGGCCGGCGGCGTAGGTGCCCTCCTCCGGCGAGTACCGGAAGAACCCGCACCAGTCGAGGTCGGCCTCGGCGACGAAGGCCAGGACGGCGTCGTGGTCGGCCTCGGTCTCGCCGGGGTAGCCGACGATGAAGTTCGACCGGAAGGCGGCCGCCGGCTCCCGCGCCCGGATGGCCTTGATCCGCCCGAGGAAGCGGCGGCCGTCGCCCCAGCGGCGCATGCGGCGCAGCAGCGGAGCCGACACGTGCTGGAGGGACAGGTCGAAGTAGGGAACGCCCGTGTCGCACACCGCGTCGACCAGGGCGTCGGTGAGGTCGGAGGGGTACAGGTAGAGCAGCCGCACCCGGGGCACCAGCTCGGCGGCCGCCCGCACCAGGGGGACGATGGCCCGCTCGCCCCGGCCCTGGTCCCGCCCGAAGGCGGCCAGGTCCTGGGCCACCAGCACCACCTCGGCCACCCCGAGGGCGTCGATCTCGGCCAGGATCGAATCGATCGACCGTGAGCGCTGTGGCCCCCGGAACGAGGGGATGGCGCAGAAGCCGCAGGCCCGGTCGCAGCCCTCGGCCACCTTCACGTACGCCCACGGCACCGGGGATCGGGGCCGCGGCAGGTTGAGGAGGTCGAACGAGGGCAAGGAGCGCTTGGTCCCGAGCTCCACGGGGACCCCGAAGCCAGCCACTTGGTCGGCCTCGGGTAGGGCGTCGGCCAGCTCGGACCCGTAGCGCTCGGCCAGGCAGCCGGTGACCACCAGGCGGGATCCCTCGCGGCGGGCGGCGTCGACGGCCAACACGGTGTCGATCGACTCCTGGCGGGCCTCGGCCACGAAGGCGCAGGTGTTGACCACCACCAAGTCGGCGGCGTCCGGGCCCGAGGCGGGAACGAACCCGTCGCCCACGAGAGTGCCGCCGAGCTTGTCCGAGTCGACCGAGTTCTTCGGGCAGCCCAGCGTCTCCAGCCAATACGTCTGCTCCGCACCCGGTGGAGCCGGCTGTACCCCTTGCTCCGCCCCCGGCGGAGCCGGCTTCGCCGATCCGGGTGTCATCGTTCCCGCTGCTCCGCCTGGCGGTCTGCGCAGCCGTGCCCCCTGCTCCGCCTGGCGGACTCCGTACTGCCTGCCCCGCCTCCGGCGGAGCCGGCTTCGCCGATCCGGCTCTCATACTCGCCGCTGCTCCGCCTGGCGGTCTCCGCAGCTTCGGGCATCGGTGGAGCCTACTGGCGGCTCCTCGCCGGCAACTCGGTTGACCGGGCTCCGGGGCGGCGGGCAACGTGCCGCCGATGGGGAGCCCGTTCAGCGAGGCGACGGCCGTCCGGGCCGAGGGGTCGGGACGGTTCGCGGCCCACATCGACGAGGCCTGGAACCTGCGGCCCCTCCCCCAGGGCGGCATCGTCACCGCCATCGCCCTCCGGGCCATGGCCGAGGCCCTCGGGGACCCGGCCCAGACGCTGCGGACGCTGCACACGACCTTCGCCGCCCAGGTAGCGCACGGTCCGGTCGACGTCGAGGTCGAGGTCCTGCGTCGCGGCCGGTCGATGTCGCACCTGCGGGCCGAGGTCACCAACCGCGACGCTCCCCGAGGCCACCTCACCGCCGCCGTGTTCGGCGCCGGCCGGTCGGGGTTCGACTTCACCGACCTGGAGCCCCCGGCCGAGCGGCCGCGTCCGGACGACTGCCCGTCGTTCCGCGACCCTCCGCCCCCGGAGGCGGACGAGTTCGTCCCCATGCCCTTCTGGAACCAGCTGGTGGAAGGCCGCGCCGTGCTCGGCCACGCTCCCTGGGAGGACTACGTGCCCGAGCGGGCCGAGCGGGCCATGTGGTACCGCTTCGACGACCCACCGTTCCTCGATGACGGCACCCTCGACCCCGCCGCCCTCGTCGTGCTGGCCGACACCATGCCCGGCGCGGTCGGTGAGCGGATCGGCCCGCAGGAGCGACCGTGGTTCGCGCCGAGCGTCGACCTCACCGTGCACGTGCTCCAGGAGTGCCGTTCGCCGTGGTTGCTGGCCCACAACCGGGCCCGCCACGCGAGCGACGGCTACGCCTCGGCCGACATGGCCCTCTGGGACTGCGGCCCGGACGGGGGCGCCGAACCCCGCCTGGTCGCCTACGCCACCCAGCTGTTCCTCTTCACCTTCCCCGGCTGACGCGTCGTCCAGCGGTGGTCGCCGGCCCTCCACCCGACGTCATCGCGGCCTTCGGCCTCACCGGGGACGGCATGGTCCTGGTCGGCGGCGAGGGCAAGAGCGTTCGAGTTGGTGACTCCGTACTCAAGCCGGTGCACGATGAGCGCGAAGCGGCCTGGACGCAGGATCTCCTGGCTCGGATCGAGGAGGAGGGGTTCCGGGTCGCCGCTCCCCGGCGCGCTGAACACGGCGGGTGGGTCTTCGGCGGGTGGACAGCGTCGGCCTTCATCGACGGACTCCGACCGGGAGCGCCCGACTGGGACCTGATCACGGCGGCGGGAATGCGCTTCGCCGACGCGGGCGAGCGCGCCCGCCGAGGCGGTGAGGAGGTGCTCGCCCTCCGGACCCACCGGTGGGCCCGCGCCGACCGGGCGGCCTGGGGCGAAGAGCAGGTCCGCCTCGGTGCGGCCGCCACCGGGATCCTCGACGCGATCACGGAGCTGCTGGCCGACCAGAACCGGCCCTCGGCGAGGCAGCTCGTGCACGGGGATCTCACCGGGAACGTGTTCGTCGATCCCTCGGGTGTCCCTGTCGTCCTCGATGTCTCCCCCTACATCAGACCTCGCCGGTGGGCCGCAGCCATCGTGATGGCCGATGCCGTGCTCTGGCTCGGGGCTGAGCTCTCGGTGGCCAAGTCGTTCGCCGTCTCGGACCCGGCGGCACGTGACCTGCTCGGTCGGGCCCTGGCGTTCCGCGTCGTGGCCGAGCAGCTGGAGGCCACCCCGCGGCACGGGGCGATGCTCGAGCCGTACCGGCGCGTTCTCGCCGCGCTCAGTCAACTCGAGACGTGAGTCACATCAGCTCGGCGCTCCGGCGCGCGAGGCGGCAGGCCGGCGGAGGGATAGGTCGTGGCAGGCCTCGCACACGTCGTCGGGGATCACCCCGAGGCGCATGAGCAGGGCGAACAACCGGCAACCGATGCAGAAGCCGAGGGCGGACTCGAGCGTCGCCGCCACTAGGATCATGGCCACCAACGCCCACGCCACGCCGGTGGCGCCGAACCAGAAGTGGGCCAGCACCGCCGCGCTCGAGAGGGTGGCACCGATGCCCTGGGCGAAGCGCTTCGGAGGCCCCGGCACCGGCCGCTCGGCTGCCCCGAGGGCGGGGGTGATCACCCGGGTGACGAGCTGGCCGAGCGGGCTCAGGGTGGGGCCGCTGAGCACCCGGGCGACGAACCCGTAGGCGAGCGGGAGCAGGAGCACGGGCTGGCGGGTGGCGAGGGTGAGCCCGCAGAGCACGACGACACCGGCGGCCACGAGCCGGGCCGACACCTCGTTGACCGGGTGGGGGAACGAGAACAGGCGGGCCACGCCGAAAGCCTACCGACTGGGTCGGGATTCGCCGCTGGCCGACGACCGGACCGACCGGCCACGATGAGGCGGTGGCGGGGTTGGCGGTGATCGGGGCGGGCTTTGGCCGCACGGGCACGCTCTCGTTGAAGCACGCCCTGGAGCAGCTCGGGTTCGGGCCGACCTACCACATGCAGGAAGTGGTCCGACGCCCTTCCCACATCGAGGCGTGGCACCGCTACGCCGTCACCGGCGAGGCGGACTGGGACCACCTGTTCGCCGGGTTCGGGTCCGGCGTCGACTTCCCGCTGAGCTGCGCCTGGCGCCCGCTGGCCGCCCACTTCCCCGACGCCAAGGTCGTCCTCAGCGTTCGCGACCCCCAGCGGTGGTGGGAGAGCACGGCCACGACGATCTACACCACCCGGGACATGTTTCCCCGCTGGGTGCGCACCGTGCTTCCGGTCACGGACAGGTTCCTCGACATGAGTGAGCGCCTCGTGTGGGACGGGCTGTTCGGCGGGCGCTTCTGCGAGCGCGACCACGCCATCGCCGTGTTCGAGCGCCACGTCGAAGAGGTCCGGGCCACGCTCCCACCTGAGCGGCTGCTCGTCTTCGACGTGGCCGAGGGGTGGGGGCCGCTCTGCCGGTTCCTCGGCGTGGCCGAGCCGGGCCGGCCGTTCCCCCGCCTCAACGACGCCGCCTGGATGCGCCGCCGGATCCAGGGGGCTCGCGTCGGGCTGCGGGTCCTGCCGCTGGCGGCCGCGGGGCTGGTCGCGCTGGCCGCTCAGCGCCGGTCACGGCGGTAGGTGAGCGGCGCCCGGTAGGAGCCGCCGACGAAGGGCCGCCCCCGCTGAGCGGCGTGGCGCCACTGCACCGAGATGCGAGGGCCCATGGCCTCGCCCGGACGGTACGGCACCGAGTGCTCCCAGTCGGCCTGGCATCGCCCGCCCATCACCAGCAGGTCGCCCGGACCGGGGGCCAGGTCGTGGGTGGCGCCCCTGCCCTCGGAGTGGTCGTAGCGGTGGGCTCGGGGGCGGAGCAGCCAGGGCCGCCGGGCGCCCAGGCTGAGCACGGCGATGATGGTGTCGTCCAACCAGCGCATGTCGGTGTCGCGGTGGAAGGCCTGCCCGTCGCGGCCGTCGCGGTAGTGGATCAGGCCGAACCCGTCGACGCGGACGCCGTAGCGGTGCTGCAGGTGGCGGTGGGCCTCGGCCAGGCCGGGGTGGGGCAGGGGCTGCCCGGGACGCCACATGGTGCCCAGCCGGCGCTCCTGCACCCAGTGGTCGTACCGGAAGAGCTGGTTGGTCTGCCACGCCACCCCGGACCGCAGGGCTTCGAAGAGCGCGTCGGCCCCCGCCAGCCATCGCCGCGCCACGTCGACCCAGGCGCCCCCACCGAGATCGAGCCGTTCGACGGGGGCATTGCGGTCGACGTGCACCCCCTCGGTCGTCGCCTCGCCGGCCTCCACGCCACCAGCATGGCGCGCTGGTTCGGGTTGTCGCTGTTTCGGCGCAGAGGCGAGGCCCCCCCCGAACCAGCGCGACTGCCTCGCCGGCGACGGCGGGCTCAGAAGGGTTCGTCGCCGCCCGCGTCGGTCGTCCCGGCGCCCACCCCGGCCCCGTCGAGCTCGTCCACCGTCATCAGCACGGCGCGGGCCTTGGACCCTTCCGAGGGACCCACGACCCCCTGCTGTTCGAGCAGGTCCATGATCCGCCCGGCCCGGGCGAAACCGACCCGCAGCTTGCGCTGCAACATCGAGGTGGAACCGAGCTGGGAGCGCACCACCAGCTCCATGGCCGAGCGCAGGAGGTCGTCGTCGTCCTCGTCGCCGCTCCCGGCGCCGGCCTGGCCCGGTCCGCTGGCGTCGTCGGCGCCCTGGACCTTGTCGTCGTAGGCGACCACGGGGGCCTGGCGCATCCAGTGGGCGACGACCGCCCGCACCTCCTCCTCGGTGACCCACGACCCCTGGATCCGCTGGGGGATGCTCGAGGCCGGGCCGAGGAGCAGCATGTCGCCCCGTCCGAGGAGGCGCTCGGCGCCGGGCTGGTCGAGGATCACCCGGCTGTCGGCCAGGCTCGACACGGCGAAGGCCCACCGGGCGGGGATGTTGGCCTTGATGACGCCGGTGATGACGTTCACCGACGGCCGCTGGGTGGCGATGACCAGGTGGATGCCCACGGCGCGGGCCATCTGGGCGATGCGACAGATCGACTCCTCGACGTCGCGGGCGGCCACCATCATCAGGTCGTTGAGCTCGTCCACCACGATGAGGATGAACGGCAGGCGGGCGTACTCGCGGCCCTCGAGGGCGGCCTGGTCCCCGGTGAGCTCGCCGCGGTCGAAGGCGGCGTTGTAACCGGTGATGTCCCGGAAGCCGACCTCGGCCAGCAGGTCGTAGCGGCGCTCCATCTCCCGCACCGCCCAGGCCAGCGCGTTGGCCGCCTTCTTCGGGTTGGTCACCACCTCGGTGAGGAGGTGGGGCAGCCGGTTGTACTGGCCCAGCTCGACCCGCTTGGGGTCGACCAGGATCATCCGCACCTGGTCGGGGGTGGAGCGCATCAGGATGGAGGTGAGCAGCGAGTTGATGCACGACGACTTGCCCGCGCCGGTGGCCCCGGCGATCAGCACGTGGGGCATGGTGGCCAGGTTGGTGAGGACCGACGTGCCGGCGATGTCGCGGCCCACCGCCACCTCCAGGGCATGGCTGGCCCGGCGGGCCTCTTCGCTGCCGAGGATGTCGCCCACGGTTACGAGCTGCTTGCGGGCGTTGGGGATCTCCACGCCGATGGCCTGCTTGCCCGGGATGGGGGCGAGGATGCGCACGTCGGGCGTGGCCATGGCGTAGGCGATGTCGCGGTGCAGGCTCGTTACCCGGGCCACCTTGACGCCTGGCCCCAGCTCCAGCTCGTAACGGGTGACGGTGGGCCCGACGGTCATGCCGACCAGGCGGGTCTCCACCCCGTGCTCGGCCAGCGCGTGCTCGAGGCCCCGCCCGGTCTCCGCGATCCCGACCTTGTCCACGGCCTGGGTGCCGGTGCGGCCCAGCAGCTTGGCCGGCGGCAGCTTCCACGCCGAGGCCTGCCCGGCCGGCCCGAGGGCGATCTCCAGCTGGGTGGGCTCCACCGGGTCCGCCGACTCCGGCTCCCCCGGCGTGGCGGTGCGGCCCCGCTGCGGCCGGTCGCCGCCGGGCGACGCATCGGTGTCCTGGTCGTAGACGGTGATGGTGGGGCCGGCCTCGTCGTGGTCGGCTTCGCCATCGCCGCTCGTGTCCGGGTCGGCGCGGGTGTCGCCGGCGGCGGGGCCGACGTGGAACAGGGCGGCGACCGCCCGGCGGGCGGCCCGGCCGGCGGGGCGGACCCCGGCGGCGGCGTGGCCGGCAGCGGCCCGGATCGACGTGCGGGTGGCCAGCAGGACCCCACCGGTGATCACGAGCACGAGGACGACCACGGCCCCCCAGGCGCCCAGGACCGCCGTCACCGGTTGGCCCACGCCGGCCCCGACGTAGCCGGCGGCGTCGCGCAGGGCCCTGCTCGCCCCGCCGAGGTCAGGCCGGCCGCGGGCCAGGTGCAGCAGCCCCAGCCCGGACAGGGCCACGAGGGCCAGGCCGACGGCGCGGGGGCCGGCACGCAGATGCGCCTCCCCGGACCTCCGGTCCGAGAGGGCTGGGTCGTCGCCGTCGTCGCCACCGCTCGGTGCCCCCTTCCGGCCCCGGACGAGGGCGATGCCGAGGGCCAGGAGCGCGGGGGGCACGAGTACCCGGGCCGCGCCCACGATGGTCCCCGCCACGGTCGCCGCGCCTCGCCCGAAGGGGCCGGCGGCGTCGAGGTAGACCCCGAGGGCGCACAGCAGGGCCAGGGCGATCAGCAGCAGGCCGGCCAGGTCCCGGCGATGCCCAGAAGTGGCCCGGGCCAGCGCCTTCACCGCCCGGGTCGGCGGCCCGGGGAGAGGGGGTGGTGCTTTGCCGGCGGGCGCCTTGCCGGCCGACGGGCGCTTGGTGGCCGACGACCGGCGGGCCGCGGTGCTCCCCGCCGCCGACTTCTTCTTCGGCGGCCGCGGCGACGAACGGCGCGTGGCGGTCACAGTGTCAACAACGCTAACACCAGCACCACCAGCAACGGCGCTGACCGGGCTCCGCCCGGGGTCAGGCCTCCATCACCACCGGCACGATCATGGGGCGGCGGCGGGTGCGGTCGTTGACCAGGCGGCCGATGGCGCGGCGCACGAGCCGCTGGAGCGACTCGATGTCGGTGCCGGCCTCGCCGCTGGCGAAGGCCTCCTTCAGCTGCTGAGTCACCACCGCGCGGCACTCGTCGAGGAGGTCCTCGGCCTCGGGGGCGTGGACCCAGCCGCGGGTGATCACCTCCGGGCCGGTGATGACCGCCCCGGTGGCCACGTCCACGGCCACGATGACCACCACCACGCCTTCCTCGGCCAGCACCCGCCGGTCGCGCAGCACCCCGTTGCCCACGTCACCGATGCCGGTTCCGTCCACGTAGAGGTACCCGGCCGGCACCGGCTCGCCTCTGGTGATGCCCCGGTCGCCCAGCACGAGCTGGTCGCCGTCCTCGCAGACGAGCACGTGGTCGTCGGCCACGCCCATCTGGCGGGCGATCCCGGCGTGGGTGACGAGGTGGCGGTACTCCCCGTGCACCGGCACGAACCAGTCGGGTCGCACGATCGAGAGCACGGTCTTGAGCTCTTCCTGCTTGGCGTGGCCGGTGGCATGGACGTCCTCGATGCCGGAGTGCACGACCTGGGCACCGATCCGGTAGAGGCCGTCGATCACCTTCGACACGTTCATCTCGTTGCCGGGGATGGGGTGCGACGAGAGGACGACGGTGTCGTCGGCGGTGAGCTTCAGCCACCGGCTCTCGTTGGCCGCCATCAGGGCCAGGGCCGACATGGGCTCGCCCTGGGAGCCGGTGGAGATGATGCAGACCTCGCCCGGCGGGAGGCCCTCGACGTCGTCGATGTCGCGCAGGTGGGAGTCGGGGATCCGCAGCATCCCCATCTCCCGGGCCAGGCGCACGTTCTTGCGCATCGACATGCCGAGGGTGGCCACCACCCGGTCGGCGGCGATGGCGGCATCGGCGATCTGCTGGATTCGGTGGATGTGGCTGGCGAAGCAGGCGGTGACGATGCGCCGGCCGGCGTGCTGGGCGAAGATCCGGTCGAGCACCGCCCCCACCGACCGCTCGGAGCGGGAGTGGCCGTGCTGGTCGGCGTTGGTGGAGTCCGACAGGAGGAGGCGCACGCCCTCGTTCTGGGCGATGGCGCCCATCACGCCGAGGTCGGTGAGGCGGCCGTCGACCGGGGTGAGGTCGAGCTTGAAGTCGCCGGTGTGGAGGATGGTGCCCTGAGGGGTGTGGAACGCGGTGGCGAAACCGTGGGGCACCGAGTGGGTGACGGGTATGAACTCGCAGTCGAAGGGCCCGAAGCGGCGACGCTCGCCGTCGGCCACCGTGACGAACGACGTGCGGTCGAGGAGGCGGGCCTCCTCGATGCGGTTGCGGGCCAGCCCGAGGGTGAGGGCCGAGCCGATCAGCGGGAACGACAGCTCCCGCAGGAGGAACGACAGGGCACCCATGTGGTCCTCGTGGCCGTGGGTGACGATGCACCCCTCGATGCGGTGACCGTGCTCGCGCAGCCATGTGAAGTCGGGAAGGACGAGGTCGATGCCGAGCATGTCGGCGTCGGGGAACATCAGGCCGCAGTCGAGCAGCATGATCCGCCCGCCCACCTCGATGGCCGCGCAGTTGCGCCCGATCTCCCCCAGCCCGCCGAGGAACGTGATCCGCACTGGATCGGCCATGGCCCGCAAGCTAGCGGCGGTCAGAGAAGGCCCAGGGCGCCCGCGACGTGCTCGGCCTCGGCGCGCAGGCCCTCGGGGGCCGGGCCCATCGGCAGGCGGCACCCCCCCACCGGGTGGCCGAGCACGTCGAGCATCACCTTGGTGGGAACCGGGTTGGGCGCAGCCTCGGTGTTCTCGAAGGCCCACGACGCCAGCAGGCGGGCGTTGATCTCCCGGGCCCGGTCGACCTCGCCCTTGGCGAAGGCGGCGATCATGTCGGCCTGGAGTCCGGCGGTCCAGTGGCCGGCCACGCTGATCACGCCCACCGCGCCGACGGCGAGCAGTGGCAGGGTGAGGGCATCGTCGCCGCTGTAGACCTCGAAGCCCTCGGGCGCCTCGGCCAGCAGGCGGGCGGTCTCGGCCGGGGACCCCGAGGCGTCCTTCACCCCGACGATGGTGGGCACCTCCCGGGCCAGGCGCAACAAGGTGTCGGTGGCGATCTTGCGCCCGGTACGGCCGGGGATGTCATAGAGCAGCACCGGGCGCTCGGTGGCGGCGGCCACGGCGCGGAAGTGGGCTTCGAGGCCGGCCTGGGAGGGGCGGTTGTAGTAGGGGGTCACGGCCAGGATGGCGTCCATGCCGAGGTCGGCGGCCGCCTCGGTGAGGGCCACCGAGTGGCGGGTGTCGTTGGTGGTGCTGCCGGCCACGAGGGGCACGTCGACCGCCGCCCGCACCGCCCGCCAAACCGCCAGCCGCTCGTCGTCGGTGAGGGTGGGGCTCTCGCCGGTGGTGCCGGTGAGCACGAGGCCGTCGTTGCCCAGCTCGACCAGCCAACGGGCCAGGTCGGCGGCCGAGCCGGTGTCGAGCCCGCCGTCGGCGCCGAAGGGCGTGACCATGGCGGTGAGGACCGCCCCGAAGCGCGCCATCAGGCGCTCGCCTCCTTCGACCGCTCCACGCCGAGGGTGGCCAGCAGGTCCTCGTGGAGCTCGAACCACACCGTGTGGTAGGAGTCGACGGTGGGACCGGTGAACCACTCGTGCTCGCCGGCCTCCACCCGAGCCAGGGCCGTCGCCAGCCGTGGGCCGTAGCCGCCGAAGCGGTCGAGGACGAGGGCCAGGTCGGCGCACACCGGCTGGATGAGGCCGTCGATGGCGGCCAGGCGGCGGATCACGGCTTCGTCGTAGGCGGCATCGGAGTGGTCGTTCAGGCGGTTGGCGCCCTCGTCGACCACCTGCCAGGCCGTGCACACGGCCAGGAGGTCGTGGTTGACGGCAGCGAAGCGCCGGTAGGCGTCGCCCACCGAGTCCCTCGCACCCGCCTGGTCGAGCTCGGCGGCCAGCCGCCGACCGCCCTCGGCCCGCCCGGCGGGGGTCAGCGACCAACCCGCCATCCGGCCGTCGCGCCAGCGGGCCCAGCCAGAGGCCTCCGCCTGGGCGATCTGGGACTCCACGCCGGCGGCGGGCACGCCCGTGCGCTCGGCCAAACTCTCGGCCTCGCTCACCCCTGCCAGCCGGAGCCCATGGAGCACGAGCAGCCTGGGGTCCGAGCGGTAGCCCATCCACGCGACCCTACCGGCCGGCCCGCCCCCGGTGGCGGTGGGGGGTCAGGCCGTGGAGCTCTCGACCTCGCCCTCGGCGAGGGCGAAGGCCTCGTACTCCTCCCCGGTGTCCTGCCAGTCCTCGAACTGGATGACGCCGAGCTCGCCGAACCGCTGGCGGAGCCAGCCGTCGCCGGCGTCGAGCAGGCCGAGCTTCTTGCAGTTGGGCACGATCTTGGTGAACAGCATCTGCTGGAACAGCGCCCGCTGGGGCGAGGCCAGCACGAGGGGCAGCACCTTGGCCGGCTGGATGCCCATCCGCTCCCACACCTCCTGCTGGAGGAACCGGTCGCGCATGCGCACCGCCGCCTCGAAGGCGAACTCCTGGCGCTCGCGGATCTCGGCCTGGCTGAGCTCGCCGTAGTACTCCTTGAGCGACAGCACGCCGAAGGCGACGTGGCGGGCCTCGTCGCTCATCACGTAGCGCAGGAGCTGCTTGAGCAGCGGCTCGGTGGTGAGCTGGTGGATGAACCCGAACGCGGCCAGGGCCAGGCCCTCCACCATGATCTGCATGCCCAGGTAGGTCATGTCCCATCGGCTGTCGGCGATGATGTCGTCGAGCAGCATCTTGAGGTGGGCGTTGACCGGGTAGTGGCCGGTGAGCTTGGTGTCGAGGTACTTGGCGAAGACCTCCACGTGGCGGGCCTCGTCCATCACCTGGGTGGACGCGTAGTACTTGGCGTCGATCCAGGGAACGGTCTCGACGATCTTCGCCGTGCACAGCAGGGCGCCCTGCTCGCCGTGCAGGAACTGGGAGAGGGTCCAGTTCTGGGACTCGATGCCCATCTGGATCCACTCGGCGTCGCCCCAGTGCTCGAAGCCCGTGCCGGCGAGGTCGATGCCCTCCTCGAAGCCGCCGCCGGCGGCGGCGTTGGCCATGACCACCTGCTCCTGGTCGACGTCGGTGTCCCACGGGAGGTCGGTCTCGCCGTTCCACTGCGAGGTCTTGGCCTTCTCGTAGAGCTTGTTGAGGGCGGGTCGCTTCCCCTTCTCGTAGTCCCAGGTGAAGATGGCATCCGCGTTGTCGGCGACGGTGTGGACCAGCTCGCCGACGTCGGTGTTGGTGACCGAGAGGATGGCCTCGAGGTCGTCGACGTCGGTGCGGCCGATGAGGGCTTCGTTGGGCGACATCTCGATGGACATGGTTCAGCTCCCTTGGAGGGCGGGCACGGCGGGGTCGGTGGACGGCGTTGCCGAGCCGGTGGCGGCTCCGGTGAAGGCGGGGAGGAGGAACTGCTCGACGAGGCGGGAGGCGTCGGCGGCGTCGGTGAGGTCGACTCCGGGTGACGGCGTGAACAGGTACGAGAGCACCATGCGCCCCGTCCACTCCGCCGCCCACGCCGCGTCGTCCGGGCCGACGAAGCGCTCGAGGTGGGGCCGGGCGAAGATGCCGGCGGCCCGGTAGAGCCGGTCCACCTGCTTGAACCCGAGCACCGGGAGCACGACGTCGGGCTCGTGCTCGAGGACGTACTGCAGGGCCTCGTGCCCGGCCACGAAGCGGGCCGCCTCCACGAGGCCGACGACCAGGGCGTCGGCCAGCGAGTCGGTGGCATCGACGAGCGAGCCGGTCCGCCGAAAGAAGGCGGTGAGCTCTCGTGATCCCAGAGCGGCGAACAGGTGGTCCTTGCCACCGGGGAAGGTCCGGTAGATCGACGCCCGGCTGCAGCCGGCCAGCTTGGCCACATCGGCCACGGTGGTCTTGGTGACGCCCCAGCGGGCCACGGCGACGAGGGCGGCGTCGAGGATGCGGGCCTCGAGCTCGGCCGTCGAAGCCGCGGGAAGCGATGGCATCGCTGAGACATTAGGAGCCTCATTGTCTCAGCGTCAAAGACTGTGTCGCCCGGCTAGGGCTCGGCCAGCACCCCCGCCAGGAGCTGGGTGCGCACGAGGCGGCGCACCGCCTTCGGGTCGGTGAGGTCCCAGTGGCCCTGGGCGACGATGAAGGACAGCACGTTGCGGGCCAACCAGTCGGCGGCCTCGGCGAGCTCGAGCCCGGGCCGCAGCCGCTCGTGCTCGAGCAATGGCTCCAGGTAGCCCCGCAGCACGGCCAGCACCAGCGGGCCGGTCACGGTGAGCTGGGGCAGGAGGCGCTCCGGTTCGGTCTCCACCACCTTCTGGAGGATCTCGTGCTCCTCGACGGCGCGGTGGGCGAAGATCAGCCCCCGCTCCAGACGGGTGATGAAGTCGGGGGCGTCGTCCACGTGCGCGCCGAGCCGGGTGAAGAAGCGGCCGACCTCCCAGGTGATGGCCTCGCCGATCAGCTGGTCGCGCCCACCGGCGAAGTGCCTGTACACGGTGGCCCGGGACACGACCGCTTCCCGGGCCACGTCTTCGAGGGTGGTCTTGGCGAGGCCGTACCGCCCGATGCAGGTGACCGTGGCGGCGAGGATCTGCGAGCGGGGATCGGGCGGGACTCCCACCCCGGGCTAGCGGCCTCCGCCCGGGGGCCGGCGCCCCTCGACGTAGGTCCGGGCCTTCCTGGCCGCCTTGTCGATCTTGTCGTGGTGCTTGCCGCCGGTGCGGGTATCGGCCGCCCGGGCGGCCTTGTCGATCCCGTCGACGACCTTGTCGCCGTGGCGGTCGAGCAGGACCTCTGCCTGCTTTTGAAGCTGCTTGCGGTTGGCGATGAGCCGATTCAGGACTCCCACGTGCTGCTCCTCGGTGCGGACGGGCCCACCAGGGCACGTTACCGAGCGCCACCGCTCGGTCCTCCTAGGGCTGCCGAGCCCCCAGGCGGGGGTCGTCGGGCTCGGGAACGTCGTGGGGGTCGGGGCCGTCGAGGTCCACGTCGTCGTCGTCGCCGGCCCGCTCCCGGGCGACGCGGCGCAGGACCAGCGGGTAGCCGATGACCGCGATGGCGGAGAAGATGAACCACTGCATGGCGTAGCCGAAGTGCGGGCCCTCGTCGCCGGATGGGGGCGAATCGAGCGGGCGGGCGGACGGCGAGGCCGTGCCCGGGGGGACCTGGGAGGTGAGCTGCACCCAGGCGGGGACGGCCTCGGCGCCGAGCTGGCGGGCGTACCGTTCGACGTCAACCCGGGCCAGGCTCCGGAGCCGGCCGGTGGGAGGGTCGGTCGGGCCGAAGCGGCCTCGGGTCTCGGTGGGCTGAAGGATGCCGGTGACGGTGACCCGCCCGGAGGGGACGCGATAGCGCCCGGGCACGGCGGCGAGGGAGCCGTCGTTGGGGATCCAGCCGCGGTTGACCACCAGGACGCGGCCGTCGGCCATGCGCAGCGGCGCCAGCACCCACGACCCGGGGCGCCCGTCGAGGCTGCGTCCCCGCACGAGCACCTGGGAGTCGGCCCCGTAGGAGCCCGACGCCCGCACCCGGCGGAGCTCGACCGGGTCGACGTCGGCCGCGCCAGCGCCGACCGGGAGCAGGTCGGCGACAGCGGCCACCGGCTGGCTCGTGCGCCCCTCGACGAGGCGGTTGTGCGAACGCTTCTCGTCCAGTCGACGGAGCTGCCAGAACCCGAGGCTCACCATCGTCACCACGAGAGCCGCCACCAGGAGGTGGGAGACGATCCAGCGCGGCCGGAGAGCGAACCGGTACACCCGCTCAGGGTACGGGTCGAGCCGGCCTTGCTCCTCGTCAGGCGACGTCTGCGGTGTACCAGAGCGGCACTTCGAAGACGTCGGCAACCTTGGCAACTGCGTTCGAGGCAGCACCGGAAAGGTCACAGGTCAGTACCGAGCCAGGATCTGCGCGGTGGGGCGCGGCGACAGCCGCACCGTCGGTCGTAACATCAGAGAGGCATGCGATCGCTCTGCCTCGCCCTCGTGCTGCTCGTCGCGACGTTGGCTGGTTGCAGCGATGGAGACGATGGGAGCGCAGTCGCCGGGTCCAGCGCAGCATCACACGACGGGAACACCCTCGAGGTCGACTGCGGAGGGATCATCTTCGATCTCGAACAGCTCAGAAGTGCGCCGTCCGTCGAGTCTTTGGCCGAGGGTCCGGCCGATGCCGTCGACGACGCGGGCTCTCCGGCGTTCGATCCGACGCAGGACTGGAAGGTCGTTCACCAGTCGGACGAGCGCGTCGACCTCGTTCGAAAGCTCGACCAGCCGATCGACCACGGCGGCGGGGATGTCCGCACTCATGAGTCGCGCACGCTGGAGAAGATCAGTGGAGCGAGCAACGTCCGTGATGGAACCTGGCTCCTGATGCAGGCCGGCCCGTGTACGCCGCGGCTGGTCACGGACAGCGACCTCGCACCCGCGGACCTCAGCCTCCCGGCGGAACCCGCCGCGGAAGCAAGCTCGTTCGACATCCTGGTGCACGAGCGCGCATGCGCCAGCGGACAGTCAGCGCAGGGACGAATCGAGGTTGTCGAGCTCGAGGAGACCGAGGACCAGGTTCGCCTGCGAATCGGCGTGGAGCGGCGCGAAGGAGATCAGACGTGTCAGGGAAGTCCGCCGACGCAGTTTCGCATCGAACTTCGCGAACCGCTCGGTGCGCGCGAGATCGTGGACGCGTCGATTGTGCCGCCGCGATCGGTGACGACGTAATAACGGCCTGACGGTCCGAGTCCATTGCCCCTGACGGTGCCGGGTTGAGACCCGCCTGCGACAGCGGGCAGATGTTGGCTGCCGTGCCGGCCAGACTCCTCCTCCCGGGGCCAGAGCTAGCTTCTCGGGTCACCGGACGCGCCTACACGCGTCCCTTGACCCGAGAAGGGCATCCCGCCATCGGAGGCCCGGCCGCGGCCTGCCAGACTCGGGCGGTGGCCGAACCGGAGACCGTCGCCCGCACCCGGCGGAGCTCCGCCTCCTCCACGGCGTCGGCGCCGGTCCCGCTCGGGAGCACCCGGGCCACCGGGGCCACCGGTTGGCTCGTGCGCCGCTCCACCAACCGGTTGTGGTGGCGCTTGTCCTCGAGCCGGCGGAGCTGCCAGAAACGGAGGCTCACCATGGTGACCACCAGCGCCGCCACCAGCAGGTGCGACACGATCCAGCGCGGTCGCAGGGCGAACCGGTACACCCCGCTCAGGGTAGGATCCGGCGCACCGGACGGCGCAGTCGGCGATTCCGGGCCAACGGTGAAGGAGCCCCATGCGGATCCGCCGTGACGACTTCGAGGACGGCATCCTGCCGCCGGTCTGCGTGCACACGGGCCACCGGGCGGATCGCAACTACGCGTTCCATGGCGTGTGGAGCCCGTCGTGGCCCCTCCTGTTGATCTTGGCAGGGCCGGTGGGCTGGGTGCTGGTGCTCGTCTTGATCCGATCCCAGCGACGCGAGGCCTACGGCTACCTCCCTACTCCGGCGCGGGGCACGCCGTCCTCGTCGACCGTCGTGAGCGCGCCGTCCAGGGCGCGGTGTTCTCGGCCCTCGTGGCTGCCGCTGGGGCAGGCTGGGTTTCGGCGACCTCGCCATTCCCGCCGTCGGCTTCGCCCTCCTGGGGGCGGGCGCTGTCGGTCTGGTCGTGGGACTGTTCCTCGCCGCGGTCGTGCCGGGATCGGTCGCCATCCGCCCCGACGAATCCGGTCGGTGGGTCACCCTCGAGCCCGTCCACCCGGCTTTGCTGCCCACGGCGGCGCAGGAGGAGAGCCGTCGGGCTCGGCGCCGGGCCGAGGTGGCCGCCCTGGCCGGCGGGGCCACGGCCGATCTGGCCTGAGGCTCAACCCCGCCTGGCAGACTCGGTCGGTGGCCGACCCGGAGACCGCTGCGCCCGCCCCGGCCGGCCGCCCCAGCCGGCGGATCCGGCGCCTGGTCGTGGCCGCCATCATCGCCCTCACCATCGCCGGCTGGACCGGCGACCTCATGTTGTCGGTGCTGCTCGACCGCCACCCGCTCCTCTTCATCGCCCTCAACTCCCGGAACCGCAACCTGGTCCTGGCCAGCCGGTACCTCGACCCGTGGTCGTTCTACGGGGTGGCCCTCGTGCGCCTGCTGCTGTCGGACCCCCTGTTCTTCCTGTTGGGCCGCTGGTACGGAGACGCCGGCGTGCGCTGGATGGAGCGCCGCGCCCACCTACGGCCGCTGATGCGCACCGCCGAGGGCTGGTTCCACCGGGCCGCCCACCCGCTGGTGGCGCTGGCCCCGAACAACGTCATCTGCCTGTTCGCCGGAGCCAGCGGCATGAGCGTGGCCGGGTTCCTCCTGGCCAACGTGGTGGGCACGGTGGTGCGCCTGGTGATCCTGCGCAGCGTCGGCGACGTGTTCTCCTCCCCGCTGGGCGAGGTGCAGGACTTCATCCAGGACCACCGGCTGCTGGTCTTCGTCGTCGCCGCCGTCCTCCTCGGCTTCACCATCTGGTCCGAGCGGCGGGCCGGGGGCACCGAGGTCGCCCAGCTGGCCCAGCTCGACGAGGAGCTGGCCGAGGATGGCGAGCGCGCCACCGACACCGAGCGCTGACCCCCGCCCGACCGGCGAACGCAGCCGTCATAGGCCGAGCACGGCGTCGAGGCCGACGGTGACGCCTGGGCGGTCGGCGACGGCCTTCACCGCCAGCAGCACGCCGGGCATGTACGAGGAGCGGTCATAGCTGTCGTGGCGGAGGGTGAGCATCTGGCCGGTGGTTCCGAGCAACACCTCCTGGTGGGCCACCAGGCCCCGGAGCCGCACCGAGTGCACCGGGATGCCCCCCGGGCCCCGGGCCCCCCGCGCGCCCTGGGCCACCTCGGTGGTGGTGGGATCGGGTGCCCAGTCGTCCGACGCCGCCGCCATGCGCTCGGCGGTGAGCATGGCGGTCCCCGAGGGAGCATCCCGCTTGTCGTCGTGGTGCAACTCCACCACCTCGGCGGTCTCGAACCACGGTGCAGCCAGCTCGGCGAAGCGCATCATCAACACGGCCCCTATGGCGAAGTTGGGGGCGATCACGCAGTTGCTGGCGGTGAACGCCTCCCCGAACCGGTCCAGGTCGGCTTGGCTGAAACCGGTGGTGCCGACCACGGCGTGCACCCCGTGCTCGGCGCACCACCCGAGGTTGGCGCAGGCGGCCGCCAGGTGGGTGAAGTCGACGGCCACCGAGGCGTCTGCGGCCGCCAGCGCGCCGGCGTCGGGCGCGACCTGGAGGTCGGTGTCGACGCCGGCCAACTGGCGCAGGTCGATGCCGGCGTGCTGGGGGTCGACCGCCGCCACCAGGTCGAGCTCGGGATCGTTGGCCACCGCCCGGCACACCGTGGCCCCCATGCGCCCGCCGGCGCCGAACACGCCGACCCGGAGCGCCACCGGCTCAGTCTCCCGGCGGCGAGGCCATGCCCGTCGGCGGCCCCGCCGGGGCGGTACCGGTCGGCGCGGCCTCCGGGGGTGCGGCCGGGGACGGGGTGCTCAGGCCGCCCGGCAACGGCGCCGGTGCCGGGTCGGGGTCGGGGATGGGCGCCGGGTCGGGCATCGGCATCGGCTCGGGCTGGGGCGACGGGCCCAGCACCGGGTCGGTGGCGGCCGGCCCGGGGGCGGTGCCCGGCGTCGGGATGGGGGTGGGCAGGGGGCCGTGCTCCGCCTCGTGGCGCTGGAGCTGGGCGACGAGCACGTCGATCTCGGCGGCCGCCCGGGGATCGCGGCCCATGCGCTCGGCGTAGACCCACTGGCCCAGCTGCTTCAGCCAGGTGTCGGCCACCTTGTTGCCCTGGCCGGCGGTGGCGCTGTTCACGCTGGCCTCGGCCTGTGCCGCCAGTTGCTTGGCCTTGTCGAGCAGTCCCATGGTGCGACCTCCGCGTCGGTGACGGCCGCAGTCTGGCCGGTCGGCTGGCGCTCTGCTCGCCGGCCGGCGGGGCCACTGCCACCACCAGCCACGGACTGGCATGCACGGGCGTCGTCCTGGCGACCGCTGCGCATGCCAGTGCCGGGCGTGACCGGCTTCAGGCCAGGTCGCGCTCGTCGACGGGGCCGACGGCGGCGGTGGTGGCCGGTCCCGCCAGCACCCGTCGCACCACCCGGGCCACATCGGCGGCCGTGACGGCCTCGATGCGCAGGAGGTGCTCGTCGACCGGTGTGACCTCGCCCCGTGCCATGAGGTTGCTGCCCAGCCGGGCCATCCGGCTCCCGCTGTCCTCGAGGCCCAGGATCGTCGAGCCCTGGAGGTAGCCCTTGGCCACCGCCAGCTCGTGGTCGGTGACCCCGTCGCCCACCAGCCGCTCCACCTCGGCGGCGATGAGGGTGCGCACCTCGTCGAGGCGGGTGGGGGCGGTGCCGGCGTAGACCAGCAGCGCCCCGGCGTCGGAGTAGAGCGCGGTGTAGGAGTACACGCAGTACGCCAGCCCCCGGCGCTCGCGGATCTCCTGGAACAGCCGGCTCGACATCCCCGCGCCGAGGACCTGGTTGATCACGGCGAGGGCGTAGCGGTCGGGGTCGTGGTGGTCGAAGGCCCGCCACCCCATGGCCAGGTGGGCCTGCTCGGTGCCCCGTCGCAGCACGGCGAGGAGAGCCGCGGGAGCGGTGGGCATGGTGCGCGGCGGGCGGTCGGCGGTGGCCTCCACCGACGAGAAGTGGTCGACCACCGCGTCGACGACGGCGTCGTGGTGGACGTCACCGGCGGCCGCCACCACCAGGTTGGCCGGTCCGTAGTGGCCCCGGTGGAACCCGGCGATCTGTTCCCGGGTCATGGCCTCCACCGTGTCCTCGGTGCCGAGCACCTCGCGCCCGAGGGGATGATCGGGGAACAACGCCTCCATGCACAGCTCGTGGGCCCGCTCGTCGGGCTCATCCTCGCTGAGCAGCAGCTCCTCGAGGATCACATGGCGCTCCGAGTCGATCTCGGAGGGACGGAAGGCGGGCTCGGTGACGACGTCGGCCAGGAGCTCCACCGCGAAGCGGAGGTGGCTGGCGGGCAGGCGCGTGTAGAAGGCGGTGTGCTCCCGGGCCGTGAACGCGTTCATCTCCCCGCCTCGGGCGTCGACCGCCTCCGCGATCTCCCGGGCCGACCGGGCGGCCGTGCCCTTGAACAGCAGGTGCTCGAGGAAGTGGGAGGCCCCGGCCAGCTCCCCGGGCTCGTCTCGGCCGCCGACGGCCACGTAGCAGCCGAGGGTGACCGAGCGCACCTCGGGCATCCGCTCGGTGACGACGCGGATGCCCGAGGGCGCCTCCCCGACGGTGATGTGCTCGGCCAAGTGGTCAGCCGGCGACGGGGGGCATCGGCCGGGTCACCGCCGCCCTCGACCACCCCGGTCGCCGCCCCGGTCGCCGCGGCCGCCGCGATCGCCGCCGCCACGGCGGCCACCACCCCGGCGAGGGCCACCTCGGTCGCCGCCGCCGGCGTCGCCGCCGGGGACCGTGGCCGGACCGAGATCGCCGAACTGCTGGCGGGCCTCGGCGTCAAAGGCGTCCTCGAAGGAGACCACATCGGCACCGCTGCCGCCGTTGCCGCCCGTGTCCCCGGTCGGGCCACCGGCGGAGGGGCTGGCGCTGCGCTCGGGTCGGCCGCCGGCGCTCCCACCGGTGGGCGCACCCTCGCCGCCCCCGAGAGGGGTGACGGGCGTGAGGCTCACCTTGCCGTTGGGGTCGACGTCATCGACGCGGACCTCGATCTCGTCACCCAGGTCGAGCACGTCCTCCACCCGCTCGATGCGCCGACCGCCGCCCATCTTGGAGATGTGGACGAGGCCGTCGCGGCCGGGGAGGATGTTGACGAAGGCCCCGAACTTGGTGATGTTCACGACCCGGCCAGTGTAGACGGCGCCGACGTCGGCGGTGGGCGGGTTGAGGATGAGCTTGATCTGGCGCTCGGCCTCGGCCACCTTCTCCTTGTCGGGCGAGCCGATGCTGACCGTGCCCACCGCGCCGTCGTCGTCCACGCTGATGTCGGCACCGGTCTCGGCCTGGATGGCGTTGATGACCTTGCCCTTGGGCCCGATCACCTCGCCGATCTTGTCGATCGGGATCTCGAAGCTGATCATCTTCGGGGCGGTGGCCCCCACCTCCGAGCGGGGCTCGGCGATGGTGGCGTTCATCACCTCGAGGATCTGGACGCGGGCGTCCCGGGCCTGCTGGAGGGCGGCGCCGAGCACGTCGGCCGGCAGGCCCTCGATCTTCGTGTCGAGCTGGAGGGCGGTCACGAAGTCCGCGGTGCCGGCGACCTTGAAGTCCATGTCGCCGAAGGCGTCCTCGGAACCGAGGATGTCGGTGAGGGTGACGTACTTGTCGTCCTCGTAGATGAGGCCCATGGCGATTCCGGCTACCGGGGCCTTGATGGGCACGCCGCCGTCCATCAGCGACAGCGAGGAGGCGCACACCGAGGCCATGGAGGTGGAGCCGTTGGACGAGAGCACCTCGGACACGAGCCTCAACGCGTAGGGCCACTCCTCGAGGGAGGGCACCACCGGCAGCAGGGCCCGCTCGGCCAGGAGCCCGTGGCCGATCTCGCGGCGCTTGGTGCCGCCGATGCGCCCGGTCTCCCCGTTGGAGTAGGGCGGCATGTTGTAGTGGTGCATGTAGCGCTTCTTGTTCTCCACGCCCAGCGTGTCGAGCAGCTGGTCCATGCGGGGCATGCCGAGGGTGAGGACGTTGAGGACCTGGGTCTCGCCCCGCTGGAACAGGCCGGTGCCGTGGGCGGTGTCGATGACGCCGACCTCGGCGGACACGGGCCGCAGGTCGGCGGGGCGGCGACCGTCGATGCGGATGCCCTCGCTGACCACCCGGTCGCGGATGACCTGCTTGGTGAGCGAGCGGATGGCGGCCTTGACCTCGCGGAGGCGAAAGGCGAACTCACCGTCGTCGCCGCAGAGCTGGGCGACGATGTCGTCCTTGATGGCGTCGTTGGCCGCGTTGCGCTCGGTCTTGTCGACGATGCGGTTGGCTTCGGCCAGCCGGTCGCGGCCGATCTCGGCGACCTTGGCGGCCACGTCGTCGCCGTAGTCGAGCTGGCTCTCCCAGGTGAGCGGCTCGCGGCGCCCGACCTTGCCGACGAGCTCGTTCTGCAGCTCGATGGCCTCGCGGATCCAGGTCTTGCACGCCTCCAGGCCGTCGGCGATGACCTCTTCGGTCACCTTCGGTGCGCCCGCCTGGTAGTAGGACCACGCCTTCTCGGTTCCGCCCCCTTCCACCATCATGATGGCGATGTCGTCCCCGGCGGCCCGGCCGGCTACCACGATCTGGAAGGTGGACGCGTCGCCCTCTTCGTAGGTGGGGTGGGGAACCCACGCCGTCCTGGCTGTAGGCCAGGCGCACGGCGCCGATGGGTCCGTCGAAGGGCAGGCCCGACAGCATCAGGGCGGCCGAGGCGCCGTTGATGGCGATCACGTCGTGGGGGTGACCTGGTCGGCACCCATGATGGTGGCGACCACCTGGGTCTCGTTGCGGTAGCCGTCGGCGAAGCTCGGGCGTAGGGGCCGGTCGATCAGGCGACAGGTCAGCACGGCCTGGTCGGCCGGGCGCCCCTCCCGGCGGAAGAACGACCCGGGGATCTTGCCGGCGGCATACATCTTCTCCTCCACGTCCACCGTGAGGGGGAAGAAGTCGATGCCTTCGCGGGTGTGCTTCTCGCCGTTGGCCGTCACCAGGGCCTGGGTGCCGCCGAGCTTGACGACTACCGCTCCCTGGGACTGGGGGCGAGGACCCCGGTGCTGAAGCTGAGGGTCTTGTCGGTCCCGGAGACGGGACCGGACACGGTGGTGGCGTCTGCCATCGCGTGCTCCTTTCGCCGGCGCGCTCTGGCGCCGGATCGGTGCGGCGGTGGCCAGTTCCCAGTCGGCGACGTCTCGGCGTCCCGTCGTGCGGGGCCGAGCCGAGGGCGACTGACAACTGACTCAGGCCGCGGGCTTTCGGTTGTGGTGCAGGTGGTTCAGCGACGCAGCCCGAGACGAGCGACGATGGCCCGGTACCGCTCCACGTCGTTCTGACGGACGTAGTCGAGCAGCCGGCGGCGACGACCGACCAGCATGAGCAGGCCCCGGCGGCTGTGGAAGTCCTTCTTGTGGACCTTCAGGTGCTCGGTGAGGTGGTTGATGCGCTGCGTCAACAGCGCGATCTGCACCTCGGGGGAGCCGGTGTCGCTGTCGTGGAGACGATGCTCGGCGATGACGCCCGGCTTGGCCCGGTCGGTGATCTCTGACAAAGGCTGCGTTCCTTGGAAAGACGGGCGGCGTCGGCCGCCCGGATGGGCATGGGACCCGGCCCCTCAGCCCGCAGGGCGTGACCAGGAGCGGTCGCCAGCACAGCGGAGCCGCACGTGACGTGGGGTCAGGCCAGTAGCGCGCGGCCGCCAGCCGAGCCGCCCGCTCGGGGAGCGAAGCGGAGGAGGAGCCAACTAGCACAGCGTCCAGCGATAGCGGGGGCGGTGGTGGAGCTCGGCGCGGTCGTCCCAGGGCTCGTCGGGGGTGAGGCGGGTCACGAGGGCGTCGGGGGCGAAGAACGCCGACTCGACCTCGTCCACCGTCGCCCCGTTGGGGTCGACGCCGGCGGCCAGCAGTGCCTTCAGGCGCGCCGTGCCCAGGCGGCCCTTCATCAGCTCGTGCATGACCGCCGGCAGCGCCTCGGGATCCTTGAGCAGCCACGAGTGGCTGGCCTTGTGCACCACCACCAGGTCGCCGTGGCCCCGGCGGGCGCTGGCCCAGGCGGTGGCGAGGGGCACCGCCACGTCGCGCTCTCCGTGGATCACGAACAGAGGCACCCGATGCTCGGCCAGGCGGTCGAGCATGGGGGCGCTCGGGATGGACCGCAGGATCGAGACCGCCGGGCCGATCATCCGCCAGGGTCGACGCAGGTGCCCGAGCATGGTGGGCACCACCAGCCGGCCGAGCTTGACCGCCTGGCGAGGGTCACGGAAGAAGGGGACGGTGCTGAGGGTGTCGACCGCCAGGATGCCGCCCAGTCCCGCCAGCAGGGGCGGCGCGATCCGGAACAGGTTGACCATGCGGTCCCAGGTGTCGCCCACGATGGCGTCGAGCAGCACCACCGCCACCGCTCGCTCGGGCTCGCCCGCCGCCAGCTCGGTGACCAGGCGGCCGCCCATGGAGTGGCCCATCAGCACCGCCCGGCGGATGCCGAGCTCGTCGAGGATCCGGCCCAGGAGGCGGGTGTAGGAGCCCATGTTCGCCCCACCCGTCGGGGCCCAAGGGTGCCGCCGTGACCGGCGGTGTCGATGGCCACCACCTTGAAGCCCATCGACACCAGGCGGGAAAGGGTCTGGGCGTAGAGGATCCCCTCGGCCGAGAACCCGTGCACCAGCACGAGCGGGGTGCCCCGGCCGCAGATCGAGAGGCCCACCTCGTGCCCGTCGGATGGTGTGGCGGGCGAGGGTGATGGTGTGGCGGGTTGGACCAGCCCGACAACGGGGTCGGCCTGGGTGTCGACGCCCTCGGCCGGGGCGGCCGACGTGCGCTCTGCCGTCGGCACTGCCGAGGGCGCTGGTCGAGGGCCCGACGACGGGCGACGGATCCTGTCGGCCTGGGTGTCGACGCCGACGTCGGCGCTCGGCCGACCGGGCCGTCGACGACGATCCGACGTGCCGCCGCCGCCGTGCCGCTTCCTGCACGTGTGGAGGCGGACACGAGCGGCCGTCTCGGCGTCGACCGCCGTGGGCAGGGTCGCTCTGGCGGCGGCCGGCTCGATCGTGCTGCGCCAGCTCTCCTGGGGGCGGCGTCCACCCACCTGGTGCTGTTCCTCGTGGTGAGCAGACCGGCCCGGTCTCCTCGGGGGGTGGCGTCCATGCACACCGAATGGCCGACGGGACCTCCGGCCCGCTGAACCCGGGAACCTTCACGGCGTGAGCAGGGCCCGGACCCGGTCGCAGTCATGCTCCATCTGGACCACGAGAGCGTCGACGGAGCCGAACCGCTCCTCGCCCCGGAGGCGGGCGGTGAAGTTCACCCGGACGTGGGTGTCGTAGAGGTCGCCGTCGAAGTCGAGCAGGTGGGCCTCGAGCAGCGAGGCGTGGGCCTGCTCGTAGAAGGTCGGGCGGCGGCCGAGGCTGATGGCGGCCGGGTGCACCGACCCGTCGTCCCGGGTGAACCAGCCGGCGTAGATGCCGTCGGCCGGCAGGAGGATGTCGCCGGGGACGGCCACGTTGGCGGTGGGGAAGCCCAGCTCCCGGCCCCGCTCGTCGCCGTGGGCGACCAGGCCCCGCACCTCGTGGGGCCGGCCGAGCATGGCGGTGGCGGCATCGAGGTCGCCGGCCCGCAGCGCCCGGCGGATGGCGGTGGAGGAGACACGGGCGGCGTCCTCGGCCGGCCGGCCGTCGGGACCCACCAGGTCGAGCCCCTCGACGGTGAAGCCCCGCTCGGCGCCCATCCGGGCCAGCAGCTCGACGTTGCCGGCCCGCCCGGCTCCGAAGTGGAAGTCCTCCCCCACGACCACCAACCGGGCGGCCAGGCCTTCGACCAGCAGCTGCTCAACGAACTCCTCGGCCGGCTCACGGGCCCGCTCGGCGTCGAAGCGCACGACCAGGGTGGCGTCGACCCCGGTGGCGGCGAGCAGCTCCAGCTTCTGCTCGAGGTCGGTGAGCAGCAGCGGGGCGCTCTCGGGGCGCACCACCATGGCCGGGTGCCGGTCGAAGGTGACCACCACCGAGCGCAGGCCGAGCCCCGCCGCTCGCCGGCGCACCTCGGCGATCACCGCCTGGTGCCCGAGGTGGACGCCGTCGTAGGCGCCGATGGTGACGGCGGAGCCGCCGTCGGGCCGAGGCCACCCTTCGAACGACCGGATGACCTCCACGCTCAGGAAGTTAGCCCCGCGCCCCACTGGATCAGGGCGGCGGGGGCGGGCAAGCCGGGCACGAGGTCGTCGGCCGGCTGCGCGACCCCGGCCACGCACGTCAGCGGCACCACCCCGGCCCACACGGCCAACCCCAGGTCCTCGGGGTCGTCGACCGGACCTCCGGTGCGCCGCTTCACCGACGCCTCGTCGATGGGAAGGGCCAGCACCTCGGTCTGGCGGAGCTCGGCCCGATTGGCCCGGCGGGCCTCGGCCGACCGCCCGGGCACGAGGTGGTCGACCAGCACGTCCAGCGCCGCCCGTCGCTCGGCCTCACCCGCGATCGGCACCGCCGTGCCGACGACCGCCACCGACCGGTAGTTCATCGAGTGGTGGAACGCGGAGCGGGCCAGCACCATCCCGTCGAGCAGGGTGACGGTGACGCACACCGGCGCGCCGGCGGCCAGGGTTCGGGCCAGGCGGCTGGCCCGGGCGGCGTGGAGGAGAAGCCGGTCGCGGTCGCGGCCGTAGGCCATGGGGATCACCACCGGCGCCCCCTCGGACACGAAGCCGACATGGGCCACCCGGCCCTCGTCGAGGATGGCGTAGGCCTCGGCCCGGTCGTCGCTGGCCCGGGCCGGAGCCCTCCGGACGCGGGTGCGATCGGTGGTGGTGAGCGGCGGCAGGTCGGCGGGCACGACCCGATCATGACCGGGCCACCCGCCCCCGCCGAGCGAGTTCCCGCCGCCGGCGAGAGGCGTCAGGCCAGGACGAGGTCGGGTTTGGCGGTGCCCGGGTGGTGGGCGGCGTAGACCGCGAGCAACCGGTGGTCGACGTCGAGGACCGCCCATGGGCCGGCGCCCTCCACGCCCAGCACGTCGAGCGGCAGCACCTTGCCGTGACCCACCGCCTCGGCCACCTCCACCGTCACGGTCACCCTCGCCAGGTGGGCCACGGCCTCGGCCGGGGCCAGCAGCCGGCCGGGGTCGAGGGCGTCGAGGGGCACCGCCCGCTCCAAGGTGAAGGGGCCGACCGCGGTGCGGCGCAGGGCCCGGAGGTGGGCGCCGCCCCCCACGGCGGTACCGATGTCGGCGGCGAGGGTGCGGACGTAGGTGCCCGACGAGCACTCCACCTTCAGCCGTAAGACACCCGCATCAGCGGTGGGGTGGACTTCGAGGCGGTGCACCGTGACCGGCCGCGGCGCCCGCTCCACCTCGAGGCCGGCCCGAGCCAGGTCGTGGAGCCGTCGTCCCCCGATCTGCACGGCGGAGACCATGGGAGGGACCTGGAGGATGGCGCCGGTGAGCCCGGCGGCCGCCGCCCGGATCTCCTCGACGCCGACCCCGGACATGTCGTGGGTGGCGGTGACCTCCCCGGCGGCGTCGAGGGTCGACGTCTCGACGCCGAGCACGACCTCGCCCTCATAGGCCTTGGGCAGGGCGGTGGCGTAGCGGAGCAGGCGGGTGGCCCTGCCCACCCCGAGGACCAGCACGCCAGTGGCGTCGGGATCGAGGGTGCCGGCGTGGCCGACCTTGCGGGTGCCGAGCAGCCCCCGGGCCTTGGCCACGACGTCGTGGGAGGTCCAGCCGGCCGCCTTGTCGACGACGGCGATGCCGTCAGGCACCCTCGGGCCCATCGTCGGCACCGTCGTCGGCCTCGGGGCGGACGATGGTGCGAAGCACGTCCTCGATGCGGCCGGCGGAACGGACCACCGGGTCCGGCGAGAAGGACAGCTCGGGCGTCCGCTTGAGGCGGGCCTGGCGGGCGATGGCCGCCTGCAGCCGGGGCCGGGCCTCGGCCAGGGCCTCGAGCACGGCGTCGTCGCCGTCGGCCTCGGCCAGGCTGTCGAAGTAGACGCCGGCGCGGCGCAGGTCGGGCTCGCAGACCACGGCGGTGACGGTGACGAGCTCGAGCCGGCCGTCGGCGAGGCGCTCCAGCTCGTCGCCCAGGATCTCGCGGAGCAGCTCGTTGACCCGCACCATGCGGGGGTACCGGCGGGGGGGCTGGTTGCGCGACCTCACGTCTCCTCCTCCTCCAACCACGAGCGGGTGGCGCGCACGACCTGTACGTCGGGGAAGGACCAGACGAAGCGCTCCACCTCGTCGATGATCTCATCGGCATGGCGCACCGAGCCGGTCACGGTCACGAAACCCAGCTCGGCGCGGTGCCACGAGTCCTGGTCCGACACCTCGGCGGCCGCCACCCGGAAGCGGCGGCGCGCCCCCTCCACCACCGGCTTCACCAGCGCCCGCTTGGCCTTCAGCGACCGCACCTGGGGCAGGTAGAGCGACACCCGCAGAGCGAGCACGTGCATCAGACGCGCGGGATCTCGCGCTCCTCGTAGGTCTCGATGACGTCGCCCGGCTTCAGGTCCTTGAAGTCCGACAGGCCGATGCCGCACTCGAAGCCGGCGTTGACCTCGCGCACATCGTCCTTGAAGCGCCGGAGCGAGGCGATGGTGCCCTTCCAGATGATGGTGCCCTCCCGCAGGAAGCGCACCTTGGACCCGCGGGTGATGGTGCCGTTCTGGACGTAGCAGCCGGCCACCGCCCCGATCTTCGGCACCTGGAAGACCTCGCGCACCTCGGCGTCGCCGGTGACGACCTCTTCGAACTCGGGGGCGAGCATGCCCACCATGGCGTTCTGGATGTCCTCGAGGAGCTGGTAGATGATCTCGTAGGTCCGGATCTCGACGTTGTCGTGCTCGGCCAGCTCGCGGGCCTTGCGGTCGGGGCGGACGTTGAAGCCGAGGATGGTGGCGTTGGACGCCGCCGCCAGCTGGATGTCGTACTGGGTGATGCCGCCCACGCCCCGCAGGACGAAGGAGAGCTTGACGTCGTCGCGCTCGAGCTTCTTCAGGCTCTGGGTCACCGCCTCCAAGGAGCCGGTGACGTCGGCCTTCACCACCAGGTTCAGGGTGGCGGCCTCGCCCGCCTGGATCTGCTCGAAGATGTCCTCGAGGCGGGCACCGCCGCCCACCGCCGCCGCCGAGCCGCCGATGCTGGCCACCCTCTGCCAGTGCTCGCGGGTCTCGGCCACGTTGCGGGCGGTGCGATCGTCGGGGGCGACGATGAAGTCGTCGCCGGCCTCGGCCACGTCGGACAGGCCGAGCACCTGCACGGGGGTGGAGGGGCCGGCCTCCTTGACCTGGTTGCCGGTGTGGTCGATGAGGGCCCGCACCCGGCCCCACGCCGCCCCGGCCACCAGCGGGTCGCCCACCTTCACCGTGCCCCGCTGCACCAACACGGTGGCCACCGGGCCCCGGCCCACGTCGAGGTTGGCCTCGAGGACGACGCCCCGGGCCCGGCCGTCCTGGCTGGCCCGCAGGTCCTCCAGCTCGGCCACCACGAGGAGGTTCTCGAGCAGCTCGTCGATGCCGGTGCCCTGCAGGGCCGACACCTCGACCATGATCGTGTCGCCCCCCCAGCTCTCGGGCACCAGGCCCCGCTCGGACAGCTGCGACATCACCCTCTGCACGTCGGCGTTCTCGCGGTCGACCTTGTTGATGGCCACCACGATGGGCACGTCGGCGGCCTTGGCGTGGTCGATCGCCTCGACGGTCTGGGGCATGACGCCGTCGTCGGCCGCCACCACCAGCACCACGATGTCGGTGGCGTCGGCACCGCGGGCCCGCATGGCGGTGAAGGCCTCGTGGCCGGGCGTGTCGATGAAGGTGATCGGGCGCCCGCCCTGGTTGACCTGGTAGGCGCCGATGTGCTGGGTGATGCCGCCCGCCTCGCCGGCGACCACGTTGGCGTCGCGGATGCGGTCGAGCAGCTTGGTCTTGCCGTGGTCGACGTGGCCCATCACGGTGATGACCGGCGGCCGGGAGTCCTGGCCCTCGTCGTCGTCGTCGTCGAGGTCGTCGACGGCGAGCACCTTGCGCAGCTCGACCTCCTGCTCCTCGCCCGGGTCGACGAGGCGCAGCTCGGCGCCGACGTCGGACGCGAATAGCTCGAGCATCTCGTCGGAGAGGGACTGGGTGGCGGTGACCATCTCGCCCTGCTGCATCAAGAAGCGGACGACGTCGGCGGCGGTGCGGTTCAGCCTCCGGCCGAGCTCCTGGGGCGTGGACGCCCGCTCGATGACCACCACACCCTCGGGCACCGGAGTCTCCGCCGGCGTGTAGGTGGGCATGTCCATCGGCTGCAGTTCCTCGCGGGAGCGGCGCCGACGGCCCTTGCGGCGGGGCGGGCGGCGACCGGGCGGACCGCCGGGACGGCCACCTCCCGGTCCGCCTCCGGGGGCCCCGCCGGGGCCGCCTCCGGGACCGCCCCCGGGGCGGCCGGGGGCGCCCATGCCGGCGCCGGGCACCGGGGTCGGGGTCCGCCCATGGGGGGGCGGCCGGCGCGGGAGGCCCGCCGGGGCGGGGGCGCCGGGCTGGCCGGCGCGCACCGGTGAGGGGCCGCGGCCGCCCTGGCCCGGGGGTGGGGGGATGGGCTTGCCGGAGACCGAGCGGGGGCGGGGGGCGGGGGGATGGGCTTGCCATCGCTCGACAGGGGCGGGCTGGCCGGCGGGGAGCCGGCGGCGGGGCCGTTGGGGCTGGGATCGGGAGCCGCCGGGCTCGGGCCGGGAGTGGCAGCGGGGCCGCTCGGGGCGCCGGGGCGGGACGCAGGGCCAGCCGGGCCGCGCGCCGCCGGCGCCAGCGGCGGGGCCGCGGGCCGCGGTGGGGGCGGCACCGGGCGAGGGCGGTCCTCGACCACCGGCTCCTCGCGGGGGCGGGGCGGAAGCGTGCTGCCGCTGGAGCGGACCACGCCCCGGGCCGGAGGCGGCGGGGTGGGGGCCGAGGCGGCCGGCGCCAGCGGCGGGGAGGCGCGCCCGCCATCGGGGGGCGACGCCGGCCGGTCGGCAGGGGCAGCCGGCTGGGGCGAGGGGGACGAGCGCGGGGCCGACGGCTCGGGGCTGCGTTCCGCCGCCGGGGCGGCCGGGGCGGGAGCGCGTGCGGGAGCGGAAGGCGCCCGATCGGCGGCGGCGGGGGCGACCGGCGCCGCCGGGGCCTCCTCGGCGGCCGCACCCTTCTTGGCCGGCTTCGGCTCCTCGGGCTGCTCGGCCCGCACGAGCCCCTCACGCTGGGCCTTGCGGCGCACCCGGTCGGCCTGGGCGTCCTCGATGCTGGAGGAGTGGGTCTTGACGCCGATGCCCAGACCGCCGCAGAGGTCCAGGGCTTCCTTGTTGGTGAGCCCCAGCTCCTTCGCCAGCTCGTGGACGCGGATCTTCGCTGCCAAGTGCTTCCTTCGCCTCTTCTGTGTGCTCGACCCGTGCCCGTGCACGGGTTCTCCAGTCTCGCGCACCCTGGCGGGTTGCACGATCTCAGTTGGCGGCGGGCGCCTCGGGAAGCTGCGCCTGCCACGTTCGGACCGCCTCGGCGCTGACCGGCGCCCGCAGCGCCCGGTCGAAGGCCCGGCGCTGCAACGCCGAGTCCACGCAGGCGGCGGAGCCGGCGCACAGCCAGGCACCCCGGCCCGGGAGTGTACGGCCCGTAGCGAGGGTCCCGTCGGGCTGGCGTACCACTCGCACCAGCTCCCCCGGGGGAGCCACCCGCCGGCACCCGATGCAGGTGCGGAGCGGCGCTACGCCTCCCGCCTCCCGGTCGGACCGTCGTCACCGCCACCGGCGACCGGCTCCCCCATCTCACCGCCGCCGGCGACCGGCTCCTCGCCGGCGGGCTCTGTCCCCGTCGGTGCCGGGGCCTCGGCCACGGCGGTCTGCCCAGGCGCCGGGGCCGGCGCCTCGCCGTCGGACGTGTCGGGCGCGTCGCCCCGTTGCCACTGCTCGGCGGACATGGCGTCGCCGCCCTCGGCCGGTTGCCACACCTGCTCGCCGGTTACGGGGTCGATCACCCACTCGCCCTGGGCCCACTCCTCGCTGGCGTAGGCCTCTTCCTCGGCCAGCTGGGTCTCGCTCTTGATGTCGACGCGCCATCCGGTGAGCCGGGCCGCCAGGCGGGCGTTCTGGCCCTCCTTGCCGATGGCGAGGGACAGCTGGTAGTCGGGCACGATCACCTCGGCCCGGCCCTCGTACTCGTCGATGCGGACCTCCTTCACCTTGGCCGGCGAGAGCGCCTTGGCCACGAAGTCGGGAGAGTCCTCCGAGAAGGGGACGATGTCGATCTTCTCGCCCTGGAGCTCGTTGACCACCATGCGCACCCGGGCGCCCCGGGCGCCGACGCAGGCGCCGACGGGGTCGACGTTGGCGTCGTTCGACCACACCGCGATCTTGGTGCGGTGCCCGGGCTCGCGGGCGCAGGCCTTGATCTCCACGATGCCGTCGGCGATCTCGGGCACCTCCAGCTCGAAGAGCCGCTTGATGAGCCCGGGGTGGGTGCGGCTGACCACGATCTGGGGGCCCTTGGAGGTCTTGCGGACCTCCACGATGTAGGCCTTGAGCCGGCTGTTGGGAGAAGGGCGCTCGTAGGGCACCTGCTCGGCCTGGGGCAGCAGCGCTTCCACCCGGCCAAGGTCGAGGAGGGTGTAGCGGGAGTCGCTCTGCTGGATGATGCCGGTGACGATGTCGCCCTCGCGACCGGCGTACTCCTCGTACTTCATCTCCCGGTCGACTTCGCGCAGGCGCTGCATCATCACCTGGCGGAAGGTCTGGGCGGCGATGCGGCCGAGGGTCTCGCTGTCGGGGGTGACGTCGATCTCGGGTCCGAAGGGCTCGCCGTCCTCGTCGAGCTCCTGGGCGCTCACCCGCATGTCACCGGTGTCGGGGTCGATGGTGACCCACGCGTACTCGTAGGCGCCGGGCATGCGCTTGTAGGCCGACTCGAGGGCGTCGGCCAGGGCGCCCATGAGGGTCTCGGGCGTGATGCCCTTCTCGGCGGCCAGCGCGTGCAGCGCCTCCATCATGTCCAGGTTGCGGCTCACGCGGTTGCCTTCTTCCTCTTCCTCGGATGGCTCGCCGCCGGCTTGGGGGCGGGGCCCCACTCGAAGACGGTGCGCGCCTTCTCGATGTCGCCGATGGCGATGGTGCGGTCCTCGCCCGAGGTCTCGTCGCGCACGGTGACGATGGCCTCGTCGGCCGCGGCGAGCAGACCGCGCACCCGGCGCTCGCCCGGGGTGTCGGGCAGGGTCTTGACCACGACGGTGGCGCCCACGGCTCGGCGGAAGTGCTCGGCGGTGCGCAGCGGGCGCTCGAGGCCGGGGCTCGAGACCTCGAGGGTGTAGCGGCCGGGGAGCGGGTCGTGCTCGTCGAGGGCGCGGGACACCTGCCGGGTGAGGCGGGCCAGGACGTCGAGGTCGACGCCGCCGGCGCGGTCGACCGACACCCGCACCGTGCCCCCGGTGTGTTCGACGTCGACCAGCTCGACCTCGGCCGCGGCGACCAGGGGCTCGACGATGGCGTGCACCCGCTCGACGATGCTCACTGGGGGCTCACCTCCTCGGCGCGAAACGGGTCGATGCAAACAAAAGGCGTGGGCCTGGCCCACGCCCTGCCGCCCGGGAAGGGTGGCCCCGGAAGTATAGCGGCCGTCACCGCGACGGCCGCCGCGTCGGAACCCGGCAGCCGGGGGGCGGCCGCTCAGTACGCGCGCCCGACGAGGGCCACGATCTCCTCGGCGGGGAGGTCGGCGTCGGGCACCCCGCCGTCGGGGCCCTGCAGGCAGCGGACGGTCACCGCCGAGGTGGCCAGGGCGGCCTCCCCCTCCTCGCCGAGGAGGTGCCACGGGAGGCGGGCGAAGCCGGTGGCGGCGGCCTCACGGGCCTCCTCCGCCGAGCCCACGTCGGCGGTGCGGGCGTCGCGCGCTTCGGTGGCCCCGTCGAGCAGGGCGGTCTGGGCCAGCTCGAGGGCGTCGACCACGGCGGCGGTGACGCCGGCCAGGGCGACGAGGGTCTTCTCCCCGGTGTCGCGCCGCACCAGGGTGACCTGCTCCTGGGCGAGGTCACGGGGGCCCAGCTCGAGGCGCACCGGCACCCCCTTCAGCTCCCAGTCGGTCACCCGGCGCCCGAACCCCGTGTCGGTGCGGGCGTCGAGGTGCACGCGGACCCCGGCGGTGCGCAGGGCCTCGGCCACGAGCGCGGCCCGCTCCCCTGCTCCGTCCTCGTCCCGGACGACCAGCACCACCACCTGGGTGGGAGCGAGGCGGGGTGGAAGGCGGAGGCCGGCGTCGTCGCCGTGGCCCATGATCAGGCCGCCCACCATCCGCGTGGAGACACCCCACGAGGTGGTCCAGGCGAGCTGTTGCGCGCCGGCGTCGTCGAGGAAGCCGATGTCGAAGGCGCGGGCGAAGTTCTGGCCCAGCTCGTGGCTGGTGCCCATCTGCAGGGCCTTGCCGTCGCCCATCATGGCCTCGCAGGTGAGGGTCCGGGTGGCGCCGGCGAAGCGCTCCCGGGCCGTCTTGGCGCCGACGTGCACCGGCAGGGCCAGCACCTCGACCATGAAGTCGCGGTACACGTCGGTGAGGATGCGCAGGGCGTAGGCGGCGGCGTCGGCCTCGCTGGCATGCACGGTGTGGCCCTCCTGCCAGAGGAACTCGGTGGAGCGCAGGAAGAGCCGGGGCCGCAGCTCCCAGCGCACCACGTTGGCCCACTGGTTCAGGAGCAGGGGCAGGTCGCGGTAGCTCTGGACCCACTTGGCCATGTACTCGCCGAACACCGTCTCGCTGGTGGGCCGGACCACCACGGGCTCCTCGAGGTCCTTGCCGCCGGCGTGGGTGACGACGGCCAGCTCGGGGCTGAAGCCCTCGACGTGCTCGGCTTCACGCTGGAAGTAGCTCTGGGGGATGAACAGCGGGAAGGAGACGTTGTCGCACCCGGCCGCCTTGATGCGCCGGTCGACCTCGGCCTGCATCCGCTCCCAGATGGCGTAGCCGTAGGGACGGATGACCTGGGTGCCCCGGACGGGCCCGTTGTCGGCCAGCTCGGCCTTGGCCACCACGTCCTGGTACCAGCGGGGGAAGTCGCTGGCGCGGGGGGTGAGCACGGGAGCCTTGGCCATGGCCTTTGAACCTACCGGTCGGGGCCCCTCGCCCCGGAGGGAGTTGAGAGCTCGGACGCCTCAGCCGACGCATGCGACGACGCCGCCATCTGGATCGAGCACGTCCACCCCAAGGTCCGGCCCGGCCTGGGGAGGTCGGTCTTCGCAGCCGAAGATTCCCGGGCGCCCCACGAACACCACCGCCGCCGACGCGCCACCACCGCCGGGGATCGGGTGGAGGTCGGCGCTGGCTTCTCCGGCCGGCGTCCGCACGCGCACCTTCGCCCCCCGAAGGGTGGTCTGGGTGACCGTGAACGGTGGGAAGCGCTCCCCCTCCGCGATGGGATCGTGGGTGTAGGCCACGGCGTTGGTCGAGCTCTCCATCTCCGACCCGTTGCGGGCGCACACTCGGCGGCCGGTGGCGAGCTTGAGGCAGGGATCGACCGCCCGCTGATCAGCGCCGGGCGGCGGCGGGCCCTCGCGCTCTGGCGGGCGGGCCTGGAGCAGCCAGTCCTCCCCGCCGGCCCGACCACGGGCCAGCTCGACAGCCCCGTCGTCGGCGTGCAACCCCTGCCCACCGAGCATCTCGGTCACGAACCGGTCCCAACCCTCGGGCGTGGCTCGCTCCACTGAGGCGGCCACGCGGGCCAGCTCCTTCCGGGGCGGGGGCTCCCGGCCGCTCGCCGCCACGACGAGGAGATCCCCCCAGTCGGTGGTGCTCGCGACGGTCACGGACCTCCACCTCGATGTCCTCTGCGGCGGCCTCCATGGCGACGCCCTGCCGTCCGTTGGAGGTGAACGACTCCAGGACGAAGTTGTCGTCGCGGTTGAAGCGCCGATAACCGGCCAGGGCGTCGAGGTCCGCGGTCCGGCCCGTGGCCGCCGAGCCCCCGCTGGCCGCCTACGCCCGCCCCGCCCGGCCACCACCACCACGACCGGCTCCACCGCGACCAGCCCGCCCACCAGCACGAGCCCCGACCCGTCGACGACGACCGCCACGCCAGCCTCGGCGGCAGCCGGCACGGATCCGGGTCCGGACCCCGTGCCCACGGCGGGCGCGGGCGGCGCCAGCCTGGCCCGCACCGGCCCCGCCGCCGACCGGCGCTGGAGCCTCGTTGCGCTCCTCGCCGCCGTCGCGCTGGGCGGGCTCAGCCGCGCGGCCACCCGAGCTCGAAGCTGAAGGTCTCGCCCCGATCGAGGTAGTGGACGACCGTGTCGAGCGGCGTGCGCTGCACCTCGGCCCGGAAGTCGGCCAGCGGCGACTTGAACACCGTGTAGTCGTCGTAGTGGATGGGGATGGCGGCCCGTGGCCGGATGAGCTGGAGGGCCCGCACCCCCTGGCGGGCGTCCATGGTGACGGTGAGCCCGAGGATCCTCGTACCCCCGAGGTGCAGCAGCCCGAGGTCGATGTCGGGGTACCGGGCGGGGATCTCGGCGAGGTCGTCGTGCAGCAGGGTGTCGCCGCTGATGTAGAGCCGGAACAGGGTCCGGCCGCCCTCGGCCAGCTCGAGCATGCTGCCCATCACCGGCGGCAGGAGCGAGTCCACCGGCCGGGGGGCGTGGCGGCCGGGCAGGGCGGTGACCGACAGGGCGGCGTCGCCCCGCCGGACGTGTTGGGTCTGCCAGCGCTCGATGCCCACCGGCCGCCGAAAGCCCTGGCGGGCCAGCTTCCGGGCGGCGTGGGGGGTGGTGACGATGGGCAGGTCCTTGTCGAGCCCGTCGGCGGCGACGTCGTCGAAGTGGTCGCCGTGGTGGTGGGAGAGCACGACCAGGTCGACCTCGGGGAGCTCGTCGATCCCGAGCGCCGGCTCGGTGAGGCGCCGCGACCGGAGGCCGTAGCCGAGCGGGGCGTGGTCGCCCTGGTGGAGGAAGTTCGGGTCGGTCAGCACGGTGAAGCCCCCGGCCCGGATCAAGGTGGTGGCCGTACCGACGAAGAGGACCTCCCCCCGTCCCGAGCCGGGCGCGCCGGCGGCGGCGGGATCGGCGGCGGGCAGGTCGATGGGCGCGGTCACCGCGCAGTGGCTCCCCCGCCGGCGGCCGCCCACGCAGGAAAGCGGCCGGGGTTGATCGTACGGGTGTTCGTTCCTAGGCTGTGGTGATGGCCCGGGCCGCGACCCCGAACCTGGCATGGCAGGGTTCGCTGCTCGCGTGCGGCGCGTCCGAGCCCGACCCCACCTTCGCCGCCGCGGTGCGCCACCCGCTCACCGAGGGAGCCTGGGTGGACCACGTGCCGGGCTGGCTGGCCGGCGCCGACGAGCTGTTCGACGAGCTCCTCGTCACCTCCCCGTGGCAGGCCCACGAGGTGCCGATGTACGGCCAGATCGTGCCCCAGCCCCGCCTCTCGGCCCGCTTCGGCCGCTCCCCCCACGACCCCGTCCTACCCGCCGTGTTCGGCGCCATGGCCGACGCCCTCTCGGCCCGCTACGGCGTCACCTTCGACTCGGTGGGTGCCAACCTCTACCGCAGCGCGCGAGACAGCGTCGCCTGGCACGGCGACCGGGTGCTGCGCACCGTGCCGGTCGCCCTCGTGGCGGTGGTGTCCCTCGGGGCCGTCCGCCGGTTCCAGCTCCGCCCCCGCGGCGGCGGCCCCTCGACCACGTTCGAGCCCGGCCCCGGCGACCTGCTCGTCATGGGCGGCACCTGCCAGCGCACGTGGCAGCACACCGTGCCCAAGCAGGCGTGCCCGGTCGGCCCCCGCATCAGCGTCACCTTCCGCCACGCCGTGGCCGGGCGCTGAGGGCGGGGCCTATCGTGCCGAGGTGACCGAAGGCGGCCCCGGATCTCGGACGCCCTCCGCCCCCGCCGAGCCCTGAGCCGAGCCGAGGAACACCCCATGGACCCGAGCGATCCCCGCCCCGCACCCCGCACCGCATCGGGGGCCACCGCCCGCTCCCGGTTGACCGAGGCCGCCTACGCCGCCGAGCGCTCCACCGGCGACCGCGAGAAGACCGTCGCGTCGGCGCGCCGCAACATCATCGTGCGCGTCGCCATCATCGTGGCGGGCGCGCTCGTCACCGTGGCCGGCCTCGGCATGTTGCTCCTGCCCGGCCCCGGCATCGTGGTGGTGCTGGTGGGCCTCGGCATCCTCGCCCAGGAGCTCCCGTGGGCGGAGCGGATGCTCACCTTCGCCAAGCGCAAGGCGCGGGTGGACCGCCAGCCGGCGTGGGTGCGGGTCACGTTCATCGTGGCCACCGTGGCCGCGGTGGCGGCGTCGGGCATATACGCCGTCAACCGCTGACCGGGCAACCGCTGACCGGGCAACCGCTGACCGGGCGACCGCTGTTCAGGACAGCTTCGAGATCAGGTCGACCCGCTGCTCGCTGGCGTTGACGTCGTCGCCCTGCTCGGCCAGCAGGCGGGCCCGGTCCTTCTCGGCCTCCCGGGCCGCCTTCTCGGTGTCCACCCTCGCCACCGCCGCCTCGGCCCCGTGCTCGGCGATGAACTCGGCCCACTCCACCAGGGCCTCGACCATGTCGGCCTCGGGCACGACCGCCACGTTGCGGCCCTTCACGAACAGGTGCCCCCGCTTGTTGCCGGCGGCGATGCCGATGTCGGCGTCGCGGGCCTCGCCCGGGCCGTTGACCACGCAGCCCATCACCGCCACCTGCAAGGGGATCTCCCGGTCGCCGAAGGCCTCGTTGGCCCGCCGGGCCACGTCGATCACGTCGATCTCGGCCCGCCCGCAGCTCGGGCAGGCGATGAGGTCGACGTTCTTACGTTCCCGTAGACCCATGGCCTCGAGCAGCTGGCGCCCGGCGCGGGCCTCCTCCACCGGGTCGGCGGTGAGCGAGTAGCGGATGGTGTCGCCGATGCCCTCGGCGAGGAGGGTGGCGATGCCGGCGGTGGCCTTCACCAGCCCGGCGGGCGGCAGGCCGGCCTCGGCCACGCCCGAGGTGCAGGGTGGTCGGTGCGCTCGGACAGCAGGCGGTAGGCGTCGATCATCAGCGGCACGCTGGAGGCCTTGACCGAGATCTTGACGTCGTCGAAGCCCACCTCGGCGAAGTAGGCCAGCTCGATCTCGGCCGACTCCACCATGGCCTCGGCGGTGACCCGCCCCCCGTGCTGCTCGTAGAGCTTCGGGTCGAGCGACCCGCCGTTGACCCCGATGCGGATGGGCACGCCCCGGTCACGGCACTCCTCGGCCACCACCTTGATGTGCTCGGGCCGGCGGATGTTCCCCGGGTTGAGCCGGAGGCAGTGCACCCCCGCCTCGAGGGCGGCCAGCGCCATCTTGTACTGGTGGTGGATGTCGGCCACGATCGGCACCGGGGAGCGGGGCACGATGCGGGCCAGGCCCTCGGCCGCCTCGGTCTCGTTGCAGGTGCAGCGCACGATGTCGGCCCCGGCCGCGTAGAGGGCGTAGATCTGGGCGAGGGTGCCGTCCACGTCGGCGGTCTTGGTGATGGTCATGGACTGCACCGACACCGGTGCGTCGCCCCCCACCACCACCGGGTTGGTGGGGTGGGCCAGGGTGACCGTGCGGGTCGGTCGGCGGGTCGCTGAGGTGGTGACGATCACCGGTCGCTCACCTCGGAAGGGTGAGCGGGTTGGTCACGTCGAGGTAGAGGGTGGTGATGAAGATGCCGAACAGCACCAGGACCACGACGTAGGTGAGCGGCAGCAGCCGGCCGACGTCGGCGAAGTACCGGGTGCGCTGCCGGTGGCGCCACTCCTGGACCCGCTCGTAGACAGCTATGGCGATGTGTCCCCCGTCGAACGGGAGGATGGGCACGAGGTTGATCACGCCCAGGAAGATGTTCAACAGGGCGAACACGAACAGCAGGTTGGCCGCGCCGGCGTCGGCTGCCTGGGTGGCGATGCCGAACACGCCCACCAGGGACAGCAGCCGGTTCTCGCTGGGAGCCTCGGCGCTGCCCCTCCCGCCCGAGGCGGAACCTTGGCCGCCGCCGCCGGCCCCGCCGCCGGTGGCCTCGGCCCGGTCCTGGCGGGCGTCGACCACCTGGCGCCCGAAGTCGCTGATGCCCCCGGGGGTGAAGAACCGGCCGAGGCCCTGCACGGACTGCACGGCGATGGTGCCGAACTCGGCGAAGCTGCGCGGCACCGCCGCCACCGGGTTCACCCGCTCGACCTCCATGCCGAGCGGCTTCTCCTGGACGCCCAGGCAGCAGGCCCGCCGCCCGCCCTCGACGTTGAACTCCGCCAGGTCGACACCCACGGTGCGGGTGGCGCCGTCACGACCCCGGACGGTGACGTCGACCGTCTCCCCCCGCTTGGGCCTGACCAAGGGGCCGATGTCGGTGAACTCGCGCACGGCGGTGCCTTCGACGGCCACGATCTTGTCGCCGGCCCGGATGCCGGCCTGATCGGCGCCGCTGCCGGGGTACACCCTGCCGATGGCCCACCGGGCCGGGTCCGGCGCCTTGGTGAGGCTCCCGCCGGGGGCGCCGGTGACGGCCAGCAGCACCCAGATGAGCACCAGGGCGGCGGCGAAGTTCATCGAAACGCCGGCCACCACCACCGAGAAGCGGTCGCGGAAGCGGCCCTGGCGGTAGGCGCGCCCCTCATCGGCGGGCGCGACCTCCTCGAGGTTGTGCATGCCGATGATCTTCACGTAGGCCCCGGCCGGGATCACCTTGAGGCCGTACTCGGTCTCGCCCCGCCGGAACGACCAGATGCGGGGGCCGAAGCCGAGGAAGAACTCCGTGACCATCATCCCCGCCCGCTTGGCGGCGATGAAGTGGCCGAGCTCGTGGAGGAACACCATGGCCACGATCCCGAGCACCACCACGACGCCCCAGATGCCGCTGGTGGCGGTGAGCAGCACGAGCAGGCCGACGAGCACGACCAGGCGCACCCACTGCCCCGTGCCCATGCCGTCCTCGCTCGGCCCGGCCTCGCCCTGGGCCGGCTCGGGCTCGGTGGGACGGGGGGCGATCGACTCGGTGGCGGTCACGGCGGGCTCCCGTTCAGCGGTGGTCGATCTCGTCGCGGGCGACCTGGCGGGCCCGGCGGTCGACATCGATCACCACTTCGGCGGATTCGGGTGGGGTCCCATCATGCCGGTCGAGGACCGCGTTGAGGACGTCGGGGATCCCGGTCCAGGCCAGGGCGCCGTCGAGGAAGGCGGCTACCGCCACCTCGTTGGCCGCGTTCAGCCAGGCCGGCACGGTGCCACCGAGGCGGCCGGCGGCATACGCCAGCCCGAGACACGGGAACGCCTCGTGGTCGGGGGGCTCGAAGTCGAGGCGGTCGAGCTGTGACCAGTCGATGCGCCCGAACGGAGTGGCGATGCGGTCGGGCCAGGCCAGGGCGTAGCCGATGGGCAGGCGCATGTCGGGCATCGAGAGCTGGGCCACGGTGGCACCGTCGGTGAACTCCACCATCGAGTGCACCACCGACTGGGGGTGCACCACCACCTCGATGCGGTCGTAGGCCACGCCGAACAGCTCGTGGGCCTCGATGACCTCCAGCCCCTTGTTCATGAGCGTGGAGGAGTCCACCGTGATCTTCGGCCCCATCGACCAGGTGGGGTGGGCCAGGGCGTCGTCCACCGTGACATCGGCCAGCTCGGCCCGGGACCGTCCCCGGAACGGCCCCCCGCTGGCGGTCAACACGATGCGGGCCACCCGATCCGGGCCGGCGGGGTCCGAGGCCCGCAGGCACTGGTGCACCGCGCAGTGCTCGCTGTCGACGGGCACGATCTCGCCCCCGGGCGTGGAACGGGCCCGCTGCACCACGGGGCCGCCGGCGATCAGCGACTCCTTGTTGGCCAGGGCCAGGCGGCGCCCGGCGCCGAGGGCGGCGAGGGTGACGTGGAGCCCGGCGAAGCCCACCACCCCGTTCACGCACACGTCGGCCTCGGCCCCCAGGCTGGCCAGGCCGTCCTCGCCCACCCGCAGCTCACATGCCGGTAGCCGCGCCTTGAGCTCGTCGATGTGGGTGGCGTCGGTGACGGCCACGACCTCGGGACGCACCTCCTGCGCCTGGGCCACGAGCGCTTCGACGTTGCGTCCACTGGCGCCGAGCCCCACCACCCGGTAGCGCTCGGGCTCGGCCCGCACCACGTCGAGCGTCTGGGTGCCGATGGAGCCGGTCGACCCGGCCAGCGCCACCGTCGTGGGGGTCACGGGGCGCTCATCGCCGCATCCGCGGGCTCACCCGTTGAACGGTCCGAGCTCGAAGAGCATGGCGGTGAAGTACACCGCCGGCAGGACGAACAGCAGGGCGTCGAAGCGGTCGAGCACACCGCCGTGGCCGGGCAGGATCGAGCCCATGTCCTTCAGCCCCAGGTCGCGCTTGACCAGCGACTCGCTCAGGTCACCGAGGGGTGCGGCGAGGGCGGCGGCCAGGCCCACCAGCAAAGCGGCGCCGAGGCTGTCGAAGGGGTGCACACCGATGAGCCCGATGACCACCACCGTGGCGAGGACGGCACCGCCCATCCCACCCAGCAGCCCCTCCACCGTCTTGTTCGGGCTGGCGTCGGACAACGGCCGGCTACCGGTGCTGCGCCCGATCACGTAGCCGCCGACGTCGTAGGCCACGGTAGCGATCACCGCCGCCAGGAGCATCCCCACGCCGTGGGGGGAGGCCAGCAGCAGGGCGGCGAAGGAGCCGAGCACACCCACCCAGCCCACGCCGAGAAGGGTGGCGCCGATGCCCTCCACCACCCGGGCTTCGGGCCCGCTGGCGCCCACCAGGTACCAGGCGAAGGCGGCCATCACGGTCACCGCCAAGACGATGGGGTAGGCCTCGATCCCGGCGTTGTAGACCGCCAGCGGGAAGGCCACCGCCGCCACCAGGCCGAGCAGCACCGCCGGCTGGTAGCCGGCGCGACGCACCGCGTTGAAGAGCTCGGCGGCGGCGAGGCCCAGCACCACCACCACGAGCACCATGGCGAAGCGGGGCCCGAGCTTGAACAGCAGGAGGGCGAGGGCGAAGAGGCCCACTCCTACCGCGACCGCGGGCACGAGCTCGCGCCCGGCGGGGAGGCCCCCGCCGCGCCCGGCGCCGCCGCCGCCACCGCTGCCCCCGCCGGTGCCCGTGCCGGACCCACGGTTGGCGCCGCTGGCGTACTGGGCCACCGCCTTGCGGGCGGGCGCCCGCCGGCGCCGAGCCGCCCGGGCCCCGCCTCGCCGCCGCCGCCGCCGGGGTGCCGGCACCGGCTCGACGTCGTCGTCCAGATCGTGGTCGAGGTCATGGTCGAGGCCGACCTCGAGGTCGTTGTCGCGCTCAGCAGAGGCGGCCTCGTCGTAGGCGAGCCCCTCGTCCCACTCGTCGGGGCCGTCGTGGGGCCGGTCGACGGCGGCGTCGAAGTCGAAGTCGAACTCGGCCGCCGCCCCCTCGGGCTCGGCCGGTTCGGGCACCTCCCGGTCGAGCTCGGAGAAGGAGTAGATCTCCTCGTGGGTGGGGCGCGAGTCGTCCATGGCGCCCACCCGCCAACCCTCGCCCTCGCCCAAGGTCTCGTGGTACCCCTCGTCCTGCCAGTCGGGTTCGCGGTCGCGCCAACGGGGGGCGCTGGTGGCGAAGGATGACCAGGCGTCGAGGTCGTCTTCCTCGTCGGCCACCAGCACCTGGGGCACCTCGCCGGTGGGCGGGTCGCTCCAATGCGGCAACGCCACCGGCGCCGCCCCCGCGTCGACGTAGGCGTCGTCGAGGGGTGCGTCGGGGGGGCCGAGCTCCAGCGTGGACTCGGGGTCGACCGCCCCCGGTGGCGCCACGCTCATTGGCGGCTCCGGCACCGCCTCGAGCCGAGGATCGGCATAGGCCTCGGACAACAGGTCGGGCTCGGGCTCGGGGCTGGCCGGTTCCACCACGCTCAGCACCGGCTCGGCGCCATCGGCGGAATCGGGGGTCGGGTCGAAGCGCTGACCTCGGCCAGGCTCACCCACGCCGGCGAGAGGCTCGAAGGCGATGTCGCCGGCCGGGCGCACCGGGGGCTTGTCGATGGTGGTGGGGTCAGCGCTGGCCACCAGGGGGAAGCGCAGCGCGGGGCGGGGTCCCACCGGCGGCGGCTTGGGCCGGTCGCCGTAGCGGGGCAGGTCGTCGCCCCGGCGGGAGGCCACGTCTCCGCGCTCCATGGCCTCGGCCGCCTCTTCGGCGCCGATGATGCGCACGCCCTCACTGGGGTCGCCCGGCCGCTTGTCGTCGGGTCGGGGGAACGTCTCGTCCACTGTGGCTCTCCTCGTGGGTTGCCGGTGCCCGGTGTAGCCGGGGCCCACCCGGGCAGGGCGGGTCAGTCCTCGAGCAGCTCCTGTTCCTTGTGCTGGAGGGCCTGGTCGATCTCGGCTTCGTGGGCGTGGGTCAGCTTGTCGAGGTCCTTCTCGGCTCGCTGCTGTTCGTCCTCGGACATCTCACCGTCACGCTCGAGGGCTTCGAGCTCGTGGCGGGCAGCCCGGCGCACGTTGCGCACCGCCACCCGGCCATCCTCGGCCATCTGCTTCACCATGCGTACCAGGTCCTTGCGGCGCTCGGCGGTGAGCGGAGGGAACGTGAGGCGGATGACGTGGCCGTCGTTGCTGGGGTTGAGCCCGAGGTCGGAGTGGCGGATGGCCTTCTCGATGGCGCCCATCGACGCCTTGTCGTACGGGCTGACCACCAGCATGCGGGCTTCGGGCACCGACGTGTTGGCCAGCTGCTGGAGCGGCACCTCGGCGCCGTAGTAGTCGACCATGAGCTTCTCGATCAGGCTGGGAGCCGCCCGCCCGGTGCGCACGCCGGCGAACTCGGTCCGGGCATGAGCGACGGCCCGGTCCATTTTCTCGCCTGCCTCCTCGAGGGCGAGCCTGGCCAGGTCAGTCATCGCACCAGGGTACCGACTCGGTCCTCCCCCTCGAGGACACGGCGCAGGTTGCCGGCGTGCAGCGCGTCGAAGACGACGATGGGCAGCGCGTTGTCCATGCAGAAGGTGATCGACGTCGGATCCATCACGTTCAGCCCGTGGTTGATGACGTCGAGGTAGCTGACCTCGTCGAGCTTGGTGGCCGACGGATCCAGCTTCGGGTCGGCCGTGTAGACGCCGTCGACCCCCGAGTGGGTGCCCTTCAGCAGCGCGTCTGCGGACAGCTCGGCGGCCCGCAGGGCGGCAGGGGTGTCGGTGGTGAAGAAGGGGCTTCCGAGCCCACCGGCGAGGATCACCACCCGACCCTTCTCCAGGTGGCGGATGGCCCGGCGGCGGATGTAGGGCTCGGCGATCTGGGCCATGTGCACTGCGGTCTGCACCCGGGTGGGCTGGCCGAGCTGCTCGAGGGTGTCCTGGAGGGCAAGGGCGTTGATGACGGTGGCGAGCATGCCCATCTGGTCGGCCTGGGCCCGGTCCATGCCTTCGCCGGCGCCCACCATGCCCCGCCAGATGTTGCCGCCCCCCACCACCACGGCCACGTCGACCTCCAGGTCGCGGCGGGCGTCGACGATCTCGCCGGCCAGCTGGCGCACGACGGCACCGTCGATGCCGTGGCCCTCCCCGCCGGCGAAGGCTTCGCCGGAGAGCTTCAGCACGATGCGGGACCAGCGGGCGGAGCCCACCTCAGCTGCCGATCACCACCTGGGCGAAGCGCACGACCGAGGCGGTGCCCAGGAGCTGGGAGATCGTCAGCTTCTCGTCCTTCACGTAGCTCTGCTCCAGCAGCGCACGCTCCCGGAACCACCCGGTGAGGCGCCCGGCGATGATCTTCTCGAGGGCCGCCTCGGGCTTGCCCTCGGCCCGGGTGATGCCCTCGAGGGTCTGGCGCTCCTGGTCGACCTGCTCGGCGGGCACGTCCTCACGGCGCAGGTAGGTGGGGCGGGCGAAGGCGATGTGCACGGCTATGTCGTGGGCGAGCTCCTTGCCGCCGCCGGCCAGCTCGACGATGACGCCGTTCACGCCCCGGCCATCCTGGCGGTGAAGGTAGGTGTCGACCACGTTGCCGGTGCCGGCCTGGATGCGCTCCACCCGGCCGAGCTCGATGTTCTCCTTGAGGGTGACCTTGAGGTCGTCGATGGCCTCGGCCTTCTCAGGGGCGGCCCCCTTCCCCTTGGCCGCCACCAAGGCAGCGATCTCGGTGACCAGGGCGGTGAAGCGGTCGGACTTGGCCACGAAGTCGGTCTCGCACTTGAGCTCGACGATGGCAGCGGCGTCGTCGGAGGAGGACACCGCCACCGCTCCCTGGGTGTTCTCCCGGCCGAGGCGGGCCGCGGCCTTTATCAACCCGTTCTCCCGCAACCACTTCACGGCCTTGTCGAGATCGCCGTCGCACTCCTCCAGGGCCCGCTTGGCGTCCATCATCCCCGCGCCGGTGGCCTGGCGAAGGCGCTGGACGTCCTTGGCGGTGATGTCGGCCATCAGCTCTGCTGCTCCTCGATCGGGTCGGTGCCGGCGGTCGGCGGCGCCTCGGCGGCCGGCTCGGCGTCGACGCCTGAGTGGGGGTCGGGCGTGGCACCGGACGGCGGCTCCAAGCTCGAGGCCGACTCGCTCGGAGCGGCCTCGGCGGGGGCGGCGGCCGGTTCGGGCGCGGCCTCCGGCGACGCGGCCGCCTCCGGTGCGGGCCGGGAGTCGGCCTCGGGCTCGACGTCGGCCTCGGGCTCGGGCACGACGTCGGGCTCGGGTTCCGAGGCCGGGCCGGAGCGGGCGGCCGCCACCCGTGCCTCGCGCTCGGCCGCGGCCGCCGAGGCCTGGCGGCGGGCCTCGGCCTGTTGGGCGGCGACGCGCGCCTCGTCGTCGGCACTGCGCTGGGCGGCGACCGGTGCACCGCCCCGCTTGCCGGCGATGAGCCGGCCCTCCTCGACGGCGTCGGCGATCACCCGGCACATCAGGGTGCCCGAACGAATGGCGTCGTCGTTGCCGGGGATGACGTACTGGATCACGTCGGGATCGCAGTTGGTGTCGACCACCGCCACCAGCGGCAGGCCGAGCTTGTTGGCCTCGGTGACCGCGATGTGCTCCTTCTTGGTGTCGAGGATGAACACCGCGTCGGGCAGCTTCTCCATGCGGCGGATCCCGCCCAGGTTGCGCTCGAGCTTCTCGAGCTCACGGCTGATGAGCAGCGCTTCCTTCTTGGGCATGGCCTCGAACTCGCCGGAGTCGCGCATGCGCTGGTACTCCTGCATCTTGGCGACACGCTTGGAGATGGTCTCGAAGTTGGTCAGCATGCCGCCCAGCCAGCGCTCGTTGATGTAGGGCATGCCGCACTTCTCGGCGTAGCTCTGGATCGGGTCCTGGGCCTGCTTCTTGGTCCCCACGAACAGCACCGTGCCACCGTCGGCGACCAGGTCTCGCACGAAGGAGTACGCCACCTCGATGCGCTGCAGCGTCTGCTGGAGGTCGATGATGTAGATGCCACCGCGGTCGCCGAAGATGAACCGCTTCATCTTCGGGTTCCAGCGACGGGTCTGGTGCCCGAAGTGCACACCGGCTTCGAGCAACTGCTTCATGGTCACGACGGGCTGCGCCACGACGGCTCCTTCCCCTCGGTTGGGCGAGACCCGGGACCAGCGCCCGCCAGGGGCGGGCGACCGAGGGAGGAACCGGGCGGAGATGGAGATAGGGACCGGCGGGTGCCGGGCCGACGGACGAGTGTAGCTCCGCCCACGGACCGCATCTGCTGATGGCCCGCGGGCGGGCTGACCTCACATCACGTTCCGCGGGGCGCGGCCGGGTGGTGGTCGGGTCGGACCGGCACCGTCGAGGGGCACCAGCGCCACCCGCGGTGGGCCGCGGCTGCCCCACAGAGACGCCGGGTCGAGATAGGTGTCGCCCCGGCGGGCGCCCAGGTGCAGCCGCCGGCCGGAGCGGCCGAGGACCTGGCCCTGGCCGACGGTGGCCCCGCGTCGGACGGCGATGCTGGCGAGGAACGAGTAGCTCGTGCGGATGCCGTCGGGGTGGGCGACGGTGACGTGGAGGCCACCTGCGACCGACCCGGCGAAGGTGACCACCCCGGCGGCCGCCGCCCGGACGGGGGTGCCGGACACGGTGGCGTACTCGAGGCCGCGGTTGCCGGCCGCGTAGGGGGTGGGAGGGGGGCGGAACGGGTCGGTGACGGGCGCCTCGACCGGTGGGAGGTACGGCCGCGGTGGCCCGTCGAGGCGCTCTCTGCCGGCGGCCGGCGCGGCGGCGACGAGGAGGGCGACGACCAGCGCGGCGCCGCCGGCGATGATGGGCACGGGTGAGCGAGGGGCGGGGCGGCGCACGGGGCGGCTCCTGAGTGATGGGGCGCAGGGGGAAGCGCGGTGCGGCCGGGGCTCAGAAGGTGCGTCGGGAAGGTCGAGCCGTCGTCCAGGCAAGCGGTGCGGCTGCGCCGCACTCAGGCGCCGTGCTGACTGGTCGCCTCGCCTATCGGCTCGGCTCCTTAGGCCCGAGGGTGGGTGGCGTCGAAGACGCGCCGGAGCCGTTCCTTGCTGACGTGGGTGTAGATCTGGGTGGTGGCGAGGTCGGCGTGGCCGAGCAGCTCCTGCACCGCCCGCAGGTCGGCGCCCCCGTCGAGCAGGTGGGTGGCGAAGGTGTGGCGGAGGGCGTGGGGGTGGGTGGGGGCGGCGGCTCGCTGGTCGAGGATGCGCCGGACGTCGCGGGGTGTGAGCGGCCGCCCCCGACGGTTCACGAAGAGGGTGTCGGCCGGCGTGTCGGGAGCGAGCAGGCGCTCGCGCTCCTCCAGCCAGCGGCCGAGGGCGGCGACCGCCGGTTCGCTGACCGGCACCACCCGCTGCTTGGCGCCCTTGCCCCAGACCGCCATCCGGCCGCGTCGTCGATCGACGTCGCCCACCGCCAGGCCACACAGCTCGCCCACCCGGAGGCCGCTGCCGTAGAGCAGCTCCAGCACCGCGTCGTCGCGGGCCGAGAGGGCCCGCTCCCGGGCGTCGGCCGGCGGTGGCGTCGGCGGGCGGGCGGGCGACGGTGCGCCGTCGAGCAGGGTGTCGAGCTGGTCCTGGCGCAGGACTTGGGGCAGGCGCCCCTCGCCGCTGGGGGCGGACAGGCCGACCGACGGATCCATGGCCACCAGGCCGGTGCGGCGGCACCAGGCGAAGTAGCGGCGGAGGGCCGAGGTCTTGCGGGCCACCGTGCGCTTGGCCCGGCGACGGGTTGCGAGGTAGGCGAGATAGCGGCGCAACGTGCGCCGGTCGACGGCGCCCGGCCGGTCGAGGCCCAGACGGCCGGCCCACTCGACGAACCCCTCGAGATCGCTCCGGTAGGCCTCCACCGTCGCCGGGGCGACCCCTGTGAGCGAGGAGCAGAACGCCTCGAGCTGCCAGGCCACGAAGCCACCGTACCGAGCCGCTCCCTGAGCACCGAGGCATGCTCCACCGCCACCTCATCGGGCGGGCCCCGAGATCCGCTCGAGCCAGGGCCCGGAACGGCTGATCCAGCCGTCGGCCTCCAGCCCGGCGACGGCGACCGACAACGGCCCGAGGGCGAGGCCGGTGCGGGCGATGAGCTGGTCGAGGGTGGCCGGCTCCCACCCCAGCGCCTCGAGCACCGTGCGGGCTTCGCCGGTGGCGGTCGGACGCGGGTCGGTCCGGGGGCGGCGAGGTGGGGTGACGCCGATGGCGATGAGCACGTCGGTGGCGTCGCGCACGAGGACGGCTCCCTCGCTGATGAGGTGGTTGGTGCCGGCCGAGGCGGGCGAGCGCACGGGGCCGGGAACGGCCAGCACGGGGACGTCGCGGCGGAGCGCCTGCTCGACGGTGTACATCGAGCCGCCCTTGCCCGGTGACTCCACCACCACCACGGCATCGGCCAGGGCGGCGATCACCCGGTTGCGGGCCGGGAAGCGCCACCCTTCCGGCGAGCTGCCGAGGGGGCACTCCGACAGCAGCAACCCGGTGGCGGCCACCTGCTGCCAGAGGTCGCGGTGCCTCCGGGGGTAGACGACGTCGAGACCGCTGGCCACCACCCCCACCGGCGGGGCGCCACCACCGCCACCAGCCTCCAGCGCGCCCCGGTGGGCGGCGCCGTCGATGCCCAGGGCCAGGCCCGAGACCACGGCCACGCCCGCGGCGGCGAGGTCGTGGCCCAGCTCGACGGCGACGTCGTGCCCGTAGCGCGTGCAGCGCCGGGTGCCGACCACCGCCACCCGGGGCCGGTCCAGGACGGTGGTGGAGCCGAGTTGGAACACGACGGCGGGCGGCTCGAGATCGGTAGCCAGCGGCTCTGGGTAGTTGGCTGCCCCCCTGGCCGCCACCGTGACGGCGGCGTGCGCCACCCACCTAGCGGCGACGTCGGTGCCGACGGCGGCCACCTTCCAGGCCCGGGCCAGGCTGGCCGGGTCCGGGCCCATCCGCTGGACGAGCCCGGGATGGCCGAGCACCCGCCCGAGGCGACCAACGACCACGCCGCCTCCGGCTCCGCGACCAGGCTGAGGGCCAGTAGGCGGGCGGGGCCCATCTTGGGCAGCCCGGCCAGGGCTACGAGCCAGGCCTCGGGCGGGAGGACGTCGGCCAGGGGGGCACCGGCCGGTGCCGACCCGCCCATCACGCCACCGCCGCCGCGTCGAGGCCCACGGGGTCGAAGCGCAGGGCGAGGGCTTGGCCGACCTCCTCCGCCCGCAACGGGCCGTCCAGCCCGGCCAGGTCGGCGAAGGTGAGCGCTACCCGCCGGACCCGGGCCAGGCCCCGGGCGCTGAGGCGGCCCTGGCGCAGCGAGGTCTCGAGCATGGCTCGGGCGCCCCCTGACATCGGTGCCTCGGCGTCGAGGCGTCCGGGGGGAAGATCGGCGTTGCAGCCCACCCCCCGTCGCACGGCGCGGGCCCGGGCGGCGGCTACCCGGGCGGCCACCACCGCCGAGGGCTCACCGCCGGTCCCGCCGAGCAGCTCGTCGACGTCGGGCCGGTGGACATCGACCCGCAGGTCGAACCGGTCGAGAAGCGGCCCCGACAGCCGCCGGCGGTAACGAGCCCGGTGGGCCTCTGTGCAGCGGCAGGCACCGGGTCGGCCGGCCTCGCCGCAGGGGCACGGGTTCATGGCCGCGACCAGCAGGAACCGGGCCGGGAGGGTGAGGCTGGCCCGTGCCCGGGCCACCCGTACGGAGCCCTCCTCCAGGGGCTGGCGCAGGGCGTCGAGGGCCGAGGGCAGGAACTCGCCGAGCTCGTCGAGGAACAGGACCCCGCCGGTGCTGAGGCTGAGCTCGCCCGGGCGCATCGACGCCGTGCCCCCGCCGATGAGGGAGACCATGGAGGACGAGTGGTGCGGAGCCCGGAACGGTGGCCGGTCCACGATGCCACCGGGGGGCAGGGCGACACCGGCGGCCGAGTGGATCCGCGTGGCCAGCCGGGCTTCGGCCGGCTCGAGGCGAGGCAGCACGCCCGGGAGCCGCTGGGCGAGCATGGTCTTGCCCGCGCCGGGCGGGCCGACGAGGAGGAGGTGGTGTCCGCCGGCGGCGGCCACCTCGATGGCGCGCCGGGCGACGGGCTGGCCGCGGACGTCGGCGAGGTCGGGCGGCGGCGGGGCCGGGGGCGCGGGCGGCGGCTCGGGGTGGATGGGCCACGACGCCTTGCCCTGGAGGGCGAACGCGACCTCCGAGAGGCGGACGATGGGCCGCACCAGGTGGCGGCCCACCAAGCGGGCCTCGCCGGCGCAGGCGGCCGGCAGCACCGCGACGTCGCCGGGCAGGGCGTCGACGAGGGGCACGGTGCCGGGGACCGGGTGCACCGAGCCGTCGAGGCCCAGCTCGCCGAGGAAGGCCAGCCCCCGCACCGCTTCCTCGGGCACTTCGCCCAAGGCGACGAGGACGCCGACCGCGATGGCGAGATCGAGCCCGCTGCCGACCTTGCGCAGGCCCGACGGCGCCAGGTTGACCGTGATGCGCTTCAGTGGCCAGGGCAGCGAGCTCGAGAGCAGGGCAGCTCGAACCCGATCGCGCGCCTCCCGACAGGAGGCGTCGGGCAGGCCCACCACCGTGAAACCGGGGAGGCCGTTGGAGATGTGCACCTCCACCGAGACGGCCCGGCCGTCAACGCCCAACAAGGTGGCCGACGGGATGATGGCCAGCATGGGTTCCTCCCCCACCGACCACCAGGGCCGGGACGATGACACCGGGGAGGCCGTGTCGCCGGCCCTCGAGCGTTGGTGCCACCCTATCCACCACGTGTGACAGCCGGCGCGCCGGCGCCGTCCGTCAGGGCGCAGCACCGTGGGCGGAGCCGGCGGGCGCGGGTGAGACCCGCTCAGCTTCCGCGGTACTGCGGATCGCGCTTGTGGAGGAAGGCGGAGATGGCCTCAGCCGTGTCGTCGGTGGCGAAGTTGATCGACTGGGCCCGGGCCTCGTCCTCGACCGCCTCGGCGAGGGTGCGGCCGAGGCCGTCGTTGAGCAGGCGCTTGGTGAGGCCGAGGGCGATCGGAGGACCGGTGGCCAGGCGGGCCGCCCATGCGGCCACGAACTGGTCGAGCTCATCGGGGTCCACGACGCGGTTGACCAGGCCGAGGCGGTCGGCCTCGGTGGCGTCGATGATCTCGGCCAGCAGGGCCAGCTCCTTGGCGCGGTGCAGGCCGATCAGCCTCGGCAGCACCCACGACCCGCCGAAGTCGATCGACAACCCGCGTCGGGAGAAGATCTCCGAGAAGCGCGCCGCGGTGGAGGCGACGACGAGGTCACAGGCCAGCGCCAGGTTGAGCCCGGCCCCGGCGGCCACGCCGTTCACCTTGGCGATGGTGGGCTGGGGCAGGCGGTGCAGGGCGAGACACACGTCGCCGACGTGGCGCATGTTGGTCAGCGAGTGGGTGCCGAGCGACGAGGCGTCGGACAGGTCGGCGCCGGAGCAGAACGCGCCGCCGGCGCCGGTCACGACCACCACCCGGTCGGCGGGTTCGTCGGCGATGGCCCGGAAGGCGGCGAGCAGCTCGTCCCACATGGTCCCGCTGATGGCGTTCTTGCGGGCCGGTCGATCGAGGGTGACGGTGACGACGCCCGATTCGCGCTCCACCCCGATGGTGTCGAACTGCGACTCTCCCACCGTGCGCTCGGTCACGGCCGGCACGATACTGACGGCGTGGGCCTCAACCCGTTTCGCCAGCACCGCCGCACCACCGCTGACTACTGGCTGGTAGCGGTGGCCCTCGCCGTCTGCGCGGCTCTGGTCGCCTGGGCCTTCCTGGGCTGAAGCGTGCCCGAACCGGCCGACGACGTCGACGGCCTCGACGGCGTGGACGACGTCCAGGTGCGCCGCATCCAGCCCTACCAGGCGACCAAGGTCTACGCGTGCCCGGGGTGCAACGGCGACATCCATCCGGGCACGGGTCATGTGGTCGTGGTGCCGACGTCGGCGCCCGACCTGCGCCGCCACTGGCACCACCCTTGCTGGGCCAACCGGGCCCGCCGCCGGCCCGGCCGCCTCCGCTGACCACGGACGCGGGGCCGACCCGCGCCTTCGCTGACATCACCTCAGAACGCGCCTTCGATCACCTCGAGGCGCCCGCCGAGCACCGCGGCGACGTCGAAGCGGAGCTCGCGGGGTCGCGCCGGCGCCTGCTCCAGCCAGCGCGCCGCCAACCGTCGCAGCTTGCGCTGCTTGGCGACGGTGACGGCCTCGGCGGGCACGCCGAAGGCGTCGGACGTGCGGGTCTTCACCTCGCAGAAGACGACCGTGCCGTCGCGGTCGAGCACCAGGTCGAGCTCGCCGTCAGGGCACCGCCAGTTCCGGGCCAGGATCCGGTACCCATGGGCCTCGTACCAGGCCGCGGCCTGGGCCTCACCTGCCGCTCCCAGCCGTAGGCGCCCCTGGGTCACGGGAGGATGTCGGGGCGGGGCAGCTCCTCGATGTTCACGTCTTTGAACGTGACGACCCGCACCGACGCCACGAAGCGCGTCTGGCGGTACATGTCCCAGACCCACACGTCTCGCAGCTCCAGCTCGGTGTGGGTGCGACCGTCGGCGTCGTGCACCGTGCACTGGACGCTGTTGGCCAGGTAGAAGCGCCGCTCGGTCTCCACCACGTAGGTGAACATGGGGCAGACGTCCTTGTACTCCTTGTAGAGGTGGAGCTCGATCTCAGCCTCGTAGCGCTCGAGATCGTCAGGCGTCATGGGCAGACCTTAGGCGTCCGCCGGGGCGCTACCGCCCGGAGCTAGCGCTTCTCCTTGACCTTCGCCGCCTTGCCGATGCGGTCGCGGAGGTAGAACAGCTTGGCCCGGCGGACAGCGCCGCGGGAGACCACCTCGATGGTGCTGACGATCGGGGTGTGGAGCGGGAAGGTGCGCTCCACGCCCACGCCGTAGCTCAGCTTGCGCACGGTGAAGGTCTCGCGGATGCCCGAGCCCTGGCGACGGATCACCACGCCCTGGAAGACCTGGATCCGCTCCTTGTTGCCCTCCACCACCCGCACGTGGACCTTCAGGGTGTCGCCCGGCGCGAACGAGGGGATCTGGTCCGCCGGCTTGGCCGTCTGGGCGTCGATGAGGTCGGTGCGGTGCATGGCGCGGGCGTCCTGGCGGGGGCGGGAGGGAGGGCCCGAACACGGCGACCGGCACCGTTGGGCGAGCGGCAACGCTAGTCGAGCTCCCCTTCGGCCCGAAACTCCTCCACCAGCGCCTCGTCCTCGGCGCTCAGCCCTCCGCGGGCGGCGATGAGGTCGGGCCGGCAGGCGAGCGTGCGGGCCAGCGCCTGCGCCCGCCGCCACCGGGCTATGCGGGCGTGGTCGCCGGAGCGCAGCACCTCGGGCACCGCCCAGCCCCGGAACTCCGCCGGCCGCGTGTATTGGGGGTACTCGAGCAGGCCCTCGGCGAAGCTCTCCTCGTCGGCGGAGGCGGCGCTGCCCATGACCCCGGGCACCAGGCGCCCCACCGCTTCGACGACCACCATGGCCGCCACCTCGCCCCCGGCCAGCACGTAGTCGCCGATCGACAGCTCCTCGTCGACCAGATGGGCTCGCACCCGCTCGTCGACCCCCTCGTAGCGCCCGCACAGGAGGCTGAAGCCTTCGCTGGCGGCCAGCTCGAGGACCCGGGCCTGGTCGAGGCGTCGACCGCCGGGGCCCAGCAGCAGCAGCGGTCGGGGCGGCTCCACCGCCTCCACGACGGTGAAGATGGGCTCGGGCATCAGCACCATGCCCGCGCCACCGCCGAAGGGGGCGTCGTCCATCGAGCGGTGAGGATCAGCCGTGCCCGCCCGCAGGTCGTGCACCCGTACGTCGAGCAGGCCCGCCTCCCTCGCCCTGCCGAGGAGGCTGCGACCGGCGAAGTCCTCGACCATCTCGGGGAAGATCGTGAAGACGTCGATCCGCACGCTCAGGCACCGAGCTCGAGCAGGCCCTCGGGGGGGTCGATCACCAGTCGATCAGGGAGCCCGGACTGGTCCACCACGAACACCACCGGCACGAGCGCACCACCGTCGAGGACGAGCATCGGGCTGGCGGGGTTGTCCTCCACCCATGCCACCCGCCCACACACCTCGCCGGCGACGGTGACGACCTCGGCGCCCACCAGCTCGTGCACCCAGAGGGCGTCCGGGTCCTCCAGCGGCTCGGCCCGCAGCGCCATGCCGTGAAGGGCGTCGGCCGCGGCGCGATCGGCGACGCCGACGAAGCTGACGATCCACCGGTGCTGGTGGGGGCGGGCGGCCACGACCGCCAGCCGGCCGGCGTCGGTCTCCAGCACCGAACCTGGCGCCAGCCGCTCGGTGACGTCGGTGATCAGGCTGACCACCACCTCACCCTTGAGGCCGTGGGCCCGGTCGATCCTGCCGACCTCCAGCACCTGGACGGAGCTATGAGTCGACGAACTCGACGTCGACGTTGACACCGTCGCGCACGGCGGCGGCCCGCACGACGGTGCGGATGGACTGCGCCACCCGGCCCCGCTTGCCGATCACGCGCCCCATGTCGCCGTCGCCCACGTGGACGTTCAGGGTGACTACGCCACGGCGGCCTTCGTCCACGTCGACCTCGACGGCGTCGGGGTCCTCCACCACCGCCCGGGCGAGGTACTCGAGCATGGCCTGGGCGTTGGCCGCCGGACCGGAGCCAGAAGGTGCACCCTCGGCCGGGGCCTGCTCGCCGGCGACCTGCTCCTCGGCGTCGCTCATGAGCCGGCGGGCGGGCCGGCGGTGGCCACGGACGCGTCCGCGGCACCCTGCTCCGGCGCGTCGGGCGGCTCGGTGCCCTGCTCGAAGTGCTCCCACGCCCCGGAGATGCGCAGCAGCTTCTCCACCCGGTCGGTGGGCCGGGCCCCCTTGCGCAACCAGTCGACCGCCTTGGCGTTGTCGATGATGAGCCCAGAGGGGTCGAGCCGCGGCTGGTAGGTGCCCACGATCTCGATGAACCGCCCGTTGCGGGGTGACCGCGAGTCGGCGGCGACGACCCGGTAGGTCGGCTGCTTCTTCTTGCCCATCCGCATCAGCCGGAGCTTCACGGCCACGTCGGTGTCGTCCTTGTCGAGAGCGTCGGCCCGGGGAGGACCGACCGGCAATGCTGCCCGCCGCGAGCGGTCAGTTCAAACCCGGCAGCTTGAGCTCGGTCCTTCCGAGGCCGGGGGCGGAGACCATCGGCCTGCCCTTCGGCGTGACCCGTCCGCCCTTCTTGCCCTTCTTGCCCTTGCGCTTGCCGGGTGTGGCGCCGAAGCGCTTCATCATCTTCTGCATCTCACGGAACTGCTGGAGCAGGGCGTTGACCTCGGACGGGTCGGTACCGCTGCCGGCGGCTATCCGGGAACGACGGGAGCCGTCGATGAGGTCCGGGTGGCGGCGCTCCTCGAGGGTCATCGAGTGGATGATGGCCTCCACCCGGCCGAGCTCCTTGTCGTCGATCTCGGTGTTGCGCAGCTCCTTCGGCACGCCCGGCAGCATGCCGATCAGCCCTCCGAGAGGGCCCATCTTCTTGACCTGCTGCATCTGCTCGAGGAAGTCCTCGAAGGTGAACTGACCCTCCAGGAGCTTGGCCGCCGCCGCCTCGGCCTCGTCCTCGTCGAAGGCCTCCTTGGCCCGGTCGATGAGGGTGAGCACGTCGCCCATGCCGAGGATGCGCCCGGCCAGGCGGTCGGGGTGGAACAGGTCGAAGTCGGCCAGCTTCTCGCCGGTGGGCGCGAAGGCGATGGGCTTGCCCACCACCTCCTTCACCGACAGGGCGGCGCCGCCCCGGGCGTCGCCGTCGAGCTTGGTGAGGATCACCCCGTCGAGGGCGAGGGCGGCGTGGAAGTTCTCGGCGGTGGTGACCGCGCCCTGCCCGGTCATGGCGTCGACGACGAGGAACGTGTAGTGGGGCGAGGTGACCTCGGCGATGCGGCGCACCTGGTCCATCAGCTCGGCGTCGATGGACAGCCGGCCGGCGGTGTCGACGATCACGACGTCGCGCCCCAGGCGGCGGGCCTCCTCCAGGCTGCGGCGGGCCACCTCCACCGGGTCGCCGCCCTCCCCGCCGATGGAGGTGAGGTCCTTGCTGACCACGGGCACGTCGATCTGGCGGCCGAGGGTGCGCAGCTGCTCTATGGCGGCGGGGCGCTGGAGGTCGGCGCCCACCAGGAGGGGGTTGCGGCCCTGCTGCTTGAACCAGCGGGCCAGCTTGGCCGAGTTGGTCGTCTTGCCCGACCCCTGGAGGCCGGCCATCAGCACGACGGTGGGGGGCTTCGGGGCGAAGGTGATGCGGATGGTCTCGCCGCCGAGGGTGGCGATGAGCTCCTGGTGGACGATGTCGATGACCTGCTGGGCGGGGTTCAGGGCCTCGTGCAGCTCGGCGCCGACGCACCGCTCACGGATGCGGGCGACCAGGCCCCGGACCACCTTGAAGTTGACGTCGGCCTCGAGCAGCGCCAGACGGATCTCGCGGAGGACCTCGTCGACCTCCGCCTCCCCGAGGCGGCCACGGCCCCGAAGCCCCCGGAAGATGCCTTCGAACCGGTCGGTCAGCGCGTCGAACATGGAGCGGCGATGTTACCGGAGCACCAAGCCCGCCCGGGGCCTCGAGCTCGAGCGGGTCAGCCGCCGGTGGTCGTCATCGGCGGATGCGCCGGGTCCGCCGGGACCGACGGTGCCGGTGGTCGCGGGGTGGTGCCGGTCTCGGGGGTGGGGGTGGGGGCGGGCTGCGGCTCGGGGCGCGGCCCGGGCGGGCCGAGGTCGACGGCGTCGTCGGCCACGGCGAGGGTGACGGCCACCGGGCCCTCCGCGTCGGAGAGCTGGTACGCCGGCACCAACCAGGCGGTGGACGAATCTCGGCCGGGCATCACGGCCAGCACCACCGACGCGTCGGTGACCGTCACCGTCGCCGGCTCCGGGGCGGGCGGCATGGGCTCGGGACCCCCTGGGCCGGGCTCGGCCGGCCCACAGGCGAAGGTGGTCGGGGCGCCGGTGCCGTCGCAGGGCGGCGAGGGTGGCGGTTCGTCCGGCAGAACGCAGAAGGGCGTGTCGAAGGCGGTCGGGGCGCCGTCGCCGTCGCAGGGCGGCGGGGGTGGCGGTTCGTCCGGGGGAACGCAGGTGGGCATGTCGTTGGCGTTCGTCGTCGGCGGCGCCTTCGAGGGTGGCGGCGCGGGCTCCGGGGCGCAAGGACCGCCCGAGCCCGGTGAGCCCTCCGGCGGCACGGTTCCGGTGGTGGACGGGAATGTCGTGGCCGGGCCCTCGGCCGGGCCGGTGGAGCCCGGTTCCGCGCCGCTCGATCCGGTCCCTCCTGCTCCCCCGCTACCCGGGATGGTGGTCTCGGGTCCGTTGGGGTCCGACGAGGGCCGTACGGGCCCCGGGAGCGGCCCGACCGGTAGTCCGAGGCCCCGGCCCCGGTTCAGCCGGTCGATGGCTGGACCGGTGCCCACCAGGGCGAAGGTGCCGGCCGGCTCCGGTTCGCCGAGCAGCCCGGAGGCGAAGGCCACCTGTCCGGCGGCGTCCACCGCCACCGTCGTCGACGCGTTAACGGTGGCGAGGTCACCGACGCGGGGATGGAAGTGCACCATGGTGGGCTCGCCCGCCGTCACCATCACGTCCGCGCCCGCCAGCGCCAGCCCGGCCCGCTCGACGAATCGGCGGGCCGCCGGCTCGGCGCGGGGGTCCGGTGCGGGAAGGGACCCGTCCGGCTCGACCCTCCCGCTGCCCACCGTGCCGTCGGGACCGCCAACGGAGTACTCCCAGAGCCCCCCGTAGATGTCGGCCACCCCCAAGATGCGCTCACCGTCGACCGCTATCCACCCCGAAGCGTCGCGCTGCAACCGCTCCCCCAGCCCGAGGGCGTCGGCGAGGCGGGCCACCGCCGCTTCCCCGGGCCCATCCAGCCGGTAGGCCGGTGCCTCTCCGTCGAGGGCGGGCAGGCCGTCGCCCGCCCGGTAGCGGACGGCGCCGACGGGGGCGGCGGCGGCCTGGGCGACGATGGTCGCATTGCCCACTGCCAGCGGCAGGGTCGTGCGCTGGTCGTCGGCCCGGAGGGCGATGGCCACCATCGCGCCCAGGACCACGAGCACGACGGCCCACAGCATGACCCGCCGTGCCGTGGGGCTCCCGGTTGCCTTGGACATGGGTCAACCTCCTCCCCTCCGGTGGAGGGGTCAGAGGTTTCGACGCTCAGGCCGGTGCCGGGGTTCCCCCCGTGAGCGCCTCGATCCGATCGGCCAGCTCCTGGCGGAGCTCGCGACCGGTGCTGGGGGCGAACAGCAGGCCGATGGCCACGCCGACGAGGAAGAGGCCGAAGCGGCTGTATCCGACCAGGCGTACGAGGAACAGCGCGATGCGCAGCGGAGAGAACACCAACTTGATCAGGAACATCGGCTCAGCCTCTCACTCCGAGAAGAGGGCGTCGACGAACTCGTCGGGGTCGAAAGGCACGAGGTCATCGGCGGTTTCGCCCAGGCCGACCAGCTTCACCGGGATCCCCAGGTCGGACTGGATGGCGAAGACGATGCCGCCCTTGGCCGACCCGTCGAGCTTGGTGAGCACCACTCCGGTGACGTCCACCGCATCGGTGAACTGGCGGGCCTGCTGGAGGCCGTTCTGGCCGGTGGTGGCGTCGAGCACGAGGAGGGTCTCGCTGACGGTGCCGGGGGGCTTGGAGGCCACCCGCTTCACCTTGCGCAGCTCCTCCATCAGGTTGCTCTTGGTGTGCAGCCGACCGGCGGTGTCGGCCAGCACCAGGTCGGCGCCACGGGCAGCGGCCCGCTCGATGGCGTCATAGATGATCGAGCTGGGATCGGCCCCCTCCGCGCCCCGCACGATGTCGCACCCGGCCCGCTCGGCCCAGGTGGTGAGCTGCTCGGCGGCGGCCGCCCGGAAGGTGTCGCCCGCGGCCATCACGATGGTGCGGCCCACCTCCGCCTCCCGCTTGGCCACCTTGCCGATGGTGGTGGTCTTGCCGACGCCGTTGACGCCCACGAACAGCCACACGTCGGTGGCGCCCTCGGTGGCGGCGAGGGTGCGATCGGCCACCGCCAGGCGGGCCTTCATCTCCGTCTTCACCGCCTCCACCAGCTGGGCGCCGTCGGCCAGGCCCTCCTCCTTCACCCGGGCCCGCACCGAGTCGAGCAGCTCCGAGGCGGGGCCCACCCCCACGTCGGCCCGGATGAGCGCCTCCTCGAGGTCGTCCCAGGTCTCCTCGTCGATCCGGTCGCGGCCGAGGATCGAGCCGACGTAGCCCGAGAAGGTGCTGCGGGCCCGGGCCAGCCGGTCCCGGAAGCTGGGCCGGACCGGGGCGATCACCTCGGGCTCGGCCGGGGGCGCCTCCCCCGGCGGCTCGACCAGATCGACGTCGGCCAGGTCAGCGTCGGCCAGATCGGCGTCGGCCAGATCGGTCCCGGCGGCGGGCGTCGCGGTGGGGCCCGGCCGGGGCAGGGTGGCGGTGCGCCCGGGCGGCTCGAGCTCCGGGCCCCGCCGGCGACGGGTGCTGACGAGGAAGGCGGCGGTCGCCCCGCCCAGCACGAGCACGGCCAGCAGCACGATCAGCATCGGTTCCATGTGGCTGCGGAGCCTACGGGAGGGCGGCGGGGAGCCAGATGGTGAAGGTGCTGCCGCCCCGGTCGTTGGCCTCGAGGCGGACCTCGCCGCGGTGGCTCTCGGCGATCTGGCGGACGATGGTGAGGCCGAGGCCGCTGCGCCCCTCGCCCCGGGCCCGCCGGCCGTCGCCCCGCCAGAACCGCTGGAAGACGAGATCGCGCTCCGCTTCGGGGATCCCCGGCCCCTCGTCGGCTACCGACACCCACACCTTCGACGCCTCTCCCGCGTCGGCGTCGGGCGCCTCCTGGCGCCCGGCCGACACGGAGATGGCCGTGCCCGGCGGGGCGAGGCGCACTGCGTTGGCCAACAGGTTGGCCAGGGCCTGGCGCAGCGCCACCCGGTCACCGACCACGTCGAGCCCCACCGCCCGGCCGTCGGTCGACGGGTCGGCATCGAGCCGCACGCCGCGGGCGGCGGCCAGCACGGCGAACTCGGCGACGGTATCGGCCACCACCGGGCCCACCTCGACCGGCTCGAACTGGCGGACGGTGCTCCCCTGGCGGGCGTAGACGAGCAGGTCGTCGACCAGGTGGGACATGCGCTCCGCGGTGCGGCGCACGACCTCACCGGTGCGGCGCAGGTCCTCGGGGTCGGCGTCGGGGTCGGCGAGGGCCACGTCGAGGTTGGTGCGGATCACCGCCAGCGGGTTGCGCAGCTCGTGGCTGGCCTCCTGGATGAACCGCCGCTGGTTCTCGAAGGCGTCGTCGATGCGGGCCAGCATCCCGTCGAAGGTGTCGGCCAGGTCCTTGAGCTCGTCGGAGGGCCCGGACAGCGCGATGCGCCGCGAGAGGTCGGTGGCCTGGATGTCCCGGGCCACCGCGGTGATGCGGTCGATGGGGGCCAGCACCCGCCCGGCCACGACCCAGCCCACCACCAGGCTGGACAGGAACAGCAGGGCCAACGCACCGAAGGAGTAGCTGCGCAGGAGTTGGAGGGAGCGCTGGTTGACCCGCTGCTCGAAGGTCCGGTAGTCAATGCGGACGCTGTTGCGGTCCACCACCACGGGGTTGCCGTCGGGGCCCGGCATGGTCCGCACGATGGTGAAGTCGCGCGACATCGGCTCGTCGTCGAGCCGCGAGGCCAGCGCCAGGTAGATCCCGCCCACCACCAGCGCGGCCAGGCCGAAGAGCACCAGCGAGTAGAGGGCGGTGAGGCGGAAGCGCACCGAGCCCATCCACTCCGGCAGGTGGCGCGCCGCCAGCTCCGCCCTGCGGACCCCCACCAAGGGCGCCTCGTCGGTCGCCGGCACCGCCATCAGGGTGGCCCGTCGTCACGCAGGCGATAGCCGCGCCCCACCACCGTCTCGATGGCCGAGCCCGCTCCACCGTCGGCCAGCTTGCGCCTCAGGGTGCCCACGGTGACCCGCACCGTGTTGGTGAAGGGGTCGGCGTGCTCGTCCCACACGTGTTCGAGCAGGTGCTCCTGGGACAGGACCTCGCCGGCGTGGGTCATGAAGTAGCGCAGGAGGGCGAACTCCTTGGCGGTGAGGTCGAGGGCCTGGTCGCCCCGCCAGGCCTCGAACCGGCTGGTGTCGAGGCGCAGGTCCCCGACCCGGACCTCGGCGCCGTGGCGGCCGGCGTCGCGGCGCAGGAGGGTCCGCACCCGGGCCGACAGCTCGGCGAAGGAGAACGGCTTGACCAGGTAGTCGTCGGCCCCCTCGTCGAGACCGCCGACGCGGTCGGCGGTGCTGTCGCGGGCGGTGAGCATCAGCACCCGGGGCGCGGCCTGGTCCGGGGCGGTGGTGAACCGGGGATCCGTGCGCAGCCGGCGACACACGTCGAGCCCGTCGACGTCGGGCAGGTTGAGGTCCAGGCAGACGAGGTCGTACGCGGTGTGGCCGAGGCGCTCGAGGGCGTCCTCGCCCTCGTGGGCCACGTCCACCGCGTAGCCCTCCCGGCGCAGGCCGCGGGCGACGGCGTCGGCCAGGTCGACCTCGTCCTCCACCACCAGCAGCCGCATGCCGCCACGTTAGGTTCGTCCGGGGAGGGTTCCCCGTCGGCGCGCGCGGGAGCCGCCGCGCCCAGCCCGTACCCTGACCGCCATGCCCGCCGCCAGCGCGACGCCCGACGCCAAGCTGCTCGAGACCGCCCTCTTCGAGGTGAAGAAGGTCATCGTGGGCCAGGACCGCCCGATCGAGCGCCTGATGGTGTGCCTGCTGGCCGGCGGCCACGCATTGCTCGAGGGGGTGCCGGGGCTGGCCAAGACCCTCGCCGCCGAGACCCTCGCCACCGTGGTGGGCGGGTCCTTCGCCCGCATCCAGTTCACCCCCGACCTGCTGCCGGCCGACGTGATGGGCACCCGGATCTACCGGGCGTCGAAGGAGACCTTCGACGTGGAGCTCGGCCCGGTGTTCGTGAACTTCGTGCTGGCCGACGAGATCAACCGGGCCCCGGCCAAGGTGCAGTCGGCGCTGCTGGAGGTGATGGCCGAGCATCAGGTGTCGATCGGCGGCACCACCTTCGCGGTGCCCGAGCCGTTCCTCGTGCTCGCCACCCAGAACCCCATCGAGTCCGAGGGCGTCTACCCCCTCCCGGAGGCCCAGCGCGACCGGTTCCTGATGAAGATCGTGGTGGGCTACCCCACCGCCGGCGAGGAGGTGGAGATCGTCTACCGCATGGGCGTGAGCCCGCCCGAGGCCAGCGAGGTGCTCTCCCTCGACCAGCTCGTCGCCCTGCAGCGGGCCACCCGGGAGGTCTACGTCGACCGGGCCGTTGTCGACTACGCCGTCACCCTCGTGCTGGCCACCCGCTACCCGGAGAACTACACCCTCTCGGACCTCGCCCCGCTGCTCACCTTCGGCGCCAGCCCCCGGGCGAGCCTCGGGTTGGTGGCCGCCGGCCGGGCGCTGGCCCTGATGCGGGGCCGCAACTACGTCCTGCCCCAGGACGTGTTCGACGTGGCACCCGACGTGCTGCGCCACCGCCTGATGCTCTCCTATGAGGCCCTCGCCGCCGGCACCACCACCGATCAGATCCTGGCCCGGGTGCTCTCCACCGTCCCCGCCCCCCGCATCGCTCCCCGCGAGCAGGGTGGCCAGGTGCCCGAGCCGACCCACACCGTCCCTGACCAGTGGGGCCCTGACCAGTGGGGCCAGGCGCCCCCGTCCCCCGCCGGACGCGACCAGCGCACGGCCTGAGGCCCGCCACCTGTGCCTGCACCGGCCAACCTCCCTCCCACCGCCTCGGGCGGCCGTCCCGACGAGGTCCTGCGCCGGCTCGACTTGGTGATCAGCCGACGTCTCGACGGCCTCCTCCACGGCGACTACATCGGCCTGGTGCCGGGCCATGGTTCGGAACTGGGCGAGACCCGCTCCTACCAGGCCGGCGACGACGTGCGGCGCATCGACTGGAACGTCACCGCCCGGCTCCAGGAGCCCTACGTGCGGGAGACCATCGCCGACCGCGAGCTGGAGACCTGGCTGCTGGTGGACCTGTCGCCGTCGCTCGACTTCGGCACCGCGTTCTGCGAGAAGCGCGACCTGGCCGTCTCGGGTGCCGCCGCGGTCGGCTTCCTCACCAACCGCACCGGCAACCGCATCGGCGGCGTGCTGCTCGGCCCCGGCGGGCCGGTCACGGTGCCCGCCCGTGGGGGCAAGGACCACCTGATGGCCCTGCTCCACCGACTCGTCACCGCTGAGCGCAGCGAGCAGGGCCGCACCGACCTGGCCGCCGGCATCAGCCGCCTCGGGGCCAGCGGTCGGCGCCGCGGCCTGGCCGTGGTGGTGTCGGACTTCCTGGGGGAGGCCACCTGGGAGCGCCCGCTCGGGCGCCTGTCGGCCCGCCACGAGACCCTCTGCATCGAGGTGGTCGACCCCCGGGAGCTGGAGCTGCCGGCGGTGGGCGTGCTGCGCCTGGTGGACCCGCGCACCGGCGACCTGCACGAGGTGCAGACCTCCAACCCCCGCCTCCGGGAGCGCTACGCGGCAGCCGCTGCCGCCCAGCGGGCAGCCATCGCCGAGCGCATCCGCCGCGCCGGGGCCGACCACCTCCAGCTGCGCACCGACCGCGACTGGCTGCTCGATCTGGTCCACTTCGTCGCCGCCCGTCGTGAGCGGGTGCGGGGCACGGCCGGGCAGCGTCCCCGATGATCGCCGTCACCTACCTCGCCCCCAGCCGCCTATGGCTCCTGGCCGTGGTGCTCGCCCTGGCCGTGGCCTACGGGGTCACCTCGGCCCGCCGCCGGAGCTACGCGGTGCGCTTCACCAACCTGGAGCTGCTGGAGAGCGTGGCCCCCAGCCGTCCGGGGTGGCGTCGCCACCTGCCCGCCGTGGCCATGCTGCTGGCGCTCACGTCCCTGGTGTTGGCGCTGGCCCGTCCCGCCCGCGAGGAGAAGGTCCCCCGGGAGCGGGCCACGGTCATCCTGGCCATCGACACCTCGCTGTCCATGAAGGCCGACGACGTCGCCCCCAGCCGCATCGCCGCCGCCAAGCGGGCGGCCAAGGTGTTCCTCGACATCATCCCGCCCAAGATCAACGTGGGCCTGGTGTCGTTCAACGGGAGCGCGCAGGTGCTGTCCACGCCGACCACCGACCGACAGGCGGTGAAGAACGCGGTGGACGGGCTCGAGCTGGCGGAGCGAACGGCCATAGGCGAGGGGATCTACGCCAGCCTGGCCGCCATCAAGCAGGCGCCCAAGGCCGAGGACTCCAAGGAGAAGGTGCCGGCCCGCATCGTGCTCATGTCCGACGGCGAGACCACCGTCGGCCGTCCCGACGCGGTCGCCAGCCGTGAGGCCCAGCGCCAGAAGGTGCCGGTGACCACCATCGCCTTCGGCACCGACAACGGCTACATCGAGGTGCCCAACGAGTTCGGTGAGATGGTGCCGACCCCGGTGAAGGTCAACCGTCCCGCCCTCGAGCGCATCGCCGACGACACCGGCGGCAAGGCGTTCACCGCCGCCACCGAGAAGGAGCTGAAGCAGGCCTACAAGGACATCGGCTCGTCGGTGGGCTTCGTCATCGAGTTCCGGGAGCTGGTGCTGTGGTTCGTGGGCATTGGGCTGCTGTTCCTGTTCGCCAGCTCGTTGATGTCGCTGCTCTGGTTCAGCCGCCTGCCCTAGGTTAAGGGGGTGTGCGGAAAGGTCGAGCCGTCGTCCAGGCAAGCGGTGCGGCTGCGCCGCACTCAAGCGCCGTGCTGACTGGTCGCCTCGCCTACCGGCTCGGCTCCTGGGTTCGGTGACCGATCGCCGGCTCGGGTTCGACGCCGTGGCCGACGACTACGACGCCGCCCGCCCCGGCTACCCCGAGGCGCTCTACGACGACCTTGCGTCGGTGTGCGGACTCGGCCCCCGAACCCGGGTGCTGGAGGTCGGGTGCGGCTCCGGGCAGGCCACCGAGGATCTGGCCGAGCGCGGCGCTTCGGTCGTCGCGGTGGAGCTGGGCCCGTCGCTGGCTGCCCTCGCCCGCCGGCGCCTGCCCCGGTTCGACCGGGTGGACGTGGTGACCTCGGCGTTCGAGGACTGGTCGCCTCCGCCGGGGCGGTTCGACCTGGCCGTGTCGGCCACCGCCTTCCACTGGCTCGACGCCGACGCCGCCCTGTCGAAGGTGGCCGACGCCCTCCGCCCCGGCGGGTGGATCGCGCTGTGGTGGCACGTGTACGGAGACCCCGACCGGCCCGATCCGTTCCACGAGGCTGCCCTTCCCCTGTTCGAGCGGTGGCAGCCGGCCAACCACCACACCAGCGGCGCCCACACCGCTCTGGCCCTGGCCGAGCGGGCGGCCGACCTCGACCGCAGCGGCCGGTTCGGTCCTGTGGAGGTTCGCCGCTACCCGTGGGAGGGGGTGCACACCGCCGCCGAGCTGCGCCGCCTGTTCGCCACCTACTCCCCCACCAACGCCCTCCCCGAGCGCGACCGCGCCGCCTTCCTCGACGAGTTGGAAGCCCTGGCCAACGACGAGTTCGGTGGGACCGTCACCCGCCCGTACGTCACAATCCTCTACGCCGCCGAGCGTCAATAGGCTCCGGCCATGCCCGACCTGCTCGAGCTCTCGGCCCGCATCATCGACGAGGGCATCACCGATGAACCGGTGAACCGGGTCACCAACGAGCTCTCCGAGGTGGCCGACGGCATCGCCATGATCGAGTCGTTCTCCCACGTGGTGATCTTCCCCACCGAGGCGGGCCTGGTCGTGTTCGACACCAGCGGCGCCCTCACCGCCGACGGGGTCGTCGCCTCACTGCGGGGGTGGTCCGGGGCGCCCATCGACACCATCCTCTACACCCACGGCCACGTCGACCACGTCGGCGGCAGCGGCGCGTTGGCGGCCGACGCCGAGCAGCGAGGCCATCGCCGCCCCCGGGTGATCGCCCACGCCAACGTGCCCGCCCGCTTCGACCGCTACGACCTGACCGACGGCTACAACCGCACCATCAACCTGCGCCAGTTCGGTCGCGGAGCGGCCGCCGCCGGGCTCGGCATCGGCGGGCCGGCCCGGTTCCTGCCGGCCGACCACCTCGACCCCGACGTCACCTTCACCGACCGCCTGCAGGTGGAGGTGGGCGACGCTCGCTTCCAGCTGCACCACGGGCGCGGGGAGACCGACGACCACCTGTGGGCGTGGGTCCCCGCGCCGCGGGCCATCTGCTCGGGCGACTTCCTCATATGGAACTTCCCCAACGCCGGGAACCCCCAGAAGGTGCAGCGCTACCCAACCGAGTGGGCCGCTGCCCTCCGGGAGATGGTGGCCCGCGAGCCCGAGCTGTTCCTGCCCGCCCACGGGCTGCCCATCGCCGGGCGCGACCGCATCGCCGGCGTGCTCACCGAGGTCGCCGGCGCCCTCGAGCAGCTCGTCGCCGACGTGCTCGAACAGATGAACGCCGGTGAGCGGCTCGACACGATCGTCCACTCGGTGCGGGTGCCCGACCACCTCCTGGGCCGGCCCTACCTGCGGCCGCTCTACGACGAGCCGGAGTTCGTGATCCACAACGTCTGGCGCCTCTACGGCGGCTGGTACGACGGCAACCCCAGCCACCTCAAGCCGGCCCCCGACGCCACCTTCGCCGCCGAGGTGGCGGCCCTCGCCGGCGGGGCCGACGCGCTGGCCGCTCGGGCCCGGGAGGTGGCCGACGGCGGCGACCTTCGCCTGGCGTGCCAGCTGGTGGAGCTGGCCGCCCAGGCCGACCCCGAGAGCCGCCCGGCCCACGGTGCCCGCGCCGAGATCTACGCCGAGCGCCGCAAGGCGGAGTCCTCCCTCATGGCCAAGGGGATCTACGGCCACGCGTCCCGCGAGTCCGAGGCGCGGCTCGGCGACTCAGCCCGCTCAGCCGATGGGTGAGGTCACCCGCTCGGACACCACCTGCGACGAACCGCCGGGCGCCATGGTGACGCCGTAGAGGCAGTCGGCCGCCTCCATGGTGCGCTTCTGGTGGGTCACGATGATGAGCTGGGCCTCGCTCCGGAACTCGTGGACGAGTTCGAGGAACCGGTGCAGGTTCACGTCGTCCAGGGCGGCCTCCACCTCGTCCATCACGTAGAAGGGCGACGGCCGGGCCCGGAACACGGCGAACAGGTAGGCGAGGGCGGTCAGCGAGCGTTCCCCGCCGGAGAGCAGCGAGAGCTTCTTCACGTTCTTCCCCGACGGCTTGGCCTCCAGCTCGATGCCGGTGCCGAGCAGGTCCTCGGGGTTGGTGAGGCGCAGGCTCCCCTTGCCCCCGGGAAACAGCGTCTCGAAGAGGCGCTCGAAGTTGACGGCCACGTCGGCGTAGGCGGCGGCGAAGACGTTCACGATCTCGGCGTCGATCGAGCGGATGACCCGGCCCAGGTCGCGGCGCGAGGACTTCACGTCCTCGAGCTGGCCCGAGAGGAAGTCGTGGCGCTCGACCAGCGCGGTGTGCTCCTCCAGCGCCAGGGGGTTGATGGGTCCCATGAGCCGGAGCTCGCGTTCGAGCTCACGCACACGACCCACCGGCGAAGGGTGGTCGAACCCCTCGGGGAGAGTGGCGGCCATCGCCGCCTCGGGCTCGGTGTCGAGGTCGCGCCGCAAGGCCTCCACCGCCGCCTCGATCCGCAGCGTGGTCTCGGTCTCGGTCAGCTCGGCGCGCTGCAGTCGCTCGCGGCCCTCCATGAGCGCCTGCTCGGCCGCGCTCCGGCGTCGGCGCAGGGCGTCGAGGCCGGCCGCCACCTCCCGGGCCGCCTCCGACTGGCGCCGCCGGCGCTCACGCAGTGACGCCACCTCCGCCTCCACCACCGCCAGCCGGCTGGCGACCAGGGCGGACAGGCGGTCGGTGGCCAGTGCCCGCTGATCGAGCTCCACCCGGCGGGCCTCGGCCGAGCGCCGCTCGGCGACGTGGTTCGAGAGCCGCTCCTCCACCTCGGCGCGGCGGCGGTCGAGGAACTGGCGCCGTTCGGCCAGGCCGGCGGACCTCAGCTCGAGGTCGCGGCGGCGCGAGCCCACCGTGGCCGCCTGCTCCTCGAGCCGGCTACGGGCCTCGGCAACCGCCCGGCTCTGGGCGGCGGCGTCGGCCTCGGCCGCCTCCAGGCCGGGCAGCGCGGCTTCCAGCTCGGCCAGCCGGTCCGCCTCGCCCGCCACCCGGTGCTCCAGGTCGGCGAGGTGGGCCCGCAGGGTGTCGGCTTCGGCCCCGCCCTCTCCCTTCTCGGCCTCGACCCTGGCGACGGCGTCGACGAGGGCGTGGACGGCAGCGTCGTTGGCGTCCACCGACCGCTGCGCCTCGGTCTCCACCCGACGGGAGCCATCGACCGCCTGCCGGGCCGCGGCCACCTGCTGCTCGGCGCGCGCCGCGGCGACGGTGGCCAGCTCCGCCTGGGCCCGGGCCTCGGTGAGGGCGGCGCCGGTGGCGCCGGCCCCCACCGCCCCCACCCGCCAGCCCGTGGGCCCGAAGCGGTCGCCGGCGCGGGTGACGACCGCGGCGGCCGGGTCGGCACCGCTCACGTCGAGGGCCTCGGGCCAGGCGTCGACGAGGGCGGTGGCGCCCACCAGGCGGTCGAGGAGGGCGTCCACCCCGGGCCGGGTGCCCCGGACGTGAGCGCGCAACCCCGTCATCGGAACCGAGGACGTCGGCTCGTCCGGTAGGGGCAGTACGGCTCCAGCGGCATCCCCGTCGAGCAGGGCGGAGATGGCGCGACGGGCGACATCAGGACCCTCGACCACGACGGCGGCGAGGGCGTCGCCGGCGGCGGCCTCGAAGGCGGCCTCGAAACCGGCGTCGATGTCCACCACGTCGAGCAGGGAGCCCAGCACCCCCGCGACGGCTGCCAGCCGGGCCCAGCCGGCCCCGGGCCGGGGCCTGGTCCAGGGTGAGGGTGAGGGCGTCGACCCGCGCCACCCAGGTGTGGTGGGCGGCGTCGGCCGACCGCCGGGCCTCCTCGGCCGCCGCCAGCCGCTGCTCGGCCGCCGCCCGGGCCTCGGTCGCACCCGCGAGGCGGGCGGCCAGGGGGTCACGGGCGGCCTCTGCCGCCGCCCGGTCGGCGGCGAGATGCTCGGCCTCGGCGGCGAGGCGGCCCGCCTTCTCGTCGAGGGCGGCCAGGCGGCTGCGCAGCCGGCCGACCTCGGCGCCGTCGCGCTCCACGCCCGAGCGCAGCGCGCCCAGCTCGCCGCGCACCTCCACCACGCGACCACCGGGGGCGGCCGGTTCCACGCCCTCCCAGTCCGACGAGTAGCGGGCCCGGCGGCGGCCAACGCCTCTTCGTCGGCGGCCAGGCGCTCGGCCTCCGGCGCCAGGGCCTCGGCCTCGGCGCCCACCTCGGCCACCTCGGCGGCCAGGCGGGCGGCCTCGGCCTCGAGGGAGGCGATGACGGCCGCGCCGACCGACGCCCCCGATCGCGCTCGATGCCCCGGCGGCGCTCGGCCAGCAGCGACGCCAGCCCGCGCCCCTTCTCCCGCAGCGACTCGAAGCGCACGAGGGCGTCGCCGAGGTCGTCGCCGCCCATGGCCGAGAGCCTCGCCTCGGTGGCCAGCACCTCGGTGTCGAGGTGGGCCAGGTCGGCCCGGGTGGCGCGCTCCTCGCCGGCCAGCTCCTGCCGGGCGTGCTCGGCCTCGGCCAGGCGGGCGCGCAGCCGAGCCAGGTCCTTGCCGGCGAGGTGCACCCGCAGGGCGGTGAGCTCGCCCACCACCGCGCCGTGGCGGCGGGCGGCGTCGGCCTGGCGCTCCAGCGGCCGGAGCTGGCGGCGCACCTCGCGCAAGAGGTCGGACAGCCGGGTGAGGTTGCCCTCGGTGGCGGCCAACCGCCGTTCGGCCTTCTCCTTGCGGCGCCGGAACTTCAGCACGCCGGCGGCCTCCTCGATGACGAGGCGGCGGTCCTCGGGGCGGGCGTTGAGCACGGCGTCGATCTGGCCCTGGGAGATGATCACGTGCTGCTGCCGGCCGACCCCCGAGTCCGACAGCAGCTCCTGGATGTCGAGCAGCCGGCAGGGCACGCCGTTGATGGCGTACTCGCTGTCCCCGGACCGGAACAGCGTGCGGGTGATGGTGACCTCGGTGAGGTCGATGGGCAGCAGGCCGGCGGCGTTGTCGATGGTGAGCGACACCTCGGCCCGGCCCAGGGCCGGCCGCTTGGCGGTGCCGGCGAAGATGACGTCGTCCATCTTCTGGGACCGCACCGCGCTCGGCGCTTGGGCGCCCAGCACCCATCCCACGGCGTCCACCACGTTGGACTTGCCGCTGCCGTTGGGTCCGACGACGACGGTGACGCCGGGTTCCATGTCCAACGACGTGGCCTCGGCGAAGGACTTGAAGCCCTTGAGCGTCAACGTCTTCAGGAACACGCTGCCCCCACGGCCAAGGCCATCGGAGCGACGTTATCCGCCTCCCACCAGCCCCTCGGTGATGATCAGACCTGGCACTCGGGGCAGAAGTAGATGGTGCGCCCGCCCACCTTGGCCTTGGTGACCACCGCCCGGCACCGCTTGCAGGCCTGGCCGTCGCGCTCGTAGACCTTGAGCTCGCCCTGGTAGTCGCCGGGCTTGCCGGCGAGGTCGTGGTAGTGGCCGTCGGCCAGGGTGGAGCCCCGGTGCTTGGCCGCCTCGTGGAGGGTCTCCACCAGGGCCCGGTACAGCCGGCGCATCTCCTGGGACGACAAGCCGTTCGACACCCGGTCGTGGCGGAGGCCGGCGGCGTGGAGGATCTCGTCGGAGTACACCGGGCCGAGGCCGGCCACCGCGGTGGGATCGGTGAGGATGGTCTTGAGCTTGGCCCGCCGGCGGAGCAGGAGCTGGCCGAAGGTGGTCCAGGAGATCGGTTCGTCGAGGGGGTCGAGACCCAGCTCGGTCAGGCCTGGCACCTCGGTGAGCAGCTCGTCCGACGTGGTGACCCACACGTCGAGCCCGCCGCCGGCATCCAGCAGGCGCAGCTGACCGCCCTGGGTGAAGGTGAGCACCACCCGGGTGCCCTTGGCGACCGGCTCCCGGGCCGACGCCCGGAGCAGCTGGCCGCCGTCGCCGAGGTCGAACACCAGGAGGTCACCGGTGTCGAGCTTGAGCGTGAGGAGCAGACCCCGCCGCTCCCCGCCGGTGATCTTCGCTCCCTCGAGCCGGGCGGTGAACTGCTTCTTGGGCAGCCGGGTGACCGCCGCTCGGCCCAGCACCTCGGCCGTCTTGATCTTCTTGCCGACCACCTCGCGGTCGAGGTCGCGGCGGAGGGTCTCGACCTCGGGCAGCTCAGCCATCGGTGGCCTCTTCGATTCCGGCCGGCGGGGCCGGCGGGGCCAGGCGCAGGGGGGGCGCGCCGGGCACCGCCGGCGCGCCCCCGTCGGGTTCGAGCTCGGCGGTGAGGGCGGTCAGGGCTGCCCGGGCGGCGATCTGCTCGGCCTGCTTCTTGGAGCGACCGGTGCCCTCCCCCCAGGTGCGACCCAGCAGCACCACCTCGGCGCGGAACGTCTTGTCGTGCTCGGGGCCGGTCTCCTCGACGGTGTAGTGCGGGGGCTGGTGCAGCCGGCGGGTCGTCAGCTCCTGGAGCCGGCTCTTGTCGTCCTGGTCTCCCTGGCCGCCGGGAAGGTCCGAGATCCGGCCCCGTACCAGGGCCATCACCAGCTCCTCGGCCGCCGCCCAGCCGCCGTCGAGGTACACCGCGCCGATCACCGCCTCCAGGGCATCGGCGAGGATCGACGGCTTCTCCCGGCCCCCGGAGGTGTCCTCGCCCTTGCCCAGCAGCAGCGCCTCCCCCAGGTGCAGCTCGGTGGCCATGTCGGCCAGCGCGCTGGCCCGCACCACCGACGAGCGCGAGCGCGACAGCCACCCCTCGTCGTGTTCGGGGTAGGCGCCGAAGAGGTGGTCGGCGACGATCAGCCCGAGGACGGCGTCGCCGAGGAACTCGAGGCGCTCGTTCGACTCGCCGCCCGGGTTCTCGGCGCACCAGCTGCGGTGGCAGACGGCGCGCGCCAGGAGCCCGGTGTCGTGGAACCGGTGGCCGAGGCGCTCGGCGAGCGAGGCGATCGGGTCGGCGACGCTCAGGGCGCTCAGCTCTGGCCCAGGCGTCCGTGGACGTAGTCGACGGCGTCGCGCACCGTCTTCAGGTCCTCGAGGTCCTCGTCGTCGATGCGAAACCCCACCGTGCGCTCCCCCAGCTCCTCCTCGAGCCCCTCCACCAGCTCGATCAGGGCCAGGGAGTCGGCCTCGAGGTCGTCGCTGAAGGAATCGCCCTCGCGGATGGACGACGGTTCGACCTCCAGGATGTCGGCGAGGCGGTCCCGGACCAGCTCGAAGACCTCCTGGCGGCTCATGGGACCCTGCTCAACGTGGGTTTCGGCGGGCACGAAGACTCCTGGCGCCTGGAAGTGGACCGGCGGATCATAGCCACCGCCCCATTTGCCCGCTTGTGAAGGCGGGCCGGCTCAGGCGCCGGCGACCGCCCGCCCGAGGTGCCCGACCAGTCCGCCGGCGACCATGTCGGCGGCCACGCCGACGGCGTTGACCACCGCCGTGGCCGACGAGGAGCCGTGGCTGATGATGCACACGCCGTTGACGCCGAGGAGCATGGCGCCGCCGGTGTTGTCGGGGTCGAGCTGGGCGTAGAGCGGCAGGAGGGCGGGCATGAGGGCGTCGCCCGCCGCCCGGGTGGCGTCGTCGGTGGCGAAGGCGGCCAGGATGGCGGCCACCAGGGACCGCATCCCCCCCTCGAGGGCCTTGAGGGCGACGTTGCCGGTGAAGCCGTCGGTGACCACCACGTCGACGTCGGCCGACATGAGGTCGCGCCCCTCCACGTTGCCGACGAAGCTGGCGCCACAGGCCTGTGACCAGCCCGGGTCCGACAGCAGGGCGTAGCTGTCCTTGCGGAGGGTGTCGCCCTTGCCCGGCTCCTCGCCGATGGAGAGCAGGCCCACCCGGGGGGCGGCCGTGGCGTAACGGGCCCGGGCGAAGGCGGTGCCCATCTGGGCGAACTGCACCAGCCACTCGGGCTGGCACTCGGCGTTGGCCCCGGCGTCGAGCATCACCGTGGGCGTGTCGGAGCCCGGGCAGGGGATGGGCGTGGCGATGGCCGGCCGGGACACCCCCTTGATGCGCCCCATGCGCAGGAGGGCGCTGGCCATGGTGGCCCCCGTGTTGCCGGCGCTCACCATGGCCGATGCCTTGCCGTCGCGCACCGCCTCGGCCGCCCGCACGAGCGAGGAGTCCTTCATGCGGCGCACGCTCTGGCCGGGGTCGGCGTCCATGGCGATCACCTCCGAGGCGGGGATCACCGCCAAGCCGCCGGTGTCGCCCAGCTCCTCGGGGCGGCCCACGAGGATCACCGGCACGCCCAGCTCCTCGGTCGCCCGCCGGGCGCCGGCCACGATCTCGGCGGGGGCCTTGTCGCCCCCCATGGCGTCGACGGCGACGGGGAGGGCGGTCACCCGCTCAGACGTCGATGGCCTGGCGGCCGGCGTACCAACCGCAGGCCCCGCAGACCACGTGCGGCCGCTTGGCCGACCCGCACCGGGGGGCGAGGCTGCGGGAGGGGGCCGAGAGCGTCCACGCCGACCCCGCCGGCTGCGGCTCTTGGACTTCGAGGTCTTCTTCTTGGGGACGGCCATCGGACCGGCGATGGTAGCGGCCCACCCCTCCCCCCACTGAAATTGGCGCGACCTCAGCCGAGGTCGAGCTGGTCCAGCGCCGCCCACCGGGGGTCGGGCGGGCGGGCGGGCTCTGCCGCCTCCCCGGCGGCGTCGTCGGCCGGCAGGGCTGGGAAGGCGTCGGGGGCCGGGCCGCGGCAGGCGTCGTCGCAGAGGGGGGCGAGCGGCAGGTGCACCAGCACCGTCTCGCGCACCATCGGCTCGAGGTCGAGCTCGTCGCCCGACAGCAGCCAGGTCTCCCCCTCGGTGGGACGGGGCTCGAAGACCTCCCGCAGGTCGACCGCGGTCACGCCGTCGACGTCGCCCAGGCACCGCCGGCAGGCGCCGCGCCACGTGAAGCGGAGCGTGCCGGTGGCGACGACGCCCTCGGGGATCGACTCGAGGTCGAGGTCGAGGTCGACGGTGCGGTCCGCCGGCACGCCGGCGCTGGTGACGGCCAGGCCGGGCACCGGCACGGACCGTTGCACCGGGCGGCGGGTGCCGGGCCGGCGGCGGAGCTCGGCGACGTGCTCCACCAGCGAGTCGGCGCGCCGGCTCATCGGTGCGCCTTCACTGCTGGTCCTGGTCGAAGAAGGCCTTCTCCTCCTCCTCCTCCTCCTGCGCGTCCTGCCCGGACTGGTCGCCTGCGGCCCCACCCCGGGCCCCTGGCGCGGTGATGGCCGGACCCTGGAGCTTCTCCCGGCCGGCCTGGACCATCCGCGCCGTGCGCTCGAGGACGATCTCGAAGCTGGCCAGCTTCTGGTCGCAGAAGTCCTCGCACTCGTGGCGAAGCCGGCGGGACTCCGCCTCGGCGGCCTCGATGATGCGCCGGGCCCGCAGCTCGGCCGTCTTGACGACCTCGGTGCGCTGCACCATGCGCTCCGCACGGGCCCGGGCGGCGTCGAGGATCTCGTCGCCCTCGGTCCGCACCTTGGCGAGGAACTCCTCGCGCTCCTTGAGCAGCCACCGGGCGGCCCGGAGCTCCTCGGGCAGGCGGTCGATGGCCTCGCCGAGGAGGTCGAGGACCTCCTCCTTGTTGATCATCACCGACGCGGAGAGGGGCAGCGGCTTGGCCGAGGCGACCAGGTCGGCGGCCCGGCGCACGAGCAGCTCGGTCTCGGGCTGCTGGGGATCGCGGGCGGGACGCCGATCCGGCCGGATCACCCGGTGGGAGCCCGACACCTCCTCTGCGGCGGTGTTGGTGTCGTCGGAGAACGTCATGGGTCGAACCTCTCGAGCAGTCGCTTGGTCACCGGCGGCGGGACCATCGAGGACACGTCGCCGCCGAACCGGGCGATCTCTCGGATGAGCTTGGAGGCAACGAACGAGTGGGTGGTGGCCGAGGGGATGAAGATGGTGTGCATGCCCGAGATGGCCAGGTTCATGTGGGCCTGGTGCATCTCGGATTCGAAGTCCGACACCGCCCTTAGTCCCTTCACGATGAAGCTGGCTCCCACCTCCTTGGCCAGGTCGACCACCAGGCTGGAGAACGAGGTGATGCGCACGTTATCGAGGTAGGCCACCGACTCTTCGAGCATCGCCGTGCGCTCCCCCAGGTCGAACATCGGCGCGCCCTTCTGGGGGTTGCGCATGGCGGCCACGATCACCTCGTCAAACAGCCCCGCCGCCACCTCGATGATCTCGAGGTGCCCGTTGTGGATCGGGTCGAAGGACCCGGGGTACAGGACGGACGTCACGCGGGCGCTCCGGCGGGTGGAGGAGGGCCCTCGGGGGCACGGGCCATGGTGACCACCGTACTGCCGTAGCGCCGCACCCGAACGACCACGAAGCCGGCACCGGGATCGATCTCGCGGTCGGACTCGGCCACCACCACCGCCCCGGGGGCCAGACGGGGCAAGAGGGCGGCGCCCAGGTCCGACCAGCGGTCGAAGGCGTAGGGCGGGTCGAGCAGCGCGAGGTCGTACACCTCGCTGGCCCGGGCCAGGTGAGCGAAGGCGTCGCCGGCGACGACGATGGCGCGCTCGGCCAGCCCCGTGGCCGCCAGGTTGGCCGCGATCACCGACCGCGCCTCCCGGTCGTGGTCCACCAGGGTGGCGGAAGCGGCGCCCCTCGACACCGCCTCGATGCCCATGGCCCCGCTGCCGGCGAACAGGTCGAGCACCGCCGCGCCCTCCACCGCCCCGAGGCTGCCGAGCGCGCCGAAGATCGCCTCGCGGACGCGGTCGGCGGTCGGGCGGGTGTCGCGCCCCGTCGGCGCCGACAGGCGCCGTCCCCGGGCCACGCCGGCGACGACCCGCATCAGACGGCGGGGCTGGCCGCCGCCACCAGCGCCGCGGTCTCCTCCCACAGCCACCGGGCGTTGGCCGGGTCACGGGCCGCGCCGGAGGGGCGGTGGGGCCGCCGGCGCACGTAGTAGCCGCCGGTCCTTGTCTCCACGGCGGGAGAAGCGGCGAGGTGGGCGATGGTGCGGGCCCCCCGCTTGGAGGACACCATGAACGGTCCGAGCAGCGTGTACAGCACGTTCATGGCGGTGGTGTCGCCGTCGCGCGCGAAGCCGCTTCGCACGATGCCGGGGTGGAGGCTGTTGGCCGTGACCCCGCTCCCGTCCAGGCGGCGGGCCAGCTCGGCGGAGTGCAGCACGTTGGCCAGCTTCGACTGGCAGTACACCCGGAAGCCCTCGAAGGACAGCTCGGACATCAGGTCGTCGCGCAGGGCGTCCATCGACGCCAAGCGGTGGCCCACCGACGCCACCGTGACGATGCGGGCCGGCGCCGAGGCCACCAGCCGATCGAGGAGCAGCTCGGTGAGGAGGAAGTGGCCGACGTGGTTGACGCCCACGATCATCTCGAAGCCCTCGTCGGTGACCAGGCGGTGTTCGAGGATCAGCCCGGCGTTGTTGACGAGCACGTCGAGCCGGTCGTGGCGGGCCAGCAGGTCGGCGGCGAAGGCGCGGACGGAGGCGAACGAGGCGAGGTCGAGCGACGCCAGCTCCACCCGCTCGCCGGCACCGCTGCGCCGGCGCACCTCCTCCACCGCCCGCTCCCCTCGTGCCGGGTCGCGGCTGGTGGCCACTACCGTGGCTCCGGAACGGGCCAGGGCGACGGCGGCCTCCTTGCCGATGCCGGAGTTGGCGCCGGTGATGACGACGACCCGGCCGCCGAGGTCGGGCAGGGAGCGGGGCCCGGACAGCAGTGGCACAGGCGTGCGACGGTAGCGTCGGCCTGGTGCCAGGCGACGCCGTCCACGTGGTCCGCATCGGTCGCCCCGGCCGGCGCAACGCCATCGACAGCGCCACCGCCGCCCGCTTGCACGACGAACTGCTCGCTTTCGACGCCGACGACGACGCTCGGGTGGCCGTGCTCACCGGCGACGACGCCGCGTTCTGCGCCGGCGCCGACCTCGTGGACCTGCCCCGACTCCGCCCCAGCGGGCCGCTCGGCCCCACCCGCCTCCAGCTCACCAAGCCGGTCATCGCCGCGGTCGAGGGCTGGTGCGTGGCCGGCGGGGTGGAGCTGGCGGCCTGGTGCGACCTGCGGGTGGCCGGTGAGAGCGCCCGCTTCGGCTGCCTCGAGCGGCGCTGGGGCGTGCCCCTCGTCGACGGCGGCACCTACCGGCTGCCCCGTATCGTGGGCCTGGGCCGGGCCCTCGACCTGATCCTCACCGGCCGCGAGTTCGACGCCGCCGAGGCGCTCGCCCTCGCGTTCGCCAACCGCGTGGTGCCCGCCGGCACCGCCCTCGACACCGCCGTCGAGCTGGCCGAGGCGATCGCCGCCTCCCCCTGGAACTGCGTGGTGCACGACCGGGCGTCGGTCTACGAGGGCCTCGGCCTGGGCCTCGAGGAGGCCCTGGCCAACGAGGACCGCCACGGCCGGGCCGTCATCGGGCACCCGGGCTTCGCCGAGGGGGTCGCCCGCTTCACCGAGAGCCAGCGCCAGCGCCGTGAGGCCGGGCGGCGATGAGCGACCTGGTGCCCCACGACGTGATCGACTGCATCGACTGCGGCGGCCGGGCCCACCTCCTCACCCACCCGCGGGAGGGGGGCCGCTGGGAGCCCGGCGACCTCGTCACCTACCGCTGCGAGGACTGCGCCGACCGCTGGGACCTCCTGCTGCCCGACGAGGAGGACGTCTGACCGCGCCTACACGCCCATGCGGTGGATCTTCTCGGGGACGATCTTGAGGATGACCCGCTCGGACTGGATGGGGTTGGCGTAGTCGGCGCCGGTGTACTTCTGGGCGCAGCGGTCGATGTGGGCGCGGGCCTCCTCCCCCCGGACGGCATCGACCACCCGGCCGCGGGCCTCGGCGTACTGGTAGGCGTTGTCCCGGTCGAACACGGTCACCGTCACCCGGGGATCGCGCTCGACGTTCTTGAACTTCTGGCGGTGCACCTCGGTGTTGACCAGGAGATGCTCGTCGTCGGCGTCGACCCACATCATGTGGGTCTGGGGCTGGCCGTCGGGGAGCAGGGTGGTGAGGGCGGCGAAGTTCTTCTCCGTCGCCAGGGCCTTGAGGGCGGGATCGATTGCCATGAGCGAAAGGTACCGGACGCTGGCGGACGGCGATCCTCCGCGGCTGGGAGGAGCGCCCGCTCAGCCCTTGAGCAGGAAAGCGGCGTCGTCCTCGCCGAGGAACAGCTCGATCTCGTCGCGGAGCAGGGGGTGGCCGGTGAGGTCGGGGTCGGCGTCGACCAGGGCGAAGGCCTCGGCGCGGGCCCGCTCGACCCACTGGCGGTCGCGGCGCAGCGACGCCAGCTTCAGGTCGTTGCGGCCCTTCTGGCGCTCGCCCATGATCGTGCCCTCGCCCCGCAGGTCGAGGTCGACCTCGGCCAGGTCGAAGCCGTCGGTGGTGCGCACCAGTGCCTTGAGCCGCTCCTCGGCGTCGGGCGTGGCGCCCTCCCCGACGAGGAAGCACCGCGAGCGGTCCGCGCCCCGGCCGACCCGCCCGCGGAGCTGGTGGAGCTGGGCGATGCCGAAGCGGTCGGCGTCGAGCACGACCATCACGGTGGCGTTGGGCACGTCGACCCCCACCTCGATCACGGTGGTGGCCACCAGCACCTGGAGCGCACCGGATCGGAAGCGGCCCATGACCTCCTCCTTCTCCGGCGCCGGCATGCGCCCGTGCAGCAGGGCGACCGACAGTCCGTCGAGCTGGCCCGTGCCCGGTGCCGTCAGGGCCTCGAACGTCTGCTGCGCGGAGCGGGCTTCCAGCTTCTCGGACTCCTCGATCAGCGGGCACACGACGTAGGCCTGGCGGCCGGCCGCCACCTCCTCCCTCACCGCCTCCCACACCTCGTCCTCCTCTTCGGGCGTGGCCACCCAGTGGGTCTCCACCGGCGTGCGGCCGGGCGGCAGCTCGTCGAGCACCGACACGTCGAGGTCGCCGTAGACGGTCATGGCCGCGGTGCGGGGGATGGGCGTGGCCGTCATGACCAGCACGTCGGGCGTGGCCTCGGTGCCGCTCTTGTCCCGGAGGGCGGCCCGCTGCTCCACGCCGAAGCGGTGCTGCTCGTCGATCACCACCGCGCCGAGCGACCGGAAGCGCACGCCCTCCTGGATCAGGGCGTGGGTGCCGATGACGATGTCGACGTCGCCCCCCTGCAACCCGGCCGCCAGTCGGGTCCGCTCCGCCGCCGTGGTGCGGTTGGTGAGCAGCTCCACCCGCACCGGCCGCTCCCCGAACAGCGAGGCGCCGGAGTCGGGCACCGAGAGGTCGGCCAGCAGGTCCCGCACACCGCTGAAGTGCTGCTCGGCCAGCACCTCGGTGGGCGCCATCAGCGCGCCCTGGTGGCCGCCCTGCACGGCCACCAGGAGAGCGCTGACGGCCACCACCGTCTTGCCGCTGCCCACGTCTCCCTGCAACAGGCGGTGCATGGGGTGGGGGGCGGCCAGGTCGGCGGTGATCTCGCCCAGCACCCGCCGCTGCGCGCCGGTCAGGGCGAAGGGGAGGCGTTCCCAGAAGCGGGCCACCAACCCACCGGTCCCGCCAGAGCCGACCGGGGCGTCGCCGACCTCGTGCTCGATGCCCTTGGCCACCCGCTCCAGCGCCCGCTTGCGCAGCACCAGGGCGAGCTGGATGCGCAGCAGCTCGTCGAAGACGAGGCGGCGACGGGCCACCTCCTTCTCGCCCATGGACTCGGGGACGTGGATGCCCCGGAAGGCCGACGTGCGGTCGGTCAGCTCCAGGCGCCCCAGCACCTCGGCGGGGACGGGCTCGGCGAAGGTGCCCGCCCGTTCCAGCACCTCCTCCATCCACCGGGCCTGGTCCCAAGTGCTGAGCCGGTGCTTCTCGGACTGCGGGTAGATGGGGATGATCCGTCCGGTGCGGTCGCCGATGAGGTCGACCACCGGGTTGGTCATCTGGCGCCGGCCCTGGAACACCTCGACCTTGCCCCAGAGCACGGCGTTGGTGCCGGGAGGGAGCTGGCGCTCGCGCCACGCCTGGTTGAAGAACGTGACCCGCAGGTGCCCCGAGCCGTCGGCCACGTCGGCCGTGACGAGCGCCTTGGGCCGGGGACCGCGGGTGCGGCGGACGGCGATGCGCTGCACGCTGACCACCACCATGGCCTCCTCCCCCACCACCAGGTCGGCGATGCGGGCCTGGTTCGAGCGGTCGAGCCAGTTGCGGGGGTAGTGGGTGAGCAGGTCGAGCACGGTCTCCACCCCGAACGCCTCGGCCAGGGCGGCGGCGTGCTTGGGCCCCACCCCCGCCAGCACGGTGACCGGCAGGTCGTTCAGCTGGGCGAGCCGGCGGGCCACGCCCGCTACTCGATGCCCACGAAGTAGGGGTAGAGGGGTTGGCCGCCGTGGTGGACCTCGCAGCTGACCCCGGGGTGGTGCTCGGCCAGCCACTCGGTGATGCGCCGGGTCTCGCCGGCGTGGGCGCCCTCGCCCTCGATGAGGGTGACGATCTCGTGGTCGTCGGTGAGCAGGTGAGCGAGCAGGCCGGCGGTGGCCGCCCACAGCTCCTTCTCCACCGCCCGGATGCCGTCGCGGCTGATGCCCAGCCAGTCGCCCTCGGCGATGGGGCCCACCTCGCACGCCGAGGGCCGCACCGCCCGGGTGACCTCGCCCGCCGCCACCTGCTCGGCGGCCTCGCCCATCTCCGCCGCGTTCACCTCGCCGCTCGCCTCGGGGTCATAGGTCATCAGCGCGGCGAAGCCCTCGGCGATGCTGCGGGTGGGCACCACCCGTACCGTCTTGGCCGTCTGGGCGTCGACCTGCTCGGCCACCGCCACGATGTTCTTGTTGTTGGGCAGGACGATGACGTCGTCCGCGCTGGTGGCCTCCACCGCCTCGACGAGCTGCGCGGTGGACGGGTTCATGGACTGGCCGCCGGCCACGATGCGCTGGACGCCGAGCGAGCCGAAGATCCGGCGGATCCCCTCCCCGGTGGCTACCGCCACCACCGCGGTGGTCACCGGCTCGGCCGGCGCGTCCGCCTCCGGTTCGGCGCCCGCCCCCTCCCGCACCCAGCGCTCCTCCTCCACCTGCTCCATCAGGTCGGTGACCCGGATCGATCGGGGCCGCCCGCAGTCGAGGGCGGCCTCGATCGACGCGCCGATGTCGTCGGTGTGGATGTGGCAGTTCCAGAGGCCCTCGCCCCCGACCACCACGATGGAGTCGCCGATCCCGGCCCAGACGTGCTTGAACGCGGGGATGGCCTGGTCGGGCGCCTCCAACAGGTACATGACCTCGTAGCGCAGGTCGCCGACATCGCTGTCCTCGCCGGGGTCGGATGCGCTCCGGGCGGCCTCGAGGTCGACCTCGATCTCTCCCGCGTCCACCGGCTCGGGCAGCGGTCGGCCGTCGGCAACGTGGAGGACGGCGTCGAGGAAGAGGAGGAACCCGGCGCCGCCGGCGTCGACCACGCCCGCCTCGGCAAGGACCGGTAGCAGCTCCGGCGTGCGGTCGAGGGCGCTCCTGCCGGCGGCCGAGGCGGCTCCGGCCACCGCCACCAGGGAGGCGCCGTCGCGATCGGCCTGCGCGCCGGCGGCGTCGGCTGCGGCCCGCACGACGGTGAGGATGGTGCCCTCCACCGGCTTCATGACCGCGCCGTAGGCGGCCTCGGAGCCGGCGGCCAGGGCGGCGGCGAGGGAGGCGCCCTCCAGCCCACCGGCGCCTTCGATCACGGTGGTGGCGCCCCGGAGGATCTGGGAGAGGATCACGCCCGAGTTGCCCCTCGCCCCCATGAGCGACCCGTGGCTGATGGCCTTGCAGGTGGCGGCCAGGTCGGCGTCGGGCCCGGTGCCGTCGAGCTCGGCCACCACCGACTCCAGGGTCAGGGCCATGTTGGTGCCCGTGTCGCCGTCGGGGACGGGGTAGACGTTCAGCCGGTTGATGACCGCCTGGTGGGCCCGGAGCGCGTCCCGGAAGGCAGCCACGACCCGGCGCAGGTCGTCGGCGCCCAGGCGCTCGAGGAGGGGCATGGGCGGGGATCGTACCGACGCCCGGCCCGAGAGCGTGGAGGCTCGCAGCTACGAGTTCGTCAGCCGTCCCTGCCGACGAAGACGGTGGGCCATCAACGAACGCTAAGCGTCGGTCAGCTCGCCGACCCGTCACGACTCGCCGCAGAATGAGGCGACCCCGCACGAGGTCCGCCCTTGGAGGACGCCGGGGGTATCGGTGACCAGCGGGTCGCCAGCGAGCTACCGAGGATCCGTGACGCAGAAGTCGTTGTCCTCGGGATCCCGCATCCAAGTGCTGTCGTCGCACTCCTGAACCACGGAGGCGCCCTCGTCGCACAACCGCTTCACGAGGTGGGCGCGGTTCGCGGCGACGACGTCAACATGGAGCTTGTTCTTTCGAACGGGTGGCGTGTCCGTCTTCTGGAAGCAGAAGTTGAGGTCGGGCCCGTCGACCATCACGTTCGTGTCCGTCTCAGGTGTGAGCCCTCGCTCCGCCAGCCGCGCGATCTCAGCGTCGTCGTACGGTCGAACCTCGTAGCCGTCGAGGAGATCCGCCCAGAACCTCGCCAGCCGCGCCGGCTGGGCGCAGTCGAACACGATCTCGCGCAGCGTCCCCACCTGCCGAATCCTCGCATCGTGGGGATGTCGCCACCATCGGATTCGGTGGATCTGGCTACCGGATCGACGCCACGGGGGTGCCAACCTGCGGCAGAACGTCCAGGTCGGAGAACTACGGCGCGTCGGCTGCGGTGATGACTCGTAAACCTGGCGCGTCGTTGAAGAGGCGGTCTTGGGAGACGAGCGTGACGTCGAGCCGAATGGCGCTCGCGGCGATCCGCGGTCGCCGTCGTGCAACTTGTTGCCAAGGGCGTGGCCCACCTGCTGCATCGGAGGCGTAGTTCGGCGCACGCCGTGATCATGTCGTCGTCGGGCGGACGACAGAATGACGGGCTGCGAGCCGATCATTTCTCGGTAGCGTTCGGCGAGCGGGTTCGGGCGGTCATCGAGCATCCAGCTGACGACCATGGTGTCCACAACGACGCCCGTTCCCGGGGCGTCAGTCATGCTTCAGCCAGCGCCTCTTGGAATGCCTTCCACTCCTCGCCGGTGATGTCTTCGACCACGAATCGATCCCGAGAGGGCATCGGACGCGCCTGCTCGAGCGCCTCGGCTGGCGGACAGACCCGCACCGCCGGATCCTCGGGCTGCTCAACGCTGGGACATCGCAGTCCAGTGTAGGACCCCGATCGATCGCCCTATCGGAGGGCCAGCGAGGGCGACGGGTCACGACTCGCCGCGCGATGAGGCGACCCGCACGGAGGTCCGCCTTGGAGGACGCCGGGGGGCGGCGGGTAGGATCGTGCGCCGGCCCAGGCCGGCTCCCGACGATTTCGAGGTTCTCATGGCAGCGGTGTGCACGGTGTGCGGCAAGCGCCCGTCGTTCGGTCACAGCATCAGCCACTCGCACCGGCGCACCAAGCGGCGGTGGAACCCGAACATCCAGCGGGTGCGGGCCCTGGTCAACGGCGCTCCCAAGCGGGTCGACGTCTGCACGTCCTGCCTGAAGGCCGGCAAGATCGACAAGGTGGCGCACTGACCCCCTAGGGTGGCATCCCACCAAACGCGGGCCAATACAAGGAGCCACTGCCCGGTGCAAGGCGTTATCAAGTCCTACGACCCCGGCACCGCCGATGGCGTCGTCCTGAGCGACACCGATCGGTCGGAGTACGACCTCGCCGGTGACGCGCTCGCGGGCTCGGTCTTCCGCATGTTGCGCCAGGGCCAGCGGGTGATCTTCGACCTCAACGCTTCGGGGCAGGCCACCCGCCTGCGCCTCGGCTCCGAGGTCGACATGGGCACCCCCGGCTTCGAGGAGGACCCTCACACACCATGACCGCGACGACCGGCAACGCAGCCCTCAAGGCCTGGGTGGACGAGTGGGCCGCCATCCTCGAGCCCGACTCCGTGCACTGGTGCGACGGCTCACAGGAGGAGTACGACCGACTCTGCGCCGAGCTGGTCGAGGGGGGCACGTTCGAACGCCTCAACGAGGAACTGCGGCCCAACAGCTACCTCGCCCTCTCGGACCCCGCGGATGTGGCCCGGGTCGAGGACCGCACCTTCATCTGCAGCGAGCGGGAGATCGACGCCGGCCCCACCAACAACTGGCGGGAGCCGGAGGCCATGAAGTCCGAGCTCCTCGGGCTCTTCCGGGGAGCCATGAAGGGCCGCACCCTCTACGTCATCCCCTTCAGCATGGGTCCGCTCGGCTCCCCCATCGCCCACATCGGCGTCGAGCTCAGCGACTCCGCCTACGTCGCCGTCAACATGGCCATCATGACCCGCATGGGCCAGGGCGCCCTCGACGTGCTCGGCGACGACGGCGAGTTCGTGCCGTGCGTGCACTCGGTCGGTCACCCGTTGGCCGACGGCGAGGACGACGTGCCCTGGCCCTGCGACGCCGAGAACAAGTACATCGTCCACTTCCCCGAGACCCGCGAGATCTGGTCCTACGGCTCGGGCTACGGCGGCAACGCCCTGCTCGGCAAGAAGTGCTTCGCCCTGCGCATCGCCTCCACCATGGCCCGCGACGACGGCTGGCTGGCCGAGCACATGCTCGTGCTGGTCGTCACGCCCCCCGGCGGCGAGAAGCGCTACGTGGCCGCCGCCTTCCCGTCGGCGTGCGGCAAGACCAACATGGCGATGCTCGTCCCCACCCTCCCGGGCTGGAAGGTGGAGACCGTCGGCGACGACATCGCCTGGATGAAGTTCGGTGACGACGGCCGCCTCTACGCCATCAACCCCGAGTTCGGCTTCTTCGGGGTGGCACCGGGCACGTCCGAGCAGACCAACCTCAACGCCATCCGCACCCTCCACGCCAACTGCATCTTCACCAACGTGGCCCGCACCGACGACGGCGACGTGTGGTGGGAGGGCCTAACCGAGCAGCCCCCGGCCCACCTGGTGGACTGGAAGGGCCAGGACTGGACGCCCGACAGCGGTCGACCGGCCGCCCACCCCAACTCGCGGTTCACCGCCCCCGCCAGCCAGTGCCCGTCGATGGCGCCCGAGTGGCAGGACCCGGCGGGGGTGCCGATCTCGGCCATCCTCTTCGGGGGCCGGCGGGCCAGCAACGTGCCGCTCGTCACCGAGTCCTTCGACTGGCAGCACGGCGTGTTCCTCGGCTCGGTGATGTCCTCGGAGAAGACGGCTGCCGCCGCCGGCACCGTGGGCGAGGTCCGCTTCGACCCCTTCGCCATGCTGCCCTTCCTCGGCTACAACGCCGGCGACTACTTCGCCCACTGGCTCGAGATCGGCCAGGCCAGCACGCCCGACCTCCTACCCCGGCTGTTCTGGGTGAACTGGTTCCGCAAGGACACCGACGGCTCGTTCCTCTGGCCCGGCTTCGGCGAGAACAGCCGGGTGCTGAAGTGGGTGCTCGAACGGGTCGACGGCGAGGTCGAGGCGGTCGACACCCCCATCGGCCGGCTCCCCACGCCCGACGCCCTCACCACCACCGGCCTCGACCTCGCCCCCGGCACCCTGGAGAAGCTGCTCACCGTCGACGTCGACGGCTGGCGGGCGGAGGTGGGCCTCATCGAGGAGCACTTCACCGCCATCGGTGAACGCCTGCCCTCAGAGCTCCGCGACGAGCTGCGCGAGCTCGAGAAGCGCCTGGCCGGCTGACTCAGCCCGGACCAAGATGTGAGTGCATTGCGCTCAACTTTGCTCTATGATGTGCGCACAAGTCCCCGTCACCGAGACAGGAGGCCGAGATGCTGCTCCGTTTCGATCCCTTCCGTGACCTCGACCGGCTCACCGAACCGCCCACCTGGGCCCGGCCAGGCGCCGAGTCGGTGATGCCCATGGACGCCGTGCGCCGGGGTGACCGCGTCGTCGTCAGCTTCGACCTGCCGGGTGTGGATCCCGACTCGATCGATCTCACGGTGGAGCGCAACGTGCTCAGCGTGCGGGCCGAGCGCCACCCCGAGACCGCTGAGGGCGACGAGATCCTCGCCTCGGAACGGCGCCACGGCTCCATCACCCGCCAGCTCCTGCTCGGTGACACCCTCGACGGCGCCGGCGTCGAGGCCGGCTACGACCGTGGCGTGCTCACCGTACGCATCCCGGTGGCCGCGGCGGCCAAGCCCCGCAAGGTGTCGGTGAGCGGCGGCAGCGGCCGGTCCGAGGCCATCGAGACCGGCACCGTGAAGACCTCCAACGGCTCCGAGCAGAGCTGACCGGAGGCCTCCTGGGCGGGGCGACCCCCGCTACCATGCGGCCGTCGCTCCGCCCGTCGAGGAGGCTCACCGTGGCCGTCAGCGCGTACATCCTGATCCAGACCGAGGTGGGCAAGGCGGCGCAGGTGGCTTCCCAAGTGGCCGACATCACCGGCGTGGTGTCGGCCGAGGACGTAACCGGTCCCTACGACGTCATCGCCCGGAGCGAGGCCGAGACGGTCGACGAGCTCGGCAAGATGGTGGTGAGCCGGGTCCAGATGATCGACGGCATCACCCGCACCCTCACCTGCCCCGTGGTGCACCTCTAACACTGGCTCCTCCTCCGCTTCGGTGAGTCAGCGGCCTGACCCGACGAGCATGGCTCGTATGCCGAGGCCCATGAGGAACAGGCCGCCGAAGCCGTAGAGCAGGTAGCGGCGGGCCAGCATCTGCGAGCGGTAGGCGTAGATCAACGCCACGGCGATGAGGGCGACGAACCCGTAGAACATGTGGAACTGTGGCGGGTCGATCTTGTCCTTGCTCACCATGGCCACACCCAAGGCGACCTGCACGAAGATCGCCACCTCGGCCACCACCGTGAACCACCACAGCGCGCGGCTGCGCAGCGACTCCACCCAGTGGGCGGCCAGCGCCCACACCCCGGCCAACCCGTTCCCGATGATCACGAACCACGCCCACCCGGCGTGGAGGTCCCGCAGCGCCAGCGCGACCAGCCTCAGCCCGTGGGCGCGGGTGTGGCCGCGGCCGAACGGGCCTGGGCCTCCTGGTACGCCTCGGCGGCGATGTCGACCAGCTCGGTGATCTCGTCGTCGCTGAAGCCGGCGAGGGAGCGGAACCGCCGGGCGAGGTGCACGGGACTGTCGTCCTCCTCGCCGCGGAAGCCGCCGAAGCTGAACAGCTTGTCGACCGTCTTCTGGAAGTCGAGGGCCGCCTTCTGGCGCTCGGGGTCCTTGGCGGTGAGCCGGCGCAGCCAGTCCGAGCCCATCTTCACGTGCGTGACCTCGTCGGCCAGCATCCAGTCCTCGCAGAAGTAGAGGACCGGATCGGCGGTGGCCTCGCCGAAGTTGCGCATGGTGTTGAAGACGTCGATGGCCAGGCCCTCGAGGGCGCGGTTGACCCCGGTGAGGCGCAGCACCGGGTCGGCGTTGCACGCCGCCTCGTAGAGCATGGTCTGCTCGGCGAACTCGCCGATGGCCGAGCCCATGTGCTCGCTCAGCTTGCACGAGATCTCCACGTGGCGGGCCTCGTCCCAGCACTGGCGGGCCATGTCGAGCTTGAGCTCGAAGGGAGCTTCGTCCCGACCCGGGCCGGTGTCGAAGTCCCAGCAGGTGCGACCCGCCCCTTCGAGGGCCTGGATCTCACCCACGAAGATGCCGTGCATGAGCTGGCGGGCGGCGTCGGGCGCCTCGTAGGTGCCGGGATCGAAGGCGTTGCGGCGCTTCTGTCGGCGGACCGCCAGGTTGCGGGGGTCGAAGATCGCCTGCTCGACCTGGACGCGCTGGAACCGCTCGTCCCGGGCCAACTCCTCGACGGGGAGGATCCGCTTCATCTCCGCACCTGCCTTCGTTCCTTGACCGTTGGGTCAACCCTACCCGGCGGAGCCGCCGGCGACCTCGTAGGACCACAGCTCGCTCGACATCGCCACGGGCGGGCGCGGCGCCTCCTCCTCGGCCCCACCCTCGCCCCCGCCGGCGGCCCGGTGACCGTGGCCGAAGGCCGGCGAGCTGACCCACGCCTCAAAGGCGGCGTCGTCGCGCCAGCGGGTGACCACCAGCCAGACGGGCCGACCGTCGGTCGGCTTGAGCAGCTCGAACCCCTCGAAGCCGTCCTGGTCGTCGACCGCTCCGGCCCTGGCCGCGAAGCGTCGGGCCAGCTCGTCGCCGCTGTCGTCGGGCACGGTGATGGCGTTGATCTTGATGACGGGCACGGCCCCATGCTGTCGCATGGAGGGGCGCCGGGTCGACGTCAGGGTGCCCTCACCCGGTGAAGCGGGCCGGGCCAGCGACCGGCTCGGCGGCGGGCGACGGCGGCGCCGCCCCCGAGCCGGCCGGTGGGCCGGTGGGCGACGTCACCGTTGGCGACGCCACCGTGGGCGGCGGTGCGGGGGGCGGCGAGTAGATCGTGTCCAACGGCGCGTCCCGGCACACCGCAGGGGCGTTCACCGGGTTGCACCGGGCGACGGTGCCGCCCGGCACCTCCACCACGTAGTTCGTGCCGAAGGGCCGGGCGTAGTCGGCCACCGGGTAGTCGGTGCTCACCCACTGGGCGCCGCTGCGGAAGGCGGCGTCGCGCATGGTCGTGTCGCCCGAGCGGGCCTGCTGGGTGTTGGCGTCGGCCCGGGTGCGCACCAGGTAGCCCTTGCGGACGAGGTCGGCGATGGCCGCCTCCCTGCCGACGGGCTCGTTCATCTTCACGAAGGCGGCGTCGGGCTGGCCGGGGGTCGAGTTGGTGAAGAGGGCGCGACCTTCCAGGTTCGGGTGCCCCTGGCGGTACCGGTCGCGGTAGAGGCCGCCGTTGTCCATCAGGAACAGCACCTTGCCCCGGGACTCGGCAAGTGTCGGCCAGCCGTCGCTCAGGACCGCCTCCTCCAGCGTGTCGTGGGAGCCGCGGATGTCGTCGGGGTCGATGGTGCGGTCCTCTCCGAAGACGCGGCGGATCTCGGCGTCGAGGGCGTCGAGGGCGGCGGTGTCGAACGGCTCGGGGGTCACGAAGTCGAAGCCCCCGAGGTCGAGGGGGGTGTCCTTGAGCTCCACGAGGATGGCGAGGGGCAGGTGCGACGGGTTGGCGTCGCTCCACGCCTTCACCGTGGTGAGGCAGGCGATCAGGGTCAGGCAGTTGGAGTGGTAGTCGACGTCCTGGATGTGCAGCACTTTCACGCCGGGCCGGCGCATGGCCGGGTCGTAGGGGCCTCCGTTGGTGGCCACCCGGATCAGGGGGGTGGCGTAGCGGCCACCCTGGGCGTCGTTGAACACGTCCAGCTCGATCTGGCGCACCTTCTGGTGGGCGAACTGCTGGTCGAGGGGCACGTGGGTGTACTGGAGCTTGTCCTCCTCGGCGCCGACGAACTGGCGGCGCAGGTCGCTCTCGCCCTTCGGTGCGGCCAGGTGGTAGCTGTTGTGGGAGCCCACGACCTGCACCTGGTTGAGGCGCACGGCATCGTCGATGCCTTCGGCTCCGGTGGCCGGTGAGGAGGCCGGGGCCAGGCCGACCGCGACCGCCGTCATCGTGGCGACCATCAGCAGCCGGCGGAGGCGATGACCCATGGCGCTGCTCCCGGTGGACGAGCGGTCAGCCGACGGTAGCGCGGGAGGCCCCCGGGTCAGCCGGCCGCGGCCAGGATGGCGCGGGCGTCGGCCTCGGTGACGGGCCGAGGGTTGGCGGCGACGTTGCGGTTGCCGGCGGCGAGGCGGGCCACGGCGTCGAGGTCGTCGTCGCTCACCCCGCACTGCGAGAGGCGCGGCGGGAGGCCCAGTCGCGCCGACAGCGCCTCCACCGCGCCCGCCGGGTCCGCCTCGTCGCCGACCGCCCGCCCGATGCGCGCCATGGCCTCGGGCACGGCCTCCGCGTTGAAGCGCATGGCGTGGGGCAGGATCACGGCGTTGGCCAGCCCGTGGGCGATGCCCGTGCGCCCCCCGACCAGCTGGGCCAGGCCGTGGTGCACGCCCATCGACGCGTTCTGCAGGGCCCGGCCGGCGAGGGCGGCGCCGGCCAGCATGGCGCGGCGGGCGTCGAGGTCGTCGGGGTCGGCGACCACCCGGGGCAGGGCGTCGACGATGGCGGCGGCACCGGCCAGCGCCACCGCCTCCGCCTCGGGGCTGCGCGTCGGCGACCACGCCGCTTCCACGCAGTGGGCCAGCGCGTTCATCCCCGTCTCGGCGCTCACCCGGGGCGGGGTGGAGCGGGTGAGCTCGGGGTCGTAGATCGCCGCCACCGGTGCGATGGTGGGCCCGCCGCCGCCGCTCTTCTGGCGGGTGGCCGGGTCGGTCATCCCGAAGAAGGGGGTGAGCTCGGCGCCCGAGTACGTGGTCGGCACCGACACGTGGGGCAGCGCCGGCCGGTCGGCGAAGGAGGCCCCCGGCGTTCCCTGCTCCTGCTCGGTGAAGAAGCACACCGCCTTGCCCAGGTCCGAGCACGAACCGCCCCCGAAGCTCACCACCGCGTCGACGCCGTCGCGGCGGGCCTGCTGCACCGCCTGCTGGGCCACGGGCACGGGCACGTGGGACCGCACCTCGGCGAAGGTGGACGCCAGCACGCGCCCGAGCGCCGCCTCCAGGCGCTGCCCGTCCTCGGAGGCGCGCCGGCCGGCGGTGGTGACGAGCAGGGCCCGCCGCACGCCGAGCGTCCGCAACAGGCCCCTCAGCTCGGCCACCGCCCCGTCGCCGAAGATCAGCTGCTGGGTGAAGCCCGTGTGAGTCCAGCGGGTCGGGCTCACCCCGTCGGTTCGCGCCGCTCGAACAGCTCAGCGGCGAGGGAGCCGGGCGGCGGCGGTGGGCCCTCGGCGATGTACCACTCGTGGCCCAGGCCCGTCTCGAACATGGGGGCGGGCATGGCCAGCAGGAAGTGATCGTCGGCCATCTGGCTCCGGTGGGCCAGCATCGACGATCGCTTCCGCTCGAGCCAGGGGCGCACGTCGACCTGGTGGGTGATCACCTCCTCGGGCTTGCCGAAGTCCGGATCGGCATCCAGGTCCGGGCCGTCGAGCCCCTCGGGCAGGCCGCCGGGGTTCGCGTCCCGGGCAGCAGCGATGCTGCGGGCGATGTGGGTCCGGTTGATGGTCGACTCGAAGACCTGCTCGACACCGGCCCGCTCCGCCGCCCGCCGCCCCACCCGGTGCACCTGGATGTGGTCGGGGTGGCCGTAGCCGCCGTTGTCGTCGTAGGTGGTGAGCACGTCGGCCCGCTCCTCGGAGAGGATCAGCGCCAGCCGGGCCGCCGCCCGGTCCACGTCGGCGCGGGCGAAGCACCACGGCTGCTCGCTGGTGCGCGTAACGGCCATCCCCGAGTCGACGTACCCGAGGAACTCGATCCGATCCACCCCGAGCACCTGACCCGACGCCCACGTCTCCTCGGTCCGCCGCACGGCGAGCTGTTCGCCGTCGGCCAGCACCCCTGGCACGGGCTCACCGTGCTCGCCCCGGGTCGCCACCACCAGCACCACCCGGTGCCCGGCGGACGAGGCCTTGGCCATCGTGCCGGCGGTGGCGATGGACTCGTCGTCCGGGTGGGCGTGGAAGCACACGAGCGTCCCCATCAGGACCGAACCATCAGGACCGGCCCATCAGGCGAGGCCGCCCGAGGCGCGCCGCTCGGCGATGCGCTCGGCGGGCACGCCCCATCCGGCCAGCACCTCCTCGGTGTGCTGGCCGGCGTGCGGGGGTGGGCCGCTGATCTCGGGCGGGGTGCGGCTGAACCGCGGCGCGGGGGCGGGCTGGGTGATGCCGGCGACCTCGCAGAAGGTTCCCCGGGCGACGTTGTGGGGATGGTCGGGCGCCTCGGCCAGGGACAGCACCGGCGCGAAGCACACGTCGGTGCCCTCCATCAGCTCACACCACTCGTCGCGAGTCTTGGAGGCGAAGATGGCGGCCAGGCGCTCCTTGAGCTCGGGCCAGTGGGCCTTGTCGTGCTGCCAAGGGAGGTCCTCGCCTTCCAGGCCGGTGAGGCGGAGCAGCTCGGCGTAGAACTGCGGCTCGATGGAGCCGACCGACACGTAGCGGCCGTCGGCCGTCTCGTAGGCGTCGTAGAAGTGGGCGCCCGAGTCGAGCAGGTTGGTGCCCCGCTCGTCGTCCCAGATGCCCATGGCCCGAAAGGAGTGGAACATGGTGGTCAGCACGGCGGAACCGTCGACCATGGCGGCGTCGATCACCTGCCCCTTGCCCGAGCGGGCCGTCTCGACCAGCGCGGCGCAGATGCCGAGGGCGAGGAGCATGCCTCCGCCGCCGAAGTCGCCGACCAGGTTCAGTGGGGGCACGGGCGGGCCGCCGCGGCGACCGATGGGGTCGAGGGCGCCGGCCAGAGCGATGTAGTTGATGTCGTGCCCGGCGGTGGACGAGTAGGGGCCGTCCTGTCCCCACCCGGTCATGCGGCCGTAGACGAGGCGGGGGTTGCGGTCCAGGCACACCTCGGGCCCGAGCCCCAGGCGCTCCATCACGCCGGGCCGGAAGCCCTCGAGGAGGGCGTCGGCCCGCTCCACCAGGTCGAGCACGGTGGCCACGCCGTCGGGGTGCTTCAGGTCGACCGCCACCGAACGACGACCCCGGGCCAGCAGGTCCGCAGGAGGGGTGCTCGGGTCGCCGGTCAACGCTCCGCTGGCCCGGTCGACGCGCACCACGTCGGCGCCGAGGTCGGCCAGCATCATGGCGCAGAAGGGCCCGGGCCCGATGCCCGCCACCTCTACCACCTTCAATCCGGCGAGGGGTCCCACGGCCGGCTCAGGCGGGGGTCGACGTGCGAGCGGCGAGGCGGGTGATGGCCTCGATGATCGTGGGCCAGAACACCGGCGGCAGGTCGTGGCCCATGCCCTCGATCTCCAGCAGTTCGGCGCCCGGGATGACCTCGGCGGTGCGTCGGCCGCCGCTCGGAGTGACCAGCGGGTCCACGTCGCCGTGGATGACGAGGGTGGGCAGGTCGAGGGCCCGCAGGGCCTCGGTGCGCGACCCGGAGGCGACGATGGCGAGCAACTGCTGGCCGAAGCCGGCCGGGTAGAAGCAGCGGTCGTACGAGGTCTCGGCCCGCCGGCGGGCCCGCTCCTCGTCGAAGTGCTCGGGGCTGCCGATGGCGCGGCTGGCGGCGATGCTGTGGGCGACGGCGCCGTCGCGGTCGGCCGGCGTGGGCGTGAGGAGCACGCTGGTGACCGACGGGTCGGGCTGGCCGACGTCGGGGTCGCCCGTGGTGGACATGATCGAGGTGAGCGACAGCACCCGGTCGGGGTGGTCGAGGGCGAGCGTCTGGGCGATCATCCCGCCCATGGACGCACCCACGACGTGGGCGGCGGCGATGCCCAGGTGGTCGAGGAGGCTGACCGCGTCGGCGGCCATGTCCCGCAGCAGGTAGGGCGCCTCGACCGGCTGGCCGGCGAAGGCGGCGAGGAGGCGCTCCATGAGGTTGATCCGGCCGACGTCGGGCTTGGTGGACAGGCCCACGTCGCGGTTGTCGAACCGGACCACGTAGAAGCCCCGGTCGACCAGGCCTTCGACCAGCTCCACGTCCCACACGTGGCCCTGGGCCCCCAGGCCCATGACGAGCAGGAGGGGCACGTCGGCCGGGTCGCCGAACGTCTCGTAGAAGAGCTCGATACCGGCGGCGTTGGCGGGGGCGGTGGGCATGGCGTCATCCTCCCGCCCCCTTGACCGGCCGGTCAAGCGCCCCCCGGGGGCCATGATCCTTGCCGCCCGTGGCTCGGGCCGAGTGGTCTACCGTGCCGCCGTGCGCGTGCCGATCGGGGTCCACACCGGGCTGCAGCACACCACGGTGGACGAGCTGTTCGACCTCTGGGACCGCATCGAGGAGCTGGGGTTCGACTGGATCTCGATCTGGGACCACTTCTACGCGGCCGACCTGTCCTCCGCGGACTGCCTCGAAGCGGTGGCCAGCCACGCCGCCCTGGCGTGTCGGACCCGGCGGGTGCGGTGCGGGTCGCTCGTGTACTGCGCCGGCTATCGGCACCCGGCCGTGCTGGCCAACGCCATCGCCACCATCGACCACCTCTCGGGGGGGCGGGCCGAGGTCGGCCTCGGCGCGGGGTGGGCGGTCAACGAGTACCAGGCCTACGGCATCGCCTTCCCTCCGGCTGGCGAGCGCCTCGACCTGCTCGAGGAGTCGGTGCAGTGCGTGCGCAGCCTCCTGCACCAGGAGGTCACCGACATCGCCGGGCGCCACTTCACCCTCACCGACGCCCGCTGCGAGCCCCGCCCGGTGCAGGCCAAGGTGCCGGTGTGGATCGGCGGTGGCGGCGAGCGCCGCACCCTGCGCATCGCCGCCCGCTGGGCCGACGGCTGGAACGTGCCGTTCATCTCACCGGACGACTTCGAGCACAAGCGGGCCGTGCTCGCCTCCCACTGCGCCGAGGTGGGGCGCGACCCGGCCGAGATCCGGTGCGCGGTCAACGTGGGGCTGGCCCTCGACGAGGACCACCTCCGAGCCCAGTTCGGCGACATCGCCGAAGTGGTTCGCCCAGGTGTGCTGATCGGGCCGGGGGCGGCCCTGGTCGATTCGGTCGGCCGGTACACCGAAGCGGGAGCCGACCAGGTGAACGTGGCCCTGCGGGCGCCCTGGTCGCTGGCCGGCCTCGAGGCGCTGGCCGGTGCCATGGACGAGCTCGCACCCCGCCCGGAGCCGTGACCGCCGACACGGCCGGGCGCCGCCCCGACGGCGTGCTCCCCCAAGGGTTCCGCTTCGGCGTGGCCACCGCCGGGTTCCAGGTGGAGGGCCACTACAACGGGCCCGGCGAGCCCCGCAACAACTGGTACGGCTGGGAGCGTGACGGCCGGGTGGAGCCCTCGGGCATCGCCCTCGACCTCTGGGAGCACCCCGAGATCCACCTCGACCGGGCGGTGGCCGCCGGGTGCGACGCCTTCCGCCTCTCGGTGGAGTGGGCCCGCTGCCAGCCCGCCGACGGCGAGTGGGACGACACCGCCTTCGCCCGCTACGCCGCCATCCTCGACGCCTGCCAGGAGCGCGGCCTCGAGCCCCTCGTGACCCTGCACCACTTCACCTCTCCGTGGTGGCTGGGCGAGGAGCAGTGGCTCGACCTCGACGCCCCGGAGCGCTTCGCCGCCTGGGTCGCCGAGGCGGTCGAACGCTTGGGCGACCGGGTGACCCACTGGGTGACCCTCAACGAGATCAACGTCCTCGCCCTCCTGAGCCACCTCGTCGGCGCCTTCCCGCCCGGCCGACGCCTGCGGGTGGGTGAGGTGGTCCGCACCCTCGACCACCTCCTCGCCGCCCATGTGCTCGCCTACACCGAGATCCACCGCCGCCGGCCGGACGCGGTGGTGGCCACCAACACCTACGCCTTCTCGGTGTACGAGCTCGACCACCTCCTCACCGACGTGCTGCTGGCCCGCCTGCACGGCATCACGCGAGGCGACCTCGGCGCCTGGCTGGAGGACCGGAGGGAGGACCACCACGCCCGGGTGGAGCCCGTCGCCGGTCGGGAGACGGGCCTGCGGCTGTGGGCCAAGCGGGCCATCCCCTTGGAGCAGGCGCTCCCCCGGGCCGTGGCCGCGGTCTACGACAGCCCCCACCCGTGCACGCTCGACGTCACCCAGGTCGACCACTACGAGCCACGGGTCTCTGCCCACTTGCGCCTGCCCGGGCATCGCACCGCCGGGGGCCGCAACTGGCAGCCGGCGACCATGCTCTGGGACGACCGCCCGAACCTCGACCGGTTCCGGGCCTTCACCGCGGCTGCCGCCGCTCCCGGGCGCGACGTGTGGATCGTCGAGAACGGGCTCTGCAACCGGGTGCGCAACGGCCGGTCGTACCCCCGCCTCGACGGCTGGACCCGGCCGGGGTACCTGCGAGCCCACCTCGGCGCGGTGGTGGACATGCTCGACGCCGGCGTGGCCCTCGGCGGCTACTACCACTGGTCGTTGGTGGACAACTACGAGTGGGGCTCCTACGAGCCCCGGTTCGGGCTCTACGGCGTCGACCGCGCCCGCGGTGTCCGGTGGCTCGACACCGACTCCATGGGCCACGACGCCGCCGGCACCTACCGCCGGATCATCCAAGGCCTCCGCGACGGCGACCGCTCGGTCCTCCACCGGTGACTCACCCCAGGACCGAGCCCCCCACCGGCGTCCGGGTGGCCGCCTGGGCGCCGGGGCGGGTCAACCTCATCGGGGACCACACCGACACCACCGGCGGAGTGGTCCTGCCCATGGCCATCGACCGGGGCACGACGGTGGCCGGACGACGGGGAGGGGAGGAGGTGGTGGTTCGCTCGCAGGACGAGGAGGAGCCCGCTCGCGTCCCCCTGACCGGAGGTGATCCGGCCACGGCCACCCCGGCCTGGGCCCGCTACGTGGCCGGGGTGGTGGCCGAGGTGGGTCCCCGCACCGGGTTCGAGGGGACGGTGGCCACGACCCTGCCGGTGGGCGCCGGGCTGTCCTCCAGTGCCGCCCTCGAGGTCGCCTTGGCCCTCGCCCTGGGCGCGGTCGACGATCCCGTCGCCCTGGCCCAGCGTTGCCAGCGGGCGGAGCAGCGGGCGTCCGGGGTGCCCTGCGGGGTCATGGATCAGCTGGCCTCGGCCGCGGGAGTCGAGGGCTGCGCGCTGTTGATCGACTGCCACCACCTGCGGGTCGAGCCGGTGGCCGTGCCCGACGGGGTGGAGGTGGTGGTCGTCCACTCGGGCGAGGTTCGCACCTTGGCCGGTTCCGCCTACGCCGAGCGTCGAGCTCAGTGCGAGGCGGCCGAGGCGGTGATGGGGCCGCTCCGGCTGGCGCTCCCCGGAAGCGAAGAGGGGCTCGAAGACCCGGTGCTGCGCCGCCGGGCCCGTCACGTGATCACCGAGAACGCCCGGGTGCGGGTCGTGGCCCGGGCCCTGGCCGAAGGTGACCTCGCCACGGTGGGCGCGGCCATGGCTGAGAGCCACGCCAGCCTCCGCCATGACTTCGAGGTGTCGACCCCCGCGGTCGACGCCCTGGTCGGCCGGCTGGCGGCGACGCCGGGGGTGCACGGGGCCCGGATGACCGGCGGCGGCTTCGGCGGGTGCGTCGTGGCGGTGGCCGAGCCGGGCGCGGTCGGAGAGGGCATGGTGGTGCGCCCGTCCGGCGGGGCGAGGGTTCTCGTGACCGACTGACGGGGTACATCACGACGCGTCAACAGCTCGACACCCAGGGGGACACATGACCATTGGAGCCAGCATCTTTCTGATCGCGGTGGGCGCGATCCTGAAGTTTGCGGTGGCCGACGAGTTCGAGGGGGTCGACCTGGGGGTCATCGGGGTCATCCTCATGGTGTGCGGCGCCATCGGCCTGCTGGCCTCCTTGATCCTCGAGGGCATGCGGCGCAACCGGGTCGCCAGCGGCCGGGTGGTCGAGCGCGAGGTCTACGACGACCGCTTCTGAGGCGGCCCGGCCCACGCGCTGAGCTGGGCGTGCAGGCGGTGGCGGGCGTCCGGGGTGCGGGCCCCCCACCAGAAGAGGTCCCGCCCGTCCACCAGCACGACCGGTGCGATGGCCTCCAGCTCGGCCACGTGGCGGGGTCCGAAGGGGTACGGCTCCGAGGGGGCCAGCACCACGTCGGGCCGTCTCGCCGCCGCTGCTTCGATGCCGGTGGTGGGGTAGCGCTCGGCTTCGTCGGCGAACACGTTGTCGATGCCCAGATCCGACAACAGCGATGATCCGTAGGTGGCGCGGTTGAGGGTCATCCACGGTCGCCGCCAGACGGGCACGAACGCCCGGAGGGCGAGCTGAGGGGACGGCGCCGGCGAGGGCGATGTGAGGTCCGGGGCGACGGCGGCGGCGGGGGCGACGGCGGCGGCCAGCCTCTCCAGCGCCGGGCCGACGTCGGCCACCGAGCGAGGCGAGCACGAATGGACCGCCACCCCGGACGAGGTGAGGGCGTGGGCATCCTCCTGGCGGTTCTCCTCGTCGCACATGACCACGAGGTCGGGCGCCAAGCCGACGATGGCCGCCACGTCGGGGTCCTTGGTGCCGCCCACGGCCCTCAGCCCGGGCTGCTCGCAGAAGCGGGTGCACGCCACCGGGGTGACGCCCCAAGCCAGCAACGTCTCCGTCACCGAGGGCACGAGGCTCACGATCCTCACGCCGCCGGCGACCTCACGGTCCGAACGCTCACGGCCGCCGCAGGTTCAACGGTTGAGCAGGCGGGCCTTCTCGGCCTCGAACTGGGCCGGGGTGAGCGCACCCCGGTGCACCAGCGCGTCCAGCTTCTCGAGCTGCTCGGCCACCGAGAGCATGGACCCGCCGCGACCGCGGTCGAACTTGCGGTTCTCGTTGGCCTCCATCTGCACGTAGATCTCGCGCTGGACGAGGGCGGGCTTGCGGATGTCGGTGAAGGACTCGCTGCCCATCTCGCCGGCCGACTCGATGGTGAGGTCGCCCGCGCCCACCAGGCGTTCGAACAGCGACTGGCGGAAGAACACCGTGTTGATCCGCTCGAGGGGGATCTCGACACCTTGCTTGGAAAGCACGCCCCTGCGGGTGAGGAGCCGGTCGCTGGTGAGCACGAAGTTAGTGGTGGTCCACGCCGCGTACCTGAGGGCGAACACGATCAGGGCGAGGACGAGCACGGCGATGGCGGCGACCTGGAAGGCCGTGCCGGCGGACCCTTCGGCCCCGACCACGGCCACGGTGATGCCGGCGGCCACCGCGACCACGAGGAGGGCCACCGCCGGCGCCAGGTAGAGCCAGTGGGGCCGCAGGTCGAGCACGAGCTCCTCGCCGTCGTTCAGCAGCTTGCGGGGGAACGCCACGGCGGCATCGTAACCAGCACTGCTCAGCCCCAGCCGAGCTCGTGCAGGCGGTCGTCGTCGATGCCGAAGTGGTGGCCGACCTCGTGCACGACGGTGGTGACGACCTCGCCCACGAGCTGCTCCTCGCTGGTGCACGCCGCCAGCAGCGGCTGCCGGAAGATGGTGATGCGGTCGGGCATCGCCATGAGCTCGTACCCGGCGTCGCGCTCGGTGAGCGGGATCCCCTCGTAGCGGCCCAGCAGGCCGCGCTGGCGGCCCTCCTCCACCAGCACCACCACGTTGTCGAGCAACCGGCCGATCTCGGTCGGGAGCTGGTCGAGGGCGATGCCCACCAGCTCCTCGAACCGCTCCGGGCTGACCTCGATCACCAGGAAACGCTAGCCAGGCCACGGTCAGCGACGGCAGGTGGGCGACGGCAGGTGGGCGACGTGGCCTTCGGCCCCTGGCACCAGCCCTCTACCCTGCCGATGTGGATCCGGCGGCCCTGCTCGTGGGCCTCGACGAGGGACAGCGCCGGGCGGTCACCGCCCCCGAGCACCCCCTGTGCATCATGGCCGGCGCGGGGTCGGGCAAGACCCGGGTGCTGACCCGTCGCATCGCCTACCGCGCCCTCGGCGACGACGCCGATGCCCGCCACGTGCTGGCCCTCACCTTCACCCGCAAGGCGGCCGGCGAGCTGGCCGACCGCCTGGCCCGCCTCGGGCTGCGCGACCTGCCGACCACCGGCACCTTCCACGCGGTGGCCTGGGCCCAGCTGCACACCTGGTGGAAGGGCCGGGGGGTGGCCCCACCGGAGCTGCTCGACCGCAAGGGGCGGGTGCTCGGCCGGCTGCTCGGGCGGGTCACCCGCATGTCCGTCGGCGAGCTCGCCACCGAGATCGAGTGGGCCAAGGCCCGCCTCGTGGGTCCGGACCACTACCCGGTGGCCGCCGCCCGTGCCGACCGGCGATCCGGTCTGCCGGCGGACCGGGTGGCGGCGCTCTACGCCGCCTACGAGGAGGAGAAGCGAGCCCGCCGGGTGGTGGACTTCGACGACCTGCTCGAGCGCTGCGCCGACGCCCTTGACCAGGACGTCACCTTCGCCGAGGCCCAGCGGTGGCGCTTCCGGCACGTCTTCGTCGACGAGTTCCAAGATGTCAACCCGCTGCAGCACCGGCTGCTCACGGCCTGGCTGGGCGGCCGCTCGGACCTCTGCGTGGTGGGCGACCCCAACCAGGCGATCTACCGCTGGAACGGCGCCGACGCCGGGTTCCTCCTCGAGTTCCCCCGCCACTTCCCGGGCGCTCGGGTGATCGACCTGGTCGACAACTACCGGTCGTCCCCACAGATCCTGGGGGTGGCCACGGCCGTGCTCGACGGTGGCGCCAGCTCGCCGGCTCCCCGCCTGCGGGCCCACCGCCCCGACGGGCCGGTGCCGACGGTGATGGCCTACCCCACCGACGGGGACGAGGCGCGTGGGGTGGCCCGGGCGGTGCGCGACCACCACGGGGTCGGCGGCGGGTGGGCCCGCCAGGCCGTCCTGGTGCGCACGAACGCCCAGACCGCCCTGATCGAGCAGGCCCTGCACGCCGCCCGCATCCCGTTCCGGGTGAAGGGGACGGCCCCGTTCATGAGCCGGTCCGAGGTGCAGCAGGGGTTGGCCACACTGGACCGGTCCTCCGGTCCGCTGCGGGCCGCGCTGGCCGACCTGGACCCGTCGCCGGTCGAGGACGCCTCGCTGGCCGACGGCGAGCGGGAGCGGCGCGAGAGCCTCGCCACCCTGGTGCGCCTCGGCCACGAGTTCCTGGGCCTCGAGCCCGACGGCACGGCCCGGGAGCTGCGCTGGTGGCTCACCGCCACCGTGCGCTCCGATGATCCGGGCCCCGGTGCCGACGCGGTCGAGATCGTCACCTTCCACGCCGCCAAGGGGCTCGAGTGGCCGGTCGTGCACCTGGCCGGCCTCGAGGACGGGCTGGTGCCGATCAGCCACGCCCGCTCCACCGAGGCGGCGGCCGAGGAGCAACGCCTGCTCTACGTGGCGGTGACCCGGGCCGAGCAGGTGCTGCGGGGGACGTGGGCCGAGCAGCGCACGTTCGGCGCCCGCACCATGGCGCGGCGGCCTTCACCCTTCCTCGGTCCCCTGAGCCGAGCGGCGGCCGCCCTGCGAGCCGAGAGCGCGGCGGTGGACCACGACCGCGGCCTGGCCCGCGCCCGGGCACAGCTCGACGCCCTCCACCACCGTGACGGCCGCGCCGAGCTCCTCGGCGCCCTGCGGGAGTGGCGCGCGGGCGTGGCCCGCGCCGCCAGCATCCCGCCCGGCGTGGTGCTCTCCGACGTGCTGCTCGCCGAGGTGGCCGAGCACCGACCCCTCACCGTCGCCGACCTGGCCGGCGTGCCCGGTCTCGGCCCGGTGAAGGCCGACGAGTACGGGGTTACCCTGCTGGCGCTCGTGGCCGCACACCCCGCGGCCGGCAGGGCGACCGACCGGGAGCGCTGACCATGCACTTCGAGCTCGACCAGCGCTTCGCCGCCCCCGTCGACGTGGTGGCCGACGCCTTCTGCGACCCCGGCTTCTACGAGGCCCTCGCCGAGCTGCCCAAGCTCGGTCGACCCGAGGTGCTGGGCCGCGACGAGGAGGGCGACCGGGTGGTGATGAGGGTGCGGTACCGATTCACCGGCGACCTGTCGTCCGCGGCGCGGGCGGTCCTAGATCCGGCCAAGCTCACCTGGGTGGAGGAAGCGGTCCACGACCGCGCCACCCGCCGCGTGGCGTTCACCCTCCACCCCGACCACTACTCCGACCGGTTCTCCAGCCACGGCACATACCAGTTCTCCGCCGCCCCCGACGACCCGGCGGCGACGGACCGCTTCGCAAGTGGTGAGGTCAAGGTCCGAGCCCCGCTCGTCGGCTCCGCGGTGGAACGGGCCATCGTGTCCGGCTTGAAGGAGCACCTCGGCGACGAGGTCGACCTCCTCGAACGCTGGCTGTCGGCCCGGGGCTGATCACCGCTCGTCACGAGAAGCGGGCGTCGCGCTCCTCGCGCAGCCGGCGGAACCGCTCGGGCCCGATCGACACGAAGATGGCCTCGGCCTCGGCGGTGAGCACGTCGCCGGCGAACATGCGCCCGGTGGTGAAGACCTTGCGGCCCTCGGTGCGGTCGAGCTCGCCCACGATGCGCAGCGGGGAGTGAAGCGGCGTGGGGCTGCGGTAGCGCACGATCAGCGTGCCGGTCATCCCGGGGCTGCCCGAGAGGGTCTGGGCAGCGCCCAGCACCTCGTCGAACGTCGCCGCCACGTACCCACCGTGCACGCAGCCCGGCGGTCCCTCGTAGGCCGAACCGAAGGTGGCGGTGGCCTGCACCACGCCGTCGGTGATCTCGAGGGCCACCGGCGGGGCGAGTGGGTTGGCCTGGCCGATGATCGGGCTGTGGTCGAAGAAGGCGCCCGGCTCGGCGCCGGCCATGGCCGATTCGGCGACGCCGTCGTACATGCTGCGAGGACCGTCGTGGCCGAACGGCGCGGCCAGGCGCTCGAGCTCGGTGGCGGCGGCGGCGATCTGCTCCTCCGACGCGTCGGTGCCGACCAGTCCCTCGATCAGATCCCGGGTGGCGGTGGCGACCCGCCGGAGCTGCCGCCGCCGCGAGGACACCTCGCCCCCACCGGCAGCCAGGAGGCGGCTGGACAACAGGTCGGGTTCGGGCACTGTCTCCTCCACGTTCAGATGTCCACGTCGACCAGCAGAGGAGCGTGGTCCGACGGCTGGCTGCCCTTGCGGGCATTTCGATCCACCAGGGCGAAGGTGACCCGGTCGGCCAACGGGGCGGTGGCCAGGATGAGGTCGATGCGCATGCCCTGGTGCTTGTGGAACATGCCGGCCCGGTAGTCCCAGTAGGTGTAGAGCCGCGGCTCGGGTCGTTGGCGACGGAAGGCGTCGGCCAGGCCCCACGCCTCCAGCGCCGCCAGGGCCTCGCGTTCGGGCCCGCTCACGTGGGTGGAGCCGACAAAGGCCTCGGGGTCCCACACGTCGTCGTCGGTGGGGGCGATGTTGTAGTCGCCGCAGATCGCGAGAGGGGCGGCGGGGTCGCCATGTTGGTCCAGGTGCGTCCGGAGGCGGGCCAGCCAGTCGAGCTTGTAGCGGTAGTGGTCATCTTCGAGGCCCCGCCCGTTGGGCACGTAGATGCTGGCCACCCGGACCCGGCCGCACGTCGCCCACAGCAGCCGGGCGTCGGTGTCGGGCTCCCGCTCGTCGCTGAAGCCGGCGACGACCCCGTCGAGCCCCACCCGGCTGAGGATGGCGACCCCGTTCCAGCGACCCTCGCCGTGGTGGGCGCTCTCGTAGCCGAGCGCGCCGAAGGCGAGGGTCGGGAAGGCGGTGTCGGCCAGCTTGGTCTCCTGCAGGCACAACACGTCGGGCTGGGCGTAGGCCAGCCACTCCTCGACGCGCGGGAGCCGGGCCTTGAGCGAGTTCACGTTCCAGGTGGCGATCCGCACCGGGCGACCATAGCGAGGCGGCCGCCGGCGCCATCGCGGCGCGCGACGCCGACGTGTAACCGCCGGCACGGGCGCGGCGAAGGGCCTTCGGGGGCCCTCGGGCGTCGGACGGCGACCCGTCCGACGCCCCAGCTCAGCTGCTGGCGGACCTGGCCTTCTTGGCCGTGGACTTCTTGGCGGCCGTCTTCTTCGCCGTCGACTTCTTGGCCGTGCTCTTCTTCGCCGGCGCCTTCTTGGCCGTCGACTTCTTGGCCGTGCTCTTCTT
>JAUJNP010000006.1:0-11752 GCA_030448105.1 Acidimicrobiales bacterium | reverse complement strand
TGCTCTTCTTCGCCGGCGCCTTCTTGGCCGTCGACTTCTTGGCCGTGCTCTTCTTCGCCGGCGCCTTCTTGGCCGTCGACTTCTTGGCCGTGCTCTTCTTGGCCGGCGACTTCTTGGCCAGCGTCTTGGCCGCCGCCTTCTTGGTCGTCGACGATTTCTTGGCCGGCGACTTGCGGGCCAACGTCTTGGCCGCGGCCTTTTTGGTTGCTGCCATCTGCGGTGCCTCCTCGGCGGGTGGTTGTCGCTCGAGATCCACCTCGACGGCGGGAGCCGCTTCGCTGGTCTCGAGCCCTGGGATCGCCAGGTCGATGCTCCGACGGGGTGGATCGAACGCATCCACCACGAAGGAACGGTTCTCGCCCACGGTGAGCAACTCCTTTGCGCTCTTCGGGGGCGGGTTGGCCATCGACCGCAGCGGCAGGTAGCACTGCGCGGAGTCGATCACCACATAGGCGCCATGGGAGGAGAACCGATCGACGGTGCCCTGTACCACCGATCCGACCGGGTGGGCGCTCACGAACTGGAGGAAGGCCAGCGGCTCGTTGAGGGGCTCGATGGCCTTGGTGACGGTGGTCGACCGGCGCCGACGTCCGCGGCCAACCACCTCCGCGCCGGCGAGCTCTTCAGCTTCGCCACCATCGCCGCCACCGCCGGTGGCCGTCGGCGCTTCGAGCACCGGGTCGTCGTCGGTGGCCGTCGCCGCCGAGGTGGCGCTGGACTTGCGCACCCGCCCGCGGCCGCCCTTGGCCGCCGTCGCCTTGGTCGCCGTCGCCTTGGTCGCTCTCGGCTCGCGGGCGTCGCGGGTGGAACGGCGGCTGGCCGGTCCCCGCACCGGTGCCCGCAGGACGAACACCCAACCGACCCCCGGGACAGGCTTCCCGCCGATCAGTCGGCCCTCGTCGAACAGCCAGGTGTACTGGCCGTGGAACTCTTGGAAGGAGTCGTTGGAGAACACGGTGGCTTCGGCCCGGTTGGCGATGGAGAGCACGAAGGCGTCGCCCCGCCCGATGGCGCCGGCGGGCGGCGAGACCAGCTCGCCGGCGAGCACCGCGTCTTCGTAGGCGGCCCGCTCGTCCTCGGCGATGCGGTGCCCGAAGCTGGCGTCGACCACCACCGTGACCTCCGAGCGGGGGAACTCGGCGATGAAGGCCCGCACCGCATCATCGAGCTGCTGCAGGCTCGGGAGCGTGCGACCCTCGGTCGCGATGTTCGATCCGTCGACCACGACGCGCTCGTTCACCATTCGGGCAGTCAGTCAAGCATCTCCCTGTAAGGGGCAGAGGGATGCTGCGCCGCGCTCGCACCCGTCCTAGTTTCGGTGCGTGTCCGACCTCACCGCCGACGTCACCGACCTGCTGCAGCACCTCATCCGCAACCGCTGCGTGAACGACGGTTCGATCGAGTCAGGTCACGAGGCTCGCAGCGTCGACACCCTGCGCCAGTACCTCGACGGGCCCGGCCTCGAGCTGGAGACCTACGCCCCCTCCACCGGGCGGGAGAGCCTGGTGGCCCGCATCGAGGGCACCGACCCCACCGCGCCGTCGCTGCTCCTGATGGGCCACACCGACGTGGTGCCGGTGAACGCCGACCGTTGGCGCCACGACCCGTTCGGCGCCGAGGTGATCGACGGCGAGGTGTGGGGACGAGGCGCGGTCGACATGTTGAACCTCACCGCGTCGATGGCCACCGCCGTGCGCGACCTGGCCCGGGGCGGGTTTCGCCCGCGCGGCACCCTCACCTACCTGGCCGTCGCCGACGAGGAGGCCCTCGGCACCTGGGGGGCCCAACACCTGGTGGACCACGAGGCCGACTCGGTGCGGGCGGACTACGTCATCACCGAGTCCGGCGGCATCCCCATCCCCTCCACCGACGGCGTGAAGCTGCCGGTGATGGTGGGCGAGAAGGGGTGCTACTGGTGCAAGGTGATCGTGGGCGGCACCCCCGGGCACGGATCCCAGCCCTGGCGCAGCGACAACGCCCTGGTCAAGGCGGCCGAGGTGGTCCGCCGCATCGCCGCCTACCGCCCGCAGACCCAGATCAACGAGATCTGGCGGCGGTTCCTCGAGGGCATGGAGCTCCCTGACGAGATGGTGCGGCCGCTGCTCTCACCCGATTCCTTCATCGACGCCATCGACACGCTGCCCCTCGGCATGGCCCGCCAGTTCCACGCCTGCACCCACACCACGTTCTCACCGAACATCGCCCACGGCGGCTCGAAGATCAACACCATCCCCGACACCGTCGAGCTCCAGATCGACATCCGCACGCTCCCGGGCCAGACCGCCGGAGACGTCGACGCCCAGCTCCGGGAGGCCCTGGGCGACCTGGCCGACGAGGTGGTGATCGAGGCGGCCGCCTACGACGCGTCGTCGGCCTCCCCGATCGACTCTCCGCTGTGGGACTGCCTGGCCCGCACCACCAAGCGCTTCTACGCCGACAGCGCCACGGTGCCGATGCTCATCGTCGGCGCCACCGACGCCCGCTTCTTCCGACGGATGGGCGCCACCGCCTACGGCTTCGGGCTGTTCAGCCGGAACCTCACGTTCGAGGACTTCTCGACCATGTTCCACGGCGACGACGAGCGGGTCGACCAGGAGTCGCTGCGGCTCTCAGCCGAGCTGTGGGGCGCCGTCGCCCACGACCTCCTGGGCTGACGTGGCCATCACCGCCGCGCTGTTCGACTTCGGCGGGGTGATCCTCTCCAGTCCCTTCGGGGCCTTCGCCCGCTACGAGGCCGAACGCGGTCTGCCGGCCGGCTTCCTCCGCGACCTCAACACCAGGAACCCCGACACCAACGCATGGGCCCGCCTGGAGCGGGGCGAGGTGGACATCGCCGGCTTCGGCCGGCTGTTCGAGGAGGAGGCACGCGCCGCCGGGCACGCCGTGGTGGGCGCCGAGGTGCTCGAGCTGTTGGCGGGCGACGTGCGCCCCGAGATGGTCGAAGCGGTCCGGCGCTGCGGTGAGCGGCTGAAGACGGCGCTGCTGACGAACAACTTCGTCGGGCTGGCCGGTGGCGACGACGCCGGCGCCCACCCGCACGGCGAGGTGCTCGGGCTGTTCGACGTGATCGTGGAGTCCTCCCGGGCCGGGGTGCGCAAGCCGGATCCGCGCTTCTACGAGCTGGCCTGCGAGCAGCTCGCCATCGACCCCGACGAGGCCGTGTTCCTCGACGACCTGGGGATCAACCTCAAGCCGGCCCGGGCCATGGGCATGACCACCATCAAGGTCACCGACCCGACCGCCGCCATCTCCGAGCTCGAGTCCGTGGTCGGCTTCCCCCTCCGCTGACCCCCCCTAGAGGCGGAAGACGCGCTCGGCGTTCTCGCGGAGGAACCCGGGCCACACGTGGTCGCGGAAGCCGACACTCGGCAGCTCGGCGAAGATGCGGTCGAGGGTGAGCCCGGCGGCGTAGTACCCGGCGTAGAGCACCTTGTCGGCGCCACGGGTGTTGGCGAAGTCGACGATCTCGGGCGGGTAGTACTTCGGGGCGAAGGCGCTCGTGGAGTAGTGCAGGCCCGGCCACTTGAGCAGGAGCTTCACCATCAGGTCGGTCCACGGCTCGGCCCCGTGGCGGACGACCACGTTGAGCTCGGGGAAGAACCAGCACACCTCGTCGAGCTGCATGGGGTGCTGAGCCATCATCGGGATGCGGGGGCCGGGGACGCCGGCGTAGACGATGATGGGCAGGCCCCCCTCCACGCACTTGGCGTAGACGGGGTACATCCGCTTGTCGTCCAGCGGCACCTGGGGGTTCAGCCCTGTTCCCCAGCAGTGCACGGACCGGAGGCGGTCTCCCCACTCCTCGAGGCTGGCGTCGATCCGCCGCAGGGCGTCCATGCCGGTGTTGGGATCGACGTTGAGCATCCCGGCGAAGCGGTCGGGGTGCTCGCGCACGGCCCGCTTCGAGTGCTCGTTCTCGTGGATGCCGACGAGGAACGTGCGGATCCCGTGCCGGTCCATCTCCGCCAGCACCATCTCGACCGGGTCCTCGACCTCCTCGTCGTCGTAATGGGGCACGCCCTTGAACATGTACTCGGCGGGCATCTCCATGCCCTTGGTCTCCGCGTCGCGGGCGAGCTCGCGGATGGCGTCGTACTTCGACGCCTGGCGGGCCCGGGTGTCGGGCATCGACAGGAACGTGTCGATCACCCCTCCCGCCCGGGCGTCGTCGAAGGCCTGGTTGCCGGTCGCCTCGGGCACGCCTGGACCCTAGCGAACGCGAGAATTTTCTCGACTTGCCCTTTCATCCGGTGCAGCGTCCCGCTATGCTACGTACAGATGTTTGGACTTCCGAGCGACTCCGATGTGGTGGCCGATGGGTTGTCGGACGCGGTGGTGGAGTTGGCCGGGAGCCGCAATGTGCTCGATGCCCGGTTGGTGGAGTTGATCGGCCAGGTGTGGGCGTGGGAGGGGTGGGGGTTGCGTTCGATCCACCACTGGGTCACGTTGCGCTGCGGGGTGTCGCCGTCCCAGGCCCGCACCCTGGTGGGCTGCGCCCGCCGGCTGGGCGAGCTGCCGGTGACAAGGGCGAGGTTCGCGGCCGGTGAGCTGTCGGTGGATCAGGTGGCGGTGATCACCCGGATCATCCCCACCCACGCCGATGCCGAGGTGGCGCAGCTGGCTGGGGGTTGGCGGTGCCCCAGTTGCGGAACCTGCTGCGGGGCTACGCCTGGCCCACCCCACCCCCCGACCCCGACCAGCCGGTCGACACCTGTCCGACCCAGGAGGAGCGCCGGGTGGGGTTCGGTTACGACGACGACGGCACCTGGTCCCTGTCGGTGCGGTTGCCCGGCGATGAGGGGGCGGTGATCGAAGCCGCCCTGGGGGCCAAACGTGACCAGTTGTGGCAGGCCGCCGAGGACAAAGCCGACCGCGAACAGATCACCTGGGCCGACGCTCTCCTCGCCCTGGTCGATGCCGGGGCCTCAGCGGGGCCCACCCGGGCCGCCCGGGACCGTTACCAGGTGATGTTGCACCTCGAAGCCACCCCCGATGACGCCCCCGCCCTGCGGGTCCACCAGGGTCCGCCCTGCCGGACTCGGCGCGCCGGTTCCTGCTCTGCGGCGCGACTGTGCGCACCGTGTCGGAGATCGGGGGGTTGGCGGTGAACGTGGGCCGGGCCCAGCACATCGTGCCCGACCGCACCCGGACCCTGGTCGAGCACCGCGACCAGGGGTGCCGGGTACCCGGTTGTGACCAGCGCACCTGCACGTCCACCACATCATCCACTGGGAAGACCAAGGCCCCACCGACACCCCCAACCTGGTGTGCCTTTGCCGAGGCCATCACCGCATGCACCACCAAGGACGGCTCGGCATCGAAGGCAACGCCGACGAACCCGACGGGCTCGGGTTCACCGACCGTCACCGCCGGCCCCTGGGCCGGGCCGGGCCCGCCCCACCCGATCTCACTCCGGACTGGATCCCACCCCCCAGCAACTGGATCCCACCCACCGGCGAACCCATCCACACCAAATGGGTCGACTTCACCCACCCCAAGACTGGGCCGTCTGACCCGCCGGCTACGCCGGTTCCAGCACTAGAGGCCGGCGAAGGCTCGATTCAGGATGTCGTCCTGTTCCTGGACGTGGATGGTGTGGCTGCCGGTCGCCGGTGATCCGGAACCGACCCGGCTGACCTGGCGGTACTCGACGCCCTCGGGCACGAGGGGCCACAGCCGCTCGGACACGAAGACCCGGGGGCCCATGTTGTCGGGCTCCTCCTGGAGCCACACCACCTGCTCGGCACCCTCGTACCTCGCCAGGAGCGCGGCCAGCTGCTTCCTCGGGAACGGGTAGAGCTGCTCGATGCGCACCACCGCAGCGGGATGATCCCGCTCGTCGCGGCGGGCGACGGCGTCGTGCGCCACCTTGCCCGAGCACACCACCACCCGCTTCACCGAGGCGGGATCGGTGATCGAGGCGTCGTCGAGCACCTCCTCGAAGGAGCCGTCGGTGAGGGCCTCGACGGGTGAGCGGGCGCTCCTGGCCCGCAGCAGCGATTTGGGGGTGATCACCACCAGTGGCTTGCGGATCTCCCGCTTCATCTGCCGCCGCAGCAGGTGGAAGTACTGCGCCGAGGTCGACGGGTTGCAGACCTGGAGGTTGTCCTCGGCGCAGAGGGTGAGGAAGCGCTCGATGCGCGCCGAGCTGTGCTCCGGTCCTTGCCCCTCGTAGCCGTGGGGCAGCAGCAGGACCAGGCCTGAGGTCTGGCCCCACTTGTCCTCGGCCGCCGCCACGTACTGGTCGATCACGATCTGGGCGCCGTTCACGAAGTCGCCGAACTGCGCCTCCCACGCCACCAGGGTGTCCTTGGCCACCACCGAGTAGCCGTACTCGAAGCCCAGGGCGGCGTACTCCGAGAGCAGCGAGTCGTAGATCCAGATCTTGGCCTGCTCGGGGTCGAGGTGGGCCAGGGGCGCCCACTCGGCCCCCGACTGGAAGTCCACCAGCACCGAGTGACGCTGGGAGAACGTGCCCCGGCGCGAGTCCTGGCCGGCCAGACGAATGTTGGTGCCCTCGAGCAGCAGCGACCCCATGGCGAGGTACTCGGCCAGGGCCCAGTCCACCTCTCCCCCGGCGAACATCTTGTCGCGCGCCTCGAACTGCTTCAGCAGCTTCGGGTGCACGGTGAACCCCTCGGGCACGGCGCCGAGCCGCTCGTAGAGGGCGTCGATGCTGGCGCGGTCCACCCCGGTGGCCACGTGGGGCAGCACGCCCACCGCCGGCTCGGGGGGACGGGCCACCACGGTGCTGGCGGGGGCATGCGAGCGGGTCTCCTCCAAGGCGGTCTGGAGCTTGGTGCCGAAGTCGGCGAGCGCGGCCTCGGCCTCCTCCATGGAGATGTCGCCCCGCTTCACGAGCGACTCGGTGTAGAGCTTGCGCGCCGAGCGCCGGGCGTCGATGCGCTTGTACATGAGGGGCTGGGTGTAGCTGGGATCGTCGCCCTCGTTGTGGCCGTGGCGCCGGTAGCACACCATGTCGATCACCACGTCCTTGCGGAACCGCTCGCGGAACCCGAAGGCCAGCCGGGCCACCCGCACACAGGCCTCGGGATCGTCGCCGTTGACGTGGAAGATGGGCGCCTGCACCATCTTGGCCACGTCGGTCGGGTACACCGACGAGCGGGCCTCGGCCGGGGCGGTGGTGAACCCGAGCTGGTTGTTGATGACCAGGTGGACGGTGCCCCCCACGCGGTAGCCGCGGAGGGCGGACAGGTTGAGGGTCTCGGCCACCACGCCCTGGCCGGCGAAGGCGGCGTCGCCGTGGACGACGAGGGGCAGGACGCTGAACGCGTCGGGATCGTCGATGAGGTCCTGGCGGGCCCGCACCATCCCCTCCACCACCGGGTCGACCGCTTCCAGGTGCGACGGGTTGGAGGCCAGGGTGACGGCGAGGGCCCGGCCGGAGCGGCCCACGAACTTGCCCGCCGCCCCCAGGTGGTACTTCACGTCGCCCGAGCCCTGGGTGCTGGCCGGGTCGAGGTCGCCCTCGAACTCGCGGAAGATCTGGCGGAACGACTTGCCGACGATGTTGGCCAGCACGTTGAGCCGGCCCCGGTGGGCCATGCCCAGCACCGCCTCCTGGTAGCCGGCCGCGGCCGCCAGGTCGAGCACCTCGTCGATCAGGGGGATGGCGCTCTCCGCCCCTTCCAATCCGAACCGCTTGTGCCCCGTGAACTTGGTGTGCAGGAACCGCTCGAACGCCTCGGCGGCGTTGAGCCGGCCGAGGACGTGGAGTTGCTCGTCGGTGGTGAACTTCGGGTGCACTCCCTCGACCGCGTCCTGGATCCAGTGCTTCTGCTCCGGCTCCTGGATGTGCATGTACTCCACGCCCACCTTGCGGCAGTAGGCGTCGCGCAGCACGCCCAGCAGGTCGCCGAGGGTCATCTCCCGGTGGCCGGCCACCCCGTCGGTGAAGAACTCGCGCTCCAGGTCCCAGATGGTGAGGCCGTAGGTGGCCGGGTCGAGCTCGGGGTGGGTGTGGGGCTCCTTCCACCGCAACGGGTCGAGGTCGGCGATGAGGTGGCCGCGGACGCGGTACATGTTGATCAGGGTCTGGACGTGCACCTGCTTGGCCAGCTGGGCCGTCTGGCGCTCGCCGTCGACGGGGTTGGAATCAGGCCGCCACCGCACCGACTCGTAGGGCACGCCGAGCGAGCGGAAGACGTCGTCGTAGAACCCGTCGGCTCCCAGCAGCAGCTCGTGGATCCGCCTGAGGAACAGGCCTGACTCCGCCCCTTGGATGACCCGGTGGTCGTACGTCGAGCTGACGGCCAGCACCTTGGAGATGCCGAGCTGGGCCATGACCCGGGGGTCGGCCCCCTGGAACTCGGCCGGGTACTCGAGGGCGCCGACCCCGACGATCACGCTCTGGCCGGGCATGAGCCGGGGGACGGAGTGGACGGTGCCCAGGGTTCCCGGGTTGGTGAGGGTCATGGTGACACCGGTGAAGTCGTCGGCCGTGACCCGCCCGCTCCGGACCTTGCGGATGACCTCCTCGTAGGCGGCGTGGAAGGCGGCGAAGTCGAGGGTGTCCGCCCGGCGGATGCAGGGCACCAGCAGCGTGCGGGTGCCGTCGGGGCGGGCGACGTCGACGGCGAGGCCCAGGCCGACGTGGTCGTGGCGCACGACGGCGGGCCGGCCCCCCTCGTCGGAGTAGACCGACCGCATGGCGGCCACCGCGTCGAGCGCCCGCACCACCGCGAAGCCGATGAGATGGGTGAAGCTGACCTTGCTGGCCCCGATCCGGGCCAGGTGCCCGTTGAGGACCTTGCGGTTCACCTCCAGCAGTCGGGCCGGCACCATGCGGGTGCTGGTGGCCGTGGGCACGGCCAGGCTGGCCTCCATGTTGGCGGCCACCCGGGCCGCCGCCCCCCGCAGCGGCGCCGAGCCGGCCACCGCCGCCGGGGCCGGGGCGGCGGTGTCCGCCGTCTGCCCGTTGCCCGGGCGGCGGTGGTGGTCGGGGCGGTAGTCGACGAAGAAGTCGCGCCAGCTCTCGCTCACCGACGCCGGGTCGGCCAGGAACTGCTCGTACATCTCGTCCACGAGCCCGGCGTTGGGGCCGAAGGACGGGGCCGCCTCGGGGGGATGTGGCATCGCTGTCATTCTACCGGCGGGTACGGTCTTCCCCCGTGGCCGACGATGGCATGGCCGGTCAGGTGATCGACGCCCGGTACCAGTTGCGGCACCCGGTCGGGCAGGGAGGCATGGGCGTGGTGTGGCGCGCCTACGACTCGTTGCTCGGCCGCGACGTGGCGGTGAAGGAGCTGCGGTTCCCGGCGATCATGCCGGCCGAGGCCCGGGGCCGGCTGTGCGAACGGATCGGCCAGGAGTCGCGGCGCGTGGCCACCCTGGAGCATCCGGCCGTGGTCCGGGTGCTCGACGTGGTGGAGGACGACGGGCGGCCCTTCATCGTCACGGAACTGGTCGAGGCCCCCACCCTGGCCCTGCGGGTCGGCTCCGGCGGGCCTCTGCCGCCGGAGGAGGTGGCCGCCATCGGTATCGACCTGCTCGACGCCCTCGCCGCCGCCCACGCCCGCGGACTGGTCCACCGGTTCGTGCAACCGGCCAAGGTGCTGGTGGGGGCCGGGGGCGGCGCCCGCCTGGCCGACTTCGGGCTGGCCGCGCTCGTCGGCGACCCGTTGGTGTCGTCGACGGGAGCCATCGGCTCGGTCTCGTACATGGCGCCGGAGCAGAACGGGCGGCCGATCGGCGACGGAGCCGCCGACGTGTGGTCGGTGGCCGCGACCCTGTTCTACGCGGTCGAGGGCCGGGCGCCCTACGACGCCGGTGCGGCCAAGCCGACCCTCGCCGCGATCGTCTCCGAGCCGCCCCGCCCGTTGCTGCGGGCCGGCGACCTCCGCCCCGTCCTCGAGGCCGTCCTGGTGAAGGACCCCGCCGCTCGCCCCGACGTGGCCGGCTTCAGAGCCCGCCTGGTCGACGTGGCTGGTCGCCCGGCCCACGCGTTGGCCGACATCGTCGAGGCGGGGGCCAACGGGTCGACGACCGCCGTCGCCCGGGGTCCGTGGTTCGACCGTGACACGCTGGCCGACCCCGCCGACAGCCCGTTCTTCGGGGACGATCCCGAGTGGCCCGCCGACGACGGGTACGGGGCCGACGACGGGGTGTGGACGGTGGGTGTCGCCTTCGGCCCCGGAACCGTCGCTCCCCCCAACGGCCGGGGGGTGGCGCTGGCTGTGCCCCGGCCCGCCGAAGTCGACGACCGGCCCGAGGCGGGTGACGGTGGCGACGCCCCCCCCGAGCCCGCTCCCCTGCCGCCCAAGGTGGCCCTCAGCCGCATGTTCTCCCCCGACGTGGAGCGGCCTCCGCCGCCGTACGAGGACGCGGTGCCGCCCGACGACCCGCCGCCGCGGACGATGTGGCCGCTGGCCCGGCCGTGGCGCCCGGGTGCGGCCTTCCTGGCCGGGATGATCATCGCCGTGCTCGTCTTCCTCCTGCTCACCGGCACCCGGTTCCTCACCGGGCGGACCGACCGCGTGGCCCGCAGCGACGCGGCCACGGTCAACTGGGTGAACTACACCGATCCGGGTACCGGCTTCCGCCTCGAGCACCCGTCGAACTGGACCGTGACCCCGAACCAGAACGTCGTCGACTTCCGCGATCCCGGGTCGAGCGCCGCGCTCCGGGTCGTCGTCCAGCCGCCGGGCGCGTCGCCGGAACAGGTGTGGCTCGACCTCGAAAGGCGGTTCGTGGCCGACCACCCCTCCTACGAGCGCGTCCGTCTCCAGCCCACCACGGCCGACGGCCGCCCGGCGGCGGCCTGGGAGTTCACGTGGACGGACGGCTCGGGCACCGAGCTGCACAACTCCGACCTGGCCGTGGACGCCGGGGGCCGGACGTTCGCCCTCAACTTCCAGACCCGCGCCGACGAGTGGGAGCGGTTGAGCTTCCTGTTCGACCGGTTCACCTCCTCGTTCAGACCACCGGCGTAGCGGCGGGAACCGAGGAGGAAGGAAAAGGGTCGGGGCTGGGGTGCACGGCGGACGCACCCCGGGCCCCGACGCAAGGAACTTGCCAGATCCCCGGGCCGGCGTCAAGCGCGGAAAAGGGGCTCAACCACGAGACCGATCCGGTCGATACTCCTGGCATGACGACCAAGACGCTCGGAACCAGGGCGGTGACCCGACCGGTGGAAGCCGGCAGCACCACCGCCTGCGCCGCGTGTGGCCTCCCGGTCAAGTTCAAGGCCAAGGCCCGCCTCACGCAGGTGATCGCCAATGTCTACGTCGACGGTCACTGGGACCGGGTCGAGCACTACCACTCCGAGTGCTACGAGACCGTCGGGCAGCCCTATGGCAGCGCTGCCTGACGGTCCGTAGCCGGGCCCGGCCCCAAGGGCCGAGTTGTACGATGGGGGGCATGGGCGCGGAGGGCTTGGTCGGCGTCGCCGAAGTCGGTCGTCGCACCGGCCTGTCCCGCAAGGCGCTGCGCCACTACGAGGCGCTGGGCCTGATCGAGCCGGCCGAGCGCACCGAGGCCGGCTACCGGCTCTACGACGACGAGGCCCTGCGCCGCATCGAGCTGGTGAACCGGGCCAAGGTGCTGGGCCTGAGCCTGGCGGAGGCCGGTGAGTTCCTGCACGTGGCCGAGGGGTGCTGCGGCGACAACCATCCCCGGTTGGCCGCCCTGGTGGCGGGCAAGCTGGACCAGACGGAGCGCCGCATCACCGAGCTCCAGTCGCTGCGCCAGACGCTGACGGGCGTGCTCGAGCGCCTCGACCGCAACCAGGGCC
>JAUJNP010000038.1 GCA_030448105.1 Acidimicrobiales bacterium | reverse complement strand
GAGGCGACTGGGTCGATCCCCGTGGTCGCTGCCGGTCCGGGCCTCCAGGCGTCAAAGGCGATTGTCGTGCCGGTCACGACGGCCAGCGCGACGATCCAGCCGGCGACCACGTCGCTCAGATAGTGCACGCCCAGCCCGATCCGGTCGAAGCCGGTGAGCGCAACGACGAACGTCGCGGCGGCCCACGCCCCGATCTTGCCGCGCCGGGCGAGCACCGGCACCACGATCAGCAGCAGCACCGCGGCACCGAGCATCGAGTTCTGGGCGTGCCCCGAGGGGAAGCTGAAGCCTTCGGCGGAGGCGACGGGCTCGGCAAACGCCGGGCGCGCTCGCTGCACGACCTCCTTGAAGGCAACGTTGAGTAGCCCCCCGATCGCCATCGTGGCCAAGGCCCAGGTGGCCAGGCGGCGGGAGCCGACCCGCCACAGCAGGGCGGCGGCGAACAACACAGCCACCCGGAACGTCCACGCCCCGGTCGCCCCCTCGACACGCTCCAGCACGGTCACGAGAACGGATCGGTCGCTCACCCACTCGTGCAAGGCGTCGGTGACGCCGCGGTCCACCCGCTCCAGCGTCGCGGATTCGGACACGACGAGCGCCAGGACCACCAGGAACGGGACGGCGACCAGGGCGCCGGCCCCTGCTCCGGCCGCCAGCCGTCCCACAAGGCGGGCTTCCCGCTTTGCCTCCTCGGCGGTGTCCTCGCTCCTCACCCCCGACGCTGAAGAGATTCGCTGACTCACCGCGCCGCCCTGACCAGTACCCTGCGCCGCATTTCGGCTGAGAGGGTCGGCACCACCGCCGTCCTCGCTTGCAGCGTGACGTCCGACTCTTTGCACAAGCTCTCTCCAGCGTGTCTAGTCGCCGAGACCCTGGATACATGCCTAGGAGCGTGGGTCCGTAACGGACCAGTGGGCGAGGGGGCGAGTGGCGGGGGGCTCCGCGGGCCTGAGGCGGTGGGGAGTGGCGGTGTTTCTGCCTCGTCGGGGGGTCTGGGGGCGGCGGTCCGTGGCGATGGGCCGCGGAGCGCCGCCCCGGCCTTTACGCGAACCGCATCTTGGCGGTCCCGGCGAAGCCGAACAGCTTGCGGAGGTTGTGGCACGCGTTGAGGAGCCGCCACTCGGCGCGGGCGGCCCGCTCGCCCCGCAGCAGGAGCCGGCCGGCGCCCTGGAGGGTTTGCATCTGGCCGAACACCGGCTCGACGATCACTTTGCGGCGCGAGTAGGCGGCCTTGCCCTTCTTGGTCCGCAGCTTGCGGGCCATGCGCTGCTTCGGTGTCGCCGAAGCGGGGATGCGCCCCCGCGGGGCGGGCGGCGGCGTCTCGTGGTGCTTGAGCCGGCCGGTGGCGATGAGCGCGTCGACCCCTCGGTCCCGGGCGGCGTCGACGTTGTCCTCGCTGAAGTAGCCGGCGTCGGCCACGACCCCCCCAGGGGCGGCGCCGCAATTGGCGACGGCCTGGTCGACGAGGGGCGCAAAGCTCGGCCCGTCCGCCGCGCAGGCGGTCACATCGGCGGCGACGATCACCTGGTGGGCGTCGTCGACCACGGCCTGGGCGTTGTAGCAGTAGTGGAACGACCCGTCCGACGTCTTCATGATCCGGGCGTCGGGATCGGTGAAGTTCCGCTGCGCCTTCGGATCAGGAGTCGCCGTCCCGGCGGCCCCGGCCGCCTCGGCGGCCACCGTGTCCTCGTCGACGCCCCGCCGGCGGGCCCGCTCCGCCGCCTTGCCGGCCGCCTTGGCCCGGGCCTCCTCTTCCAGGGCGGCCTTGGCCCGGCGGATCTTCGCCAGGCGGCTCTCCCGCCGGGCCAACTCGCCCTCCAGGTCATCGCCACGACCGTCGGGACCGTAGGCGGCGTCCTCGGCGGCGTCGGCCGCCTCCGCCTCGGCCATCATGGCGTCGACCTCCCCCACCAGGGCGGCCTCCCGTTCGGTCATCCGCTCATAGCTCATGGCCTTGCGGCGACTGGCGTTGGCCCGCACCTTGGTGCCATCCAGCGCCACCCGGCCCAGGCGCACCATGCCCGCGGCCTGGCACAACCCCAACGCCTGGAGGAACAGGCCCTCCAAGGCGTCGAGGTGGCGGCGGCGGAACCGGGCCACCGACCGGTAATCGGGCGCCGCGTTGGCGGCCAGGAACCGGAACGCCACATCGTCCGCGCAGCGCCGCTCAATCGCCCGCGACGACCGCACCCCCGTCACATAGCCGTACACCAACAGCTTCAGCATCAACCGGGGGTCATAGGGCGGGTAGCCCCGCACCTCGGTATAAGAGGCCAGGAACGGCCCCAGATCGAGGACCTCTTCGACCAGCTCGTCGACGAAGCGGGCCAGGTGACCCTCCCCCAGCCAATCCCCCAGCGAGGGCGGCAACAGGAACACCTGGTCCTGGTCGTACCGGCGGAACGTCTTGTCCACCGGCCCCTTCGGCTGTTCAGCCACCGCTTCCCCGGCGTCGCCGACCTCGAACAAGCGCTCACCGGCTGTCACTCGGCTCATGCCGCCAGTCTTTTCGACAGCCCCGCCCAAGTGGTGGATTACTGACCCACGCTCCTAGGATCCAGCCATCCCCGCCGACACCACCCCGCAGCTCGACGTCGCCCTCCCGGCGTGCCCCCGGCCCCGAACGTCGCTCGAGCGGTCGGCGTCGACGTCGACCTCGCCGGTCGGCCGGAGCCGGCCCGAGCGCCTCATGCGCCGACTGCTCCTGCTCCCGGCGGACGGACGGCGCCCGGCCGGCCCGTCGGCCGAACGGGTCTTCAGCCGCTCGGTGTGGATCTCGGCGACCCGCTGCCTGCTCACCTACCTGGTGCTGCCCGTGCTCGGGCCGGTCCTCGGCTTCTCCGGTGCCGTGAGCCCGGTGTTGGGACTGCTGATGGGGGTGGTGTCGCTGGTGGCCATCGTCGTGTCGATGCGGCGCTTCTGGGCGGCCGTCCAT
>JAUJNP010000020.1 GCA_030448105.1 Acidimicrobiales bacterium | reverse complement strand
CCACACGGGGGGCGGGCCTTGTGGTTCCGGGGGGCCGTGGGGGCGGCCGCGGTCGCCGGGCTGCTGCACGGCGACGACGTCGCCGTCGCCGGGCCGGCCTGCGCCTCGCGCCGGATCGGCGGGGGGGAGCTGTTCGGGCCGGTGGGGGCCGAGCGCGACGCCCACCACTTCGTCACCGCCGCCCGCGCCGCGGGGGCGGCCGCGCACCTCAACGGCCGCGACCCGGACGGTGGGCCGCCGCCGGTGATCCGCGTGGCCGACACCGGCGCCGCCCTCCTCGCCCTGGGCGCCCTCGCCCGCGGTCGCCTACCCGACCGGGTGGTGGGCGTGACCGGCTCCGCGGGCAAGACGTCGACCAAGGAGCTCCTGCGTTCGGTGCTGGCCCAGCGGTGGCCCACGGCGGCGAGCGAAGCGTCGTTCAACAACGAGCTGGGCGTGCCCCTCACCCTGGCCAACGCGGGCGACGACACGGCTGCGGCGGTGGTGGAGATGGGCGCCCGGGGCCCTGGCCACATCGCCGTCCTGTGCTCGGCGGCAAGGCCCACCGTGGGGGTGGTCACCCTTGTGGCCGACGCCCACCTCGAGACGTTCGGCTCGCTCGACGAGGTGGCCCGGGCGAAGGGCGAGCTGGTCGAGGCGCTCCCCGCCTCGGGGTTCGCCGTGCTCAACGCCGAGGATCCCCGGGTGGTGGCCATGGCGGACCGCAGCCCGGCGGCGGCGGTCACGTTCGGCGTGGCCGCCGGCGATGTGCGGGCCGAGGCGGTCGCCCTCGACGACGAGCTGCGCCCGCGGTTCCGCCTGGTGTCACCTTGGGGGGACGGCGAGGTTCGCCTCGCCGTGCACGGCCGCCACCAGGTGGGCAACGCCCTCGCGGCGGCGGCGGCGGGGCTGGCGTTGGGGTGCACGGTGGAGGAGGTGGCCGCCGGCCTGGCCGCCGCCCCGCCGGCGCCGATGCGGATGGCGCTGACCCGCGCCCCCTCGGGGGCGCTGATCCTCGACGACGCCTACAACGCCAACCCCACGTCCACCCGGGCCGCGCTCGATGCGCTCGCGGGGCTCGACGCCAGACGGCGGGTGGCCGTGCTCGGCGCCATGGCCGAGCTGGGGCCCGACGGCCCAGCCCTCCACCGCGAGGTGGCGGCCTACGCCGGGCGGCTCGGCATCCGGCTGGTATCGGTGGCGGCCCCCGACTACGGCCGATCCGGTGCCGACCGGGCCGGCGACGTCGACGAGGTGCTCGATCGGCTGGGACCGCTGGGCGCGGGCGATGCCGTGCTCGTGAAGGGGAGCCGGGTGGCCGCCCTTGAGCGGGTGGTGGCCGCCCTCACCGGATCCGGCCCCCCAGCCGGCGGCGGGACTAGTCGGCCAGCGCCGGGCTGATCCCGACCGCGTGGGGTCGCCGGAGGTCGGCGTACGCGATCAGCGCGAGGGCCACGAGCGCGCTGCCGATCAGCACGGGGGTGATACCCACCTGCTCCATGAGCACGCCCCCCGCCAGGCCACCGAAGGGCACGGTGCCCCCGAAGCCCATGATCCACAGCGCCATCACCTTGCCGCGGACGGCGTCGTCGAGGTCCTCCTGGAGCACGGTCGACAGGGAGGTGATCACCGCGAAGTAGACGGCGCCGAGGGCGAAGATCACCGGGTACGCGGGCGGGGCGGCGCGCAGGAGGGCATAGACGGTGAGGAAGGCGGCGAACGCGACCAGCCCGACGCGGGTGAGGCGCGGCTTCGACGACGCGGCGAACACCGTGCCGATCGACAGCGCGCCCACCACCGCCCCCAGCCCGAAGCTGGCGTAGAGCAGGCCGTAGGCCGTGCTCCGGGGGGCGATGCCGAGGTTGTCGCCGGCGATCTTCGGCATCTGGGTGATGAACGGCAGGCAGAGCAGGGAGAAGGCGAAGATGGTCACCAGGCACCGGGCGACCACGGGGTCGGCGCGGGCGTAGCGCACCCCCTCGAGCAGCCGGTGCAGCCCCTGGGTGCCGCTGGCCGGGGGCGCGGGGAGCTTGACCCGCAGCAGCACCACGATGACCGCGGCGTAGCTGAGGCCGTTGCCGAGGAACACCCAGGAGGCGCCGAAGCTGGCGTAGAGGAAGCTGCCGATGGCCGGGCCCACCACCCGGGAGGCGTTCATCTGCACCGAGTGGAGGGAGATGGCGCCGGGCAGGTCGGCACGGGGCACGAGCACGGGCAGCACCGCGCTGAAGGTGGGGGCGTAGAGGGCGTTGCCCGCGCCGATGGCGAGGGTGACGAGCACGAGGAGCAGCTTCGAGGGGCTGGAGTCGGTCGCGACCAGGGCAAGGAGTCCCGAGAAGGCGGCCTGTTCCAGGGTGAGCGCGATCAGCAGCTTCTTGCGGTCGAGTGCGTCGGCGAGCATCCCGCCCACCATGGACAGCAGGAGCAGGGGGGCCAGCTGGGCGAAGATGACCACCCCGACGAAGACGCCGGAGCCGGTCAGGTCGTAGGCCAGGGCGCCGAGCACCACGTTCTGCATCCACGTGCCGATGTTCGAGGCGAACGCCCCGAAGTACACGGTGCGGAACGTGCGGTGGCGCAACGCCGACCCCGCCGTGCCCGGCGCGAAGCTGCGGCCTCCCCCGAGGTAGGCGTCCTCGGCCTCCTCCGGGCAGCAGTACGTGCGGTCGGGGTCGGTCGCGGTCACCATCGGCCAGGGTACTGACCCGCGGGTCAAGGTTCCGAGCCCGGGGGGCCTGCGACGGGCTCGGCCGGCCCCTACGGCAGGATCTCGCCCTCCGGCGGCGGCAGCGGCAGCGGGGCCGGGACGGGGGGCACCGTCCGGCGCAGCACGCAGAACTCGTTGCCCTCGGGGTCGGCCAGCACCACCCAGGTCTGTTCGCCCTGGCCGACGTCGACCTCGGTGGCGCCGAGCGCCTTGATCCGCGCCACCTCGGCCGCCTGGTCGCCGTCGGTGGCGTTGAGGTCGAGGTGGATCCGGTTTTTGCCGGCCTTGGCCTCGGGCACCACCGCGAAGAAGATGGCCGGTCCGGACCCCGGCGAGCCGCCGATGACGACCCCCTCCTCGTCGCGATCGGTGATCTCGTAACCGAGGACCTCGGTCCAGAAGCGGGCCAGGAGATCAGGATCGCGGCAGTCGACGATCAGCTCGGTCAACCGGCATGGCACGGTCAGTCTCCCTCCACGCTGAGGGGTTGGTGTGCTCGCCCGAGGGCTTCGGCCACCGCCGGGTGGGTGACCTCGCCCTGGTGGGTGTTGACGCCGGCGGCGAGCGCCGGGTCGGCGGCCAGGGCGGCGGCGAGGCCACTCGTGGCCAGCTCGGCCAGGTAGGGGAGGGTGGCGTTGGTGAGGGCGTAGGTGGAGGTGTTCGGCACCGCGCCGGGGATGTTGCCGACGGCGTAGTGCACCACCCCGTGGCGGTCGTAGACCGGGTCGTCGTGGGTGGTCTCCTGGGTGGTGGCGATGCAGCCGCCCTGGTCGACGGCCACGTCGACGATGACCGCGCCCGGCTTCATGGCCTTCACCATCGGCTCGGACACCACCATCGGGGCGCGGCCGCCGGGTACGAGCACGGCGCCGATCACCAGGTCGGCTTCGGCCACGGCCCGCTCCACCGCCCCCCGGTTCGACGCCAGGGTCATGATCCGGCCCTTGTGGATCTGGTCGACCCAGCGCAGCCGGTCGAGGTTCTTGTCCAGCAGCAGCACCTCGGCCTCCATGCCCGCCGCGATCCACGCCGCGTTCCACCCAACGTTGCCTGCACCCAGCACCACCACGCGGCCGGGCCGCACCCCCGGGGCTCCGCCGAGCAGCACCCCCCGCCCGCCGTTCTCCCGCTCGAGGTAGTGGGCCCCGATCTGGGTGGCCATCCGCCCCGCCACCTCGCTCATGGGGGCGAGCAGCGGCAGCCCGCCGTCCTCGAGCTGCACCGTCTCGTAGGCGATGCCGGTCGTGCCCGACCCGAGCAGGGCGTCGGCCACCTCCGGATAGGCCGCAAGGTGCAGGTAGGTGAAGAGGATCAGGCCGTCGCGCAGGCAGCCGAGCTCGGTGGGCTGGGGCTCCTTCACCTTGCAGACCAGGTCCGCGGCCCAGGCGTCCTCGGGCCGGGGCACGGTGCGGGCGCCGGCGGCCCGGTACTCGTCGTCGCCGATGGCCGATGACCGCCCGGCCCCCGCCTGCACCAGCACCTCCACGCCCCGCTCGGCCAGCTCCCGCACGCCGTCGGGGGTGATGGCCACCCGGTGCTCGCTGTTCTTCACCTCGGTGGGGACCCCGACGCTGAGCATGCTCGTCCTCCTCCGCCGACGCCCGGTGCCGGCGGTTCGCGCCGGCCCATGCTGCCCGATGGCACGAGCCTCCACCCGGATCCGACCCGACCCGGCCGGGCGTAGCCTCCCGGGGTGTCCCCGACCGAGAGCACTGCCACCGGCCCCCGGGTGGCGGTGGGCCCCGAGGGTCGACCCCGCTGGATCGCCGACGCGGTGCGCGCCGGTGGGGCAGAGGTGGTCGAGCCGGGCTCCGCCGAAGCCCTGGTGTGGACCCGGCCGGCGGATCCCGAGGGCCTGGCCCGCGCCCTGGCCGAGCACCCCGCGGTGAAATGGGTGCAGCTGCCCTGGGCGGGTGTCGAGCCCTACCGCGACGTCCTCGACCCCACCCGCCGGTGGACCTGCGGCAAGGGCGTCTACGCGGAGCCGGTGGCTGAGCTGGCCCTGACCCTGCTCCTCGCCGGTCTCCGCGGCGCGGTGGGCTACGCCCGGGTGGACCACTGGAGCGAGGAGGCCGGCACCAGCCTGTTCGACGGCCGGGTCACCGTCGTCGGTGGCGGCGGCATCGCCCTGGCGCTGCTGGCGCTGCTGGAGCCGTGGCGGTGTGAGGTGACGGTCGTCCGCCGCCACGCCCGACCGATGGAGGGTGCCGCCCGCGTCCTGGGCGCCGACCGCCTGCACGAGGCCCTGCCCGGCGCTGACGCGGTCGTGCTCGCCCTGCCGGTGGTGCCCGACACGGTAGGGGTGGTGGGCGCTGCCGAGCTGGCCCGCATGGAGCCGCACGCGTGGCTGGTCAACGTGGCCCGCGGCGTGCACGTCGTCACCGAGGACCTGGTCGAGGCCCTGCGCCGGGGCGAGATCGGCGGGGCCGGCCTCGACGTCACCGACCCCGAGCCGCTCCCGGCGGGCCACCCGCTGTGGCGCCTGCCGAACTGCGTCATCACCCCCCACGTCGGGAACACCAGCGAGATGGCGCGGCCGCTGCTCGGCGCCCGGATCACCGAGAACGTGCGGCGGTGGGCGGCGGGGGAGGAGCTGCTCGGACCCGTCGATCCGGCCCTCGGGTACTAGGGGTGGACGAGGCCGCCCCCTTCCTGCCGGCCGGCGAACTGGCCGGGCTCCTCGCCGAGCCCGACCGGCTGCGGGTGGTGGCCGCCCTCGTGCTGGGCGCCCGCACCACCGGCGAGGTGCGCGCCGCCACCGGCCTCGACGCCCGGCGGGCCACCACCGCCCTCGGCCGCCTGCAGCGGGCGGGGTTGGTGGAGGCGGGCGAGGACGGCACCCTCGTGCTGCTGGCCCAGGCGTTCCCGGCCGCCGCCCGGGCGGCGCGCGCCGCGGGGGAGGGCGGGGGGCCGAACCCGCCGGACGAGCACGGCGACCAGCCGCCGGACCGCTCCCGGATCCTGCGCACGTTCGTGCGCGACGGACGGCTCCAGCGCATGCCCACCGCCCACGCCAAGCGCTTGGTGGTGCTCGACCTGGTGGTCCAGGACTTCGAGCCCGGCCGTCGCTATCCCGAGCGCGAGGTCAACCGGATGCTGCGGACCTGGTTCGACGACGTCGCCGCCCTGCGGCGGTGGCTGGTCGACGTCGGCTACCTCGATCGCGACCGCGGCGACTACTGGCGCTCGGGGGGCACGGTCACTGCTGGCACGGCGTCGCCCGGCGGCAGCCGGTGAGCGACCACTACCGGGCCCTCGGCGTGGCTCGGGGCGCCTCGCCCGACACCGTCCGCCGGGCCTACCGCGACCTGGCCCGGCGCCTGCATCCCGATCACCAGGGGCCGGCCAACCCCGCCGAACGGGCGCTGGCCGAGCGCCGCATGCGCGACGTGAACGCGGCGTGGGCCGTGCTGGGCGACCCGGCGGAGCGGCGTCGCTACGACACCGCCCTCGACCGGCGGGCGAGGCCCCCGTCGGCCGCCGTCCCGCCGCCGCCGGCCCGCCCGGGCGACGAGGACGACGACCTCGACGAGGCGGACGTGGCGCCGATGGTGGGTGGCCTGGTGCGAGCGCTGCCGTGGGTGCTCGTGCTGGCGGTGCTGGCCTTCATCTTCGTGTTCACCGCCTACGCCCGCGGTGGCCCCGGAGGCGAGCGCCCGGCGGACCCGACGACCGGGCAGGGCGTGCGGGTGGGCACGTGCATCGCGGTGCACCCCGGGCCCACCACCACGGGCGTGCCCTGCGGCGCGACGGGCGCCCTGCGGGTGGTGGCTCGAGTGAGCGACCGGGCCCGTTGCCCCGGTGGCAGCGAGGCGCGCCGGCTGGCCTCCGACCGCCTGCTCGACTGCGTGCGCCCGGCGGGCTGAGTCGTCGAGGACGTCGACCTGGACGCGCTGGCCCGATCGGGACGGGTCGAGGTGGACGCCGGGCCGGCCCAGCTGTTCGGCGCCCGCGGCGTCGGCACCGGCCTCTACATCCGCGACCCCGACGGCAACCGCATCGAGCTGCGCACCTACCCGGCCACCTGACGGTCGCCGGCCGCCGCCGTAGGGTCGGGCCATGGACTTTCGTGACACCACGGTCGAGGCACTGGCGGCGCAGGTACGGGACAAGCAGGTCTCGGCCCGGGAGCTGACCCACGCCGCCCTCGAGCGGATCGAGGCCACCAACGGGGAGGTCAACGCGTTCGTGGCGGTGGACGGCGAGATCGCGCTGGCCGAGGCCGCGCGCGTCGACGACCGCCTCGCCGCCGGCGAAGCGGTGGGACCCCTGGCGGGCATCCCCATCGGTGTGAAGGACCTCGAGGATGCCGCCGGCTTCGTGACCACCTCCGGGTCGGCGCTGCACGCCGACGCGCCACCCGCCGGCGCCGACTCGGTGCTGGTGGGCCGGCTGCGCCAGGCCGGGTGTGTCGTCGTGGGCAAGACCAACACGCCCGAGATGGGCTGCAAGGGCCAGACCGACAACCGGGTCTTCGGCATCACCCGCAACCCGTGGGACGTGGCCCGCACCCCGGGCGGGTCGTCGGGAGGCACGGCGGCCGCCCTCGCCGCCGGCATGGTGCCGCTCGCCACGGCGTCCGATGGCGGGGGCTCGATCCGGATCCCGGCCGCGCTGTGCGGGCTGACCGGGTTCAAGCCCTCGCTCGGGCGGGTGCCGGCGGGGGGCGAGGACCCGCCCGGGTGGGCCGACCTGTCGAGCAAGGGCCCCATGGCGCGGACCGCCCGCGACACCGCCTTCGCCCTGGACCAGGTGGTCGGTCCCGAGCAGACCGACCTGCGGTCGCTACCCCTGTCCGACGGGTCGTGGCGGGCCGCCCTGGAGGAGCCCCACGCTCCGCTGCGGGTGGCGTGGTCGCCGACCCTCGGCTACTCCCCGGTCGACCCTGAGGTGCTGGCCATCTGCGAGGCGGCCGTGCAGCGCCTGGCGGCCATGGGCACCGAGATCGTGGAGGAGCCCTCGGTGTTCGCCGTCGACCCGGTGACCACGTGGCTGGTGATCACCAGCGCCTCGAACCTGCGCACGGTGGCCGAGGTCCGGGGCACCGACCAGTGGGAGCTGCTCGACCCAGTGGTGCGGATGTCGGCCGAGTGGGCCGACGAGCACCTCTCGGCCAGCGACGTGCTCGCCGCCCAGGACGCCGCCCACCAGCTCAACCTCGTCCTTGTGTCGGTGTTCCGCACCGTCAGCCTGCTGCTGACCCCTACCGTCGCCTCCCAGGCACCCCTCGTCGAGCAGGACGGCATCCTCGACGGCAAGCCCGACCCCAACTGGGTGCGCTTCACCTACCCCTTCAACCTCACCCGTTCTCCGGCGGGCACCGTGTGCGCCGGGTTCACCGAGGCCGGTCTACCGGTGGGGCTGCAGGTGGTCGGTCCCCAGCACGCCGACGTGGCCGTGCTGCGGCTGCTCGCCGCCCTCGAGGATGCGCTCGCCCGCGATCGCCGGGCCCCGATGTAGGTTCGCACGGTGACCGGTGCGCCGTTCGCGCCTTGGGCCCTGCGAGGCGAGGCCATCGTGGGCTTCTCCCGGCGACGCCCCCGGGTGGCGCTGCCCGACGGCATCACGCCGGCGCCGGGCCCGGCCATGATCACCGCCAGCCGGTTCACGTCCTCACCGGTGGGGCCGTACCTGCAGCTGGCGGTGGCGGTGCCCGCTCGGCTCGGCCCGCGCCTCGGTTGGTGTGTCACGACCCTGGTGGTCGACCGCCAGGATGCCCGCACCGGCGCCCGCCTCAACTGGGGGTTCCCCGCCGAGCTGGCCGTGCTGCGTTGGCGCGACGACGACGGCCGGGCCCTGGAGTTCGAGGATCGGGGGATCGTGTTCCGGGCACGGGGAAGCGGACCGAAGGTCCCGCTGGCCGTACCTCACCGGGCCCTCCAGCATCGGGGCGATGGCCCCGTGGTGGTGCCCGACCGGCTCCTCGGCCTGTTCCGGGTGGCGGCGGTCCGGGTGGCTGTGCCGGCCGAGGACGAGCTGGCGACGTTGGCCGGTCGCCACGCCGGCGCGGTGGTCGACGGCGCCAACCAGCGCCTACGCGAGGCGCGCACCCCCGTGGGCCTCATCGCCCCGCTGCGGGCACCGGTCCGGGTGGCCGAGCCTCTCCTGTCGGACCTGCCCCGGGCCTCCTAGGACCCTGGTCGGGGGCGCCGGCGCGCTATCGTGTCCGCCTTCCGGGCGTATAGCTCAGCTGGTTAGAGCGCACGCTTCACACGCGTGAGGTCACAGGTTCGAGTCCTGTTACGCCCACCAGAAAGGCCCAGGTCAGAGCCGTGTTTTCACCACTCAGCGGGGCGTGATCGACTCACTCGATGGCCGACGGGCCAGCGTGCCACAAACCTGCCACAACGAAACGCGTTCTGGGGGTGAACTCACGGCCTCTGACGGCCGATCGAGGGCCAGGCGAGTGCGTCCGGGACCGAGATAAGCAGCGACGCTGACCAGCCAGTCTGATCCGGGTTGGCCTGTCCTACTCAGGCTTGAGCCGCTCGGTCAAGAAGTGCAGCACCCGGTCGACAGCGGCGCGCGTCGGTTCGCCGTCGCGATCGACGAGACCGATGGTGAGCACGCTGTGCGGCGGCTCGGGCGCCGGATTGGCCGACTCTGCGGGCAGCTCGACCGCCTCGAATCCATCGCCTAACTCGCGTCGGAGGGTAGCGAAGCGTGCTGGTCGGCAGAACAGCTTGTCGCCGTGGAAGCGCAGACCGAGAAAGGACAGGCCCTCCTCGTCAATGCGTCGCCGAGCGTTGGCGAGGGCCTCTGGTGTCGCGTGCACAGCTGCGGCCTTGGCACGAGTGATGGGGAGCGGGAACGACGGGTGTGCGAGCACGGGCGCCGTTACCCACGGATCGAGCGCCATCGTCAGCGCGAAGTTTCCCGTGACGCACATGCCGACCACACCGACACCGCGGCCGCCGACCTCGTCGTACGCGTGTTTCGCGAGCGCACGGAGCCAGTCGGTGATCGGGCTCGCTCGATTCTCGGCAAGGCAGGCGAACTCACGGCTGATACACAGACGCCCGAGCTGCCACATCCGCTCGGCCTCGTTCGTCTTGGCGCCGACTCTGCCGAAGAGGCGAGGCATGAACACCGTCAGACCGGCGCTCACGACATTCCGCACGAAGTGGGCTACCTCAGCCGTGATACCCGGCACCTCGTGCATCACAACGACGGCGGGACCCTCGCCCTGGCGGTAGACGCGTCTTTTCGTGCCGGCGTGAGTGAACTCGAAACAGGTGAAATCAGAGAGCGTGTCCATGGGAAGCCCCTTAGGAGGTTCCTCGGCCGAGCACCACGCCCGAACTCGGCCTTGGTAGCGGGCCGTCTAGCGACGGGAGCGGCGATCTCGCCTGCCCGGCGCTGATGGGGGCCTTCTGCTGCTGCTGCTGCTGCTGAGTCTTGAAGGCTTCAGGTGTCACGTACCCCGAGTCGCGAGAATTCCACGAGGGACGCGCGAGACGCCCTATGCGATGCTTCGGCGATGGCCGCCTCGTCCACCGTTTCGAACATCTCGGCTGGTGCCTCGCCACTACGCGGACCTCGTGAACCGCGGAGGACGCCATCGTCAACGGCGACCTGGTCGCAGTGCTCGCTCTCTGGATAGGAACTCACGATGACACGTTCTCGGGGATCGAGCCCACCGGCCGCGTCGTCGAGATGCGCGGCATGGTGATCTGGCGCATCAAGGCCTGATCGCATGCTCGGCGCGCCCTCCATGGAGCTTTCCGGACGGGTCGAGGCCGCGACGAGTCCTCGAAGATCCGGTCGTCTCACTCTCGGGAGGCGCGCCTCGGCGACTCACCGAGGTGACGCTCGCCCACTGGTGCGCGCGGGGGTGGAGATGCTTCGCTGTTGGCGGTGAGGCCCTGGGCGACATGCTGCCGTCCCGCGGGCCCTGACTGGTCGCTCTGGCCTGCCCTGGCTCGCCGGCGGCTGCGGTGACCGGGCCGGGTGGACGCTCCCTCGGCGCCGTCCGCCGCTTGCGGCGGAGCTCGGTCGTCGAGCGGACACGGACGTCGCTCTGGTTCCTGCCATCGCTGTTCATGGCCGGGGCAGGGCTGGCGGCCGCGGTGCTGCCGCGGGTGCACGTGGACGAGTCCTCGACTCTGGGACATCTCGTGTTCCCCGGTGGGGCGGAGAGCGCCAGAGGCATTCTTCAGGTCATCGCCGGTTCGGTGATCACCGTCACCGGCGTGGTGTTCTCCTTGACCGTGGTGACCCTTCAGTTGGCGTCGTCGCAGTTCTCGCCCCGGCTGTTGCGAACCTTCCTGCGCGACGTGAGCAACCAGATCGTGCTGGCGATCTTCCTGGCCACGTTCACCTACGCGCTGCTGGTGCTACGGGCGGTGAGGTCCGGGCCGACGCCGGAGGAGGATGTCGTACCGGCCCTGGCCATCACCGGCGCCTATGTGCTCACGGTGGCCAGCGTCATCGCCCTCGTGTACTTCATCGACCACATCGCCCGCTCGATCCGGATCGACAGCCTGATGCGGGAGGTGAACAAGGACACGGTCAAGGCGATCGAAGACCTCTACGGCGCCGACGACGGCTCGGTCGTGCCACCGGACGCCATACCACCGACTGCGCCTGGGGCGGCGATGATCGTCGCGTCGGGATCCGGCTTCGTCCAGGGCATCGACCTCGAGGCTCTCGAGGAACTGGCCGAGGCTGGGGGACTGGTCCTGCGACTGGAGCCGGCGGCCGGCGATCGCGTCGTCGAGGGTGGCCCGCTGGCGTGGGTGTGGCGGTCCGACGAGTACCAGCCCGACGCCGACCTGATCTCGGCCGTGCGGACGGCGATCAAGATCGGCTTCGAGCGGACCATGCAGCAGGACATCGGCTACGGCTTTCGACAGCTCGTCGACGTGGCGGTCAAGGCGTTGTCGCCGGGCGTGAACGACCCGACGACAGCGGTCCACGCCATCGGGCACCTCGCTACCCTCCTCGTGCTCCTGGCCCAGCGTCCGGTGGGCCCGAGGATCGTCACCACCGCCGGCGGCGGTCTGATCGTGGCGCCGGCGATGGACGTCCCCGCCTACCTCGGTCTCGCGTGCGGCCAGATCCGTCGCTACGGCGCCCGCGAGCCAATGGTGATGGTCGAGCTGCTACGCATGCTGCGCGACGTGGCCCGGTGCGACCTCGACTCAGCGCATCGCAGCGCGGTCGAGCGCGAGACAGTCATGGTAGTGGCCGCCGCCGACCGGGAAACGGTGGAGAGCGGCGATCTCGAGCCGGTCCACGCCCTCGAGCGCGAGGTGCGGGAGCTTCTGCTGAGACCTGCCAACCGCGACGGGACGTGAGGGCCACCGCCGGTCCTGCAGATGGGGCCTCCACTTGGGCCGCCCGGATATCAGCCGCCGCCGCCCACGGGGGTGGTGCGAGGCTGCGGCGATGGAGGGCTGCCACGCGGTCGTGCTCGTCGAGGGGGCCAGCGACCAGGCCGCCCTTCATGCGCTGGCAACACGGCGGGGGCGGAACCTCACGGCGGAGAACATCGCGGTGGTCGGCCTCGGAGGAGCGACGAACATCGCCAAGGCGCTGGCGCGGTTCGGTCCGCGCGGCCGCGGACTGCGCCTGGCCGGCTTCTGCGACGCCGGCGAGGAAGGGAGCTTTCGGCGCGGCCTGGAGCGGGCGGGCCTCGGCTCGGGATTGACCCGTGCCGCCATGGAGGCCCTGGGGTTCTTCGTGTGCGTCGCCGACCTCGAAGATGAGCTCATCCGCGCCCTCGGGACCGCGACCGTCGAGCAGGTCGTCGCCGCCCAAGGGGAGATGGGGTCTTTCCGCACCTTCCAGAAGCAGCCGGCGCAGCTGCACGTGCCCCACGCCGCGCAGCTCCGGCGCTTCCTGGGCACCCGCTCCGGTCGGAAGATCCGCTACGGCCGACTCCTCGTCGAGGCCCTCGACCTCACCGCCGTGCCGCGGCCGCTCAACGGGGTGCTCGCCCACATCTGACATCGCCGGTCCCGATCGTCGAAGCCCACTAACGGCTTCGCTACGACTTCTTCTGCTGCTTCCGCCGGGACTTGGCGCTGATGGAGCGGTTGGCCTTGTCGATCGCCTTCACCAGCTCGCGCTTGTCCATCTTCGAGCGACCCTTCACGCCGAGCCGTTTGGCCACGTCGCGGAGATGAGACTTGCTGGCGTTGGCATCGACTCCGCCCGCCGTCGAGGACTTGCCCTTGCGGGCGGCTCGGCCGCTCTTGGCCGCTTGGCGGTCGCTCGGGCCCTTCTTGGCCTTCTTCTCCCAGCGATCGCCAACCTTCTCGAAGGAGTGCTTGAGCGCGCTCAGCGCGATCCGGTGCGCCGCTTCGCCGTCCCCGTGGGTCTCCTCGGCTGACTCGAGGGTGTGGATGTACGTCTCTTGGGCCTTCTTGGGCGAGCGGGCCAGGGTCGACGGCAGCCTGGCCCGTTCCTTCTTGTTCAATGGCATGGCCGGTTCCTTCCCCGGCGTGGGACTCCAGAACCGATTGCCCAACGACAACCGCCGGAGTCGAGGTCAGCCGGAGCGGACCGCTTGCTCGTCGGCCCGCATCACATCGGTGACGAGCTGCAGGATCTCCGGCGGAGCCTTCGACGGCGCCCCCGCGTCGTAGGGCGGCTGCGGGTCGTACTCGATGCCGAGCTGGATGGCCTGGGCCATCTCTTCACCGGCGATCATCCCCACGAGGGTGAGGGCCATGTCTATGCCGGCCGACACCCCGGCGGCGGTGACCACCTTGCCGTCGACCACGACCCGCTGCTCGGTGGGGTGGGCGCCGTAGGAGGCCAGCTCGTCGTAGGCGATCCAGTGCGTGGTGGCCGGCCGGCCGTCGAGCACGCCGGCCGCGGCCAGAACCAGGGCGCCGGTGCAGACCGACGTGGTCCACGTGGTGCGCTCGTGCGCGGCGGCCACCCAGTCGACGACCGGCGCACGGTCACGGGCCAGCGCGCGGGTGATCAGCCCGCCCGGCACGAGGAGCACGTCGGGGGAAGCCACGTCGTCGAAGGTGTGCTGCACGTCGAGGCGGAGGAGGCCGTTGTCGTCGGCCAGCTCCCCGGTGCGCTCGGCGCACAGCACCACCTCGGCCCCTGGGAGGTTGGTGAACACCTGGTAGGGCCCGATGGCGTCAAGGGCGGTGAACCCCTCGAACAGGGCGATGGCGATCTGCATGGCGGTGCTCCTTCAGGAGGCTCGTCGGGTGAAGTGCTGGCGGTAGCGGTCGGGTGACGTGCCGAGGCGGCGCTGGAAGGCGCGGTGCAGCGTCTCCGCATGGCGGATGCCGACCTGGCGGGCGATGGCGGCGACGGTGAGGTCAGAGGTCTCGAGCAGGCGCCGGGCGGCCTCGACCCGCAACGCCTCCACGAAGGCGCCCGGCGTCGCCCCCGTCTCCGCCACGAACGACCGGGCGAAGGTGCGGGGGCTCATCCCGGCCCGCCGTGCCAGCGCGTGGACCGAGCAGTCGGCGGTGAGGTGGTCGGGCAGCCACCGCTGGAGCTCGACCAGCGCCGGCGTTAGCGCCGGGGATGACTGGAGCGACGCGCTGAACTGGGCCTGGCCACCGGGACGGCGGGCGAAGACCACGAGCCACGCCGCCACCTGGTGGGCCAGCTCAGGGCCATGGTCGGCCTCCACGAGGGCCAGGGCCAGGTCGATGCCGGCGGTGACCCCGGCGGACGTCCAGCGATCCCGGTCGTGCACGAAGATGCGGTCCGGCTCCACCTCCACCTCAGGGTGGGTGGCGAGGTCGGCGCAGGCCGACCAGTGCGTCGTCGCGCGGTAGCCGTCCAGCAACCCGGCCGCGGCGAGGATGAGCGCCCCCGTGCACACCGACGTGGTGCGCTCGGCGCTCCGGGCCAGCCGGCCGACGTCCTGCAGCAACGCCTCGTCGCGCGCCGCAGCGCGAGCGCCGATGCCGCCGACGACCATCAGCGTGTGGACCTTCCGACGACGGCGGACCAGCTTCCGAAGCGAGGCGTCGACCTCGACGGTGACGCCGGTGGCCGAACGGACGGGTGCGCCGTCGAGCGAGCACATGGTCGTCCGGTACGAGGGCTCGGCGCCGAGCAGGCTCGCGGTGCGGAACACCTCCGCCGGACCGGCCAGGTCGAGGAGCTGGAAGTCCTCGGGGAGCACGAACGCAACGTCCACGCCGCCATCCTCGGCGCCTTTGGCCCTGGCGGCAAGGACAACTTCGTGACGATCCCTGCCAAATCCGCCCAAGGTCAGGGCCGGCAGCGCAGGCCGTCCTGCGGGACCTCGAGGGAGACGAGGTAGTCGGTGAGGGGTGGGTCGATGCAGTCGGACTGACGGCCGTAGGCGGTGTGGTCGTTCGACTCCCAGGTGACCACCACCGAGCCGGGGATCGCCCGTTGGAGCTGCTCGGTCTGGGCGTAGGGCGTGGCCGGGTCGCCGGTGGAGCCCACCAGCACCAGCGGCGGCACCCCCTTCACCGACCCGGACCGCGGCTCGGTCAGCGGTTTGCGGGCCGCCGGGTAGCCGAAGCACCCAGGGGTGGAGGTGGCGAACACCGACCCGAGCAGGGGCAGCTCCTTCGACCACGCCTCCCGGAGGCGGTCGTCGCCGTCGGCGTCTTCGGGCCTCAGCTCCTGATCGGCGCAGTTGATGGCCACGTTGGCGTCGGCCAGGGTGCTCCACGTTCCGTCGAGCTGGCGACCGGTGAGCTGGTCCCGCAGGGCGAGCAGCAGGAACCCGCTGGCGCGGGAGGGCTTGGACGCCTCGGCCAGCGCCATCTCCAGGATCTCCCAGCTCTCGCGGCTGTACATCGACGCGATCACCGCGGTGTAAAGCTCGCCGATGCCGGCCGTGCCCTTGCGGCCGTGGCGCTCACCGTCGTCGTCGGGCAGGGAGTAGTCGGCCGGCAGCCGGGCGCCCGCTTCGAGCTTGGCCACGAGGGCGGCGAAGGCCTTGCGGGGGTCTCCTCCTCCGAACTCGCAGTCCGGGCGGGCGGCGCAGCCGTCCAGGAAGGCGCCGAAGTTCCGCTCGAAGGCCCGGGCCTGGGCGTGGGTGTCCTCCACCGGGTCGCCGCCGGGGATGGCCACCCCGTCGAGCACCATGGCCCGCACGCGGTCGGGGAACATCCGGGCGTACTGGGTGCCCAGGATGGTGCCGTAGCTGTACCCCACGAAGGTGAGTTGGTCGTCGCCCAGCGCCGATCGGAGCGCGTCCATGTCGCGCACCGAGTTGGCCGTGCCGACGAAGGGCAGCTGGTCACCGGCCTTCGCCTTGCACGCGGCCAGGCGCCGGCGGGCGAGACGGTCGATGGCGGCGACGTCAGCGGGGCTGTCGATGGTGGGATCGGGATCCGGTCGCTGCAGCTCGGCCACCGTGGCGCAGGCGATCGGGGCCGAGCCCCCCGTGCCCCGCGGGTCCCAGGAGACCAGGTCGAAGTGCTCGTCGAGGCGGGCGGGGATGCGGTCGGCCTCGAGGAAGTCGCGCAGGAACTGCACGCCCGGCTCGCCCGGGCCGCCCGGGTTCAACAGCACCGATCCCACCCGCGGCCCCGAACCGACCGTGGGCTTGCGCCCGACAGCCAGGGAGATCTGCTCGCCGTCCGGGCGCGACCAGTCCAGGGGCACCTCCAGGGTGGCGCACTCGAGCCCTCCCTCGCAGGACCTCCAGGGGCTCAGGCGGAAGCGTCCGCGGTCCGCTGACTGGGACTCGGTGGTGCTCGGGCCGGTGGCGGTGGTCCCCGGAGATGACGAGCTCGCCGGCGGGGTGGTGGAACCGGTGCTGACACTGCGATCGGCCTGTACGCACGCGGTGGCCAGCAGGCACACGACCACCGTCGTCACCCACGTGGCCCGCAGCCGGCTCATCGCTCGCCCTGCACCCAGGGCAGGTGGTCGATGTCGGCGTTCCCGCCGCTGAGGATCACGCCCACCCGCCCGCCCGGCACTCCGCCCCCGAGGAGCGCGCCCACGGCCACCGCCGCGCTCGGTTCGACCACCAGCTTGGTCCGCTCCCACATGAACCTCATGGCGGAGATGATGGCTGACTCCTCGACGGTGACGATCTCGGTCACCGACGCCCGGATCACCGCGAACGTCCGGTCGGACAGCGAGGCCCGCAGACCGTCGGCGATGGTCTCCGGCGACGTGCACGGCACGAGCGTCCCCGAGGTGAGCGAACGGTGGGCGTCGTCGGCCCCGGCCGGTTCGGCGCCGACCACGACGGTGCTCGGGGAGTGACCGGCCACCGCCAGCGCCGTGCCCGAGATGAGGCCTCCGCCGCCGACCGGGGCGACTACCACGTCGAGGTCCTCGACCTCCTGCAGCAGCTCGAGGCACGCCGTCCCCTGGCCGGCGATCACCCGGTCGTCGTCGTAGGGGTGGATCTCGGTGGCTCCCGTGGCCGTGAGGACCTCGGCGACCGCGGCTTGACGAGCGGCTAGCGAGGGGCCGCAGTCGACGATGGTGGCGCCGTACCCCGCCACCGCCGCCCGCTTGACCGCGGGCGCGGTGCTCGGCATCACGACGTGGGCGGGCACGCCCCGCTCCCGGGCGGCGAGGGCGAGGGCCTGGCCGTGGTTGCCGGAGGAGTGGGCGGCCACGCCGCCGGCGGCGGTGGCGTCGTCGAGGCTCAGCACGGCGTTGGTGGCCCCCCGGATCTTGAACGCCCCGACCCGTTGGAGGTTCTCGCACTTGAGGAACACCTCGGCACCGCAGGCGGCGTCGAGCGACGCCGAGGTCAGCACGGGCGTGCGGTGGACGTGGCCCGCGATGCGCGCCGCGGCGGCGTCGACGTCGGCCGGGTGGACCGGGGGCACGGTGCCAGTCTGGCGCGCCGCTGCTCCTGACCGGGCGGTCAAGTGCGCGCCTAGGCTCGGCCGCCGGAGCCGGAACGAAGGGGACCCCCTGTGTTCGAGTGGAGCGACGAGCAGATGATGGTGCGCGACGCCGTGCGCCAGTTCATCGACCGGGAGATCCGCCCCAACATCGAGGCCCTGGAGCACGGCGACACCCCGCCCTACGACACGTTGCGAAAGCTGTTCGCCACCTTCGGCATGGACGCCGCCGCCCGTGACCGGTTCAAGCGCCAGATCGATTTCGAGCGGGCGGTGGCCGACGCCACCGAGCGGGGCGAGGCGCCACCGCAGAAGCCGGGCCGCGACGGCGACGGAGGGGCTTCCTCGCTCACCGTCATCCCCATCATCGAGCTGTGCCGGGTGTGCCCCGGGATGGTCACGGCCATGGGCGTGAGCATGGGCCTCACGTCGGCGGCGATCATGGCCAAGGGCACCATCGCCCAGAAGGAGCGCTGGGTGCCCGAGCTGCTCACCCTCGAGAAGGTGGGGGCATGGGCCATCACCGAGCCCGACTCGGGCTCCGACGCCTTCGGGTCCATGAAGGCCAGCGCCCGTCGCGACGGGGACGAGTACCTGCTCAACGGGTCGAAGACGTTCATCACCAACGGCCCCTACGCCGACACCGTCGTCTTCATCTGCAAGCTCGATGAGGGCAATCCCCCGGCGGAGCGCAAGGTCCTCTCCTTCGTGCTCGACCGGGGCATGGCCGGCCTCGAGCAGTCCAAGCCCCTACGCAAGATGGGCATGCACAGCTCACCCACCGGGGAGCTGTTCCTCTCCGACGTGCGGGTGGGCCGCGACCGCCTCATAGGCGAGACCGAGGACGTGGCCCGCGGTGGACGTGAGGGGGCCAAGGCCACCTTCCAGCAGGAGCGCTCGGGCGTGGCCGCCATGGCCCTCGGCATCATCTCGGAGTGCCTGGAGCTGAGCGTGGCGTACGCACGCGACCGGGTGCAGTTCGGCCAGCCCATCGGCGAGTTCCAGCTCATCCAGGAGAAGCTGGCGCGCATGGAGATCGCCCGCCTCAACGTCCAGAACCTGGTGTTCCGCTTCGTCGAGATGCAGGCCGCCGGCCGCGACCTCACCCTCGCCGAGGCGTCGGCCATGAAGCTGTACTCGGCCCGGGCCGCCACCGAGGTGGCCATGGAGGCCGTGCAGCTCTTCGGCGGCAACGGGTACATGAGCGAGTTCCGGGTGGAGCAGCTGGCACGCGACGCCAAGGTGCTCCAGATCTACGGCGGCACCGACGAGATCCAGATCACCCACATCGCCAAGGACCTGCTGCGGCGCTGAAGCGTTCTGCGCTACCGACCCGGGGGTAGGTCCGCCCGCGACACTCCATCACCAAGGAGGACCGCCATGAGCGGCGAGAGCGAGTTCGACAAGGCCAAGGGCAAGGTGAAGGAAGCCGCCGGCGACCTCACCGACAACAAGGACCTCAAGAACGAAGGCAAGGCCGACAGGGCCGGAGGCGAGGTCAAGGACAAGGCCGACGCCGCCAAGGACAAGGTCGGCGACGCCGTGGACAGCGTGAAGGACAAGCTGACCTAGTCCCGGCCCGTCCCAAGCTCCCCGGGGCCGGCTGCGTACCGCCCGCCGCGGCCGGCCCCGGGTCCACAACCGTCGACCCCGAGGTGAACCATGAGCTCCGACGCCGCCCACACCGCGGACCGGCCGCCCACTCCGGAGGAAGAAGCTGCCGCCGAGCGGCTCGAGCTCGAGCCCTCGGTGGCCGAGCACTTCTCCGAGACGGACAACATCGGCGGCGAGGTCGAGGGCGAGGGCGAGATCGGGTCGTGACCGCGGGCGGCGGCGAGGATCGTCCCTCGGCGTCCGCGTCGATGGGCATGCCCATCCACCTCTCGATCCCCGCGGAGTCGAGACTGCTGCGCCTGGCGCGTATGACCGCGGCCACGGTCGCAGCCGACGTGGGCTTCGCCCTGCAGGACATCGAAGACGTCCGAGTGGCGGTGGACGAGCTCGCCGCCCTCCTCATCGAGGGCAGCCGAACCGGGGCCACCCTCGACCTGTGCTTCGGCCACGCCGACGGTGCGCTGGCCGTCGAGGGCGAGGTGCGCGACGGCGGAGCGGTGCCCGAGCTGCACCCCGTCGCCCGCGAGTTGCTCGGCCTCGTGGCCGACGACTACTCCATCTCCATGGGTGAACACGGCGGGCCTAGGTTCCGGGTGGTGAAGCGCGGGCGGAGCCCCCAAGCGTGAGCCGCCCCGCCTCGGGCGGGTCGCCGATGGTGGAGCGCTTCCGCGAGTACCTGAGGACCGGCGATCGGCGGTTGCGCAACGAGCTGGTGGAGTGCCACCTCCAGATCGCCGACCACTACGCGGCGCGGTACGGCAACCGGGGGGTGCCCGTCGACGACCTCCGCCAGACGGCGCTGCTGGCCATGATCCGCGCCGTCGACCGCTTCGACCCCGACGCCGGCGTCGAGTTCTCCACCTTCGCCAGCCGTACCGTCGATGGTGAGCTGAAGCGCTGGTTCCGGGACAAGGCGTGGGCGGTGCGGCCCCCCCGCTCGGCCCAGGAACGCCACCTGGCGTTGCGTCGCGTGGAGGACGAGATGACCCAGCGCCTCGGCCGATCGCCCACCGTGGACGAGTTGGCCGATGCGCTGGACGACACCGTCGACCACGTCCTCGAGGCGCTCGAGGCCGGTGCCGCCCGGACCGCCGGCACCCTCCAACGTTCGTCGCCCGACGACGAGGTCGGGGAGGAGGTGGTGCCCGTGCTCGACCACGGCTACGGCCGGGTCGACGAACGCATGCTCGTGGAGGACCTGCTCGACCAGCTACCCGAGCGGGACCGCCTCGTCATCCAGCTCCGGTTCTTCGAGCGGCTGGGCCAGGAGGAGATCGCCCAGCGCATCGGGGTCAGCCAGTCCTACCTCTCCCGGCTCCTGCGCCGGGTCCTGCTCGACCTGCGGGCCATGGCCGACGAGGGCGATCGGGCGAGGTGACTCAGGCCCGGCGGGCGAAGTAGATGATGGCCACGATCAGCAGGATGATCACGAGGATGCTGACGATTCCAATTTCCATGGGGTGCCCTCCCGAGCGTGGCGTGACAGGTGCGCTACGTACCCGCACCATTGTGAGCGAGAACCCGCCTCGGGACGGGGATGGCTGTCAGATCGGGGATGCGCCCCGGCCCCGACGGCGGCAGTCGAGCTCGAACCAGACCGCCTTGCCCACCTCCTCGGGCTGCACGCCCCAGTGGTCGGCCACCGCGTCGACGATGCGCAGGCCGCGACCGTCGACCGCTTCGAGCGAGGGCTCGGGCGTGGCCGGCAGCCTCGCCGACTCGTCCTTCACCTCCACCCGCACCACGCTCTCGCCCAGCTGCACCTGCACGGTGGCCGGGGTCTGAGCGTGGTGCACGGCGTTGCTCACCAGTTCGCTCACCATCACCGCGACCTCGTCGGCCACGTCGGCGGCGCCCCAGCGCTCCAGTCGGTCCACCACGAACCGGCGGGCGGCGGTGGCGCTGGCAATATCGACGGGAAAGGTCGATTTTGCCCTCATCGTCGCGGACTACCCGGCGGCGACCCTGGCAAGAACGAGTGGACCGGCAAGGACAGGGGCGGGCTTGCGGTCAGACGCCGAGCGAGCGCCCGACGATCTCCTTCATGATCTCGGTGGTGCCGCCGTAGATGGTGGTGATGCGGGCATCGGTGTAGGCCCGGGCGATGGGGTACTCGAGCATGTAGCCGTAGCCGCCATGGAGCTGGACGCACTGGTCGACCACCCGCTTCTGCAGCTCGGTGCACCACCACTTGGCCATGGCCGCCTCCTCGGCCGTCAGCGCGCCCTCGCCGAGCGCCACCACGCAGCGGTCGACGAACACCCGCCCCATCGCCACCTCGGTGGCCATCTCGGCCAGCACGAAGCGCGAGTGCTGGAACGAGCCGATGGGCTGACCGAACGCCGTGCGCTCCTTGGCGTAGTCGAGGGTCCACCCGAGGGCGGCCTCGGCCGCCGCCACCCCGGCGGCGGCGATGCTCAACCGTTCCTGGGGGAGGTTGTGGACCAGGTGGACGAACCCCTGGCCCTCGGTGCCGAGCAGGTTGGTGACCGGCACCGCGACGTCGGTGAAGAACAGCTCGGCGGTGTCCTGGGCGTGGAGGCCCACCTTGTCGAGGTTTCGTCCCCGCTCGAACCCGCCCATGCCCCGCTCGAGCACGAGGAGGCTGATGCCGCGGTGGCGCTGGCTCGGGTCGGTCTTGACCGCGGTGATCACGAGGTCGGCGTTGATGCCGTTGGTGATGAAGGTCTTGGAGCCGTTCACCACGTAGGTATCGCCGTCGCGCCGGGCGGTGGTGGCCATGCCGGCCAGGTCGCTGCCCATGCCCGGCTCGGTCATGGCGATGGCGGTGATGAGGTCGCCGGAGCAGATGCCCGGGAGCCAGCGGTCTTTCTGCTCATCGCTGGCAAGGGCGAGGAAGTAGGGCAGGCAGATGTCGTTGTGGAGGGTGAGACCCAGGCCGGCGCCGCCGGTGCCCGAGCGCTGTACCTCCTCGCCGAGGACGAGGTTGTAGCGGAAGTCGTCCACCCCGCCGCCGCCGTATCGCTCGGGCACCGCCATCCCGAGGAAGCCGTGGGCCCCGGCCGAGGAGAACAGCTCCCGGGGCACGATGCCCGCCCGCTCCCAGTCGGGGTGGTGGGGCACGATCTCCTTCTCGACGAAGCGGCGCACGCTGGTCCGGAACAGCTCGTGCTCCTCGGAGAAGAGGGTGCGCTCCACGCCGTCAGCTCGTGCGGCGGCGGGCCGCGTCGCGGTGTGGCGACCCGCCGATGGCCCAGCCCAGCACGGCCAGCATCGTGCGGGTGGCGGGGCGAACGGCGAGACGGTCGACGGGGGGCACGCTCGGCAGCCACAGCATCCGCCGGGCCCACCCCGGGAGGAGGCCGACCGCCGCCGACGCGAACACGCCGTAGGCGGGGCGGGCGTAGAGAGGCAGGGGCGGGTTGAGCAGGAACCACACCGCGCTGCGGGCCTCGGGGGTGAGGGCCAGCTCGGGGCGAACGTCGTCGAGCCACCGGCGCAGCCCGGCAACGTCGGTGGGCACGTCCTCCCCGCCCAGCCGCCGGCACACCTCGGCCATGTCGGCCACGTAGCGGTCGGCCTCGGCGGCGGTGAGGCGGTCACCGGAGAGGGCCTGGTGGGCCACCAGGAAGCTGTCGACCTCGGTGACGTGGACGAACGTGAGCAGGTGGGGATCGTTGGCCGAGTACGGGCGGCCGTCACGAGCGACCCCGTTGACGCGACCGTGCACCCGGCGTACGGCGGCGATGGCCCGGTCGGCGTCGGCGGTGGTGCCGAACACGGTGGCGGCGATGAAGCCGCCCGTGCGCTGGAGCCGGCCGAAGGGGTCCTGGCGGAAGGCGGAGTGCTGGGCCACGCCGGCCATGGCCAGGGGGTGCAGGGTCTGCAGCAGGAGGGCCCGCAGGCCGCCGACCAGGGTGTCCAGCTCGCCCTGGACCCGCCAGGCCGGGCTCTCGGGACCGAACAGCCCGGGGTCGCCGGACTCCCGCACCCAGATGGTGGCCGCCTCGGGCTGGGCCCGCCCGCCGGAGAGGATCCGCCGGAAGGATTCCGCCACCTGGTCGCGCACCGGCCCGAGCGGGAGGGCCACGGGCACGGTCATGGGCCGCCCTCGATGGGCGGACCTGACCGCATGCGGCGAGGGAAGCGCCAGCGACGAGCCGCCGTCGAGCGCAGGCGAAGCCGGAGCGAGACCATGGGCGCAGCCACGTTCATGGGACAAACCGTACCGCCGGGCGGTCGCCGCCCGGATGGTCGTGGCCGGGGTGGAGGTGGGCCGGTCGAGCGGTACCATGGCCGGCGAACGCAGGGGAGCTCGGGGCAGCCGGGCTGAGAGGGTGACCGCGCCGGAGCGGCGTCACCGACCCGTGGACCTGAACTGGGTAATGCCAGCGGAGGGAAGCGATGCACCGTGCCGATAGCCCCTGAGCACTCGGTGGCGGTCGTCGTCGCCGGTGGAGAGCCGCCCGATGCCCGGGTGGCGGCGGTCGTGCCGGCCGACGCGTTCGTGGTGGCGGCCGACTCCGGCGCCGACTACGCCCTCGACCTGGGCCTGACCCCCCACCTCGTGGTGGGGGACCTGGACTCGATCAGCGACGAGGGCCTCGTATTCGCCAAGGCGGCCGGGGCCGTCGTCTGCGCCCACCCGGCGGCCAAGGACGCCACCGACCTCGAGCTCGCCCTCGCTGCCGCCGCCGAGCGCCGGCCGGCGGCCATCGTCGTGCTCGGCGGGACCGGGGGCCGGGCCGACCACCACCTGGCCAACCTCCTCCTGCTGGCGGCGCCGGCCCTGTCGGCCTGCGCGGTCACCGCCTGGCTGGGCCCGGCCCGGGTCACGGTGGTGCGCGACGAGGCCACCTTCACCGGTGCCCCCGGGTCCCTCATCTCCCTCCTGCCCGTCGGCGGGGACGCCGCCGGCATCACCACCCGGGGCCTGCGCTACCCCCTGGCCGACGAAGCGCTCCCCGCCGGCACCAGCCGGGGCGTCAGCAACGAGCTGATCGGCCCGTCGGGCCACGTGGCGCTGCGGGCCGGCCTGCTTCTGGCCATCCAACCCCATGCCCTCGACACGGAGGTTCCGGCATGATCGCCGAGATCCAGGTGCTGCCCACCCCGGCGGGCACCACCGACGACCGTTACGCCCACGTGCACGCGGCCATCGAGGTGGCCCGCGCCTCGGGGGTGCGGGCCGAGGTGGGGCCGCTGGGCACCTCGGTGGAGGGCTCGCCCGACGAGCTTTGGCCGCTGCTGAGGGCCATGCACGAGGCCACCCTGGCCGCCGGCGCCACCAGCGTGGTGACGGTGCTGAAGCTGGCCGAGGGCGCCGTCGCCGGCCCCGACTCCGGTCCCGGCATCGACGACCTCACCGACCGCTACCGATCGTGACCGTCGGCCGAATGGCGCGGCGGTGGCTGCCGCCGGGCTTGCTGCTGGCGGCCCTGGTGGGGGCGTGGGAGGGCTGGGTGGTGCTGCGCCACACGCCGGCGTACGTGCTCCCCTCGCCCGGGCGGGTGGCCGGGGCCTTCGCCGACGCCGCCCCGCTCCTACCGGCCCACGTGGCCGCCACCGCGTCCGAGGCCGTCGCCGGCCTGGTCATCGGGGCGGTGGCCGGTGCCGCCATCGCCGTCGCGGTCGCCTCGGTGCCGCTCGTGCGCCGGGTCCTCGAACCCCTGCTGGTGGCCAGCCAGACGGTCCCCATGATCGTGCTGGCGCCCCTCCTGGTGCTCTGGTTCGGCATCGGCACCACCCCCAAGGTCGTGGTCGTAGCCCTCATCACCTTCTTCCCGGTGGCGGTCAGCACCGCCGCCGGCCTGGCCGGCGCCGACCCCGAGCTGCTCGACCTCGTCCGCAGCATGGGGGCCGGTCCGGCGGCCACGCTGCGCACGGTGCGCTTCCCGGCCGCCGTGCCCGCCTTCTTCTCCGGGCTGCGGATCGCCGCCGCCTACGCCGTGGCCGGTGCGGTGGTGGGCGAGCTGGTCGCCGCCGAGCACGGCCTCGGGGTCTTCATCAACCGGTCGCGGTCGTCGTTCCGGGTCGACCGGATCTTCGTGGCCGTGGTCATCGTGGCCGCCCTGTCGGCCCTGCTGTTCGCCCTCGTGGGCCTGGCCGGTCGTCTGGCCGCGCCGTGGCACCACGCCAACCGTCCGGCCGAGGAGGCCCCATGACCCATTCACACACCCTTCGTCGGGCGCTCGGCGGCGTAGCCGTCGTCCTCCTGTTGGCCCTGAGCGCGGCCTGCGGCGACGGATCCGCCGGGGACGAGCGCAGCGGCCGCCTCGACCGGGTCAACGTGGTGCTCGACTGGACCCCCAACACCAACCACGCCGGCGTGTACCTCGCCCGGGCCGAGGGCTGGTACCGGCGGGCGGGGCTCGACGTCCGCATCATCGAACCCGGTGACGCCGGCGCCCTCCAGCTGCTCGGCACGGGCAAGGCCGACGTGGCCTTCACCGCCCAGGAGGAGCTCGTGCCGGCCCGGGCCGAGGGGGTGCCGGTGGTCGGCATCGCCGCGGTGGTGCAGCACAACACGTCGAGCCTCCTGGCCCTGCGGGAAAGCGGCATCCGCCGGCCGGCCGACCTCGTCGGGCACACCTACGGTGGATTCGGCGGCCCGCTCGAGAAGGCGCTGGTGTCGGGGCTCGTGCGCTGCGACGGTGGCGACCCGAAGAAGGTGCGCTTCGCCGAGGTGGGCGACGTCGACTACCGGGTCGGGCTGGAGAAGGGCCAGTACGACTTCGTCTGGATCTTCGACGCCTGGGACAAGATCCGCCTCGCCGAGCTCGAGCAGGTGGACGTGAGCACCATCCCCTTCCTCGACCACACCGACTGCATCCCCGACTGGTACACGCCGATGCTCGCCACCACCGAGCCCGAGATCGACCAGCGCGGCGAGGTGCTCCAGCGGTTCATGGAGGTGACGGCGCGGGGCTACCGCACGGCCATGGACCGCCCCGGTGCCGCGGCCGACGCCCTCCTCGACGCCGTCCCCGAGCTCGACGCCGACCTCGTGCGCCGCAGCGCGGCCTACCTGGCCACCCGGTACAGCGACGACCCCGCCCGCTGGGGCCACCAGGACCCGGCCGTGTGGCGTCGCTTCGTGAGGTTCCTGGTCGACGCCGGCCTCATCGAGGACCCGATCGACATCGGCGAGGCCTTCACCAACCGGTTCACCACCGGGGCGCGGTGACCGCCGCCGCCGTCGCGGTCCGGGGGTTGGCCCATCGCTTCAGCCGAGGCAATCGGGTGACTGCCGCCCTCGACGGCGTCGACGTGGCCGTCGCTCCCGGGGAGCTGGTGAGCGTGGTGGGGCCCAGCGGGTGCGGCAAGAGCACCCTGCTCAAGGTCCTGGCCGGCGTGCTGGTGCCGAGCGCGGGGACGGCTCGCATCGGTGGCCACGACGTCGTCGGCCGCCCCGGACGGGCGGCCTACATGCCCCAGCGGGACCTCCTCCTCCCGTGGCGGCGGGCCATGGAGAACGCCACCCTGGGCTGCGAGCTGGACGGCTTGCCCCGCGGCCAGGCCCGCCTCCTGGCCGCTCCGCTCTTCGAGCGGTTCGGGCTGGCCGGCTTCGAGCGCGCCTGGCCCTCTGAGCTCAGCGGGGGGATGCGCCAGCGGCTGGCCCTGCTGCGCACGTTCCTCCTGCCGCGAGAGGCGGTGTTGCTCGACGAGCCGTTCGGCGCCCTCGACGCCATCACCCGCCGCCAGATGGTCGACTGGCTCCAGGACATCTGGTTGGACGACCGCCGGGCGTCGCTGTTCGTCACCCACGACGTGGAGGAGGCCCTTGTGCTCGCCGACCGGGTGGTGGTGCTCTCCGCCCGTCCCGGAAGGGTGCGCACGGTGGTCCCGGTGCCGTTCCCGCGACCCCGAGCACCCGAACTGGTCACCGACCTCGGCTTCGTGGCGTTGCGGCGCACGGTGATGGCGGCGTTGGCGCCCTACGCCACTGAGGAAGGGTCCAGTGAGCAAGGGGCCAGTGAGGAAGGGGCGAGGGGGCCCGGTGTCGAACCGATGCGACACGACGGGCCGATGCCACACGACCGGCCGATGCGAGACGATGGGGACCGGGGACGAGGATCGGGGGACGGTGAGCGCGGGGCCATCGACCAGGCGGGCGTGGACCGCGGCGATGGTGACGACGGTCGTAGTGGCACTGGCGGCCCTCGTCGCACCGGCGTCGGCCCAGACCGGCGAGGGTGACCCGGGCTCCACGACCACCACCAGCCGGCCCCCCGCCACCCTCCTGCCGCCCCTGCCGCCCATCCTCCCGGGTGCGACGTCGACCACCACCACCACCACCCGACCGGCCCCCACGTCCGGCCCCACCACACCCTCGACCGCGGCCACCACCACCACCATCTTCAGCCCGCCGCAGCCGGGCACCTCCCCCCACGCCGATCCCGTAGGCGCCGGCGAAGCCCCCAGCGACACGGTGCCCGGAGCCGATGTCGTCGTTCCCCCACCGCCGGTGGCAGCCACCCCGCCTGTCGGTACGGCGAGGTTGACCGCGGTGGTGGTGCGAGAGCAGGCCCAGGCGCGCGTCGGCCTCGCCCGGGCGCGGGCCACGTACGAAGCGGCCATCAGCCGGGTGGGGCGCCTGCGGGCCCGGCGGCGCGCCCTCGACGCCCGGATCGCCCGGCTGCGGAGCGCGGATCGCCGAGCGGTGGAGCGCTTCGCCCACTCCGAAGAGGACCTGGCCGAGCAAGCCGCCGACGCCTACATCCGGGCCTTCGGCGAAGACGAGCCGGCGTCGGCCCTGCTCGACTCCAGCACCGCCACCGACTACGGCCGGCGTCGCCGCTACCTCGACAGCATGCTCGACGCCTTCCGCCGCACCGTGCAGGCCAACCGGGACGCCCGCCGTGAGGTGCGGGGCGCCCTGGTCGAGCTGGGCGAGGAGCGGGCCGACGTGGTGCTCGCCCTCCGCGCCGCCACCGCAGCAGTGCCGCCGATACGCCTCGGTGTGCTGACCGCGGGGATGGTGCACGAGGTGTTCGACGCCGGCTCGGAGATCGTCACGGGCGAAACCGGGTTCGTGTTCCCGGTGGCTGACCCGCACAGCTTCATCGACTCCTACGGCGCGCCTCGGATGATGGGCACCCGCTACGCCCATTTCCACGAAGGCACCGACATCATGGCCCCCTCGGGCACGCCCCTGTTCGCGTGTGAGCGGGGCGTGATCACCGAGATGAGGTCGAGCACGCTCGGCGGCACCAGCCTGTGGCGCAAGGGCGGGAGCGGCACCTTGTACTACTACGCCCACCTGTCGGCCTACGCCAAGGACGTGGCGGTGGGTCAACTGGTCGAGGTGGGCACCGTGCTGGGCTACGTGGGCAACACCGGCAACGCCCGCTTCACCGCGCCCCACCTGCACTTCGAGGTGCACCCCGACGGCGGTGAAGCCGTCAACCCCTACCCGCTGCTGCGAGTCGTCGACGACGCCGTCAAGGGACGAGCCCGACCGGGAGGCTGAAGGCACCGGACGTCACCGCCTGCCGCATCGGCCACACTTGGCCCATGGACGTGCGGGCCGAGCTCGACGCACCCTGCGAGCCGGCGGTGCTCTTCGCCCACGTCGACGACCTGTCCCGCTACCCGGCCTGGCTCGACATCGTGGCGCGGGCCGAGGTCGCGGAGGCGGCGCCGGCCGACGCCGGCCCGGCCTGGACGGTCGACCTGCGCGGTCGCCTCGGGCCCCTCGCCCGCTCGAAGCGCCTGCGCATGGTGCGGACCGAGCACGACCCGCCCCGATCGGTGGCCTTCGAGCGCCGGGAGCGCGACGGCCGGTCGCACTCCCCCTGGGTGCTGCGGGCATCGGTGGAGCCCTCCCGCGATGGCAGCCGCCTCACCATGCACCTCCACTACGGCGGGTCCCTTTGGGTGCCGGTGCTCGAACGTCTCCTCGGTGACGAGATCACCCGGTCGCGGGACCGGCTGCGGGCTCAGGTGGCCCAAGCCCGGTAGCGGCCGCCCGCCACCTCCAGCTGCAGGGGCACACCGAAGCAGGCCGAGAGGGTGTCGGGGGTGAGGGTGGTCTCGATCGGTCCGGCGGCCAACACCCGACCGGCCCGCAGCAGCAGGGCGCACGTGAACCCCGGTGGGATCTCCTCGACGTGGTGGGTCACCAGCACGGTGGCCGGGGTGCCGGGGTCCCCGGCCAGGGCGCCGAGGCGACGCACCAGGTCCTCGCGGCCGCCCAGGTCGAGGCCCGCGGTGGGCTCGTCGAGCAGCAACAGCTCGGGGTCGGCCATGAGGGTGCGGGCCAACTGCACCCTTTGGCGCTCACCCGAGGAGAGGGTGCCGAAGCGCCGGCCGGCGAGGGCGCCCACACCCATGCGGCCGAGAAGCGCGACCGCTGCTTCGCGATCGGCCGGTTCGTAGGTGTGCCACCAAGGCTCCAGGGCGGCGTGCTTGGCGGTGAGGACCACCTCTGCGGCCGTGAGGTCGGCGCGGAGCAGGTCGGCGAAGGCCTGGCTGGCCACGCCGATGCGGGTGCGGTGGCGGCGGACGTCGAGGCGGCCGAGCCGCTCACCGAGCACCTCGACCTCCCCGGTCGAGGGGTGCAGGTACAACGACGCCACCCGCAGCAGCGTTGTTTTGCCGCAACCGTTAGGCCCGAGCACCGCCCAGCGCTCGCCGGTGCGGACCGTCCAGTCCACCGAGTCGAGGATGCGGTGCCCGTCGCGCACCACCGACACCGACGCCAGCCGCAGGGCCGGCGTCATCGGGCGGCGATGGGCACGTGCAGCAGGTGTGGCCGCCCCGAGGCGAGGGCGAAGCGGACGGCGGTCGGGATGTCGGCGGTGTGCTCGACGGTGGTGGCGGGCACGCCCATGGCGGCGGCGAGGGCGACGAAGTCGAGGGCCGGGTCGTCGAGGTCCATGGCTACGAACCGGCCCGTCTCCACCGACGTGGCGGCCATGCCCCTCAGGTTGTTCTTGAGGATCAGGTACTGACCGTTGTCGACCACCGCGAAGACCACGGGCAGGCGCTCCCGGGCGGCGGTCCACAGGGCCTGGGGGGAGTACATGGCCGAGCCGTCGCCCACCACGCACAGCACCGGCGCCCGGTCGAGGGCGAGAGACACGCCGAGGGCGGCGGGCATCCCCCAGCCCAGCCCCCCTCCCCGGCAGAACAGGTAGCGGCCCGGCTTCTCGACCCGGTGGAAGCCGCGCACGTAGACGCCGGTGGTGATGGCCTCGTCCACCACCGGCGTGCCCGCGGGCAGGGCCCGGACGAGGGCGTGGGCGGCGGCCATCGGGTGCATCGGCGCGGGGCCGTAGCGGCCGAGGGCGGTCTCCTCCCGGGCGGCGTCGTCCGCCCGGCGCCGGGAGCGAGCATCGTCGAGAACGCCGGCCCCCGGGGTGAAGCGGCCCCGGCTGTGCAGCTCCAGGTGCAGGGCGGCGAGGGTGGCCGCCGGGTCGCCGACCGCGCCGAGGGCCACGGGGTGGGCCCGACCCGGCTGGGCCGGGTCGGGGGAGAGGTGGGCCAGCTCCACCCCTTCGGGCAACGGCGCGCCCTCGGCCCACGGGTAGACCATGAACGCCTGGCCGCCGACCAGGAACACCCGCTCGAACCGGCCGAGCGTCTCGCGGATGGCGCCGGCGTGGGGGGCCAGCATCCCCTGCCAGAGGGGGTGTGTGGTCGGGAAGACCACGCTGGCGTGGAGCGGGCTGCCGTAGACCGGCGCGCCCAGCGCCTCGGCCACCTCCACCAGGTCCGCCACCCCGCCCGAGCGGGCCACCTCGTCGCCGGCGACGATGGCCAACGACCCGGGATCCGGCCCGGCCAGGAAGGAGGCCAGCCCGCCGACCTCGGCCGCCACCGTCCGGTGGTCGACCGGGGAGCGGGGCGGCACCGGCGTCGCCACCTCCCGCTCCAGGTGGTCCATGCGGATCGAGACGAACACCGGTCCGGTGGGCGGCGCCATCGCGTCACGGAAGGCCCGGCGCAGGATGGTGGCGAGCTCGTCGGGGGTGCGCACCTCATGGGCCCACTTGCTCACCGGCCGGGCCAGGGCCACGAGGTCACCGGACAGAAGGGGGTCGGCGGCCAGGTGACGTTCGTCCTGCTGGCCGGCGGTCACCACCAGGGGGGCGCCGTTGGCCCGGGCGTTGGTGAGGTTGCCGATGGCGTTGCCCAACCCGGCCGAGGTGTGCAGGTTGAGGAACGCCGGGCGCCCGGTCACCTGGGCGTAGCCGTCGGCGATGCCCACCGCCGTCGCCTCCTGGAGGGCCAGGACGTAGTGGAGGTCATCGACGCCGGCCAGGGCATCGATGAGGGGAAGCTCCGTGCTGCCGGGGTTGCCGAACAGGTGGGTGACGCCCTCGGTGCGCAGCACGTCGAGCAGGACGTCCCGGCCCAGCGCCATGGCCGGCCACGCTAACGGGAGTCAGTCGGTGACGGCCTCGGCCGACTCGACCGGGAGGTTGAGGTCGCTCGAGGTGGGCACCGGCAGCTCGGGGAGCTGACCCCCGTCGCCGCCTGCGCTCCACTCCCCCCTCCAGTAGGCCCGCACGGTGATCGTCTTGTTGCCGTCGTCGCGGTAGGCGTGGGTGATCTCGCCCGGTCCGCCGGGGTAGGGCACGCCCTGCGAGTCGGTCTCCAGGGAGGCGCCGTCGCCCCAGGACACGACGTAGCGGGGCGTCGCTCGGATGGTGATGGTGGGGCCGATCGGGTTGGTGAGCGACCAGCTCGGGTTCGGGTCGCCCCCGATCTCCAGGTAGGCGGTGAAGGCCACCAGCATCTTGCCCGGCTTCACCTGCAACGGGCTGGGCGGCGGGGGTTTGACTACCGCGCTCCAATACTGGTTGACGTAGGCCACCAGGTCGAACGCTTCGGCGGCCGGGCAGGTCTTCCAAAGGGTGCCGTTGTTGCCGTAGTAGTCGGCTTCGGCGGCGGCCGCCTCGTAGCTCTGGCCGGCCGGCGGGGGAGAGGTGCGCGGCCCGCCCACGGTGGTCACCCCCCAGCACCCTCCGCCCAGCCCGTCGGGACCAGACCCCGGCTTCTCGACGAAGTCCAGCTCCCACGCGTAGTACACCGGCGGCCCGGATGGACCCGTCGGCGTGCCCGCCGGCTGGGTTCCCGCCTGGGAGCCGTTCGACTGTTGTTGACCCTGGTACCCGTTGCCGGGAGGCGTCGGCCCGACGTCAGGGCCTTGTCCGGAGGCGACCTGGGAGGTGCCGAGCGCGGCGCTGACGGTGGCGGTGGCGACGAGCAGGATCATGACGGATCGCAGCCACCGGGATGAGGGCTTCAAGGGGTACATCCGTATTCCTCTGGGACGCTTCCATCCTGGGTGAAGCTGGCGTAGGCGATGAGCCACGGCGTGTGGTTCGCCCGGTTCTCGTTCTCGGCGACGAGGCGAACGTAGTAGGGCTGGACCGCGGCGACCGGCTTCGTCACCATCGGCGAGAGGTCGACGCGGACGCTGCTGAAGACGCAGGTGGAGCTGGCCGACAAGACCTTCAGCACCCTGACCTTCGGCATCCCCGGTCGGGGGGCGACTACCACCGCGCCTCCGAAGCCCTGCAACCCAGACGTCTCCCGGGCCGCCGCCTCGGCGGTGAACGCCATCCTCATGGTCGCCTGGTACCGCTCTCCCAGGGCGTTCTCGGCCCTGGCGGCGTGCATCGCGCTGCGGTAGAGCCCGTAGAGGTGCACGAGGACCCGCTGGACGTAGCCGGGGGTGATCTGGCGGGCCGGAGGGGGCGTGGTGGGGTCGATCGGCTCGGCGGTCGTCGGGGTGGTCGTCGGCTCGGGTCGAGTGGTGGCCGAGCGCTCGGTGGTGGTGGTCGTGGAGCGTTCGGCTTCGGTGGTGGAGGAGGCCGTCTGCTCGTCGCCATCACCGTCTTCGCAGCCCGGTAGCAGCATCCCGACGACGACCAGGGCCACGAGCAGGGCACGGGCCCGCCGGACGGGCCTCGTGCGGACGGGGGAAGTGGACATCCGGCTTCCTTGTTCCCTCCGCCAGCGCGGGCGACACCTCACCTCAGGACGTGCGCGGAAAGGTCGAGCTGTCGTCCGGGCAAGCGGTGCGGCTGCGCCGCAACAAGCGCTGTGCTGGGTGGGTCGCCTCGCCTATCGGCTCGGCTCCTAAGAGGGTGGCCGTCACTCGCCCGCCATCGTGGCCCTGGTCGCTACGCTGCAGGCCGATACCGGCGATGAAGAGACGGCACCCATAGGCACCGCCCTCGGCCTCGCAGCCGTCATGTTGCTGATCCTCGCCACCGCGTTCTTCGTGGCGGCCGAGTTCGCGGTGGTCGCCACCGACCGAAGCCGCCTCGACGCCCTCGCCGCCGGGGGCAGCCGGGCCGCCCGCACCGCGCTCGCCGTGCACCGGCGCCTGTCGTTCCACCTCTCCGGCGCCCAGCTCGGGCTCACCGTGGTCTCGCTCGTCCTCGGCTTCGTGGCCGAGCCGGCCATCGCCCACCTGATCGAACCGGCGCTGGAGGGCCGTCTGTCGGAGCGGGCGGCCGCCGGGGTGTCGGTGGCCATCGCCCTCACCGTGGCCACCGCGTTGAGCATGGTGGTGGGCGAGCTCATCCCGAAGAACCTGGTGCTGGCCCGGCCCGACACCGCCGCGCTGCGGCTGGCGGGACCGCTGCGCATCTTCAGCATGGTGCTGTCGCCCTTCATCCGCGTCTCCAACGGCGCCGCCAACCGCCTGGTCCGGGCGTTGGGGATAGAGCCGCAGGAGGAGCTGGCCTCGGTGCGCTCCCTCCAGGACCTGGCCGTGCTCATCCGGTCGTCGGGCGCCGAGGGCACCCTGCAGGAGGACCGGGCGGTGCTGCTCGACCGCTCCATCCGCTTCGGGGAGAAGACCGCAGCCGACGCCCTCGTGCCGCGGATGCAGCTGGTGAGCGTGGCCGGCGGTGACACCTTGGCGGACCTGGTGGCCACGGCGGTGCGCACGGGGCACTCGCGCTTCCCGGTGGTCGGGGCCGACATCGACGACGTGATCGGTGTGGTCCACGTGAAGGACACCTACCGGGTGCCCGTCGGCGAGCGGGCCACCACCCCGGTGTCCACCATCATGAGCGAGCCGGTGGCGGTGCCCGAGACCCGTCGCCTCGAGGACCTGTTCAGCGAGCTGCGCAGCACCGGCGGGCACATGGCCATCGTGGTCGACGAGTACGGGGGGACCTCGGGGATCATCACCCTCGAGGATGTGCTCGAGGAGATCGTGGGCGAGATCGACGACGAGTACGACCCGCCCACCACCGGTGCCCGCTTCGAGAGGCGCACCGGGTCGTGGTCTCTGGCCGGCACCCTCCACGCCGACGAGGTGCGGGAGGCGTGCGGGTTCGAGATGCCCGACGGCCCCTTCGACACGCTGGCGGGCTTCGTGCTCGAGCGGCTGGGCCACCTGCCCCAGGCCACGGAGCGGGTGACGGTGGAGGGCTGGACCTTCGAGGTGGCCGAGATGGATCACCTCCGCATCGCCCAGCTACGGGTCACCCCGCCCCCGGGCACGGTTGCGGCAGCGGCGCCGTGAACATCCCTTACCTGCTGGCGGCGGTGGCGCTGCTGCTGGCCAACGCCTTCTTCGTCGCCGTCGAGTTCGCCGTGATCACCAGCCGGCGGGAGCGCCTGGAGCCGCTGGCGGCCGAGGGCCGGCGGTCCGCCCAGGTGGCCCTGGGGGCGACGCGGGAGCTCTCGCTCCAGCTGGCCGGCGCCCAGCTCGGGATCACCATGGCGTCGCTCGGGCTCGGCTTCGTGGGTGAGCCGGCGGTGGCCGACCTGCTCGAGTCGGCTCTCGGAGGCCTGCACCTCCCCGAGGCCGCGCTCCACGCCCTCGCCTTCGCGGTCGCCCTCGCCCTCGTGTCGTTCCTGCACCTCGTCATCGGCGAGATGGTGCCGAAGAACATCGCCATCGCCGGCCCCGAGCGCACCCTGCTGCTGCTGGCCATCCCCAACCGGCTCTACGTCGCCGTCTTCCGTCCCGTGATCCGCCTGCTCAACGCCCTCGCCAACGGAGGCGTCCGCCTGCTCGGCGTGGAGCCCCGTGACGAGCTGGTCGCCGCCCACACCGCCGAGGAGCTCACGGCCATGTTGGCGGCGTCGCGCGACGAGGGGCTGATCGAGGGGTTCGAGCACGACCTGCTCTCGGGGGCGCTCGGGTTCGCCGACCGGCCGGTGAGCACGGTGATGATCCCCCGGGACCGGATCGTGGCCGTGTCGATGCGCAGCACCCTGGCGGAGGTGGAGGCGCTCGTGAACGACCGGGGCCACTCGCGGCTGCCCGTGTTGGGGCGCGGCCTCGACGACGTGCTCGGGTTCCTGCACGTCAAGGACCTCCTGCAGCTCCCCGCCGAGGCCCAGCGCCGCCCGGTGCCCCTGCGCCGGCTGCGGCGGATGTTGGTGGTCGAGGAGCACTGGTCGCTGGAGCAGGTCCTGTTGCGCATGCAGCGGGTCCGCCTCCACCTGGCCCTGGTGGTCGACGGCGAGCGCCGCACCGTCGGCATGGTCACCCTCGAGGACGTGCTCGAGTCGCTGGTCGGTGACATCCGCGACGAGTCGGACCCCGATGACGCCTGGCCGGGCCCGGACGCCTCGGTGAGCCCGGCTGACCCGGTGACCCCGGACGCCCCGGTGGGCGCCCAGATACCGGCTCGCTGATGGGCACCGCCGCCCGATTGGCTCCCGACCTGGCGCCCGCTCTGGCCTCGGCCCTCGCGGCGCGCCTGGGTCCGGTGACCGTCGCCGGGCTCGAGCGGTTGTCGGGCGGGGCGTCGCGCGAGACCTGGGCCTTCGAGGCGGTGCCGGCCGGCGGGGCGGCGCGGCCGCTCGTGCTCCAACGGGAGCGGCCGGGCGGGATGCGGCCGGCGGGCGGGTCGGCGATGGAGGTGGCGCTCCTGCGGGCGGCGGCCGTAGCCGGTGTGCCCGTGCCCGAGGTGGTGGCCGACGGTGACGGCACCGGCGCCGGCGCCGAGGATGCCGGCCTCGGCGCCCCGTGGGTGGTCACCCTGCGGGTCCGGGGGGAGACGATCGCCCGCCGCATCCTGCGCAGCGACGAGCTCGCCGCGGCCCGCGCCGGCCTGGCCGCCCAGTGCGGCGCGGCGCTGGCGGGCGTGCACGGCATCCCGCCGGCGGCGATACCCGGCCTGACCCGCCCCGACCCGGTCGACCAGCACCGGACGCTGCTCGGCCAGCTCGGCCAACCCCACCCCGCCTTCGAGCTGGGCCTGCGCTGGTTGGCCGCCAACCGCCCCCCGCCCGGGGAACCGGTGGTGGTGCACGGCGACTTCCGCAACGGCAACCTGGTGGTCGGCCCCGATGGGCTGCGGGCCGTGCTCGACTGGGAGCTGGCCCACCTGGGCGACCCGGTGGAGGACCTGGCCTGGCTGTGCCTGCGGGCCTGGCGCTTCGGTGCGCCGCTCCCGGTCGGCGGCTTCGGCCACCGCGAGGATCTGCTGACCGCCTACGAGGCCGCCGGGGGACGGCCCGTCGACCACCGGGCGCTGCACTGGTGGGAGGTGCTGGGCACGTTGCGCTGGGGGGTGATCTGCATCATGCAGACCAGCGCCCACCGCAGCGGGCTGTCGAGATCGGTCGAGCTGGCCGCCATCGGTCGGCGGGTGTGCGAGACCGAGCACGACCTGCTGCGGCTGCTCGCCGTGACTCTTTGCTCCGCCTCCGGCGGAGCCGGCTTCGCCGATCCGGGTGACACGCTGGGGG
>JAUJNP010000019.1 GCA_030448105.1 Acidimicrobiales bacterium | reverse complement strand
GCCCGGTAGCAGTTCTTCACCACCATGGTCGTGCGGCCCGGTGCCTCGCCGGCGCGCAGGTCGAACACGCGGGCGCCGGCGGTGCCCGGCGTCGGGTCCGGCTCGGCGTACACCAGGGCCTCCGCGCCTATGCAGGCCACCTCGGGGTTCGGCCGGCGCCGCACCTTCCAGTGGTCGCCGATCCCCGGGTTCTCGCGGAGGCTGATGCGAAAAGGCATGTTGGCCGGAACCCGGATGACGTCGTCGTCGCGCCCGAAGGCCGGCACGTCGAGGGTCGGCGGCTCCCGGCCCTCGTCGATCGGTTCGCAGCCACCAAACCCTTCATCGTCGGTGCCGCCGACACCGCAGCCGCCCATCATGGCGATGCTCAGGACGGTGGCGAGAAGGGCTCGTCGGCGCATGGTCATCCGACGCAGGGCGCCCCGCGGCGGTTCCCCGCTCGCCATGCTGATGGTTCGCTCGCCTTTGGCTCGCTCACCCCGCGGCGAGGTGGCGCTCGGCCGCCTGCACCGTGTTCGCCAGCAACATGGCCCTGGTCATGGGGCCCACCCCGCCGCTGAGCCGGGGCGTGATCCACCCAGCCACGTCGGCCACGTCCTTGTCCACGTCGGACAGGATCTGACCGTCGTGGAACGACACGCCGGCGGCCACCACGGCTGCGCCCGGCTTCACCATGTCGGCGCTGATCAGCCCGGGTGAACCAGCCGCGGCGACCAGCACGTCGGCGGTGCGGGTGAAGGGCGCCAGGTCGGCCACACCGGTGTGCACCACGGTGACGGCGGCGTTGGCGTGGCGCTCCTTGCGGGACAGGAGGTTGGAGAGGGGCCGGCCGATGGTCAGCCCCCGGCCGACGATGACCACGTGTCGACCCTCGATCGGGACCTCGTGGTGGGCCAACAGGGCCTGGATGCCGGCGGGGGTGCACGGCAGCGGGCCGGGCGCGCCCATCATCAGGCGGCCGAGGTTCACGGGGTGAAGGCCGTCGACGTCCTTGGCGGGATCGACCCGGAGCTGGATGGCGGCGTAGTCCAGGTGGGCCGGGAAGGGGTACTGGAGCAGGTAGGCGTCGACCGCGGGGTCCGAGTTGAAGCGCTCGACCACCGCCAGCACGTCGTCCGCGGAGGCATCGGCCGGCAGGTGCTCGTCGAAGGAGACCAGGCCCATCTCGGCGCAGTCCCGGTGCTTCATGGCCACGTAGTTGGCGCTGGGACCGTCGTCGCCCACCAGCACCGTGCCCAGACCGGGCGTGACGCCCCGCTCCGCGAGGGCGGCGATCCGCTCGGCCAGGCCGGCCTTCACCCGGCCCGCCAGCGCCTCCCCGTCCAGCTTGCTCGCAGCCATTCCCAGCAAGGTAGCTAGTGGAGGAAGTGGCGCTCGCCGGTGAAGAGCATGGCCAGGCCCAGCTCGTCGGCGCGGGCGATGGTCTGGTCGTCCTTCACCGACCCCCCCGGCTGCACGACCACGGCCACGCCGGCCTCGGCGGCGGCGTCGATGCCGTCGGGGAAGGGGTAGAAGGCGTCGCTGGCGCAAGCACCCCCGGTCGCCCGCCCGGCCGCCTTCTGAGCGGCGATCTGGCCGGCCTCCACCCGGTTCTGTTGGCCGGCGCCGATCCCCCACGCCACCCCGTCGCGCACGAGGACGATGCTGTTGGACTTCACCCACGCGCACACCCGGAAGGCGAGCTCGGCGTCGGCCAGCTCGGCGGCGGTGGGTCGGCGGCGGGTGACGACCGACCACGACGCGACCTTGGACGCGATGTGGTGCGGGTCCTGCACGAGGGCTCCGCCGGTGATCTGGCGGAGGTCGAGGGCATCGGGCTCGGGCGCGGCCGCTTCGAGCAGCCGGGTGTTCTTCCGCTTGGCCACGAGCGAATCCACCACGCCGTCGCCGTAACCGGGGGCGATGACCACGTCGGCCTGGGCGGCGCCCACCATGGCGTCGGCGGTGGCGGTGTCGATGGGCCGGTTGAGGGCCACGATCCCGCCGAAGGCGGAACGGGGATCACACTCGAACGCCAGCCGGTAGGCGTCGGCCAGCGTGTCGGCCACGGCCAGGCCGCAGGGGTTGGCGTGCTTGATGATGGTGCAGGCGGGGCGGTCGTCGACCGCCGCCAGGTCGTGGACGAGGAGCCAGGCGGCGTCGGCGTCGAACAGGTTGAGGTAGGAGAGGCCTACGCCGGCGTGCTGGGTGACGCCGTCCCACCAGGCCTTCGGCGCGGAGGGGTCGCGGTAGGCGGCCGCCCGCTGGTGCGGGTTCTCGCCGTAGCGCAGGGCCAGGTCGACCCGCTCGAGGCCCAGGTCGAGGCGGGCCGGGAAGGGATCGGCGGCGTCGGTGCCAGCGCCGACGTAGGCGGGGGCGGAACCGTCGAGCCAGTCGACGATGGCGCGGTCGTAGGTCGAGGTGGCGGCGAAGGCGGTGCGGGCCAGTTGCCTACGGGTGGCGGCGCTCAACTCGCCCTCAAGCCGGAGCTCGTCGAGGACCGGCCCGTACTCCGACGGTCCACCAGCACGGCAACGTGCTCGTGGTTCTTGGCCGCGGCGCGGACCATCAGTCGGGCCGCCGATGTCGATCATCTCGATGCCGGGCTCCTGGCGGAACGGATAGAGGTTGCAGACGACGATGTCGATGGCTTCGATCCCCTGGGCTTCCAGTTCCGCCAGGTGCTCGGGCTTGGAGCGGTCAGCGAGAATGCCGCCGTGGATCTTCGGGTGCAGGGTGACCACCCGGTGCCCGAGGATGGCGGGGAACCCGGTGAGGTCGGCGGTGTCGGTGACCTCGAGGCCGGCGGCCCGCAAGGTGGTGGCCGTCCCCCCACTGGAGACGAGGTCCCAGCCGAGGTCGGCCAGTCCCTGTGCCAGCTCCACCACGCCGGCCTTGTCGTACACCGACAGCAGCGCCTNCTTGGGCTTGATGGCGGTGACGATCTTCGCCCGGGCCTCGAGCGTGATGCGGTACTCGCCGGTGCGGGTCAGGACGACGGGGTGACCGGCAGCCTCCAAGGCCTGGCGGGCGTACCCGGTGACCGCCAGATTGAGCTCGCGCTCGGTGAGGCCGTTGGGACCCACGGCGCCGGGCTCCACCCCACCATGACCGGCATCGAGGACGACGACGCCGTCCACGGGCGTACCCTGCTTTATCGGGGCCGACTTTCCGCACGGCGTGCCCACGACGAGGCTGTCGCCCTCCCGCCCGAGCACGGGTGCGACGATGCCGGTCGCGGTCACGACGGCCTTCGGCTGCGGGCCGGTCAGCGGGCGGGCGGGCGGGACGCTGGAGGGAGGCGGTGTCGGCGCCGGTGCCTCGGTGGTCGTCGTCGTGGGCGCCACCGCCGTGCTGGTGGTGGTGCTCGTCGTCGCCGGCTCGGCCGGCGGCGGGTCGGCGGACTCCGTCTTCCCCCCCGAGCACGCCGCGGTCGCGGCCATCACCAGCGTCACCAGAGTCGGCAGCGTTGCCAACCGTCGTCGCGTCACCCGCTCAGGCTAACGGCGGGCGCCCCGCGTTCACGTCAGTGCATACAGTGCTGCCATGGCCGAACACGGCGACACGCCGCCTACCTGGGCGCCGATGGACCCGACTGCACCGCCGGCACAGTCGTCGGCAACGACGCCGCCAGCGGCGGCGTCTTTCGCCTACTGCCCACGATGCCGCGGCGGCGTCGCCCACGGCGCGGCGACGTGTCCGTGGTGCGGGTTGCCTCAGCACGCCGGAGGCCCACCACAAAAGCGTTCGAGAGCCGGGCTCGTCGTGGCACTGGCGGTGGGGGGCCTCGTCGCCCTCGTGCTCGTCGCGCTCGCCATGGTGACGCTCCTCGGTACCGCGCCGGAGGAGGACGCCGACGGGCCGGGCACCGCCGTCGCCACCGAGCCGGTGCGAGCGGTGCCGCCACTGGACAAGGTCCTGCCGGAGCAGCCTCCTCCGGGCTACATCGAGGCGCCGCCAGACATAGATGAAGCCGTCCGCAACGGCCCGCTCGACCTCGAAGCCGCCGCCGGGTTCGCAGAGGACAGGAGCAAAGGTCGCGAATTGCTACGGGATCAGGGCTTCACCACGGGGTACAGCCGGGCGTGGCTGGAGCAAGGGACGGGCCGGTTCGTCGGCGCGGTCGTGTTCGAGTTCGAGTCTCGGGATGGTGCGCGGAGGTACACCGATCTCTCGCACACGAGCGACCTGTTGGTCGCAGGTGCGAAACGGTTCGACGCGCCCGGGGTTCCCGGCGCCAAGGGGGTCGCTGCTGCCCTGCCGGAGGAGGACGGGACGATCCACGTGAAGACCGTGCACTGGGCCCGGGACCAGCGATCGTTCGCAGTGTTCATCGGCGCCGAAGCAGAACCCAGTGAAGCTGACGCGTTGGCGCTGGCGGCGGAGATCTACGGCCGCAGCTGATCTCCCGGTGCGGCTACCGCAGCGTCGGGACCAGGTCCGCGATGAGGTCGCCGACCTCGGTCGGATTGAGGCCGACGTGGACGCCGGCGGCGCGGAGGGCTTCCATCTTTCCCTTCGCCGTGCCCTTGCCACCGGACACGATGGCGCCGGCGTGGCCCATCTTCTTCCCCGCGGGCGCGGTGACACCGGCGACATAGGCGGCGACCGGTTTGTCCATCTCGGACGCGATGAACTCGGCGGCCTCCTCCTCGGCCGTGCCGCCGATCTCGCCGAACATGATCACGGCCTTGGTGTCGCTGTCGGCCTGGAATGCGGCGAGGCAGTCGATGAACGACGTGCCGGGGACGGGGTCGCCGCCGATGCCGACGCACGTCGTGACGCCGATCCCCTTCTCACCCAGCTCGGCGAGCACCTGGTACGTCAGCGTTCCCGACCGGCTGACGATGCCGACGGGTCCGCCAGGCTTGGCGACCTCTGCCGGGATGAACCCGATGTTGGCCTTGCCCGGGCTGATGACGCCCGGGCAGTTGGGGCCGAGGATGCGGGTGGCGGGGAAGTCCCGCTTCACCTTGTTGTAGAACCACGCCTCGTCCTGGGCCGGCACCCCTTCGGTGATCACCACCACCAGGTCGAGGCCGGCCTCGGCCGCCTCCATCACCGCGGCCTTCACGCCAGGCGCCGGGATGAACACACACGACGCGTGGCTCCGGTGGCGTCGCGGGCCTCGGCCACGCTGGCGTAGACGGGGATGCCATCGACGTCGGTGCCCGCCTTCTTGGGGTTGGTTCCCGCCACCACCTGGGTGCCGTAGTCGCGGTTGCGCAGGCCGTAGAACCGGCCCTGGGAGCCGGTGAGCCCCTGTAGACGACCCTGGTGGTCTCGTCGACGAAGATGGACATGGCGCTCCTCTACCGGTCGGCCAGCTCGACGACGGTGCGGGCCGCCTCGAGCATCGTGGGCTTGCTCACCAACATGTCGGAGGTGTGCTCGGCCAGGATCTCCCGGCCCTGCTCGGCGTTGGTGCCGTCCAGGCGGATCACGATGGGTGAGCCGATCGACACCCGCCCGAGGGCGGTGACGATCCCGTTGGCCACCTCCTCGCCCTTGGTGATGCCACCGAAGATGTTGATGAAGATGCTCTTCACCTCGCGGTCGTTGTTGATGACCTCGAGGGCGCCCGCCATCACCTCGGCGTTGGCGCCGCCCCCGATGTCGAGGAAGTTGGCCGGTCGGCCGCCCACCTGGCTGACGATGTCGACGGTGGACATGGCCAGTCCGGCGCCGTTGGCGATGATGCCGACGTTGCCGTCGAGGCCGACGTATTGCAGGCCCTTGGCGTGGGCCGCCTCCTCGCGCTCGTCGCGCGCTCCTGGGTGGCCTCGTACTGCGCGTACTCGGGGTGGCGGAACACCGAGTTGCCGTCGAGGGTGACCTTGGCGTCGAGGGCGTGCACGGAGCCTTCCGGCGTGAGGATCAGCGGGTTGATCTCGACCAGGTCGGCGTCGCCGTCGACGTAGGCGTCGTACAGCTTGACCAGGATGTCGACCGCCCCCTCGGTGGCCTCGGGGTTCAGCTTGGCCTCCTGCACCCAGGCTCGGGCCGCTGGCGCGGTGAGCCCGTCGACGGGGTCGATCCAGACCTTGGCGATGGCGTCGGGATCGGAGGCCGCCACCGCCTCGATCTCCACTCCCCCTGGGCCGAGAGCATCCCCAGGTGCTGCTTGGCCGAGCGGTCCAGGGTGAAGCTGGCGTAGTACTCCTCGGCGATGTCGGACGCCTTCTCTATCCACACCCGCTCCACGGTGTGGCCCTTGATGTCCATGCCGAGGATGGCCGCGGCGTGCTCGCCCACCTCCTCGGCCGAGCCCGCCAGCTTGATGCCACCGGCCTTGCCCCGCCCGCCCACCTGCACCTGGGCCTTCACCACCACGGGGTAGCTGGCGATCCCCTCGGCCACGGCGACGGCGTCGTCCACCGAGGTGGCGACGTCGCCGGGCGACACGGGGATGCCGAAGGCCGCGAAGAACTGCTTGCCCTGGTACTCGAAGAGGTCCACTGGGAACGTCCTTGGTCGGGGCTCGCGCGCCTAGGTGGAGTGCGCTTCCCGGGCCTGGAGGGCCTCGGTGAGCCAGGTCGTGATCGAGGCCATCGAGGCCCCGGGGGTGAAGATCCGGGCCACCCCTGCCTCGGCCAGGGCGGCGATGTCGGCCTCGGGCACGATGCCCCCACCGAACACCAGCACGTCGTGGCGCCCCCGCTTGGCCAGCTCGTCGACCACGCGGGGGAACAGGGTCATGTGGGCACCCGAGAGCACGGACAACCCGACGGCGTCGGCGTCCTCCTGGAGCACCGCTTCGGCCACCTGCTCGGGCGTCTGGAACAGGCCGGTGTAGATGACCTCGAAGCCGGCGTCGCGCAGCGCCCGGGCGATCACTTTGACCCCCCGATCGTGCCCGTCGAGGCCCGGTTTGGCCACGACGACTCGATAGCGGCGCTCCACCGCAGGGATACTACGCAGGTGCGCGGTGACCCGGGCTTACGAGGTACGTCCCGAGGAGGAATCGGTGGTCACCGGGCGCACCGTGCTCGGCTACGCCGTCCACGGCCGCTTCGACGTCCTCGGCGGGTCGATGGGTGCCGCTCACGGCGAGCGGGTGGTGCGGGCGTACTGGCGGGCCCTTGAGCGAGCGGCCGGCCGATCGTCGTCGTGACCAGCTCAGGCGGCGCGGTTGCAGGAGGGAATGGTCTCGCTCATCCAGATGAAGCGGACAACGGCGGCGGCGACCACGCGGCCGGCGGCCTGCTCCAGGTCGCCGTCCTCCGCAGCCCCGACCACCGGCGGCGTCTACGCCTCGTACGCCTCCCTCGCCCACGTCCGCCGCCGAGTTCGGCGCGACGATCGGGTTCGCCGGCCCACGCGGCCGTCGAGCTGACGACGGGCGAGCGGGTGCCGACCGGTTCCCACACCGCCGAGAGCGCCTACGCCGCGGGCCTCGTCGACGCCGTCGTTCCCGGGGACGCGCAGGCCGCGCGGGTCGAGGCTTCGCTCGGGCTCCGCCACGTGCCGTGGCGTCACCCCGGTTGGGTCGGGCATGCCGTGGGAGAGCCCCGCAGGGCCCGTGGGGTGAGGGTGCAACGGGCCCGGGCGCCCCACCGCCCGCCGGCGGACGCACTGGCGGCGAAGCTGTGCTCGTCATGGGTCCCTCCACGGCCCGGGCTCGCACAGCGATGCGGCGCTGGCCACATTCGAGGGCGCGGTATCGCCGTGGCGACAACCCGTTCCCGTCTCGGGCCACCGGACTACCGGCTGGCGGCGCGCACGCGCTTCGCGGCCGTCCTGGATTCCCCTGCTCACCATTGTCGACACGCCCGGCGCCGACCCGAGCCCCGCCTCCGAGACCGCGGGCGTCGCCCGCGAGATCGCTCGTACGACGGCGGCGATGGCGACGTTCCCGGAACGTCAGCGTGTCGCTGTGCTCCTGGAGAAGGCGGGAGTGGCGGTGCGCTGGCGATGTCGTTCGCCGACAGGCTGCTCATGCTCGAGCATGCGGTGTTCGAGGTCATCGCCCCCGAGGGTGCGGCGGCCATCCTCGACCGCACACCGGACACCGCAGCGGCGCGCGCCGACCTCAAGCTCACATCGGGGGACCTGGTCCGCTTGGGCATCGTCGACGCCGTCGTCCCCGAGGACGACGCAGCCATGCGCACGGCCCTCGTCGCGGCGCTCCACGAGGCGACTCGGTGACCGGCACCGGGTTCGACGACGCGACGCGGCGGTCCCGGCGATGAGCGGTCTACCCGGCGTCCGCTGACGCCAGCGCATGCGGGCGCGGTGCCGCAGCATCCTTCGGCGTCGCCGTCGCCGGCGTCTTCGTGGCGCTGATCGTGCGGTACGCATCGCAGCGGCCGGATGACGTCAGCCCGGTGACGACCGCTTCGTGGTCGGAGGGGCGGACCGCTTCGCGGACCGGATCCAGGAGCAAGGGGCGCCAATCCTCTTCAAGGACCCGCTCACCAGCAGGGCCGAACGGCGCGAGGTGTTCATCCAGCACGTCGGCCGCCAGCGACCGGACAGGCTGGTCGGCGATCGAGGCATACGCCCCCGGCGCTCCACGAGAAGTCCGCTGCATCCTCCGGTGGGACCGCGCCGCGCAGCAGTTCGAAGATCCGTGCGGGCAGGCGACCTTTCCAACCGATGGGGCAGGCCTGCGGGGTGTACCCGGCTCAGGTCGACGACCGCGGCGGTCATCGTGGATCTGCGGACGCGCTCACGAGAACAGTGACCGCAGCTCAGCCTTCTTTACCTTGTCCGTGCCCGTCCGGGGGAGGTCGTCGACGATGCGCACCTGGGCCGGCACCTTGTAGTCGCTCAGGATGGCTGCGGCACCACTCGACCAGCTCGGCCTCCGACGCCGCCTCCCCCGGCAGCAGCCGCACCGCCGCGCCACCTGTTCGCCCCAGCCGATCGTCGGGGACCCCGACGGTGGCTGCCCCGGCGACGGCGGATGCCTTCCAACGCCGCCTGCACCTCCACGGCGTACACCGAGGCTGCCCTTCTTGATGACGTCCTTGCTGCGGCCGACGAACGACACCAGCCCGAACGGGTCCCCGCCGGACCAGGTCGCCCGTCCGCCCAGCCGTCGTGAGTGAGCACCTCGCCGTAGCCCGGGGTCGCCGTGGTACCCCTGGAGGACGCCGGGCCCTCGGACGTGGAGCTCGCCGACCTGGCCGATGCCCCCGCGCCCGTCGTCCCCCACAACCCTGAGGCGGTACGACGGCAGTGGCACCCCGAGGAACCGCCGAGCGGCGACGGGAGGCCGGGCGGCGACACCTTGGCGGCGACGCCGCCGCCCACTTCGACCATGCCGTAGCCCTCCACGAACAGCGCGGCCCGACGGACACGCCGAGCACTGGCAACGTCGCGGTGGCACCGAACGACTGGAACCGGCGCGCCAGGTCGGGGGCATCACGTCGGCGCCCGATGCCCATACGCACGCTCTTCGAATCGCGCTCCTCGGCCCTTCTGCCTCGAGCATCAGCCGGTACATGGCGGGGACACCGACGAACACGGTCGCTCGCCGCCGTTCGATGGCGTCCAAGGCGTCGTCGGGCCGGAAGCGAGGCAGGAAGTACACCGGGACTCCGCCGATCGCCAGCGACAGCAGCACGACGAACCCCATGATGTGGGCCACCGGAAGCCCTGCCACTGCCTCGTCGCGGCGTGCCCCGGATGGGTACACGGCCGCAGCCTGGGCCTGGGTGACGAGAGCCCGGTGGGTGAGCCGCGCTCCCTTGGGCTTCCCGGTCGTCCCAGAGGTGTAGAAGATCGCGGCGACGTCGCCGGGGTCGGACGCCGCGGGGGAGGTGAGGCGTCCTCCACCCCGCCCTCCTCGAGCTCCCCGACCTCCCGCACCACGAGGGTGGCCCCCGAGTCGGCGATGACGTGGTCGATCTCGCCGGCGCCATCTGCAGGTTGACGGGGACGGCGACGGCGCCTGCCCGGCGGCGGCGACACACAACAGGAACGCGCCGTAGGAGTTCGGTGTCGCCACCACCACTCGATCGCCTCGCAAGACCCGTCCCGAGATGACGCCCGAGAATCCCGCCACTCGCTCGGCGGCCCGGCGGTACGTCAGGCGGACACCGGCGTCACCGGCTTCCTCGACCAACGTTCGGTCGCGGTGGACGTCGGCGAGCCGGTCGAAGAGGTGGCCGAGGCGGGGTTGCGGTCGAGCGCCAGCCCGACCCGGCCGAACCAGCTCACGTCACCCCTTCTTCAGCGGTGCCCACGCCAGCAGGAGCTGCTTCTCACCGACACCCGGGAACCGGACGACGGCCTCGGCCTTGTCGCCCGCCCCCTTCAGGTCGATGATCACGCCCTCGCCCCACTTGCCGTGCACGACGTCGTCACCCACCTTGAGGTCGAGGCCCTCGGCTCCCGAGGTCTTGGCGGGCGCCGCCCTCCCACTGCGGGCGGCGGCATCGGCGATCGCGGCACGGCCGCCACCGAAGCCGAACCCCCGCTGACGCTGGCGCTCGCTGGCGCGCCGTCCGCCCTCGACCATCACCATGAGCTCGTCCGGGATCTCCTTGAGGAACCGGCTCGGGGGGTTGTACTGCGTCGATCCCCACAGCGTGCGGCACCACGCGTTGGTGAGGTAGAGACGTTCGCGGGCGCGGGTGATGCCGACATAACAGAGGCGCCGCTCCTCCTCGAGCTCGTCCGGCTCGCCGAGCGACCGGAGGTGGGGGAACACGCCGTCCTCGAGCCCGATGAGGAACACTGCCGGGAACTCGAGGCCCTTCGCGGTGTGCAGGGTCATGAGGATGACGGAGGACTCGTCGGGGTCGGCCTCGTCGGTGTCGGCCACGAGGCTCACGTCCTCGAGGAACTGCTCCACCGCCTCGTACTGCCGCGCCTGGCCGACGAGCTCGGCGATGTTCTCCAACCGCCCGGCGGCCTCGACGGAACGATCGGCCTCGAGCTCGGCGGTGTACCCGGTGCGCTCGCAGATGAGCTCGAGGACGGTGCCGGGGCCGGTGCCGTCGGCGACCACTGCCCGGACGTCTTCGAGGAGCTCGAGCACGTTGCCGATGCCCGTGAGTGCCTTCCCGGTGACGCCGGCTTCGGCGGCGGCCGCCATGGCCTCGCCGAAGGTGACCCCCCGTGCGGCCGCCCAGTTGTCGAGGCGCCCGAGGCTGGTGTCACCGACGCCCCGCTTGGGGACGTTGACGATCCGCTTGAGGGAGACCTCGTCGGTCGGGTTCACCACCGACCGGAGGTAGGCGAGGAGGTCCTTCACCTCGCGGCGGTCGTAGAAGCGGGTGCCGCCGACCACGCGGTACGGCACGCCTCGGCGGGCGAGCTCTTCTTCGACGGCACGGCTCTGGGCGTTCGTCCGGTAGAAGATGGCGACGTCGCCCCACCGGTAGTGCTCGGAGTCGTGCAGCCGCCCGAGCTCGTGCACCACCCACAGCGCCTCGTCCCGCTCGTCCTCGGCGTGGTACCGGGTGATGAGCTCACCGCCGACCTGCTCGGTCCACAGTGCCTTCGGCTTGCGCATGGCGTTGTTGGCGATCACCGAGTTGGCGGCGTCGAGGATCGTCTGCGTGGAGCGGTAGTTCTGCTCGAGGACGACCACGTGCGCATCCGGGAACGCGTTCTCGAACTCCAGGATGTTGCGGATGTCCGCCCCTCTGAACCGGTACACCGACTGGTCCCCGTCGCCTACGACGCAGACGTTGCGGTGCTCCTTGGCCAGCAGGATGACGAACTCGTTCTGCGCGGCATTGGTGTCCTGGTACTCGTCGACGAGGAGGTGCTTGAACCGGGTCCGGTAGTGCGCGAGCACGTCGGGGTTGCGACGGAACAGCTCGACCGTCTGCACCAACAGGTCGTCGAAGTCCATGGCATTGGCCGCCCGCAGGCGTACCTGGTACTCGCGGTAGACGTCGGCGATCTTCTTCTCGTAGACGGTCCGAGCGGCATCGGCGTACTGGGCGACGCTGACGAGGTCGTTCTTCGCCTGGCTGATGACGGCGTGCACCGACCGGGGCGGGAACTTCTTGGCGTCGACGTTGTGGTCGCGCAGCACGTAGCCGGTGAGGCGGACGGCGTCGGCCTGGTCGTAGATCGTGAAGCCCGACGAGTACCCGAGGTGCTGTGCGTCGCGCCGCAGGATCCGGACACAGGCGGAGTGGAAGGTCGACACCCACATCTTCTGCGCGACCGGCCCCACGAGGGCACCGACGCGGTGCTTCATCTCGTCGGCGGCCTTGTTGGTGAACGTGATGGCCAGGATCTCGAACGGGCTCACGCCGCGGTCGGCGATCAGGTGGGCGATCCGGGTGGTGAGGACGCGGGTCTTACCGGAACCGGCGCCCGCCACGATGAGGAGCGGCCCCTCGCCGTGGACCACCGCCTCCCGCTGGACCGGGTTGAGCGCGGTCAGGAGGTCGTCGCCGAACGGGCCTCGGGTGTGCACGGCAGCGACCACGCCTCCAAAGTACAGGCTTGGGATTTGGTCGCGTTACGCCGTCGCTGCCTCGGCCAGCATGGTTCCGAGGCGGCTCTCACAGCGGCCGTACTTCTTGCGGTAGCTGCCGTGGCGATAGCTCTCGGGGAACAGGTGGGTGACGTCGCAGCCGGTGGCGCCGAAGGTGACGCCGGCGTCGTACAGCTCGTCGACCAACTGGACGAACAGCAACGCGGCCCCCTGGTTCTCGATCGGGTGGAGGCCACGCACGAGCACGAGGTCGAGGCCGTCGATCATCGGCCCGTACTGCACCGGGTGCACGTGGCGCAGGTGGGAGAGGAGTTCATCGAAGTCGTCGATCGTGGCCTGCGTGCCGCGGCGTGCGGCCGCCGCCTCGAGCTCACCCGGCTCGAGCGCAGCCGTCCGCGACGGGCGGGAGGTGGCGCGGTAGTCGGGGCCGTCGACCCGGAGCACGTCCCAGTGGCTGGCGATGTCGAGCAGCTCGCGCTCGAACTCCTCCGCGTTGAAGCGTCCCTCCCCCAGCCGGTCCGGGATCGCATTGGAGGTTGCCGCCAGCCGCGTCCCCCGCTGGATGACCGACCCGAGAAAGGTGACGGCCATGCGCGTGTTGGCGACGTCGTCGAGCTCGAACTCGTCGATGCACAGCAGCCGGTGCCCGGTGAATGCGCCAAGTGCGGGCTGCATCCCGACGAACCCGATGAAGGCCGTGAGCTCCTCGAACGTGAGGTACGTCTTCGGCGCCGGCGCCGCGTGCCACAACGAAGCCAGCAGGTGGGTCTTGCCGACCCCGAACCCGCCGTCCAGGTACCGGCCGGGCCGCCCGCCGGCGGCGGCCGGCGACCGGCGGCCTCGCCACCCCCGTCCGGCCGCGCCTTCACCCCGCGTCAGGCCGTGTGCGAACCGCTCGAGCGCCGCCTTCGCGTCTCCTTGCGAGGGATGCCCGGGGTCGGGCACGTAGGTCGAGAAGCGCACGTCGGCGAACCGACGCGGTGGATGGAACCGCGCCGCCAGCTCCGCCGCGGACGCCGCGGGACGCCGGTCGACCAGCCGCCCCCTCATCCGTTCTGGGCGCGATTTCGCACCGCCGGCGGCTGCTCACAGACCCAGAACCAGAGGGGAGGGGCGGCTACTCCCGCTACTCCCACTCGATGGTGCCGGGCGGCTTCGACGTGATGTCGAGGGCGACGCGGTTGACGCCGGCGACCTCGTTGATGATGCGACTGGAGAGGCGCTCGAGCAGGTCATAGGGCAGGCGGGCCCAGTCCGCCGTCATGGCGTCGTCGGACGTGACCGCTCGGATCACGATCGGGTAGGCGTAGGTGCGCTCGTCGCCCATGACGCCGACCGACCGCACCGCCGGCAGCACCGCGAACGCCTGCCAGATCTCCCGGTACAGCCCGGCCTTCTTGATCTCGTCGGTGACGATGGCGTCGGCGGCGCGCAGGATGTCGAGGCGCTCGCGGGTGACGGTGCCGACGATGCGGACGGCTAGGCCCGGCCCCGGGAACGGCTGGCGCCACACGATCTCCTCGGGCAGGCCCAGCTGCTCGCCCAGCGCCCGCACCTCGTCCTTGAACAGGCTGCGCAGGGGCTCCACGAGCTCGAAGTGGAGGCCCTCAGGGAAGGCGACGAGGTTGTGGTGGGACTTGATGGTGGACGAGGAGTCGCTGTGGGAACCCGATTCCACGACGTCGGGGTACAACGTGCCCTGGACGAAGAAGCGCGGGTCGCCGTGCTCGTGCGCTGCTGCCGCGAACTCGCGCCAGAAGGTCTCGCCGATCGCCTGGCGCTTGCGCTCGGGCTCGATCACGTCATCGAGGCGCTCGAGGAAACGGTCAGCGGCCTTGATGTGGACGAGATCGACGTTGAACTGGCGGCGGAACGTCTCCTCGATCTGCTCGCTCTCGCCGGCGCGCATCATGCCGTTGTCGACGTGGACGCACGTGAGCTGCGACCCCACCGCCTTGTAGACGAGGGCGGCGGCAACGGCGGAGTCGACGCCGCCCGACAGGCCGCACAGCACGCGCTCGTCGCCGACCTGCTCGCGGATGGCCGCCACCGACTGCTCGATCACCGATGCCATCGTCCACGTGGGCCGGCAGCCGGCGACGTCGTAGAGGAAGTTCTTGAGCACCTCCTGCCCCCGCGGCGTGTGCATGACCTCGGGGTGGAATTGCACGCCGAAGACGCCGCGGTCGGGGGCTTCCAACGCCGCGACCGGAGTGCCCGCGGTGGTGGCCGTCACGCGGAATCCTTCCGGAGCCTTGGTGATCGAGTCGAAGTGGCTCATCCAGACGTCCTGCTGCGGGGGCAGCTCTGCGAACAAGATCGATGAGTTGGTCACCTGGAGCGGCGTGCGGCCGTACTCGCCGCGGCCGGTCCGGGCGACCTCGCCACCCAGTTGCAGCGCCACCAGTTGGGCGCCGTAACAGATGCCGAACACGGGAACGTCGCCGTCGTAGATCGCCGGGTCGATCGTCGGTGCCCCCTCGACGTGCACCGACGCCGGCCCGCCGCTCAGGATGATGGCCTTCGGCCGCCGCTCGAGCATCTCCTCCACCGGCATCGAGTGCGGCACGATCTCGCTGTAGACGTGCGCCTCACGGACCCGGCGGGCGATGAGCTGCGAGTACTGCGCCCCGAAGTCGACGACGAGGACGGTGTCGAAGGAGCCTTCGCCCGCGAGCGTCACCGGCCCATTCCGATCCCCTGCGCGCGCTGGAGTTGTTTGCCCTCGGTCTGCAGCGCCGGCGCCACCATCACCTCGGCCTTCTGGAACTCCTTCACCGACGCGTACCCGCACGTGGCCATCGAGGTCCGGAGTGCACCGAACAAGTTGAGGCGGCCGTCGTTCTCGCGCGCCGGTCCGGAGACGATCTCCTGGAGCGTGCCGATCGCGCCGACCTTGATGCGGGCGCCGCGGGGCAACGTCGGGTGGAAGGTGGCCATCCCCCAGTGGAACCCGCGGCCGGGTGCCTCGTGGGCCGCAGCGAGCGGGGAACCGATCATCACCGCGTCGGCGCCACAGGCAATCGCCTTCGCGATGTCACCGCCCTTGCTCATGCCGCCGTCGGCGATGACGTGGACGTATACGCCCGTCTCGTCGAGGTGGCGCATCCGGGCGCCGGCGGCGTCGGCGATCGCTGTCGCCTGGGGCACACCCACGCCCAGCACACCTCGGGTGGTGCAGGCGTTCCCGGGGCCGACGCCGACCAGCACTCCCACTGCCCCCGTCCGCATGAGGTGCAGCGCCGCCTGGTAGCTCGCGCAACCGCCGACGATGACCGGCACCTCGAACTCCCGGTNGCAGAGCAGGAGCTGCTCGTAGCCGTTGGGCGACGCCACCACCACGACGTCACCGGGCGCGGTGGCCGCCGCCACCCCCCCGGCCCAGCGGGCCACCAGGTCGGCGGCCTCGGCGACGCTGAGGTTCAGGCCCCCGGGCTCCTCCACCAGACGTCGGTCGCCGTGGAGCTCGGCTAGGCGTTCCAACAGGAGGCCGAGGGTATGGTCGCGTCGCATGAGCATGGCGACGTGGCGAACGGGGTTGCGGGGCATCAGGGTCCTCCCGGGTTCGACCCATCACCTACCACGGCCTGCTCCCGGGCACGAACCCCGGCGGCGAGCGGCGGCGCGGCTGCCGGTGCTGCTGGTGGTGGCGGGGTTGCTGGCGGCGTGCGGCGTGACGGCCGAGGAGGCCACCACCTCCAGCTCCACCGCCTCGTCCACCACCTCCTCCACCACGTCTTCCACCACCACGACCAGCTCGACCACCACCACCACCGAGTCGACCACCACCACGACCACCCGGCCTCCGCCGACCCAGCCCCGGTTGCCCCAGGTGAAGCAGCTGCCGCCGCCGGCGCCGCCCTACACCCGGGAGACGGCGGCCCCCATGCTCGACTGGATCCGCGCCGACCGGGCCCGTGCCGAGCTGGTCTTCGAGCAGTTCGTCGCCTTCGTGAACGAGACCCTCGACAAGGTGCAGGCGGGCCGGGGGGCAGCCGGGTGCCTGGAGCAGCGCAACATCTTCCCGCCCGCTCGCGAGCAGGCCGTCCTGGCCAACATCAACACCATCCCCGACCAGTACTTCCGGGCGATCATGGACACGATGCACTTCAACCTCTTCCTCTACATCAACGTGTGCGCCCGGGAGCTGGAAGTGGCCGCCAACTTCGTGGCCCTCACCATCCCCCGCACCGTCAGCGCCTACAACCAGCGCTTCGGCCAGCTAAAGGCGTTCGCCTGACGCCCGTCCAGGGCGGCGGCGTCAGACCTTCTCGAGCGGCGCCCAGGCGAGGAGGAGGCGCTTCTCCCCCGCGTCGGGGAACCGCACCACCGCCTCGGCCTTGTCGCCGGCGCCTTCGATGTCGAGGACGACGCCTTCGCCCCACTTGGAGTGGCGCACGTCATCGCCCACCCGGAGGCCGAGCCGCTCGGCGCCCGCCGGACGCGAGGGTTGCGGGCGAAGGGCGGCTTCCACGATGCGGTCCCGCCCCGACGGCAGGTCACCGCCGCCGCTCCCCCACCCCGAGCCCGAGCCCGACCGCCGTGAGGACCGGCGCCGGCCCTCGATGGCCTCCACCAGCCCGTCGGGGATCTCGTCGAGGAACCGGCTGGGCGGGTTGTACTGGGTGGACCCGTAGAGCATCCGGCTCCAGGCGTGGCTCACGTAGAGCCGCTCGCGGGCCCGCGTGATGCCCACGTAGGCCAGGCGACGCTCCTCCTCGAGCTGGGCGGGCTCCCCGAGCGAGCGCAGGTGGGGGAAGACACCGTCCTCCATGCCGATGATGAACACCGCCGGGAACTCGAGCCCCTTGGCCGAGTGGAGCGTCAGCAACAGGACCGAGGACTCGTCGCCGTCGAGCTCGTCGGTGTCGGAGACGAGGCTGATCTGCTCGAGGAACTCGTCGACCGTCTCGAACTCGTTGGCCGCGCCCACCAGCTCGGCCAGGTTCTCGAGCCGGCCCTCGGCCTCGATGGAGTGCTCGGCCTGGAGCTCGGCGACGTAGCCGCTGCGGTCGAGGACGACCTGGAGCAGTGGCCCTGGCCCGTCGGCCACCACGTCGGTGGCTTCGTCGACCAGGGAGAGGAACGCTTCGATCCCCTTCTGGGAGCGGCCCCCCACGCCGGCGTCGTCGGCCCGGCGGAGGGCGTCGGTGAAGGTGGTCCCGTGGGAGGCGGCCCACACGTCGAGGCGGCCGACGGTGCTGTCCCCCACACCCCGCTTCGGCGTGTTGAGGACGCGCTTGACCGACACCTCGTCGGCCGGGTTCACGATCGCCCGCAGGTAGGCGACGGCGTCCTTGACCTCACGCCGGTCGTAGAAGCGGGTGCCGCCGATCACCTTGTAGGGGATGCCGGCCCGCATGAGCGAGTCCTCCAGCACCCGGCTCTGGGCATTGGTGCGGTAGAAGACGGCCATGTCGCCCCAGCGATGGTCACCGTCCTCGTGCAGCCGCGACATCTGCTGCACCACCCACTGGGCCTCGTCGGTCTCGTCGTCGGCGTGGAACCGCACGATGGCGGCGCCCCCGCCCTGGTCGGTCCAGAGCTCCTTGGGCTTGCGCCCGAGGTTGTTGGCGATCACCGCGTTGGCGGCGTCGAGGATGGTCTGGGTCGACCGGTAGTTCTGCTCGAGCAGGATGACGGTGGCGTCGGGGAAAGCCTCCTCGAACTCGAGGATGTTGGAGATGTCGGCTCCTCGGAACTGGTATATCGACTGGTCGCTGTCGCCCACGATGCAGACGTTGCGGTGCTGGGCCGACAGCAGCAGCACGAGCTCGTTCTGGACGGCGTTGGTGTCCTGGTACTCGTCGACCAGCACGTAGCGGAAGCGGCGGCGGTAGTGCTCCAGCACCTCGGGGTGGCTCGAGAGCAGCGTGACGGTGACCGAGAGAAGATCGTCGAAGTCCATGGCCCCGGCCCTGAGCAGGCGTGCCTGGTACTCGGCGTAGACGTCGGCGATCTTGCGCTCGAAGATCACCCGCGCCCGCTCCCGGTAGGCGTCCACCCCCACGTGGTCGTTCTTGGCGGCCGAGATGGCGGCGTGAACCGAGCGGGGCGGGAACCGCTTGGTGTCGAGGTTGAGATCCCGCAGCACGTACCCGGTCAGGCGCACGGCATCGGCCTGGTCGTAGATGGTGAAGGACTTCGGGTAGCCGAGCCGATCGGCGTCACGGCGCAGGATCCGCACGCACGCCGAGTGGAAGGTGGACACCCACATCTTCTGGGCGACCGGACCCACCAGCGCCGCCACCCGGTGCTTCATCTCCTCGGCGGCCTTGTTGGTGAAGGTGATGGCCAGGATCTCGAAGGGTGAGACGCCGCGGTCACGGATCAGGTGGGCGATGCGCGAGGTGAGCACCCGGGTCTTGCCCGAACCGGCGCCGGCGATGACCAGCAGGGGGCCCTCGACGTGGGTGACGGCCTCCCGCTGCACCGGGTTGAGGCCCTCCAACAGATCGCCTTCGGCGGCGGAGGGAGCCATCACGATCCACCCTACCGGTGGGGTGTGACCCCCGATGTGGGTGCGCGACGCCCCCGGCCTGGAACAATCGCGGCATCGCCTCCCACGAACCGTCCGCCCGCTCGGCCACCCCCACGGTGACTTCAGGCCGCCCCGCCACCGAGGGCGGCGACTCGGGCCGGCGGCGGCGCCGCCATGCCCGCAAGAACCTCCAGCGGACGGCCTACGTGGTGGTGTTCCTCCTGGTCTTCAACCACCTGGTGCTCCCCCAGCTCGGCGGGGCCCGGCGGGCGGCCAGCCTGCTCAGTCAAGTCAACCCGGCGCTGCTGCTCCTGGCCCTGGCCCTGGAGCTCGGTGCCTTCGCCGCCTACGCGCAGCTCACCCGGGTGGCCCTGCCTCGGGGCGTGGTCGGCCGTCTCACCCTGTTCCGCATACAGCTCGCCACCAAGGCCGTCACCAACCTGGTACCGGGGGGCAGCGCGGCGGGCGGCACGCTCGGGTTCCGGCTGCTGACGTCGGCCGGCGTCGAGTCGGGACACGCCGGGTTCGCCCTGGCCACGGTCGGGCTCGGCTCGGCCGTCGTGCTGAACCTGCTCCTGTGGCTGGCGTTGCTGGTGTCCATCCCCTTGAACGGGTTCAACCCGGCCTACGGGACCGCCGCCATCATCGGGCTGTTCCTGTTGGGCACCTTCGCCGGCCTGGTGGTGCTGTTGATGAAGGGCAGCGACCAGGCCGAGCGGGTGATCCGTGCCATCGCCCGCCACCTGCCCCTCGTGAAGGAGGACACCGCCGCCCGGATCCTCCGCCAGATCGCCACGCGGCTGCGGGAGCTGGCCGCCGACCCGGTGCTGATCCGGCGGAGCGTGTTCTGGGCGCTGGTCAACTGGCTGCTCGACGCCGCCTCGCTCTGGGTGTTCGTGCGGGCCTTCGGATCCACCATCAACCCGGTCGACCTGGTGGTGGCCTTCGGTCTGGCCAACGTGCTGGCCGCCATCCCGATCACCCCCGGTGGCCTCGGCGTGGTGGAGGCGGTCCTCACATCGTCGCTCGTCGGCTTCGGTCTCGACCGGGGTACCGCCGCCATCGCCGTCGTCACATACCGCCTTGCCGCCTTCTGGCTGCCGATCCCGCTCGGCGCCCTCGCCTACGGCTCGCTCAAGGTGGGCCCCGTCTCGCTCAACCGGCGCCGCGAGCGCCATCCCATCCGCCGGCTCACCGAGGACGCCCAGCAGGAGGCCGACGTCCGCAAGTGGGAGGTCGACGCGACCTGATTGGGCGGCGCCTGGCGGCTGCGCAGCGGACCTGATTGGGCGTCGGCGGCGGCTTCGCCTTGCCGAGCCGGGCTTCGCCCATCCGAGTGGCGCTGCCCCCGCTGCTCCGCCTGGCGGCTGCGCAGCCGGACGTCAGGAGAGGAGGCGGGTGCGGAAGAGGTCGAGCACCTGGTCGAGGGCTTCGCGGGTCGGGTGCCCGGGCTCGTCGACCAGGTGCTCGGTGAGCACCGAGTGGGCTCTGGTGGGCAGACCATGGGGGTTGCCCTTCGACGAATCGATCTCCACCGCCACGAACCCGTCACCCAGCTCGGCTCGCAGCCGGTCGAAGCGCTCCGCGGGGCAGAGGCGGTCGTCGGTGAAGCGGAGCCCGAGCACCTGCACACCGTCGGCGACCCGGCGACGCACCCGATCGAGGTCGGCGGCATCGATGCCGAGGTCGGCCTTGCGCTGCCGGCCGATGGGGAACGGAAGCGACGGTTGGCTCAACACGGGGGCCACGACGGAGTCGTCGACCATCATGGCCAGCGCGAAGCCCCCCGTCAGGCACATCCCCACCGCGCCCACACCCGGGCCGCCGCAACGCTCGTGCTCGTGGCGCGCCAGTGCTCGCAGCCAGGTGGTGACGGGCGAGGTGCGCCCCGCGGCGAGGGTGGCGAACTCCCGGGCCACGCACACCCGGCCCATGGTGCCGAGGCCGTAGGGGACCGAAGGCTCTCGGCCCGGGGTCCCGAACAGCGACGGCAGCACCGCCGTGCACCCGATGGCGGCCACCCGCCGGCCGAAGTCCACCACCAGAGGGGTGATGCCGGGCACCTCTGCGATGACCACCACCGCGGGACCGGCTCCGGTCCGCAAGACCGTCCGCTCGCTCCCGTCGAAGTCGAAGGAACCCTCGTCGAAGCCCTCTAGCGCATCGATCATGGGCGAGACCCTATGGCCGCGGGGGTCAGACCCGGCCGGCGCCGACCAGCTCGTCCCAGTAGTAGACGCTGTCGATCCTCACCGAGGATCCGGCGCTCGGCGAGTGGATGATCTGCCCGTTCCCCATGTAGAGGGCCACGTGGTGGATGGTGGGTTGACCGTAGAAGATGAGGTCACCGGGCTGGATCGCCGACATCGGGATCCGCCGTGACATGGCGTACATGGCCCTCGACGAGTGCGGCAGCGACTTCCCGCCGTGCTCCCATGCCCACATGACGAAGCCGGAGCAGTCGAACCCGGTGCTGGGGCTGGCTCCGCCCCAGGTGTAGCGCACGCCGAGGACGCTGCGGCCGGCGGCGATGGCCGCCTCGGCGCCCTGCCCGACCGGCGGCGCCGGGTCGGCAGGGAAGCGGCGGCGGGGCCGGGGACGGGGCCGGGGGCGGTGCCGGCGTGGGGCGGCGGGGCGGGGGGGGGGGGTGGGGGTGGGGGCGGGGCCGGGGGGCGGGGCGGGGGCGGGGCCGGGGCCGCACCGGTGGTGGGGGGCGGGCCGGGTTCGGGGGCAGGTAGGAGCGGGACCCCGTACCGCCGCGGGCGCGGGGAGGGTGGAAGGGGCGGTAGGAGCGGGACCGCGAACCGCCGCGGGCGCGGGGATGGTGGTGGGGGCCCGGCGGGCGGCGGCGGCCGCCTGCTGGCGGGCCAGGGCGGCCTGCTGGTCGGCCTGGCGCTGGGCGGCGATGCGGGCCTTGCGAGCGGCCTCGGCGGCGCGTCGAGCCCGCTCGGCCCGGACCAGCGACGCCAGCTCACCCTGCACCTCGGCGTTCACCTGGCGGGCCTCGTCGACCGTCGCCTGGGTGTCGCTGCGCTTGGCGGCCACGTCGGCCTCGGCCTTGCGGGCCTGCTCCTGGGCGGCGTGCAGCGCGGCCACGTCCTCGTCGGCGGCCGCCCGGGCCCCTCGCAGCCGGTCGACCACGTCGGCCCGGTTGCCCGTGGCCGCACGGGCGTAGCCGGAGCGTCGGCTCAGCGTGTTGCCGTCCTCGGCGTCGAGGATGGCCGAGACCTCAGGGGCGTCCTCGTTGCGAACGTAGGCGTCGACCGCGTAGCTGGCCATCTCCCGCTGGCGCGACGCCAGGCGAGCCTGGGTGCGTCGGGCCTCGGCGCTGGCCAGGATCACCTCCCGGTTGACCTCAGCCAGGACGAGGCGGGCGTCGTTGTACTGCTCGGCCAGGATCTCGACCTTGCGCTCGAGGCGCTCGAGCCGGTCGGCGACCTCGCGGGCCTCGGCCTGCTTGTCAGCGATCGGGTCGCCCAAGGCGTCGCCGGTGCCGAGCACGGCGGTGGCGAGGGTCACCACCACCAAGAGGGCGGCCGCGAGCTGTCGGCGGAAGGGCCCTCTCGGCATCGGCGCGGACGTTACCAAAGGCCGACACAGTGTTACGAAGTTGCGACGATCCGATTCACGTCCGCTGACCCCGCCCGCACCCTTGACGGTCGACGCTGCGTTCGCAGCGTCGTCACTCCCACGTCCGCCGACCCCACCCGCACCCTTGGTGGTCGGCGCGGCTACGCCGCGCCGGCTACTCCCACTCGATGGTGCCGGGGGGTTTGCTGGTGATGTCGTACACGACCCGGTTGATGCCGGGAACCTCGCCGATGATGCGGCTCGAGATGCGCTCCAGGAGGTCGTAGGGCAGGCGGGCCCAGTCGGCGGTCATGGCGTCCTCGCTGGTGACGGCGCGCACGATGATGGGGTGGCCGTAGGTTCGCTCGTCGCCCATCACTCCCACACTGCGCAGGTCGGCGAGCACGGCGAACGCCTGCCAGACCTCGCGCTCGAGGCCGGCCCCGGCGATCTCCTCGCGCACGATGGCGTCCGCGTGCTGGAGGGTGGCCACCCGGTCGGGGGTGACCTCGCCGATGATGCGCACCCCGAGGCCGGGACCGGGGAAGGGCTGGCGCCACACGATCTCGGCCGGGAGGCCGAGCTCCTCGCCCACCGCCCGGACCTCGTCCTTGAACAGGCTCCGGAGCGGCTCGACCAGCTCGAACTCCATGTCCTCGGGGAGGCCGCCCACGTTGTGGTGGCTCTTGATCCGGGCCGCGTCGCGGGTGCCCGACTCGATGACGTCGGGGTACAGCGTGCCCTGCACGAGGAAGCGGGCGTCGGTGATGCCGCCGGCGGCCTCCTCGAATATGCGGATGAACAGCTCACCGATGATCTTGCGCTTGTCCTCGGGGTCGGTCACCCCTGACAGGCGCTCGAAGTAGCGGTCGGCCGCCCGTACGTGGATCAGCTCGATCCCCTGGTGGCGGCGGAACGTCTCCACCACCTGCTCGCCCTCGTCCCGGCGCATCAGGCCGGTGTCGACGAACACGCACGTGAGCTGGGGCCCGATCGCCTCGTGCACCAGCGCGGCCGCCACCGCCGAGTCGACGCCCCCCGAGAGCGCGCAGATGGCCCGCTCCGTGCCGACCTGGGCCCGGATGGCCGCCACCGACCGTTCGATCACCGACGCCATCGTCCAGGTCGGTTCGCATCCGCAGACGTCGAACAGGAAGTGCTCGAGCATGGCCTGCCCGTGGGGCGTGTGGGCCACCTCGGGGTGGAACTGGAGGGCGGCGATGCGCCGGTCGCGGTCCTCGAAGGCGGCCGCCGGGCAACCCGGGGTGCCGCCGGTGACGGTGAACCCCGGTGGGGCGGCGGTGATGGTGTCGAAGTGGCTCATCCACACCGGCTGGGTGCCAGGCATGGCCGCGTCCACGATCACGCCCGGCTCGTTGACGGTGAGCTCGGCCCGCCCGTACTCGCCCCGACCGGTGCGGGCCACCTCGCCCCCGAGGTCGCGGGCGACCAGCTGGGCGCCGTAGCAGATGCCGAGCACCCCAACCCCGAGGTCGTAGACGCCGGGATCGAGGCGGGGCGCACCGTCCACGTGCACCGACTTAGGCCCGCCGCTGAGGATGATCCCCGCCGGGTGGCGGGCCGCCAGCTCGGCGGCGGTGAGGGTGTGGGGCACGATCTCGCTGTAGACGTGGGCCTCGCGCACCCGGCGGGCGATGAGCTGGGCGTACTGGGCCCCGAAGTCGACCACCAGGACCGGCCGGTCCGGCGCCTGCTGTGCCGCGGTCACCACGTCACCCCGTGACCACCAGCTCGGCCTTCTGGAGCTCCTTCAGCGTGGCGTGGCCGCACAGCGCCATCGCCCGCCGCAGCGCGCCCATGAGGTTGAGGTCGCCGCGGTGGTCGGGCGCCGGCCCCGACAGGACCTGCTCGAGGGAGCCGCGGGTGCCCACGTGCACGACGCCGCCCCGGGGCAGGGTGGGATGGGTGGCGGCCGGGCCCCAGTGGAACCCCCGCCCGGGTGCCTCGGCGGCGGCGGCCAGGGGCGCGCCCAGCATCACCGCGTCGGCGCCGCACACCACCGCCTTGGCGATGTCGCCCCCGGTGGCCATGCCGCCGTCGGCGACAATGTGGACGTAGACGCCGGTCTCGTCGAGGTGGCGCATCCGGGCCGCCCGGGCGTCGGCGATGGCGGTGGCCTGATCCACGCCGGTACCCAGCACCCGTCGAGTGCTCGACGACCGCCCGGCGCCCACGCCCACCAGCACGCCGGCGGCGCCGGTGCGCATGAGGTGGAGCGCCGCCTGGTAGCTGGAGCAGCCACCCACGATGACGGGCAGGTCGAGGCGGCGCACGAACGTCTTGAGGTTGAGCGGCTGGCCGGCCGAGGTGACGTGCTCGGCGGAGACGACCGTGCCCTGGATGACCAGGAGGTCGAGCTCGGCGGCGACGATCGCCTCGGTGAGCTCCTCGACCCGATGGGGCGTCACCGCCCCGCAGGACACCACCCCCGCCGCCCGGATCTGGCGTACCCGCTCGGTGACCAGGTCGGCGCGGACCGGCTCGCGGTAGATCTCCTGGAGGCGCAGCGGGGCCTTCTCGCTGCCCTCGGCCGCGAGCTCGGCGATCTCGGCGAGGAGCGGTTCAGGGTCCTCGTAGCGCGTCCAGATGCCCTCGAGGTTGAGGGCGGCCACGCCACCGAGGCGGCCGATGGCGATGGCGGTGGCCGGGCTGACCACGCCGTCCATGGCCGAGGCCATGACCGGCACCTCGAAGCGGAAGGCGTCGATCTCCCACGAGAGGTCGACGTCGGACGGGTCCCGGGTGCGCCGGCTGGGGACGATGGCGATGTCGTCGAGGCCGTAGGCGCGGCGGCCCGACTTGCCCAACCCGATCTCCACCTCGGCCACCCGTGGACACTACCGGGTGGGCATCGGCCTCAGCGGGGCTTGAGCTGCTTGAGGATCTGCCTGGCGATGGTGGCGTTCATCTCGTAGGCCGCCGACTTGCCGGCCTCCCGCGCCATCTTCACCACGCTACCTCCGGTCATCTCCTCGACGCTGTCGAGGCCGTCGATGAGGGCCTCCTTGGTGGCGTCGGTGGCCTTGTAGCCCATGCCGGTGAGGGCCCTCACCAGCTCGCTCTGGGCGATGGGCTGGGGGGCAGCGGAGGCGATCACCCGGAGGGCCTCCTTGGTGAGCTCGGCCCCCTGCTCGATGGCTTCTGCGGTGGTGAGATGCCCCTCGTCGTCGCCTTCGAGGGAGGCCAGCCAGCGGCGGACCTTCACCACCAGCTCCCCGTGGGTCTCCCCTTCGAACGACAGCGTCGCCATGGCCGCTCACCGTACCCGCGGAGCTGTCGTGGGCGTCCCACCGACGGTAGGGTGACGGCCGCATCGGAGCCACCGCTCCCTCCTGTGAGCGAGATGGAGGCACGATGGCCATCACCGAGGAATCCCGTCACCGCATGTACCAACGGCTCGAGGAAGTCATGGGCCACGACGACGCCAGCATCCTGATGGAGCACCTTCCGCCGGTCGGTTGGGCCGATGTGGCTACCAAGCGCGACCTCGACCACCTCGCCACGACTTTGGAGCTTCGTTTCGAGGCCGCCCTTCACCGGGAGATCTCGGCGTTGAAGAGCACGATGCTGCTCACCATGATCCTGAGCAACGCCACGCTGGCCTCGGTGGTGGTGGCGGCGGTCAAGCTCCTCTAGCGGCGCGCCGCCACGAGGTCGCGGCAGAAGCTGCGCAGGGCCGAGGTGAACGGTTTGGGCGCCTCCCAGGGCACGAAGTGGCCGCAGTCGCGCAGCAGGAACGGGCCCACGTGGTTGGGGAAAACCACCGACGCCATGCGGTCGAAGTCCGGGTACAGCACGTGGTCGCTCGGCCCGAACAGCAGGAGCGCCTCCACGTCCGGATTCGGCGCCAGAAGGGGCGGCTCGCGACGGGCCTCGGGGTCGAGCGCGCTCTCGTAGACCCGGAACGACGCCCGCAGCTTGGCGGCGTCGGCGAAGGGGGCGGTGTGGAAGTCCACGGCCGGGCTGGCGCCGTAGCGCCCGGCGAGGCCGGGCCCGTCGTCGAGAAAAGCGCCCGGGTGGGCCCAGAACCGCGACGTGTAGAAGGTGGCGATGTAGCGGCGCCGCTGCTCGGGCGTGGCCAGCTCGCTGGCCAGCTCGTCGGCGTCGGTGGCCTGGCGCACGAAGTAGTCGCTCGCCTCCCGGGCCGGCCGCGACACCATGCCCGCCATCGCCGCCTTGTCGTAGGGCAGCGGCGAGTTGAACAGCACCAGGCGCTCCACCGCCTCGGGCTCCCGCAGGGCCATGTCCTGCACCACCGGCCCGCCCAGGTCGCCGCCGGCCAGCACCACCCGCTCGTGGCCGAGGTGCGCGCCCACCAGGGCGAGCAGGTCGCGGCTGTGGGTGGCCACGTCACCGTAGGGGTCGTCGGGCGGGCCGACCTCGGAGTCCCCGAAGCCCCGTAGGTCCGGGGCGATCACCTCGAAGCCGGCGGCGACGAGGTCGTCGACCACCCGCCACCAGATGCGGCGGGTCTCGGGCCACCCGTGCACCAGGAGGAGGGGCACGCCGCCCACCCCCTCGTGCAGGTAGGCCTGCCGGAAGGCACGCACTTCGGCGTGGTGCGTGGCGAAGCGGCCGGGGTCGACGTCGGGGTGGGGCGGCGGCGGATCGGTGGTGGTCAGTGCCGGCCCTCAGTTGGCTCGGAGGTCGGAGGGGAACTGGGCGAACCAGGCGGTGGGGGCGGGTTGGCGACGAAGCACCCGTGACCAGAGGGTCTCGGGATCGGCGGTGAAGGTGTCGTCGGGCTTGGCATCCACCACCCACCATGCCCCGTCCTCCAGCTCGCCGGCGAGCTGCTCGAACCCCCAGCCGGCCGAGCCGGCGAACATCCGCACCCGGTCGGGGGCGTCGGGCGTGTCCTCGGGCGCCACGTTGAGGTCGATCGCACCCCCCGGGTGGAGGCCGATCACCGCGCTCGGCGCCACCGGCCCACCGATGAACATCACGCCCGGCTCGGCCGCCCGCTCGCCCCACCCGGGCACGAGCTCGGCGGCCGCGGTGAGGCTCGGGCGGTTGAGCACCACCCCGAAGGCACCCTCGGCCACGTGGGCCAGCACGAGGATCACGGTGCGCTCGAAGTTGGGGTCGCCGATCAGCGGCGTGGCCACCAACAGCCGACCGGCGAGGCTCGCGTCCGCCATCGGACCAGCATGGCGCGCTCGGCTGCACAGGCGGCCGTTATCGGCTTCAGGCCGGGCCGGCCAGCTCGCTGATGTGCTGCCAGGCGGCCTCGACGTGGCGGCGCTCGGTGGTGGTCTGGCCGATGGAGAGCCTGAGCGTGAGCCGGTCGTCGAGACGGGCGTGGGTGAGGAACAGCCGCCCGCTCGCGTTCAGCCCTTCGAGGAGGCGCTGGTTGGCGGCGTCGCCACCCACGTGGCGGAAGCACACCAGGTTCAGGGGCACTGGTGCGGCCAGCTCGAAGCGGGGATCGTCCTCGACCCAGTCGGCCAGCTCCTGGGCCCAGGCCACGTGCTGGCCGACGTGGTGGCGGAGGCCCTCGGCGCCGTAGTGGCGGAGCACGAACCACAGCTTGAGCGCCCGGAACCGGCGCCCGAGGGGCAGGTGCCAGTCCCGGTAGTCGGTCACCGCCCCGGACTCGGAGGCGGGGTTGCGCAGGTACTCGGGCAGCACGCTCAGGGCGGCGAGGAGCGGGCGCCGGTCGGCCACGTAGAAGGCGTCGCACTCCAGGTTGGTGAACAGCCACTTGTGGGGGTCGACGCAGTAGCTGTCGGCCCGGTCGAGGCCGACGTTGACGAACCTCAGGTCGGGGCACACCGCGGCCGCGCCGGCGTGGGCGGAATCGACATGGAGCCAGGCGCGGTGGTGCTCAGCCAGCGGCGCGATGGCGGCCACCGGGTCGATGGCATGGGACGAGGTGGTGCCGACGGTGGCGCACACGAAGAACGGCACCCGGCCGGCGGCGGCGTCGTCGGCCATGGCGTCGGCCAGGGCGTCGGCGTCCATCGCCCGGCTGGTGGGATCGGTGCCGATGAGGCGGAGCTGGTCCTCGCCGAGCCCTGCCACCCGCGCCCCCTTCACCACCGAGGAGTGGGCCTCGGTCGACGCGTAGGCCACCAGGCGGCCGAGCGCCGCCGCGCCCCCTACCCGCTCGCGGGCGGCCAGCAGGGCGCACAGGGTGGCCCCCGAGGCCCCGTCCTGGATCACGCCCCCGCCGGCGCCGGTGGACCGGAAGCGGTCGGGCAGGTCGAGCAGCTCCACCAGCCAGTCGAGCACCAGCGATTCGATCTCCGTGCACGCCGGGCTGGTGGCCCACAGCATCCCCTGCACGCCCAGGCCGGAAGCGAGGAGCTCACCGAGGATCGAGGGCCCCGACGCGTTGGCCTGGAAGTAGGCGAAGAAGTTGGGCGACTGCCAGTGGGTGACGCCGGGCAGGACCACCCGGTCCACGTCGGCCAGGATGTCCTCCCACCGCTCCGGCCGCTCCGGCGGGTGCTCCGGCAGCAGGGCCCGTACCTCGCCGGGCTCGACCGACGACACCACCGGTAGGTCCTCGACCCGTTCCATGTAGCGGGCCACCCACTCGACCACCTCGTGCCCCTGTCGGCGGAACTCGTCGGGGGTCATGGCGTAGCTCCGGCGACCGGTCTCGGCGGGCTCCATGGGGGAAGCAGCGTACGGCCGAGGCGACGCTCCTAGAATCCCGGGAGAGCCCGCTGCCACAGGAGAGCCCGTGATGGACCGTCCGCCCCGCCCGTTCCCCGAAGCGGCGGATGGCCCAGGGGCCTATCCCCCCAAGTTCGCCAAGCAGGGCCTCACCTTCGACGATGTGCTCCTGCTGCCGGCGGAGTCCTCCGTGCTGCCGGCCCAGGTGGCCACCCGCACCCGCCTCACCCCCCGGATCGAGCTCGCCATACCCGTGCTGTCGGCGGCCATGGACACCGTCACCGAGTCCCGGCTGGCCATCGCCCTGGCCCGCGCCGGGGGCATCGGCATCGTCCACCGCAACCTGTCGATCGACGACCAGGTGGCCGAGGTCGACATGGTGAAGCGCTCGCAGTCGGGCATGATCGCCGACCCCGTCACCCTCCCGCCCCACGCCCTGGTCAGCGCCGCCCTCGCCGTGATGGCCCGCTACCACATCTCCGGGGTTCCCATCACCGACCCCCAGGGCCGCCTGGTGGGCCTGCTCACCAACCGCGACCTGCGCTTCGTGGACGACGTCGACCAACCCATCGAGAATGTCATGCGTCGGCCGCCGCTCGTCACCACCGCGGTCGGCACCACCCTGGAGGAGGCCAAGGACATCCTCTGGCAGCACCGCATCGAGAAGTTGCCGGTGGTCGACGCCGACGGCTTCCTCAAGGGCCTCATCACCGTCAAGGACATCAAGAAGAAGACCCAGTACCCCGAAGCCACCCAGGACGAGCGCGGGCGGCTCCGCGTCGGCGCCGCCGTAGGGGTCGGGGGTGACGCCCTGGAACGGGCGGCCGCCCTCGTCGAGGCGGGCGTCGACGTCCTCGTGGTCGACACCTCCCACGGCCACTCCCTCGGCGTGCTCGACGCGGTGAAGCTGATCAAGGACCGCCACCGCCACGTCGAGGTCATCGGGGGCAACGTGGCCACCGCCGAAGGCACCCTGGCCGTGCTCGACGCCGGGGCCGACGCGGTCAAGACCGGCATCGGGCCCGGCGCCATCTGCACCACGCGCGTGGTCGCCGGCGTGGGAGTCCCGCAGGTGACCGCCATCTACGACTGCGCCGAGGCCGCCCACCGGCGGGGGGCCACCGTCATCGCCGACGGCGGGGTGCAGTTCTCGGGCGACATCGCCAAGGCCCTGGCCGCCGGGGCCGACACCGTTATGCTCGGGGGCCTGCTGGCCGGGGTGGACGAGAGCCCCGGGGAGGTCGTGCTCCACCAGGGCGAGCGCTACAAGGAGTACCGGGGGATGGGTTCGCTCGGCGCCATGAAGGGCCGGTCGTACTCCAAGGACCGCTACTTCCAAAGCGACGTGAACGACGACGAGCGCCTCGTGCCCGAGGGCATCGAGGGGCGGGTGGCCTACAAGGGGCCCGTGACCGGCGTGCTCCACCAGCTCATCGGCGGGCTGCGCATCGCCATGGGCTACTGCGGGGCCGAGACGGTGGAGGCGCTCCAGCAGCGGGCCCGCTTCGTGCGCATCACCTCCGCCGGCCTGCGCGAGAGCCACCCCCACGACGTGCAGGTCACCAAGGAGGCCCCGAACTACGGCACCTGGGGCTGAGCAGGCGGGTCATCCCCCCCGCTCCGACGTCCGCTCGACCACCGCCGTTCCGTCGGCGGTGAGCAGCCGGTAGGTGACCACGCGGGTGTCGGAGGGCGTGGTGAAGGCCGCGAAACGTGGCCCATCGGGCCGTTCGGGCAGCGCCACCGTGTCCACCGTGAAGGCGGGCTGATCGTCGACCGACACCTCGAGGCGGGCGATGGTGGGATGGAAGGTCGCGAAGTAGCCCCAGGCCGTCCGCTCGTCACCACCGTCATCGCTCGGCCCGAGCCGGGTCGATCCCATGTCGAAGCGAGCTGGGTTGGCCAGCCAGGCGGCCTCGTCGTGGCACAAGTCGCCCGATGCCGAAGGCTCCCCGTAGACGACGCCGCCGGTGTTCCACTCCTGTCCCGGTCGGTTCGACGCCTGGCTGACGAAGTCGACCGCGGCCGGAGTCGGGTCGCACGTCGACCAGCCGATACCCGGGTGGACGACGGCCGACGGGATGAGCCACCATTGCCCTTCATCCTCGGCCGAGCCGCTCATCAGGGCGGCCTCGGTCGGGATCCGAACGATCTCCCCTTCGTCGAGCTGGTTCCAGGCGACGCCGAGGCCGGCGAGGGCCACGACCGCGGCGATGGCAACGGCGATTCGTCGGCCCGAGCGCCGGCGAGCGGGGCCCCCCGGGAGCGGTTCCGTCGAGCGCGGAAGGTCGGCGGCGATCGTGTCGGCCACGCGGTGCAGCACCAGCCGCAGGTGGGCGGCCAGCCGCTCGTCGACGTCGGGTTGGTCGGCGGTGTTCACGGGAGGGTCCTCCGGAGTCGTTCGAGGGCGCGGCGCAGATCGGATCGGACGGTGCTGGCGGGACGGTCGAGCAGGCGGGCGATCTCGGTGAGGGACAGGTCCTCGTAGAACCGCAGCACGACCACCGCCCTCTGGCTCGGCGGGAGGCGGCGAAGCTCGGCCCACGTCTCGTCCAGCTCGGGTTGGTGGGTCACCGGCTCCACGACGGGCTGAGGTCCCAGCCGGTAGCGCCGACGGTGCCCGTCCTGGGCCTGGTTGACCACCACCCGGCGGAGGTAGGCGCCGGGGTTGTCGATCGTGGCCCACCGCGCCTGGGCCGAGGCGAAGGCGGTCTGGACGATGTCCTCGGCGGCCGGGCGCGATCCGCTCAGCAGGAAAGCCAGTCGGAGGAGGGCCGCCCGTTCGTCGCGGTAGACCTGCTCGACCTCCCGCGGTTCGGCGTTCAGATCACCCACACCACCTACGTCGTCACGGGGGGCGGGTTCGTTGCACCATCATCCGCGTCCGCCGAGCGAGCGGCTGATTCGGCGTCGAGGCGGCGGTCCTCGCGGGCCTGGCGGCGGGCATCGGAGGTGATCCACTGGGCCGCCACCACCGCCCCGGCCAGCACGCCGAACAGGTCGCCGACGGCCCAGAGGATCCCGGCAGCCACGTGCTGGTCGGCCACCACCGAGGACCCCCACGAGCGGGCCACCGCCCCGTAGACCTCGCCACCCAGGGGACGGGCGTCGGAGGACAGCACGGCCAGGCCGAGGAACGCATGGAACGGCACCGCCAGGAGCACGAACAGCATGCGGGCCGGGTGGCCGATGCGACGGCGCATCGGATCGAGGCCCACCGCCGTCCAGCAGAACAGCGCTCCAGCCACGAGGAAGTGCAGGTGGACAGCCTGGTGCACGAGGTCGTTGCGCAGCGAGAGCTCGAACAGCGGCGAGAAGTAGAGGGCGAAGAGGGTGCCGCCGAAGATCCCCCACGCCACCACCGGGTGGGTCAGGGTGGCGACCACCGGGTGGTGGACGAGCCGGAGCAGGACCCGCTGCGTCGATCGGCTCGACGCCTGGAGGGCGAGGGTGACGGGGGCCCCGAGGGCGAACAGCATCGGCGCCAGCATCCCGAGCAACACGTGCTGGACGGTGTGGAGGCTGAACCGCACCGTGTCGTAGCGGGCCAGGCCCGACTGGGTGGCGAAGGCGACGGTGAGCAGGCCGGCGAAGAAGGCGGCGGTGCGGGACGCGGGCCACCGCCGCGGCTCGGCCCGGCGCGCCAGGCGACGGACGCCGGTCCCGTAGAGCGCGGCCAGCCCCACGACCACCAACGCCATGGTCGGGTCCAGCTGCCAGTCGAGCACCACCGTGCGCAGGGTGGGGGCCGGCACCACCTGGCCATTCTCCCCCATGCTCGGCGCCGTGTGGAGCCCGAGAACGCTCAATGATCTGTGGATTTGCGCTTGTGCTGGCTCACGACTACCAGTATGCTACGCATATGTGTTCGGGTCATCTTGACGGGCTCTCAGTCGATGACCTGCTGCAGCTCGAGGCCGGCTCACTAAACGATTCGGAGTTGGGTGAGTGGTTGTTGGCGTTGGACCGGGCCCGTTCCGCCTTGGAGGCGGTGCAGTTGCGGGCGGCGGCGGCGTTCGATGCCCGAGTGGTGTTCGCCGCCGACGGGGCGCCGTCGGCGCCGTCTTGGTTGGCGGCCCGTGCCGATGTGTCCCGCTCGCAGGCGGCGGCGCTGGTGCGCCACGGGCGGATGCTGCGCTGGCACCCGGCGAGCGACGCGGCGTGCGCCACGTTGGGCACCACCAAGGTGCGGACCATGTTGCGGTTCGTCAACCCCCGGGTGGCGGAGGCGTTCGACCGGGACGAGGCCATGCTGCTGGAGGCGGTGCGGGACCTGAGCGTGGATCAGACGGCCACGGTGATGCGCCACTGGGTGTGCCGGGTCGACGCTGACGGAGCTGAGCCCCGGGTGGCGGAGCCCTCCGAGGTGCGGCTGCGGCAGGGCTTCGGGGGCCGTTGGCACCTCGACGGTGACCTGGAGGTCACCGACGGCGCCCAGCTGCACGCCGCCCTGGCCTCGCACGCCGAGCGGCTCTACCGCCGGGAGACCGCCTCGCCCGACGGGGTGCAGACCACTGCTGCGCAGCGGATGGGCCGGGCCCTGGTCGACCTGGTGGCACGGGCCGCCGGGCTCGATGCCAGCGTGGTCACCGCACCCCGCCGGTGGTGTCGGTCATCGTGGACCTGAACGCCCTCACCGGCCACGACGACGCTGGTGCCGAGATCGTGGAGTCCGGGCCCATCGCGGCGGAGACGGCACGGCGGTTGACCTGTGACAGCCGCATCGGGCGGGTCATCTGCCGGGGCCGCTCGGAGATCTTGGACCTGGGCCGCCTGGAACGCACCGCCACCCCCGCCCAACGCCGGGCCCTGGTCATCCGCGACCAGGGCCGTGTGTTCACCGGGTGCACCGCCCCACCGGGCTGGTGTGAAGCCCATCACCTCAAACCGTGGGACCACGGCGGGCACACCAACCTCGACCAGCTCGGCCTGCTCTGCTCCCATCACCACCACCTGGTCCACGAAGGCCGCTACCGCATCCAACGCAACCCCGACCGCCAAGGCTTCGGCTGCTACCGGCCCGACGGCACCCCCATCACCATCACCCGCCTCGCCGCCTGAGCGCCGGAGGGGACCGAACCGCCACCCGGTGGTAGAGAAGGGTGATGGCAGCCGCCGCTTCCACCGTCCGCCGTCCCTCGCTGGTGGGGGTGGGCACGGTGGTGTGGCTCTCGTCGGAGATCATGTTCTTCGCCGGGCTGTTCGCCGCCTACTTCACGCTGCGGGCCAAGGACGCCGACTGGCCGCCCGCCGACGTGGAGCTGGCCACCGGCCGCACCGCCCTCGCCACCGCCGTGCTGGTCGCCTCAAGCTTCACCATGCACCTGGCGGTGCGGGCGGCCGAGGCCGACCAACGACCCCGGTTGGTGCGCTGGCTGGTGGTCACCATGGCCCTGGGCGCCGTGTTCCTCACCAACCAGGCCTTCGAGTACGCCGAGCTGTCGTTCTCGATCTCGAGCCACGCCTACGGCTCGATGTTCTACCTGCTCACCGGGTTCCACGGCCTGCACGTGCTCGGCGGCCTCGGGTTCATGGGCGCGGTGATCGCCATCGTGGCCGGCCGCTCGTCCCGGGCCCCCGCGGGGTCCACCGTGGCCGTCTGCTCCTACTACTGGCACTTCGTCGACGTGGTGTGGGTGGCCATGTTCGCCACCGTCTACCTGCTGCGGTGACCTCGGAATGACGCTCCGGCGGCCCTCTGCGCTCGTGCTCTGCACCCTGGCCCTCGCCGCCGCGCTCACGGTGGCCACCTCACCCTCGCACGCCCGGCCCCCCCAACGTCCCGGCGCGGACGCCGATCTGGTCGAGCGGGGCCGCCAGCTCTTCCTCACCGGGTGCTCGAGCTGCCACGGGGTGACCGGCGGGGGCGTTCGCACCCGGAACGGTCAGTTCCGAGGACCGTCGCTCCGCGACGCCGGCGAGGCCTCCGCCTACTACTACCTCACCACCGGGCGCATGCCGTTGCCCGACCCCGGGCTGCCTCCCGAGCGCAAGGACCCGGCGTACTCGCCGGCCGAGATCGAAGCCCTCGTCGCCTACGTCGGCTCGCTGGGTGATGGGCCGAAGGTGCCCGACGTCGACCCCGACCAGGGCAACCCGGCCCGCGGGGGCGTGCTCTTCCGGCAGAACTGCGCCCCCTGCCACAGCGCCACCGGCGCCGGCGGCGCCCTCAGCTACGGGCGCTCGGCGCCCACCTTGAGCGAATCCGAGCCCCTCCAGGTGGGCACGGCGGTCCGCACCGGTCCCGGCCAGATGCCCCGCTTCGGCCGCGACACGCTGAGCGACGCCGAGCTCGACTCCGTAGCCGCGTACGTCCGCTACCTCCGGGACCCCGACGACCGGGGCGGCGTGGCCCTCGGCCGGATCGGCCCCATCCCCGAGGGGTTCTTCGTGTGGCTCGTGGGCCTGGGCGCGCTGGTGGCGGCGTCGGTGTGGATCGCCCGCCGGTTTCGCGACCCTGTGTCACTTGGCTCCACCCCGGGCGGAGCCGGCTTCGCCGATCCGGCTGACCCGCTGGAAGCTGCTCCGCCTGGCGGGCTGCGCGGCGAGGGCAGGGACGGGCCATGAGCCCTGACCAGCACGAGGGAACGGACCCGTCGCGCAAGGAGCGGCTGCGGATCACCCGGATCGCCGAGCGGTGGACGTCGCTGGCCTTCGCGGTGAGCATCGTCGGCGCCCTCGGGTTGGCCGTCGTGTACTGGCGGGGCGGCCAACCCCAGCTCGAGGGTCTGTTCCTCGCGCTGTCGCTCGGCGGCATCGGCGTGGGTCTGGTGGTGTGGGCCCGCTACTTCATGCCCCACCAGCCGGTGATCGAGCAACGCCACCCCCTCGAGTCCACCGAGGAGGAGATCGCCGACCTGCGCGACGAGTTCGAGCGGGGCGAAGCCATCCTCGCCCGTCGGGGCCTGCTGGTGAAGATGGCGGGCGCGGCGCTAGCCGCCCTCGGCGGCGCGCTCATCTTCCCCATCCGCTCGCTCGGGCCCCGGCCTGGCAAGGATCTGAAGCAGACCGAGTTCGGGCGAGGCGTGCGCCTCGTCACCGAGGACAACGAGCCCATCCGCCCCGACGACGTGGTCGTCGACGGGGTCGTGACCGTGTTCCCCGAGGACCACACCAACAGCGCCGACGCCCCGACCCTGCTCATCCGACCCAGCGGCACGCCCCGGCCGCGGCCCGGCCGCCAGGACTGGAGCCAGGACGGGCTGGTCGCCTACTCCAAGCTGTGCACCCACGTGGGGTGCCCGGTGGGCCTCTACCAGTCCGAGGAGCACCTGCTCCTCTGCCCGTGCCACCAGTCGACCTTCGACGTGCTCGACGGCGCCCGTCCCATCTTCGGGCCCGCCGCCCGCTCGCTCCCCCAGTTGCCGCTGGCGGTCGACGAGGCCGGCTACCTGGTCGCCGGCGGGGACTTCTCGGGCCCGGTGGGCCCGGGCTTCTGGGACCGCGACCGGGACCTCGGCGGATGACGCGCCGCCCCCGGCTCCTGCGGGGCGACCGGATGCTCACCCGCCGGGGGGCCACCTGGCTCGACAACCGCCTCGGCGGCGCCCGGTTCCTGCGCACAGCCCTGGGCAAGGTCTTCCCCGACCACTGGTCGTTCATGATCGGCGAGATCGCCCTCTACTCCTTCGTGGTGCTGGTGCTCACCGGCACCTACCTCACCTTCTTCTTCGACGCCAGCACCCGCACCGTCACCTACTCCGGCAGCTACGCCCCCCTCCGGGGCGTCGAGATGACCGAGGCCTACCGCAGCGCCCTCGACCTCAGCTTCGACGTGCGGGCCGGGCTGGTGATGCGCCAGATCCACCACTGGGCCGCGCTGCTGTTCCTCGCCGCCATCGTCGTCCACCTCATGCGCGTCTTCTTCACGGGCGCCTTCCGCCGTCCCCGCGAGCTCAACTGGATGGTCGGCGTCACCCTGCTGATCCTCTCCATCTTCAACGGCTTCGCCGGCTACTCGTTGCTCGACGACCAGCTCTCGGGCACGGGCCTGCGGATCGCCTACTCGATCACCCTGTCCATCCCGTTGGCGGGCACGTGGCTGGCATCGTTGCTCTTCGGCGGCGAGTTCCCCGGCCCCGACATCCTGTCCCGCCTCTACGTCATCCACATCCTGCTGATCCCGGCCGCCATCGTCGCCCTCCTCGGCGTGCACCTCGCCCTCGTCGTGCGCCAGAAGCACACCCAGTTCGCCGGCCCCGGTCGCCGTGAGGACAACGTCGTGGGCGAACGGGTATGGCCCAGCTTCGCCTTCAAGTCCATCGGGTTGATGTTCCTCACCGCCGGCGTGCTGGCGGCCATGGGCGGGCTGGCCCAGATCAACCCCATCTGGCTCTACGGGCCCTTCGAGCCGGCCGAGGTCAGCGCCGCCTCCCAGCCCGACTGGTACATGGGCTGGCTGGACGGGGCCCTGCGGCTGTGGCCCGGGTGGGAGCTGCGGGCCTTCGGTTACGAGGTGCCGGCACCGTTCTTCCCGGCCGTGCTGCTGGCCGGGGTCACCTTCGCGCTGCTCTACCTGTGGCCTTTCCTCGAGGCCCACCGCACCGGTGACCGGGAGCCCCACCACCTGCTCGACCGCCCCCGCGACCGCCCGGTGCGAACCGCCCTCGGTGTGGCCACCGTGTCGTTCTACGCGGTGCTGACCGCCTCGGCCGCCAGCGACGTGACCGCTACCACCTTCCAGGTGTCGGTCAACGCCGTGCTGCGGGCCTTCCGGGCGGCGGCCATCGTCCTGCCCGTCCTGTCGGGGATCGTCACCGTCCGGCTCTGCCGGGAGCTCCAGGCCCGTGACGTCGCCCGCGGGCTACCGGTGCCCCGTCCGGTGGAGCCGCCGAAGCGGTCCCGGGATCGGAGCCGGGGCCAGGCGCGGCCGGAGGCCACCCCGGTGGACTGACCGGCCCGGGAATCGGCCGGCGACGGTCGATGTTCGCACGGCCATGGAGCTGCCGGCCGCCCTCGACTACCTCCGGAACCGCAAGCAGGGGGTGCTGGTCACCCTGCGGGCCGACGGCCGACCCCAGCTCTCCAACGTCAACTACGCGGTCGGCGACGACGGCCTGGTTCGGGTGTCGGTGACGGCCGGACGGGCCAAGACGGCCAACGCCCGCCGCGACCCCCGGGTCGCCCTGCACGTCACCGCCGAAGACTTCTGGTCCTACGTCGTGGTCGACGGCGAAGCCGAGCTGAGCGCGGTCGCGACCGAGCCCGACGACGCCGCCACCGAGGAACTGGTGGAGCTGTACCGGTCGGTGCAGGGCGAGCACGAGGACTGGGACGACTACCGGGCGGCGATGGTGCGCGACGGGCGCCTCGTGCTGCGCCTCCGGCCGACCTCGGCCTACGGCATGGCCTGAGGACCCGCCTCGGGAGAGACGACCCCCACGCCACCCGCCTCCCGCCAGGCATCGAGCTGGGCCGCGGTGTGCCGGTCGGCGTCGATGCCGGGAAACGCCGCCAACCGCCGCACTAGCTCCACGCTGGCCCACGCCGGGATGGTGAGGCGGACGTCGTTGCCCCGATCCCCGCGGAGCCGGAGCCGGTACACGAGCCCCCACTGGTACTGGCGGGCGCGGATCCTGGTCACGTCGCCGAGGTCGAAGGTCCGGGCCGAGCCGAAAGCCGGGTTCACCGTCATCGACGAGCCGTCGAACTGGATCCAGTAGCGGTTCCGCTGGGCCATGACCAACGCCATGGCGGCGGCGACGCCGGCGACGAGGAGGGCGCCGACGAGGACGTCGACGGGACCCACGCGGTCGCTGAGGAGCAGCGAGCCCACCACCAACGCGGCCACGAGGCCCCCCACCACCCAGGGGACCCGGGTCCGAGGGGGGCCGAGGCGCACCGGCGCCGAGTCGGGGCCGGGCACCGGTGGGCTCGGACCGCAGGCGGCGGCCGCCTCGGCGTGGCCCCGACCGAGAGCCAGTCCGCGGGCGTCGATGGGGGCGCCGGCCGGGTCGCCGGGCGTGGGCCGGGTGCGGGTGGGATCGGCGCCGAGCTCCCGCAGCCGGGCCACGGTGGCGGCCTGCCCGGACCACGCCGCCAGCATCAGCGGGGTGGTGCCGTCGTGGTCGACCGCCTCGAGGTCGGCGCCGGCGCGGTGGAGCGCCTCGGCGATCTCGGTCTGGCCCGCCTCGGCCGCCAGCATGAGCGCGGTGGAGCCCTTGTCGTCGCGGGCGTCGACCGGCGCCCCCCGGGCCAGCAGGTCGACGACCAGTTCGTGGGCGCCGACGTAGGCCGCCGACATGAGGGCGGTGATGCCCTCCTGGCGTTGGGTCTCGGGCAGGGGCAGCGCCTCGGCGATGGTGGCGTCGGCCGCCATCACCGCCTCGGCCGGGGCCCGGGTGAGGGGGGCCGGGTCGGGCTCGCTCAACCAGATGCAGGCCGACCTGGGCACCGCCGCCACCCGCCGTCGCAGCTCGGCCTCGGTGACCCACGCGCTGTGGGCCAGGTCCTCACCGGGCGCCACGAAGATGCCGCCGTCGACGGCAAGGTGCACGTAGAGGTCGTCGGGCCCGGGCTGGTGCCAGACGGGTTCCATCGGGCTCATTCTGGCTCCGGTACGGGGGCCAGGTAGGCGGTGGCACGGTCGACGGAACCGCCGGCCGACACCCCGAGGCCGAGGACGTTCACCTCCCAGGTCGCCCGGCGACCTTCCACCACGGCCATTGCGGCGACGAGGGCGGCGCTGCCGGCGGGACCCTCGGCCAGTCGCTCGGCGCGGCACCAGCGGGTGGGGCCGTCGCCCAGGACCCGGCGGGTGAGGTGCAGGGCCAGGTCCACACCTTCTCCCGAGCCGTGGGCCCGGATGGCCACCAGGGCACCCCGGCCCAGGGCCGCCGGCGCCACTCCGAGGGCGGCCACCGCCTCCTCCAGGTCGTTGGGCCCGACGGCGCGCCCGGCCAGCCGGCCCAATGCAGCCGCCGCCCCGTCGCCGGACAGGCGGACGTAGAGCTTGTGGGTGGCGACGGCGGGATCGTCGACCTGCACGGCCGCCATCACGGGCTCGACCGCCAGGCCCTCGACCAGCTGGCAGAGGTGGCCGAAGCCCTCCGACACGCCGGCCACGGCCTCGGGCGCCCCAGCCACGGCGCGGAGCGAGCAGTAGGCCCGCATGCCGCTCAACCCGCCGTCGCCGCCGTGGACCACCCCCAGGTAGGTGCCCTGGGTGGTGCGGGGCGCCACCGTTGCGGGCTCAGGGACGCAGGCGTCGACCAGGCGGGCGGCGTCGGCCAGCAACAGGTCGCGACACGGTGGTTCCAGGTGGCCGGCCACCACCTCCATGGCTGCCCGCTCGGCCCGCAGGCGGGGCCCGAAGTAGCGCGCCCGCAAACCCGGGACGGTGGTGTAGCCGACCGCTCCGCCGGAGCCCAGCCTCACCTCGATGGGGACGCCGGTGCCGGTGAGGGGCGTGACCCGCGCCCCGTCCCGGTGCCGGAGGGCGACGCCGGTGCCGGCAAGGGCGGCCTCCAGTACCGGGTCGAGGACGGTGGCGGCACCCCCGGGGAGGAGGCCGGCGAGAACCTGGCGGGCCTCTTCCCACCACGACGGGCGCAGGGAGGGGCTCAGGGTCAAGGGGCGGCGTGGGCCGGAACCTCGAAGCCCCAGGGGAGCCGCACCCAACCCGGCCGGGGAGCCGGCACCACGATGGAGCCGGCGCCCGGTGCCAGGATCAGCCTCGGCGGTGGGGCCGGCACCGCCGGCGGTGCGGGAGCGGGTAGGTCCGGCTGCGGCACCGGCTGGGGCACGGGCTGGGGCGCTGGCTGGGGCGCCGGGGCGGGCCTCGGCGGCGGGGCCGGCAGCGCCGGCGGCGGGACGCTGGGCGGCGCCTCGGGCGCCGGCGGGTGGTCGGGGGACGGGGATGGGTGTTCGTGTAGTGCTGGCCGGCGCCGGAGGTGACGCCGCCGACGACCGAGCTGACCGCCACCTTGCCCCAGTCGGGGTCGAACCGGCCATCGGCGCCAGGCAGGCCCGGCACCACGTCGTAGCCCTCGCCGGCGACCTCCCCGGCGCCCCCCTTCACCGCACCGACGGCGGTGGCGGCCCAGACGTTCTTCGGCCCGGGGATGGCGGCGGTGACGGCGCCGGTGACGCCACCGACGATGGCTCCCTTGGCGATCTTGTCCCACTCCCAGTTCCCGTACTGGATGCCGTTGGCCACGCCCGGCGCGGCGCCGGCGGCGGCGCCCGCGCCGGCGCCGATGGCGACCATGGCGGCCAGGCCCAGCCCGGGGATGAAGACCACGGCGGCGGCACCGGCCACCCCGATGGCGACCGACGCGATGTTGCCCCACTGCACGCTGGTGGCCTGGTCGCGGATCTGGTTGTACTGCTCGATCGAGACCGGCCGCAGGCCGAGGGGGTCGACCAGGCTCATCGGGTCGTTGGCGGCGTAGTGGTAGGCGAAGGCGGCCACGGCCGAGCCAGGCACGCCCGAGAGCGGATCGGTGGTGAGGAACTGCGCGGTGGCCGGGTCGAGGATGCGGTGGCGGAGCCACACGAGGCCGTCGAAGCAGACCTCGCCGCCGAAGCCGAGCGACACGTCGGCCGACGGCGGCTCGTCGATGGCCACCCCCCACGGGTCGGTGGGGTGGGGCGAACCCCGCCAGTCGGCGTCGGCGGCCGAGCCTTCCACCGGTCCGTCGAGCCACACCAGCTCGGCGACCGGCACCGTGGAGTCCCAGCGCAGGACGTGGCCGTCGACCGACCGGAGCCGCCCGTGGATGTCGACGTCGACGTCGATCCGGCGGCCAGCGCCCCCTCTGGCCTCTTCGATGGCGGTCAGCCGGCTGAGGGGGTCCCAGCGGTAACGGCGTTCGCCGCCGGGTCCCCTTTCGAGGATCCGTCGGCCGGCTTCGTCGAACTCGAGCTCGGTGCGGCCCTCGGGCCCCTCCGCCACCCGGAGCTGGTGGGCGTCGTCGTAGCTCCACGCCCGAGCGCCCAGGGCGCCGGCCTCGCCGACCCGGCGCCCGGCCTCGTCGTAGGTCCACTCCCGGTTGCCGCCCGAGCCGATCTCGCCGACCAGCTGCCCGGCGTCGTCGTAGCGGTACTCGACCCGGCCCCCCTCGTCCTGCACGGCGGCGACCCGCCCGGCGCCATCTCGGGTGATGTCGGTGGTGCGCTCGTCGGACCCGGTGACGACCGTGTAGCTCACCAGCAGGCCACGATCGTCGTAGGACCAGCGACGAGTGGTGTCGCCGAAGGTCACCGCCGTGACCAGGCCGTCGGCGTCGTGCTCGACACGGGCGGGGCGGCCGCCGGCGATCACCTCGGAGAGGGCGCCGGCGGCGTCGCGGCGCCACTCGGTGACGGCTCCGTCCATCACCCGGCGGAGGCGGCGCCCGGCCGGGTCGTAGGTCCACTCGATGGCGGCGTCGCCGTCGTCGAGACGGGCCAGGCGACCGCCTCGCGTCCAGGTTCGCTCGGTGGTGCGGCCCGGGCCGGGCTCGTGGGCCAGCACCACCCGACCGCAAGGGTCGTGGTCGAAGGCGGCCAGCGGACGGTCGCCGGCCCAGATGTCGGTGATCAGGCCGCGGGGATCGAGGTCGTAGCGCAGCGGCGCCTGGCCGGGCACGTCGTGGCCCACCAGGCGGCCGGCGGCGTCGTGGTGCAGCCGGGTGGTGCGCCCCAGCTGGTCGGTGGTGGCCACGGGGCGACCCATGGCGTCGCGCTCGGTGCGCACAGGCCGCCCGAACGGGTCGACCACCTCGACCAGCTCGCCGTCGACGTCGTAGCGGTAGGACATGGTGGAGCCGCGGGGGTCGGTGGTGGACACCAGTTGCCCGGCGGCGTCGTAGGCGAAGCGGGTGGTCGCCCCGAGCGGGTCACGGGCGGCGACGACCCGGCCGGCGAGGTCCCGCTCGTAGCGCCAGGTCCACCCCCCACGGCTGACGGCCACCGGGCGGCCGGCGGGGTCGAGGGTGTGCTCAGTGCGCCGGCCCTCCGGGCTCTCCTCGGCGACCAGGCGCCCCCGGGCGTCGTACTCGTAGCGCCAGGTGGCGCGGGCCGCCCCTTCGGCGTCGACTGTGCTCAGCTCGACCAGCCGCCCGGCGGAGTCGTAGCCGCAGGTGGTGGTGGGGCCGCCCACCTGTTCCACCCGGAGGGGCCGCCCGGCCGGTGAGTACTCCCACCGGGTGCTGACGCCGTCGGGGTCGGTCATGGCCGCCAGGCGTCCGGGCGGGATCCACTCCTGGGTGTTCGTGGCGCCGGACGGGTCGATGGTGGCGGCGATGCGCCCGGCGAGGTCGCGCTGCCACTCGGTGGTGCCGCCGGCCGGGTCGGTGAGGGTGCGCAACCGGCCGCCGTCGTCGTAGGCGAGGCGGTGGGTGTGACCGAGCGGGTCGGCGTGCTCGGTG
>JAUJNP010000037.1 GCA_030448105.1 Acidimicrobiales bacterium | reverse complement strand
GTCGTGATGCGTCACGGCCGGGTGGTCGAGTCGGGGGTCACTGACCAGGTGCTCGGCGACCCCCAGCACGCCTACTCCCAGCTCCTCGTGAGCGCCCAGCTGTGAGCGCGCTCGTCGTGCGGGGTCTGACCAAGACCTTCCGGTCGCACCTTCGTGGCGGGGCCGAGTCGGTGGTGTTGCGCGACCTCGACCTCGACCTCGCGGAGGGCAGCTGCACGGCGGTGACCGGTCCCAGCGGCTCGGGGAAGTCGTCGATCTTGCGCTGCATCTACCGGACCTACCTCCCCGACACCGGCTCCATTCGTCTCCACGTCGGCGGTGGCGAGGTCGACCTGGCGGCGGCGGACGATCGCACGGTGCTCACCACCCGCCGGGAGCGGCTGGGGCTGGTGACCCAGTTCCTCCACGTGATCCCCCGACGATCGGCCGTCGACCTCGTGGCTGCGGAGGGACTCGACCGTGGGGAGGCGGCCGAGCGCCTCCGCCGGCTCGGCTTGGCTGACGATCGCCTGGAGTCGCCACCGGCCACGTTCTCCGGAGGAGAGCGGCAGATGGTCGGGGTGGCCATCGCCCTCGCCCGCCCCCGCCCCGTCCTGCTCCTCGACGAGCCCACGGCGTCGCTCGATCCCGCCCGGCGTGACCGGGCCCTGCAGGAGGTCCTCCGGCGCAAGCGTGCCGGGGCCACCCTCCTCGCCGTGTTCCACGAGGTGCCGGCCCTACCGGGGTTGGTCGACCGGGTCCTGACCCTGCGAGACGGAAGGCTGGTGGCGGCATGACGATGACCCTGCACGCACGGCGGGTCGTGGTCGACGGCGAGGAACGCCACGACCGGTGGGTCACCGTCGACGGCGGCGTGGTCGTCGAGATCGGCGGTGCGCCTCCGGCCGGCGCCCGCCCGGTGGAGCTGGGCGATGCCGATCTCGTGCCCGGCCTGGTCGACCTCCACTCCGACTGCCTGGAGGCCAAGGCCCGCCCCCGGCCCTCCACCGAGTTGCCGCGGGCCTCGGCGATCCACGAGGTCGACGCCGAGGCCGCCGCCTACGGGATCACGTCGCACTTCCTCTGCGTGTCCGTGGAGGAGGACTCGGCCAAGCACCGGAGCCCGCAACGGGCCGCCGAGGTCGTGAGCGCGCTGTCAGACCTGGCGCCCGCGCTGCGCGTCGACCACCGCGTCCACCTCCGGGTCGACGTGACGTCGCCCGACCTGGCCGTGGCCGGGCGGCTGGTCGCCTCCGCGGTGACCGGGCTGGTGTCGTACATGGACCACACCCCGGGCCAGGGCCAGTACGGGGACGAGGCCCACTTCCGGGCGTTCTTCGACAGCCAGGGCATGGGTGCTGCCGATCTCGACACCCTGATCGCCAAGAAGCGGTCGGGCCAGCGGGACGCGGAGGGGGTCCGCCACGAGGTGGCGGCGTTGGCCCGCCGCCACGGGGTCACCCTCGCTGCCCACGACGACGATTCGGTGGAAGCGGTCCTGCGGGGCCTGGAGCTCGGCGCCCGCATCTCGGAGTTCCCGGTCTCGCTCGACGCGGCGCGCGCCGCGGTGGGGCTCGGGCTGGGCACCGTCATGGGCGCCCCCAACCTGCGCCGCGGGGCCTCCCACGTCGCCAACCTGTCGGCCCTGGAGGCGTTCGACCACGGCTGCCTGACCGCCCTGGCATCCGACTACCACCTGCCGTCGCTGCTGGCCGCCGTCTATCAGCTGGCCGACTCCGGGCGATGCTCGTGGGCCGACAGCGTCGCCATCGTCACCGAGAACCCCGCCGACCTCACCGGGCTCACCGACCGGGGCCGCATCGAGCCGGGCCGCCGGGCCGACCTCGTGGCTGTGGCCCGCCTCGGGGACACGCCGGTGGTTCGCCAGACGTGGGTGGCCGGTCGCCCCGTGCTCGGGCTCGCCTCGACGGTCGAGGTGGCGTGACCGCCTGGCGGGCACTGCTCGAGAGCCTCGCCGGCCTGCCCTACGGCGGGGAAGCCGTCGACCAGCTCGCCCATGCGCTGCAGTGTGCCCAGCAGGCCGCCGACTCCGGCGCCGACGCCGAGGTCGTCGCCGCTGCCGCCCTCCACGACATTGGGCGGGCCCGCTCGGTGGTGGCTCTGCATCCTGGGGTCCCTCACGAGGAGGCCGGCGCCGAGTTCTGTCGCCCGCGGTTCGGCGAGCGGGTGGCGTGGCTCGTCGGTGCCCACGTGGCCGCCAAGCGCTATCTCGTGGCCACCGAGCCCGCCTACCGCAACCGGTTGAGCCCAACGTCGGTGCGGTCCTTGGCCGTGCAGGGCGGGCCCATGGGCGCCGTGGAGGCGGAGGCCTTCGCCGCCATGTCCGGAGCGGCCGACGCCGTGCTCCTGCGCCGGTGGGACGAGGCGGCCAAGGACCCGGGCGCCTCGGCGGCCGACCTCGGCGCCGTCGTGGACCTGCTGGACGGGCTCGGGCGGTGACGTGACCGCTCCCGTGGTCGTCCGGCCGGCGACGGTCGGTGACCTCGACGCCGTTCTCGGCCTGGTGGAGCAGATGGAGGGCCACGGCGACACGCCCCGCCGGCGGGGGGCGCCGGCGGCCTTTGCCGAGGCCGTCGCCCGCTCCGACGTCCGGGCGGTGGTGGCGGAGGCCGACGGTGAGGTGGTGGGCTACGCCGAGGTCCACGCCCGGCCATCCGTGCTGCACGGCTGCCGCCAGGCGTGGCTGGGGGCGTTGGCGGTGGCGGGCGACCGGCGGGGGAGCGGCGTCGGTCGGCGCCTCGTCGAAGTGGTGCGTGACGAGGCGGCGGTGCTGGGTTGCGACGAGGTGGTGCTGGAGAGCTCGTCGTGGCGGGAGCGGGCGCACCGGTTCTACGAGAGCCTCGGCTTCGAGGAGCAGTCGCCGGCGCACCGCTTCAGGCTCCCCGTGCCGGCGGGTGGCGCTCCCGGCGGCATCAACGGCGAGCTCACCGCCCGCTTCCTGGTGGTGGCGGCAGCGGCAGCCACCGCCGTGGCCGGGGCCGTCGGCGGCCTAGCCGATCGGGAGCCCGTGGGCACCGGTGCCGACGGCGCTCCGACCGAGGCGGCGGACCGGGCGGCGGAACAGGCGGCCGTGCACCACCTGGCCCGGCTCGGCGTGCCCATCGTGAGCGAGGAGTCCGGCCTCCTCGGCGAGGAGGCGCCCGCTGCCGGCGAGCCGTGGATCTCCCTCGACCCGCTCGACGGCAGCCGCAACTTGCGGTGCGGG
>JAUJNP010000036.1 GCA_030448105.1 Acidimicrobiales bacterium | reverse complement strand
GCAGGACGAGAAGAGCCAGATCCAGAACCGGGCCAAGGCCCTGGTGGTGCTGCGCTCGCGCCTGCTCAAAGCCGAGCAGGACCGTCAGTCGGCCGAGCTGTCAGAGCAGCGCCGGGGCCAGGTGGGCGGCGGCGGCCGATCGGAGAAGATCCGCACCTACAACTACAAGGAGAACCGGGTCTCGGACCACCGCATCAACTTCACCAGCTACAACCTCGACAAGGTCCTCCAGGGCGAGCTGGGTGACGTGATCGACGCCCTGCGCCAGGACGAGCGGGCCCGCCAGCTGGCGGGCGACTGACCCGTCGCGTGCTGGGTGATCGGCGTGGCTGAGCGACTCCTCTTGCCCACCAACGGGCAGCCGGTGAGGTGGCGGCGGCTGTTGGCCGAGGCCGAGGCGGTGCTGGCCGGCGCCGGCGTGGCCAGTCCCGGCGTGGATGCCCGTCGACTGGTGGAGCGGGCGTCGGGCCTCGAGGGGGTCGAACTGGTGATGGGCCTCGACCGGCCGGCGCCCCAGCGGGGCGTGGCCCACCTCGACGCCATGGTCTCCCGGCGGGCCCGAGGCGAACCCCTGCAGTACGTGGTCGGGTGTTGGGGCTTTCGCCACCTCGACCTCCTGGTCGATGCCCGGGTGCTCATCCCCCGGCCCGAGACCGAACAGGTGGTGGAGGTGGCGCTGGCCGAGCTGGGCACCGCCGCCGGGACCGCCCCCAGCGTGGCCGTCGACCTGGGGACCGGATCGGGAGCGATCGCCCTGTCGTTGGCGGTCGAGGTGGTGACCGCGTCGGTGTGGGCCACCGACGTGTCGCCCGCCGCCCTGGCCGTGGCCCGGGCCAACCTGGCCGGCATCGGTCGGCCCGCGGCGCGCGTGCGCCTGGCCGAGGGAGACTGGTTCGGGGCCCTGCCCGCCGATCTGGCCGGTCGGGTCGACCTGGTGGTGGCCAACCCTCCCTACGTGGCCACGGCCGACCCCCTGCCCGCCGAGGTGGCCGACTGGGAGCCCGAGGAAGCGCTGGTGGCCGGCCCTGCGGGGACGGAGCACCTGGCTCGAATCGTGGCCGAGGCGCCCGAATGGCTGTCGCCGGCGGGGTCGTTGGTGCTGGAGCTGGCCCCCCACCAGGCCGAGGCCATGGTGGTGGCGGCCCGCTCGGCCGGCTTCACCGCCGCCGACGTCCGCCCCGACCTGGCCGGCCAGGACCGCGTCCTGGTGGCCCGCCGGTGGTGACCGGCCCCCGTCGCTTCCCCGGCCCGGGCCGGCGCCCGCCGCCGCTCACCGGCCGCAGGGGCTGAGCGAGGGTGCCCCACATCCTCGACGTCACCGGTGTCCCCCCTCCGGCGGCGGCCCTGGCCCGTGCCGTGGAGGCCCTGCGGGAAGGCCGACCGGTCGTCGTCCCCACCGACACCGTGTACGGCCTGGCGGCCCGGCCGCAACAGACCACGGCATTGTTCGCCGTCAAGCGCCGGCCTGTCGACGTGGCCCTCCCGGTGCTGGTGGCCGACGTCGACCAGGCGCTCGCCCTGGCCGCCGACGGCCTCCCGAGCGAAGTGCGCCGGCTCATGGACCGGTGGTGGCCGGGCGGGCTGACCATGGTGGTCCCCCGCCGGCCGGGCCTCGGCCTCGACCTGGGTGGCCAGGATGACACCACCATCGGCCTGCGCCTGCCGGCCCACCCGGTGCCCGTGGCCCTGGCTGCGGCGGTCGGACCTCTGGCCGTGACCAGCGCCAACCTCCACGGTCGCCCCACCCCGCTCACCGCCACCGAGGTGGTCACCCAGCTCGGGTCCGAGGTGGCCATGGTCCTCGACGGTGGGCCCTGTACCGGGGCGCCGTCGACGGTGGTGGCCTGGAGCTCCGGGGAGATGCGGGTGTTGCGTGAGGGCGCGGTGGCCTCCGAGGTCCTCCTCACCGAGTGGTGACGAGAACCGGGTGGTGGTCCCGGCCTTGGTGCTGGTGGGCGAATGGGGGGCTCGGGCTATGCACGTCTGCTCCGGCACGCAGCCTCCTAGACTTGGCTCATCGAGATCCTCGTGCTGTGCACCGGCAACCGGTGTCGTTCCCCGATCGCCGAAGTCCTGCTCCGTCAACGTCTCGACGAATTGGGTGTCGAGGCCGCGGTGTCCTCCGCCGGCGAGCTGCCCGGCGGGGTCCCCGCCGAGCCGGGGTCGGTGCGGGCCATGGCGGCACGGGGGCTGGACCTCGGGCGCCACCGCAGCCGGGCCTTCACCGCTGAGCACCTGGACCGCGCCGATCTGGTGGTCGCCATGGCCCGGCGCCACGTGCGGGAGGCGGTGCTGGCCCACCCCCAGGCCTGGCCCCGGACCTTCACGCTGAAGGAGCTGGTCCGCCGGGGCGAGGCCTGCGGACCCCGTCGAGCGGGCCAGCCCCTGGAGGATTGGTTGGCCCGGGTGCACCAGGGGCGGCGTACCAACGAGCTGCTGGGTGACAATCCGGTGGACGACGTGGAGGACCCCATCGGCGCACCTAACCACGTCTACGAGGCCACCGCGGCCGAGCTCCACGACCTGATCGGGCGCCTGGTCGACCTGGCCTTCGTGCCCGCCGCCATCCAGCCCGCCGACCGCCCCGTGGCCACATCGAGAACCAAGGAGCCCTGAGATGCGCATCGCCATCGGATCCGACCATGCCGGTTTCCCGCTCAAACAGGAGCTGTGCGCCTTTTTGGTCGACGGCGGCCACCAGGTCGACGACCTGGGCACCATCGACGAGGAGCGGGTCGACTACCCCGACTTCGGCGCCGCCGTGGGCCGGGCGGTGGCGTCGGGCGCCAGCGAGCTCGGGGTCTGCGTCTGCGGCACGGGCATCGGCATCTCCATGGCCGCCAACAAGGTCGACGGGGTCCGTGCCGCGGTGGTCCACGACGTCACCTCGGCCCGCCTGGCCAAGGAGCACAACGACGCCAACGTGTTGTGCCTGGGCGCCCGGCTGGTCGGTCCCGAGGTGGCCCAGGAGTCTTTGCAGGCCTTTTTGGCCACCAGCTGGGAGGGTGGCCGCCACGCCCAGCGCATCGACAAGATCACCGCCCTCGAACACGACCAGTCGGCCCCGTGAGCGGGCGGTGGCCGGGTGGCCACGATCACGAGCTGGCCGCCATCCTCGACCGGGAGCTGGACCGCCAGAACACCACGCTCCAGCTCATCGCCTCCGAGAACTTCACCTCGCCGGCCGTCCTGGCCACCACCGGCTCGGTGCTGACCAACAAGTACTCCGAGGGCTATCCCGGCCGGCGCTTCTACGGCGGCAACCAGTTCATCGACCAGGCCGAGGACCTGG
>JAUJNP010000005.1:157420-241422 GCA_030448105.1 Acidimicrobiales bacterium | reverse complement strand
GGCCCGAGGCGGCGGCCCGGCGCAGCCCGGGGGCGCGGCAGCGCCCCCCGCCCCGGCGGGCCCCCCCCGCCACCGCCACCCAGCTGGAGACCGCCCGCCCGGCCACCCCCACCGGCGCCCACAGCGCCGCGGGGGCGGGGCCGCCCCGCCGTCCGCCGCCCCGGCGCCGGCCCACCTCGGCCAGGACCACCGAGGCGACGGCCATGGCGGCCACCGCCCGCCGCCCGCCGGCCACGGCCACGCGCAGGACGGCCAGGAAGACCCCCCGCCGCCACGGACGGGCCAGCTCGTCGTAGGCCTGCCGCACCCGTTGGTCGAGGAACTGAGCGGTCGTCGGCGGCGTGCGAGGCACGAGCAGGTCGAGGGCGAGGTGCTCCCGGCCGCCGGCCGCCCGCACGGTGCGGACCAGCTCCAGGTTCTCGAAGAGCACGGAGCCGTCGTAGCCGCCGGTGGCGGCCAGCGCCCGGCGATCGACCACGAGGGTGCCCGGCCAGTCCCCGCCCGCCGCCCGGTTGAGCAGGATCCGCCCCGTGTCCCAACGGGCGTGCCACGGAGTGGGGTCGAACCAGTTCTGGGGCCGCACGACCGCTGCACCGTCGAGCCGGTCGACCGCCTCGGCGATGAGATCGGCGGTCCAGCGCACGTCGTCGTCGGCGATGACCACCGCGTCGAAGGATGCGTGGCGCAGCCCGGTGAGGACCCCGCCCACCTTCCCCATCGGCGTGACCAGGTCCGGGTCGACGGGGAGGTGGCGCACCCAACGGGCCCAGCGGAGGTGGTGGCGTTCGAACACGGGCGGATCGGAGCCGTCGATCACCAGCACCTCCACCGTGGCGGCCAGCTCCCGCAGCTGATCGTCGAGGTCGGTCACCTCGGCGGCCGCCTTGAGCGGCAGCACGTAGGAGACCGCGAGCGGGCCCGCGCTCACCTCAGTCCCGCAACGAGGAGCGGCCGGCCGCCCAGGAGTCGAGGAGGTGGCCGGCGAAGCGGGCTTCCACGGCGGTCAGGGCCCGGGCCCCGAACACCACATCGGCGGCAGCGCCGGGCTCCTGGGCGATGAAGCCGCGGACCATCCGCTCGAGCGCCACCTGCTGGTGGTGGGCGTCGATCTCGACGTGGGTGTCGTAGAAGCGGCGGGCCATCTCGGGGGCGCCGAAGCGGGCGAGGGCGGCCGAGTAGCGCGACATGGGGCCCACCGAGGTCATCTCGAAGAGCGCCAGGTGGCCGATGAGGGCGCCCCGCCAGCGGCGGTGCAGCCCGAACATCGACACCAGGTTCACGGTGGCGAGCGTGGCCGCCGGAAGGGAGTCCAGGTGGGCGCCGTAGGTCGCGTCGAGGTCGAGGGCGGCCATGGTGGCGGCGAACAGCTCGGCGTGCATCGCTTCGGTGCGCCCACCGCCGTACTCGTCGGTCTGGATCTCCACCATGGCGGCCTTGGGCGGACCGGCCAGGCGGGGTAGGCACCAGGTGTGGGGGTCGGCTTCCTTCAACTGGTACGCCGAGCGGTGGATGCAGAACTCCCGCATCTGGTCGAGCGTGCCGGTGGTGGCCAGGTGGGCCGACAGCGACGGTCCGCCCTCGGCGGAGGCCAACGCCGAGAGCGCCGCCTCGACGCCGCCCGGCTCGACGGGCGGGGTGGAGCCGACCAGGGTCTTGACCTCAGCGAGGAAGCGGGCCTCCAGCCGGCGACGCAGAGCCAGCAGATCGGGATCCCATTCCAGCTCCGGGTCCACGCCGGAGAAGCCCCGGTAGTGCAGCTCGTAGCAGCAGTACAGGGCGAGCTGAAGGTCCTCGGACCCCTCTCCACCGGAGCGCACGGGCACGGGCACCGGCACCGGCACGGTGTCGCCCCGCAGCCTGGACAGCACCCGCGCGCTGAGGGGACCCCGGGGCCGGGGGAGCGGCGGGGCCCCTCCGGTGGTGCCGGCCGGCGCCGGGGCGGGGTGGTCGATGCTCATGCGGGTCTTCCTTCGTGCGCCGGCGCGGGTGTCCGCGTGGTGACGTTTCGGGGTCCTTACCCGATTCTCGACCGGCTCAGCGCAGGGAAGCGACCACCCGGATCAGCTGCTCGGCGGTCAGGTCCCCGGCGACGGTGAAGGCCAGCGTGTCGTTGCTGCCCCAGACCGACGGCAGGGCGCCGACCTCGGCCACCCGCTGGGCGGTGGTGAGGCGGAACGGGCCCGAGGTCACCTGCACCCGCTCCACCCGGGGGCGGTGGCCGCCCCGGTCGAAGGGATCGGCCCACAGGTCTCCCCGCTGCACCGGCGACGAGCGGGTGGTCACCACCACCGACTCGTTGCCCCGTTGGTAGGCCACGGAGACCACCCGGCCCTGGCGGCGGACGGTGGAGGCGGCCAGCTCGAACCCCGGCGGTAGGTACGCGGGTCGCAGCGGCGCGTAGCCGACCGCCGAGACCACGTCGTCCAACCCGACCGGGCGAAACCCCCGGTCGACGGGGCGGACCCCGTCGGCGGAGAGGTCGATGGTGAACGGGCCCACCGGGGCGTCGAGGGCGACCTCGCTGAACCGGACGGTGCGCACCGACCGGCCCCTACGGAGGAGGGTGATCCGCACCGGTGCCAGCCGGGCCCGGTCGACCACGAGCACGACCCGGTCGGGCCCCCGCCCCGGGTCGGGCAACGGCCCGCCCAGCACCCATACGGCGCGGCCCCCCACCCGGGCCTTTCCGGCGGCCTCCTCGTCCACGTCGGCCAGCGACCGGAGGGCCAGGCTGAGCTCGGCGTCGGGAAGGGTGGGGTCCAGGCCAGAGGGATCAGGAGGACCGGCGGCCAGGCCGGTCTCCTGGGTGGCCAGCACGGCGGTGGAGCCGTCGGGGCGGGGCACGAGCCGGCGGGACCGGAGCGTGTTGGTGGGAGTGTCGTAGGCCACCATGTGGCGAAGATCGGCGGCGATCATCAGGTAGGAGCCGTTGCGGTGCCGGGCGAGCTGGTAGCGCGAGGTCGTCCGCCGGCCGTCGGCGCCGACCACCTCCTCGTCGACCACCGCCGAGAAGCTCCTGGCGTCGGCCAGGGCGGCCACGGTGCGCCCGCTGATGTCGGCCACCGAGTCCTCCCGCACCGGGGAGCGGGCCCGGGCGGCCATGGTGACCACCGCCACCAGGACGCCCGCCAGCACGGCCAGCACCACCAGCACGGTCAGCACCCGCAGGGCCAGGGCCGGCAGGCGGACCGGGGTCCGGCGGCGCCGGGCGTCGGTGGCCAGCTCTTCGACGGTGTCCGGGGGGACGTCGGACCGGCGGAAGCGGGCCCGCCGCGGTGCCCGCTTCTGCATCGCCACCGGCGGAGGGCGCGGGGTGCGGATGGCGGAGGTGGGTTCATCAGGATCCGGCATGCGGGGGACGGGCGCCGCCGGCGCGTCCCGCTCGGCCAGCAGGCGACCGCCGAGGCGGGACCAGAAGCCCTGGTCGTGGGGGGGCACGTCCTCGAGGTCGAGGGCGGGCCCCGGGTCCTCGCCGGCCAGTCGGGCCCGGGCCAGCAGACCGCGCACGGTGGGCTCGGGGCTGCCCAGGACGGCCGCCACCTCGGCCTCGCCGAGCCCGGCCCCCTCCACCAGCACCAGCACCGCCCTCTGGTCGGGCCGCAGGTGGGCGAGGGGTTGGCCGGTGTCCGGGCGCGACTCCCGGTCGGGCTTGCGGCCCGGGCCGCCCTGACGGCGGCGCTCCCGACGCCTCACCTCGTCGAGGCCGGCCAGGTAGACGGTGCGCAGCAGCCATGGTCGGGCCGGTCCACGCTGGCGGCTGACGGCGCGGTAGGCCTTCACGTAGGCCTCCTCGAGCACCGCCTCGGTCCCGACGCCGTCGAGCAGGTGGTGGGCGAACTGGTGCAGCAACCGGTCGTGGCGTTCCAGGAGGGTGGCGAAGGCGGCATCGTCGCCCGCCCCGGCCGCTCGCAGCAGGCGGGCGTCGTCCACCGGCTCGCCGGGAGCCGGGTCGAGGTCGTCGTCGGGGCGGGATGGTGGGGGCACGGGACTCCGGGTCGGGCCACGCTCGTTAGAGCCGAACCGATGGGCGAGGCGACCAGACAACCACGGCGCCATGGGAGGCGTGGCCGCGCCCCTCCGACGCGATGCCGGACGACCTCGTGGCGCGGGTCCTCATTGTGGCGCTCCGCGGGCCCGAGCCGGCTCGGGGACCCCTCCCCGGCGCCTTGCGACCTCAGTGGTCGGTCGACGCGCCACACTGGCATCCGCCATGGTCACGTTGCCCCGCTGGACCGGCGCCGTCGGCGTCGCCGCCCTGCTGCTGACGTCGGCCGCTTGCTCGGCCGGCGGCCCGGCGGGCGAGCGCGGCGCCGCCACCACCGGCACGTCGGCGCCGAGCGCCTCGGAACCAGGCTCGGCGCCCTCCACCACGACCGCCACCACCGGTCCCACCTCCAGGCCGACCTCCGCCTCGTCCGCCTCCACCTCCTCGACCACCGCGTCGACCGCGCCGACCACCGCCTCGACGGCGTCGGCCACCGCCTCGGCGACCACCTCGACCACGACGTCCACCACCACCACCACGGTGGTGGCGGGCCAACCGCCCGGCCTGTCCCGAGAGGCCGGCAACCTGGCACCCGGGGTGCGAGGGATCCGCACCCGGCTGCTCCAGCGCCGGCTGCGCGAGCTCAAGTTCGACCCGGGATCGCCCGACGGCGACTTCGGCACGAAGACGGCCATGGCGGTGTGGGCGTTCCAGGCTCTCAACGGCCTGGCCCGCGACGGCGTGGTGACCCCCGAGCTAGAACAGCGGATCCACGCCGCCGGGCCCCAGCCGATGCTGCGCCCCGACCTCGGGCCCACCCACAGCGAGGTGGACCTCGACCGCCAGGTGCTGCTGGTGTTCGAAGGCGGTGCCCTCGAGCTGGTCACCCACGTGTCCACCGGCAGCGGTCGCCCGTACTGCGAGAACGGCCACTGCGGTGACGCGGTGACCCCCACCGGCGACTACCGGTACCAGCGCCGCATCCCCGGGTGGCGCACCAGCCCTCTGGGCAAGCTATTCAACCCGATCTACTTCACCGGTGGGATCGCCGTGCACGGTGCGCCGTCGGTGCCCGGGTACCCCGCCTCCCACGGCTGCGTCCGCATCCCGATGCACATCGCCGGGTACTTCCCGGACTTGGTGGCCAACGGTGAGCCGATCTCGGTGTTCCGGGCCGGCCCAGCCCCGGCCGGCTGAGGCGGTCCCATTTCGTGAGCGAGCCCGAAGGGCGAGCGAACCATCAGCACGGCGCTTGTCCGCCGCGCAGCGGCGGCGCTCATTGGTGCGCTGCTGTTCCTGACGATGGTTGTGGTCCATCGGTGCGACTGGTGCACCAATGAGCGGCGCCTGGATCCCCAACCCGGCGCCGTTCCCCTCCACCCCGCCGGACCGCTGGCCGGCGCCGGCAACTCCGCCCTCGGCGCCCCTCCCTCAGCCCGGACCGGGGCGTGGTCGCGGGGCGGCCGCCGCCATCGTGGCCGCCGCCATGGTGTTCGCCGTCCTGGTGGCGGGCGCGCTCGGGTGGGCGGCACGCCGCGACGAGGACCGCTCCGAGACGGCCGCCTCCACCTCGGCGCCCGGCCCGACGACCACCCCCTTCACCTTCCCCAGCCCGTCGCCCTCTCCGAGCACCCGGGTCCCGCCCAGTTCGACGATCCCACCCCGCTCGACGGTCCCACCCAGCACACGGGTCCCACCCAGCACCGAAGGCCCGCCGAGCACGCCCGCCCCGCCGCCCGGCCGGTCCCAGACCCTCGCCGAGGCCCTTCCCGACCTGATCGCCTTCGTGGAGCGCGAGCGGGGGCACCGCTTCAGGACCCGCCCCCGGGTGGAGGCCATCGATGCCTCCGCCTTCGACGCCAAGCTGCGCGCCGACCTGGAGCGCCGCCGAGGTGAGCTGGCCAAGGAGCAGGTCAGCCTGCGGGCGCTCGGCCAGCTCAAGCCCGACGCCGACCTGGTCGAGGTCTACCGGGGCCTGCTGGAGGCTGGTGTGGTGGGCTTCTACGACCCCGAGTCCAAGGAGCTGTTCGTCCAGGGCACGACGGTGACCGCCTACCGGCGAACGGTGATCGTCCACGAGTTGACCCACGCCCTCGACGACCAGCACTTCGACCTCAACCGGCTCAGCCGGTTCGAGGGACGCCCTGACGAGTCGGGCTTCGGGTTCCTCAGCATCGTCGAGGGCAGCGCCAAGCGGGTGGAGAACGCCTATCGCAGGTCGCTGTCGGCCAGAGACCGTGCCGCGCTGGCCGCCGAGGAGGCCCAGCTGGCCAGCGGCGTGAACCCGTTCCAGTTCCCCATCGCCGTGCAGGTCCGCCAGGCGTTGCCCTACCTGTCGGGCGAGCGGCTGGCCGAGGCGCTCGTCGACGCCGGTGGCATCGCCGGCCTCGACCGGGCCTTCGGGCACCCGCCCACCACCAGCGAGCAGGTGCTCGACCCGGCCGCCTTCCGGGCGGGCGAGGCGGCGCGGGCGGTCCCCGCCCCGAAGGCCGACGGGGCGGTGGTCGACGCCGGCGCCTTCGGGTTGGTCGACCTGCAACTGACCCTGCTCGGCACCGATCCCCTCGGCGCCCTCGACGCCTTCGAGCCCCTGGAGGGTTGGGGCGGCGGCCGCTTCGTGGCCTGGCGCGGTGCCGGCGGCCAGAGCTGCGCCCGCGTGCACCTGGTGGGAGACCGCCCAGCCGACACCGAGGCGCTCGGCGACCAGCTCTCCGGGTGGGCCAGCCGGAGTGGGGCGGAGGTGCGACGGGTGGGCTGGGTGCTCGAAGTGACTCGCTGCGCGTAGCTGCTCCGAGCCTGTTGCGCTGGTTCGGCGCCGGTCAGCATGAGCGCGACCACCTCGGCGGCCCGGTTGGGTCAGGCGGCGGCGCTGCTCCAGCTGCCCTGGGCGTCGCGGTGCACCGATCCGAGCTCGTCGAAGCGGGCCAGCAGGTCGGCCGCATCGAAACGTCCTTCGACGGCGTGGGCCACCTCTCGCCACGTCGTCTCCAGGCCCTCGCGGCGGCGGGCGCCGAGGGACTGCTCGAGCGCCCGGTCCCAGATGGGGCCGACCACGTCGGCACCCGCCAGCCGGCGCCCACTGGTGGTGACCACCGTGCGGTCCCGCATCTCGGAGAGCACGGTGCGCAGGTACTGCACGTGGGGCGTCTCGTCGGCCCGGATGTAGGACACGAGGCGGGCGGCCTCGCCGTCGCCGGCCACGACCTCGGTGTCGGCGAGTAGGGCCTCGGCCCAGGCAAAGGTGTGGAAGGCGGAGATCTCGATCAGCAGGAGGCGGGTCATGCGTTCGACGAGGGACTCGAGGTCGAAGTCCACGTCGTCGGGGAGGATGCGGTCCGCCAGGGCCTGGGCCCGGAGGCGCCCCGGCTCCACCCGGCCGCCGCTGCCGGGCGTGGCGATGCCCATGCGCTCGAGCATCAGGTCGGTCTCGTCGGCGGTGACGGGATCCTCGAAGGCGATGTCGCGGGCGGCGAACCACATCTGCTTGTGGCCGCCCTCCCCGTCGAAGCCGGCTTCGTCCCGGGCGTGGGCCTCGTAGAGGCCTCGGCCGAGGTGGGCCATGGCCGTGCCCCGCACGTCCTGGTCGAACTGCCTTGTGAGGTCGGGCAGCACCGAGTACCGGATCATCGCCCCGAACCCCTCGACCGTACCGATGCGGGTGAGCGTGGCGATGATCGGCTCGGGTACGCCGGACTCGATGAGGAACCGCGCCTGGGCCACGTTGGGGTAGGCCTCGGGCCAGGTGTCGAGGGGCAGGTCGAGCAGCTCGGTTCCGAAGTCGCGACGGTGGCGAGCCTGCCACGCGTCGATGGCCGGGAGGCGGTTGCGGGTGCGGGGCGAGACGTAGGTGCCAGCGGCGTCGAACCCGCCGTGGCAGCGCACGCCGCCGGCGACGAGCGGCTCGGCGTACTCGTGGGAGGCGAGCAGCTCGGCCTCGTCGAACTCGACCTGGCCGAGCTCCAGCTGATCGGTGGTCACGGCCCTCTCCTCGTGTGAACTTGCACGCCGAGCGTTTGAACTTGCACTCCGAGTGTAAGAGTGCCGGGCGGCTCAGGTCTGCAAGGGCATCAGCTCGGTCGCCACGGCCTCCAGCTCGGCGTCCCAGTCGGGTGGCTCGTCGAGGGGTACCACCACGAACTTGGACGCACCGACCTCCACCATGTCCCCCAGGCGGGCGCGCAGGGCCGGCAGCCCCACGGGGATGACCTGCGTGGGGTCGAGCTCGGGGCGACGGTGGGCGAGGAGCGCGGCCACCGCGTCGGGCACGCCGGAATGGCTGTAGGCCACCAGCGCGCCGAGGTGCTCCGGGTCGATCTGGCGACCGTGCTCGGCGGCGGCCGAGGTGATGACGGGCCACCCGTCGCGCAGGTCCGCCACAGTGCAGAACGACGGCAGCCAGCCGTCGCCGAGGCGACCGGTGCGGCGCAGCTCCGAAGGTGACGTGCCGCCCAGCCACACGTCGATCGGCGCCTGGTGCGGCTTGGGGAGCAGGGTCACGCCCTCCACCGAGAAGCGCTCGCCGTGGTGGTCCACGTCGTCCTCGGTCCACAGGCGGCGCATGAGCCCGACGGCCTCGTCGAACCAGGCGGCCCGCTCCCCCCGGGCCACGCCGAAGGCCCGGTGCTCGGCGGGGTTCGGGGCACCGAGGCCCACGGCGGGCAGCAGGCGGCCGGCCGAGAGGCGGTCGAGGCTGGCCAGCTCCTTGGCCAGCACCACCGGGTTGCGGCCGGGCACCACCAGCACGCTGGTGCCGAGCTTCAGGTGCTCGGTGCGCCCGGCGGCGAAGGCCAGCGCCACCAGCGGGTCGGGCGCCTCCCCGGTGAGCCGCTCCGACAGCCAGAGCGAGTCGAAGCGCAGGCGTTCGAGGGTGTCGACGAAGGGCCCGAAGGTGGCGGCGTCGTTGGTGAGGGTGCGGGTTCCGAGCCCGAAGCCGATGCGGACCTTCATCGCCCCATGTTTCCACCGCCTGCGTAGCGTGCCGCCCATGTCACAAGCCTCTGCCGCCGCCCTGCCCGCTTCGTTCCGCCTCGACGGGCGCGTCGCCATCGTCACCGGGGCGTCGTCGGGCCTGGGCGCCCGCTTCACCCGGGTGCTCCACCGCGCCGGCGCCCGCGTGGTCGCCGCTGCCCGCCGGCGGGACCGGCTCGCCGAGCTGGCCGCCGACTGTGGTGACGGGGTGGTGGCCGTGCCGTGCGACGTCACCGAGGAGGCCGACCTCGAACGGCTGGTGGCCACGGCTGTGGAGGTGGGCGACGGCGGGCTCGACGTGGTGGTCAACAACGCCGGGATCGGCGACCCGATGCCGGCCGAGCACGAGCCCTTCGACCACTTCCGGCAGGTGGTCGACGTGAACCTCAACGCCACGTTTCGGCTGTGCCAGCTCGCCGCCGCGCCGATGCTGGCGCGGGGGAGCGGGTCGATCGTGAACATTGCGTCGGTCCTCGGGCTGGTGGCCTCGGCGCCCATCCGCCAGGCCAGCTACTGCGCCTCCAAGGGCGGGGTGGTGAGCCTCACCCGGGAGCTCGGTTGCCAGTGGGCCCGCCAGGGCGTGCGGGTCAACGCCATCGCCCCGGGTTGGTTCCCCAGCGAGATGACCGCCGGCATGTGGGACGACGAATCGTCGCTCGGGTTCATCACCCGCAACTGCCCGATGGGCCGTGGCGGCGAGGAGCACGAGCTCGACGGCGTGCTGCTGTTCCTGGCCTCCGACGCCAGCTCCTACGTCACCGGCCAGACCCTCGCCGTCGACGGAGGCTGGACCGCCCGCTGAGCCCCCGGCCGGCGAGCGGCGCGCTGGGAGTGGGTCGGGTCAGAGGAGGGAGCGGAGGAGGGCTCGGGTGCGGGTGCGCTCGGGCTCGTCGATCCCGAACTCGACGGCCAGGAAGTCGGTGGCGCCGGCTTCGCCCATGCGGGCGATGGCGTCGGCCACGGTGTCCTCGTCGCCGATCAGCGCCACGTCGGCGGGACCCTCGGCGCCCTCGCGGTCGAGCATGGCGCGGTAGGAGGGCAGCTGCCCGTAGATCGCGAAGGCCCGGGCCGCCCGTTGGCGGGCGGCGTCGGCGTCGTCGGTGACGAGCACCGGCAGGGCGCTCACCACCCGGGGAGCGGGTCGCTCGTGGGCGTCGGCGGCGGCCCGGATGGTGGGGGCGATGTGGTCGGCCACCGTGGCCGGCCCGGTCATCCACGTGATGGTGCCGTCGGCCTCGGTGCCGGCCAGCTCGAGCATCTTGGGGCCGAGGGCGGCGAGCAGGATCGGACACGGTACGGAGCCGGGCACCTCGATCGTGCCGTTGCCCGACAGGGTCTCGCCGGTGAACGACACTGACCCCTCGTTGACGAGCGGGCCGAGGATCGACAGGTACTCCCGCATGTGGCGCAGGGGCTTGTCGAACGAGTAGCCCAGCATCGACTCGATCACGAGCTGGTGCGACAGCCCGATGCCCAGCGTGAGCCGGCCCTGGCAGGCGGCGTTGGTGGTGAGGGCCTGGGCGGCCAGCATCATCGGGTGCCGCGGGTAGGTCGGCACCACCGCGGTGCCGAGCTCCAGGCCCTCCACCTCGCGGCCGATGACGGCGAGGGTGGTGAGCGCGTCGTAGGCGAAGATCTGGGGCAGCCAGAACCCGGCGAAACCCTGGGAGGCAGCGGTGGTGGCCGCGGCCACCAGGTCGTGGAGCGTGCCCCCGCGGTCGATTACTTCGCCGGCGAAGATCCCGATGCGCATGGTGCCGCCTCCCTGTGGGCCGGCCGGCTGGTCGGCTCCGGCGGGCACGCTACCGGCCTACGTTGGAGGCCCCGGTCAAGGAGGTTGCGCCATGAAGGTCCCGCTGTCGGTCAACGACTTCCTCGACCGGGCGGTGAGCGTCTATCCGCAGCGGGTGGCGGTGGTCGACGAGCCCGACCAGCCCGCCCCGTCGTGGGGGGAGCTCACCTTCGCCGAGCTGGCCCAGCGGGCCCGGGCGCAGGCGGCCGCCCTCGACGAGCTGGGCGTGGGGTCCGGCGAGCGGGTGGCGGTGGTGTCGCACAACTCGGCCCGGCTGCTCACCTCGTTCTTCGGGGTGGCCGGGCACGGCCGGGTCCTGGTGCCGATCAACTTCCGGTTGTCGGCCGAGGAGGTGCGCTTCATCGTCGAGCACTCCGGCGCGTCGGTGCTGCTGATCGACCCGGAGTTGGAGGAAGCCCTCACCGGGGTCGACGCCAAGCACCGCTACGTGATCGGTGAAGCCGCCGACGCCGCCCTCTTCTCCGCCTCCGCGGATCCCCAGCGGTGGACGCCCGACGAGGACGCCACCGCCACCGTCAACTACACGAGCGGCACCACCGCCCGACCCAAGGGTGTGCAGCTCACCCACCGGAATCTGTGGCTGAACGCCACCGTGTTCGGCTGGCAGGCGGGGGTCGACGACCGCGACGTCTACCTCCACACCCTGCCGATGTTCCATTGCAACGGTTGGGGGATGCCGTTCGCCGCGTGCGGGATGGGCGTGAACCAGGTGGTGATCCGCAAGGTCGACGGGGCCGAGATCCTGCGCCGGGTCGAGCGCCACGGAGTCACCCTGCTCTGCGGGGCGCCGGCGGTGGTGGCCGCCATCCTCGACGCCGCCGCGAACTGGGACGGCGAGGTGCCCGGTCGCGGCCGGGTACGGATCGTGGTGGCGGGGGCGCCGCCGCCCACCCGCACCATCGAACGGGTGGAGGCCGAGCTCGGCTGGGAGTTCATCCAGATCTACGGTCTCACCGAGACCACGCCGCTGCTGACCATGAACCGCAACCGCGCCGAGTGGGACCAGCTCGAGCCCGGGGAGCGGGCGGTGAAGCTCGGTCGAGCGGGCGCACCCGCGCTGGGCCTGCGCCTCGCCATCGACGACCACGGCGAGGTGCTGGCCCGCGGCAACCACGTGCTGGAGGGCTACTGGGACCAATCCGAGGCCACCGCCGAGGCGATCCGCGACGGCTGGTTCCACACCGGCGACGGCGGCTACCTCGACGACGAGGGCTACCTCACCATCTCCGATCGCAAGAAGGACGTCATCATCTCCGGCGGCGAGAACGTGTCGTCCATCGAGGTCGAGGATGCCGTGTTCTCGCATCCGGGGGTGGCCGAGGTGGCGGTGATCGGCGTGCCCCACGAGCGCTGGGGGGAGACGGTCGTGGCCCTGGTGGTGGCGGCCCCCGGCGCCGAGGTCACCGAGGAGGAGATCCGCCAGCACTGCCGGGGCCGACTGGCCGGCTACAAGGTCCCCACCCGGGTCGAGTTCCGGGACGAGCTGGCCCGCACCGCCACCGGGAAGCTCCAGAAGTTCAAGCTGCGGGCGCCCTACTGGGAAGGGCGCCAGCGCCAGGTCAACTAGTGCCAGGTCAACTGAGGAATGCGCCCGCCCGGCCCGTCGTTCGCGTGGACATGGCCATCCGAGCCCTCAACCACGCCGTCCTCTACGTGCGCGACGCCGAGCGCAGCGCCGCCTTCTACCGGGAGGTCCTCGGCTTCCGGGTGGTGATGGAGGGACCCGGGGCGGTGTTCCTGCAGGCTCCCGACTCCGACAACGACCACGACCTCGGGCTGTTCTCGGTGGGCGCCGGCGCCAAACCCTCTCCCGCCGGCCGGGGGACCGTGGGGCTCTACCACCTGGCCTGGGAGGTGGGCACGCTGGCCGACCTGGCGACCGTGCGCGATCGCCTGGCCGGCGCCGACGCCCTCGTCGGCAGCTCGGACCACGGGTCCACCAAGAGCCTCTACGGCCGGGACGCCGACGGCCTCGAGTTCGAGGTGGTCTGGATCATCCCGCCCGCCCTGCTCACCGACGCCGACCGGACGGCCAAGGCCCGGACCGGCCCTCTCGACCTCGAGGCCGAGGTCGCCCGCTTCGGACCCGACACCGTGGGGGCATCGTCGGCGTGACCCACCGGCCCGTCAGCCCGCGGCGGCCGGCTCGGGGCGGGGCACGCCCGCGCCACCGTCGGCGAGGTCGACCGTCTCGCTGAGGCCGAAGCGGTCGTGGAGGCGGCGCAACCAGCTCGGCGCCCACCAGTTGGCGTCGCCCGCCAGGCGCATGAACGCCGGCACCAGTGTCGCCCGGATGAGCACGGCGTCCATGACCACGGCCAGGGTGAGGCCCACGCCGAACAGCTTGATGAAGCTCACCCGGGAGGTGGCGACGGCGGCGAACACCACGGCGATGAGGGCGGCGGCGGCGGTGACGATGCGGCCGGTCCGCTCCAGTCCCCTCGCCACCGAAGCCACGTTGTCGGCGCCGGCGTCGTGCTCCTCCTTGATGCGCGAGAGGAGGAACACCTCGTAGTCCATCGAGAGCCCGAAGGCCACGCAGAACATGAGGATGGGTGTGGTGGCGTCGATGGTGCCGGTGGCGGTGAAGCCGAGCGTGTCGGACAGGTGACCGTCCTGGAACACCCACACCATGGCCCCGAACGTGGCGGTGAGGCTGAGCAGGTTGAGCACGAGCGCCTTGATCGGCACCACCACGCTGCCGAACATGGCGAACAGCAGCACGAAGGTGATCACCGCGATGATCCCGACCGCGAGCGGGATGCGGGCGAAGAGCGACGCCTTGCCGTCGGCCAGCTGCGCTGACGTGCCGGTGACCAGCACCGGGAACGGCGCCTCCACGCCCCGGATCTCGCGCACCAGGCGCTCGCCGGCCTCCGACACCGGTTCCACCGACGGCACCACCGACAGCCAGGTGCCCTCCTCGGCGGCGAAGCGACGGGTGACCTCGGGGGCCACGGGCACCTTCTGGCCCTCGAGGAACACTCCGGTGACGGCGTCGACCCGGGCCACGCCGGGCAGGTCCGACAGGCGGCCGGCGAAGGCGTCGATGGCACGATCGCGGGAGGACCCGGTGCCGGCGGCGGCGGTGTCGGGGGCGACCACGGCCAGGGCGCCGGCCTCCTGGGATCCGAAGTCCCGGCGAAGGGCGTCGCTCACCTGTCGGCTGTCGGCCGACGCCGGCAGGACGCGGTCGTCGGGCCGGCCGAGGTCGATGCGGAGGAACGGGCTGCCGAGGGCGAGCAGCACCACGATGACGACGGTGGCGATGGGCACAGGTCGGCGCATGACCGCCGTCGCCACCCGGTGCCAGATCCCCTCGCCCACCGGCTCGGCGGGGCGGCGCCGGAGCGAGAGCGCGTCCACGCGGTGCCCGAGCAGGGCGAGTAGCGCAGGGAGCACCACCACCGCGCACACCCCGGCCAGCGCCGCCACCGCCACCCCGGCGTACGCGAAGGACCGCAGGAAGGCCAACGGGAAGACCAGCAGCGCGCACAGCGAGGCGGCCACCGTCAGGGCGCTGAAGGCCACGGTGCGGCCGGCGGTGCGCACCGTGCGGACCACGGCGGCGTGGGGCTCGAAGCCGGCGGCCAGCTCCTCGCGGTATCGGGACACCACGAACAGGCTGTAGTCGATGGCCAACCCCAGGCCCATCGCCGTGGTGAGGTTGAGGGCGAACGCCGACACCTCGGTGAGCGACGAGAGCACGCGCAGCACCAGGAGCGTGCCCACGACCGACACCGCCCCGATGGCGAGCGGGAGGGCGGCCGCCACCACGCCGCGGAAGATGAAGAGCAGGAGGATGAGGGTGATGGGCAGGGCGATCAGCTCGGCCCGGACGAGATCGGACTCGATGGTGGTGCCGATCTCCCCGAACACGGCGGCGAAGCCCCCGACCTCCACCCGGGCGCCGTCGATGGGCCGCGCGTAGCGCTCCTCGAGGGCCTCGGCCCGGCGCACCACCTCGTTCTGGGTGCCGGTGATGCGGGCCACCACCAGGGCCGACCGACCGTCTTCCGAGCGCAGGGGCGGGGGAGAGCCGAGCGACCAATAGGAGCCGACGTCGTCGAGGTCGGCCTCCCGGGCCAACCGGGCGGTGAGGGCCCGGCCGGCGGCCGCCACCCGGGGCTGGTCGACGGACCCCCCGTTGGCGGTGACGAGCAGCACGAGGTTGGGAGCGCCGGTGCCGAAGCGCTCGGCCAGCAGGTCCTCGGCGCGGGACGACTCCGCCGCCGGGTCGTTGAAGCCGCCCGATGACAGGCGGGAGGCGACGTCACCCCCGAGCGCGCCGGCCAGGGCGAAGCCCACGACGGCCGTGGCCACGACCAGGACCCGACGCCGGATGGAGAAGCGGGCGATACGGCTCAGCATCATTGCCTCGATCTGCCGGGGAATTCCGTAACGCCGTTATCGTGAGCGACGGATCGAGGAAAGTCCACATGACGTCGGGCACGTGTTACTGGGCGAGCGCCGTGCTACTGGGCGAGCGTCGTGCTACTGGGCGAGCGCCTCCGGCGCTCGCGTGCCGGCTGCTCGCGTGGCGCTCGCCACGCCGGCGGTCAGGGCTTCGCCCTGCTACTGGGCGAGCGCCTCCGGCGCTCGCGTGGCGGCTGCTCGCGTGGCGCTCGCGACGCCGGCGGTCAGGGCTTCGCCCTGAGCCGCGCGAAGCAGTGGATGATCTCGTCCAGGCGGGCGTCGAGGGCGGGGGCGTGGTCGACGTGGGTCTTGCCCAGCCGGACCAGCACCAGGTCGAGGGCGGGCACCACGAGGATGCGCTGGCCCTCGAAGCCGTCGGCGAAGAACGTGCCGTCGGCGCGGGCCCACCAGTGGGCGCCGTGGAAGCTGCCCTCGTCGGGAGAGCGGGGGAGCCGGCCGTGGTCGACCCACCCGGCGGGGAGCACCTGATGGCCGTCCCAGTTGCCGTCGCGCAGGTAGAGCAGGCCGAAGCGGGCGAAGTCCTGAGCGGTGGCGTGCACGTAGGACGACGCCACGAACGTGCCGGCGGCGTCGAAGGACGGCTCGGCACTCGCCATACCGATCGGGCCGAAGACCCGTTCCGCGAGGAAGCGACGCATGCGTGCCTCGCCGCCGCCTATGACCTGCCCGACGCACGCGGCCAGGATGTTGGACGTGCCGCTCGAGTACGTGTAGGCCGCGGCTGAGCCCGGCTCGTGCACGAGGGGGAACCGGGCGGCGAAGCCGGCCATGTCGGCGTTGCCCTCTCCGAACAGCATCGACACCACGTCGGGCAGGCGGCTGCCGTCGAACTCGTAGTACTCCTCCACCCACGCCAGGCCGGGCCGCATGGTCAGCAGGTCGTCCCAGGTGATCCGCCGCCTCGGGTCGGCGGGATCCGACCAGGCCGGCACCGGCGCCCGGTCGGCCACGTCGATCCGGCCGTCGCCCACCAGCACGCCGACGGCGGCGTGGAGGATGCTCTTGGCCATCGACCACGAGATGTGGCGGGTGTCGGCGGTGATGGGCTCGGGGGTGACCCCCGACAGCTCCTCGAGCTCGCTGACGAAGCGGTAGCCGTAGCGCTCGATCACGAGCCGCCCGCCCTGCACCACCAGCAGGGCGTGGGTGTGGCCCCGTTCGACTGGTCCGGGCGGGTCGAACAGCTCCTCCACCAGGCTGGCCAGGTGACCGCGGTCGTCGACCTCGGGTGCACTGGTAGGCCAACGTCCGGTGGGCCAGGCCACGCCGTCGGGTTGGCGGGGGAGCGGAACCAGTTCGGTCACGCCCGCACGCTACGCAGGCCCGGCGACGGAACCCTTTGCGGGGACGTCGAAGGACGCCCCTACCCTGGTCCGGTGCTCCACGCCCGGAACCTGCGGGTCGAGGCGGGCGGTGTCACCCTCCTCGACGGCGTCTCGTTCAGCGTGCGCGCCCGCGACAAGGTCGGCCTGGTCGGCCGCAACGGCGCCGGCAAGACCACCCTGCTCAAGGTGCTGGGCGGTGCGGACGTTCCCGCCGGCGGGGTGGTGCACCGCAGCGGCGGCGTCGGCTACCTACCCCAGGACCCCCGCCCCGAGGGCGTGCCCGACGACCTCAGCGCCCTCACCCACGTGCTCTCGGGCCGGGGCCTCGATGAGGCGGCGGTGCGCGTCGAGAAGCTCCGGCTGACGCTGGCCGAGGACCCGTCGGAGCGCAACGTGGAGCGCTTCAGCCGGGCCGAGGAGCAGTTCCGGCTCGACGGCGGCTACCAGGCCGACTCCGAGATCCGTCGCCTGGCCGCCGGCGTGGGCCTCCCCGACGACCGCCTCGACCTACCGATCGGGGTGCTCTCGGGCGGCGAGCGCCGCCGGGTGGAGCTGGTGCGCATCCTCTTCGCCGGCAGCGACGCCCTCCTCCTCGACGAGCCCACCAACCATCTCGATACCGACGCCAAGGAGTGGCTGCTCGGCTTCCTGCGCTCATACCGGGGCGCCCTGCTCGTGGTCAGCCACGACCTCGACCTCCTCGACGAGGCCATCACCCGCGTCCTGCACCTCGACCGTGACGGCCAGGAGGACACCGGCACCATGGTCGAGTACAAGGGCACCTACTCCCAGTACCTCGCGCAGCGGGCCAAGGACGAGGCCCGCCTGGCCACGCAGGCGGCGGCCCAGGCCAAGGAGGTCGATCGCCTCCAGGGCCTGGTCGACCGGTTCGGGGCCAAGGCCTCCAAGGCGGCCATGGCCCACAGCCTCGAGAAGCGCATCGTCCGCATCCAGGCCGAGGGCGTCGACGCCCCCACCGCCCGGCGGGCGCTGAGGGTGCGGTTCCCCGAGCCGCCCCACGCCGGGCGCACCGTCCTCGAGGTCACCGACCTGGCCAAGGCCTACGGCGACCTCGCCGTGTTCGACGACCTCGGGTTCGACGTGGGCCGGGGCGAGCGCCTGCTCGTGCTGGGGTTCAACGGGGCGGGCAAGACCAGCCTGCTCCGGGTGCTGGCCGGCGTGGCCGATGCCGACCGGGGCCAGGTGCGGCCCGGGTTCGGCGTGTCGATCGGCTACTACGCCCAGGAGCACGAGGGGATCGACCCCGGCCGCACGCTGCTCGACCACGTGCGGGCGGCGTCCAGCGGCCTCGAGGAGTCCGAGCTGCGCGGCCTGCTCGGCATGTTCGGGCTCGCCGGCGACAAGGTCTTCCAGGACGCCGGCACCCTGTCGGGCGGGGAGAAGACGAAGCTGGCCCTCACCCAGCTCGTGGCCGGGCGTCACAACGTGCTCCTCCTCGACGAGCCCACCAACAACCTCGACCCGGGGTCCCGGGAGGCCATCGCCGGCGCCCTCGCCACCTGGCCGGGCACCCTCGTGCTGGTCAGCCACGACACCGACTTCGTGCGCGCCCTCGGCCCCGACCGGGTGCTGCTGATGCCTGACGGATCCATCGACCACTGGAGCGAGGACCTCCTCGACCTGGTGGCCCTCGCGTAGCGTCGTCGGCGTGCACGTCGACGACCGGCGCACCCCCGACGGCGAGCTCGGACGCCAGATCGCCGCCGGGCGCGACGCCGCCATCCATGCGGTGGGCGTCGACCGGGTGCTGCGCCGCACGCCCGACGACCGCGACCTCCGCGGGGAGGCCGGTCTGATGGAGCACGTTCGGGCGGCGGGCTACCCGGTGCCGGCGGTGCACCGGGTCGGGCCGGGCGAGATGGAGCTCGACCTGGTCCCGGGACCGACCATGCTCGACGACCTCGCCCGCTGCCCCTGGCGGATGGGCGCCCACGCCCGGACGCTCGCCGACCTGCACCACCGCCTCCACGCCATCGAGGCACCGGAGGACCTCTCCGCCTTCCCGGTGGCGGGCGACGGCGTCGTCCACCTCGACCTGCACCCCGGCAACGTGCTCCTCGGGCCGGAGGGGCCGGTGGTGATCGACTGGACCAACGCCCGGCGGGGCCCCGGAGCGGTCGACGTGGCCGTCACCTGGATCATCCTGGCGGCCATGGAGCCCGACGGGCCGCCGGCGATGCGAGCCGTGGTGGCGGTGTTTCGCCGTGTGTTCGTGGCCCGCTTCCTCGCTGCCGCCGGCCGCGACGACGCGCGCCGGGTGCTGGCCGCGGCGGGGGAGTACCGCATCCAGGACCGCAACGTCCGGCCCCGGGAGCGCCAAGCCGTCGAGCGCCTGGTGGCCGCTCAGGCGGTCGGAGGCCACGGTTAGATTCGCCGCCATGAGCGAGCACCCATGACCGGCGACGACGGCCAGTTCCGCACCGAGCGCGACTCGATGGGGGAGGTGCAGGTGCCGGCGGCGGCGCGGTGGGCGGCCCAGACCCAGCGGGCGGTGGAGAACTTCCCCATCTCGGGCCAACCCGTCGACCGGCGCCTCGTCCGGGCCCTCGGCCTGGTCAAGGCGGAGGCGGCCCCCGTGAACGCCCGCCTCAAGGACGTGCCCCAGGTCGACAAGCGCCTCGCCGACGCCATCCGGGCCGCCGCCCTCGAGGTGGCCGACGGCCGCTGGGACGACCAGTTCCCGATCGACGTGTTCCAGACCGGGTCGGGGACGTCGTCGAACATGAACGCCAACGAGGTCATCGCCAGCCTGGCCGACGAGGCGCTGGGCGAGCCCGGCGCGGTGCACCCCAACGACCACGTCAACGCCTCCCAGTCCTCCAACGACGTGTTCCCCACCGCGGTGCACATCGCGGTGGCCGAGGCCCTTGCCGCCGACCTGCTGCCCGCCCTCGCCCACCTCGAGGACGCCCTCCGCCGGCGGTCCCGCCGCTTCAAGTCCGTGGTGAAGTCGGGGCGCACCCACCTGATGGACGCCACGCCGGTCACCCTGGGCCAGGAGTTCGGTGGCTACGCCGCCCAGCTGGCCGAGTGCGCCGAGCGCATCGGCGACACGCTCCCGCGGGTGGGCCGGCTGCCCCTCGGCGGCACCGCCGTGGGCACCGGCATCAACGCCCCCAAGACCTTCGGCCGCTCAGTGATCAAGGCGCTGGCCGAGCGCACCGGGCTGCCCCTGGTCGAGGCCCCGGACCACTTCGCCGCCCAGGGATCCCGCGACGCGCTGGTGGAGGCCTCCGGCCAGCTCCGCACGGTGGCCGTCGCCCTCACCAAGATCGCCAACGACATCCGCTGGATGGGCTCGGGCCCCCGCACCGGGCTGGCCGAGATCCGCATCCCTGACCTCCAGCCGGGCAGCTCGATCATGCCGGGCAAGGTCAACCCGGTGATGGCCGAGGCGGTGACCCAGGTGGCCGCCCAGGTGTTCGGCAACGACACCGCCGTGGCCTTCGGGGGTTCGCAGGGCAACTTCGAGCTGAACGTGTACATGCCGATGATGGCCCGCAACCTCCTGGAGTCGGTCCGGCTCCTCTCCAACGTGTGCCGCCTCTTCGCCGACCGCACGGTGGACGGGATCGAGGCCGACGAGGCCCGCTGCCGGGCCTACGCCGAGTCTTCGCCGTCGATCGGCACGTCCCTCAACCCCTACCTGGGCTACGAGAAGGCCGCCGAGATCATCAAGGCCAGTGTGAAGACGGGCCGGTCCATCCGCGACCTCGTGAAGGAGGAGGGCCTCATGGGCGACGAGGAGCTCGACCGGGCCCTCGACGTGCTCTCGCTCACCAAGGGCGGGATCGCCTGACGCTCCACGGACCGGTTACGGGCAGTACGGTGACGGCGCGGGCCCGTTCTGCTGCAGGGGGATCATGATCACACCACGACCGCTGTCCCGGTTCCTCGTCGTGCTGGTGGCGGCGGCCACCTTCGCCGCCACCGCCGCGGGGTGCGGCGGCGGCGGCGACGGCGGCGGAGGCGGGGAGGACGCCGGTCCGCCGCAGCGGGGCGGGAGGGTCAGCTACGGACTGGAGGCGGAGACGCCCGGTGGCTACTGCCTGCCCGAGGCCCAGCTCGCCATCTCCGGGATCCAGGTGGCGCGTTCGATGTTCGACACCCTCACCGTGCCCGGGCCCGACGGCAAGATGGTCCCCTACCTGGCCAAGGAGGTCACCCACTCCGACGACTTCACCAAGTGGACGGTGAAGCTGCGTTCGGGCATCACCTTCCACGACGGCTCCAAGCTCGACGCCAAGGTCGTGAAGAACAACCTCGACGCCGTCCGGGGCCAGTACAAGGGGCGCAACGCCCTCCTCGGCGTGTTCGTCTTCTCCGACGTGGCCTCGGTCGAGGTCACCGACCCGATGACGGTCGTGATCAACACCAAGCGGCCGTGGGTGGCCTTCGACTCGTACCTGTTCGGCGGCGGCCGGTTCGGCATGATGGCCCAGGCCCAGCTCGACGACCCCAAGACCTGTGACCGCAAGCCGATCGGCACCGGTCCGTTCAAGTTCGTGAGCTGGACGGTGGGCGACAAGCTGGTGGTCGAGCGCAACCCCAACTACTGGCAGAAGGCGCCCGACGGCAAGCCGTACCCCTACCTCGACGGCATCGAGTTCCGACCCATCGCCGAGGCCCAGCAGCGGGTCAACGCCATCCAGAGCGGAACCGTCGACATGGTGCACACCTCGAGCACCAACGGGGTCAAGGAGCTCCAGGACCTGAAGGCCAGCGGTTCGGTCGGGCTGTACGTGAGCACCAAGTTCGCCGAGGTCGGCTACGTGATGCTCAACGCCAGCAAGCCACCGTTCGACGACGAGCGGATGCGCAAGGCCTTGGCCTACGCCATCGACCGTGAGGAGTCGAACCAGGTGCTCAGCGAGGGGCGGTCGGTGCTGGCCAACGGTCCCTTCGCCCCGGGGGTGATGGGCCACCTCGAGGACACGGGCTACCCGAGCTTCAACCTGAAGAAGGCCAAGGAGCTCGTCGCCGAGTACCAGCGCGACACCGGCCAGCCGGCGCGGTTCGCGCTCAACCTGCCGCCCGACCCCGAGCTGGCCCAATCGGCCCAGCTGCTGCAGCAGATGGTCAAGAAGGCGGGGTTCACCTTCACCCTGCGCAACATGGACCAGGGCCAGCTCATCAACGCGGCCATCAGCGGGGACTTCCAGGCCACGTTCTGGCGGAACCACCCTGGTGGCGACCCCGACGGCCAGTACGTCTGGTGGAAGTCCGACAGCCCGGTGAACTTCGGGCGCATCAAGGACCCGGTGATCGACAAGCTGCTCGACGAGGGCCGTACCACGCCCGACAGGGACCGCCGGGAGGAGATCTACAAGCAGGTCAACCGCGAGTTCGGCAAGAAGGTCTGGAACATCTGGGCCGGCTACACCACCTGGGCCATCGCCACCCAACCCACCATCCACGGCCTGCCCGGTCCGAAGCTGCCCGACGGGCAGGCGCCGTTCCCCGGCCTCGCCCTCGGCCACCCCGTGCACGGCGTCTGGCTGGAGCAGGGCGGTAGCTGACCAGCCCCCGTGTGATCAGCCCTGGGCGGGTGAGCCTCGGAAGGGGCTGGGGTCGCCCGGTGCCGGTAGCACCGGGCGGCTCCAGCTCATCACCGTGCCCAGGTGGTCGGTGACGGCCCGCCACGCCGCCGGGTCCCAGCCCTCGGCCACGCCCACCACCGCCCGGTCCTGACGGATGTGCACCAGAGCCGGGAGCCGCTCGAGGCCGAGCGTCTTCACCACCCGCCGGTCGGGGTCCACCAGGGTGAGGAGGTCGTCGGCCCAGGGCCCGAGGAACGTGCGAGCGTCGTCGGCGTCCGCCGTGACCAGCCACGCCACCCGGCAGTCGGCTCCCCGGAACGTGGTGAGGATGCGGCCGGCCGTCTCGAGCAGCCATGCGCTCTCGTCGGTGTAGGGGTCGATCGCCACCAGGACGAGGTGGAACGTGGTGACCCAGTCGTCGAGGGGGCGGACCTCGCCGCCGAGGGCGGTCAGCTCGAGATCGGCAGGTGCCTCCGCGGCCGGCGTCACGGCGCCCGAAGGTAGCCGAGGGCCCCAGTGGCCCCGGAACCCGTCATCGCCGGCGGGCGCGCCGTCGCTGGCTAGATTCCGGCCATGGTTCTCGCCGCCCTCGTCAACACGTTCGGGTACCGGCTGTTCTTCGCCCTGCACATCCTGGCCATCATCACCGCCTTCGCGCCCGCGTTCGTGTTCCCGGTGATGACCGCCCGGCTCCGCAAGGTGGACCAGACCATGGGCGCCGACATCGGCCGGATCATCCGCGACAACTGGAACCGCATCCACGGGCCGTCGCTGGTGCTGGCGGGGTTGTTCGGCATCCTCATGGTGGTGCTCAGCGACGAGACCTTCGAGTTCTCCCAGTCGTGGGTGTCGATCGCCTTCGTGCTGTGGTTCTTGATGCTGGGTGTGGTCTTCGGCCTGCTGCCCTGGAACGAGCGCAAGGCCGCCGAGGGCGACGCCGGGGCCGAGCAGCGCAGCGCCATGTTCAACGGAATGTTGCACCTGCTGCTGCTGCTCATGGTCATCGACATGGTCTGGAAGCCCGGCTTCGGGACCTGAGCACCTGCCGACGGCGCCTTCGGCGCCGACGGTAGACGTCCTCCGACCCCACCCACCGCCCTGACCGACGGCGCCTTCGGCGCCGACGATATGTTCGGGGCGGTGCACCCCATCGAGCGGCTCCGCCACGTGGCCCGGGCTTCGGGTGGCGAGCCGGGGCTGCTGGTGCGCGAGACCGCCGGCGCGCTGGCCGCCTTCCGCCACGACCCGGCCGGGCTGGTGACGGCCTGCCGGCGCATCGTGTCGCGCCACCCCACGTCCGGCCCCCTGTGGTGGTTGTGCGCCCGGGTGCTCACCGCTGCCGATCCCATGGCCGAAGCCTGGGCGGCCGCCGATGAGCTCGACCGCGACGCCACCGCGTCGGCGCTCTCGGCCGCACTGCCCGACGACGCCACCGTGTGCGTGCTCGGCTGGGGCGAGCGGGTGGGCGAGGCCCTGCCCCGGCGGGGCGACCTCACCGTGCTGGTGGTGGACATCCTGGCCGAGGGCGCAGGCTTCGTGCGGCGCCTCGAGCGGGCCGACATCGTCGCCTGGGACGTGCCCGTCGGCGGGGTCGGCGCGGCGGCCGCCGACGCCGACCTGGTCTTGCTCGAGGGCGGCGCGGTGGGACCGGTCGACGCCCTCGCCGTGGCCGGGTCCCGCGCCGCGGCGGCCGTCGCCCACCACGCCGGCGTGCCGGTGTGGCTCGTTGCCGGCACCGGTCGCCTCCTGCCCCGCCGCCTTTGGGACAGCATGGCCGTGCGACTCGAGGCCGCCTGCGAGCCCTGGGACGCCGACGAGGAGATCATCCCCCTCGAGCTGGTGGACCGGTTGGTGGGCCCGGCCGGACCCGAGCCCGTGCCCGACGGGCTGCGCCGAACCGACTGCCCCGTCGCCCCCGAGCTCTTGAGGGAGATCTGAGGTGTCTCGACGAGACCTGATCCGCATGACGCCCGACGAGGTCGATGCCTTCCTCGCCGAGCGCCACACCATGAACATCGCCACCTTCAACCACGACGGCTCCATCCACCTGGTGGCCATGTGGTACGGCTTCGTCGACGGCGACGTGGCCTTCGAGACGTTCGCCCGGTCCCAGAAGGTCCAGAACCTGCGCCGGGACCCTCGCATGACGGTGCTGGTGGAGGCGGGCGACACCTACGACCAGCTCCGCGGCGTGGAGATGGTGGGCACCGCCGAGGTCATCGAGGACCACGCCGTGCTGATGGCCGTGGCCCGCGACGTGATCGGCCGCTACCAACCCGAGGTGGGATCCGACGACCTCGACGCCGTGGCCGAGATGATGGTGCGTAAGCGGGTGGCCATCCGGTTCCGAGCGGAGCGGACGGTGTCCTGGGACCACCGCAAGCTGGAGGGCGGCTACTGATGGCGCCCCTGGCCGGCACCGTCCTCCGACGGGCGAGCGACGAACTTCACCGGCGGGTGCCCTCGAGGAAGCCTGCGTAGCGCCCTTCGCAGGCGTCGGCCCATGCCGGACGGGGCTCGACCCGCCGGTCCACCCGGGCCCAGCGGCCCGATGACGACGTGTCGGGCTCCAGCCCGGCGGTCACCCGGGCGAGGAAGGCGGCGCCCAGGGCGGCGCCCTCGGGCACGGCGGCCACGTCGACGGGCAGCCCGGTGGCGTCGGCCAGGGCCTGCATCCACGGCACCGAGCGGGTGCCACCGCCCACGGCGACGATGCGCGCGGCGTCCACGCCGGCCAGCTCCAGGTGGTGGCGCACGACGAACGCCGGTGCCTCGTAGGCGGCCCGCAGGACAGCCGCTCGATCGTGGCCCAGCGCGAAGCCCCGCAGCTCGGCGCGCCGCGTGGGGTCGTGCAACGGCGTGCGCTCACCACGCAGGTACGGCAGCCACAGCGGCAGCGCGGCGGGGTCGAGCGCGTCGAGCTGACCGTCCTCGACGGGACCGAGCAGCCGACGGACGGCGTCGACGAACAGGCCGCCGGCGTTGGAAGCACCGCCCACGGCGCTGATCCCCGGCACCGTGAACGGCACGGTCCAGAGCCCGTCGACCTCGGTCCAGGTTTCGGTCAGCGCCCACGGGATGAGCGTGGTGCCGCACAGCACGAGCACGTCGCCCGGCGCCCGGGCATCGGCCACGAGCTGCTCGGCCAGCACGTCGATGGTGCCGCCGTTCACCAGGGCACCGTCCACCTCGCCGATGGCGGCGGTGCCGGGACTCAGGCGAGGGAACCGGTCGGCGTCCACGCCCACGCCGTGGCAGGCGCCGGCGTCCCAGCCGACCCCGTCGAACAGGGGCATCATGGCCATCGCCGTCGTGGTGTCGATGGCGGCCTCACCGCACAACGCCCGGTTGGCGACGGCTTGGGCGGGCCAGAAGCCGGCCGCGCCGGGGAACTCGCCCGCCAGCCAGCGGGCGAAGCCGAGCGCCTCGCCTTCGACCCCGGACGCGGCACCGGCCGCGTCGCCCCGGGCGTCGCCGTAGAGCAGCCCCGGGGTCACCGGCATGCCGCCCTCGTCGACCCCGCACAGCGACGGCACCATGGCGGCGACGGTGACGGCCGCCACCCGCCGGCCGGTCGAGACGCGCCCCCAGGCGTCCACCACGCCGGCCACCCACGCCTCGGCGGGGTCGTGCTCGAAGCGGTCAGGGCCCGGCGCGACGAGGCGGTGGGGGATGCGACAGCGGGCCAGCACCGCTCCTTCGGCATCGGCTGCGACAGCCTTCACCGAGGTGGTGCCGATGTCGATGCCGACCGTCACCTCGTCCACGGGGGGCCAACGTAGTGATCTAACGTCGGCGTCATGCAACGCCCGGTGGCCCTGGTGACCGCGCCCATGCGGGGACCGGCGCTCGACGAGCTCCGACAGCTCGCCGACGTGGTGCTCGAGCCGTGGCTCGACCAGACGCCGATCCGGCTCTACAACCCGGCCCAGCTCGCCGAGCGCATCGCCGAGCTGGGTGCCACGGTGTTGGTGTGCGAGGCCGACTCGTGCAGCGGCCCCGTGCTCGAGCAGCCTCTCCTCGCCATCGGGTCGACGCGCGGCGACCCCACCAACGTCGACCTGCCCGGGGCGACGGCCGCCGGCATCCCGGTGCTGCACGCGCCCGGTCGCAACGCCGACGCCGTCGCCGAGATGACCGTCGCCCTGCTGTTCGCCGTGGGTCGCCACGTGGTGGCCGGCGACCGCGACATGCGAGCGGGCACCGTGTTCGGTGACACCCTCCCCTACCAGCGCTACCGGGCCTGGCAGGTGGCGGGGCGCACGGCCGGTCTGGTCGGGCTCGGGGCCGTCGGTCGGGCGACGCGCTGGCGGCTCGAGGGGTTGGGCATGCGGGTCATCGCCGCCGACCCCTTCGCACCCGACGCCACCCATGAGCTCGAGGATCTGCTGGCCGAGGCCGACGTGGTGTCGATGCACGCGGCCGTCACCCCCGGCACGACGGGCATGATCGGCGAGAAGGAGCTGGCCCGCATGCGGCCGGGCGCCATCTACCTCAACAGCGCCCGTGCCGCCCTGCACGACACCGGCGCCCTCGTCGATGCCCTGCGGGGGGGCCACCTCGCCGGGGCCGGCCTCGACCACGTCGATGGCGAGGTGCTGCCGCCCGACCATCCCCTGCTCGGCCTGGCCAACGTGGTCCTCACACCCCACATCGGCGGGGCCACCTACGACACCGAGGTGAACCAGACCACGATGATCGTCGAGGACCTCGCCCGCCTCCTGCGGGGCGAGCGTCCGGAGCGCATCGCCAACCCGGAGGTGCTGACGTGACCGATCCTGGCCCCGAAGTCGTGGCCGTGGCCCAGCGGATGGAGGCGGCCGGGCTGGTGGTGGGCACCGCCGGCAACGTGTCGGGCCGCCGGCCCGACGGTGCGGTGTGCATCACGCCGTCGTCGACGCCCTACGGCGACATCACCGCCGACGGCCTGGCCGTCGTGGACCTCGACGGCACCGTCGTGCGCGGGGGCAAGCCCTCGACGGAGAAGGCCATGCACCTGGCCTGCTACCGAGCCTTCCCGGAGGTCGGGGGCGTGGTCCACTGCCATCCCCTGCACGCCTCCATGTTCGCCGTCGCCCGCCAGCCCATCCCGGCCATCATCGAAGAGGTCATCGTCTACGTGGGGGGCGACGTGCCCGTCGCCGACTACCAGACCACGGGCACCGACGGTCTGGCCACCGAGGTCGTGCGCCACCTGCACGACCGGGGGGCGGTGCTCATGGCCAACCACGGCCTCCTGTGTGTGGGCAAGTCCCCCGAGGACGCCCTGCACACCGCCATGGTCGTGGAGCACACCGCCCACATCGTGTGGGGCGCGGCCGCCCTCGGCGGGGCCGTCCCCCTTCCCGAGAAGGTGGCCGCCGACTTTGGCGGCATCTACGGCTACGTCCGGGGCGAGACCTGGGCCGCCAAGGCGCCGGCCGGCGCCTAAGGCCGGCGCGCCCCTTCGTGGCGCACGAAGAAGCGAACCCGCCTCGTGGGTAGGGTGCGGTCATGGGTGACCTCGTCGAGTTCGCGAGCAACGGCCGCTCCGCCTCCGGGTACCTGGCGGTACCCCAGTCGGGCTCCGGGCCCGGCCTGGTGGTCCTCCAGGAGTGGTGGGGCCTCGTGCCCCACATCACCGACGTTTGCGACCGCTTCGCCGACGAAGGTTTCGTGGCCCTCGCCCCGGACCTGTTCCACGGCGAGACCACCACCGAGCCGGACGAGGCCGGGAAGCTGATGATGGCCCTCAACCTCGACCAGGCCGGGCGCGAGCTGGCCGGTGCGGTCACGTTCCTGTCGGGCCACGACGCCGTGTCGGGTGAGCGACTCGGCGTCACCGGGTTCTGCATGGGCGGCGGCCTTGCTCTCGTCCTCGCCTGCCAGCAGCCCGACGCCATCGCCGCCTGCGTGCCGTGGTACGGGCTCATCCCGTGGCCCGACGCCCAGCCCGACTGGTCGTCGCTGCGAGCGCCCGTGCTCATGCACGTGGCCGGGCGCGACGAGTTCTTCACCCCTGATGCCGCCCGGCAGCTCGAGGCCAAGCTGACCGACCTGGGCAAGGACGTGGAGCTCGTCCTCTACGACGACGCCGATCACGCTTTCTTCAACGACACCCGGCCCGCGGTACACCACCCGACCGCGTCGGCCGGGGCGTGGGCCCGCACCGTCGAGTTCCTGCACCGCAACCTCGGCTGATGGCCGAGGCCGACCTGGTCCCGCGCTACCTGGAACTGGGACTCGGGCTCGGTCGCCACCTCGACGGCCTGGTCGACGCCTACTACGGCCCGGCCGACCTGCGGGAACGGGTGGAGGCGGCACCGCTCCGCCCGTTGCCGGCGCTGGCCGACGACGCTCGCCGGCTGGTGGGCGACCTCGACGGCGGGGCCGCTGACCTCGAGCCCCGGCGGGCGGCATGGATCCGGGCCCAGGCGTTGGGCCTTCACACCGTGGCCCGCACCCTCGCCGGCGAGGCGATCCCGTACGTGGACGAGGTGGAGGCCTGCTACGGCGTCCGCCCCCGCGAGGTGCCCGAGGAGGAGCTGGCCGCAGCCCACCAGCGGCTCGACGCGGTCCTTCCCGGCACCGGCCCCCTCCGGGAGCGCTACATCGCCTGGCGGGAGTCCCAGACGGTGCCACCCGACCGGCTGGAGGCGGCCATCCGGTCTCTCGCCGAGGACTTCCGCGAGCGCACGTCACGCTCGTTCGGCGGCCTGCCCGAAGGCGAGGAGGTGGAGTGGCTCCTCGAGACGGACAAGCCGTGGTCCGGCTTCAACTACTACGTCGGCGGCCTGCGCAGCAGGGTGGCCATCAACGTCGACCTGCCTGTGCTGTCGACGTCGCTGGGCCACCTCGTCGCCCACGAGGCCTACCCAGGCCACCACACCGAGCACGTTCGCAAGGAGGTCGGCCTGGTGCGCCGCCGGGACCACCTCGAGGAGTCGATCTTCCTGGTGGGCACCCCCCAGTGCCTGCTGGCCGAGGGCCTGGCCGACCTCGCCCTCGAAGCCCTGCTGGGTGAGCGCCCCGAACCGGTGGTGGCCGAGCACCTGAGTCCCCTCGGCGTGCCCTACGACGCCGAGGTGGTGGCGGCGGTGGCCTCAGCCGGCGAGGCCCTGGCCGCGGTGCGGGGCAACGTCGCCCTACTGCTGCACCGCGACGGCGCCGGCCCCGAGGACGCGGTGGCCGCGTTCGAGCGTTGGGCGCTGCTTCCCCGCCGGCGGGCCGAGAAGGCGGTGCAGTTCCTCACCGACCCCACGTGGCGGGCCTACATCTTCTGCTACGTCGAGGGCCTTTCGCTGTGCCGGCGGTTCGTGGGTGGCGACCCGGCCCGCTTCGAGCGCCTCCTCACCGAGCAGCTCACCCCGGCCGACCTCGTCGCCGCCTGACGCCGTGGCCCGGGCGTTCCGGTTCAGCCTCCAAGCCGTGGAGGCCGGCTCCCGCGGAGAATGGGTGGAGCTGGTGAAGCGGGCCGACGACGCCGGCTTCGACATGCTCGTCACCGCCGACCACCTCGGCGGGTGCCTCGCCCCGCTACTGCCGCTCGCCACCGCCGCCGAGATCAGCCCCCGGCTCCGATTGGGGGTGATGGTGCTTAACAACGACTTCCACCCGCCGTCGCTCCTCGCCCGCGACGCCGCCACCCTCGACCTCCTGAGCGACGGGCGCCTCGAGCTGGGGCTGGGGGCGGGACACGCCCAGCCGGAGTACGAGCGGGCGGGGCTCACCTTCGACCCGCCCGGTGTCCGGGTCAGCCGGCTCGAGGAGGCGGTGGTGATCCTGCGGCGCCTCCTCGACGGCGAGACCGTCACCCACGCCGGGCGGCACTACCGGCTCGACGAGGAGCGGTGCGACCCGCTCCCCGTCCAACCCCACGTGCCGCTGCTCGTCGGCGGTGGCGGCCGCCGGGTGCTGGGAATCGCCGCCCGGCATGCCGACGCGGTGGGGTTCACCGGGTTGGGGCGCACGCTCGCCGACGGCCAGCGCCATGAGCCCACCGGCTTCCGGGCCGACCGGGTCGACGGCGACGTCGCCGCCGTCCGCGCCGCGGCCGGCGAGCGCCTGACCGCCCTGGAGTCGCAGGTGCTGGTGCAAACGGTGGTCGTCACCCGCGACCCCCGTGGCGCGGCCGAGGAGATCGTCCGGGCCCACCTCCCTGCCCTCGCGGTCGACGACGTGCTGGGGTCCCCGTACCTGATGGTGGGCACCGCCGAGGCCCTCGTCGAGCGCCTCCTCGCCCAGCGGGAGCGGTGGGGGTTCACCCACTACACGGTTCGTCCCGACGCGCTCGGCCGGATCGAGCCGGTCATCGCCGCCCTCGCCGGACGCTGACCCGCCGAGCCTGGCATCCCGTCGCCGCCGCCGCGCCGTACGGTGGGGCATGGGCAACCGCTTCCTCCCCACCGCGCTACGCGTCATTGCTGCCGTCCTGGTGCTGGCCGGTGGCGCCATCCACCTGCAGCTCTGGCTCAACGAGTATCGCGACGTGCCTAGCGACGTGGAAGGGGCCGTGGTGGTGAACCCCGGGTTCCTCGTGAGCGCGGTCGTCTCGCTCGTGCTGGCGCTGGCGGTCCTGTTCGTGCGGCGGCCCATCGTGTGGCTGCTGGCGCTGCTCTTCGAGCTGGCCTCGATCGTCGCCCTGGCGCTGAGCCGCCAGGCCAGCCTGCTCGGCTGGACCGAGGACGGCTGGGACGGTGACGCCAAGCGGACCATCGCCGTCGAGATCCTCGCCGCCCTGGCCCTGGTGGTCCTGCTGGCGGTGGACTACGCCCGCTCCGGGCGCAGGACCCGCCCGGCCACCGCGTGACGTCGCTCCGCCTCCGGCGGAGCCGGCTTCGCCGATCCGGGTGTCACGCTGGGGGCTGCTCCGCCTGGCGGACTGCGCAGCCGGGGCCGGTACATTCGGGCCATGTCTCCACGTACCCGCGACCTGCCGCGGCGGTCCTGCCTGTCGGTCCCTGGCTCCAGCGAGAAGATGATGGCCAAGGCGGCCACGTTGCCGGCCGACATGACCTTCCTCGACCTCGAGGACGCCTGTGCCCCGTTGGAGAAGCCCGGGGCGCGGGGCAAGATCGCCGAGGCCATCCAGGCCAACGACTGGGGCGACCGGGTGCTCTGCGTGCGGGTCAACGCCTGGGACACCGAGTGGACGTTCCGGGACGTCATCGAGGTGGTCGGCGGCTCGGGTGAGAGGCTCGACGAGATCATGCTCCCCAAGGTGCAGTCGGCGGCCGAGGTCGTCGCCCTCGACCTGCTGCTCACCCAGGTGGAGAAGGAAGCCGGGCTGCGCTCGGGCCACATCGGCATCGAGGCCCAGATCGAGACCACACGAGGCCTGATCAACGTGGAGGAGATCTGCGCCGCCTCGCCCCGACTGGAGACCATCATCTTCGGGCCCGCCGACTTCGCCGCCTCCATGGAGATGCCGGTGCTCACCGGGGGGGTCCAGATCGCCGAGTACCCCGGCGACCACTTTCACTACGTGTTCTCCAAGATCCTCATGGCCGGTCGCGCCAACGGCCTCCAGGTGATCGACGGCCCGTTCCTCAAGATCCGCGACCAGGACGCCTTCCGCGACTACTGCCAGCGCACGCGCACCCTCGGCTACGACGGCAAGTGGGCGCTGCACCCCGACCAGGTGGCGATCCTCAACGAGGTGTTCTCGCCGACCCAGGAGCAGTTCGACCGGGCCTGGGACATCCTCGACGCCTACAAGGCGGCCACCGAGGAGGACCTCAAGGGGGCGGTGATGTTCGGCGACGAGATGATCGACGAGGCGTCCCGGAAGATGGCCACCAAGTTCGTGTCCCGCGGCGAGCGAGCCGGGCTCAAGCGCTCCGAGCGCTGACCCCGGGCCGGTCATGGCCGGGCGGGGTCCGATCGACGTCGTGATGCCGGCGCGCGACGAAGCGGCTACGGTGGCCGCCAACGTGGCCGCCGCCCGGGGATGCCGCCGCGTGCGCGAGGTCGTCGTGGTCGACGACGGGTCGCGTGACGGCACCGGCGACGCCGCCCGGGAGGCCGGAGCCAAGGTCATCACCTTGGCCGGATCGAAGGGATCGAAGGCCCACGCCCTGGCCGCCGGCGTGGCGGCGTCGGACGCGGAGGCGTTCCTGTTCGTCGACGCCGACTGCACGGGGCTCACCGCCGCCCACCTCGACGGGCTCTGCCGGCCGTGGCTGGAGGGGAGGGCGGCGATGTCGATCGGGTTCTTCGACTACGGGCCCTTCTGGAACAGGCTGCTGCCGTGGTGGCCACCGCTCACCGGCGAGCGCCTGGTGCCCCGCTGGGTGTTCGAGGCCATCCCACCGCAGAAGCTCGCCGGCTACACCATCGAGGTGCGCATCAACGAGGTGATCGCCGAGGGTCGGCTGCCCACCGTGGCCCGCCTCATGCCCGGAGTGTCCCACCGCACCAAGCGGGACAAGTTGGGACGCCGGGCCGGCGCCGCCGCCACCTGGGCGATGTACCGGAGCCTGCTGGCTCTGGTGAAGCCGGGCGACATACGCCTGCGCACCTACGCGACCTACCTCGGGGGCCTCACCGTCGAGCGGTGAGACCCCCGAGGCGGTCATCGGTCCTCTACTGGTCGTAGGTCACCGGCGGTCCTTCGGGGTGGCGTCGCCCTCCACCTCGATCTGCTCCTTGCGGACCTGCTCGGAGACCTGCTCCTGCTCGGTGACGACCTCCTTGTCGAGGCGCACCCGCTCCTTGGGGACGGCCTGCTTGTCCACCACGACCTGCTCTTCGCTGAGGGTGACCTCGTGCTCGTCCTCGGAGATGGCGGGTCCGTCCATGGCGTCGCCCATGTTGGCGTCGGTGATGGGCTCGCGCTCGATGCGCACCTCTTCACGCTGCACCGGCACGGTCATGTTGACGTTCTCGGTGGTGACGTACTTGCGCAGGCGGGCCTTCCCGGTGGCCTGGCGCTGCTTGTCGACCACGACCTCCTCCTCGGAGCGGGTCATGGCGTCGTCGGTGGTGCCGCCCTTGCCGCGGCCGCCCTTGGTGCCGGTGGGGAGTCCGCTGTCGGAGGGCGCTTCGCTGTACTCGAGCCCGTAGTGGGAGTAGAGGGCGGCTTCCTCCTCCTGGCTCAGGGTGCCGTCGGCCTCGGCCGAGGGCGCATCCTTCACCTTGTCCTTGGTCCACTGGCAGCTGACGTCGTCGCCGCTGTCGGTGGCGCCGACGAGGGGCACGAAGCTCACCTTGCTGCCGAACATGCCGGTGGTGACGGCCAGCCACTCGGGCTCTCCGGTGGCGTCATCGAGGTAGACGTCGGCGATGGATCCGATCTTGGATCCGTCGGACCCGACGAGGGTGCGACCGACGAGGGTGTCGGGAGAGGGCATGGACATGAGTGCTCCTTGGGGTTTGGATGGACGGGGTCAGCGTGAGCTGCTGGCGCCGGGGTTGGTGGGCGGGACGGTGGTCTGGGGCTGGGTCAGCGGTTGGGCCTGGAACTGCTCGGCCCCGCGCTGCACCCGCGGGCCGGCTCCCCTGCCGGCGTTGCGGATGTTCGAGGACTCCTGGTCGACCCGCTGGAGGCCCCGCTCGATGTACTGGCGCAGCGGCTGGATCGACGCCCCACCGATGCCGATGACGGCGGAGCCCACCACGATGGCGAGCACGGCGTAGAAGAGGCCGTTCACGATCTCGGGGGCGATCTCCACCTGGTTGAGGGCGGCGAAGATGCCGACCACGATGATGGCGATGGCGACCCCGCTGGCGAGGGCCCTGCCGTAGCTGAGCTCGGCGAGGGCGGTCTGCACCAGCTCCTTGACCGCAGCGGCGATGGCGGCGGCCACGACGATGATCACCATGGCCACGATCACCTTGGGCAGGAAGGCGATGACGCTGGCGATGAGGTCAGACACCGGGTTCGTGCCGAACACGCCGAAGGCGGCCTGCAGTACCAGCAGGAACAGGCCGTAGAACACGACCTTGGAGATGAGATCGCTGGCGTCGTACTTCGACTTGTCGAGGACCCGCTTGATGCCGCCCCGTTCGACCGCCCGATCGAAGCCGACCCGCTCCAGAACCTTGTCGAGGATCTTGGCGATGATCTTGACGATGAAGTACCCGATGATGAGGATCACCAGGAACCCCAGCAACTTCGGGACGAAGGACGCGATGCTCGACCACGCGTCCTCTACGCCACCACCGAAGTCGACGTCGGCGAACATGCGCATCACTACCTCCGCTAGGGGATTGTCGCCCGCCTCTACCCTTCACTTCAGGCAATATGCGGGACCTGGGTTTTCTTGTACGACCGACCCTCAGCGCGTCCGATTTGACCCAAATACAGTCGTCGATGCGCGATAGGGTTACGGGCCGGCCGGTGCGCCTCGGCGGACCCCGGAAGCGAGTGGCTGGCCTGCACGGGAGATGACGCCCGGGCCGCCCGGTTGTTTCGCAGCTTGTTCGCCCGCTCCCCAACGGGTACGACGTGTTGGTGTCGACGGCCATCTCCGACGCCGAACTGGTGGACCTGGCACCGATCGTGCGCCGGGTGGTGGCCGCCCGGGTGGCGCCTGGGGAGGTTGACGACCTGGCCCAGGAGGCGATGGCCCGCATCGCCGCCACCCGCGGTCGGCTGGCACCCGAGACGTTGCCGGCCTACGCCGTGGTCACCGCCCGCAACGTCGTGGCCTCGTCGTACCGGGGCGAGGCCCGTCGACGGCGCCTCGGCCACCGCCTGGCCGACGTCCGCACCCCGGCCCCGCCCGACGAGGGGGCGCTGGCCGCCGAGGAGGCCGACGCGCTGCGCCTGGCCCTCACCCGGGTGAGCCCCGAGGCCCGCCGGCTGCTCGACGCCCACCACGTGGCGGGCACACCGACAGGGGACCTGGCATCGGGGCTCGGCGTCAGTGGGCTGGCGGTGCGGCTCCGCCTGGCCCGGGCCCGGGCCGAGCTGCGGGTGGAGTACGTGCTCGCCCTGCGCCGCTGCCGCCTGCCCAGCCCGGACTGCCGCAGCGTGTTGGTCGCGCTCTCATCGGGGGACCGGCGCAGCCAGGAGCGCCTGGGCGTGGCCTCGCACCTGGTCACCTGCCCGGTCTGCCCCGAGGTGGCCGAGGCCGTCACCGCCCGCCGTCGCCCGGTGGCCGCCCTGGCCCCGCTCCTGGCGGCGTGGTGGAAGAGGATCGGTCGCACGGGCCACCAGGTGGTGTCGGCCTCGGCGGCGACGGCGGCGGTGGTGGCCGTGGCCGTCACCGTGTACGCCGTCGGCCGGGACGACGGCCGGCCGACGGCGGCACCCCCACCCAGCTCGCCCGCCCCGACCCCCACGCCGAGTACGGCGGCCCCACCCCCGCCCCGGCTCTCGATCAACGGTGCAGCCCTCCCCGACGACCCCGCCGGCCTCGGCGGCCAGACGGGCCGGTCGGTGCGGGCGCGGGCGGTGCCGGTGTTGGACGTGCCCGCCGACGAGGGCTTCTGGGTGGCCGCCGACGGCGGCGGCCGGGTGTGGGTGCAGTTGACCGACGCCGAGGAGTCGCGGCCCGCGATCCGACCGGGCGCCAAGGTCAGCTTCGAGGGCGCCCTGGTGGCCCACGACTCCGGGTTCCCGGCGCGGGTCGGCGTCGATGCCCGCGAAGGCGCCGGCCAGCTGGCCCGCCAGGGACGCCACATCGAGGTGCCGACGGCGGCGGTGAAGGTGGGCCGGTAGCGCCTGCTCGGCTTCTGGCCAGCCAGAACGTGGGTCAGGTCGCTGCGGCCGCTTGGCGCCGGCGCCAGCCCCGGCGGCGGGCCACCAGCACGGCAGTGGCGGCGAGGATGGCCACCCCGCTGACCACGATGTTGACCCTGAGGCCCAGGAGCCGGCTGGCCTCGTCGATGCGCAGCGCCTCGACCCAGAGCCGGCCCAGGAAGTAGCCGAGCACGTAGAGGGTGAAGAGCTCACCGGTGCGCAGGCGTCCGCGCCAGCGCCGGTCGAGCCAGAGCAGCAGGGCCACCAGGGCGAGGTTCCAGAGGGCCTCGTACAGGAAGGTCGGGTGGAACGTGGACGAGCCCTCGTAGCCGGCAGGCCGGTGCTCGGGGTCGATCCGCAGGGCCCACGGCAGGGACGTGGGACGGCCGAACAGCTCCTGGTTGAACCAGTTCCCGAGGCGCCCGATGGCCTGGGCCAGCGGGAGGGCGGGGGCCACCACGTCGAGCAGGTCCGGGACGGGCAGGTTGCGGTGTCGTGCCACGACCGCGCCCGCCAGCACCCCTCCGAGGATCCCGCCCGGGATGCCGAGGCCGCCCTGCCACACCGCGGGCACGTCTTCCCAATGGCCCACGAAGCGGGGCCAGTCGGTGGCGACGTGGTAGAGGCGGGCCCCGACGAGGCCGGCAGGAACGGCCCACAGGGCGATGGTGGAGATGTCGTCGGGGTCGCCGCCACGGCCCGCCCAGCGTCGGCGGGCGAGGGCCACCCCGGCCACGACGCCGGCCAGGATGGCCAGCCCGTAGTAGTGCACGGACAGTGGCACCAGCTCAAGCATGTTCCCGCTCGGGCTCGGGATGGAGCCGAGGTAGGCCGGCGACATCAGACCGCCCGGGCCAGGACGGTACGGGCGGCCAACTCGCGGCCGGCCAGCACCACGAAGAAGGCGGCCACCGCCAGCCCCGCCATGGTGGCGCTGCCGGCGGTGTCGAGGTGGTAGCTCAGCACCATCCCCGCCGTCACCGCCGCCACCCCCACCAGCGCGCCGCCGGCCATGATCGCCGGTACCCGCCGCAGGACGAGGGAGGCGGTGGCGGGAGGGGCCACGAGCAGACTGAACACCAAAAGGCTGCCCACCGCCCGGAAGGACGCCACGATGGCCACCGCCAACAGCAGGAGCATGGCCGCCGACGCCAGCCGCGGCCGCATGCCGATCGACGCCGCCTTCTCCTCGTTGAACGACAGGGCGAGGAACGGGCGGTAGAGCACCACCGAGGCCGACAGCGCCACGACGGCGGCGACGCCCTCCATCCAGAGGTCTCCAGTGCCCACGCCCAGCACGTCGCCGAACAGGTACGTGCTCAGGTCGGTGGCGAAGTCCTGCGAGCGGGAGATGATCATCACGCCGAGGGCGAGCATCCCCACGAACAGCAGCCCTATGCCGGTGTCCTGGGTGACCCGTCCCCGGTGGGCGGCCACCTCGATCCCCGCCACGGTGACGGCCGCGCTGGCGAAGGCCCCGACCACCGGGTTGAAGCCGAGCAGAGTGGCGACGGCGATGCCGGGCAGCACGGCGTGGGCCAGGGCGTCGCCCATGAAGCTGAGGCTGCGGATCACCACCCAGGTGCCCACCACCGAGCAGCCCACCACCGCCAGGACGCCGGCCAGCCAGCCCTGGCGGACGAGGTCGGATTCGAACGGCACGGTGAGCCAGGACACGGGTGACCTACGAGATGGGAACCGGTCCCAACACGCTAGGACCCCGTCGGGTCGAACCGCCACCCGACCCCGGTCGCTCGACGCTCGACCCGGCGTGGGCGCCGCCGGCGGCCAGGCACGAGGATGGAGGCGGTGGCGCTCGATGCGGATGTGATCGTCGTGGGCGGCGGGGTGATGGGAGCGGCGACGGCCTGGTGGTTGGCGCGGCGGGGTCACGAGGTGGTGGTGCTCGACCGGTTCGACCGGGGCCACCGCCGGGGGAGCAGCCACGGCGGGAGCCGCATCTTCCGCCTCGCCTACCCGGATCCCTTCTACGTGGACCTGGCCCGCCGAGCGCTGCCTCTCTGGCGTGAGCTCGAGGACGACGCCGGCTGCCCGTTGCTGGAGACCACGGGCGGCGTGGACCACGGCCCCCCGGAGGTGGTCCACGGGCTGGCCGCCGCGCTGGACGCCACCGGCGTGCGGGCCGAGGTGCTGTCTCCGGGGGCGGCCGCCGAACGCTGGCCGGGCATGCGCTTCGACCGGGCCGTGCTGCACCAGGCCGACGCCGGACGGTGCCGGGCCGAGTCCACCGTCGCTGCCTGCCTCGATGGGGCCGCCGCCGCGGGGGCGGCTCTGCACCTCGGGACCGGCCCGGCGGAGCTGGCGCCGGCAGCCACCGGTGACGGCGTGGTGGTACGCACCCGGGAGCGGTCGTGGCGGGCCCGGGTGGCGGTGGTGACCACCGGGGCCTGGGTGGGCCACGTGCTGGCTGGGCACGTAGAGCTGCCACCCCACACCGTCACCCTCGAGCAGGTGCAGCACTTCGCTCCGGTGGACCCAGCGGCGTCCTGGCCGAGCTTCCTGCACCACCGGGTGGACGGCCCCGTCGTCTACGGCCTCGAGACCCCGGGGGAGGGCGTGAAGGTCGACGAGCACCACGCCGGCCGGTTGGTCGATCCCGATGACCCCGACCGCTCGGCCGATGAGACCCGCCGCCGGGCGTTGACCGCGTACGTCGAGGCGTGGTTCCCGGGCCTCGATCCCACACCCGTCCACCCGGCCGCATGCCTCTACACGACCACGCCCACCGAGGACTTCATCGTCGACCGGGTGGGCGCGCTCGTGCTCGGCTCGCCCTGCTCGGGGCACGGGTTCAAGTTCGCGCCGTTGATCGGTCGCATGCTCGCCGACCTGGCCGACGGCACCGCGCCCGAGGCCAACCCGCGCTTCGCCCTGTCCCGCTGACCTCGTATCCGCCATGCTTTCCGGCTACTTTCCTGGCGGTGGCGACGTTCAAGCCGGGACAGGTCGCCGAGCTGGCCGGGGTCAGCGTGGACACGGTGCGGCGCTGGACCGATGAGGGTCGCCTCGCCAGTCGGCGCACCGGGGGCGGCCAGCGGCTGATCGACGGCGCCGACCTGGCCCGGTTCCTCCGGGACCAGGCGGCCAGCCCCGGCCCCGACACGGTGGTGGCCCGCTCGGCCCGCAACCGCTTCACCGGCATCGTGACCCGGGTCCAGCGCGACGGCGTGATGGCCCAGGTCGACCTCCAGTCCGGCCCCCACCGGGTGGTCTCCCTCATGACCGCCGAGGCGGTGGACGAGCTGAGCCTGTCCCCCGGGATGCTCGCCGTCGCCTCGGTGAAGTCCACCACCGTGGTCATCGAGCTCCCCGCGCCCCGCTGAGGGCGGCGACCCGCGTGCCCGCTCGCCTCGCCGTCGCCGTCGTAGCCCTGGCGCTGGCGACCGTCCCGGTCGGTTGTGGAGGCGGCCCGGGGGAGCGCGCCGGCGCCGGCTCCGGCCCCGTCGGTGGCGAGCTGCGGGTGGCGGCGGCGGCTTCGTTGACCGAACCGTTCACGGCGTTGGGTCGCCGCTTCGAGCGAGCCCACCCCGACGTGCACCTCCGGTTCGACTTCGGCCCCAGCTCGGGATTGGCGCAGAGCCTGGAGGAGGGGGCGCCAGCCGATGTGTTCGCATCGGCCGACGAGCGCATCATGGATCGAGTGGTCGACTCGGGCCTGGTCGATCGCGACGAGCCGGTTATCTTCGCCCGGAACCGCCTCGCGATCGCCGTCCCGGTGGGTAACCCCGGCTCGGTGCGCGGCCTCGACGACCTGGCCCGCCCCGAGCTCCTCGTCGGCCTGTGCGCGGCCGACGTGCCCTGCGGTCGCCTGGCCCGGGCGCTGCTGCGCCGGGCGGGCGTGACCCCGGCAGTGGACACCGAGGAGCTCGATGCCAAGGCCCTCCTCTCCCGGATCACCGCCGGTGAGCTCGATGCCGGCATCGTGTACCACTCCGACGTGGTGGCCGCCGGCGACCGGGTGACCGCCGTCGCCGTCCCCCGCGGCGCCCCGGTGGCGACCTACCCGGTGGCGGTCCTGGCCGGGTCCGCCCACCCGGCCGCGGCCGCGGCCTTTGTGACCTTCGTGTCCTCCTCCACCGCCCGGCCGGTGTTGCGCCGGGCCGGCTTCCTCCTCCCGTGAGGTCATCCGCCTCGCGCCGGCCGCCGCTCCCGGTCGTGGCGGTCGCGCTGGTCGCGCTCGCTCTGGTGGCACTGCCTCTCGTGGGCCTTCTGCAGAGGGCACCGTGGACGGCGCTGCCCGGGCTGCTCGGGCGGCCCGTGGTCGTCGACGCCCTGCGGCTCAGCCTGGGCACCTCGCTGGCGGCCACCGGGCTCTCGGTGGTGCTGGGCGTGCCCTTGGCCTGGGTGCTGGCGCGGGCCGAGCTCCCGGGACGACGCCTGGTGCGGGCGGTGGTGGTGCTCCCCATGGTGCTGCCTCCGGTGGTGGGTGGGGCGGCCCTGCTCTTCGCCCTCGGGCGCCGGGGCCTGGTCGGCCAATGGCTCGACCAGCACTTCGGCATCCTCCTCCCGTTCAGCCCGGCGGGGGTGGTGGTGGCCCAGACCTTTGTGGCCATGCCCTTCCTGGTGGTGTCGGTGGAGGCCGGCTTCCGGGCCGTCGACGCCCGCTTCGAGCACGCGGCGGCGACCCTCGGTGCTTCCCCGTGGACCGTGTTCCGGCGCGTGACCCTCCCGGGGATAGCGCCCTCCCTGGCGGCGGGGGCGGTGCTGTGCTGGGCCCGGGCCCTCGGCGAGTTCGGCGCCACCATCACCTTCGCCGGCAACCTCGGTGGCCGGACCCGGACGTTGCCGCTGGCGACCTACCAGGCGCTGCAGAGCGACCGGGGAGCGGCGTTGGCCCTCTCCCTGGTGCTGGTGGGCGTGTCGCTGGCGGTCCTGCTCGCCCTGCGCGACCGGTGGTTCGGAGCGGCGGGATGAGCCTCGACGTCGAGGTCGCCGTCCGTCGGGACGGGTTCGGCCTCGACGCCGCCCTGGTGGTGGCCGAAGGCGAGACGGTGGCCCTCCTGGGCCCCAACGGCGCGGGCAAGACGACCCTGCTGGGCGCGGTGGCCGGCCTGGTGGACCTCGAGGCGGGGTCGGTGGTCCTGGGGGCGAAGGTGCTCACCGACACCGCGGCAGGTGTGGCCGTGGCCCCCGAGCGCCGATCCATCGGCTACGTGTTCCAGGACGGCCTGCTCTTCCCCCACCTGAGCGCCCTCGACAACGTGGCCTTCGCCCTGCGCTGCCGAGGCGTCCGGCGGGCAGAGGCGCGGCGCCGGGCCCGTGGATGGCTCGAGCAGCTGGGCGTCGGCCACCGGGCCGGCGCCCGCCCCGGAGCCCTTTCGGGGGGCGAAGCCCAGCACGTGGCCCTGGCCCGCACGCTGGCCGCCGAGCCCGCCGCCCTCCTGCTCGACGAGCCCCTCGCCGCCCTCGACGTGGCCGCCCGCGACCGCACCCGGGCCGAGCTCGGCCGCCACCTCACCGGCTTCGCCGGGCCGCGGGTGGTGGTCACCCACGACCCGGTCGAGGCGATGCTGCTGGCCCAGCGGCTGGTGGTGCTGGAGGACGGTCGGGTGACCCACGACGGCGCCGCCGGGGAGCTCACCCGCCGCCCGCGCTCGGCCTACGTCGCCCGGCTGGTGGGACTGAACCTCTACCGGGGCTCGGTGCGGTCCGGGCGGCTGCGGGTGGACGGCGGCGGAGAGCTGGTCGCTGCGGTCGGGGCGATCGGGAGCATCGCCGGCCCCGCGCTGGCCACGATCCGACCGCAGGCCGTGGCCCTGCACCGGGACCGCCCTGACGGGACCCCCCGCAACGTGTGGCCGGTCACGGTGGCGGGCCTCCACGTCCACGGTGACCGGGTGCGGGTGCAGCTGGCGGGCGCCCCCGACGTGGTGGCCGAGATCACGCCCGACGCGCTGGCCGCGCTCCGCGTCGCCCCGGGCCTCGACGTGTGGGCCGCGGTCAAAGCCACCGACGTGGACGTCTACCCTGACCTGGCCGCCTCGCCTAGCGGCTCGGCCCCTGAACGGCCTCGATCATGCGCCGGGCGATCACCTTGAGGCAGAGCGTCTCGTCGGCGCCCTCGAAGATGGACAGCACCCTGGCGTCGACGAAGTAGCGGCTCACGGGGAACTCTTCCGCGTAGCCCATGCCCCCGTGGATCTGCATGGCCTCCCGGGTCACCCACTCGGCCGCCTTGCAGACATAGGCCTTGACCATCGAGGCCTCCAAGGTGCCCTCGCCCTTGGCCATGAGCCGGGCGACGGTGTAGGAGAACTGGCGGGCGGCCTGGATGATCACCGCCATGCGGGCCAGCTTGGCCCGGGTGAGCTGGTAGTCGGCCACCGGCTGGCCGAACACCACCCGGTCGAGGGCGTACTGGCGGGCCGCCTCGTAGGCCGCCTGCATGACGCCGACGGCCCGGGCGGCGGTCTGCAACCGGCCGTTCTCGAACCCGGCCATCTGGTAGTAGAAGCCCCGACCCTCGCCGTCCTCCATGCCGATGAGGTTGGCGGCCGGCACGAACCACCCGTCGAAGGCGACCTCGTAGGAGTGCATGCCGCGGTAGCCGATGGTGTCGATGGGCCGGCCCTCCATCGTCCCGCCGCCGGGCGCGCCGCCGTCGCCCGCCTCCTGGGTGAGCTCGAAGCCGTGGCCCTCGCCTCGGGGCTTGGGCACCACGAACAGCGACAGGCCCCGGTGGCCCTTGCTGCGGTCGGGGTCGGTGCGGGCCAGCAGCATCAACACGTCGGCCCGGGCGCCGAACGTGCACCACGTCTTGACCCCGTTCAGCACCCAGCCCGCCCCGCCGCCCTCGCCGGTGCGGGTGGCGGTCACCTTCACCCCGGCCACGTCGGACCCGAAGTCGGGCTCGGTGACGGCGACCGCGTTCATCACCTCGGCGGTGGCCAGCCGCGGGAGCCAGGTGTGCTTCTGCTCTTCGGTGCCGCCGGCCAGCAGGGCCCGGGTGAGGATCTCGGGCCGGGTGATCAGGGAGCCGCCGGCGCCGAGGGACCCGCGCGACAGCTCCTCGGTGGCGACGACCATGCCTAGGTACTCCGACTCCCCGCCCGAGCCCCACCCGCCGTACTCCTCGGGGACCGAGAGACCGAACCCGCCCATCTCGGCCAAACCCTCGATGATCGACTCGGGGATGTCCTCGTTGCGGCGGTGGATGTGCTCGGCCACCGGGTGGAGCTTCTCCTCGGCGAAGCGCCGGAACGTGTCCTGCACCAGCTCGAAGTCGGCGTCGAGGTGCCGGGGCCCGGGCCCGTCGATGGCGGCGAGGAACTCGGGGGCCCGGTAGGCGGCGAGGAAGTCGCGGGTGGGATCGAGCGCCCCCGGCTCTACCCCCCAGTCGGCCTCCCGGCCGAAAACCCGGGTGGCCAGGTCGTGCACCGCGTCGGCCACGAACGCGCAGGTGATGCGGGCCTCGGCGTCGCCCTTGGCGCCGTAGTCGAGCAGCGCCCGGGCGATCTCCACGCCGGCGGCGGCGTGGGCCAGGTCGTAGGCCAGCACCTGCTGCTCGTCTATCGGCCTGCCGGCGAGGGCGGAGGTGGCGACGGTCACCACCGTCGAGGCCTGGTCGAGCACGGCGGCAGCGGCGTGAAGGTCGGGGGCGGCCGGCGCGGACGGAGACATGGCCGGCAGGGTAACTCCCGAGGTCGGGGCTAGCTGCGGGTGCCGAGGAGGGCCTGGGCGGCGAGCCAGGCGTGGAACGCGTCGAGGGGCATCGGACGGCTGAGGTGGTAGCCCTGGGCCAGGTCGCAGCCGAGCGTGCCCAGCTCCAGCAGGGTGAGCTCGTCCTCCACGCCCTCGGCCACCACGTCCAGGCTCAGGTTGTGGCCGAGGTCGATGGTCGAGCGGACGATGGTGAGGTCGTCGGAGCGGACCCGCATCCCCGACACGAACGACCGGTCGATCTTGATCTCCCGGATGGGCAGGTTCCTCAGGTAGGTGAGCGACGAGTAGCCGGTGCCGAAGTCGTCCACGCCGGTGGCCACGCCCATTCGGTGCACCTCGCCCAGCACGTCGAGGGCCAGGCCGGGGTCGTCCATCAGCTCGGTCTCGGTGACCTCCAGCATCAGCTCGGAGGCGGGCAGCAGGCTGGCGGCGAGCAGGGTGCGTAGGTGCTCGGGCAGGCCCGGGTCGTACAGGTTCCGCACCGAGAGGTTCACGGCCACGCCCACGTGGTGGCCGGCGGCCCACCACGACGACGCCGATGCCAGCGCCCGCTCGAGCACCCACCGGGTCAGCGGCTGGATGAAGCCCGACACCTCGGCCAGCTCGATGAAGTCCTCGGGTTGGAGCAGGCCGTGCTCGGGGTGCTGCCAGCGCACCAGCGCCTCGGCGCGGACGGCACGAGCCGACGCCACATCCATCACCGGCTGGAAGTGCAGCACGAACTCGTCGGACTCGAGCGCCCGGCGGAAGTCTCCCAACAGGGTCAGGCGCCTCACGCTCGAGCGGTCGAGCTCGGCGCGGTAGACGGCGTGGCCGCTCCCCGTCCGCTTGGCCTGGTACATGGCCACGTCGGCTCGCTGCGTGAGGGCGTCGGCGTCGGTGGCGTGGTCGGGGTAGACGGCGATGCCGATGCTGGCGTTGGTCTGGAGCCGCAGGTCGTCGATGTCGAAGGGCTCGAGCAGCGCCGCCTGGACTCGTTGGGCGACGGCCACCGCGCCCTCGAGGGACACGTCGGTGGTGAGGAGGACGGCGAACTCGTCGCCGCCCAGCCGGGCGATCACGTCGGCGTCACGGAGCCGCTCGCCGAGCCGCTCGGCCAGCCGCACCAGCATCAGGTCGCCCACGTGGTGCCCGAGGGCGTCGTTGACCTCCTTGAACTGGTCGAGGTCCATCACCAGCAGGGCGACGGACCGTCCGGCCCGGGCCGCCTCCGCCAGCGCGACGGTGAGCCGGTCCTTGAGCAGCGCCCGGTTGGGCAGGCCGGTGAGGCCGTCGTGGAGCGCCTGGCGGCGCAGCGCCCCGGCCGCCCGGGTGGCGGCGGTGACGTCTTCGAGGGAGACCCCGACCGCCTCGTCGGGCAGCGGGAAGGCCCGCACCGCCAGCACCACCTCGCCCGGCGTGCCCGGTCGCAGGACTCCCTCCATCTGGAAGGCCACGCCCGTGCGCACCACTGCGGCCAGTCGGGCGGGCAGGTCCGTCCCTTCCAGGACGGGGAGCGCTTGCGCCAGGGGCTGACCCGTCCACCGCTCGAGCGGGCGGTGGAGCGCTTCGCTGGCCGCCGGGTTGGCGGCGATCAGGCGAAGGGAGCGTTCGTCGCCGCGCTCGTCGAGGCGCGCCACCACCAGGCCGACCTGGATGGTCTCGACGATGTCGGCGTACTGCTGGACGCGCCGCTCGGCCCGCTTGCGGTCGGTGACGTCGAGGATCATGCCGTGGCTGGTGACGGGCCGGCCGCTCTGGTCCGAGGTGACGGCCACGATGTCGTGCACGTGCACGACCCTCCCGTCGGCGGCGACCATGCGGTAGTCGAAGGCGTGGTCACGACCCTCGGCCATGGCTTCGACGCAGTACCCCACGGCTCGCTCGCGGTCCTCGGGCACGATGTGTTCCTGCCAGAACCCCTCCTCGTACCAGGAGTCGACCGGGTAGCCGAGGATGGCCTCGGCGCGGGGGCTGACGTAGGTGAAGGCGAGGGTGTCGGGGTCCCCCTCCCACACGATCCCGTCGAGCCCTTCCACCAGGGCCCCGTAGCGGGCCCGGACGCGGCGCTCGTTGTCGGCCACTGCGCCGACGGTGGCGGCGGCCATGGCCGACACCACCGCCAGGGCGATGACCCCGAGGGCGGCGTCGGGAGGGCGCACGACGAAGGCGGCGCCGGCGACGGCGACGGTGCCGAACGCGGAGGCCGCCATGGCGTGGCGCCCGCCGACGGTGGTGGCGGCGAGCGCGGTGGCGGTGAGCATCACCAGCAGGGCGGGCACGAACGTGGTGGGGGCCACCAGCACGAACCCGACGCAGGCCAGCATGTCGGCGTAGGCCATGAAGCGGGGGACTCGCTCGTAGCGGACGAAGGCCCACTGCAGGCTCAGGTTGTAGGCCACCCCCACGGCCAGCACGAGCAGGGCGAGCTTGAACCGGTCCGGCCCGACCGAGGGGACCGCGGCGGCGGTGACGGCCAGGCCTCCGATGCCGACCAGGCGCCGGCGGATGGTGGCCCGCCAGAGCTCCTGAGTGAAACCCGCGGCGTTGGGTCCCCCCGACTCCAGCCGGTCGTCGCCCCACGGGCGCGCTGGATGCCACCGCCGCTTCGCGGCTCTGGAAGAATCCCGCCCGTGACGGTGCACGAGCGTACTTTCGGCAGGAACTACGAGGATTTCGAGGTTGGCGACACGTATCGCCACTGGCCGGGCAAGACGGTCACCGAGTACGACGACCACCTCTTCTGCATGATCACCATGAACCACCATCCTTTGCACACCAACGACTGGTACGCCGCCCAGGCTCCCCAGGGCCGCAACGTGGTGGTCGGGAACCTGGTGTACTCCCTGGTGCTGGGGATGAGCGTGCCCGACGTCAGCGGCGCCGCGGTCGCCAACCTGGAGGTGGAGTCGCTCAAGCACCCCAAGCCCACGTTCCACGGCGACACCATCTACTCCGAGACCCGCGTGGTCGACAAGGTGGAGACCTCCAAGGGGGATCGGGGCATCGTCACGGTCGAGACCAAGGGCCTCAACCAGCGGGGCGAAGAGGTGTGCTACTTCCGCCGCAAGCTGATGGTGTGGAAAGCCACCTCCGCCCCCGGGCGCCAACGGCCCTACGACAGCGACGCCGTCTGGGCCGAGTCCTGATCTGGTGAGGCGGCCCGCCCGCCGGCTGCTGCTGGCCGCGGTGGCCCTGCCGGCGTCGGCCCTCGTGCTGCTCGTGGCCGAGGTGCAGGTGGCTCGGCGGGGCACCAACCTCCCCGAGCGGGCACCGTTCGACCTCGGCGGCTACGTCGCCCGGGCGGCCGGACGCGATGGCCAGGGCGCCACCCGCGAGGCTCTACGGGTGGTGTGGCTGGGGGACTCCACTGCCGCCGGGGTGGGTGCCTCGTCGGTCGACATGACCCTGCCCAGGCAGGTGGCGACCCGCCTGGCGACCCGTCTCGGGCGGCCCGTGCACGTCACCGGGCTGGCCGTCTCGGGCGCCCGGGTGGCCGACGTGCTCGACCGCCAGGTCGGGTCGGTGGCCGCCGCCGATCCCGACGTGGTCGTGATCAGCGTCGGCAGCAACGACGTCACCCACCTCACCTCGGCACGGGACTTCCGGCGTCGCTACGACGCCGTCCTCGACCGCCTGCCGAAGGCGGCCCGCGTGGTGCTCCTCGGGGTCCCCGACCTCGGCGCCCCTCCCCGCCTGGCCCAGCCGCTGCGGTCGGTCGCCGGGGCGCGGGGCGGCACGCTCGACGCCGTCGTGCGCTCCCTGGCCGCCGAGCGGGGCGCCGGCTACGTGGACATTGCCGGCGAGACCGGGCCCGCCTTCCGCCGCCACCCGGGCCGGTACTTCGCCGCCGACCGGTACCACCCCGACGACGACGGCTACCGCCTCTGGGCCGACGCCACCGTCCCGGTGGTCGCCTCGGTGGTGACGCCATGACGGGGTCCGAGATCGACCACCGCATCGCCGGCCCGGCCAACGCGTTCGGTCCGGCGGCCGCCGACTACGAGCGGGCCCGGCCCACCTACCCGGCGGGCGCCATCGAGCGGCTGGTCCGCGAGCTGGGGATCGGCCCGTCCACCACCGTGTGCGACCTGGCCGCCGGGACCGGCAAGCTCACTCGGCTCCTAGCGGCCACTGGCGCGGAGGTCGTGGCGGTGGAGCCGGTGCCGGGGATGCGGGACCAGCTCGAACTGGCCTGCCCCGACGTGCGGGTGCTCGACGGCACCGCCGAGGCCATCCCCCTGGCCGACGCCTCCGTCGACGTGGTCACCGTGGCCCAGGCCTTCCACTGGTTCCGGTTCGAGGAGGCCCTGGCCGAGATCCGCCGGGTGCTGAGGCCCGGTGGGGGGTTGGCCATCCTCTTCAACGAGCGGGACTCGCGAGCGGGGTGGGTGGCCGCCTGGAACGACGCCATCGAGTGGCACCGCCGCACCATCGCCGTGTACCAGGCGACCGACTGGACCGAGGTGCTCGAGGGCGGGGGGTTCACCGGGGTGGGCCGGTTCGAGGTCGACTGGGATGAGCCGACCGACCGCGAGCGACTTGCCGCTCGGGTCCGCTCGGTCAGCTATGTGGCCGAGGAGCCGGCAGAGGTGCAGCAGCAGTACGTCGACCGCGTCCTGGCTCTGGTGGACGGGTTCCCGGAAACCTTCGCCGTGCCGTACCGCACGCACGTGTGGTGGGCCCACCGACCCTGACGGCGGCGTCGCCCGACCCTCCCTGATGGCCGTCAGCCGCGGGGTTGGTCGCCTCCCGTGAGCGCGCTCACCAGGGCGTCGAAGGCGTCGTCGGCCAACGCCCGCAGCTCGTCGTCGGTGCGGTCCTGGATGGGGTGGGGCACGAACACGCGGGCCACGTCGAGGCCCAGGGCGACGGCCTGGGCGGCGGCGGCGTCGACGAACTCGCTGGACGCGGCGAAGACCGCCGGCACCCCCCGGCGCTCCAGATCGACGATGTCGTGCACACTGCACGACGTGCACGACCCTCAGTCGGCCAGGGCCTCGATCACCACGTCGCACCGCTGGGAGATCTCGTAGCGCAGGTCGGCGGGAGCGGGCTTGGTGAACGTCGGCTTGGCGAAGCGTTCCACCGACCAACCCCGCTCGGCGCAGCGCTCGGCCAGACGGTCGAGGAACACGTCGCCCCGTGCTTTGGAGATGTCGAGCAGCCCGATCGTGCACCCGTCCAGGGCCGTCGGGCGGGGACTGCGGGCCCGGGGGGCGGGTGCCTGGCCGCCGGTGGGGTCGAGCACGATGGTCACTCGCGCACCTCTCTGGTCACGGGCGTGGAGCCGGTCGCCCCGTTCACCCACCCCCCGATGATGGTCGAGAACAGCCCCGCCCCGCCGCCGGCGTGCACGATCAGCAACCCGTCGGGCCCGAACTTTCCGAGCATGGCGTCCTCCAACCCGGCGGGCACGCCCTCGGCCATGCCGCCCGCCCCCCGCACGAGCTCGGCGCCGGGGAGGGCGAGCAGCTCGGCCAGCTCGGCTCGGAGGCGGGCCTTGTCCCAGCCCGCGTCCCGGAAGACCCGGGCGTGCTCGGGCGAGACGACGAGCACGGCGTCGAAGGCCAGCGGCAGCTTCGGGTGGTGCACCGTGCGCAGGCAGGCGGCCAGGCTGCGCACCAGCGACCCGGGCGTGCGTGACAGCTGGTCGACCACGCTGCGGGGGCCCTCGCCCGGGAACAGCGTGACGGTGGAGGCGCCGGCGGCGAAGCCCCGCTCCACCGACAGCGGCTCCCACGGCGAGCCCTCCTCGTCCTCGGCGAAGCAGAACGAGAGCTTGCCGGGGTTGCCGTGGGTCGCCCTGTCGACCTCGCCGGGACGCCCGCCGCCCACGTTGCGGATGACGAGCTGGAGCGCCCGGCCGATGGTCAGGTTGGCCCGGTTGCCCTGGCCGAGGGCGTTGACGCCGCTGTTCATCCCGAGCCGCTGGCGCACCGGGCCGTTGACCACCACCACCGGGCCCACCGGCATGGTCGTGGCCAGCAGGCCGTGCACGTTGAACCCGTCGGTGCACGCCGCCTCCACCGCGGCCAGCACCACCGGCAGGTACTCGGGCCGGCAGCCGGCCATCACTGCGTTGACGGCCACCTTCTCCACCGTGCACGCCACCAGGTCGGGCGGCACCACCGCCACGACCTCATCGGCCGCCCGGTCGGTGCCCTCCAGCATCCGCAGCACCCGCGCTTCGGTGGGCGCGACCACCGGGAGGCCGTCGGTCCAGCCCCGGTCGTAGAGGGCCTCGACCTCGTCCTCCAGCGCGGCCAGCTCCACCCGCCGGCTGCGCAGCCGCGAGCCCCCGAAGCGCACGGCCAGCTCGTCGACCCGGTCGGGCTCGACGTTCAGCGAACCGCACCCCGGGCGCTGCTCGGGCAGGCTCGGCCCCAACCCCTCCACGCCCGTCAGCGCCTCCCATCCGGCCCGCGACCAGCCGACGGTGCGAGCCACCTCCACCCCGCCCTCGACTCGCAGGAGGGTGGGGACGGTGTCGAGGTCGAGGCGCCACGACAGCTCGAGGGCCGTGTCGTCGAGCGCGCCGCCGAGTTCGGGCGGGAAGGCAGGGTCGTCCTGGCTGTAGGCCGTCAACGCCACCCCGGCCGCCTGCAGCTGCGCCAGCACCGGTCCCACCAGCGCGCACGTGGGACAACTCCGCTTCACCACGGCGACGATGCCGTCGGGCAGCGCCGGGGCGCGACGCTCGGGCGGCGCGGTCATCGTCAGCCGAGCTCGCTGCGGCCCCGCGTGGACCACCACGAGGCGGTCAGCACCAGGCCCTCGATGGAGGTGCGGGGGAAGACCTCCTCGTAGGTGCGCTTGTAGCCGGTGTGGGCGATCAGCCACCGGTCGTCGACCTTCACGTAGCGGTCCTCGTAGAAGGCCGCGCCCCGGACGGTCACGTCGAAGCGCGTGTCGATCACCGTGTCGTCGAGGGCCCACGTGCCGGTCGCTTCGGTGGGCGAGGTGAGGTCGATCTCCGGATGGGTGACCCGGTGGCTGGAGTGCACGCCCGGGTCGCCCATGGCGTCACTGATGAAGTCCACGATGGCGTCGGCGTCGTCGTGCTCGTAGCGGCCACCGCCGTAGGACGCGGTGGCGTCGTCCACGAAGAGGGCTCGCAGCTCGGCCCACAACTTCTGGTCGAGACAGCGGAGGTAGGCGTACTTCAGCCGCTTGATGCGCTCCAGCTCCACCAGGAGCGCCGCGTCGAGGGGGAGCGCCAACCTTCAGTCCCCGGTGACGAAGTCGACGATCATGGGGTTGACCACCTCCGGACGCTCGAGGTGCAGGAAGTGGCCGGCGCCCTCGACCAGCTCCACCCTCGACCCCGCCGCCGGCAGGGAGGCGAGAGCACCCTTGGCGAGGTCGGCGCCCATGCAGCCGTCGGCGGCACCGTGGAGGTAGAGGGTGGGCTGGGGGGTCGGGCCGGCGCCGGCCGCCTGCACCGGGTCGAGGGCAGGATCGGTGGGCCCGGTGCCGAGGGTGGCCCGGTAGTAGCCGAGGGCGGCGGCCAGGTTGGCCGGGCCGCGCAGCGCGTCCTTGGTGTGGGCGAGGTCGACGGTGGCGTCGTAGCCGGGGGACCAGTCGCTCCACAGGCGGTCGAGGAAGGCGAGGTCGTCGAGGCTCACCGCCACCTCGGCGAGTGGGTGCAGGAAGAAGTACATGTACCAGGACCGTCGCAGCTGGTCGTAGGAGAGGAACGCCTCGGCCAAGGTGGCGGTGGGCGGGACGGCCGCGGTCACCACCCGGCGCCACCGCTCGGGCTGCCAGGCGGCGGCGCCGTAGGCGGCCAGCGCGCCCCAGTCGTGGCCGACGAGCACAGCGTCGGAGTCGCCGTCGAGGGCCTCGTGCAGGGCGCAGGCGTCGGCACTGAGGGCCCCGGTCTGGTAGAGGCCGTCGGCGGGGACCTCGGTGGGGGCGTAGCCCCGCATGAAGGGGGCGACGGCGTGGAAGCCGGCCTCGGCGAGGGCGGGCAGGAGGTGGCGCCAACCCCACGCCGAGTCCGGGAACCCGTGGAGGCAGAGGGCGAGAGGGCCCGAGCCGACCTCGAGGGTGGCGAAGGTGAGCCCGTTGGCGCCAACCCGCCCCTCAGTGAGCTCCACGCCCGAACCCTACGAGACCCTACGAGATGCCGTCTCGCCCACTAGCACGGCGCTCGTCCGGAACACAGGCCCAGCAGCGCCGGCGTCGCGAGCGCCATGCGAGCAGCCGGCACGCGAGCGCCGGAGGCGCTCGCCCAGTAGCACAGCACTGTGACTAGGGGCACACGCGGTTCGCGCACGGTGACGCAGGGGTAGCGTGCCGCTGAACCAGGGGGAACTGCGCTGCTCAACATCACGTTCTGGGGGGTACGGGGATCGACACCGTGCCCGTGCGACGCGAACCGGCGCTACGGCGGCAACACCGCGTGCGTCGCCCTCGAGGCGCCGGGCATGGATCCCATCGTGTTCGACCTGGGCACCGGTCTGCGCTTCTGGGGGCAGACCCTGCGGCCGGACGGGTCGTTCCGGGGCACCGCCCTTGTCACCCACCTGCACTGGGACCACGTGCAGGGCCTGCCGTTCTTCGTCCCCATCAACTGCCCGGGGGCGACGCTCGACGTCTACGCCCCCCGGCCTTCCACGGAGGTCTCCGTGGCCGATGCCTTCGGGGACTTCATGCGGCCGCCGTACTTCCCCGTTCGGGCAGCCGACCTCTTCGGCGACATCTCGTTCCACGACGCCGGCGCCTGCGACATGCAGATCGGGCCGGCGGTGGTGAAGGTTCGCAGCGTCCCCCACGTCGGGGCCACCAACGGCTACCGGGTGGAGGTGGGCGGCGTGGTGGTGGCCTACGTCAGCGACCACCAGCAGCCCACCGACGGCACCGACGCGGTGGCCGAGGCGGTGCTCGAGCTGTGCGACCGCGCCGACTTGGTGATCCACGACGCCCAGTTCACCCCCGACGACCTCGCCGTCAAGGGCGACTGGGGTCACTGCACGGTCGAGTACGCCGTCCACGTGGCCGCCACCGCCGGGGCCCGGCGGCTGGCCCTGTTCCACCACGATCCGGCCCGCACCGACGACAAGGTCGACGGCCTCCTCGCCACCGCGCGGCGCCTCGGGGCGGAGCGGGGCCTGACCGAGGTGATCGCCGCCTCCGAAGGGCTCACCGTGGCCCTCAGCGCGCCGCCATCGCCCAACGGTGCCACCAATCCGGGCGCCGCCGCCGCCGCCGAGCGGGCGGGCACCACCGCCTAGCCTGCCCGGGCCATGGACGACGACGGCATGGACGAGAGCCTCGAGGACGACGCTCCCACGACCGGCGCGTTCGACTCGGCCCGCTTCCGCCAGGTGCTCGGGCACTTCCCCACCGGGGTAACGGTGATCACCGCCGGGACCAGCCGAGACGACCGGGTGGGCCTGGCCATCGGCTCGTTCTTCTCGGTGTCGCTGGAGCCGCCGCTGGTCGGGTTCTGCGCCGGGCACGGCTCGTCGAGCTGGCCCCGCATCCGCGAGGCCGGCCGGTTCTGCGTGAACGTGCTGGCCGGGGACCAGGAGGACGTGAGCCGGGCCTTCGCCTCCAAGCTCCCCGACAAGTTCGACGGCCTGGGCTTCAAGCCCGCCCCCTTCTCGGGGGCGCCGCTACTCGAGGGTGTGCTCGCCTGGATGGACTGCGAGCTCGACGCGGTCCACGCCGCCGGCGACCACGACGTGGTCGTCGCCCGGGTGCACGACCTCTCGGTGGGCCGGGAGGGTGGACCGCTCGTGTTCTTCCGAGGCGGCTACGCCGAGCTCGATCGCTGATCCGAGTCCGGGGTGCCCGGGGCTGGCCCCTCCACGCCCACCTGCCACAGGGCGAAGGCCAGGATCTCGGCTTCGTGGCGCCAGGCGTCGTAGCGGCCGGACGGGCCGCCGTGGCCGGCGCCCATCTCCATGCGCAGCAGGATGGGCCGGTCGTCGCGGTTGGTCACCGTGCGCCGGAGGTGCTGCACCCACTTGGTGGGCTCGTGGTAGCCGACCCGGGGATCCGAGAGCCCACCGGTGGCGAAGATGGCCGGGTAGCGCACCGGCTGGACGTTCTCGTAGGGCGTGTAGCTCCGCATGCAACGGTACACGTCCTCGCTCTCCATGGGGTTGCCCCACTCCTCCCACTCGATGACGGTCAGGGGCAGGCTCGGGTCGAGGATGGTGTTCAGCGCGTCGACGAAGGGCACCTCGGCGATCACCGCCCGGAACAGCTCGGGCGCCAGGTTGGCGACCGCCCCCATGAGCAGGCCCCCGGCGCTGCCGCCCCTCGCCACCAGGCGCCCGGGGGTCGTCCAACCGCCGTCCACCAGGTGGCGGGCACACGCCACGAAGTCGCCGAACGTGTTGGGCTTGGCCAGCAGCTTGCCGCCCTCGTACCACCGGCGGCCCAGCTCGCCGCCGCCGCGCACGTGGGCCACCGCGAACACCACGCCCCGGTCGAGCAACGACAGGCGGGCGATCGAGAACCAGGGGTCCATGCTCGCCTCGTAGGACCCGTAGCCGTACAGGAGGCAGGGGGCGGTGCCGTCACGGGGCACGCCTCGCTTCCAGACCGCCGAGATCGGCACCTCGGCCCCGTCGCCGGCACGGGCCCACAGCCGCGCCGATTCGTAGGCGGCCGGGTCGTATCCGCCGAGCACCGGCTGGCGCTTGAGCAGCGTGCGCTCCCCGGTGGCCACGTCCTCGCAGAACACCGAAGGGGGCGTCACCAGCGACTGGTAGCTGAACCGGTAGGTGCTGGTGTCGAACTCCTCGTTGACGCCCGGACCCACCGTGCGGACGTCCTCGTCGAAGGCGAGGTCACGCCGCGCGCCGACTCCGTCGCTGACGAGGTCGAGCACCCTCAGCCCGGTGGTGCCGGCGGTGCGCACGTGGACGACGAGGTGGCGGGCGAAGGCCTCCACGCCGTCGAGGCGGGTGTCGTCGCGGTGGGCGATCACCGGCTCCCATCCTGCACGTCCCGGCTCGGCCAGCGGAGCCCGCCACAGGGCGAAGTTCGGGGCGCCGTCGTTGCAGAGCACGTAGAGGTGGGCGCCGGAGTGGGCGATGGAGTACTCCACGCCTTGCCGCCGGGGTTCGACCACCCGGAACCGGTCGGTGGGGCGCTGGGAGTCGAGGAGCCACACCTCGGAGGTGACCTTGCTCTCGAGCGACATCACCACCAGGTCGCCGCTGCGGCTGGCACCGACGCCGACGAAGAAGCGCTCGTCGTCCTCCTGGTGTACGAGGGCGTCGGCCCCGCCATCGGGAGGGTCGCTCGCCACCACGTGGCGGTGCAGGCGCCAGGGTCGCTGCGCCGCGTCGAGGGTGGTGTAGAAGCAGGTGCGGCTGTCGGCGGCCCAGGCGAACCCGTAGGACGTGCCCGGGATGGCCTCGGCCAGGTCGTCGCCGGTCCGCAGGTCGCGGACCCTGAGGGTGTGCTCCTCGTTCCCGGCATGGTCGACCGAGTAGGCGAGCAGGTTGCCGTCGGGGCTGACGTCGGCCACGCCCACGCTCAGGTAGTCGTGGCCCTCGGCCAACGCGTTCTCGTCGAGGATGACGGCTTCGGTGGCCTCGTCGGGGTCGATGGCGGCGCCGCTGCCGTCGTCGGGACGGCGGCAGTGGATGCGGTAGGCCTTCCCCTCCTCGGTACGGCTGTAGTACCACCAGGCTCCCTTGCGGTGGGGCACCGACAGGTCGGTCTCCTGGGTACGCTCCTTGATCTCGGAGAAGATGCGCTCCTGGAGGGGGCGGGTGGGGGCCATCACCTCGTCGGTGAACGCGTTCTCGGCCTCGAGCAGGGGGAGCAGGTCGGGGTCGTCGCGGTCGCGAAGCCAGGCGTAGTCGTCCACGGTGACATCGCCGAAGCGCCGGCGCGTCACCGGGATGCGCTTCGCCTCGGGGGCAGTGGCCATCCCGGCGACGATACGACGTCGTCCGGCCGGTACGACGTCCGCCGACCCCACCCGCCACCCTGTGGGACGGCGCCTCAGGCGCCGGCCGTACGATGCATCGGATGCCCCTCTACGCGCTCGGCGACGTCGAGCCCACCATCCACCCCGACGCCTACGTGCACCCCGATGCGGTGGTGATCGGCGACGTCACCATCGGGGCCGAGTCCTCGGTGTGGGCCGGGGCCGTGCTGCGGGGTGACGACGGCTCGATCCGGGTCGGGGCCCGCACGTCGGTGCAGGACGGCACCGTGGTCCACACCACCCCCGACTGGCCCACCGTGGTCGGCGACGACTGCGTGATCGGCCACGTGGCCCACCTCGAGGGCTGCACCATCGAGGACCTGGTGCTGGTCGGCTCGGGCTCCATCGTGTTGCACCGAGCGGTGCTCGGGTCCGGCGTCCTGGTGGGGGCGAACGCGGTCGTCACCAACGACATGCGGGTGCCCTCGGGAGCGATGGCCCTCGGCGTGCCCGCCAAGATCAGGGAGGGCGCGGTCGACGCCGAGGCCATGATCCGCCCGGGCGTGGCCAGCTACGTCGCCCGTGCCCGCCGCTACCGCGCCGAGCTCAGGGAGCTATCCCCTTAGGACCTCGCGCTGTTGAGGAAGTCGTGGCCGGGGATGGGGAGGTTCCGCGCCACGGCGAACACCAGCAGCAGGGCCACGAGGGCGCCGATGGCGCGACCCGACAGGCGCACCCGGGGCACCTTGGCCCCGAGGGTGTGGGCCAGCCAGAGTCCGTAGCCCACCAGCAGGAACGGCACGGCCATCACGAGCAGCACGTGGTGGTCGGCCGCCCCGACCACGTCGCCCCGGCTTAGGGCGTGCACCGCCCGCAGGCCTCCGCAGGCGGGGCAGTCGGCGCCGGTAACGTACTTGAGCGGGCAGAGCGGGAAGGCCTGGTCGGTGCTGGGGTCCAGAACGGCGGTGTAGGCGGTGGCGGCGGCCACGCCGACTCCGACCACGGTCGGGATGATCCACGGTCGGCGCCGGGGCGGGGCGCTCCACCCGGGGGTGGCGCCCGCCCCCACGACGGCACGCCCCGCGCCCTCGACGGCCACGTCGGTCACCACCACACGCTACCGCCGGCCGCCGGGGCGGGCGACGTCAGCCAGCTCGGCAAGAAGCTGGGCGACGCGCCCGGCCGGTCCCGCCGTGACCTAGCCCGGCGTGGGCTACCGGCTCGTCGATGCCAGCGCCGAGGACCCACCGGGTAGGTCAGGCGGGGGCGGCACCCGAGGCGATGGCGGCGTCCATCTCCTGGCCCCGCGCGATGGCGACCATGATCTCCATGGCCAGGGCCGGGTACTTCTCCATCAGCGTGGCGTAGATGACGTTCTGCTCCTGGAGCAGGTCGGCGTGGGGGGCAAGGGCGTGGGCGGCACCCTCGAGGTACAGCATCTGCTTGGACAGCAGCACCAGCTCGCGGGGTATGCGGACCCGGTACTGCACCATCGAGCGGATCATGGTGTCCATCAGCTCGCCCAGCTGGGCGGTGACCACGCCGTTGGTGATGAAAGGCTCGTAGAGCCGGCGCACGGTGGCGGCCATCTCCTCCACGTCGACGTCGGGCGGCACCGAGCCGAACGAGCGCAGGGCCCGCACCATGGTGGGGTAGTCGTTGGTGGTGACGGCCATCAGGTACATGGCCAGGCGGCCGCGGGCGCTCTCGGTGAGCCGGCCCACGATGCCGAAGTCGAACAGCACGAAGGTGCCGTCGGGTAGCACCGAGATGTTGCCGGCGTGGAGGTCGCCGTGGAAGAAGCCGTGGACCAGCACGCCCTCCACCACGGTCTGCGCGCCGAGGCGGAGCAGTCGCTCGGTGTCGATGCCCTTGGCCCGCATGCCCTCCACGTCGGTGAAGCGCAGGCCGCGGATGCGCTCCATGGTCAGCACGCGGCGGCCCACCAGGTCGTGGTGCACCACTGGCACCCGGCAGTCGCTGATCCCCGAGCGGCCGAGGATGCCGCGCATCCGCTCCATGTTGTCGGCCTCGAGGCGGAAGTCCATCTCCTCGTGGAGGGTGCGGGCGAAGTCCTCGGCCAGCGCCCGGGGCGAGCCCACCGAGGTTTGCGGGATGCGCTCGAGCACCTCGCACAGCAACAGCAGGGCCCGCAGGTCGTCGCGCACCTGGTGCTCCAGGCCGGGGCGCTGCACCTTCACCACCACCTCGGAGCCGTCGAGCAGCGTGGCCCCGTGCACCTGGGCGATCGAGGCGGCGGCGATGGGGACCTCGTCGAAGGTGGCGAACGCCGAGCGCAGCGGGCGTCCGAGGTCCTCCTCCACCATGCGGCGGGCCTGGTCGCCGGGGAAGGGCGGCACCTTGTCGCGCAGCGACGCGAACTCCTCGGTCCAATCGGGCGGGAAGAGCCCGGGGCTGGACGCGATCACCTGCCCGACCTTCACGTAGGTCGGTCCGAGGTCGGTGAACGCCGTGCGAACCCGGCGAGGGAGCGGGTCGGATCGACGGGCCATGTGGCGGGCGAACGTCGTGCCCACCGTCCAGGCTCGCCGGGTGATGCTGCCGCGTCGCGCCGTGCCCACGAGATGACCGTAGGGCACGCCAACTCCGTGGCCCGAGGGCCGGGGCCGGCGGTACCCTTGACCGGCGGGTCAAGCGCAGGGCTGGCCGCGGACGAGAGAGGGCACGATTCCCGTCACCGAGCGCCAGCCGAGCCTCGAGGGGGCGCCCGTCCCGACCCCGCCGTCCACCGAGGGATGGCGGCTGGTGCGCGCCCAGATGCGCTCCCAGACCCGCGGCATCGCCATTGGCGTGCTGGTGGGCCTGGTGTGGACGGTGGGCAAGGTCAGCGTGCCCAAGCTCGTGCAGCTCGCCATCGACCACGGGATCGAGGTGCGCGACCAGGGGGCCATCACCCGCTGGGCGCTCATCATCGGCGCCGCCGGTGTCCTGTCGGCCACCTTCACGGGGTTGCGCCGCTACTACGCCTTCCGCGAGGCCCGCTGGTCCGAAGCGGTGCTGCGCGACCGCATGTTCGCCCACCTGCAGCGGCTGCACTTCTCCTTCCACGACGAGGCCCAGACCGGCCAGCTCATGAGCCGGGCCAACACCGACCTCCAGCAGGTGCAGAACTTCATCGTCCTCATCCCGCTCACCATCTCCAACGGGGTGACGGTGCTGGCCGTCACCGTGATCCTGGTGCGCACCAACTGGCTGCTGGCGCTGCTGGCCCTGGGCACCCTGCCGCTGGTCAACGTGTTCGCCAAGCGCTTCTCCACCCGCCTGCACCCCACCATGGTCGCCGTGCAGCAGGAGTCGGCCGAGCTGGCCGGCGTGGTGGAGGAGACGGTCTCGGGGGTGCGGGTGGTGAAGGGCTTCGGCGCCGAGCCCACCCAGCAGGCCCGGCTGGCCAAGGAGGCCGACGACCTCTACGAGGCGGCCATGGAGGCCACCCGCATCCGCGCCCGGTACTGGCCCGCGCTCGAGCTGCTCCCCAACCTCGGCCTGGTGGCGGTGCTCGCCTACGGGGGGCACCTCGTGCTCGACGGGCGCCTGCAGCTCGGCGAGCTGGTGGCGTTCAACGCCTACGTGGTGCTGCTGATCTGGCCGCTGAGGATGCTCGGGATGATCGTGGCCCAGTCCCAGCGGGCGGCGGCCTCCGCCCAGCGGGTGCACGAGGTGCTGGCCACCGAGCCGGTGATCGTCGACCCTCCCCGTCCGGTTGCACTGCCCCCCGGCGGCGGCGAGGTGCGTTTCGAGCAGGTGCGCTTCGGCTACGGCGGCGGCGCCACCGTGCTCGACGGCTTCGACCTGGTGGTGGCCCCGGGTGAGTCGGTGGCCCTGGTGGGAGCAACCGGGAGCGGCAAGTCCACGGTGGCGAAGCTGATCCCCCGGTTCTACGACGTCGACGGCGGCCGCGTGTGCATCGACGGCGTGGACGTGCGCCAGGCGCCCGTGCGCGACGTGCGCCGGGCGGTGGGCCTCGTGTTCGAGGAGACCTTCCTCTTCAGCGACTCGATCGCCAACAACATCGCCTTCGCCGATCCCGACGCCAGCGCCCAGGCCATCGAGCGGGCGGCTCGGCTGGCCGGAGCCGACGAGTTCATCCGCCAGCTACCCGAGGGCTACGCCGCCGAGATCGGCGAGCGGGGCTACTCCCTCTCCGGGGGACAGCGCCAGCGCATCGCGATCGCCCGGGCCATCCTCGCCGACCCCCGCATCCTCATCCTCGACGACGCCACCTCGGCGGTGGACCCCACCAAGGAGCACGAGATCCGCGACGCCCTCACCGAGGTGATGAAGGGCCGCACCACCATCGTGATCGCCCACCGGCCGGCCACCATCGCCCTGGCCGACCGGGTGGTGCTGGTCGACCGGGGCCGGGTGGCGGCGACCGGCACCCACGACGAGCTGCTGGCTGCCAGCGCGCGTTACCGGTCGGTTCTGGCGGCGGCTTCGCTCACCTCCGACGCCGAGCGCACCGACGCCGAGCGAGCTTCCGACGCGGCCGGCGCCGACGTGCCCGGCGCTGACGTGCCCGGAGCCGACGTGCCCGGAGCCGATGTGAGCGTGGTCGACTGATGTGGTCGATGGCGGGTGTGTCCGAGGAGGACCAGCTCGACCGGGAGGCGGCCACGCGGGTGCTGCGGCGGATCTGGCGGTTCCTGCGGCCCTACCGGTTGCAGCTGCGCCTCGCCCTCGCCCTCATCGTCGTCTACACGCTGGCCACCCTCGGCGGTCCCTACCTGGTGAAGCGGGGGATCGACCGGGGCATCAAGGCGGGCGACGCCGGCGCCCTCGACGCCGCCGTGATCGCGTATCTCGTGGTGGCCGCCCTCGGGTTCCTCGCCAACCGGTTCCAGGTGGTGCTGGTGGGCCGGGTCGGCGAAGGGTTCCTGCGCGACCTGCGGGTGCGGGTTTTCGATCACCTCCAGCGCCTGTCGATGCCGTTCTACGACCGGGAGAAGGCCGGCGTCGTCGTGTCCCGCATGACCTCCGACGTGGACTCGCTCCAGGAGCTCGTGCAGATGGGCCTGCTCCAGTTCGTGTCGAGCGCCCTGCTCATCGTGCTGTCAGTCGTGGTGCTGGCCATCGTGTCCTGGCAGCTGATGCTCATCTGCCTCATCCCGCTGCCGTTCGTGATCCTGGCCAGCGTCAAGTTCCAGCGCGACTCCAACCGTGCGTACCTCTCGGTGCGCGACCGCATCGGCATGATGCTGTCGTCCCTCCAGGAGGGCATCACCGGCGTCCGGGTCATCCAGGCCTACACCCGCGAGGACGTCGAGGTCGGCCGGTTCGGTCGGCGCAACCGCACGCTCTACGACGCCCACATGCGGTCCGTGCGCATACAGGCCTGGTACCTGCCGGTGATCGAGCTCGCCGGCCTGGGCACCACCGCGCTCGTCGTCGGCATCGGCGGCTGGATGGTCACCCGCGACATCGTCACCGTGGGCACCATCGCCTTCTTCGTCCTGTCGCTGTCCAACCTGTTCGAGCCGGTGCAGCAGCTCTCCCAGCTGTTCAACCAGGTGCAGTCGGCCGGCGCCGGGCTCAACAAGCTGTTCGGCCTGCTCGACACCGCGGTCGACATCCCTGAGCGCCCCGGCGCGGTCGATCTGCCCCCTTCAGGGGTGGTCGAGGTGGCGGCGGTGTCCTTCGCCTACGGCGCCGGCGCCCCCGTCCTGCGCGACGTGGACCTCGCCATCGAGCCCGGCGAGCGCCTGGCCCTGGTGGGGCCCACCGGCGCCGGGAAGTCCACCCTGGCCAAGTTGATCGCTCGCCTTTACGACCCCACCGAGGGGCGCATCACCTTCGGCGGGGTCGACCTCCGCGACGCCACCCTCGCCTCGCTACGCCAGCGGATCACGGTGGTGCCCCAGGAGGGGTTCCTCTTCAACGGCACCATCCGCAACAACGTGCGCATCGCCCGGGCCGGGGCCACCGATGCCGAGGTCGACGCGGCCATGGAGGTCATCGGCGTGCGCGAGCGGTTCCTCGGCCTGGCCGACGGCCTCGACACCGAGGTGCGCGAGCGGGGCACGCGGCTCTCGGCCGGCGAGAAGCAGCTCGTGTCGCTCGCCCGGGCGGCGCTGGCCGACCCGGCCGTGCTGGTGCTCGACGAGGCCACCTCGAGCCTCGACCCGGGCACCGAGGCCCTTGTGGAGCGGGCGCTGGAGCGGCTCATGGAGGGGCGCACGGTGGTGGTGATCGCCCACCGGCTGGCCACCTCGGAGCGGGCCGACCGGGTGGGCGTGGTCGACGAAGGTCGCCTGGTGGAGCTGGGCACCCACGCCGACCTCCGCGACGCCGGCGGGCGCTACGCCGCCCTCTACGAGACGTGGGTGAGGGGCCTGGCCCGCACCTAGAGTCGGGAACCGATGGCACCTCGGAGGCGGCCGACGGCGACGTCGAACTTCGGGGTGGGCCGGCGCGAGAGCCACGACGCCTCCGCCTTCTACGACCGCTTCGAGCCCCCAGCCTTCTCCGACGACGAGGCGGTCGTGCGCCACGAGCCGGCCGAGCCCCTGTTGGTGGGCGACGCCAGGGACATGGCCGAGCTGCCCGACGCGTGCGTGGCCCTGGTCGTCACCTCCCCGCCGTACTTCGCCGGGAAGGCCTACGAGGAGGAACTGGGCCGGGGCGACGTCCCGGGCAGCTACCTGGAGTACCTCACCATGCTCCGCGACGTGTTCTCCGAGTGCGCCCGCGTGCTCGAGCCCGGCGGTCGGATCGCGGTCAACGTGGCCAACCTGGGCCGTCGCCCGTTCCGCAGCCTGGCCGCCGACGTCACCCGCATCCTCCAGGACGACCTGCGCCTGCTCCTGAGGGGCGAGATCGTGTGGCAGAAGGCCCGGGGGGCGGGCGGGTCCTGCGCCTGGGGCACGTTCGCCAGCGCCCGCAACCCCGTGTTGCGCGACGTCACCGAGCGTGTGATCGTGGCCGGCAAGGGCCGCCTCGCCCGGGCCCGGTCCCGTCAGCAGCGGGCGGCCGAGGGACTGCCCCACCTGGACACCGTCACCCACGACGACTTCCTCCAGGCCACCCTCGACGTGTGGGAGCTGGCGCCGGAGCAGGCCTCACGGGTGGGTCACCCGGCGCCGTTCCCGGTGGAGCTGCCAGAGCGGCTGATCCACCTGCACACCTTCATCGACGACCTGGTGCTTGACCCGTTCCTGGGCTCGGGCACGACCGCGGTGGCCGCCGCTCGGGCCGGGCGCCGGTGGGTGGGCTACGACACCGACCCGTCCTACGTGGAGATCGCCCGGCGCCGGGTGGCCGCGGAGGTGGCCGCCCCGGGGCGCGACACCTACCTCGACGACGCCGTCGAGCGGGGGCAGTCCATGAGCGCCCTCGCCACGGCCCTGCTGGAGGAGGCGGGCTTCTCCGAGGTCTCGCCGGCGCCGGTCGCGGTGCGGGGAGTGGCGTGCAAGGCGGACCGCACCGCGCTCGACGCCACCGGCCGGCTGTGGTGGTTCGACATCACCGGCGGTTTCACCACACCCCGATCGGGCCTGGTCCGCACCGACACCGCCTTGGCCGCGCTGGGGCGGGCCACCGCCATGCGGGCGGCCGGGTGCGATCGGGTGGTGCTGCTCACGTCGTGGCTGCCGCCGGCCCACTCCGCCCTGGGGCGCACCCTCCGGGCCCCCGGGCCCGGCCTGGTCTTCGACGCCGTCGAGATCCTCGACCCCGCCGGCCGCGCCCGCCTCGCGGCCTACGCCGCCGGGGAGGCCAAGGCCCCGGTGCCCGGCTTCTGGGACCCGACCGCCCTGCTCTGACGGCACTGGCCGGTTCTGACCGCTCGGGCCGTGGGACCGGTGCGGGGGGTTGTTACTATCGGCGTAGGAGAAATCTCCGCCGTCCATCGAAGGAACGCCCATGGCAGTCCAGGATCTCGACCTCGGCCGGTACAAGCTGGGCTGGTCCGACGCCGAGGACTACGTCTTCAAGCCGAAGCGTGGCCTCGACACCGACATCCTCAACGAGATGTCGTGGATGAAGGGCGAGCCCGACTGGATGCTCCAGAGCCGGCTCAAGGCGTTCCAGCACTTCGAGCGGCGCCCCATGCCCAACTGGGGCGGCGACATGTCGGAGATCTTCTTCGACGACATCTTCTATTACATCAAGCCCACCGACAAGCAGGTCGACGCGTGGGACGAGCTGCCGGATTCGGTGAAGGACACTTACGAGAAGCTCGGCATCCCCGAAGCCGAACGCAAGTATCTGGCCGGTGTCACAGCCCAGTACGAATCGGAAGTGGTATACCACCGCAATAGGGATGACCTGGAGCGTCAAGGGGTGATCTTCACCGATATGGACACGGCGCTGCGGGAGCATCCCGAGCTGGTGAAGCAGTACTTCGGCACGATCATCCCGAAGAACGACAACAAGTTCGCCGCCCTAAACACCGCGGTGTGGTCAGGCGGCAGCTTCATCTACGTGCCCCCCGGCGTGAACGTGGAGATGCCGCTACAGGCCTACTTCCGGATCAACGCCGAGAACATGGGCCAGTTCGAGCGCACCCTCATCATCGCCGACGAGGGCTCCCAGGTGCACTACATCGAAGGCTGCTCGGCGCCGGTCTACACGTCGGATTCCCTGCACTCGGCGGTGGTCGAGATCGCGGTGAAGCCCAGTGCCCGGGTCACCTACACCACCATCCAGAACTGGTCGAACAACGTCTTCAACCTGGTCACCAAGCGGGCCCGGGTGGAGGCCGAGGGCCACATGGAATGGATCGACGGGAACATAGGCTCCCGCCTGACTATGAAGTATCCAGCCGTCTACATGGTCGGCCCCAAGGCCTCGGGCGAGGTGCTGTCGGTGGCCTACGCCGGCGGCGGCCAGCACCAGGACGCCGGGGCCAAGATGGTCCACGCCGCCCCCGAGACCACGTCCAAGATCGTGTCCAAGTCCATCTCCAAGGACGGCGGCCGCACCAGCTACCGCGGCCTGGTGCGGGTGGAGGACGACGCCTACGGCTGCAAGAGCCACGTGCAGTGCGACGCCCTGATCCTCGACGAGGACTCGGTGAGCGACACCTTCCCGTACATGGAGGTGGGGGCACGCGACGCCGTCGTGGGCCACGAGGCCACCGTGTCGAAGGTGGCCGACGAGCAGCTCTTCTACCTGATGAGCCGCGGCCTCTCCGAGGAGCAGGCCATGGGCATGGTGGTCAACGGGTTCATCGAGCCCGTCACCCGCACCCTGCCCATGGAGTACGCCGTGGAGTGGAGCCGCCTCATCGAGCTCCAGATGGAAGGCAGCGTCGGATGACCCCGATGGGGTCAGCCGACCCCCTCAGGGTGGTGGGTGGGGTCGGAGGACGTGGAAGGCAGTGTCGGATGAGCGAAGCTCAGCCGACCCCCTCAGGGTGGCGGGTGGGGTCGGAGGACGTGGAAGGCAGTGTCGGCTGAGCCATGCCGATGCGCCAGGACTGCAAGTTCTTCGAGTCCCGCACGTACCGAAACGGCGAGACGGTGCGCAAGTGCGACCTGGACCTCGCTCCGGAGGCGCCGTGGCGCTGCCCGGCGGACTGCCAGGCGTTCCAACCTCGCCTGGCTGACGTGAACTGGGCGCACGGCTCCCTGGTCACTCCCGAGACCCCGCCGGAGCCGCCGGGCCTCGACGAGCGCCCCGACGACATCGCCGCCCTGCTCGACGAGGCCGAGGACATCGTCAACGCCGCCGGTCCCACCGTGCTGGCCGAGGTCCGGGCCGAGCAGGCCGCCGGCCCCCGGGGAGATCGCTGGAAGCGGATCTTCCGCCGCCGCCGCCGCCACTGAGTGCTGGTCCAACCGGGGAGCCCCCCGGCACGGAGCCCGGCCCAGCCGGCGGGCTTCCTCCTCCCGGTAGGCTCCGCGGGTCGCGCAGCGCACCTGGCGGCTCGCCCGCTCCCCCGAGAGGTCTCCGCTGAGCTCCTTCACCGCTGACGCCGCCGCCGCCCTCGACGGGCCGGACTGGCTCCGCTCGCGGCGGGCGGCCGCCGCCGGGCGGTACGCCGAGGCGGGCCTGCCCAGCAGCGAGGAGGAGGTGTGGCGCTACAGCCGCGTCGACGAGCTCGACCTCGATGCGTTCTCGCCCGCCCGAGCTGACGCGGTGGCTCCGATCGCCCAGGTCGACGCCGAGGGCCTGGTGCCGGGGGCGATCAGCGTGCTGGTGGTCGACGGCCGGATGGTGCCCGACCCCGACGGCAGCTCGTCGCTCGACCCCGGGCTGGAGATCGGGCCGGTCGACCAGGTCGCGGGCGGCGAGGACACCCTCGGCTCGGTGGTCGACGAGGGTCCCGACGCCTTCGCCGAGCTCAACACCGCCTTCTCCCCGCCCGCACTGGTGGTCCGGGTACGGCCCGGTCTCACCGTCGCTCGGCCCATCGTGATCACCCAGCGCGTCACCGCCGACGGCCACGCCGTGTTCCCCCGGGTCATCATCCAGGCCGGTGAGGGCAGCGCGTTCACGGTGCTGGAGCGCTACGCGTCGCCCGACATCGTCGCCCTGGTGGCGCCGGTGGTGGAGATCGACGTGGGTCGGGCCGCCCGCGTGTCCTACGTAGCGGTGCAGGAGCTCGGGCCGCGGGTCTGGCAGATCGCCAACCAGGTCAGCCAGGTGGGCCAGGAGGCCACCTTCCTGGCGGCGTCGACCGCCCTCGGAGGCGACTACGCCCGGCTCCGCACGGACTGCCGCCTCACCGGGCGGGGGGCCACCGGCGACCTGCTGGCCGCCTACTTCGGCGAGGGCGCCCAGACCCTCGACTTCCGCACCTTCCAGGACCACCGGGCGCCCGACACCACCTCCAACCTGCTGTTCAAGGGGGCGGTAGGCGGTCACTCCCGCTCGGTGTACACCGGCCTGATCCGGGTCCGGAAGGAAGCCCGGGGCACCAACGCCTTCCAGACCAACCGCAACATCAAGCTCTCCGACCACGCCTGGGCCGAGTCGGTCCCCAACCTGGAGATCGAGAACAACGACGTGCACTGCAGCCACGCGTCGGCCGTGGGCCCGGTCGACGACGAGCAGCGCTTCTACCTCGAGAGCCGGGGGGTGCCGCCCCGGGTGGCCGAGCGGCTGGTGGTGGCCGGGTTCTTCGACGAGGTCCTCGCCCGCATCCCCGTGCCCGCCGTGCTCGACCCCCTGCGGGCCCGCATCGCCGGCAAGCTCGACCGGCGCGAGCAGGAGGACGGTTGAGCCCCCGCAGGGAACGGCTGTGCGCGGTGGCCGACGTGCCCGCGGGCGAGGCCCGGCGGTTCGTGGTCGACGGCCACCCCATCGCCGTGGTCCGCATCGACGACGACTTCTACGCCATCGGCGACACCTGCACGCACCAGAACATCTCCCTCAGCGAGGGTGAGGTCCACCCCGGCGAGCGCGAGCTGGAGTGCTGGAAGCACGGGTCGACGTTCTCGCTCGTGACGGGCGTCCCCACGTCGTTGCCCGCCACCCGGCCGGTGCCGGTGTTCGAGATCGACCACGACGGCAAGGAGCTGTGGGTGAGGTTGCCATGACCGAGCTCCGCATCGAGGGCCTGCGGGCGGGGGTGCTGGGCCGGGAGATCCTGCGGGGGATCGATCTGGTGGTGCGCAGCGGCGAGGTGCACGCGGTTATGGGCCCCAACGGGTCGGGCAAGTCGACCTTGTCCCACGTCGTGATGGGCCGTCCGGGCTACGAGGTGCTGGGCGGTGCGGTGACCCTCGACGGGGCCGACGTGCTCACCATGGAGCCCTGGCAGCGGGCCCAGGCCGGGTTGTTCCTCGCCATGCAGTACCCCACGGAGGTGCCGGGGGTCTCCCTCGACGACATGCTCGTGGCCTCCTTCACCGCCGCCGGCCGCGACCCCGACGAGGTCCGGGCCCGGATGGTCGGGGAGGCGGAGCGCATCGGCTTCGACGCCCGCTTCCTCACCCGGCCCCTCAACGTCGACCTGTCCGGCGGGGAGAAGAAGCGCAACGAGACCCTCCAGCTCGGCGTGCTCGAGCCCCGCATCGCCGTCCTCGACGAGCTCGACTCCGGCCTCGACGTCGACGCCCTCCGGGCCTGCTCCCGCCGGATCGAGCAGGCCACCGAGGAGACGGGGCTCGGGGTGCTGGCCATCACCCACTACCGGCGCCTGCTCACCGAGCTTCGCCCCGACGTGGTCCACATCCTGGTCCGGGGCGAGATCCGCCAATCCGGTGGTCCCGAGCTGGCCGACGTGGTCGAGCGCGAGGGCTACGCCGCCTTCCTCGGCGACGAGGATGCCGAGGCCGCTCCGCCGGCACCGGCCGAGCCTGATCCCTTCGCCGACCCCCTCGGCTAGACAGGGATCGTGAGCAAGGCGGACTGGTCCGAGGTCGACGGCAAGCTCCACCGCGAGCTCACCTTCACCGACTTCTCCGAGGCGTTCGCGTTCATGACCCGCGTCGCCCTGCTGGCCGAGAAGGCCGACCACCACCCCGACTGGTCGAACTCGTGGAACACCGTGACCATCGACCTGGTGAGCCACGGCGCCGGCGGCATCACCGCCCGCGACCTCGAGCTGGCCCGCGCCATCGACGAGCTGCTCGGGTGAAGGTCTTCGTCAGCGCCGACATCGAGGGCGTGGCCGGCGCCACCTCCCGGGACGACTGCACCAAGGGATCGCCCGAGTACCGCCAGTTCCAGGCCCAGATGGACGCCGAGGTGGCCGCCGCCTGCCAGGGTGCCCTGGCCGCCGGGGCCACCGACATCGTCGTGAAGGACGCCCACGGCGACGGCCGCAACCTCAGCGCCGCTGCCCTACCGGCACCGGCGCGCCTCGTACGGGGGTACAACGGCCACCCCTTCGCCATGGTGCAGGGACTCGACGCCACCTTCCAGGCCGCCCTGTTCGTCGGCTACCACGCGGGCGCCGGCGACGGCGGCAACCCGCTCTCGCACACGTTGTCCTCCCGCAAGCTGCACGCCGTCACCCTCAATGGTGAGCCTCTGTCGGAGCTGGCCATCCACACCTGGGCGGCCGCGTCGGTGGGGGTGCCGGTGGTGCTCGTAACCGGCGACGAGGCCATCTGCGCCGAGGCCGAGAAGCGGTGGCCCGCCACGGTGGCGGTGGCGGTCAAGTCGGGGGCAGGGGCCTCCACCACCAGCCTGCACCCGGCCGACGCCGTAGCGGCCATCCGGGCCGGTGCGGAAGCGGCCCTCGGGGTGAGACCGCCGGCCGTGCCCGACCTTCCCGCCGAGTGGCACCTCGAGGTCACCTACCGCGACGTGGCGGCGGCGTACGTGCGGGCCTTCTACCCGGGCGCCGAGGCCCTCGACGCCCGCACCCTGGCCATCGACTGCCGCGACTGCTTCGAGCTGCTGCGGGCCCTCGTGTTCCTCGTCGGGCTGTAGCCCCCCGCTCAGCGGTTGCCCGTCAGGCGCCGGTGGCCACCTCGTCGAGGCCCTGGGTGAGGGTGTTCCAGCCGAGGGTGGCGCACTTGATGCGGACGGGGAACTTCACCACGCCTCGCAGCGCCTCGAGGTCGCCCAGCTTCACGTCGTCGGATGGAGAGGCGGGCAGCTCGCCGTCGGTGGCCTCGCCGTCGAGCTCCGACTCGTGGATCGACATCATCGACTTGAACGCCCGGGTGACGGCCCGGGCCTCGCCGATGGTCTTGCCCTTCACCGCCGAGGACATCATCGACGCCGACGACTGGCTGATGGAGCACCCCTGGCCGGCGATGCGGATCTCGTCGATCCGGCCCCCGTCGTCCACGTCGAGGAACACCACGATCTCGTCGCCACAGAGCGGGTTGAAGCCCTCCACCCGGTGGGCGGGGGGGGCATCGAGCTCCCCCCGGTTCCGGGGGTTGCGGTAGTGGTCGAGGATGATCTCTCGGTAGAGGTCTTCGAGGCCGGGCATGTCGTCTCGCAGTCGGTTCAGAAGGCGAAGAAGTCTGATGCATCGCCCAGGGCCTCGGCCAGCGCATCGACGTCGTCGGTGTCGTTGTAGACGTAGAGCGAGGCTCGGGCGGTGGCGCCGACGCCCAGCCGGCGCATGAGGGGCTTGGCGCAGTGGTGGCCGGCCCGCACGCACACGCCCTGCTGGTCGAGCACCTGGGATACGTCGTGGGGGTGCACGTCCTGGAAGGCGAACGACAGCACCCCGCCCCGCTGGGCGGGTTCGGGAGGGCCGTGGATGGTGAGGTCGTCGCCGAAGCGCTCGGTGAGGGTGCGCAGGGCGTAGCCGGTGAGGGAGACCTCGTGCTCTCGCACCGCCTCCATCCCCAGCCCCTCGAGGTAGTCGACGGCCGCCCCCAGCCCGATGACCTCGGCGATGGGCGGCGTGCCCGCCTCGAACTTCCAGGGGACCTCATTGGGCGTCCAGCCGTCGAGACGGACGTCGCGGATCATCTCGCCGCCGCCCAGGAAGGCGGGCATGGCCTCGAGCAGCTCGGGCCGGGCCCACAGCACCCCGATGCCGGTGGGCCCGAGCGCCTTGTGGCCGGTGAACCCGAAGAAGTCACAGCCCAGCTCGACGACGTCGGTGCGCAGGTGGGGGGCGTACTGGGCGCCGTCGACCAGGCACAGGGCGCCGGCGGCGTGGGCGGCGTCGGCCAGGCGCCGCACGGGGGTGAGGGTGCCGAGCACGTTGGACATGGCCGACACGCTCACCAGCCTCACCCCGTCTATCAGCTCGTCGAGGCGGGACAGGTCGAGGGTGTGGTCTTCGGCGAGGGGCAGGTAGCGCAGCTCCACCCCCCGCTCCTCGGCCAGCATCAGCCACGGGACGAGGTTGGCGTGGTGCTCGAGCTCGGTGAGGAGGATGGCGTCGCCTTGGCCGAGGTTGGCCCGGCCCCACGAGTAGGCCACCAGGTTGATGGCCTCGGTGACGTTCTTGGTGAACACCACGCCCCGCGACGACGGCGCCCCGATGAAGCGGGCCACCTTCTCCCGGGCCGCCTCGAAGCGCTCGGTGGCCTCGGCGGCGATGCCGTACACCCCGCGGTGCACGTTGGCGTGGGTGGTCTCGTAGTAGTCGGACATGGCGTCGAGCACGACCGTCGGCTTCTGCGACGACGATGCCGAGTCGAGGTACACGAGCCGGTGGTCTCCCACCCGCTGGGAGAGGATAGGGAAGTCCTTGCGGATGGCGGCGACGTCGAGCGGGGTGATCTCGCCGTGCTGCCGGGTCGCTCGCCCCGCGGGCTCGCTCATGCCGGGCGCTGCCAGGCGCCGTAGCCCTCGTCCTCCAGGCGGTGCGCCAGCTCGGGTCCCCCCGATTCCACGATGCGGCCGTCGACCAGCAGGTGCACGTGGTCGGGGTCGAGCTCCTCGAGGAGGCGCTGGTAGTGCGTGATGGCCAGCACCCCGAGCTCGGGTCGGTCCCGGCGCACCTCCTGCACGCCGCGGGCCACCACCCGCAGGGCGTCGATGTCGAGACCGGAGTCGGTCTCGTCGAGCACGGCCACCTCCGGCTCGAGGATGGCCATCTGCAGCACCTCGTTGCGCTTCTTCTCCCCGCCCGAGAAGCCGTCGTTGAGGTAGCGGTCGGCGAAGGCGGGATCCATGTCGAGGCGCTCCATCCACTCCATGATCGACAGCCGCAGCTCCAGCATCGACAGGTCCAGGCCCTTGCGGGCCGAGAGGGCCTGGCGCAGGAAGTTCAACACCGACACCCCCTGGATGGCCTGGGGGTACTGGAAGGCGAGGAAGATCCCGGCGCGACCCCGGAGGTCGGCGCCCCAGTCTGTGATGTCGTCGCCCCGGAAGCGGATGCTCCCGGCGGTCACGGTGTACTCGGGGCTGCCCATGAGGGTGCTGGCCAGGGTGGACTTGCCCGACCCGTTGGGGCCCATCAGCGCGTGCAGCTCACCGGGGAGGATGGTGAGGTCCACCCCGCGCAGGATCGGGCTGCCATCAGGGGCGGACACGTGCAGGCCATCGATCTCGAACAGGGGCGTCGGAGCTTCGGCCATGGACCCATTGTAAAAGCACTATGCGCGTAGTGGAAATGTCGGAGGGAGGGCTCAGTCGGCGATGGCGGTGGTGGCCGGTCGGTCCCCGGCCACCAGCTCGACGCCGCCGGCCGGCACGTACATGGCCTGGTCGAACCGGCCGGGCGAAGGGGAGGGGCGGGCCAGGGCGAACACCGTCCATGCCCGCCCGCCGGTGATCGAGCCCGACAGGTAGTCGCCGAGGAAGCGTCGACGCCGGTCGTCGGTACCGCCTTCGCCGCTGGCGGTCAGGGCCACGTCGGCCATGTTCATCGGTGGTCCTAGCGATCGGGTGGGGCTCCAGCGCCGCCCGGCGTCGGTGGAGGTGGCCACCACCAGCCGGACCCGACCGATGCGGTCGTCGCGCCCCGATCCCCTCGGCGGCGTAGGCGAACAGGGCCAGGCCGGTCGGGCCCGATCGCGACGTGGTCACCGCCAGCCCGGGCAGCACGTGGTCGCGGGCGGGCTCGCCGTCGGACAGGGGGACCCGCATCGGCTTCCTCCAGCCGACCCCGTCACCGGAGGAGGTCAGCACGATGTCGTCGGCGGTGCAGCCCCGCCGGAACCGGCAGTCCGACCAGGCCACGTAGACCCGGCCCTGCCCGTCCACCTCGGCCACCGGCAGGCTGAACGCCCGCAGCGAGGGGGTGGGGTGCTCGGTGAGCACGGCGACCTGGCGGGGGCGGCTCCAGGTGGCGCCGCCGTCGTCGGAGGTCACTGCGTTGATCGAAGCGGAGCGGCGCCTGACGGCGAGGTAGGGCACGACCACCCGCCCGTTGGGCCGCACCACCGGTTGCACGCCGACCCCCGGGCTCGGGCCGGACGGCGACGACGGCAGGGACCACGTGCGCCCGCCGTCGGTCGATCGGCTGAACCGGAGCTGGCTGTCGCGGTCGGCGGCGTTCCAGGCCACGTAGCAGGTGCCGCGATGCGGGCTCCGGTGCCCGTTGTCGCAGGTGGTCCAGTTCTTGTCGATCCCGGTGCGGTCCGGCCCGCTCACCGTGGCCGGCGGCGACCAGGTGCGGGCGCCATCGGTCGAGCGCTGCACCCGCAGGGAGAAGCGCTGGTCTCGGTGTCGCGCCAGGGAGTTCACCAGCCACACGTCGTGGGCGGCGTCGTAGGCCACCGCCGGGTCGCTCACCAGCTCGGGCCGTTCGGCCGCCTCCGGGAGCAGGGCGTGGCTCCAGGTGCGGCCGCCGTCGAGGGTCGTGGCCCAGCCGATGCGGGCCGCCCCCCCGGTAATCAAGCGGCCCACCTGGAAGGCGGAGACGAGCGTGGCGCCCCACGCAAACGTGTCGGCTTCGGCCTCGGTCTCGTGCTGGCCGGGCGCGCCGGCGCCGAGGGAGTCGGCGCTGACCCGCTCCAAGCCCGCCACCTGGGTGGCTAGGGCCCGGGGGAAGATGGTGCCCGGTGGTGGCAACGGGACCGGGGCGGTTGGCCCCTCCCGGCCGGGGGGCAGGTGGATCCCGCACCCGGCCGACATCGCCAGGGCAACCGCCACGAGCGCCCGACGCATGGTGGCCACGGCCGGACGCTATTGGGCCGGCGCCGCCCGGCAGCGTCGCCGGCCGGCGCCCGGGTGGGCAGCGGCGGATCAGGCCTCGCGGGCGGCCCTGGCGGCCTCGGCCTCCTCGGTGGTGCCCCGCTTGAACTCGCGTTGGGCCTGGCCGAGGGACCGGGCCAGGTCGGGCACCTTCTTGGCGCCGAACAGCAGCAGGACGACGGCGAGGATGATGATCATCTCGGGGGGGCCGAGGCTCATGGGGACTCCTGGGATGGGGCGACGGGGCCGCGGGGCGGCTCCCGTGTTCTACGGAGCGCCCCCCCGCCCCGGACGCCGGGCCGCGGCGGCGCGCCGGGCCGGCGGCGCTCAGCCGTGGTCGCGGAGGTCTTCCTTCCAGGCGCGAAACCGCGCGTGGGTGGCGCCGCTCGGGCCCGACCCCTCTCCGGTGCCGTCGGGGAAGAGGCGGAAGGTGTGGGCGCGGGAGAGGTCCTCGGCGTGGCCGGCCCAGTAGCGGGCGTCGGCCTTGGTGGCCGGTCCCGCCCGCCACAGCAGCCACGGACCGATGCGGCGCTTGTAGGTGGTGAGGGGCTGGCCGATGTCGTCGCCGAGCCGGCGGAGCTCGTCGGGAGCCTCCACCCACGCCTGGGCGGGGATGTTGCGGTCGCGGACCGGGGTGGCGGGCAGATCGGCAGTGTGCACGGGGCGGGGGTCGACGGGCCGCTCGTCGGCCGGGAGCGCGGCGCCGCTCACGCCGGCGGCTCCCAGGTGGTGACCAGGCCGTCGAGCGACCCGACGTTGTGGCCCTTCGCCCGTTCGGGAGCGACGGTGCCGATGTAGAGGAAGGCGACGATGGCGTCGTCCGAGCTCAGCCCGAGCGCCCGCTTCACGTGGACGTTGGTGGCGTTCGGGCCCGTGCGCCACATGGACCCGTAACCAAGGGCGGTGGCGGCCAGGCAGGCGTTCTGGGCGGCGGCCACCACGGCGGCGTACTGATCCTCGGCCGGGATCTTCTCGCTCGGCTGGTAGGCGCAGACCACCGCCACCACCAGCGGCGCCCGGTCCATCTTGGTGCGGTCCTTGTCCACCTTGCGCGGGTCGGGCTCGAGGCCGCGGTCGCGGTAGTCGGCCACCGTGGCGTCGGCGAGGACCGGTCCGAAGGCGTCCTTGGCCGAGCCGGCCAGCACGACGAAGCGCCACGGGCGAAGGCAGCCGTGGTCGGGGGCGCAGGCGGCCGCCTCCAGGATGGTGCGCAGCTCGGCGCCGGACGGGGCCGGGGCCACCAGGCGGGAGATCGAACGGCGTGACCGGATGGCCGCCAGCGCATCCATGGGCGACCTCACCAGCCCCGGTCGGCCCACTCCTGGAGGTGTGGCCGCTCGGCCCCGATGGTGGTGTCCTCGCCGTGGCCCGGGAGCACGAGCGTCTCGGCGTCGAGCGTGGAGAACAGCCGATCCTCGATCGAGGCGAGGATGGTGGGGAAGTCCCCGCCCGGGAACTTGGTGGCGCCCGGACCGCCGGGGAACAGGGTGTCGCCGCTGAACAGCACCGGCGACCCTTCCAGCCGGAAGCACATCGAGCCGGGGGTGTGGCCGGGGGTGGCGATGGTGTGCAGGCGCAGCCGGCCGACCTCGACCACCGAGGAGTCCTCGAGCAGGTCGTCGTAGGCCGGGAGCATGCCGGCGTCGTCGGCGGTGACGGCCACCCGGTAGCCGGCGTCACGCACCGCCGGCACAGCCTGGATGTGGTCCCAGTGCCCGTGGGTCTCCAGCACCCGCCCCACGCCCAGCCGCCGGCAGAGCTCGAGGAGCTTGTCGTGCTCGTTGGCGGCATCCAACAGGACCGCTTCGCCCGTCTCCCGGCAGCGCAGGACGAACACGTTGTTGTCGACCGGTCCCACCACCAGCTTGTGGATCTCGGCCCGTTCGTCGGACCAGTGGAGCGTTGCGGCGTCCGGGGGCGCACCCATGGCTCAAGGGTAGGCGGGGGAGCAACACGGCGCCTCCGCCCGCCATGTGGCGCGGAAGGGGACCGGCCCGCAGGCCGGCCCCCTCCTGGATCGGGCGTGGCCCGCCTGATCAGCGGCCCCGGTTCGCCTTGGAGGCCGAGGTGGCGGTGCAGTTGGCCGAGCCGGTGTCCTCGATGGCGGCCAGCAGCACTGCGGCGTTGACGTCACAGACGTTGGCGGCGGCGCTGACGGGGATCTGGACGACGACGTCTTCCACGTCGACGAAGTCGACGATGGTCACGTTCACGAGGCCCCCGGTGACGACGGGCTGGGCGGCTACGGGGGCAGCCCAGGCGCCCACGGTGAGTGCGCTACCTGCGCACAGGCCAACGGCAAGCTTGCGGATGGATCGCATGGAGAGCTCCAGTTCAGTTCGGTGTGGTTGTCGGGCGGCAGCGCCGTCCACCCCTCGTAAGCTCGCCGGGGCCCGGTCATGACGTGAGTAGGCAAACTTTGTGGCCGAGCAGCCACATCCCGTGGGCGCCGGCTGGGAAGGGACTCCTCATCGAGCACGACCCGGAGCAACGTCGGGCAGTGGGCGCCGAGGCAGCCGAGCGGGTGCGGATGGTGCGCCAATGAGCGTCCACGCCGCCGGTCACTCGAGCGGGATCGCCGAGCTCGATCCCCTGATCAGGAGGGTCGTCGGGGGACGGCTTCGCGACCAGAGCGCCCTCGACGACGTGGTCCAGGAGACGCTGGCGCGGACCATGGCGGCCCGCATCCGGCTCGACGACGGTGCCCTCGCGCCCTACGCCATCGTGACCGCCCGCAACCTGGTCAGTGGCCTCTGGCGGCGCGAGGAGCGGAGCCAACGCCACCTCCACCGCCTGGTCGACCGGTGGGAGCCGCCGGGTCCCGACGACGATGTCGTCCTCCGTGAGCAGGCCGAGGCGGTGGCCGTCGCCTTGGCCGAGCTCCCGCCCCGTGAGCGACTGGGGCTGGTGGCTCATGAGCTGGAGGGGCGGGAGACGGCGTCGCTGGCCGAGGAATGGGGTTCCACGCCCGGGGCGGTGGCGGCCCAGCTCAAGCGGGCTCGGGCCAAGCTGCGGGTGGAATACCTTCTCGCCTTGGGCCGGATCGACCCGCCCACGCCGCTCTGTCGGCCCGTCCTCATGGCTCTCTCGGGTGGGGAACGCCGCCGTCAGCGCGAGCTGGAGGCGGGCCAGCACCTGCTCGAGTGCGACTTCTGTTCCGATATGGGCCCCACGCTGCTGCAAAGCCGTGAAAAGGGCGCCGAGGACGACGTCCAGGTGCCGGTGGAGTGCGACGCCGACGTGGTGGCCGCTCGCCAGCGGGCCCGGGAGGTCGCCGCCGAGGTTGGGTTCTCGGGCACCGATCTGACGCTCATCTCCACCGCCGTGTCGGAGATCGCCCGCAACATCGTGCAGTTCGCGCGGCGGGGTGAGGTGGTGCTCACCCGGGTGGAGGATGACGGCCGCTCGGGGGTGAGGGTGGTGGCGCGGGACGCGGGGCCGGGCATCGCCGACCTGGACCGGGCCGAACAGGACGGGTTCAGCACCTACGGTGGCATGGGGCTCGGGCTCCCGGGCTGTCGCCGACTCATGGACGAGTTCGAGGTCACGTCCAAGGTCGACAAGGGCACCACGGTGGTGATGACCAAGTGGAGACAGCAGCCAAACTGACCGATTGCGGGCAGAAGGAGCGCACCATGGCGACCACAGCTGAACCCGGCATCGAGGTGGGGGGCACCGACGGGAGGCTGCTCCCCGAGCTGGTGTCTCACCTGCGCCAGCACCGCACGGCCCTGCGGGAGGAGTGGGCCACCCGCATCACCGCCGCCCACCTGTTGTCGGCCATGACGCCGCACGAGATCTCGACCGAGACCACGTCGGTGTACGACAACTACGTCGAGGTGCTCGAAACGGGCAGCGTCGAGGCCCTCCAGCAGTACGCCCGCGACCTGTCCGAGCGCATCATCCCTCGCGGGGTCGAGACCCACGAGGTGGTGGAGATCGTGCTCCTCCTCCGAGATGTGCTGGCCCGGTCGCTGTTCGAGAAGTACCACGACGACTTCTCGCTGCTCAACGAGGTGCTCGACGCCTATGAGCCCGCCGCCAACCGCATCGCCAACACGGTGGCGGTCAGCTTCGTCGACGAGCGCGAGCGCGTCATCCGTCAGCAACAGGAGGCCATCCGCGAGCTCTCCACGCCGGTGCTCCAGGTGCGTGAGCGGCTGCTGATCCTGCCCATCATCGGCGTGCTCGACCGCCAGCGCACCAAGCAGCTCACCGAGCAGCTCCTGAGCGGCATCCGGACCCACCGGGCCAAGGTCGTGGTCATCGACGTCACCGGCGTGCCCGCCATCGACGAGTCGGTGGCCAACCACCTCGTCCAGACGGTCGACGCCTCCCGGCTGATGGGGGCCAGCGTGATCATCACCGGGCTGTCATCGGAGATCGCCCAGACCCTGGTGACCATCGGCGTCGACCTCAACAAGATGAACACGATCGGTGACCTGCAAGGCGGGATCGAAGAGGCGGAACGCTTCCTCGGCTTCCACGTGACCCGGTCCGACGGCTCCTAGGCGAACGGGATGCTGGTATCGATCCTCAGGCAAGGCGACTTCCTGATCGCGTCGATCCACACCGCCCTCGACGACACCGAGATGGAGCGGTTCCGACAGGACGTCGTGACCCGCATCGGGCAGTTCCGATCCCGCGGGGTGATCATCGACGTCGCCGCGCTGGACGTCATCGACTCGTTCGGGTCGCGCTGCCTGGCCGACCTCGCCCACATGGCGCGGTTCCGGGGGGCCCAGACCGTCATCGTCGGCATCCAGCCCGACGTCGCCTTCGCCATCGTCCAGCTGGGGATGGACCTCGACGTCCACACCACGCTCGACCTCGAGGAGGGTCTGGCCCTCCTCGAGCGGCTGACGGCGGGGAGCAGGACCGGCCACTCGGCCATCGGGGTCCTCGGCGATGACCGCTGACCGCTTGGAGCGCTTCCGGCTCGACTACCGGCTCGCGTTCCTGCGCCACCTGGCCCAGCGAGACGAGACCACCCGCACCGTGGCTTACGAGCTCGGCCGGTCGGCCATCGCCGGCCACCTGAGCCTGCTGGATGTCTCCCAGATCCACCACGAGGCCTTCCTGCGCGCCCTTCGGGACCGGCACGAGCCCGGCGAGCTGGAGGATTGCGCGGGCGCGGCGTCGGAGTTCTTCCTCGAGGTCCTCGCGTCGTTCGAGATGACCCAGCGGGGCTATGCCGAGGCGCGACGCGGGGATGACGCCGCCGGTCAGCGGTGAAGGGTTCACCCGGCGCGGGTGGACACGACGTGGAAGCCGAGGGCGAGGGCCACCGGGATCTGCTGGGGGTCGAAGGTGGCGAAGGTGACCGGCCGGGGGAGGCGGTCGGCGGCGGCCAGGTGAAGGGCGTCGACCGTGCGCAGCGGCTGGGTGCGACCCAGCTCGGCGGCCCGGTCGAGGCAGCGCCAGTCCACCGGCACCACATGGATGCGTTCCCAGTCGTCTCGGAGGGCGCGGCGAAGCTCGTCCCGGCGGACGCTGTCGTCGGAGAGCCGGTCGCCGAGCATGAGGGCCTCGCTCAGCGCCAGCGCCGACGCGCACCAGTCGGGATCGGCGCCCATGGCGTCGAGCACCACCGCCCGGGACGGCCCGGACAGGTAGCGGGCCAGCAGCGCGGTGGTGTCGAGGGCGATGGCCACAGGCCTCGAGGCGGCCTACCGGCCCCGGACCTCGACGAGGAGGCGGTCGAGGCGGGCGCCGGCCCACATGGGCACCTCGAGGGTCGGGGGCGGACGGTCGTGGCGGCGGGCCCGCTCCAGCTGGCCCCGGGCGGCCAGGTCGTCGATGGTCGGCTCACCGGCCACCGGCTCGAGCGGCCCGAGCTGGGCCACCGGGCGCCCGCCCACCGTCACCACGATGCGCTGGCCCGCCCCCGCCCGCCGCACCACCGCCGCCGCCGAGGCCCGCAGCTCCCGTATCCCCATGCGCTCCACACCGGCACGGTAGCCGCGGTGTACACCGGTGGACACCACGCGACGTGCACCCTCCCGGGCGGCGTGTCACCATCGCTGGCCGTCAACCACACTCAACCCCAGGGGTCTGGATGAACTTCGCCTTCAGTGAGGAACAGGAAGAGCTGCGCAAGGTGGTCCGCCAGTTCCTGGAGTCGAAGTCCTCCGAGGCCGCCGTGCGCGAGCAGATGGAGACCGAGCAGGGCTACGACGAGTCGGTGTGGCGCCAGATGGCCGACCAGCTCGGGCTGCAGGGCCTGGTGATCCCCGAGGAGTTCGGTGGGTCGGGATACAGCTTCATCGAGCTCATCGTGGTGCTCGAGGAGATGGGCCGGCGCCTCCTGGCCGCCCCGTACTTCTCCTCGGTGGTGCTGGCCGGCCAGGCGTTGCTGCACTCCGGCGACGAGTCGGCCAAGAAGGAGCTGCTCCCGGGGATCGCCTCGGGCGAGACCATCGCCACGCTGGCCTTCACCGAGCCCAACGGAAAGTGGGACGAGGCCGGCATCACCATGACCGCCACCCGCTCGGGAGACGACTGGACCCTGGACGGCACCAAGATGTTCGTCCTCGACGGCCACACCGCCAGCCTGATCATCGTGGCCGCCCGCACGGGCGAGGGCGGCGGCGTCAGCCTCTTCACCGTCACCGGCGGCGCCGACGGCCTCACCCGCACCTCGCTGTCCACCATGGACCAGACCCGCAAGCAGGCCAAGCTCGAGTTCTCGGGCACCCCGGCCACCCTCCTCGGCACCGAGGGCGAGGGCTGGCGCGTGCTGGAACGGGTGCTCGACCTGGCCGCGGTGGCCTTGGCCGCCGAGCAGGTGGGCGGGGCCCAGTTCGTGTTGGAGATGGCCGTGCAGTACGCCAAGGACCGCGTGCAGTTCGGCCGGCCCATCGGCTCGTTCCAGGCCATCAAGCACAAGTGCGCCGACATGCTGCTCGAGGTGGAGTCGGCCAAGTCGGCCGCCTACTACGCCGGCTGGTGCGCGGCCGAGCTCAACGACGAGCTGCCCTCGGTGGCCTCGCTGGCCAAGGCCTATTGCTCGGAGGCTTACTTCCACGCCGCCGCCGAGAACATCCAGATCCACGGCGGCATCGGCTTCACGTGGGAGCACCCCGCCCACCTCTACTTCAAGCGGGCCAAGTCCTCCGAGCTGCTCTTCGGCGATCCCACCTACCACCGCGAGCTGCTGGCCCAGCGCATCGGCATCTGACCCGACCGGCGGGGCCCGCTCTAGCATCGGCGGGGTGATCTGGCTGCTGGCCGGCGCAGCAGTCGTGCTGGTGGTCGTCATGGGGCTGGTGGTCGTCGGCCGGGAGACCGGGCGGCTGGCGGCGGCGGCCCGCCCGGCGGTGTTCGAGCTCGAGGAGGCGGTCGACTTCATCGCCGACCGCCTCCCGCCGGAGGTGGCCGGGCGGCTCACCCACGACGACGTGCGCTGGGTGCTGCGGGCCGACGCCGACCTGCTCGAGTCGGCCACCGAGGAGGGCGACCGGCACAGCCGGTTGGAGGTGGTGGAGGAGGACGCCGCCGTGGCCCGCATCCTGGCGGTGGCCGACGCCACCGGGCGGGACCTGGCCGACGCCGACGTGGTGTCGGTGCTCGACGCCCGCATGGACTACCTGGAGGCCATCGGCGCCATCGGTCCCCAGGTGGCCGAGCCCGGCGACGACCCGTCACCCTGACTCCCCGGAAAACGGGCGCGATTCACCCCCGAGAACGAGGGGCGATCGCCGCCGAGAAGCACGGGGAAGGCCGGCGTGTGACGCCTGGCCTACGTCGTCGCCGCCCGGAGAAATACGTCGTCCTGCCGATGTGGCGGGATGGTTCAGGGGCCCATCCTGATCCTCGAGGCACGGTCACCACCGACCGGGCCGACAGACGAGGAGGACCCATGATGACCCAGCCGCTGACCGAGGTGCTGGTGGCCGATCGCACCGCCTCGCGGCGGCGGGACGCCGAGGTCCGCCGGATCCGGAGGCGGGCGGTCGCCGGCACCGTGCGGACCGCGGCGCCGCCCGCCCGCTTCCGTACCCGCCGCCCCCTGGCGCCGTCGTCCCGGCTCGACCTGCGGGCCAGCTGAGCGCGCACCGCGCGTCCAGTCGGGCGTCCTGCCGGGGTGTCCTGTCGGGGTCGGCGACACCAGCGGGGCCGTAGCGTGTGAGCGTGCTGGTCGGGCGTCCGGGGCTGAGCCCGGTGATGGTGGGCCGCTCCGACCAGCTCGCTCAGCTGGCCGGCCTGCTCGACGCGCCCGAGAAGGCCACCGCCCTCGTCGGCGGCGAGGCCGGGATGGGCAAGACCCGCCTCGTGCGCGAGCTGGTCGAGCACCTGCCCGACGACGTCCTGGTGCTGGGCGGCCAAGCCGACCCGGGGGCGCTCGGGCGCCCGTTCGAGCTGCTGCTCGACGCGGTGTCCGATCACCTGCCCACCGACGACCACCGCCTGGCCGAGCTGCGCCGCTCCACCGACGACCAGGCCCCGGTGGCCGAACGCCTCCGGGCCGCCCTGCAGCTCGTGGTCGACGTGATCGGCGAACGTCGATCGGTGGTGATCTTCGAGGACCTCCACTGGGCCGACTCCGAGAGCGTCGCCCTCTTCGAGCAGCTCGCCCGGCCCGAGCTCGGGCCCGACGTGCTCATCGGCACCTACCGCCTGAGCGAGATCACCCGGCGCCACCCGCTGGCCGAGGCCATCCCCCGCCTGGAGCGCCTGAGCGCGGTCGTGCACCTGCGGCTCGAACGGCTCGAGCCGGCAGACGTGGCCGACTTCCTCGCCGCCGTCTACGGCGGGGCGGCCCCCTACCGCGTGGCCGAGACCCTCCACGCCCGCACCGGGGGCAACCCCTTCTTCCTCGAGGAGCTGCTCGTCGCTGCCGGTGGCACCGACGTGGAGCAGCTCTGCTCCCTGCCGTTGCCCTGGAACGTGGCCGAGGTGGTCCGCGGCCAGGTCGACGACCTGCCCCCCGCACATCGCACGGTGGTGGAGACCGCCGCCGTGCTGGGTCGGCGGGTGTCGTTCGACATCCTGGCCGCCGTGACCGGCTTGGCCGAGGTTGAGCTGATCGGCGTGCTGCGGGCGCTGATCGCCCAGGGCCTGCTGACCGAGACCGACCCGGACATCTTCGGCTTCCGCCACGACCTCTCCCGGGAGGCGATCGAAGGGCGGCTGCTCGGCCGGGAGCGCCGTCGCCTGCACCAGGCCGCCCTCGACGCCCTACGGGCGTCCGGGAGCGGAGACCTGGCGGCCATGGCTCGCCACGCCCACGGTGCCGGCCGTTACACCGATGTGGTCGACCTGGCCCGCCGGGGCACCGCCCACTACCTGGCCATCGGATCGAGCTACCAGGCCCTGAACCTGGCCGAGCTGGGGCTCTCCGAGGCCGAGGGCGACCGGGAGCTGCGGGCGGGGGCGGCCCGGGCGGCGTGGCTGTCGGGGCTCCTCGACGACGCCGTCGACCACGCCGTGCGCCTGGAGGCCGAGGCCGACCGCGCCGGCGACCTCGAGCGCCGGGCCGAGGCGCGGCGCCTCCTCGTGCGACTGCATGGGGAGAGGGGTGACATCGCCGCCCGGGCGGCCACGGCGGAAGCGCTGGTCGCCGAGCTCGACCTTCTCGACGACGGACCCGAGCAGGCCCGGGTGCTGGCCGTCCTGGCCCAGCACGCCATGTTCTCGGGGCGGGTGGAGGAAACGTGCGAGTGGGCCGACCGGGCCATCGCCGCCGCCGCCCGCCACGGCCTGCCCGACGTCCGCCTGGCCGCCCTTGTGGAGAAGGGCACCGCCCTGCTCAACCGGCGGGAGGACCTGCCCGCCACCATCGCCACGCTGCTGTCGGTGGCCGAGGAGGCCGCCCGGGCGGGCGAGGGGGTCAGTGCCGCCCGGGCCTGGCACAACGTCGGGTTCGCCGGCAGCGGGTACCTGAGCGCGGAGGAGCGCATCGACGTCTTCGACCGGATGAGGACGGCCGCCAGCCGGGCGGGCTGGGATCACCAGACTGGGATCGCCTACGCCGAGGGCCGCTTCGACGTGGCCGTCTCCGTCGGCGACATGGCCGAGGCCGAGCGGTGGCTGTCGGACCGTGACCTGCGGGCCTCCGGCCACCATCGGGCGGGCGCGGGGGGCGGGGCGGCGTCGTTCGCGGGGTGGATGCCGCTGCGCCGGGCCTGGCTCCACCTGGAACGCGAGGAGGTGGGGGCGGCCGCCGCCGCGCTCGCCGAGGTGAGCGCACCGCCCCCCGAGCAGGTCGAGTACCTCACCGCCCTGCGCCTGGCCACCAACGTGGCGGCCGATCGCGTGGCCGCCGCCCGTGGCGACCTCAGCACCCTGGTGGCCAAGGCGGCCGTCGAGGGCGTCGACGCCGTCAGCCTGGCCATCGCCATCCCCTTCGTGCTCGACCGCGGCCTCGACGCCGCCGAGCTCCAGCCCCTGATCGACGGCATCCGCCGGTGGGCGGGCACCGAATCGCCGAGCGCCGGTGCTGCCCGGGCCCGGCTCCGAGCCCACCTGGCCCTTGCCGCCGGGCGGGTGGAGGAGGCGGTGGCCGCCTTCGCCGCCGTCCTCGCCTTTGAGCCGACCGTGCTCCCCCTCGATTCGCCCGACCGGGCGGTCGACCACATGGGCGCCGCCCGGGCCCTCCTCCTCGCCCAGCGACCGGGCGAGGCCGGGGCCCACGCCGACGAGGCCGCCCGGCTGCTGCAGGGCTGGTCGGGGTGGCGGAACCGGGCGCTGGCCACCCTCGAGCGCCGGCTCGGCCGGGGCGAGGGCGCGGTGGCCGGTCCGCCCGAGCTCACTCCCCGCGAGCGGGAGGTGCTGGCCCTGGTGGCCGACGGCCTCACCAACGCCGAGCTGGCCGAGCGCCTCTACATCTCGCCCCGGACCGCCGGGGTCCACGTGTCGAACATCCTGGCCAAGCTCGGGATGTCGAGCCGCACCGAGGCGGCGGCGTGGGCCATCCGGTCCGGGCTGGCCGTCCCGTAGAAATCGCCAATACGGCGAGGCGGAGCCCCCCGTGTGTGTGATTTCATGGGGGGACCGAAGAAAGGAGGTGGTCCGACTTGAACGATTGTCGTTACGGGACCTCGGAGGTGGCTGGCCACTGAGTGGCGAGCTGGACCGCCTGGTGAAACCACGCCAGACACCGCTGGACCACCGGCCGGGAGTTGGTCCCACCCGGTAGCGAACGTTGGCCCAGACCTACCAGTTGTGCTGAGGGGAGGCGTCCGCCCGGGCGCCTCCCCTCGCCGTTCA
>JAUJNP010000005.1:74815-157320 GCA_030448105.1 Acidimicrobiales bacterium | reverse complement strand
CCGCTCGTACAGTGGCGCCATGGAGCGCCCCACCCGTTTCGAGCACCACCGCTTCCTCGGCGACAAGCGGGATCAGGTCGTCCACGACCTCGACCACTGCACCGACGAGGCCCGCATCGCCGAGCTGATGGCGGCCCGCACCTACCTGTGCGTCGGGCCCGACACCCTGGCCGAGGCGGCCAACCGGGGGTACCGGGCCTGCGGCCGCTGCGAGGGCGCTCGCCTCGCCCGGGCGGAGGCCGAGGCCGATGACGACGAGGTCGGCGTCGGCGGATCGGCCCACCGCTGAGCACCCGCGCCCGGTGAGCATCGAGTTCGAGTCGGGCGGGCTGCGCCTGGCCGGTCACCTGGCCCGCCCCCACTCGATCGAGCCGGAGCTCCCCGGCCTCGTGCTCTGCCACGGCTTCCCCGAGGGTGCGGCGGGGGCGGCCGCCTCGGCGGTGTCCTTCCCGCAGTTGGCCGACCGGATCGCGTCGGAGATGGGGTGGGTGGTCCTCACCTTCAACTTCCGGGGAGCCGGACGGTCCCCAGGCGACTTCTCGCTGCGGGGCTGGCTCGACGACGTCTTCGCCGCTATCGACCACCTGGCCGGCCTCGACCGCGTGCGCGGGGTGTGGCTGGCCGGCTTCGGCACGGGCGGGGCCCTGTGCGTGTGCGCCGGCGCCGACCGACCCGACGTGCAGGGCGTGGCCGCCCTGGCTGCTCCCGCCGACTTCGACGACTGGGCCAGCCACCCCCGCCGCCTGCTGCAGCACGCCCGCGACATCGAGCTGATCACCACTGCCGGCTTCCCCCGCTCGCTCGACCTGTGGAGCCGGGAGCTGCGCCAGATCCGCCCGGTGGTGGCCGTTCGCGACCTCGTGCCCCGCCCGCTGCTGGTGGTCCACGGGTCCGATGACGAGGCCGTGCCCCACTTCGACGCCCGGGTGGTGTCCGACGCCCACGGCTCGGCCGACCTCCGCATCATCGGCGGAGCCGGCCACCAGCTCCGCCACGACCCCCGGGCGCTGGCGGTGCTGCTCGGCTGGCTGGACCGCCAGAAGCACCGCGTGGGCTAACGGGTCAGCTCGGGACGACGACGTCCAGCTCGGCCAGCAACCCTCGTACCCGGTCGCCGATCTCGTCCCTGATGGGGCGCACCGCCTCCACGCCCTTGCCCTCGGGGTCGGCGAGCTCCCAGTCGAGGTAGCGCTTCCCGGGGAAGATGGGGCAGGCGTCGCCGCAGCCCATGGTGACGACCACGTCGGCGGCCCGCACGATCTCCTCGGTCCACGGCTTGGGGAACTCGGCGGTGATGTCGATGCCGACCTCGGCCATGGCCTCCACCGCCGAGGGGTTCACCTCGAGGCCGGGCTCGGAGCCGCCCGACCAGGCCACGGCCCGGTCGCCGGCCAGGTGGTTGAACCAGCCCAAGGCCATCTGGGACCGGCCGGCGTTGTGCACGCACAGGAAGAGCACGATGGGCAGCCCGTTGGAGGACCGGCCCTCGACCTTGGCCAGGGCTCGCAGCCGCTGGCGGGCGAAGCGTTCGGCCAGGAGGGGCAGGAAGTGTCCGACGGTGGCCCGACCGGCGAACTGGTCGTAGCTGGAGGTGAGGAACAGCTCGATGGTCTCCGGGCCGAAGACGCCGTGGAACTCCCCGGTCAGGCGGTGCGCGGCACTGCGCAGCGCGAGGCGGGTGTCGAGGGCGAGGGTTTCGAGATCGTCCATTGGGGCTCCTGTCAGCGGTGGTCGGCCTGGTCGTGGGGGACCACGACGTCGGCCGCGGGGATGGAGGGGTGGAGGAAGCGGGCGAGGGCCACCGCGGCCAGCCCACCTACGAACTGGGCGGTGACGAAGGCGGGCACCGATGCCGGTCGGATGCCGGCGAAGGTGTCGGTGAGCGATCGGGCCACCGTCACCGCGGGGTTGGCGAAGCTGGTGGAGGACGTGAACCAGTAGGCGGCGGCGATGTAGCCACCGACGGCGAAGGGGGCGGCCGTTGCCCGCCCCGAGCGGACCACCCCGAGGATGACGGTGAGCAGCCCGAAGGTGGCGACCACCTCGCCCAGCCAGAGGCCGACGGACGAGCGGTCGTTGGTCGACCACGAGGCGGCCGGCAGCTCGAACATGAGGTTGGCCACCACCGCGCCGCCAGCGCCCCCGAGTAACTGGGCGCCGACGTAGGCCCAGGCTTCGCCGGCGCGGAGGCCACCCAGGAGGCGATCGGCCAGGGTGACCACCGGGTTGAAGTGGGCTCCCGACACCGGCCCCAAGGCCAGGATGAGGGCGACCAGGCCGGCGCCGGTGGCGATCGAGCTCTCGAGCAGCTGGAGGCCCACGTCGTCGGGCGAGAGGCGCTGGGCGAAGATCCCCGAGCCGACCACGATGGCCACCAGGAGCCCTGATCCCACCGCCTCGGCGGTGGCCCGCCGGGCGAGGCTGGCGTCGTTCACGTCAGCAGCAGCCGGCTTCGGCTCCGGCCGCCTCGGCCGGCGTGGCGCAGGCGCAGGCGCCACCGTCAGGGGCGGCGTCGCGCAGGGCACCGGCCGGGTGCTCCACGTCGGCGAGCACCGTGTAGACCTCCCACGGCACCCCCCCGGGGCCGTCGACCCACACCTTGTCCTGCACGGCGAAGCAGCAGCTCACCTCGTCCTCGTTGGCGGTGGGCAGGCCCTCGGCCGACAGGCGGGCGGTGGCGGCGCCGACCTCCTCGGTGGAGGCCACTTCCACCCCGAGGTGGTTGAGCGAACCGGCCGGGCCCTGGCCCTCCATCAGCACCAGCTTCAGCGGGGGATCGGCGATGGTGAAGTTGGCGTAGCCGGGCCGCACCTTGGCCGGCTCGGCGGCGAAGAGCTTCGAGTAGAACGTCACCGCTTGGCCGAGGTCGTCGACGTTGAGGGCGAGCTGGATGCGGCTCACGGGCTGCCTCCGGTTAGATTGATGTTGATCGATGAACGACGATCGCACACGAATCGACAAATGTCAATGCGAAAGATGCCCATGAAGGACCGGGAGTGCTGCGTCCCCCTCAGCGCGGGGCCCCTCGACGAGCGCCGTGCCGAGGCCATGGCCCGCCGCTTCGCCGCCCTCGCCGATCCGGTGCGGCTCCGGTTGCTCAGCTTGGTGGTGGCGGCCGGCGAGGTGTGCTCGTGCGACCTGCTCGAGCCCCTCGGCAAGGCCCAGCCCACCATCAGCCACCACACCCGGGTGCTGGCCGAGGCCGGGCTAATCGTCGGCGAGAAGCGGGGGCGCTGGGTGTGGTGGCGCCTCGTGCCCGAGCACCTCGAGGAGCTGCGTTCGGTGCTCGAGGCAGGTGCACCGGTGAGTTCCGCGCCGTAGGGCCGTCCAAGCTCTCGACCAGTTGGAAACCCTGAAGGAGCCTCTCATGCCTCGTCGAGACCTCGCCCCCGTCGGTGCCCCCTGCTGGGTAGAGCTCTTCACCTCGGATCCCGACCGGAGCCTGCCGTTCTACGGCGAGCTGTTCGGGTGGACCGCCGAGTCCGCCGGTGAGGAGTACGGCGGCTACATCAACATCGCCAAGGACGGCGACCTCGTCGCCGGCGCCATGAGGAACGACGGCCAGGCCGGGATGCCCGACGCCTGGTCGGTCTACCTGGCCACCGACGACGCCAAGGCCACCGCCGCCGCCGCCGTCGCCCATGGCGGCCAGGTGGTCGTGGAAGCCATGGAGGTCATGGACCTCGGCAGCATGGCCGTGGTCGCCGACGCCGGCCAGGCCGTCATCGGCGCCTGGCAACCGGGGCGGCACAAGGGCTTCGCGGTCATGGCCGAGCCGGGCACGCCCGCCTGGTTCGAGCTGCACACCCGGGACTACGAGGCGTCGGTGCAGTTCTACCGCGACGTGTTCGGGTGGGACACCCACACCGTCAGCGACGCCCCCCAGTTCCGCTACACCACCCTGGGCCAGGGCGAAGGCCAGCTGGCCGGCATCATGGACGCCTCGACCATGCTGGCCGACGGAGTCCCCGCCCACTGGTCGATCTACTTCGACGTGGAGGACGGCGACGCCACCCTGACCCGGGCCACCGAGCTCGGTGGATCGGTCATCGTGCCCGCCATGGACACCCCCTACGGGCGCCTGGCCGAGGTTGCCGACCCCACCGGGGCCCGCTTCAAGATCGTCCAGGGCCCCTGACGACTCACCGATCGGGACGCCATACTCAGGCGATGACCGACGTGGTGATCCTGACCGGCGACCTGGATGGCCCCTACCAGGCGATCGGGCCCGTCCAGGCCCGGGTCACCGCCAAGACGCTGTTCTCGAAGACAAGACGCCCGAGGAGGCCAACGCCAAACTTCGGGGCGAGGCGCAGAAGTGTGGCGCCAACGCCGTGATCAACGTGACCTATGACCGGGGCATCTCGGCCACGTCGTGGAAGGCGCTCACCGCCCGCGGGACGGCCGTGGTCGCCTCGCCCGAGGCCCGGCCTGCCGCCTACCAGCCCGCCGCCGGCGGACCGCCGGTCGGGGCGACGATTCCGGCTGGCATGCTGCCGCCAGCGGGCTCGATGTCGCCCGGGGCCACGCCGGCCGCCTGGCACCCGGACCCAACCGGGCGCCACGAGCTGCGTTACTGGGACGGCCTGCAGTGGAGCGAGCACGTGTCAGACGCCGGTGCCGCCACCGTCGACCCGTTGTAGCCGCCCGGGCCTCCGGCGGGCCGGCTCAGTCGGCCTTGCTCTTCCCCTGGGCCTTCTGGGCCTTCTTCCACGCCCGCACCGTCGCGAAGGACTCCCGGGAGTCGATGTCGGCCACCGAGCGGGGGGTGGCGTCGGCGAAGGGGCCGGCCGCCTCCTCCCAGCCGGGGGGTTGCACCCCGAAGCGCTTGGCCAGGAGCGCCACGAAGATGCGAGCCTTCTCCTCGCCGAAGCCCGGGAGGGCCCGTAGCCGCGCCAACAGCTCGGCGCCGTCGCGGGCACGGGTCCACACGGCGGCCGCGTCCCCGTCGTGGTGCTCGACGAGATACCGGCACAGGGCGTGGGCCCTGCCTCCCATGGATCCGGGATACCGGTGCAACGCTGGCTTCTCGCTGAACCGGGCCTTCAGCTCCTCGGGCGCCATGGCCGCGATGGCGGCGGCGTCGAGGGAACCGCCGAGGCGCTCCTTCAGGGTGGCGGGGGCCCTGAAGGCCCACTCCATCGGCACCTGCTGGTCGAGCAGCATGCCGAGCAGGAGGGCCAGCGGTTCGGTCTCCAGCAGGTGGTCGGCGGCGGCGTCGCCGGTCACGGGGAAGGTCGGGGCGGCCACGACCCCAGCGTAGGGTTCGAGCCGATGAAGGTGAGCGCCCGGTGCCGCGCCGTAGGCGGGCCAGGAGGTGCGCGGAAAGGTCGAGCCGTCGTCCAGGCAAGCGGTGCGGCTGCGCCGCACTCAGGCGCCGTGCTGACTGGTCGCCTCGCCTATCGGCTCGGCTCCTTGGTCGCGGCCCTGGTGCTCGCCGTCGCCTGCGGCGGGGCCGGTACCGACGGCTCCCGCTCGGCGCCTCCCTCCACCCGCTTCCGGGTCGAGCACCGCCCCGTCGGTCCCTTCCCGGTGTTGGCCGGCTCGACCGCCGGGCAGGGGGCGCAGCTCTTCGGAGGGCTCACCGTCGCCCGAGGCTCGTTGCTCCTCGGCGCCAGCTTCCCGGGGGCGGCCGTCGAGGACGGCGAGCTGGCCCTGCTGCTCGTGACCGGAGACCCCGTGGCGGTGTACAACACCTACGTCGACCAGGCCGGCGGCCTCGGCATGGTCGCCCGCGGTGGCGGCTGCAAGGGCTCGGCCAGGTCCCTCGGGTGTACCGCCCGGCTGCTCGATCCGGACGACGGCGAATCGCTGGCGGTGGCCCTCGAGCGCCGCCCGGCGGGGGCCGGGATGGTCTCCCACGCCAGCCTCTGGTACCGGCCGCCCGGCTCCACCGACCCCCGCCCGGCCGGCCAACCGGCCACCGCTCCCCACCGCCCCTCTGCCCCACGTCCCCCTCCCGGCCCGCCTCCCCGCCCTTCCCGATGGCGAGCTGAACGCGTGGGTGGCCCCTTACGGTCCAGCCGTCGGCCGGCTGGCCGGCAGTGCCCTGGTGGCGCCACCGGGCCCGTGCGCCTGTGCCGCCCGATGGTCGGCGGTGCTGCGGGTGACCGGCGACGTCGACGACGTGCTGGCGGCGTACGCCCGCCGGTTGGGCGACGGCTCGCCTACCATCGTCCGCCGCCGGGCTCGTGGGCGCACCGTGCGCGCGTGGCCCGGCTCGGCCGGGTGCCGGCGGGAACGGCCGAGCTGCGCGCCGTCACCGGCGCCGACGGTGTGACCTGGCTGCTGCTGGCCGTCGTCCGCCGACGCTGACGACGATTCAAGCGACGGCGGGGTCGATGGCGTCGGGGTCGATGTCGTAGCGAGCGATGGCGTCGGCCACCACCTCGGGCTTCACGTCGCCGGCGCGGGCCAGGGCGGCCAGCACCGCCACCACCACGTGGGGGCCGTCGGTCTCGAAGAAGCGCCGCAGCGCCTCCCGGGTGTCGCTGCGGCCGAAGCCGTCGGTGCCGAGCGGCGTGAACGGGGCCGGTACCCAGCGGGCCACCTGGTCGGGCACCGCCTTCATGAAGTCGGTGACGGCCACGATGGGACCGGGCGCCTCGACCAGCAGCTCGGTGACCCTCGGCGTGCGGGCGGGTGCGCCCGGGTGCAGCCGGTTCCACCGCTCGGTGGTCAGCGCCTCCTCCCGCAGCCGCTTGTAGGACGTGGCGCTCCAGAGCTCCACGCCCACCCCGAAGTGCTCGGCCAGCTCGGCCTGGGCGAAGCGGGCCGCACCCTGGGCGGTGCCCGAGAACAGCACCGTGGCCCGGGCCCGGACCTCCGCGCCCTCGGGTGCCGTCGCCCAGCGGTAGAGCCCCTCGATCACCCCCCGCCTCGGCCCCTTCGGGCATGGCCGGCATGAGGTAGTTCTCGTTGTAGAGGGTGAGGTAGTAGAAGACATCTTCGGGCTCGGGGCCGTACATGGCCCGCAGCCCGTCCTTGACGATCACGCCCATCTCGTAGGCGAACGCGGGGTCGTACGCCCGGCACACCGGCACCGTGGAGGCGAGCATCAGGCTGTGGCCGTCCTGGTGCTGGAGGCCCTCGCCTAGCAGCGTGGTGCGCCCGGCGGTGGCACCGAGGAGGAAGCCGCGGGCCCGGGCGTCGGCCGACTGCCAGATCAGGTCACCCACCCGCTGGAACCCGAACATGGAGTAGAAGGTGAAGAACGGCACCATGGGCACGCCCCGGGTGGCGTAGGAGGTGCCGGCGGCCAGCCACGACGCCAGCGACCCCGCCTCGGTGATGCCCTCCTCGAGGAGCTGGCCGCTGGTGGACTCCTTGTAGGACAGCAGGAGAGAGTGGTCCACGGGCTCGTACTTCTGGCCCTGGGCGGCGTAGATGCCGAACTCCTTGAACAACGAGTCCATCCCGAACGTGCGGGCCTCGTCGGGGATGATGGGCACCACCCGCGACCCGAAGCCCTCCTCCCGGGCCATGGTGCGCAGCAGCCGGGTGAAGGCCATGGTGGTCGACACCTCCTGCTTGCCCGACCCGGCCATGAGCTCGGTGAACATCTCCTCGGAGGGCAACGGAGCGGGCGGGTGGTGCGCACCACCCGCCGGGGGAGGGGCCCGTCGAGGGCGCGGCGGCGGTCCATCAGGTAGGTGTGTTCGGCCGAGCCCTCCGGCGGCCGGTAATACGGCGGGTCGGCGTCGTCGGTGAGGGCCTCATCGGGAACCTGCTCCTGGAGGAACAGCCGGTCGCGCAGCACCCGCAGCTGGGCCACGGTCATCTTCTTGATCTGGTGGGTGGCGTTGCGAGCCTCGACCTCGGGACCGAGGGTCCAACCCTTCACCGTCTTGGCCAGGATCACGGTCGGCGCGCCCTTGAGCTCGGTGGCGGCCTTGTAGGCGGCGTACAGCTTGCGGTAGTCGTGGCCGCCCCGGGGCAGGGTCCGCAGCTCGTCGTCGGTGAGGTGGTCGACCATGCGCCGCAGCCGGGGATCGGGTCCGAAGAAGTGGTCGCGGATGTAGGCGCCGGTCTCGGTGGCGTAGCGCTGGAACTCTCCGTCGACGGTGCTGTTCATCTTGTCGAGCAGCACGCCGTCGACGTCCTGGGCGAGCAGCGGGTCCCAGCGGGAGCCCCAGATCACCTTGATGACGTTCCAACCGGCGCCCCGGAACACCGCCTCCAGCTCCTGGATGATCTTGCCGTTGCCCCGCACCGGGCCGTCGAGGCGCTGGAGGTTGCAGTTCACCACCCACGTGAGGTTGTCGAGGCACTCACGGCCGGCCAGGGAGATCGAGCCGAGGGTCTCGGGCTCGTCGGTCTCGCCGTCGCCCACGAAGCACCAGACGCGTGAGCCGGAGGTGTCGTCGATGCGGCGCTGGTGCAGGTAGCGGTTGAAGCGGGCCTGGTAGATCGACGCCAGCGGCCCGAGGCCCATCGACACCGTCGGGTACTCCCAGAACTCGGGCATGAGCCGGGGGTGGGGGTAGCTGGAGAGCCCCCGGCCGCCGATCTCCCGGCGGAAGTGGTCGAGCTGTTCCTCGGTGAGACGCCCCTCGAGGTAGGCCCGGGCGTAGATCCCCGGCGCGGCGTGGCCCTGGATGTGTACGGCGTCGCCGGCCAGCCCGCCGTCCTTGCCCCGGAAGAAGTGGTTGAAGCCGACGTCGTAGAGCGCGGCCGAGGAGGCGAAGGTGGCGAGGTGGCCGCCGATGCCCTCGGCCGCCTTGTTGGCCTTGACCACCATGACCGCCGCGTTCCAGCGGATGTAGGCCCGGATCCGCTTCTCGACCAGCTCGTCGCCCGGGAACCAGTAGCGGTCGCGCTCCACCTCGGGCGGGATGGTGTTGATGTACGGAGTGCGCACGGGCGCGGGGAGGCCGAACTGCAGCTCGTGGCTGCGCTCGATGAGCTTCTGCATGAGGAACTCGGCGCGGGCCCGCCCTCTGGCGCTGGCCACCGAGTCGAGGGAGTCGAGCCACTCCCGCGTCTCCTCCGGATCGATGTCCGGTAGCTGGTCGACGAACTCGTCGCTGATCCCCATGCCCCCATCGTTCCACCGGTCGCCGCGTATTCCACCTGCGATGCTGAGGCTCGTGCCGCCGGAACCCGTCACCGCCTACACCGACGGCGCCTGCGTGCCCAACCCCGGCCCCGGCGGTTGGGCGTGGGCTGTGCCCGAGGGCCCCTTCGCCGCCGGTGCCGACCCCGACACCACCAACAACCGCATGGAGCTGATCGCGGTGGTGGAGGCCATCGCCGCCAACCCCCACCCGGTGCACGTCATCACCGACTCGGTGTACGTGAAGAGCGGCATCGAGACCTGGCGCCACGCCTGGCAGGCCAACGGTTGGCGCACCAAGGCCCGCAGTGACGTGAAGAACCGCGACCTGTGGGAGCGCTTGTGCGCCGCGGTCGACGCCGGTGAGGTCACCTTCGGGTGGGTGAAGGGCCACAGCGGCGACCCGATGAACGACCTGGTCGACCGCCTGGCCGCCCAGGCCTGCGCCACCCAGGAGCCCCGCTCCGGCGAGGCACCGCCCGATCCGGCCACCCACGGGCCCCCCGACCTGCCCGGTGCCACGGTGGTCGCTTCCGTCGCCGGTCGCCCCTCGGTGGCCGCCGCCGTGGCTGATCCCCGCGTGCCCGCCGGTCACCGCCTCGCCGCCTTCGGGCACCGCCCGCCCGAGCTGGGGGGATACGGGCGCAACCCGGTGTCGGACTCGGTCCGGCGCCGGCTGCGCGAGATCCTCGCCGCCAAGGCCCAGCTCCACCCCGACCTGGTGGTGCTGACCGGGCTTCAGCTCGGCGCCGAGACCCTGGCTGCCGAAGCGGCGGCCGACGCCGGTGTCCCCTACGTGGCCGTGCTGCCCTACCCGGACCCCGACAAGGTGTGGTCGGCCGATGCCCGCCGGCGCTTCGCCGAGCTCGTGTCCGCCGCCAGCGCCGTGGTCACCCTGGAGCGCAAGGTGCCGGCCGACAAGGCCGCCGCCGGAAAGGCGCTGGCCCGCCGCGACGGGTGGCTGGCCGCCAACGCCGACGAAGCCCTGCTGGTGTGGGACGGCGCCCATGCCAGCCTGCGCGACCTGCACCGCAAGCTGGAGCAGCGCCTCGGCGACGACCTGTGGGTGGTAGAGCCGAGCTGACCCGGGTCAGCGCCACCGCAGGCGGCGCCAGGCAGGTGACCACCAGCACGACGGCGGCGAGGACGCGCCCCGCCATGGTGGCTAGCGGCGGTCGGTGGTGGCGCCCGCCCGCACCGCGCCCCGGACCACGAGCGGCGAGGGCCGCGGCCCGTCGAACCAGGTGGGGTGCGGGTGGCGGCTGACGCCGAGGGGGGAGTCGGTCAACCACCAGACCAGGACCAGCCCCACCAGCGCAGCGCCGCCGACCAGGACCACAGGGGGGAGCGAACCCAGGAGGAGGATGCCGCTTCCGACGGCTGCGCCGATCACGGTGAGTGCCTTCATGACCACAATCCTTCCCAGCCGGGGTGCGGTTCACCCCTATCTCGACGCACTCTGCGCGAGATCGGTTCCCGTCGGTAGGGGGAGGCGTCCCCGGTAGCTTCGGTCCATGCCGGTCCGGGCGATGCGGGTGGGGGTCGACTCGGGGGGCACGTTCACCGACGCGGTCACCGCCGAGGGGCGGGTGGTCAAGGTGCTCTCGACGCCGGCCGACCCCGGCCAGGCGGTGCGAACCGGGGTGGGGACGGTCCTCGGGGGCGCTCGTCCCGCCGTGCTCGCCCACGGCACCACCGTCGCCACCAACGCGCTGCTCGAGCGTCGGGGGTCGACGGTGGCGCTGGTGACCACCGAGGGCTTCGCCGACGTGCTCGAGATCGGCCGCCAGGACCGCCCCTCGCTCTATGACCAGTGGGCCGACCGGCCCGAGCCGCTGGTGGCTCGCCGACACCGCTTGGAGGTGGGCGGCCGGCTGGGCCCTGACGGCGACGAGCTCGAACCGGTCGAGGGGGGCGCCGTGCCGGCTGTGCCCGACGGCGTGGCGTCGGTGGCGGTCTGCCTGTTGCACGCCGACCGCGACCCGGCCCACGAGCAGGCGGTGGCGGCCGTCCTGCGTGAGCGCGGCCACGATGTGACCTGCTCGTTCGAGGTGTCCCCCCAGTTCCGGGAGTACGAGCGCACCGTCACGACGGTGGTGAACGCGTACCTCCGGCCGACGTGCCGCGCCTACCTGCAGGCCCTGGCCGGCGTCGCCGGCGAGGTGCTGGTGATGACCTCGGCCGGCGGGCTGGTCCCGGTGGTCGAGGGGGCCGAGCTGCCGGCCCGGCTGCTGCTGGCGCGGGCCGCCGCCGGGGTGGCGGCGGCCGCCGCGGTGGCGGCGGCCAACGGCTTCGGTGACGCCGTCACCTTCGACATGGGTGGGACCAGCACCGACGTCTGCCTGGTGCGCGACGGCCGGCCCGAACCAGCCGGGGACCGGTCGGTGGGCGGGCACCCGGTGCGGCTGCCTTCGCTCGACGTCCACACCATCGGCGCCGGCGGCGGCTCCATCGCCCGGGTCGACCCCGGGGGCGCGCTGGTGGTGGGCCCGGGGTCGGCCGGGGCGGTGCCGGGGCCGGCCTGCTACGGCCGGGGCGGCACCGAGGCCACCGTCACCGACGCCGACCTGGTGGCCGGGCGCCTGGCCGAAGGCGTCGAGCTGCCCGGCATCGGACCGCTCGACGTCAACGCCGCCCGGGCCGCGCTGGAACGTGCCGGGGTGGACGCCCCCGGAGTGCTGGCGGTGGTGGAGGCCTCCATGGAGCAGGCGGTGCGGACCGTGTCGGTGGCACGGGGCGTGGATCCGGCCCGCCTGGCGCTGGTGGCCTTCGGGGGCGCCGGTCCGTTGCACGCCTGTGCGCTGGCCGAAGCCCTCGGCATGGCTGCGGTGGTGGTGCCGCCCCGCGCCGGCGTGCTCTCCGCGGTCGGCCTGCTGTGCGGGCCCCGCCAGGCCGACCTGGTTCGCACCTGGCCCACCCCGACCGACCATGCCGGCCTCGAGGTCGCCCTCGGGGCCCTCGCCACCGATGTCCGCCGGGTGCTCGGCGCCGATGATGACGGCGTCGAGGTCAGCACCGCCCTGGACTGCCGCTACGCCGGGCAGAGCCATGAGCTCCGGGTCCCGTCGGTGGCGGCCTTCGCCGACGAGCACGAACGACGCAATGGTTACGCCCGGCCCGACGCCCCCGTGGAGGTGATCGCCCTTCGGGCTACGGCCCAGCGGCCGGCGCCCCTCGCCGTCACCGACCTGGCGCCGGTGGTCCGCCGCCCGGCGACAGGCCCGGCGGTGGTGGCCGAGGCGGACTGCACCATCTGGGTGCCCGAGGGCTGGCGGGCCGAACCCGGGGAGGCCGGAGCCCTGGTGCTTCGCCGGGTGCGGTCGTGACCGTGAGGGAGCCGCTCGACCCGGCCGGCCTCCAGGTGCTGATGGCCCGGCTCAGCGGGGTGGCCGAGGAGATGGGAGCCGTCCTGCGGCGGGGCGCGTTCAGCCCCAACATCAAGGAGCGGGCCGACTGCTCCGCCGCGCTGTTCACCCCCGATGGCACCCTCCTCGTGCAGGCCGAGCACATCCCGGTGCACCTCGGGTCGATGCCGGCTTCGGTGGCCGCCGCCATCGCCGCCCTCGCCGCCCTCGGCGATGAGGTGGTCCCCGGCGAGCAGATCGTCCTCAACGACCCCTACGCCGGAGGGACCCACCTCAACGACATCACCGTCGTGATGCCGGCCGTCGCCGGCGACGGTCGGCTCGTCGGGTGGGTGGCCAACCGCGCCCACCACGCCGACCTCGGCGGCGCCGCCCCCGGTTCGATCCCGGCCGACGCCACCGAGATCCAGCAGGAGGGGCTGCGCATCCCGCCGGTCCGCCTCACCCCCGAGGTGCGGGCCATGGTGCTGGCATCGTCGCGCACGCCGGTCGAGCGGGCCGGCGACCTCGACGCCCAGGCCGGCGCCAACCGGCTCGGCGCGGCGCGCCTCGCTGCCTTCGCCGACGAGCCCTTCGAGGAGGTGGTGGCCTACGGCGAGCGCCGGATGCGGGCGGCCCTGTCGGCCGTCCCCGACGGGCGCTGGGCCTTCGCCGACCAACTCGACTCCACCGGCCCGGCGTCCGACCAGCAGGTGCCGGCGCGGGTGGCGGTGACGGTCACCAAGACCGGCGACACCATCACCTTCGACTTCACCGGCACCGACCCGCAGCGGGCGGGCAACGTCAACGCGGTGGAGGCGGTGACGGTCAGCGCCGTCACCTTCGCCCTGCGGGCGGTGGTGGACCTGACGCTGCCGTCCAACGGCGGAGCCAGCCGTCCGGTGCGGGTGGTGGCGCCCGCCGGTTCCCCGTGGCCGCCCGCTTCCCGGCTGCGGTCGGGGCGGGGAACGTGGAGGTGAGCCAGCGGGTGGCCGACGTCTGCCTCGGTGCTCTCGCCCAGGCGTTGCCCGACCGGGTGGCGGCCGCCTCCCAGGGCACGATGAACAACGTGCTCATCGGCGGCGCCGGGTGGGTCTATTACGAGACGGTCGGCGGCGGCCAGGGCGCCCGCCCGCCCCGGTCCGGCCAACCGGCGACGCCGGGGATGAGCGGCGTCCACACCGCCATGACCAACACAAGTCAAGCTGACTACCAGTCGGGTCCCGGTGTGCCCGGCCAGTCAGGAATTCATACGTGCATGACAAATACGAAGAACACTCCGATCGAGGCGCTGGAGCGCGCCTTCCCGATGCGAGTGTTGCGCTATCGGTTGCGACAGGGGAGCGGCGGCGCCGGCTCTGCTCCGGGCGGCGAGGGGATAGAGCGCGACCTTGAGATGCTCGAAGACGTGACCGTGTCGCTGATCACCGAGCGACGAGTGAGCCAGCCGTGGGGCTTGGCCGGCGGCGAGCCCGGTGCGAGCGGCGAGAACTGGCTTCTGCGAAGCGGCGACGAGTCCCGGGCCGAACCCCTTCCGGACAAGTGCACCCTCCGCCTGAACGCCGGCGACATCTTGAGGATGCTGACACCCGGCGGCGGAGGCTGGGGTAGTAGCGGCTCGGCGCCCTAGATCCGCTCCGCCACGACCAGCGGCGACAGTGCGTCGGACCAGCCTCAGGCTCTAAACGTGTTGCGCTTGGAGAGCCCATAAGCGAACCCGGCGGGCGTACATCGAATCAGCCTTGCATCGACGGGAGGCGAAGTCGGGCCTGGAGGAGGGCGAATCGCTTCGTCCTCAGCCACGAGGAACCGCCCTGATCGACGGCGCACCCCGCGGTGGCCAGTCGACCGGCAAGATCGTGTAGCGGAGGAGCGGTTCCGTCGATCCGAACGACGTTGATCCCAGCCAGATCGCTCGGCGGAGGCGATGTCCCGATCTCGACGAAGATGGTGCGTTCAGGGTGTAGCGCCAGTGCCATTCCCGCCTCCAGCAGCACGTTCGCCCGTGCCTGACAACGCCAAGCTCCGTCACCTCGAACATCAGGAGCCGGAACCAGGTCTGGATGTAGCCGCGTCTCCTCGTCCGGAGTGAGAAGGACAAGCACTGCTTGCGCCACGTCGAAGAGGCGATCGACCACGCTCTTGTTGTGCGGTGCCCCTGACCCGATCGACCGCGTCAGCTCTGTCCACTCGACGGGGTGGAGATCGAGGTCGCGAAGCAGTTCGAAAGTGGCGTCGACCGCTGCCGAGTCGCGCCCGTGGACTACGGCTACCCGCCTGGGATCCCGATCGGGTGACAATGGTGCTGTGCCTGAGGACCCGGGCGCCTTGACGATGAACCTGTCTGTCGCGTCGTCAGACCGCTCCGTGGCGAGTAGCCAAGCGGTGGGCCCTCGAATGACCTGGGGGTCGAGGCGCGGCCCCTCAAGGATCCTGATCTCGCAGTCAGTGGGGTCGAAGACCTTTCCACCGACGACGATCTCTTGCCCCTGTTCCCAAGGTTCGACGATCGAGCGCCTCACCTCGTCCTCGTCGATGTTCCACTTCGATGAGGACTTCATTGACAGTCCTCGTCCGCTCACCTGAACGTGGAAAGGCACCTGGCGAGGCTGCCACAGAATCGATGCCGGCGGCTTTACCCGCGTCCTACATTGCCTGACCCTCCCGCTCCGTCGTGCCCTCGCCCGCAGCGCCGCCAGCAGACCGCCATCGAGATGGGAGGGAGCATTCGTGACGAACCTGCTCTCCACCGATGACCGCACGACGATGCAACCGTTGAGCTGTTGCCTAGACAAGGTGTGGCGATCGCCTGGTCTCAGAGCGCCGAAGCCATGCGAGCAGCTCGCGGGGGTGGCAGATTCGTGGGGTTCGTCGGTCGAGCCAGAGCTGAGGGTCCGTCGAACCGATCCATTCCGCATCTGGTGTCACCACGACGGGGAGTACTCGTTGGGTTCCAGGGGGAAGAAGGTCGGGCGCGTTCTGGACGATCCAGTTCCATCGGTCGTCCCACTTGGCCAGTTTCGCTACGAGGTTGTTGGCGCGGCTGCGGGTCGCGGCGTGGGAGCCCTTGTCGAGATCAGCGGTCCACGGGCTGGCGAAGGTGTCGATCGCGATGAGCACGCCGTCGACAACGACGCTGGCATCGACGTCGGTGATGTGGCGGCCACCGCTTCGTAGCATCCGTCGGGCGGGCCAGGGTTGATCACCCACCTCGGCCACGAGGTCATGCACCTGCTTCTCGAACTGAGCGGTCTGCTCGTTCAGCAGCGTTGGGCTCAACCGCCCCGTGAACATCGGCCCGGCCGTGGTGACCTGGTTCGCGTCGTAGATCCAGGTGGAGCCGCATCGGATCAGTACCCTGCGTTCGAGGGGTGCGGCGATGTCAATCTCGTTGGGACAACTGGTGAGAAACTCGGCTGCGGCCGCGAGCCCTGCGCGAGTCGGTGCCTCCGGCGGTTCCATGTCGACGTAGGGCTCGCAGTGCGGAATCTCGTCGATGAGCTCGTCGAGCGAGAACTCCAGCTGGTAAAGCCCGTGCATCTCCAGAGGCGTTGGAAGCGGCCGATCGTCTTGGTAACGGACCAGCAGCTCCATCGTGATGCCGTGGAGGAGGGCGTGCACCTCGATGAGGCTGCAGCCGCGGTGCGCGACCAGCTGGGCGCTCCACGCAGGCATCTTCGCTCTCGTCTCGGCGAGATCGCTCATGAAGCCGTACCTGGAGATGCGGAGGTCGGTACGGACCAAGCGTCCCGACGCTGTGTGTTCCTTGCCCTCGTGTGCCCCGCCGAGTTCAAAGTCCTCCGGGCTGACCCACCGTGCGAAGAGAAAGGCAGGTGGATTAAACGAAGACTCCTCGACGGGCTGGAAGGCGCCGTACCGGGCGAGGTTGTTCTCGATCTCGCCGGTCCGTCGGTCGTAGATCGCGATGAGGTCGTCCACCTCGCCGCGTTCCGGCTCGTACTCGAAGGGTGCCGTGGCCGTGACGAGGATGGCCTGCCCCTTGCCCAGTCGCCGTCTCAGCGCCATGAGATTTCCGAAGGCTTCGGTGAGGATGAAAACGGTGGCGAGGCGTTCGATCTCCGCCTGCGACGCCTGGACCACGCCCCGGCCGAGGTTTGCGGACCTGGTGTGCGAGGCCCACTTGAGGATCGCCAGTTCGAGCGTGTTGCGCGAGGCCTCCATCACGTCGGAGCCGTTCCGCATCGCCTGAACCCACAGACGCGGGGAGAGCTGGCGCGCGAGGAGCAGCATCCGTCCGGCTCCACAAGGAGCCAGCACACGTGCGAGTTCTTCCTCGATGTCGGCTGCCACCTGAGCAGCCCGGTCGGATCCCTCGCGTCCCTCGAGCAGAGTTCCCGAAGCGAGCCGACGGTGGAGTGTTCGATCGAGCAACCGCCCCGATAGGCGGAGCCTCAAGATGGAGCGGCCGAACACAGTGGTGATCGCATTGACGCCACGGTGCTGCTGGGCCCGAGAGGGGCGTCCAGGGACCTTGCGGGGTGACATGGGGAGAGTGTGGACGCCGGTACGGGCCCTTCGCAGATGAGTTCTGACCGAGCGCCAGCGGCATCGGGATCAGGGCAGCAAGCCGGAGACGGCTCACCTTCGGGTGGGCGGCACTACGGCGGAAGAGTTCCAGCTCGAGGCGGTGAGGTCGACATCGGTTCTGGATACTGGTCGAAGACGTACTCGCGCATCATGAACGCCTCGTACTGAGCGTCTCGCTCGCCTTGGAGCCCAGGGATCGCCACCTGGCGTCTCGCGCCGCCTGACAAGCCTTGATCTCCGCCTCGGTCACCCATCGTGAACCCGTGGGCCCCGACGATCGGCACGAGATGCGACTCCCTGACCTGCTCCGACGGCGAAACACGACCGGTAGCACGACCGCCGGCACGACCGTTGGCACGACCTCCAGCGGGATCACCGGCGTCGTGTGCGACGGAGAGGCGGTTCCGGCGTCGAACATGTGGGCGGCCTCGGCCTTTGTGACTCCGAGGGCGGTGGCGGCATCCGCCTCGTCGTAGAGCGCCAGCCCGCTGGGCCCCGTGCGCGATGGCGTGCCGGCGCCGAGCCCGGATCGGTGCCCACCCGGCCCCTGGGCGGTGATGAGCGGTTCGCCGGTGTGCGGGTCGCGGCCGGACAGGACTGCGGCGAAGGCCTTGCGCTCGACGTCGCCGTGCAGCCCGGCGGCCTTAGCGGCCGCACCCAGCCATCGCCTTGCTTCCTCGCCGCTGTCGGCGTAGTGACGCGACGGCCGTCCAATGCCGCCTCGTGCCGGACTGTGCGGCGATGGGCCGAGGATCGCCATCGGTGGAGGTAGCGGACGAGCCCGTCGACGACGCCGGCCAGGTCGCTGCAGGCTCCTCCAGCGGGGTGACGGTCAACTCACGAGACGGCCCATGCCGGCAGGTTTCCCGAAGGGGAACCTGCAAATGTGTGCGCGCCGGATCTGGCCTTCTGGGACGGCCGGGTCGTGCGCCGACGGAAGGCTTCCGGGGCTGCCGGCCGGCGGTGGAGGCTCACCGTCCGACGGCCCGAGCCGGCGTAAGCGTTGCAGCGGTCAAGACATCGCGAGGTTCCATGACCTTCTAGGCCGCGAGCGATGACCGCCAGATCGAGCATCCCAGCGAGTCCCGCTCGACCGAGCCCGAGGCCGAAACCCGGGAAACGGCCGTCACCAGTCGGAGCCGACGGTTTCACCCTGACTTCTTTGAAACACGACCGGTAGCGCGACCTCCAGCACGACCCCTGACCCACGCGATCTTTCCGCGCGCCGCCTACCTGCACCGGTCGGGCCGAGGGCGTTGACACCCAGCTCAGCCAGATCGCTGGGATGAGAGATTTGCAGAAGCGGCGCGAAGACTTCCGCCGTTGGCAGGCCTAGAACCATGTGCTTCACGATCGCCACATCCCCGTCGTTGAGATCCGCCGTGCGCCCGCCCGCAGCGCCGCGAAGCAGATCGCAAGGAGACTGGAAGGCCAGGGATTGTGAGCGACTTGGACAGACGACTGGCTCCCGAGGCCCGGAACATCCGAGAAGGGCTGGCCTGCCGTCATCCCTGACCGACGAAGCGATCCTTCTTCGCGTTCGCGCCATCATCGACTCGAGGCATCTCGAGAGGCCGACTCACGCGCATGATCTTCCGGCGAAGCAGGCGAGCTGAGCGTCGCGCGACTTAGGCCCTCAGGGTGATCTCGACCCGACCGGGATCGAAGGTACGGCGGACGGCTCCGGCCGGGTTGACGACGATCGGGTGCATGAGGGTCTCGATGAGACGACGCTGGAAGTCGATCCCTCGTTCGTCCCATGCCGATACGAGGTCCTCAAACGTGCCGGGTACATCGGCGAGCACGGGCCGGCCCGTTCGGTTCGCCAACGTGGCCCTGATCGTCCCGGCCTCCTCCTCGATGTCGTCCCGGCGGGCTCGGAAGGTGGCGCGGTCGATGTCGCCCTCGGTGTAGAGGTCGACGAGCCGTTGGAGCTTCGACTCGACCGCCCGGAGCTGCCTGGCCAGCGCAGCATGGCCGTTGTTGGCGGGCTCGCCCAGGCTCGCCATCACGGCTCGTGTCACGGGGTCGGCGAGCATTCCGCAGATGAGATCCCGTACGTAGCGCTCGATGCCGAGGGCCTGGATGCGGATGCTGCCGCAGCCGTCGGGGCCGGGACCCTTGCGGCAGGCGTAGGACCGCCGCCCGCCTTCACGGGCGAGCGACCGCAGCGGAGCGCCGCACATCCCGCAGCGCATCAGCCCGGTGAGCGGATAGGTCCGGCCTCGTCGAGGCCGGGATCGCTTCGGTGCGAGGGCAGCGACGAGGTCGTCGCGCTTGGCCTCGGTGATGATCGGCTCCCAGCGGCCCTTGGCCACGACGATGCCCTTGTGCGCCCGCAGCCCAGCAATCCGACCTGAGGTGAGGATCGAGGACAAGGTCTGCACCGTCCACGGGCCACCCATCACCGTGGGTACGCCGTCGGCGTTCCAGTGCGTGCAGATGCTCCAAATCGACTCGCCTGCCAGCACGCGCTCGACGGCTTCCAGGGCGCGAACCACCTCGTCGGCGACGTGCTCGGTCATGTCCCTGGAGAACCCGTACGGGCGTCGTCCCGCGATTCGGGGTACGCCCTCCTTGGCCTCGCGGCCCGGACGGCCAGCATCCGATCCGAGGTCTTCTTCGACTCCTCACGGTCCATCGCCGAGCGGATGCCGATCTCGAACTCGCTCACCCAGCCGTCGGCGGTGGCCACCGTTCGATCCGGGTCCCGCCCCGCCGACTCGAACGCGTCGACGAGCGGCGCCCAGCCGGGACCGCCGCCTCGGGACAGCCGGTCGGTCTTGTAGGCGACGACGCAGTCGGTGAGCTCGAGCAGCTCTCGCCGAACTTCGGTCGACTCCGTCCCCGGTTGCGGTAGCCCGACGCCGATGGTGCTTCCACCAGTTCGCTCACCACATCGACCTTCAGCCGTTGTGCCGCATCACGGCATGCCTCGACCTGGACGTCGAGGGACGCCGATCCTCGCGGGTGATCGACTGGCGGGCGTAGATCGCGGCACGTCGGTTCATGGGTCGCACCGGTCACGAGGATCTGTCACCGTTCCCAGGCCGCTCAGGCCCCCGGGTGTCGCGTCCGGTGGTCAGAACGTACGGAGTTGACCAACACGAAGAACACGCCCATCGAAGCACTGGAGCGCGCTTCTTCCCGATGCGGGTGCTGCGGTACCGGTTGCGGCGGGGGAGCGGCGGGGCCGGCTCGGCTCCAGGCGGTGAGGGGATCGAGCGCGACCTGCTGATGCTCGAGGACGTGACCGTCTCGCTGATCACCGAACGGCGGGTGTCCCAGCCCTGGGGCCTGGCCGGGGCGAACCAGGAGCCGTCGGCCAGAACTGGCTCCTCCCGGATGGTGACGAGGCGAGGGCCGAGCGCCTTGCCGACAAATGCACCATCAGGATGCGGGCAGGTGACGTGTTGCGGATGAACACCCCGGGCGGTGGCGGTTGGGGCGCGCCATCCGGCTGACACCGCAGGCGAGCACCCGAAGCCGTGACGAGTGCGTTGACCGCGCTCAGCTCGGCTCCTCTAGGTGACGGGCGTGATGCCGCTCGGTTGTCGGGTTTGAGCCGGCGTGGCCGCTCCGAACCAGGTCGCAAGTGCTCGAGGCAGCTCTGGGTCGGTGAGGTCTCCTGCCCAGGCGACATGCCCGTCGGGTCGGATCAACACGGCCGGGGGAGCAGTGACCTCGCCGAGGACCGGGAGCTGCCACACGCCATCGTGCCGGGCGTCGACCAACCGGACTCGATCCGCCCAAGGAGAGATGTCGAATCCGCCGGGTTCACCGAAGTTGAGGAGCACGGGCCGGGCGTCGTGTAGCAGGGCGAAGACGCGCGTGGGACCGTCCGCGGTGTGCAGGTCGAGGTCCGGCATGCGCCGCCCGAGCAGCGGGTGCCCCTCTCCGAGGTCGTAGTGGATGTCGAGACCGGAGAGCATCCCGGCGATGTGCCGGCGCGGCTCGTCCATGCTCAGCAGTTCGGCCATGGTGTCGCGCAGGGCCTGGTGGCGGTCGTCGGAGGTGCTGAGCGCGACCTGCGCCATGGTGTTGTGCAGCACCCGGGCACCGACCGGATGCCGTTCGGCGTGGTAGGTGTCGAGGAGGCTCTCCGGTGAGGTCCCGGCGACCACCTGGGCCAGCTTCCATCCCAGGTTCACGGCGTCCTGCACGCCGGTGTTGAGGCCCTGACCGCCCTGCAGCGGATGCACGTGGGCGGCGTCGCCAACCAGCAGCACACGTCCCTTCCGGTAGGACGCCGCCTGCCGGCTCATGTCGGTGAAGCGGGAGATCCGGGTCGGGCTGTGCGCCCCGTAGTCCGTCCCGTAGGCGAAGATGAGTGCCTCGCGGAGATCCTGCAGGGTGGGCTCACTGGTGTGGTCGAGGTGTCGTTCCTTGAGCACGACCCCGAACGGCCCTCCGCCCTCCGCCCGGTTGACGGGACCGATGCCACCACCCTCGGGGCGCAGGCCGAGCTGCGGCTCCTCGTCCATCTCGACCTCGGCGATCATCCAGCTGGTCGAGGGGTCCAAGCCGGGGAAGTCGATGCCGGCGGCCTTGCGGATCAGGCTGCGTCCTCCGTCGCACCCCACGAGGTGCTCCGCTCGGATGGAGCGGTCGCCGGACAGCTCGACATCGACGCCGGTCTCGTCTTGAGCGAAACCCACCACCTCGCAGCCACGGAGGACCGGAACCCCGAGCTCGTCGACCCAGTCGGCCAGGATGGGCTCGAAGTGGCTCTGCCAGAGCGCGAGTAGGCAGTTGTGGCGCGGGGGAAGTCGCTGATGTCCAAGGGGATGGTGGCGTAGCCCACGGCCGGGTGCTCCTGCCCCGCCGAGAGGAACCGTTCCGCGATGCCGCGCTGATCGAGCACCTCGATGGTGCGGGAGTGAAGCCCGCCGGCTCGCGACCCATCGACATCCTGACTAGCGCGCCGTTCGACGATGACGACGTCGATCCCCGCCAACGCCAGCTCGCCCGCCAACATCAGCCCGGTCGGGCCGCCTCCTGCGATCACCACCGCATGGACCGGTTCAGTGCTCCCGCTCGCCCCATCTGCCGAAGGCAACACACGCATTCCACAACTCCTGACTTCATCGGTTCTGGCCGTGATCGGCTCAGCGGATGAGTCATGGTCAGCACGTTTGGGTCGCTTGCGGCAAGCCCCCTCCCTCGCGGTATGTTGTTAATGGCGGGAAAAGGTTCACGCTCGATGCTGCGGCCGAGGTAGAGGTCCAGGAGCAGGAGCCCTACAGGACGGACCGCCCCTCAGCGCCGTTGGCGGCGGGGTCATGGCCCACGGTTCACCATTTCCAGCGGGTGGCTCGCGTCGCGAACTCGTCCTCGCGTTCGATGATCCCGAAGGCGCGGTCCGGGGTGACCTCGATGATGGCGTGGCTGCGTAGGAACGCTTCCATCTCCGGGTGCACCCTTGGGTCCTCCCAGTACTTCGTGACATAGGTGGCAACGGCGCGGTCTATGGCGCCGGCGTCACCGGCCAGGTCTGGGACTCGGGCTCGTCCCTCGACCGAGACGCATTCGACCGTGTCGTCCACGGTGACGACGCATTGTGGGTTCTCAGCGATGTTTCGAGCCTTGCGGGCGTTCGGCGAGCACGAGAACCAGAACCGATCGTCCTCGGGAAGCCAGACGCCCCACACGGGCAACGCGTGTGGCCGGGCTGATGCGGAAGCGGTCACGACCCAGTAGTTCTTGTTGTCGACGAGGCGTTGTTGCGCCCATGCCCAAGGCAACGTGCCCGCCGGGTCGTCCGGGACGCCATAGTCGGACATGGCGGGACGTTCGACCTTCGGCACGCGGGGACCTTATCCGGCGAGACCTTCCTCTACAGGTCCGCTACTTGAGTGGGGACGCGGGGAATGAGGAAATCAACGGCGGTGCCGACGACGATGTGATCGTCGAACAGCGGGACCTTGTAACCAGCGGACTCGAGGCAGTTCGACCCACTCGTGTGGTCCACAATGGGCCGTCCGGGACAAGCTCGCCGTCGCCCTCCCGGGAGGAATCATGAGCTACACCGACGCACAGCTGTCGGCCGCCATCGCGGCCATGGACGAGTACCGCGGCGGCGACAAGGGTGAGGTTGGTGCCGCGCTCGCGGTCGTCGGTTTGAGCGCAGAAGGAGCCGCGAAGGAGGCGGAGCTCCGCGACGACATGATCCGGGTGGCGCATCGCTCGGGGGCGTCGCTCCGCCAGCTTGCTGAGATCTCTGGCCTCGATCGCAAGACCGTGACCGCCATCGTCGGCGCGGCCGCACGCCCGCCGGAGTGACTGGGCTCCGCGATGGTCGGCGAGGTCTTCGTCGACGGGTTTGCTACTCGAGTGGCGGCGGGATCAGAGGATGAACCGGAATGTCGGCGATGGCGGCGACGAACTACTCGTCGAACAGCGCGACTTCTACCAAGCCGACGCCAGCCAGTTCGACCAGTGGCTGTCGACTCTGGTCGACGAGGGCAACGAGGATCCGCAGGCCCGCACGTACCGGGCCGGCCGTGAACGCATCGCTCGTGTGTTCGAGCAGTCAGCGCCGCTCGGCCGCGTGCTCGAGATTGCGGCAGGCACCGGCCGCCTAGCCGAGCTGTACCTGCCGCACGCATCTTCGACCGTGCTGGTTGATTCGTCGTCGGAGATGTTGAAGCTCGCCGGCGAGCGGATCCTTCCTACCGGGGCGGAGGTCAGACTCATCCAAGCTGACGTGTTCGACTGGGACAACGACGGTGGAACCTTCGACACGGTCATCTTCTCCGCGTGGCTCCACCACGTGCCGCACTCCCGGTTCGAGCCGTTCTGGCGGAGGATCGAGCGGCTGGTGACCGAGGACGGGGAGGTGATCTTCGACTTCCCCGACGCTCGCGTGCCGTCGCCGGGACGCACCGAAGTGCCGGATGAGCCCACGCTCGCCTACAGCTTCTACGCACCCGTGGACGGGATCAGCATCCGCGACCATGGCGGACGCCGTTGGCGGGTCGTGCACAACCTGTGGGACCCGGCTGATCTTTCGGTCCGGCTGGCCGAGCTCGGATGGCGCATGACCGCGCTTGGGCCTGGACTGTTCGCCAACGTCCAGTGGGCGACAGCCCGTCACTGAACGGGCGATCGGTGGTCAGCGGAGGGCTGGCCCCTCCAGGTCGACGACTCCGGCATCGGGCTCACCGCCGAGTTCAACGCTCAATCCGCCGGCCCGCCGCCAGGTGCTCGATCCATGTCTCGGCCAGCTCGGAACTACCCGCCAACCGGTCGAGTGCCTCCGGGGCGAAGGCGCCCGACCGCCGGGTGGGTGCCCCCGCTACGCGTCCTCGACCACCGCAGAGACGGTCCCATGTTCGTCAGTGACGTACCGACCCTTCGAGAGGTCGACCAGCACAAGCACGTTGTCGAAGGGGTCGGCCACGACGGCGACACGGCCGACCGGGATGTCGAAGGGAGGAGCGAGCACGCGCCCTCCGGCCGCCTCGACGGACTCGGCCGCGTCGTCCGCCGAGTCCACGAGCCAGTTCGGCTCGTATCCGTGCTGAGTCGTGAGCACCATCTCCGCGTCGCTCTCTGGTAGGGCGAGGGCGGCGGCCCCGACCTCGTCGTTGCGCCAACGCAAAGGGTGACCAAGGCGGTCGGCGTAGAAAGCGATGCCCGCGTCGAGGTCTGGGACACGAAAGGTCACGGCATCGACCTTGCGAAGGAGCGGCTTCGTCATCGCAACAGTCTCGTCGCCTACGAACACCCTTTGCTGAGCATCAAGCTGTTGCCCCACCGGCACCCCGGACCGGTCCCGCAGTGCGTCCGTAGCATTGGGTCGTGGCCTACGAGGAAGACCTTGCCGATCGCGTGCGTGCGCTGCTGTCGGGGGAGGCCCATGTGGCCGAGCAGAAGATGTTCGGTGGGCTGGCCTTCCTCGTGGCCGGTCACATGGCTGTCGCCGCCAGCGGCCAGGGCGGGCTCCTCGTCCGGATCGATCCCGAGGAGGGCGCCCGGCTCGTCGAGACGACGGGTGCACGGCCCATGGAGATGCGCGGCCGGCCAATGCGGGGATGGTTGCGCGTCGCCTCCGAGGACGTCCGTACCCAGCGGCAGCTCGCCAAGTGGGTCCGGCTCGGCACCAGCTACGCACGCTCGCTGCCGCCGAAGCGGTGACCAGGTCACGGAGCAGCGGCCGTGAGCTCATCGCAGCCGGTCGCGAACTGGCGACCTCACCCAGAGGCCAGCGGCGGTACGCCGACCGCGGCGAGCTTGTGCCACGACCGCTCCACGATGAGCGGATAGGTGTGCAGGTAGTACGGCAGTGCCGCGCACGCCTGGTTGACGGCCGCCCCGCGGCTGCGGGCGAGCGTGTCGTCATCGACCTCGAGGGCGTCGACGAACGCCCGGCGAGACTCCTCGGTGAAGAGCGGGGACCACACGGTCTGCACGTCGACGGCGGGGTCGCCCGCACACATCGAGCCCCAGTCGACGACGCCGCACAGCCGGCGGTTGCGCACCAGGCAGTTTCCTTCCAGGTCTCCATGGACCCACACGTGCGCAGCGTCGTACGGCGCCGCCGCCAGCGCCTCCTCCCACACCGCCGTAGCGGCCACTGCGTCGATCAGGTGGCTCGCCGCTTCGATGACTCGGCGCGTCGATTCGTCGTACTCGCGCAGCGGCCGGGCTCGGTTGTGGGCTCTGGGCGCGCCATCGGTCGGCACGGCCTGCAGTTTCCGCACCACGCGTGCGAGGTCGAGCGCGAACAGGACGGGATCGTCGACCCGGTCGAGTGCGGCGCCTTCGCCCGGTATCCAGCGATGCAGCGCCCACCGGTAGGGGTAGCCATGGCCGGGCTCACCGACGCCGACCGGCACCGGCACGGCGACCGGGAGGTGCGGGGCGAGGCGAGGCAGCCACATGGCATCCCGGTCGATCTGGCCTGACGCCCAGTGGATGCGGGGCAGACGCACGACGAGGTCGTCGCCCAACCGCCAGATGCCGTTGTCGGTGCCCCATGGTTCGACCACGGTGAGCCGCCGATCGGCGAGCTCGGGCATCTGGGTGGCCAGGAGCCGACGAACGAGCGCCTCGTCCACCTCGACCTCGTCCTGGTGCATGCGCGTCGGCACTTCGACCAGCCTTCCGACCGCGCCGGTGCCGCGTCGACGGGGTTTCGGCTACTCCGTCGAAGTGGCGGCGGTCGTGCACTCCGTGAGGGTCTCGATGGCCCAGGTGACGTCGTCGGCCGCATCCTCGGGCGTCAATCGCAGGCGATCCACCTGTTCCAAGAGGGTCGTCGAGGAGGTCAACACCAGCGCGATCCGCAGGAGCCGCTGGCCTTGCTCGCTGGTGATGTCCACTCCCGCGGCGGTCAGCCCGTTGGCGGCGTCACGCCGGCGGCGGTCGCTGCGCCGGAGACGCAGGTCTCTTCCCGCCATGCTCCACTGGGCCGCCCGCAGAGCGGGCAGGTTCTCCGCCAGCTCAGCCCACATCCGGCGCATGAAGTTGCCGAGGTTGCGTCCCGGCACGATCGCGTCATCACCCAGCCACGAGCGAGTCGCGCGGTCAACCGACGCCGCGCTCGCATCGAGCAGCGCCTCCTTCGTGGGGAAGTGCCGGTAGATCGTCGCGGTGGACGTCCCGGCCCGGCGGGCCACCGCGGGGACCGACAACGTGGCCGGATGCTCCTCGGCCAGCAGGCCGTTCACGGCGTCAAGGATTCGCCGCCGGGTTTCGGCCAGGTGCGCCGCTCGGAGACCGGTAGGTTCAACTGCGAGGGAGGCCATCAGCCCTTCATCTTGCCCGCCTGCGCCGACGGTTCCTCGCTTCGAGCACCACTTGCGCCGTTGCGACGAGCATGATCGCAACCTTCCGAGGGTTGATGGAGGCCGTGGGCGCGGGCTCCGGCCCCGTCGGCACGCCACCTTGAAGAGCGGCCGCTGGAGCCACGGTGGGTCGGCGCCGGTTCGCCATGACCGCCGCGCCGCCGGCCAGCAAGAACACAGTCGCCAACGCCGTCAGCTGCCCGAGATCCGAGCCGGTGCGGGCGAGTGGGGTCCCGGGCCGCGAGGCGGGTGATCCGATGCGGGACGGGCGCCCGCCGCCCATGGTGGGCTTGGACGCAGAGCCCGCTTCGACCTCGGCCGAGGGGGCCCCTGTTGTGGATGGACGACCTGCTGAGGAGGGAGCGGTGGATGTCGTCGACGTGCTCGTCGACGGGATCGTCGTCGATGTGGTCGAGGTTGTGGCCGGTGATGACACCACCAAAGACGCCGTTCCGGTGGCGGAGCCGTGGGTGGCTGTCACCTCGTGAGCCCCAGGTACCTCGGCGGTGCAGCGGGGGCCCGAACATGATCCGTCCGGATCGATCGAGAAGGTCGTGTCGGCCGTGACATCGCCGAGGTCCTTGCCGGAGGCATCGAACGCCCGGGCGGTGTAGCTCTGGGAGCCACCTGGCGCCATCGTCGCGTTCGAAGGTGACACCACCAACCGGGCCGGCACCTGCGGTGGCTCCGTCGTTGTCGTTGTCGTCGTCGGCGGGACGGTCGTTGATGTCGTTGTCGAGGGCGTCGTCGTGGACGTGGTCGAGGGCGCCGTGGTCGAGGGCGCCGTGGTCGAGGGCGCCGTGGTCGTGGTCGTCGTGGGCGGCGTGGTTGTCGTCGTCGTTGACGGTGCGGTCGTCGTCGTTGTCGTAGGCGGGATGGTGGTGGTCGTAGTCGTGGACGGGATCGTGGTGGTTGTCGTTGACGGTGCGGTCGTCGTCGTGGGCGGGATGGTGGTGGTCGTCGTCGGCGCCGTCGTGGTCGTCGTGGTGGGCGGCGAGGTCGTGGTCGTCGTGGACGGTGTGGTCGTGGTCGTCGTGGTGGGCGCTGTGGTTGTGGTGGTGGGCGCTGTGGTTGTGGTTGTCGTCGACGTCGTTGTGGTCGTGGTCGTTGTCACCGCTGGCGACACCAGCAACGAGGCCGTGCCCGTGGCGGAACCGTTCGTGCCGGTCACCGTGTGGGCACCTGGCACCTCGGCGGTGCAGCTGGCACCGGTACATGCACCGTCGGGGCTGATGGTGAAGGTGGTGTCGGAGGTGACGTCGCCCAGGTCGTTGCCCGACGAGTCGAACCCTCTGGCCCGGTAATCCTGGGACTCACCGGCGGTGATCGTCGCCGTGGACGGTGACAGCTCGAGATGATCCAACGCTCCGACCGTCACGGTGAGATCGGCGGTGCCCGTCGCCGAACCGTTCGTGCCCGTCACCGTGTGCTCACCGGGCACCGACGCGGTGCAGCTCGCGCCGGCACATGAGCCGTCAGGGCTGATGGTGAAGGTGGTCGAAGCGGTGACGTCGCCTAGGTCGTTGCCGAAACGATCGAAACCCTTGGCCCGGTAGGCCTGGGAGTCACCGGCTGGAATCGTCGCAGTGGACGGTGACAGCTCCAGACGATGCAACGCCCCGACCGTCACGGTGAGAGCGGCGGTGCCCGTGGTCGAGCCCTTCGTGCCGGTCACGGTGTGGTCACCAGGCACCGCGGCGGTGCAGGTGGAGTCGGCACACGAGCCGTCGGGGCTGATGGTGAAGGTGGTCGAATCGGTGAAGTCGCCCAGGTCGTTCCCCGACGCGTCGAACCCCCGGGCCCGGTACGCCTGGGACTCACCCGGGGTGATGGTCGCCGTTGCCGGCGAGAGCACCAAGTGGTCCAACGGGCCGGCCTCGACCTGCAGCGACGCCGTGCCGGTCGCCGACCCGCTCGTGCCGGTCACGGTGTGGTCCCCAGGCACGGTGGCGGTGCAGGTGGCGCCCGCACATGAGCCGTCGGGGCCGATGGTGAAGGTGGTCGAATCGGTGACGTCCCCGAGGTCGTTGCCCCACGCGTCGAATCCCTGCGCCCGGTAGGCCCGGGATCCACCGGCGGTGATCGTTGCCGTCGCCGGTGACAGCACCAGATGATGCAGCGCTCCGGCCGTCACGGTGAGAGACGCGGTGCCAGTGGCGGAGCCGTTCGTGCCGGTCACCGTGTGTGCGCCAGGGTCGGTTGCCGTGCACGTCGCACCGCTACACGATCCGTCCGGCCCGACCGTGAAGACGGTGGAACCGGTGACGTCACCCAGGTCGTTGCCGAAACGGTCGAAGCCCTCGGCCCGGTACGCCTGCGATCCACCCGCGGTGATCGTCGCCGTTGCGGGCGAGAGCACCAGATGATCCAACGTCCCGGGGCCCACGTGCAGCGACGCTGTGCCCGACGCCGAACCGTTCGTGCCGGTCACGGTGTGTGGACCAGCGGTGGACGCCGTGCAGGTGGCACCGGTGCACGACCCATCCGGGCCGATGGAAAAAGCGGTGGAATCGGTGACGTCGCCCAGGTCGTTGCCGGACCCGTCGAAGGCTTGGGCTCGGTAGGTCTGGGACCCACCGGCCGGGATCGTGGCCGTCGCGGGCGAGAGCACCACCGATGCCACGAAGGCGACGTCGAGATAGGCCGTTGCCGACCGCGAGCCGTGGGTCGCGGTCACCGTGTGCCTCCCGGGCACCGTTGAGGTGCAGGTCGCCCCCGAGCACGACCCGTTGGGGCTGATCGAGAAGGTGGTCGACGCGGTGACGTCGCCCAGGTCGCCGCCGGACTGGTCGTAGGCCTGGGCCTTGTAGGTCACCCTGCCGCCCGGCGCGATTCGCTCGAACTGGGGTGTGATCTCGATGCGCGCGACCGGGACGGTGCCTGAAGCGTCGCCGAGCCGCGGGCGATGCTGCTCTGGCCGAACACGGTGTGCTCCCCGACCATCGATGCGGTGCAGACGTTGCCCGAGCACGACCCCTCCGGTCCGATCGAGAAGGTGGTGGAGCTGGTGACGCCACCGAGGCTGTCGAAGGTCCGGTTGAAGCCCTCGGCCCAGTACGTCTGTGAGCCACCGGGGCGGATCCGAGCGGTGCGAGGGTGCACCACCAGGAAGTAGATCTCCACGACGTTCAGCTGGGCGGTTGCCGTGGCCGTCCCATTGGTCCCGGTCACGGTGTGGGCGCCGGGGGCCGACGGGGTGCAGGTCGCGCCCGAGCACGACCCGCTAGGGCTGATGGAGAAGGTGGTGCGGGCGGTGACGTCGCCCAGGCTGTTGCCCGACGCGTCGAACCCGTCGGCCCGGTAGGTCTGGCCGACCCCGGCGCTGACCGTTGCCGACTGCGGCGACAGCACGATGCGGTCGAGCGGGCCGAAGACGTTCTGGGTCACCGAACCACTGGCGCGAGCGAACAGCGCGTCGCCGCTGTAGGTGCCCGTCACCCGGTGGGTACCGAGGGAGAGGGAGCTGGTGGTGCACCTCGCGTACCACGCGCTGCCGCCGGTGTTGCGGTGGCCGACCGGGAGGGCGTCGCAGCCAGGGATGGTCGAGCCGTTCGCGGTGAAGGTGATCGTGCCCGTCCCGATCGAGGAGAAGCCGTGCAGCTCGAAGGTCACCGACTGCCCGACGGTGGCCGGGTTGGCCGAGGACGTGAGGGTCGCCGTGCTCGGGTACCCGTTGACGACCTGGGTGAGCGACGCGGAGCTCGGGGCGTAGGTCTCGTCGCCGAGGTAGTTGGCGCTGACCCGATGTGAGCCCGGATAAGTGTCGGTGGTGGTGCAGGTGGCCTGTCGGGAGCCACCCGCTCCGGCGCGCACGGCGACGGTGCCGCAGCCGGCGATGTCGCGACCGTCGGAGGTGAAGTTGACGGCGCCGCCGACGTTGCCTGACACAGTGGCCGTGTAGGTCACCGCGCTGCCCGGGTCGACCGGGTTGGCCGACGACGAGATCGTCGTGGTGGTGCCCAGCCGGTACGGGATCCTGATCCAGCCGTTGTTGCCGTCGGCGTCGGCGGCGGACTGGTTGCCGGCGGTCGAGTGGTAGACGCCGGTGGCCGACGGGGACACGCAGGACGCCCCGCCGCCGCCGCCGCCGCCGGTCACCGTGTGGATGGGGCCGAGGGTGGCGGGATACAGCGAGCCTGCCCCTCCGCCGCCCCCGGCGTTGCACCCGCCGCCGCCGCCCCCACCGGGGCCGCCGTCGGTGGCATTGGAGGTGTTGGAGTTGCTGGCGCCGGCGCCACCGTTCTGCGACCCGTTGCCGGTGCCGCCGCCGGCCCCGCCGGCGAAGCCCTTGTAGTCGCGCCGCTCGCCCGGCCCGGCCGGGCTGCCGCCGTAGCCTCCGTTCCCGCCGGGGCCGTTGTCGGAGCTGCTGATGTTCGCCCCGGTGGAACCTCCGCCCCCGCCGCCGCCGGCGACGACGACGGGGACGCCGTTGGCCACCACGTAGCCCGCGCTCCCGCCGCCACCCGCCTCGCCCCAACCGGTACAGGACACGGGGTCACCGAAGCAGGTGCCTCCGTTGCCGCCGTTGAAGACCGAGCCGTCGGGGTTGCCCTGAGCTCCGCGGCCCCCGACGTTGTGCACTGGCCCCACGAACACGCCGCCCCGCTGCCCGCCGCGCCCGACCCACAGGCTGAGGACCTGACCGGGCGTCACCGGCACGGTGGCCGTCACCAGCCCACCGGACCCGCCGATCCCACCGGGGAAGCCGGTGTAGCCGGGCGACGACCGGGCGGCACCGCCGGACCCCCCGGCGACGGTGACCTGGACGCTGGTCACCCCGGCCGGCACGGTGAAGTACTGGTAGTCGCCCGACGTGGTGCTGGTGAAGGACTGGGTGGTGCCGGCCGGACCCAGGTCGATCGAGATCCGACCGTTGGTGCTCTGGGCGTTCCCCGCCGACGCGACCGCGGTGGCGGTGACCCCCGCCGCCGCGAAGGACGTGCCGCCGCCGCCGCCGCCCCCTCCTCCGCAGCCGGCGTAGCCCCCGCCGGCGCCGTCGCCGGCCCGGTAGCCGCCGCCGCCGCCCCCACCACCGCCGCCCAAGGCCGTCCCGGCGGAGCCGTCACGCCCATTGGTGCCCGGCATGTCGGCCACGCCTCCCCCGCCCGCTCCGAGACCGCTGCCGGAGCTTCCCGCGGCTCCGTTGCCTCCGCCGCTGCCACCGCCGTACCCCGCGATGCAACCGCTTCCACCACCGCCGCCACCGCCGGCACCGACCAACGTCACGTCGCCGCCGAGGTAGACGTAGGAGGCCGCGCCGCCGCCACCGCCGTTGCCCGAGGCACCACCGCCGAAGGCGCCGCCGCTTCCACCCCGCCAGTTGTCGTTGCTCGGATTGCCTCGTCCTCCGCTCCCGAAGCTGGCGCCGCCTTCGCCCACCCACAGGGTCAGCACCTGGCCAGGGGTCACCGGGACCGTTCCCGTCACCTGGCCGCCCGACCCGCCGGCACCACCGCCGTTGGTGCCCTGGCCGTTGGCTCCGGCCCCGCCGGCCACGGTCATGCGCAGGGTGTAGGTCCCGTTGGGGACCGTGAAGTACTGGTAGCCGCCGGTGTAGTTGAACTCGACGGTCTGCTCGGCGGCGCCGGCCACGGGCGCGTCCCGGATCTCGGAGACCAGGACGACTCCGACCACGGTCCCCAAGATCAACCCCACGGCAGCCAGTCGGCGGGCCGCGGCACCGAACTGGGCGATCCCCCGCGGCCGTCGAGCCGGTGACTGCACCCCGTGAGCCATCGGCTCCCCCGTCTCCCGAACCCTTCGAGGTCTCCCGAGCAACGAAGAGTGTCTCCCCCTGACGAGATGATTTATCTCATGACGAGACGGACCGTGTCAAGGCCACGACGGCGCAGCGTCGACGGGGTTTCGGGTCCTCCGTCGAAGCGCGGCCGCATCCTCGGGCCGATCGCAGGCGATCGACCAATGCGGAAACCGGTTGGCGCGGCCAGACCGATCATCGATCATCGCGGGCATGCCCTCGCGCGCCGACATGTTCATCGATCCCGACCTCGACACTCGGTTCGAGGTGGCGAGGGCGGGTGACGAGCGCACGCTGCTCGTCGGCTTCCTGCGGTTGCAACGCGAGACGCTCGCGCTCAAGTGCTCGGGACTCGACGCCGCCGACCTCGCCCGGCGGTCCGTGGAACCATCGACGATGTCGCTGCTCGGGTTGGTGCGTCACATGGCCGAGGTGGAGCGCGGCTGGTTCCGGCGAACCATGGCGGGTGAAGACGCGCCCAGGCTCTACTGCTCGGAGGATGACCCGGACGGAGACTTCGATGGTGCCGTCGACGATGCGGAGGTCGTCCAGGAGGCACTGGCCGCGTGGCGGGGCGAGATCGAGTCCGCCGATGGCTTCGTCTCCGCAGCCCCCGACCTCGACATCACCGGCGAGCGCGGTTTCGGCGCCGTGTCGCTGCGCTGGGTGCTCATCCACATGATCGAGGAGTACGCCCGCCACCTCGGCCACGCAGACCTCTTGCGGGAACGGATCGACGGCCGCTTGGGCCAATAGCAGAAGACTGAGGTGTATCACGCGTGATACATTCTTCGGTTATGGCGGACACGGAGGTCTCGATCAGGGAGCTGCGCAACCACGGCGGTGAAGTGGTGGATCGGGTGGCGCGCGGCGAACGGGTGACGGTCACCCGTTCGGGCCGACCGGTCGCCGAGCTGCGCCCGGTGGCGACCGATCCCCTCCTCGCCGCCACGTTGCTGGAGCGGTGGCGCCACCTCCCGCCCGTCGACCCCGCCCGGCTTCGCGCCGACCTCGACGAGCTCGTCGACGGGTCGCTTTGAGCGCGGCTGACACCCGTGGGGTGCTCGACACGAGCACCGTGATCCTGCTCGGGCGCCTGGCCGATGCCTCGGCGCTTCCTGACCAACCGGTGATCACGGCGGTCACGCTGGCCGAGCTCTCCGTCGGACCGTTGGTGGCCTCCGATGAGCACGAGCGAGCTGCTCGCCAGGCGCACCTCCAGCAGGCCGAGGCGGACTTCGATCCCTTGCCGTTCGACGCGGCCGCCGCTCGCAGCTTCGGTCAGGTCGCCGCGTCGCTGCGGAGAGCGGGCCGCAAGCCCGCCGCCCGCGCCTACGACGCGATGATCGCGGCGACGGCCATCGCCAACGGATTGCCGATCCACACCTGCAATCCGGCTGATCTCGACGGCATCGAAGGACTCATCGTCGTGCCCGTCCCTCACCCCGACGTCTGAGTCTTCTCCCCGAGGGTGAGGCGATGGCGGCCCGGCCGGCTTGACCGGAGGGTCAAGTAAGGTCCCGCGCATGGACATCCAAGGGATCTCAGCCATCGTCACCGGAGGCGGATCCGGCCTCGGCGAGGCCACTGCCCGCCTGCTGGCCGAGCGCGGCGCGCAGGTCGTCATCGTCGACATGGCCGACGACAAAGGCGAGGCCGTGGCCAAGGACATCGGCGGCGTCTTCGCCCACGCCAACGTGGCCGACACCGACGAGGTGATCGCCGCGGTGGAGGCGGCCAAGGAGATGGGCCCGCTGCGGGCCCTGGTCAACGCGGCCGGCGTCGGCTGGGCCACCCGCACCATCGGCCGCGACGGCCAGTACTCCTCGGCCCACGACCTCGACGTGTTCAAGAAGGTCGTGGAGGTCAACCTGGTCGGCACGTTCAACTGCAGCCGCCTGGCCGCCACCGCCATGTCCCAGAACGACCCGCTGGAGGACGACGAGCGGGGGGCCATCGTCAACGTGGCGTCGGTGGCCGCCTTCGACGGCCAGATCGGCCAGGCGTCGTACTCGGCCTCCAAGGGCGGGGTGGTGGGCATGACCCTGCCGGTGGCCCGGGACCTGGCCGCCGTCGGCGTGCGGGTGAACTGCATCGCCCCCGGGCTGATCGACACGCCGATCTACGGCAGCGGTGAGGCCTCGGAGGCGTTCAAGGACAAGCTGAAGCAGGGGGTGCTCTTCCCCAAGCGGCTCGGCACCGCCGAGGAGTTCGCCAGCATGGCCGTCGAGCTGATCACCAACTCGTACATGAACGCCGAGACCATCCGTCTGGACGGTGGGATCCGGATGCCGCCCAAGTAGACCGGTCTCCTGACCGCTGCGTAGCCGCCAGGCGGAGCAGCCCCCGACGTGGCACCCGGTTCGGCGAAGCCGGTGACGGGGGAGCGCAGCGGAGGAGGAACCAACCAACAAGGAGCGACACCATGGCCAAGGCAACCTGGAAGGGCACCGTGCTGGCCGACACCGACGACACCGTCGTGGTCGAGGGCAACCACTACTTCCCCCGGGACGCGGTGGACGCCGCCGTCCTGGAGGAGAGCGAACAGACCTCGGAGTGCCCGTGGAAGGGCACGGCCAGCTACTTCGACGTGGTGGTCGACGGGGAGCGCAACGAGGGCGCCGCCTGGTACTACCCCACCCCCAAGGAGGCCGCCGCCGGGATCAAGGACCGGGTGGCGTTCTGGAAGGGCGTGGAGGTCAGCGCCTGAGCAACGCCCGGAGCGCACCCTCGAGCGTGGGGTGGGCGAAGCGGTAGCCCGCGTCCTGGAGCACGGCGGGGCGCACCCGGGCGCCGGTGAACAGCAGCGAGCCGATGAGGTCGCCCACCCCTGCCGGGAGCTTGGCGAGGACGCGGGGGATCGGCACCACCGCGGGGCGGTGCAGAACCCGGCCGAGGGTCTTGGCGAACTCGGCGTTGGTGACGGGCGCGGGCGCGGTGAGGTTCACCGGTCCGGCCACGTCGTGGTCGAGCAGGAACCGGATGGCGCTCACCTCGTCGTCGACGGAGATCCAGCTCAGCCACTGGTCGCCCCTGCCCGCCGGACCGCCGAGTCCCAGCCTGAAGGGCAGGAGCTGCTTGGCCAGCGCCCCGCCCTCGGTGCTCAGCACGATGCCGGTGCGCAGGTGGGTCACCCGGATGCCGGCCTGCTCGGCCATGCCGGTGGCCGCCTCCCACGCGATGGCCACCTCGGACAGGAAATCGGTGCCAGCCTGGCTGCGCTCGGTCAGCTCCTCGTCGCCCCGGTCGCCGTAGTAACCGATGGCCGATCCGCTGAGCAGGACGCGGGGCTTGGCGTCGAGCCCGGCCAGCGCCTCGCTCAGGACCGCCGTGGCTCGGGTGCGGCTCTCCTTCACTCGTCGGCGGTGCTCGTCGGTCCAGCGCCCCGAGGCGATGCCCTCGCCGGCCAGGTTGACCACGGCGTCGACGCCCTCGAGGCCGGCCCGGTCGATCGTGCCTGCCTGGGGGTCCCAATCGATCGTGGGACCGGTCGCGGCCGAGCCGGGCCGCACCACCCGGATGGCACGGTGGCCGTCGGCCTCCAGCGAACGGCGCAGCGCGGTGCCGACGAGGCCGCTGGAACCAGTGATGGCGACGTCCATCGGCCGAGCCTACGGTGGCCCGATGCTGCGAGAGTTCAAGGAGTTCATCCTCAAGGGCAACCTGGTCGAGATCGCGGTGGGGCTGATCCTCGCCCTGAAGTTCAAGGACGTGATCGACTCCTTCACCAACGGGGTCATCAGCCCCATCATCGGAGCGCTGGTCGGCCAGCCCAACTTCGACACCACCGTCGACATCGGCGACGGCCGGATCCTCCTGGGCGCCTTCCTCACCACCGTGGTCACCTTCCTGCTCACCGGCCTGGTCCTCTTCTTCGTGGTGAAGGCCTACAACCGGTCCGAGTCGTTCTCCCGGCGGGGGGTCACCGACGTGGGCGCCACCGAGCCCGGCGAGGACGTGTTGCTCCTCCGTGAGATCCGCGACGAGCTCCGTACCCGGATCTGAAGCGCCGCTAGGTGTCGACCCGCAGGCTCATCCTGGCCGCCCTCGTCTGCGGCCTCGCCATCCTCGTGGCCTTCGCCCTCCAGGTCACGCTCGCGCGCTGACCGGACCCGGTCACGGCCTCAACCCCGGCCGGTAGGCTCGCCCGCGAGTCCCCGAGGAGGTGGTCCCCACGGCCGAGAACTTCGATGTCGTCGTCGTCGGCGGTGGTCCCGGCGGCTACGCCGCCGCCCTCTACGGGGCAGCCGCCGGGCTAAACGTGGCCATGGTGGAGAAGGACAAGGTGGGCGGCACCTGCCTGCACCGGGGGTGCATCCCGGCCAAGGAGTTGCTGGAGACGGCGTCGGTGTTCCGCTCGGTCGGGTCGGCCGACCGCTACGGCGTGAAGGTGGGCCCGGCCGAGCTCGACTTCTCCACCACCATGGCCCGCAAGCAGCAGGTGATCGACCAGCTCCACAAGGGGCTCACCGGCCTGGTCAAGAGCCGCAAGATCTCCGTCTTCGCCGGCACCGGCACTCTCGGCCCGGAGCGCACGGTCACCGTTACCGGTGCCGATGGCGACACCGCCGAGCTGGTGGGGCGCCACGTGATCCTCGCCGCCGGCTCGGTGGCCCGCACCATCCCCGGCTTCGACGTGGACGGCAAGGTGGTCCTCACCTCCGACGAGGTGTTCGAGCTCACCGAGCTGCCGTCGCGGGTCGCGGTCATCGGCGGCGGGGCCATCGGCTGCGAGTTCGCCTCGATGATGGCCGACCTCGGCAGCCAGGTCACCGTGCTCGAAGCCCTGCCCCAGATCCTTCCCGGCGTCGACAAGGACGTGGTGGCGGTGACCCTGCGGGCCTTCAAGGGGCGCAACATCGACGTGCGCACCGGCGTCAAGGTGGAGGGCCACGACCCACGCGAAGGCGGCACCACCGTGCGCTTCGGCGACGGCGAGGCCCTCGACGTAGATGCCGTCATCGTGTCGGTCGGTCGACGGCCGTGGTCGGACACCCTGGGCCTCGACGGCACCGGCGTGAAGGTCGACGACCGAGGCTTCATCGCCGTCGACGAGTGGGTGCCGCACCGCCGAGGACGGCGTGTGGGCGGTGGGCGACGTCATCGCCACCCCGGGCCTGGCCCACGTCGGCTTCGCCGAGGCCATCCTCGTGGTGAAGCAGATCCTCGGTGAGCCCACCGTGCCGGTGGACTACGCCAAGGTCGCCTGGTGCATCTACTGCCACCCCGAGGTGGCCTTCGCCGGCTACTCCGAGGAGGCCGCCCGCGAGGCCGGCTTCGACGTGGTCACCTCCAAGCACCGCTGGACCGGCAACAGCCGGGCGCTGATCGTGGGCGACACCGAAGGCCTGGTGAAGGTGATCGCCGAGAAGCAGCCCGACGGCACGGGCGGGCGGGTGCTCGGCGTGCACATGGCCGGGCCGTGGGTCACCGAGCAGCTCGGCCAGGGCTACCTGGCGGTGAACTGGGAGGCCACCGTGGACGAGGTGGCCCACTTCATCCAGCCCCACCCCTCCCTGTCGGAGAACTTCGGCGAGACCTTCCTCAGCCTCACCGGCCGGGGCCTCCACGGCTGAGATGCGCGACCAAAGGAGCAGCGGCTGATGGCCGACATCCAGATGCCCCAGCTCGGTGAGACCGTCACCGAGGGCACCATCACCCGCTGGTTCAAGGCGGTCGGCGACTCGGTGGCCGAGGACGAGCCCCTCTTCGAGGTGTCGACCGACAAGGTCGACTCCGAGGTGCCGTCGCCCATCAGCGGCACCCTGGCCGACATCAAGGTGGAAGAGGGCGAGACCGTCGACGTGGGCACCGTCCTGGCGGTGATCTCCGACGGCGCCGCCGCCAGCGCGGCGCCCGCCGGCGACGCGGCAGCTGACGCCGGGGGCGGGGCGCCCGCCGGCGACGAGGCGGCCCAGCCGGCCACCGCTGAACCTGGGGCGCCCGCCGGCGACGAGGCGGCCGAGGCCGCCGAGGCCACCGCCGAAGCCGGTGGCACCGCCCTCGAGCAGGAGGCCGCCGAACAGGAGACGCTCGACCAGGAGGCGTTGGCCGAGCCGGCGCCCACAGACCCCGAGGAGCAGGCACCCGCGGCCGAGCCGCAGGCCGGACGCGGCCGAGCAGGCTCCCGCCCCTGCCCCGGAGGGGTCCAGCGCTCCGCGCCCGCTTCGGGGGTGAGGGGATGGTGCTGTCGCCCGTGGTGCGGCGCCTGGTCAGCGAGCACAACCTCGACCCCTCCACCATCGCCGGTACCGGGGCCGGTGGCCGGGTCACCCGGGCCGACGTGCTCCGGGCCGTGGAAGGTGGCCCCTCCGCCGTGCCCAGCCCGGCGTCCGCCCCGACGACTGCGCCGGCGGCGGCCGCCGCCGCCCCTGCGGCCGAGGCGCCCGCCGCCGCTGCGTCTGCTGCGCCGGCGCCGGCCGCCGCCGTCCCGGCGGCCCAGGTGGCTGCCCCCAAGCCCAGCGAGCGCGACACCGTGGTGCCGCTCAACAACATCCGGCGGCGCACCGGGGAGCACATGGTGCGCTCCAAGGCCACGTCACCCCACGTGTTCTCGGTTATGGAGGTCGACTTCGAGGCGGTGGAACGGGCCCGCGCCGCCCGCAAGGAGGCCTTCCGGGCCGACGAGGGGTTCAGCCTCACCTACCTGCCGTTCATCGCCCGGGCCCTCGTCGACGCCATCGAGGAGTTCCCGCACATGAACGCCACCGTCGGCGAGGGCGAGCTCATCGTGCACAACTACGTCAACCTCGGCATCGCCGTCGACCTCAACCACGAGGGCCTCATCGTGCCGGTGATCCACGACGCCCAGGACAAGCGCCTGCGGGCCATCGCCCGGGAGATCTCCGACCTGGCCAACCGGGCCCGGGCCAAGAAGCTGTCGGCCGACGACATCAGCGGCGGCACCGTCACCATCACCAACGCCGGCGCCTCGGCACTCTCGTGAACCTGCCGGTGATCAACCAGCCGCAGGTCATGATCCTCTCCACCGAGGGCGTATTCCGCAGGCCGGTGGTGGTCACCGACGCCGCCGGCAACGAGGCCATCGCCATCCACTCCATGGGCAACCTGTCGATGGCCTGGGACCACCGGGCCTTCGACGGCGCCTACGCCACCGCCTTCCTCCGCCGAGTCTGCGAGATCTTGGAAACGAGGGACTGGGAATCCGAGCTGTGAGCTTCGCTGTCGAACCGGAGGTTCGCCAGCGAGGGCTGTCGGCCGCCTTCGGCGGGCTGTTGCTGGTCGGACGACCGGGGGACCCGGATCGTCCGACGGCGAGGGGACGGCGGAGCCGTCCCCCTCCCGCACCCCCCTTGGAAGCGCCTCGCCCTTGACTCCCCGCCCGCTTCACGTGCGGTGGCTGGGGCGGGTGCGGTATCGGGACGCGCACGCCCTTCAGCGGGGGTTGTTCACCTCCTCAGCTGACGATCACCTCTTGCTGTTGGAGCATCCGCCGACGTACACGCTCGGGGTACGGGCCGATCCCGCCCACGTGCTGGTGGACCCGGCGGAGGTGGGGGCGGAGCTGGTGCGGACCGACCGGGGGGGTGACGTCACCTACCACGGGCCCGGCCAGCTCGTCGGGTACCCGATCCTCACCGTGCCCGGCCTCGGCGGCGGGGGGATGGCGGACACCCCGGCCTACGTGCGCTCGGTGGAGCAGCTCGTCGTCGACGTGCTCGGCGACCTCGGCGTGGCCGCCGACCGGTTGGCCGGCTACCCGGGCGTGTGGGTCGGCGCCGCCACCGAAGCCCCGCGCAAGATCTGCGCCATCGGGGTCCGGCTGACCCGGGGCCGGTCCATGCACGGCTTCGCCCTCAACGTCGATCCCGACCTCTCCATGTTCGACCACATCGTCCCCTGCGGGATCGCCGACAAGGCGGTGACCTCTCTGGCCGCCGAGGGTTGCACCGCCACCTTGGCCGACGTCGTCGACGCGGTGGTCGCCCGCGCCGCCGAGCGTTGGGGCGCCGCCGGTTCCGATCGCGAGGACGTGGCCTGGCGCTCCACGCCCGAGGATCTCGCCCCCTTCAGTCGGGGGCAGGGGCCGGGCCAGCCCGTGCGCCCGCCCCGCAGCCGGGCCCGGCTGGCCGCCGCCGGAGTCGTCGAAGGTGTCGAGCTGAGCGCCCGCAAGCCGGCCTGGGTGCAGGCCCGGTTCCGGATCACCGACGACTACCTCCGGCTCAAGCGGACCATGCGAGACCTCGACCTGGTGACGGTGTGCGAGGAGGCCGGCTGCCCCAACATCTTCGAGTGCTGGTCCGACGGCACGGCCACGTTCATGATCAACGGCGAGCGCTGCACCCGGGCCTGCGGGTTCTGCCTGGTCGACACCCGCCACCCCGAGGCCCCAGACCTTGGTGAGCCGGCCAGGGTGGCCGAGGCGGTCGAGCGCATGGGCCTCGCCTACGCCGTGGTCACGGCGGTGGCCCGCGACGATCTGCCCGACGGCGGCGCCGCCGGCTTCGTGGCCACCATCGACGCCATCCGGGCCCGAACCCCCTCGGTGTCGGTGGAGGTGCTGATCCCCGACTGCAAGGGCGATCCCGACGCCCTCGGCGCTGTCTTCGCCGCCGCCCCCGACGTGTTGAACCACAACCTCGAGACGGTGCCCCGCCTGCAGCGGGCGGTGCGGCCCTCCGCGTCGTACGCCCGCAGCCTGGCCGTGCTGGCCCGGGCCAAGGCGGCCGGCCTGCGCACCAAGTCGAGCCTCATCGTCGGCCTGGGCGAGACCGTCGCCGAGGTGGAGGCCACGCTGGTCGACCTGGCCGGCGTCGGCACCGACATCGTCACCGTCGGCCAGTACCTCCGGCCCACCACCTCGCACTTGCCGGTGGCCCGGTGGTGGGAGCCGGCCGAGCTCGAGCACGTGAAGGCGGTGGGTGAGGCCCTAGGGATCGGCCACGTCGAGGCCAGCCCGCTCACCCGATCGAGCTACCACGCCCGCCAGGCGGCAGGAGCGCCCGGCGCCGCCGTCGCCATCCACTGACGGGGCCGGTCAGCCGCGCCGGAACCACTCCACGGTGGCGGACAGGCCGTCCCGCAAGGGCACCGCCTCGATGCCGGGGAACAGCTCCGTCAGGAGGCGGGTGTTGGCCTGGGAGTCGCGCACGTCCCCGGCCCGGGGCGGCTGGTGCTCCACCTCCAGGGTCCGGCCCAGCAGCTGCTCCAGCTCGGCGACGAGCTCGAGCAGCGACAGGCGCGACCCGAACGCGAGGTTGACGGGACCGTCGTGGTGGACGCCTCGGACGACGGCGTCGGCCAGAACGCGGGCCACGGTCCCCACATAGGTGAAGTCACGGGTCTGGTGGCCGTCGCCGTGCACCGGGACCGGGTCGCCCCGGAGGGCGGCATCGATGAATGCCGGCACCGCCGCCGCGTAGGCGTGGCCCGCTGGTTGCAAGGGGCCGTAGACGTTGAAGAGGCGGAAGACGAGCGACCGCACGCCGTAGGTGTCGCCGTAGGCGTGCGCGTAGCCCTCGGTGGCCAGCTTGCTCGCCGCGTACGGCGACCGGGGCTGGGGGAGGAGCGTCTCCACCTTCGGCAGCGCCGGGTCGGCGCCGTACACCGACGAGGACGAGGCCATCACGAGGTGGGCACCGGTGTGGCGGACCGCTTCCAACACGTTCAGGGTGCCGGTCACGTTGGCGTCGTGGGTGGCCCTCGGGTCCTGCACCGACCGGGGCACGCTGGGGCGGGCGGCCAGGTGCACGACGGAGTCCGCGCCGGCGAGCACCTCCCGGACGGAGGCGGGATCGCAGATGTCGACCTCGACCAGCTCGATGTCGGCGCCGACCAGGTTGTCGGCGGAACCGGTGGAGAGGTTGTCGCAGGCCACGACCTCCTCCACCTCGGCCCGCCCGGCCAGCTCCTTGCAGGCGTTCGCACCAACGAAGCCGGCCCCACCCGTGACGATCACCTGCATGCGGCGATCCTAGGCAGGGCTGACAGGGCTCATATTGCTCGCTTATCTCGGAGCCACTTCGCGAGCAAAGTCGCCCCGGCGGCCAGAATGGGGCGATGGCCCGGACGTTCGATGCCCTCACCGACGAGCTCGTGGCATGGATCGGTCGCCAGCCTTTGTTCTTCGTGGCCACCGCCCCCCTCGCCGCCGACGGGCACGTGAACGTCTCGCCCAAGGGGCTCGACACCTTCCGGGTGCTCGATCCCCGCACGGTGGCCTACCTCGACCTCACCGGCAGCGGCGCCGAGACCATCGCCCACCTCAACGAGAACGGGCGCGTCACCATCATGTTCTGCGCCTTCACCGGACCGCCCCGGATCCTGCGGCTGTTCGGCCGCGGCCAGGTCGTCACCCCCGACCACGCCGAGTGGGAAGCGCTGGCGGGGTGCTTCCCCGACCTGCCGGGTGCCCGTTCGGTGATACGCCTCGCGGTGGAACGGATCGCCACCTCCTGCGGCTACGGCGTGCCCCGGATGGATGTGGTCGAGGAGCGGGACAAGCTCATCGACTGGGCCGAGCGCAAGGGCCCCGACGGGTTGGCGGCGTACCGGGCCGAGAAGAACGCCGCCAGCATCGACGGCCTGCCCGCCCTGCCGACCACCGAGATGTGAGCGCCCGCGCCCGCCTCCGCCCGGCGCTGGTGGAGGCCCGCCGCGAGGCCAAGCGGTGGTCGTACCTCGACCTCGACCCCTCACTCTCCGCCACCACCGTGCTGGCCGGCAGCGGACGCAGCGGCACGACCTGGCTGGGCGAGATCCTCGACCGCCACCACGACCACCGCGTCATCTTCGAACCGTTGCGGGCCAGCCGGGTTCCCGCCGTGGCCCACTTCGCCCACGGCCAGTACCTCCGGCCCGACGAGGAGGACTCCCGCTGGGTGGAACCGGTGGAGCGCATCCTGCGGGGCCGCCTGCGCAACCGGTGGGCCGACCACCAGAACCACGTGTACCTGGCCCGCCGCCGGCTGGTGAAGGAGATCCGCGCCAACAACCTCCTGAAGTGGCTCAAGACGCGCTTCCCCGAGGTGAAGGTGGTGTGGCTGGTGCGTCACCCCTGCGCGGTGGCCGCATCGGCCCGGGCCCTCGGCTGGCGCCACCACCTTGACGACCTCCTGGCCCAGCCCGACCTCGTGGCCGACCACCTCCGCCCGCTGATGCCGGCCATCGCCGCCGCCCGCACCCCCATGGAGCAGTACGTGGCCCAGTGGTGCATCGAGACCGTGGTGCCGTTCCGGACGCTCGCACCGGCCGACGTCTGCCTCGTCTTCTACGAGGAGCTGTGCCGGGACCCGGCGAGGGAGGCCGCCCGGGTGCTCGCCTCGGTGGGCCAGGAGGCCGACGCCGCCCTGGCCGGGGCCCTCGATCGGCCGTCCAAGCTGGCCCGGGCCGACAGCGCCGTGCGCCGGGGCCAGAACCTCGTGACCGGTTGGACCGACAAGGTGGCACGGTCCGACGTAGAGGGTGCGGTGGCGTTGCTGGAAGCGTTCGGCCTCTCGGAGATCTACGGCGCCGACCCCTGGCCCGACCCCGCCGCCGGCAGTCGCCTCCTGGCGCAGCCGTGGTCGCCGCCCGGAGAGAAGGTCGGGTAGCTGGGCCCCAGTAGCGTTCAGCTATGCACGCCGAGCGGCTGGCCCGCACCCGGGAGGCGATGGCCGTTGCCGGGGTCGACGTGCTGCTGCTCTCGGTGGGGCCGGACCTGCCCTGGCTGAGCGGCTACGAGGCCATGCCCCTCGAGCGCCTCACCATGCTGGTCGTCCCCCGCGAGGGCGGCGCCACCCTCGTCGTGCCCCGCCTCGAAGCGCCCCGGGTGGTGGAGCGGCCCGAGGTGTTCTCGCTGCGGGCCTGGGAGGAGACCGAGGACCCGGTGGCCATCGTGGCCGACCTGGCCCGCTCGGCGACCACCGCCGCCATCGGGGACCGCACCTGGGCCCGGTTCCTCGTCGACCTGCAGCACCGCCTGCCCCGCACGCGCTTCACCCGAGCAGGATTGGTGGTCGGCCCCCTGCGGGCGGTGAAGGACGACGCCGAGGTGGTGGCGCTGCGCCGGGCGGCCGAGGCGGCCGACCGGGTGGCGGCCCAGCTCCAAGCGGGCGAGATCGCGCTGGTCGGGCGCACCGAGGCCGAGGTGTCGGCCGACCTCGGGCGCCGGCTGCTGGCCGAGGGCCACAGCCGGGTCAACTTCGCCATCGTCGCCGCCGGGCCGAACGCCGCCAGCCCCCACCACGAGCCCGGCGTCCGTCGCATCGCCGCCGGCGAGGTGGTGCTGTGCGACTTCGGCGGCACCATGCCCGCCGACGGAGGCGCCGGGTACTGCAGCGATATCACCCGCTGCGTCCACACCGGGCCGCCGCCGGCCGAGCTGGCCGACGCCTACGGCGTGCTGGCCGAGGCCCAGGCGGCGGCGGTGGCGGCCGCCCGGGTGGGCGTGGCGTGCGAGGACGTCGACGCCGCCGCCCGGCGCGTGATCTCCGACGCCGGCCTCGGCGCGCACTTCGTCCACCGCACCGGCCACGGCATCGGCATCGAAGAGCACGAGGACCCCTACGTGGTGGCCGGCAACGAGACCCCACTGGCTCCCGGGCACGCCTTCTCGGTGGAGCCGGGCATCTACCTGCCGGGCCGCTGGGGCCTCCGCCTGGAGGACATCGTGGTGGCCACGCCCGGCGGGCCCGACCCCCTCAACCGGGTCGACCACGACCTGGTCGTCGTGGACGCCTGAGGGCTACTGGCGCTCCCTGCGCCGCGCCGTGCTACTGGGCGAGCGCTGCCGCGCTCGCGTGCGGCTGCTCGCTGGCGCTCCCTACGCCGCGCCTCGTGAGGTGAGGACGACGGGGAGGGTCTTGAGGAGGATGGCGATGTCGGTGAGCAACGACCAGTTGTCCACGTAGTAGAGGTCGAGACGGGTGTAGTCCTCGAAGGACGACTCGCTGCGCCCGTTCACCTGCCACATGCCGGTGATGCCGGGCTTGACCCGCAGGCGCTGGGTGAGCAGCGGATCCCAGGCCTCGGTCTCGTGGGGCAGGGCGGGGCGGGGACCGACCAGACTCATCTCGCCCCGCAGCACGTTCCAGAGCTGGGGGATCTCGTCCACCGAGGTCTTGCGCAGGAGGCGGCCCACCCGGGTGACGCGGGGGTCGTGCTTCATCTTGAAGAGGGGACCGTCCGCCTCGTTGTCCTCGAGCAGTTCGGCGAGTCGGGACTCGGCGTCGGGCACCATCGAGCGCAGCTTCAGCACCCGGAAGGGCTTGGAGTCGCGGCCAACCCGGATCTGGCTGAACAGCACGGGTCCGCGGGAGTCGAGCTTGACCGCGATGGCCGCCACCGCCAACAGGGGACTGGTGAGTATCAGCCCGAGCGCGGCGATGGCGACGTCGAAGCTGCGCTTGGCGACCCGGCGCCAGCCGCCGCGCTGGATCGGCTCCACGTAGACCACCGGGAAACGGCCCAGGGGGCGCACGGTGAGGCGCTGTGAGGCGATGTCGCGCAGGGTGGAGGAGAGTTCCACGTGTATGCCCCGCTCGAGCAGGTCGCGGGCCAGGCGGTTGGTGGTCTGGCTCTCGATGGCGCTGGCGGCCACGATCACGCTGGCACCCTGGTGGCGACGCACGATCTCACCGGCGTCGCCCACCGTTCCGAGCAGCGGCACGCCGGCTACGGGCTGGGGATCGGTGACGGTGTCGTCCACGAAGCCGAGCACCTTGTAGCCGTGCCACGGCTCGGACTGCAACATGGCGGCCAGCTCCCGGCCCTCGGGGTTGGCGCCGGCGATCACCACGTTGCGCACGAGCTTGCCGTTGTGGCGCATGGCGGCGAACACCCGCCGGGCCACCTCCCGCTCGGCCACCACCAGGCCCACCGCCACCACGAACAGCACCAGCAGGGCGCCCCTGGGTACCAGCTCGCCGAGCAGGTAGCCGGCCAGGGCCACCGACAGCACCCCGAGGATGACGGCGTTGACTATGCGGCGGAGCTCGTCGATGCGCCGACCGATGAAGCGGGTGTTGTAGAGCCGCTGGCGGGCGAAGATGCCCAGCCACACCGGCACGGTGGCCGCCCCGAACAGGAGGAACTTCCGCTCGCCGCCGCTCACGCCGAACTCGGCGCCCGACACGCTGACCAGGCGGAACGTGAGCCCGACGGCGGTCAGCACGACAAGGGCGTCGGCCGCCATGAGCGCCACCTTGGGGTTCGACAGGGCTCGGCGAGCCACCCGGGGGGCGACGTCGAGCGCCGGGCGTCGGCCCGTCGCCATCATCTCCTTCGTCGCCACGCTCAACCGTTTACCTCACCCTGCGTCTTTCCACGCGCGCACCGTGACTACGGAGCGTACCCGTAAGCGGGATGACCGTCGAGGGCCTCGCCCTACGATGGGCCGTCATGGCCATGGCACCGCGCACCCGACGACGGTTGGGGGCGGCCGTGGTGGTGCTGTTGTTGGGGTGGTTGGCGGCGGTGGCGGTGGTGCTCCTCCTGGCCGGCTCGGCCACCGCCGCCGGGTTCGACGAGCTCGACGCCGCCCAGCGGCGGCGCACCTTCGCCAACTTGGCCGATCCAGCCACCGGCGACCGGCTGGGCCGGGCCGCCGACCAGTTCGGCCGGGCCCACGAGCTGCTGGCGAACCCGCTGCTGGCGCCGGTTCGGCTGCTGCCGGTCGTGGGCCGCCAGGTCCGGGCGGCCGATGACCTCGCCGCCGCCGCCGCCGATGCGGCCGGCATAGCCGAGGACGCCACCGGCGAGCTTCGGCGCGCCACCGCCGGGCCCACGCCCCGGGGCCAGGCCCGCATCGACCTCCTGCACCGGATGGGCGACACGATCCGCCGCTCCCGGGCCCGGCTGGCCCGGGTCGACCTCGGCGGCGAGGTGGCGTTGATCGGACCGCTCGAGGACGGCCGGCGCCGCTATGGCGATGCCCGGGACGACGCGCTGGAAGGCCTCGAGCGCGCCGGCGCGGTCGTCGACGGCGCCGCCCGCTTCCTCGACGGGCGCACCTACCTGCTGCTGGGGGCCAACAACGCCGAGATGCGGGCCGGATCGGGCATGTTCCTCTCCGCCAGCACCCTCACCACCACCGACGGCGACATGACCCTGGGCGACGTGCGCCCCACCCAGGACCTGGTGCTGCCCGCCGGGGTGCCCGTGGACGACGAGGTGGCCCGCAACTGGCCGTGGCTCGACACCGGCCGCGACTTCCGCAACCTGGGGCTCACGCCCCGCTTCCCGGCCTCGGCCGCCATCGCCGCCCGGATGTGGCAGGACGTGCCCGGCGGCGGGCCCGTCGACGGCGTCGTGGCCCTCGACGTCGACGCCCTCCGCGGGCTCCTCGCCGTGGTCGGGCCGGTGGAGGTGGGCGGAGTGCGCTATACGGCGCAGTCGGTGCGCCAGCAACTGCTGCACGCCCAGTACCTGCGCTTCGGCAGGGACCAGGCCGCCCGAACCGACCAGGTCGGCCAGGTGGCCCGGGCCGTGTTCGACCGCATCCAGCAGAGCCGGTGGGAGGTCGAGGACATGGCCACGGCGTTGGTCGACGCCGCCGTCGGCCGACATCTGCTCCTGTGGTCCTCGGACCGCACCGAGCAGGCCGCCTGGGAGCACGCGTCGGTCGACGGGCGTCTCCAGGACCGCTCGCTGGCCGTCTCGGTGGTGAGCAGGAGCGCCAACAAGCTCGACTGGTTCGTCGGCGCATCGGTCACGGTCGAGGCCCGGACCGCACCCGGCGGCGCCACCACGGTGCGGGCCCGCATCACCCTGGACAACCGCACGCCGCCCGGCGAGCCGCGGTACGTGGCCGGACCCAACGCCGAGGGCCTGGCCGAAGGCGAGTACGCCGGCATCGTGGTGGTCAACGCGCCAGGGGCGGCCACCGCGGTCAACCTCACCGGCGGGCAGTTCGAGACCCTCGCCGGTACCGACGGTCCCACCCAGGTCGTCGGCCGCTACGTTCGGGTGGCCCGGGGGGCCCGGGCCGTGCTGGAGCTCACCTTCCGGTTGCCGGCGGGAGTGCGATCGCTCGTGCTGGAGCCGACCGCCCGGGTCAAGCCCACCGAGTGGCGGTTCGGCGAGAAGACGTGGGCCCTGGAGAAGCGCCGCACCGTCAACTGGTGAGTAGTGACTGTACGTAGCGAATCCAACAGGTTGACCACGGAGGGCGTTGACAGGGCGGGAAGGCGGCCACTATGGTGACAGCCGTGCAACGTAACCCCGCCCTCCGTTCCCTGCTCGGCGCCACCCTCGTGGCGCTGGCGATGATGGTGTTCGCCGGTCCCGCCGGCGCCCAGTCCGACGACTACAACGAACAGCCCACCAGCTCGGTGCAGGGTGGCGCCACCACCCGGCCCGGGGCCACCACCGCCCCGGCGTCCGGCAGCGGCGCTTCGTCCGGCGGCGGGGCTGAGTCGGGTCGCGCGGTGTCCGGCGGCGGGGCTGAGTCGGGTGGCGCGGCGTCCGGCGGAGGGGCTGAGTCGGGTGGCGCGGTGTCCGGCGGCGGTGCTGAGTCGGGTGGCGCGGCGTCCGGCGGTGGGGCTGGGGCCGATGCCTCGGCCGGCTCAGCCTCGGGCGGCGGCTCGGACGATGGCGCGGTCGAGTCGAGCGGGGCCGGACGTGACGATGGCTCCATGCCCGTCACCGGCTCCGACGTGATGACCCTCGCCCTCATCGGCGTGGGCCTGGTGCTGGTCGGCGGCGTGGCCGTCGGCGCCCGCCGGCGCAGCAGCGCCGGCTGAGCCACCTCACGGGGCACCCCCCCTGACGCGGTCCTGTGACTCTGTGCGCTCAACTTCTCACCCGACGTGGCCGATGGGGAGGCCATGCCGGGACTGCGTCGCATCACCACCGTCCTCCTCAGCGTTGTCGGGCTCCTGGCCACCACAGGCTGCCTGGCTACCGACGCGCTGACCCCGCGGCCCGACGGCGGCGGCGAGGTGACCACGGCCCTACCGGGGACGGAGCCTGATCCGGGCACCGCCAGCGACAAGCCCGCCGTGCCCGCCACCGGCAGCTACTTCGGGATGTGGATCAATCCGGTCGGGGACCAGACGAAAGCGGCCGTCCAAGCCAAGTGGGCCGAGCGGGAGGCGGCCATGGGGCGCACCGCCGACATCGCCCACAGCTTCTACCCGTTCTCCACGTCGTTCCCGAGCTGGCGGGAGACCTGGCACCTCCAACACGGTCGCACCCCGATGATCTCCTGGAACGGCACCTACTCCTCCGATGTGAACCGGGGTGACCACGACGATCTCATCCGCACCCGGGCGCAGGGCGTCAAGGCCCTTGGCGCCCCGGTGTTCCTCCGCTACTTCTGGGAACCCGAGGGTTCCAAGAAGGTGGCCATGGCCGAGTCGCCCGCCGCCTACATCGAACAGTTCCGCCGGGTCCACCGCATCTTCGCCCAAGAGGGCGTCACCAACGCCGCATGGGTCTGGTGCCCCACCTCCTGGGGCTTCAAGGCCGGCACGGCTCAGCCCTACTATCCCGGCGACGACGTGGTCGACTGGATCTGCGCCGACGGGTACAACTTCGGCCCCACCAAGCCGTCCAACACCTGGAGCGAGTGGACGACGATCTACGACGCCTTCTACGCCTTCGGCCAGGCCCACGGCAAGCCGCTGATGGCCGGGGAGTACGGCTCGGTGGAGCGCTACCCGGGCGAGAAGGCGGCGTGGTTCCGCTCGGCCCGGAACCAGATCAAGGCCATGCCCGGAATCAAGGCCGTGGTCTACTTCGACTGCCTGCGCTACGAGGACTCGGTCTGGCACGACTGGCGGCCCGACACCTCCCCGGACTCCTGGACCGCCTTCACCGAGCTGGCCCAGGATCCCTACTTCAACCCGTAGGCGGTCCCCGGCGCCAGGTCGGGCGGGTCACTGGCCCGGCATGCGGAGCCCGGCGTCGAGATCACCGGCCAACCGGTCGAAGGCGGCCAAGCTCGACGCCGAGGTGTCGATGCGCCAGTCGCGGACGCCCCCGTCGACGATGCGGCGGGTGTCGAAGTACACGAGTGCCCCGACCCGAGGAAACCGGGTGCGGAGAACGGGGGCCAGCTCGTCGAGCCAGGCCGCCTTCTCCCCGGGACGGCGCTCGAGCACGCCCACCTCGGCGATCATGGTGGGCTTGCCGGTACGGGCGGCCCACCGGTAGAAGTCGGCGAAGGTGGTGGCGAAGGAGCGGTAGGCCGCACCGGGCTTGGCGGGGGCGAAGTTGTATCCGTCGGCCGCCACCCAGTCCACCCAGTCGGCGCCCGGCCAGTAGCGCTCGGCCACCTCCGCGTTGGCGGCGAACGCCTCGGTGGTGGGGCACCACACCCACGCCACGTTGGTCGCCCCCTCTTCGTCGAAGATCCGGTGGACGTAGCGCCACACCTCGACGAACTCGTCGGGTTCCGCCCACGCCGCCTTGACGCGGGTGTTCATCTCCCACCAGAACCGCAGCAGCACCGGTTGCCGCAGCCGGCGGAGGGCGCGGGCCCTGGCCCTGATCATGGCGTCGGCCCCGCCTCCGAGGATCCTGGCGGCGGTGGTGCCGTTCCACGAGAGGAGAAGGGTGCGGTCACCGGCCACGACGAAGCGGTCGAAGGCGGAAGGGAACGGGTCAGTGAAGGGGTGGAAGTTGTGGACTATCTCGTAACGGCGACCGAGGCGCCGTTCGCGTTCGGTGACGAGACGGGCTCGGGTGAGGTCGTCGTAGGAGGGCCCGACGGCCACCCACGCCCCTAGGCGGGTGCCCTCGACGGGCACCAGCGATGCTCGGGTGGCGGCGCCGGCGGCGGCTCGCCCCAGCGACCGGCCGGGCGGGTGCCCGGCCGGTTCGGACTCCTCGGGGATGGCGTCGACCGCGACCACGGCCACCACCACCAGGGCAGTCACCGCCAGGGCGGCGAGGATCCGGGTCCGGTTGGCGACGGTGACCTACTGGTCCTTGCGGTGGTAGCCGTAGTACCGCTGGGAATCAGGCGCCGACCGGTTGATCACGGCCCCGATGAGCTTGGCGCCCACCCGGGCGAGCTGCTCCTCGGCTTCGGTGACCTCGGCCGCGGTAGTTGAGTCGAGGGCCACCACCAGCATCATGGCGCCGATGATGGGAACCATGCCGAGGGTGTCGGCCACCGCCAGCACGGGCGGGGTGTCAATGATGACGTAGTCGTACTGGTCGCGGAGGTTGGCCACCACGCGGTGCATGCGGGGTGTGAGCAGCAGGTCGCTGGGGTTGGCGGCGGCGTTGCCGCTGGGGAGAATGGCCAGCGAGCTGCTGACCATGTGCAGCACGGCGTCGAGGGTGGCCGACCCCTCCAGCACCTCACCGAGCCCGGGACCCAGGGGGCGGTCGAAGAGATCCTCCAGGCTGGGCCGGCGGATGTCGGCCGACACCAGGGCCACGGTGTGGCCGGCCTGGGACAGGGTGACCGCCAGGTTGGCCGAGACGGTGGACTTCCCCTCCGAGGCGTTGGCGCTGGTGACGCCGAGCACCCGGGCCCCGACCTCGCGGGCGGCGATGAGCACCGAGGCCCGCAGGCGGCGGAAGGCGTCGGCCTCGGGGCTGTCAGGTGCGTGCACGGTGATCAGCGCGGTGGAGCGCTTGCGGTACCGCTCCGGGAACAAGGGGATGCTGGCCAACGGGGCCAGGCCGATGGTCGACTGGATCTCGGCCTTGTCGCGCACCCGCGAGTCGAGCCGGTCGCGCACGAAGGCCAGGCAGATGCCTAGGATCAGCCCAGCCAGGCCCCCCAGGGCCACCGTACGCACCGGGCCTGGGGTCGACGGCTTGGTGGGACGCACGGCGGGCGACAGGATCCGTCCGGCGTCGATGGGGGTGGAGGCGGCGTTGGCCCGATCCACCTTCGCTTCACTGAGGGCCTGGGTGGCGTCGTCGAGGGAGCGCAGGGCGATGGCGCAGCGGGCCTCGGTGGCGTCGCGGCAGGCGGCGTCGTACTGCCGGCTGGCGACGGCCAGGGCGTCGTCAGCCGCCGCCACGGTGGCGTCCTTGGTCGCGAGCACGCGGTCGAGGTCGGCCTTGCCCTCCTCGGTGCGCAGCTGCACGTAGGCCTGAGCGAAGGCCTGGGCCTGCCGTTGGGCGGCGGCGGCCGTCTCGGCCGTGGCCCGCACGGTGACCACCCGGGATTCCTCGTTGGTGACCACCTCGATGTCCGCGAGCAGCGAGCGTGGCTCGGTGGCGGTGTCGAGGATGTCGGCGGCCCGGGCCGCCACCGTCTGGGACTTGACGAAGCTGGCCTGATCCTGGACGTAGCCCTGGATCACCTTGGGGTTGGGGCTGGCGACCGGCTGGGCGGGCTCGGGGAACTCGAGCTGGGCGCTGGCGGTGTACTTGGTGGGCTGGCTGCGGGCATAGGCGAAGGCGGCGGCGCAGGCCAGTGCGACCACGGCCAGGATTAGCCACTTCCGGCGGGCCACGATCCGGATGTAGTCGGCCAGGTCGACGCTTGCGTAGTTGGCCTCATCGGTCACGGGGCACCGCCTCGTGCTCAGGAGCCACATGCTCTCCGTTGGCCAGGATGGGCGACGGTACCACGGGCCCTTCTGCCTTCCCGGGACCCTCCCGGCGGCCCCGCAGCGCGGTGCGCAGGGCGCGGGCGTCGAGCGCCGACGAGAGCCGCCACAGGAGCAGCAGGTGGAGGGCGCCCGCCGCCGCCACCCCCGCCACCAGGCCCGGAACGGTGGCTCCGAGCAGCAGCCGGGCCGCCAGCAGGGCGCCACCGACGGCGACGAGCTCGCCGGGCGCCACTCGCAGCAGCCCCGGCCCGAAGGGGTGGATGCCGACCGACCGCCGGACCTGCACGAGGGCGAGCCCGTTGGCTACGGCGATGCTGAGGGCCCAGGCGACGGCCGCGCCGCGCACGCCCATGCGGGGCACCAGCACCACATTGGCGGCCACGTTGACGGCCAGCGCGGCGGCGGTGTTGGCCAGGTTGGACCGGCTGCGCCCGCCCATCAACAACACCATGTCGACCGGGCCGCTCGCGCTGCCGATGAGGCCGGCGAGGGCGAGGATGGCCACCACCGCCGCCCCCTCGGCGTACCCTCGCCCGAACACGCGCATCAGCACCCCGCCGAAGATGGCAATGGTCAGGTAGATCGGCCACACCAACGCCACCACCCACGCGGTGGACGCCTGGTAGAGGGACCGGGCCCGGTCGATGGCACCGGCGGCGAGCAGGCCGCTGATCTGAGGCTGGAACGCCTGGTTCACGGCCAAGCTCACGAACAGGCCAGCTACCAGCCAGCGGCTGCTGGCGGCGTAGACGGCGGCGTCGGCGGGGCCGGCCAGGGCGCCCACCAGCAGCACGTCGAGCCACAGCACCGCCACCTGGAACACCCCGGCCATCGCCCGCGGCGTGGCGAAGGCCCAGAAGCGGCGGCCGTAGCCCGAGGCGTTGGACGGACCCTGTCGGGTGGTGCGGCCCTCGGCCCGGCGCTGGAGGACGAGATACCACACGGCGAGGGGCACCACTGCGGCCGCGTAGGGGCCGATCCAAGCCCAGGCCACCGCGGCGGGGCCGAGGCCGGCGGTGATGGTGGCCAGCACCACCAATGGTTGCGACACGGCCCGGCCGATGCGCTCCACCGCCACCGACGGGACCATGGTGCCGAACGCCCGGGTGCCGGCCTGGAGCACGAAGTAGGCCGCCCCGACGGGCACGAAGAGGGCCATGACCTGGAAGGCGTCGACGAAGTCGGCCTCGTGGCGACCCTCGGCCACGAGCCGTCCGAGCGGTCCGGCACAGGCCCACGCCACCATGGCGGTGGCCGCGCCGACGCACAGCACGGGGCCGAAGGCGGCTCGCGTCCAGTGGCGGATCTCGTGGCCCCGCCCGAGGGCGAGGGCGCCGGGTACGAAGCGGGCCAGGCCGGTGTCGGCCCCGAGCTGACCGGCGGTGGCCAGGATCTGGAACATGGCCGCCGCCTCCAGGAAGGCACCGGCCCGTCCCCGGCCCAGGCCGCGGGTGATCACCACGATGACGGCGAAGCTGGCGGCGGCGTTGACCACCGATCCAGCCAGGTTGAGGCCTCCCCGCCGAGCCAGATGGGGGAGGTCGCCCGCGGTGGCATCGGGGGCCACGCTGGTCACCGTCGCCACGGCGGCTCCACCCCCAGGCGCTGCGCGAGGAGCCGGTCGGGTCCGGCGAAGGCTTCCTCCAGCCGTTGGCGGGTGCCGTCGGGTAGCTCGGCCGGCGGCTGCTGGTTCCACCGTCGGGCCGTGGGTGCGGGAGCGGGGGGCAGGCCGAGAAAGGCGTGCACCCGCGCCAGGGCGGTGCCCGGGTCGCGGTCGAGGTCCTCGGTGAACAACACCAGCATCTGGTCGTCGTCGAAGTGGGACGAGTAGCGCGCGAGCTGCTCGACGTAGCGGCCGCGGGCCACGTAGGAGCCGTGCCGGTGGCCGAGGTCGATGTGGGAGGGGTCGGCCAGGCGCTGCTCGGCGCCGGCCAGGCGCTCGGGCTCGGCGTCGAGGGCGGCGGCGAAGGACAGGGCCTCCATGCCCCGGGCCACGTTGTGCTGGTAGTGCGACCAGGCGCGGGCCACCGGGTCGCGGAGGACGGCGATGAGGCGGACGTCGGGCATCACCGAGGCGATGCGGGCCGGGACGTGAGGGTGGAACAGGTAGTACGGGCTGGACTCGCCCGCCACCGGCGGATACCCGAGCCGTCGGCGGGCCCGCCGGCGAGCGACCTCGGTGGGGAAGTTGGCCCGGTACCACGACTCCGGCTTGTCGAACGCGGCGTCGAACCAGTGCACTCCCTTGGTGAGGCGGGCCGGGAGGACACCAGGGTGCTGGCTGAGGTAACGGTGCAGCGACGTCGTGCCGCCGCGCTGGGTGCCGACGATCAAGAACTCCGGGAGGGGCCGGATGACGGCGGTGAGCTGAGCGGCTCGCCGGACGCTCACCAGGGTGGCCTTCCAGACGCGTCTGCGGGCACCCACGGCCGCCGTCATCGCCCACCGCCCGGTGTCGGGGTGCGGGCGACGATGGCTTCGAGGATGGCCCCATGGAGCTCGCCCGAGGCGGAGGTGCTGTTGAGACGGGTGTCCTCCTCCGAACGCAGCCAGCGCTCCACCAGGTAGGCGGTGGCCATGGGACGCGCGGAGCGGGGATCCACGTCGAGGGCGCCGAGGAGGTGCTCCAGCTCCCTCTCGGCGGCGTCGGCGGCGGCGGTGACCGTTCGCCGCTCACCGACCTGGGCGCGCTGGAAGGCGGCGTGGGCGGCATCGAACCCGATGGGCCGGTCGCCGTCGGCCCGCTCCCAGTCCCACACCTGGGTGACCGAGCCGGCCTCGGTGGCGTTCCAGGCGGTGAGGTCGCCGTGCCAGGCACCGAAGCGCCACACGACCCCGCCGAGCTGGCCGCCGACGCCGTCGAGCGCGCCGGTCACGCGGGCCCTGGCGCCGGGCGATGTGACCGCCGCCGCCCGCTGGCGGGTGGCCGACCACCACGACGACGACGTGGCGGGATGGGTGCCGACCTCGTCGAGGCCGGCGATGGCCTCCAGCAGGGCCCGGGTCGGCCGGAGCGGGGCCGTGCGCCGGCGGGTTGGCAGCGGGGCGGTGACGAGGACGTCGTGGTCCTGCCATTCGTTCCGGGCCAGCACCGTCGGGGCCTCGAGCCCCGGCGGCGGCCGAGCCCACACCCGGTCGAGCCAGGCGGTCTCGTTGGCGAGGAGGCTGCCGGTCAGCGGGTTCCACGCCACCTTGGCCCAGGCGGCGGTGGTGCCGTCGGGACGCACGAGTTGCACCACCGGCTTGCGGTTGGGCCGGGGCGGGCCGATGGTGACCCCGGCCCGCAGGTCGGGCTCGTCGAGCACCTCCGCCGCCCAGCGGGCGAAGGAACACCCGGCCGGCACCCTCATGCGCCCGCCCACGCCCGGCGGGGTGATACCGAGCCGGAACGGGACGGCGGCCAGGCGGCGACCGCGGCCACCGAAGCCGGTGTCGCGGTCGAGCACGGCGGCCGCCGCCCGGCGGGCGCCGAGCGGCACGAGCACCCGGGGCCGGCCGGCGGACGGCAGCACCGCCCACCGCTCACCCGGGCCGACGGGCCCCGCCCCGTCTGCGAGCTCGTACGGATCGGGGCCCAGCAGAGCGGCCAGCCAGGCGAGGGCGCGGTCGTCCCGGGCCAGGTCGCCGCCACCGTCACCGGTCACGTCGCCACCCCCGCCAACCGATCGCCCCCAGCTCCGACCACGTGCCCCGAGGTCTCCTTCGCTTCGGGGAGGGCTGGTTCGTCGTCGGCGGGGCGGTGCTGCTCGCGGAGGGCGGCCGCCGCCACGAGGAACACGACGTGGTGGGGCGCGGTGAGCAGCTCGTACACGAACATCTGCACCAGCACGATCACCACCAGCAGGTGCGCCACCGAGGTGGCGGGCGGAAGCCGTCGGGTGCTCCGGAGCAGCACGATCAGGAAGCCCACGTAGAAGACGAGGCCGACGAAGCCGTGCGACACCATCACCAGCCAGAACTGACCCTGGGTGCCCACCGGGGGCAGGAGCTTGTCGCCCTCCACCTCCTGGGGCGCGCCGAACCCGAGGAACGGCGACCGCTCCGTGTAGCTCAAGGCTTGTTCGTAGAGGGTGGCCCGGCCGGTGTTGCTGTGCTGGTTCTGCTCGCGCTCCTGGGCCAGGTTCCCCAGCGGCGTGGCCGCCATGAGCACCACGACGAGCACGACGGTGGCCAGCAGAGCCCGGCGGGCGTTGGCCCCCACCCGCCCTGACCGCGCCGAGGCGTAGACGAGGGCGACGGCCAGGCTCAGGAACATCCCCCGGTTCAAGGACACGATGGCCGGCACGAGCGAAGCAGTGAGCAGCAGCGGGGGGGCGAGCTGGTACCGCCTGCCGTTGAGCTGGGTCCAGCCGAGCAGCACCACGGCGGTGAGGATGGCGAAGGCAGCACCCCAGTGGTTGGTGTAGGCGAACGGCGCCTGGGGGCGGCCCAGGGGGTAGCCGAGGAACTGCTGCACCTGGGAGAAGGAGGGGTGCACGAGGTCCTGCACGAAGGGATCGGTGGCCAGGCGGGTGGGCAGCACCCGCTCGAGAGCGCTGGTGAAGCCTCCGCTGGGGAGCACCACGCCCAGCCACCCTCCGGCCACGGTGGCGACCCAGAGGGCGGCGCACCACGAGTACACCCGCCGCAGAGGCAGCACGGCCCGAGGAGCGTTGTAGACGAAGAGGAACATCACGGTGGCCGACAGGTACAGCGAGAACCGGTACCCGAAGCCGATCAGTTGGCTGGAGCGCTGGAGCTGGGCGAGGCTGAGCAGGTTCCAGGCAAGGAACACGAACCACACGCCCGTTCCCCGGGGGGCGCGCAGGCGACGATCGAGGATCAAGCGGCCTACGAGGGGGACGGCGCAGAGCTGCCAGGCGAAGGAGTGCAGACCCAGGACCCAGAACACCGGGAAACCGAAGAACAGCAGGTCGAGCGACCAGCCCGGACGCAGGCGCCGCCGGCCCTGCCGCCGTTCGAGCCTGTGGTCCGGCCCGGGTGCGGTCGCCCGGAGGTTGGGCACTAGAAGCCCCGGCCCCGGAGCTGGGCCAGCTTCAGCACGGTCTCGGGCCCCAGCACGCCGGTCGAAGCGGCCAGGCCCAGGTAGGCGCGGGGCTGGCGCCAGTGGTGGCGCAGCGCGCTCCACGCCTTGGCGCGGGCTCCGGCGCGGTCGCCGGTGCCGGCCCGGGCCAGCGCCTGCTGGCCCTCGATGCGCGACAGGCCGACCGGGTCGCCGGCGAACTCGGGGTGCTTGGCCAACATGTGCTCCAGGGCGTGGTCCATGGTCCGCCACCGCTCGAAGAAGTACGACGACGGGTGCCAGTGCACCACGCTGAGGGGGGCGGGCACCGCCACCACCGGGTGGCGGCGGGCGGCTCGGAGCAGCAGGTCGTAGTCCTCGGCGTAGCTGCCTGGCAGCTCCTCGTCCACCAGGCCCAGCCCGTCGAGCAGCGCCGCCCGGCGCAGGAGGAACGTGGAGGGGTGGGCTTCCATGAGCCGCGACCTCACCAGGTCTTCCAACGTGATGCGCTCACCGGCGAACACCCGGGGGGTGCTGCGGGCCGGGCCGTCGCCGCCGGACACCCGCACGAAGATGCCGGTGGTGGCCAGCTCGGCGCCGGCTTCGGCCAGGAGGGCGGGCACCTGCTGCTCCAACTTGGAGGGGAGCCAGGTGTCGTCGTCGTCGCAGAACGCCACCAGCTCGCCGGTGGCGGCGAGGATCCCGCTGTTGCGGGCGCCGGCCAGCCCGGGGGAGCGGTGGTTGGCGATGACCCTGATCGGCCCCGAGGCGATCGCCGGGTCGGGATCGCTCTGGTCGAAGACCACCACCACCTCGAGGCCGCCCTTCCATCGGGAGGCAAGGATCGACGCCAGCGCCCGGCGCAACAGCTCGGGACGGTCGCGGGTGGCGACGACCACGCTGACCGAAGGCGACGGCGCCGGCGCTCCCTTCATCGGCGCCGTCCCATGTACCCGTAGGCCGCCAGCAGTGGGGCGGTGAGGGTGGTCACCACGCGGCGATCGCGCGCTGGCATCTGCTGGCGCCAGGCGGTGTCCACCTGCAGGTCGAGGCGGCCAGAGCTGAAGCGCATCGGATTACCGGACACCGAGTGTCCCCGCTCGAGCTCCACCCACCCTTCGCCGAGGAAGGCGAAGGACCGGTCCAGGTCGAGGCCGGCGCCGTCGATGATGCGGTTGAGCTGGCGGCGGGGCTCGCGCACGAGGTTCTCGTAGTTGACCCGGGTGGTGGGCACCGTCGACAGGGCGTCGAGGACCTCGAACATGAGGTTGTAACCCAGCCATCGGCCGGCCGCCCGGCTGGGCGGGAGCTGGGGCATCATCGTGCGGCCGGTCGCCGCCTCAGGGCGGGCCACCGCCTTGGTCCACGAGTAGGCCGTACCCCGACTGTCACGCACCAGGTGCACCACCCGCAGGTCGATGCCCGGGACCCGGCGCAGCAGGAAGGCGGTGGACGCGTGCTTGGAGGAGTCCACCACCACCTGGGCGCCGGCCTCGGCGGCGATCGAGCGGTAGAGGTCGCCGAGCACGCCCGTGTAGCGCACAAGGTCGGCTCGAGCCGAGGGGGCCACGCCCGGAGCGAGGAGGCGGGGGACGTGGCGGTTGCGGTCGACCCGGGCCTGGAGGGCCCGCAGCTCGCGGGCGTCGGTCGCCCCGGTGGCCGGGCCCAGCGCCCGCTCGATCACCGGCGCCCAGAACGAGCATGACCGGAACGGCTCCCCGCACCCGCACGCCTCGTTCTCGATCAGCCCCCGCTGGATCAGGTGGACGAGCTCTCCCACGGCGACGGTGCCGGGGATGGCGCCGAGCATGCGGTCGAGCAGCGTGCTGCCGCTGCGGCCGCAGCCGCCCACGTAGAGAACGGTGATCATGGTGTGGCCTCTGGTCGGACATGTCCGGAGTGTGCGGTTCCCCATCGGCACGTCGAGGTCACTCCAACAGGCCTTCGACCAACTGCCCGAAGCGCTCGGCCACCCGGCGCACATCGTCGGAGTCGGCCGGGCGCAGGTAGGCGCCGGGCTCGGTGAGGACCCGGTCGAGCAGCCGGTGCAGCTCCTCCTCGGTGGTGGCGACGAGAAGGCGGCCCCGCTCGGCCATCCAGCGGGCGAAGCGCTCCTGGTGGTCGTCCACGTGCTCGCCCAGGCGGGCGGATCGGGGCACCACAATCGGTTCCCGGCCGGCCCGCCGGGCGTCCATCACCGTGCCCGGGCCGGCGTGGCAGACCACGGCGTCGGCCGACGCCATTGCCCGCTGGAGTTCGGCCGGCGCCATGAGCTCGACCGAGCTTCCGGTGACCGACGGCTTGGACGTGCCCACCTGGGCGGTGCACCGCGCCCGGTCGGCGTGGGCCGCTACCCAGTGGTCCACCCAGTCGACGGCGCGATCGAAGCGGTGGTGGTCCGTGCCCACGCTGAGGACGACCTGGACCGGCGCCCCGGGCGCTCGCCCGTCGGGCTCGCTCACAGCAGCGGGCCGAGGAGCGTGCTGCCCGGGTAGAGGCGGCGTTGCTCGGGCCACTGCACGACGAACAGGTCGGTGAAGGGCGCCACCATCCGGCTGGTGAGGGGCCGGGAGTCGATGCGGTCATAGACCTCCAGATAAACCGTGCGCACCCCGAACAGCCGGGCCAGCACGAAGAACGGCACCGCCACCCCGGCGCCGTCCGAGACGATCACCTCCGGGCGCAGGCGGCGCAGCACGCCCACCGCCAGTACCAGGTTGCGGACGAGGTTCACGACGTTGCGGGTGACCGGGTGGTGGGCGTACACCACCTGCTCATCGGCCAGCAGCTGGCGGGCATCGGTCTTGTCGAACGTGACCCACCAGCGCTGGTGCTGCTCCCACCAGGGACGCAGCTGGTGGAGCTGGGTGAGGTGCCCGCCGGTGGAGCACACCAGGAGCACGCGCCGGGCGCGCGTGGGTGCGGGCTCGGGCGGGGTCACCGGCGCGAGGTTACGAGGTCGGTGTCAGTCGGTGACCGCTTGCAGCTCGATCACCGGGAAGTTGTCGACCGAGTCGGTGATCTCGATGACCGGTAACGTCCCGCCGGCCGGACCGAACTGCCAGGTGACGCTCCACACCTGGCGCACGGTGATGTCGTAGCGGGCGTCGTCCGCGTAGCGGTGGCTGATGCCGCCGCCTCCGGAGTAGCTGGCGCCCGGTGTGGTGTACGGGCCCCGGTCGACGGTGGTGCCGTCGCCCCAGTCCACGGACAGCTTGCTCTCGCCCTTGAGGGTGAGCGGTCCGTAGAGGGTCTGGGGCACCGACTTCTGCCACGTCATCTGGGCGCCGCTCTGGAGGTAGACGGGCAGGCTCACGATGCCGCGGCCGGGTTCGATCTTGGCGTTCGGGCCCGGCAGCTCGCTGCGGTTGAAGTAGCTCTGGGCGACCTCGGTGGGCGAAGGGATGGCGGGCGCGCCGGCGCAGCTCTCGTAACCGAGCAGCCCGGCGATGATCTGCACGACCGCGTCGACCACCCCGTCCACCACCTGGGGCAGGCCCGGCAGGATGCCGCTCGGGTTGACGGTGTAGGTGAGGGGGCCGGTGGGCCCACTGCCGATGGTCGGATCGAGCAGGGCGGGATCGATCGGAGCGCCCCCGCCGTTCTGGGATGGGCCTCCGTTCCCGGGGACGGGGCTGACGGTCGTGCCTCCGCAGGTGATGACCTGTCCGCCCGGGCTCACGCACCCACCGGGATCCTCCGCCTCCGCCGATGGCACGCCGGCAACGCCCACGGCGGCCATGACGATGACCCCGGCGAGGAGCGAGGTCAGGCGGGTGCGCACAGCTGCTCCTTGGGGGTGGACTGCTGGAGGGCGAAGCCTCGTAGCGCCCACGGTGTCGGGTTCAGGTGGCCGGGGTCGTTCGCCGCGTCCAGGCGTACAAGGGTGACGTAGAGGGCCGAGAACTTCGGGCCGGCAGAGGCCGTGGCGGCGATGCAGCGGGTACCCGCCTTCACCAGACGCTGCACAGTCAGCTGGGGGAGGGGCTCGAAGTTGCGGAAGCCGGTGGCCGCCTGGCTGGCCAGGTCCTGGGCGACGGGGCTGACCGCCTCCGGCGCGTACACCGCGCCCAGCCGCCGGGCGGCGGCGGGTAGCGCCGCCTTGTCGTCGCGCACCGTGATGTATGCCGATGTGGCGATCTCCTGCAGCTTGCGGGCCACCCGTTGCACGTAAGCCACGTCCACCCGCGCGGGGACGGCGTAGGGGCTGCGGGATGTCGTGACTTCGTTCCCCAGGGGGGCGGGGGCGAAACCCCGCCTGGCGGGGCGGGCTCCCGGTGCAGGAGCGGCCTCCCGGTAGGTTCGCCGCGGTGATCCGCCTCGACGCCGCCTCCTTCCTGCTGCAGTGGGCGGTGGGGGGCCTGGCCTTCCTCTGGGTCACCACCCGTCGGCGTGAGGTCGGCGTGGGCTACGGGTGGCTGCTGCGGGGCGTCTACCTGGCCATGGCCGCCGGCGCCGTGGTGGCCGGACGGGCCGGCGGCGGGGGCGACTCCGGGGCGCTGGCGATCCGTGACGCCGCCGGTGTCGCGGTGGTGCTGGGGGCGGTGGCGGCGCTGGCGGTGTCGGTGGCGCGGCGCCGAGCGGGCGTGGCCGGCGAGCGGGAGCGGATCGACCGTCGCCGCACCCGGGTGACGGCCATGACCGGCATCGACCGGGACGCCGACGGCCCCGACCCCTCGGTGCCCGAGTTCCCCCCGGCGCTCGACCTGCTGGCGCCGGCCGCCGGCCTGGTGGGCCTGGTGGCGGCCGGGATCGCCGCCGGTGATCCAGCCTGGCTGGCGGTGCTGCGCACCGTGGTCGGCGCCGCCTTCCTCGGCAGCGTGTCCGACGCCATGCTGCTGGGCCACTGGTACCTCGTGCAGCCCGGTCTGGCCCGGGGCCCCCTGCTCGAGCTGGTGCGCTGGACCGCCCTCCTCTGGCCCCTCGAGGTGGCCGCCCTGCTCCTGCCCACGGGCATGGGCTCGGTGCTGAGCGGCGCCATCGACGACGGCTACGGCGGTGTGCTCGGATGGATGTGGGTGGCCTGCGCCGTCACCACCATCGGGCTGGTGGTGGTGACGCGGCTGGCGCTGGCGGAGCGGGCGTACTCGGCGGTCATGGCCGCCACCGGCCTGCTCTACCTGGCCATCCTCACCGCCTTCGGCACCGACCTCGTCGCCCGCGCGGTGCTGGCCTGACGCGTGGCTGGTGTTGCGAGGCGCGGCCCTCCGGGTGGTGACGCTGCGCAGTCCGCCAGGCGGAGCAGCGGTGCTGATGTGAGCCGGATCCGCGAAGCGGGGCCCGCCGGAGGCGGGCCGAATGTGATGTGGCTGGTGTTGCCACTGTTCAGGGAGTGGTGGTTCAGGGCAGACTGTTGGGCATGCCTCGGGCCATCTGGAGCGGGTCGATCAGCTTCGGGCTGGTCAACATCCCCATCAAGCTCTACAACGCCGTCTCCCGCAAGAGCGTGCACTTCAACCAGATCGACACGCGGTCCAACGCACGCATCAAGCAGAAGCGGGTGTCGGAGTCAGACGGCAGTGAGGTGCCGCCGGAGGCGCTGGCCAAGGGCTACCAGCTCACCTCGGGCCAGTACGTGATCGTCACCGAGGACGAGCTGGCCAGCCTCGATCCGGAGGCGTCGCGCACGGTCGACATCGAGGAGTTCGTCGACCTGTCCGACATAGACCCGGTGTTCTACGACGCCGCCTACCTCGTCGCGCCCGACAAGGCCACGGTGAAGCCCTACGCGCTGCTCCAGCGGGCCATGGAGGAGAGCGGCAAGGTCGGCATCGCCCGCTTCGTGATGCGGACCAAGCAGTACCTGGCCGCCATCCGTCCCGTCGACGGCAAGCTCATGCTGTCCACCATGGTCTACGCCGACGAGCTCAACGAGCCGGCCGAGATCCGCGTGTTCTCGGGCGTCGAGGGTGTGCAGGTCTCCGACAAGGAGCTGGTCATGGCCAGCCAGCTCATCGAGTCGCTGGCCACCGAGTTCGCTCCGGAGCACTTCTCGGACACCTACCGCGAGCGGGTGCTCGAGCTGATCGAGCGCAAGGCGTCGGGCGCCACCGAGGTGGTGGAGACGCCGGCCGAGCCGGCCGCCGAGAAGGTGGTCGATCTCATGGCCGCCCTCGAGGCCAGCGTGGCCGCCGCCAAGGAGTCGCGCCGGCGCCACCCCACCGCCCGGGAGGCCGAGGAGGGTACGGCCGCCGCGACCGACGAGGCCGAGGCGGAGGCCAAGCCGGTCAAGAAGGCGGCCCGCAAGCGCAAGTCGGCCTAGGCGTCGGTGGGCCGGTCGTCCACCGTCTCCATCGACGGGCACACCTTGGGGCTCAGCAACCTCGACAAGGTGCTCTACCCGGAATCCGGGTTCACCAAGGGCGAGGTCATCGACTACTACGCCCGCATCGCCCCGGTGCTGCTGGCCCACCTCGGCGACCGGGGCATCACCCTGCGGCGCTACCCGAACGGGGTGGACGCTTCGAGCTTCTTCGAGAAGCGCTGCCCGAGCCACCGCCCCCCATGGGTGGCGGTGGCGGACGGTCCCGGCGACAGTGGCGGTGCCATCGGCTACTGCCGGCTGGATTCGGTCGCCGCCATCGTGTGGGCGGCCAACCTGGCCGCCATCGAGCTGCATGCGCCGATGGCGCGGGCCGACGACATCGAGGCGCCCCAGATGGTGGTGTTCGACCTCGACCCCGGTGCCCCCGCGGCGATGACCGAGTGTGCCGAGATCGGCTTGCTCCTCCGCGACGTGCTGGCCGGCATCGGCCTCACCTGCCTGGCCAAGACGTCGGGATCCAAGGGGCTCCAGGTCTACGTGCCCCTCAACGCCGGTCCTGCCCACACCCACACCGGCGCCGCCGACTTCGCCCTGGCCGTGGGCCAGGCCATCGAGCGCGGCCACCCGGACCAGGTCGTGACGAACATGAAGAAGGACCTGCGCACCGGCAAGGTGCTCATCGACTGGAGCCAGAACAGCCGCCACAAGACCACCGTGTGCGTGTACAGCCTGCGGGCCCGTCCCCGCCCGACGGTGTCGGCCCCCGTCACCTGGGACGAGGTGGAGGCGGCCGCCGGCGGCGAGCCGTTGAGCTTCGAGGGGAGCGACGTGCTGGAGCGGGTGTCCGAGGATGGCGACCTCTTCGCCGAGGCCGCCACCCTGGTGCAGCACCTCCCGCCCTCCAGGGCCTGACGCCTACCCGGCCCGCGCTGGGGTCAGCGGGCGACGAAGTACTTGGCCTGGGGGTGGTGGCAGATGATGGCGCTGGTGGTCTGCTCAGGCTGGTACTGGTAGCCCGTCTCTTCGCCCACCTCGATGCCGAGGCGGTCGGCGCCCAGCAGGTGGGCCACCTTCTCGTTGTCCTCGAGGTCAGGGCAGGCCGGGTAGCCCCAGGAGTAGCGCCCGCCCCGGTACTGCTGGCGGAAGAGGCCGCCCACCGAGGGGGCGTCCTCCTCCGCGAAGCCCCACTCCTCGCGGATGCGGCGGTGCCACAGCTCGGCCAGGGCCTCGGCCATCTCCACCCCGAGCCCGTGCACGAGCAGGTAGTCCTGGTACTTGTCGGCGGCGAACAGCTCGGCGGTGCGCTCCGAGACGGCGGCGCCCATGGTGACGATGTGGAAGGCGACGTGGTCCACGTCGGGCGACTCGATGGGCCGGAAGAAGTCGGCGATGCAGAGCCACGGCTCCTTGGTGGACCGGGGGAACCAGAACCGGGTGAGCTCGCGGTCGCGGGACTCGTCGGCCCACACCACGACGTCCTGGCCGTCGCCGTTGCACGGCCAGTAGCCATACACCACCGCCGGGTTCAGCAGCCCCTCGGCGCGTGCCCCGGCGAGCTGCTCGCGCAGCAGCGGGCGGAGCCGGGCCTTGAAGGCGTCGTCGTCCTCGCCCCCCTCGGGCCGGAACTGCCACTGGTTGCGGAACAGCGCCGTCTCGTTGAGGTAGCGGGCGATGTCGTCGAGGGCGATGCCCTTCACCACCTTCGACCCCGTGAACGGCGGGGTGAAGAGCGGGTTGTCGTCCTCCACGGCGGGGGAGCGGGCCGGCAACTCGGGCGTCTCGGACTCGCCATTGCCGTCACCGGACGCGAAGCGGCCGCGCAGGGCCACGGTGGAGTCCGACGGCACCCGGCCCCAGTCGGGGTCGTCGCCCGAGGGCTCCCGCTTGATCTCACCCAGGCGGTCCATCACCCGCAGGCCCTCGAAGGCGTCCTTGCCGTAGAAGAGGCGCCCGTCGTACACGGTGCGCAGGTCGCGCTCGACGTAGGAGCGGGTGAGTGCGGCCCCGCCCAGCAGCACCGGGATCCGAGACAGGTCGCGGGCGTTCAGCTCCTCGAGGTTGTCGCGCATGATGAGGGTGGACTTCACCAGCAGGCCGCTCATGCCGATGGCGTCGGCCTTCACCTCGAGCGCCTTGGCGATCATCTCGGCGATCGCCACCTTGATGCCGATGTTGTGCACCTCGTAGCCGTTGTTGGTGAGGATGATGTCGACCAGGTTCTTGCCGATGTCGTGCACGTCGCCCTTCACCGTGGCCAGCACGATGCGGCCCTTGCCGCCGCCGCCCTCCACCTTCTCCATGTGCGGTTCGAGGTGGGCCACCGACGCCTTCATGGTCTCGGCCGACTGCAGCACGAACGGGAGCTGCATCTCGCCCGACGCGAACAGCTCACCCACCACCTTCATCCCTGCCAGCAGCGTGTCGTTGACGATGTCGAGGGCCGGGGTGCCGGCGGCCAGGGCCTCGTCGAGGTCGTCGGCGAGGCCCTCACGGTCGCCGTCGATGATCCGCTGCGACAGGCGCTTCTCCACCGGCCAGTCCGTGCGGTCCTCCTTGACCGCCTCGGCCACCTTCACGTCGGCGAAGAGCTCGAGCAGCTTCTGGAGGGGGTCGTAGCGCTCGTCACCGCCTGCCAGCGCGCCGGCCGCGTCCCGCCGGTCGTAGATGAGGTCGAGGCAGACCTCGCGGTGCTCGTCGGGGATGCGGTTGAGGGGGACGATCTTGGAGGCGTGGACGATCGCCGAGTCGAGGCCGGCCTCGGTGCACTCGTGCAGGAACACCGAGTTGAGCACGTGGCGGGCGGCCGGGTTGAGGCCGAAGGAGACGTTGGAGAGCCCGAGCACGGTGTGGCAGCCAGGGATCTCGTCCTTTATGCGGCGGATGGCGTCCATGGTGGCCATGGCGTCGCCGCGGAGGTCGTCGTCGCCGGTGGAGAGCGGGAAGGTGAGGGCGTCGAAGATGAGGTCGGCCGGCTCGAGGCCGTAGCGCTCAGAGGCCAGGGCGGCGATGCGGTGGGCGACCCGCACCTTCCACTCCACGTCGCGGGCCTGGCCCTCCTCGTCGATGACCAGGCAGATGACCGCCGCCCCGTAGTCGCGGGCCAGGCCGAACACGCGGTCGAGGCGCGACCCGGGCGCCTCGCCGTCCTCCAGGTTGGCCGAGTTGAGGATGGCCCGGCCGCCGATCCACTGGAGGCCGGCCTCCATCACCTGGGGCTCGGTGGAGTCGAGCACGAGGGGGGCGTCGGCCTGGGTGGCGAAGCGGCTGGCGACGGCGTCCATGTCGAGGGTGCCGTCGCGGCCCACGTAGTCGACGCACACGTCGAGGATGTGGGCGCCCTCGCGCACCTGGTCGGTGGCCATCTTCGTGCAGGTGTCCCAGTCGCCCTCGAGCAGCGCCTCCCGGAACCTGCGGGACCCGTTGGCGTTGGTGCGCTCGCCGATCATCAGGAAGGCGGTGTCCTGCTCCAGCGGCACGGCCGAATAGATCGACGTGGCGGCCGGTTCGTGGACCGGGTGGCGCTCGGCGGGGGTGAGGTCCGGCAGCTCCTTGGCCAGCAGCTCGATGTACTCCGGGGTGGTGCCGCAGCACCCGCCCACCACCCGCACGCCCAGCTCGGTGATGAACCGCTGGTGGTACTCCAGCAGCTCGGGGGCGGTGAGGTCGTAGTGCATGGCCCCGTCGACCACCGAGGGCAGCCCGGCGTTGGGCAGGCAGGAGATGGGCATGCGGGCGTGCTGGCTGAGATGGCGCAGGTGCTCGCCCATCTCAGCCGGGCCGGTGGCGCAGTTGATGCCGATGATGTCGACCTTCAGCGGGTCGATGGCGGCCAGCGCGGCGCCGATCTCGGTGCCCGGCAGCATGCGCCCCGTGAGCTCGATGGTGACCTGGGCCTGGATGGGCACCTCCCGGCCGGCCGCCGCCATCGCCCGGCGGCCACCGATCACCGCCGCCTTGAGGCCGAGCAGGTCGAACTGGGTCTCGATGAGCAGGAGGTCGACTCCACCCTCGAGCAGGGCGCGGGCCTGCACCTCGTAGGCGTCGCGCAGCTCGGCGAAGCGGATCTGGCCCAGCGACGCGAACTTGGTGCCCGGGCCCACCGACCCGGCCACGAACCGGGGACGATCGGGGGTGGAGTACGAGTCGGCGACGTCTCGGGCGATGCGGGCGTTGGCCAGGCTGACCTCGTGGCTGCGGTCCGCCATCCCGTACTCGGCGAGGGGGATGGCGAAGCTGCCGAAGGTGTTGGTCTCCACCACGTCGGCGCCCACGTCGAAGTAGGCGGCGTGCAGGGCGGCGACCACGTCCGGTCGGGTGATCCCGAGGTACTCGTTGCAGCCCTCGAGGTCGGGCCCGCCGAAGTCGTCGGCGCTGAGGTCCTGGCCCTGCAGCCAGGTCCCCGTGGCACCGTCGTAGACGACGACCCGTTCCCGCACGAGGTCCATGAAGGTGGCGGTCATCGAAGGCGAAGGCTACCGACCCCGCGTCGTCGCCCCCCAGCTGGTAAGGGCAGGGCCTACGCTCGCCGAGCCCATGGACATCTACACGCGCAAAGGCGACGACGGCACCACCGGCCTGCTCTACGGCGGACGGGTGACGAAGGACTCGGTGCTGCCCACCGCCTACGGCACCGTCGACGAGGCCCAGGCGTTCGTCGGCCTGGCCCGGGCCGAAGCCGCCCGGGGCAGCGAGCTCGACGACATCCTGATCGGCGTCGAGCGGGACCTCTGGGTGCTGATGGCCGAGCTGGCCACCGACCCGGAGAACCGTCACAAGCTGAGCGCGGGCACCTCGCTGGTGACGCCGGAGATGGTGTCCGCGGTGGAGGCGCTGATCGACACGACCGGTGCCCGGTTCGACCCGCCCACCGAGTTCGTCGTGCCAGGCCAGCACCGGGGGGCGGCGTTGCTCGACGTGGCCCGCACGGTGGTGCGCCGGGCCGAGCGGGTGGCGGTGGGCGCCGCTGGCGAGGGGTCGCAGGCGGTGCCGTACCTCAACCGCCTGTCGGATCTGTTGTGGACGCTGGCCCGCTGGCAGGAGGGCGACAGCCTCGCCGCCAGGGACGCCTAGATCTGGCCCTCGCTCCGGTCCCAGCCGCCGCCCTTCTTCGGGCGGCGAAGGGTCACGCTGCCTCTGGTGGCGGGGGGCCGGCGGCGGCGAGAGCGGCCCGGTGGCGGTCGCGGGCCCAGAGCGCGGCCTCCCGGGCCATGGCCGGGTGGAACCGCCACCGGTGGAGCTGGCGCTCGCAGCCCTCGATGTCCTCGCCCAGCTCGAGGAGGCTCAGGGCCAGGGCACGGGCCCGGCGGCGCTGGTGCTCGGCGGTGGGGATGCGCAGCTCGGCTTCCTGCCACTCGTGGTGAGCGGCCTGCAGCTCGGGGGTCAGTCGCTCGACCTGGTGGCGGGTGAGCGGTTGCACCTTGCGGCGCACGGCGAGCTCCTCGCCTCCCCGGAACTGGGCCACGCCGAACTGGCAGCAGCGCGAGATGCTGCGGGCGAAGGGCGAGTTGCGGCCGCCCCGGCTGCCCAGCCCGATGGCACGGGCCGTGTCGGGAAGGGAGAGGTTGTAGCCGTCGGGCTGGTGGTCGAGGCCGGCGACCAGCCGCCGCAGCAGCCAGGTGGTGGACGGGCCGAGGATCCCCAGCCAGAACGTCTCGACGTAGGTGGAGCGCGGGTCGTGCCCCAGGGCATCGATCACCGGGTCGTCCCAGGCGGTGATGGCCAGCGTGGGGGTGGTCAGGTCGGGGATGGTCATGGTTCCTCCGGGCAGGTGCCTCGTGGAGGGGAAGGTTCGCGTAGTGATGTTTCGATCACTTTCATGCATTGTGACGCCGAGGGTGGTTGGCGTCAAGCCGTCCCGAGCGGGGCGGGGAGCCGAGGTAGCGTTCACCATGGAGGCCGACCAGATCGACCGGGCCCGGGCCTGGGTCGACGCCGCCCGCGCCATGGCGGTGCTGACGGGCGCGGGGATCTCGACCGACAGCGGCATCCCCGACTTCCGGGGACCTCAGGGGGTCTGGACCAAGGACCCCAAGGCCGAGCGCGCCGCCCACATCGATCACTACCTGGCCGATCCCGAGGTGCGACAGCGGGCGTGGCGCCAGCGCCTGTCCCACCCCGGCTGGACGGCCGAACCCAACGCCGGGCACCACGCGCTGGTGACCCTCGAGCAGCGGGGCAAGCTGCACACCCTCATCACCCAGAACATCGACGGCCTCCACCAGCGGGCCGGCTCCACCGCAGAGAAGGTGGTCGAGGTGCACGGCACGATCCGCGAGGTGATGTGCCTCGACTGCGGCGAGCGGGCCCCGATGGAGCGGGCCCTCGACCGTGTGCGGGCCGGCGAGGCGGATCCACCATGCCGGTCGTGCGGCGGCATCCTCAAGTCGGCCACGGTGTCGTTCGGCCAGAGCCTCGACCCGATCGACCTGCGCCGGGCGGAGCGGGCGGCCCTGGCCTGTGAACTGTTCCTGGCGGTGGGGACGACCCTCACCGTGTACCCGGTGGCCGACCTGCCGCGCGTGGCCGCGGCCGCCGGCGCCCGGGTGGTGGTCGTCAACGGCGAGCCCACCGCCTACGACGCCGAGGCCGACATCGTCCTGCGTGGCCCCATCAGCGACATCCTCGGAGCCATTGTCACCTAGCCGTCATTGGTGGTGGCGCAGCATCTGGTTGAGTCGCGCCGCTTGGCGCATCTGGTGGTCGCGCTCAGCCAGGTTGGGTGCGTTGTGGGCTGCGTCGGCATAGAGGCGGGCAGCGAGTTCGAGGTCTCCGTTCTTCTCGTGGAGATGTGCGGCGACCGCATCTCGCCGCGGATGTGCTCGTCGACCTGACCGAGTGCCGCCAACCCGCGGGAGCGCCGTCCGCTTCGCCGACGGCGACGGCACGGTTGAGCCGGACGATTGGAGTATCGGCGAACACCAGCAGCTCGTCGTACCACTCCACGATCTGGGCCCAGTCGGTCTCCTCGACACGCATCGCATCGGCGTGGAGGGCGGCGATCGCGGCTTGCGTCTGGTACTCGCCGAGCCGGTCGCGTGCGAGCTGAGCTTGCACGATGGCGATTCCCTCGGCGATGAGTTCGTTGTCCCACAGGCTCCGGTCCTGGTCCGCGAGCGGCACGATCCGTCCGTCTGGTCGGGTGCGGCTGCGCCGGCGCGTGGTGCAGCAACATCAGGGCGAGCAGCCCCTGGACCTCGGGTTCGTTCACCGACGACGCCAGCTGCCGAGTGAGTCGGATCGCCTCGGCCGCGAGGTCCACGTCGCCGGAGTAGCCCTCGTTGAAGATGAGGTACAGCACCCGCATCACCGTGCGCACGTTGCCAGGACGATCGAGACCGGACCGCCCGACCGTGCGCTTGGCGCGACTGATGCGCTGCGCCATGGTGCTCTCCGGCACGAGGTAGGCCTGCGCGATCTGACGGGTAGTGAGGCCGCCCACCGCCCGTAGCGTCAGCGCCACCGCTGATGACGGGGTCAGCTCGGGGTGCGCGCACAGGAAGTAGAGGTGAAGCGTGTCATCCGCGCTCGGCACCGCACCGGTCGGCGGCTCGGTATCGAATCGGACCTCTCGATCGCGGCGCGCCGCGTCCGACCGCGCCAGGTCGACGAACGCTCGCCAGGCGACCGTGATCAGCCACGCCTTGGGATCGGAGGGCAATTCCTCCTGCCATGCCGAGATGCCCCGGATGAGCGCTTCCTGCACCGCGTCCTCGGCCGTCGCGAAGTCGGCACCGCGACGGACGAGGACGCTCAAGACCTGGGGGACGAGCTGGCGGAGCTCGACATCGTCCACGGTCACTCGGTGACGATTGGCGGCGCCGCGAGGAACGGTCGGACCTCCAGCCATTCGTGGATCGGCTCGCCGCCGGCGCCAGGCGCGGCTGACAGCTCGCCAGCGAGCTCGATCGCTCGCTCGTGGCTGTCGACGTCGATCACCATCCAGCCGGCGATCAGGTCCTTGGTCTCGGCGAACGGGCCGTCGGTGACCGGTGGGCGTCCTCGCCGTCGTAGCGGACCCATTCGCCTTCGGGCGACAGCGCCTGCTCGCCGACGAACTCACCGGTGCCCTCGAGCCGGGTGGCGAAGTCGCGCATGTACTGGATGTGCGCCTCGACCTCGTCCGGCGTCCACTGGTCCATCGGGATGTTCTTCACGGGCGCCGGCGCGCCTCGGTAGTGCTTGAGCAACAGGTACTTGGCCATGGTGTTCTCCTTTGTGTGCCGGCGGCCCCGCTGGCCGCGTTCGCACTGGGACGGAGCAGGAATCGCATTCTCGACACGGCCGGCGGAAGTTTCTCGGCGCGGACGACGCCATCACAAGCGACGTGTCCAACACGAAGTCGACGGCTTGAACTCTCTCGTCGTCGGCAGGACCCGGTGGTCATGCTTCACCTCATGGCAGAGACGCACTTCGACGAGTGGATCGCCCGGCACTACGCCACGTTGTGGCCCGAACTGTTCGATCCTGCGTTCATCGAGCCGACCCTGGAGTTCCTGACCGAGCTGGCGGGAACCGGCGCCGCCCTCGAGTTCGGCGTCGGCACCGGGCGAGTCGCTCTACCGCTGAGCCGACGAGGGATCCCTGTTCACGGCATCGAGCTCTCGAAGCCGATGCTCACGCAGTTCCGGAGTCAGGGCGGCGCGTCCGACATCGGAGTGACCCTCGGCGACTTCGCCACGACCACCGTGGACGGGACGTTCAATCTCGTTTACCTCTTGCGCAATACGATCACGAACCTCACGAGCCAGGACGAGCAGGTCGAGTGCTTCGAAAACGCGGCCAGGCATCTCCAGCCGGGCGGCGCGTTCGTAATCGAGAACTTCGTGCCCGAGCTGCGACGCCTCCCACCGGGCGAGACGACTCATGTCTTCACGGCCACTCCGACGCACGTCGGCGTGGCCGAGTACGACGTTGTCAATCAGATCGAGGTCTCCCGCCATTGGTGGGTGGTGGAGGGCGAACTCAAGACCTTCTCATCGCCACACCGTTACGTGTGGCCCGCCGAACTCGACCTCATGGCGCGCCTTGCTGGCATGGCTCTGTGGGAGAGGTGGAGCGGATGGCAGCGCGAGCCCTTCACGTCAGACAGCCGTAGCCACGTCTCGGTGTGGAAGAAGGTGGCATAGCCGGCGCCTCGTCGACGCGGGCGCGCTGAAGCTGGACCGGCCGTTGAGCGAGTACGTGGCGGAGCCGCATCTGACCGACGATGAGGGGGCGGCGTCGATCACCGCCCGCATGGTCCTCAGCCACGAGGAGGAACCCGAATGTGCCGTGGAGTGGACGAAACTGGCTGGGTGGCCGAGCGGCATCTCGACGGCGGGATCGCGAACGCCGGGCAGGTGGTCCGGGTCGGTCCGCATGTGCTTCGCCCCTCGAGTCCGCACTCGGGTTCGATCCACGCCTTCCTGCGGGCGGTGAGACACGCCGGGTTCGAGGGCGCCTCGTCACCAGTGGGCATCGACGAGGACGGACGCGAGCGTCTCGTGTTCATCGACGGCGACGTCCCGGTGGCGCCCTATCCCAATTGGAGCCAGTCCGACACCGCGCTGGCGTCCATCGCCAGGCTGCTGCGGGGGCTGCACGACGCCGCCCGCGGCTTCCACGCCCAGGGTCTCACCTGGAACGACGCTCTGGCCGACCCTGCGGGCGGGACGCTCGTGTGCCACAACGACGTGGAGCCCTCCAACGTCGTGTTCCGTGACGGCATCGCCGTTGCGCTGCTCGACTTCGAGTTCGCTGCCCCTGGCCGCCCCGTCTACGACCTGGCCCAGCTGGCCCGCCTCTGCGTACCGATCGACGACGACTTCGACCAGGCCCGGCTCGGCTGGCGACCCGCCGACCGGCCGGCACGGCTACGACTCGTCGCCGACGCCTACGGACTGGACTCGGACAACCGGGCAGAGCTGCTCACGGCCATGGACGATGCCATCGACCGCATCGAAGCAGCCGTCCGGCGCAGCGTCGAGGCCGGTGACCCGAACGCCGTCGAGGTGCTGAGCAGGACCGGCGGCATGGAGAAGTACGACCGCCGGCGCCGCTGGTGGACCGACCACCACGACCAGTTCACCGCCGCCCTCGGCTGACGCTGTTCATCAGCGAGCTCGCCACCCTCGCTCCCGGCGTCCGGGGACCCAGTGGCACGTTGGTACGTCGAGGTCAGTCGGGGCGGCGTCGGGCGCGCAGGACGATGTCGTCGACGTGGTGCGAGGCAGATGCGCCACCTGCGGGACGGGGACGCTTTTCGTGAACCTCGATCTCCCAGTCCGATGTGTCGGCGATCGCCATCGCGAAGTCGTCGACGAACAGGTAGGCATCGGGGTCGAACGCTCGGCTGTGCTCCTGCGTGTCGATCGGCGCGCGCAGCGGCTCCAGGTCGTGGCTCACCACGAGGAGCGTGCCGCCAGGAGCGACCGCGTCGAGCAGGTTGCGGACACCGCGGCCATCGGGCGTGCGGGGGATCGACGCGTACTGTGCCGACACGAGGTCGAACGCTGCGCTCTGGAACGCGCCGAGCGCGTTGGCGTCGGCGCGGTGGCACTCGATCCGTAGACGGCGTTGCTGGGCCGCGGCGCCGACTCGTTCGAGCGCTCGTTGCGAGATGTCACTCGCGGTCACGTTCCAACCGTGCTCGGCCAGCCAGACCGCGTCGCCGCCCTCACCGGCGCCGACGTCGAAGGCGCGCCCAGCGGTTCGTCCCTCGATCTCGTTGACGAGCGTGCCGTTGGGGTTGCCGCTCCAGATCTGGTCGGCCTGGTAGCGGTGATCCCAGTCGGCCTCGTTGGCTGATGGTCGGGCTGCGGCTTCGATGTCAGCGTGGGCGAGGCTGAAGGTGATCATGGCGCCGACCCGGCTGCCGTCGGCTGCAGCCTGCAACACCTGCTGGCCGGGGTCGGTCACGTTGCCGGCGGCGTAGAGGCCTCGTATCGCCGTCGCCCCTGTCGGGTCCGTCTCGACGAAGTCCCCGAGCCCGCTCGGGTGCTCCGCGGGCTCGAGACCGATTGACGCGAACGGCTCGGTGCGCACCCTGAACCGGGCGCCGATCACGACCGCGTCGGCGTCGATGCGGTCGCCGTCGGTCAACTCGACCGCCGCGACGTGCCCGTCGTCGCCCGTGACGATGCTCCGGACCTTCCCGTCGACGACGTTCACCCCGGCGGCCCGCAGAGCCTCGACCTCGGGGTTGTCAGCGTGGACACCGTCGTGCAGGACCAGGGCGAACCGCTCGCTCAGCTGGCGGAACAGGGCGGCAGGGTGAAGACCCATCGGGTGGGTGACGATTTGGACGATGCGGCGGTCGCGAACCTCGAAGCCGTGGCAGAACGGGCAGTGGATGACGTCACCGCCCCAGTGTTCGGCAAGGCCGTCGATGTCGGGGAGCTCGTCGACCAGACCGGTCGCGGCAAGCACTCGCCGGGCGATGAGCGAGTGGCCGCCGGTCAGCTCGGCGCAGAAGCGGTCGTCGTCGGTGCGGGTGACGTCGATGGCGCGGCCGGCGAGAACTTCACCTCGTAGCTGCGGACCTCGTCGCGACCGATCGCGCTCAGCTCCGACGGCGGAAGTCCTCGTGACCGAGGTAGCTGTGCATGTGGGCGGCGGGGGCGTTGCGGGGCTCGCCGGCATCGATGACGATGACCGATCGGCGCTGACGTCCGAGTTGGAGCGCAGCCGCGAGCCCAGCGGCCGACCCGCCGATGACCGCGACGTCGCAGTACCGCTCGACGGTGCGGGGTGCGTGTTCACTCATGGATCCGACGATACGGTCTCCTCCGACGACTGCAAGGTGTCTTGCGGTATCCGCAAGACTTCGAAGGGGAGGGCGGCGACAGTGGCGGAGCTGCACGAGATCGAGCAGGTGGTGCGCACTCGGCTGCGCAGCCTGCGGCACACGCTGGGCCTGTCACTCGACGAGCTCGCCGCACGGGCCAACCTCAGCGCGTCCACCATCAGTCGGGTCGAGACCGGCAAACGGACGATCAGCCTCGACGTGCTGCTGCCCCTCTCAGGTGCCCTCCAGGTCGGCCTCGACGCACTGCTCGACGTCAGCGGCAACGACGATGTGGTGATCCGCCCGGCGCCGAGCAGTTCGGGCGCGCGCACCACCTGGATGCTGGGCCGTGCAACCGGCAACACCATCGCGGTCAAGATCCGGCTCGAGCCGACGGACCGGACGCCAGAGCAGCGGGTCCACCCGGGGCACGACTGGTTCTTCGTGATCGACGGGCGGGTGCGGTTGCAGCTCGGTGACCGCGAGATCATGGTCGAGACCGGCGAGGCCGCCGAGTTCGCCACGATGACCCCCCACGCCCTCGCAGCTAGCGACGACCCCGCAGAGCTCATCATGATCTTCGACCGCGACGGCCAACGCGCCCACGTCCATCACGAATCCACCGGCTAGTTGGATCGGACCCCGAGTCGAAGACGGCGGCGACATACGGTCGGGGGGTGTCGGAGGACTATGTCGAGCACCTCGCCGCGCTGCACCACGGATGGGCGACGCCGCTGAGCGTCGTGGCAGCGGCGGTGGGCGAGGTCGAGAAGGCGCCAGTCCGGGACATCCGCCGGATTGTCGCGGGGGAGCAGAACGAGGTCTACGACGTCACCTTGGAGCGGGCTCCGTCCTTGATCGTGCGCATTTCGCATGCGGGGCCCGAGGCGCACGACCGGGAGGCGTGGGTGATCGGCGAGTGCGCCTCTCGGGGTGTTCGCGCGCCGCGTGTCCACGCTCTCCGTCGTGTCGACGTCGGGAGCGAGCGGCGGTCCATCAGCGTGATGGAGAAGCTGCCGGGCGAGCGACTTTGCGACGTCAACCCCGACCAGTTCGACGTTCGCCGGGTGCTCGGAGAGGTCGGAGCATGGTTGACGGAGCTGCACTCGATCCCGGTGCAAGGCTTCGGTTATCTCGACGGCTACGGAGTAGGCAAGCGGGCGTCGATGGACGACTGGCTAGCCGGCCTCACAACTGAGGCGCATGCGTTCGAGGAAGCCGGCCGCTCCGTCGGACTCGAGGTGGCGACGATCCGAGGATGGCTCAGTGAGATCGTCGATTCGTTCCGGGCGGCGCCGCCTCGCGTCTCCCTGATCCACAACGATCTGCTGGCCAACCACGTCTTGGTGCACGACGGGCACCTGTCGGGAATCATCGACTTCGGCGAGGTCGCGGCCGAACCGGCGGCGAGCGACTTCGCCAAGTGGGACTTCTCCGAAGGCGAGCGCTTTCCGGTCGAGTGGATACGGGCTGGCTATGGCGACCCCTCACTCTTCGAGGCCCCGAATGACCGCACCTACCGGGCGCTCTGGCTGGCGAACGGGCTCTGGCGCTTGCGCTGGTACTACGAGACCGGCTTTCAGCCCGGCGTCGAAGCCGGCCGGGACCGACTGTTGAGCAACCGAGGCGGTAGCCCAGTCGGGATGGTGACGGATGGCCCAGTCGGTGCAGCGCAGCGCGAAGTCGTCGTAGGTAAGCCTCCTCGGCGTCGGCCGGCACGTCGGAACCCCACCGCCTTCGGCGACGAGGCCGACATCGTCCTGCGGGGCTCATCAGCGAGACCCTCGGAGCCATCGCCAGCTAGCCGAGGAGACGCTCGAGGCGATCGAGGTGGGCGGGCAGGTCGGCCAGCCAGGCCAGCGCCACCGCCGCGTCGCGGGAGTCGACGCCGGCCACGTGGTCGAGGGCCTTCCACAGCATGAAGTGCAGGACGGCCACGGCCAGGTTGGCCGCCGGGGGCCGGCCGCCGTATCCGTCCCACCAGGGCTCGGGCACGGGCCCGAAGTCGGTGAAGCGCTGGACCACCATCCGCATGTGGTCCCACGCCGGGTCGCCCACCCAGGCGAACTCCCAGTCCAGCCAGCCGCTCAGCCCCCAGCGGCCGTCGGGCCCTCGCTCCACCAGCACGTTCCACGCGTGGGAGTCGCCGTGGCCGAGAACCAGCGGGGTGGCGTCGACCACGGGCAGGGCCCGGTCGGCCAGGAAGGCCACCCGATCGGCGTCGATCCCCAGGCCGGGGGCGGCGCCGGCCAGGCGCTCGGCGTAGGTGCTGAGCCGGTCGCGGTGGAAGGCGCCGAAGGAGCCCTCGGGCAAGGCCGCCACCCCGTCGGCGGTGACGAAGCCGGCGATGACGCGGGGCACCGCCACTTCGTGGGCGGCCCGCAGGGCGGCTCCGGCCTCCCGCCAGGCACCCGCCAGCTCGGCGGCGGAGACGCGGGCGGCCACGGTGCCGAGCAGCTCTCCCGGCAGCCACGACAGCAGGGCGCCCCGCTCGTGCCCGACCTCCGCGGTGGCCAGCACCTCGGCCGCGGGCACGCCGGCGGCGGCCAGGCGGGGGTGCAGCCAGGCCTCCTTGGCTCGCCGGTCGAAGCGCTCGGCCTCCTCGAAGGGCCACCCGTACCGGCGCACGACCACCCGCTCGCCCCCCACCCGCACCACGGTGGTGGCGTTCACCCACCCCACCGACGGGACCGACTCCACCGCCCAGGAGTCGGCCAGTCCCGCCGCCGCCAGCAGGGCCTCCACCAGCTCGGCGGAGGCGGGGACCCGGGCGGGCTGACCGCGGTGGTGGATCGGTCCCTCCATGCCTGCCGAGGGTGCCACGGCCTGGACGGGGAATGGCGCTCTTGGCCGGATTGTTGACCCACTCGATAGGGTTTATGCGATCACGACCGAGGCACCAGAAGGATTCACCATGGCCAACTTCCGAGAGCTGCTCACCGCCACCAAGGAGCAGATCCGCGAGGTAGACACCGCCACCGCCGAGGAGCTGCGGACCCGGCCCGGCGCGGTCGTGCTCGACGTGCGCGAGCCCGACGAGTACGAGCAGGGCGCCATCCCGGGGGCCATCCACATCCCCCGGGGCACCCTGGAGGGCAGCATCGAGAACCGCATCCCCGACAAGGGCGCCACCGTCGTCGTCCACTGCGCCAGCGGGGTGCGCTCGGCCTTCGCGGCCAAGACCCTCACCGAGCTCGGCTACACCGACGTGGCCTCCATGGCCGGTGGGTTCAACCGGTGGAAGGACGAGGGTCGGGACTGGTCGACCCCCCGGAAGCTGAGCGCCGACCAGCGCAACCGCTACCAGCGTCACGTCCTGCTGCCCGAGGTAGACGTGGAGGGCCAGCTCAAGCTGCTCGACGCCCGCGTGCTGCTACTGGGGGCGGGGGGCCTCGGCTCGCCGGCCGCCCTCTACCTGGCCGCCGCGGGGGTGGGCACCGTCGGCATCATCGACATGGACGTGGTCGACGAGTCGAACCTCCAGCGCCAGATCCTGCACAACCTCGACCGCATCGGCGAGCGCAAGGTCGACTCGGCCAAGAAGACCCTCACCGCCCTCAACCCCGATGTCGACGTTGTCACCTTCGACGTGCGCCTGGGCGCCGACAACGTGATGGACATCCTGCAGGGATGGGACGTCATCGTCGACGGCACCGACAACTTCCCCACCCGCTTCCTCGTCAACGATGCGTCGGTGAAGCTGGGCATCCCGGTGGTGCACGGGTCGATCTTCCGCTTCGAGGGGATGGTCACCGTGTTCGACCCCAAGCGGGGCCCCACCTACCGCGACCTGGTGCCCGAGCCGCCCCCCGCCGAGCTGGCGCCGAGCTGCGCCGAGGCCGGCGTCCTCGGCGTCCTCCCCGGCATCGTCGGGTCCCTCCAGGCCATAGAGGCCATCAAGCTCATCCTCGACCTCGGCCAGCCCCTCATCGGGCGCCTGCTGGCCTACGACAGCCTCGAGCAGAGCTTCCGGGAGTACAAGGTGCAGGTCGACCCCACCAACGAGATCACCTGGGACAACCGGGACCGCATCGTCGTCGCTGAGCTCGACGACCTCTGCATGCCCCACCCGCTGAGCTGACGCCTATCTCGTCGCCACGGCGAGGCTGGTGAAGGGAAGGCGGCGGGGACCGCGCGACCGGAGGTCGACCGCCGCGAAGTCGGCCAGCATGTGGCGGACACCGTGCTCGGTGAAGCGCCAGTAGTCCGCCGGCTCGTCGTGGTACGGGAAGCACATGGGGGCGACGATGGCGGCGCGGCCGCCGGGCCTTAGCGAACGGTGGATCCCGGCCACGGCGGCTCCGAAGTCGGGCACGTGCTCGAGCACGCTGACGCAGAGGATGAGGTCCCACTCCTCGCTGAAGGGCATGTCGGTCACATCGACGACGAGGTGGCCGTAGGCGGGATTGGCGTCGGATTGCACGAAGTCGTTGCCCGCGAACAATGGCTTGAACGAGTAGGCATCGGTCCCGAGGTCCTGGCGCCCGCTGCCGATCTCGAGGATGCGGGCGCCATCGAGCCCGGCGGCGATCTCGGTGAACTGGGCCTCGACCCACGGGCGGCTCCCGAAGACGAGCCCGCCCACCCGCCGTTCGACCGTCCGTCGAAGCTTGGCCAGCATGCCCAGAACGTACCGGCGGGCGGTCCGACCCCTCGCGCCCGGGCGCTGGCGCCGGTTGCGGGTGAGCGCCCGCACGCCCGACACGCCGCTCGAACGCCCGGGGTTAGCGTGCATCCGATGCCGGTCGGTCCCATCCCTCCGGCCATCGCCCGCGACGACCATGGCGGCCAGAGGCGCGTGGTGCCGGCTCGCTTCGCCCAGCTCTCGTCGGTGCTGGGACTTCTGATCGGCGCCGTCACCATCGGCTTCGTGGTGCGCACCCTCGCGTCGGAGTGGAGCCGGTCCCGCGACGCCATCCTCGACGCCGAACCGGGGTGGTTGGTGCTCGGGCTGGTCCTGGCCGGCCTGGCCATGTCGAGCATCGCCTGGACGTGGGACGACGTCCTCGACGTGCTCGGGGGCAAGGTGGGGCGGGCGCGGGCGCTGGCCTGGTACTTCATCGGTGAGCTGGGCAAGTACCTGCCCGGCGGGGTGTGGCCGCTCGTGGGGCGGGGGGAGATGGCCCGGCGCGGCGGCGTGCCCCGCGCGCGCGCCTACGCCAGCGTCGCCTTGTCCCTGGTGACGCTGTACCTCGCCGCCATGCTCGTGGCCATCGGGCTGCTCCCGTTCGCCCTGGCCGGTGATGAGCTGGGCGCGGTGGTGTTCGTACTGGCCCTCCTGCCCCTGGGGCTCGCCCTGCTGCACCCTCGGGTGCTGGAGCCGATGCTCGCCCTCCTCCGCCGCGTCACCCGCCTGGACCTTGCCCTGGCGGTGCCGCCATGGCGGGCGATGGTGGCGGTGGTGATCCGGTACGGGCCAGCGTGGCTGTTCGTGGGCGGGGCGACCTGGGCCGTCGCCCGGGCGGTGACGCCGGACCCCTCCCTGGCCCGCGTGGCCTTCGCCGCCGTGCTGTCGTGGATCGCCGGCTTCCTCGCTGTTCCCGTGCCGGCCGGGGCGGGCGTGCGCGAAGCGGTGTTCATCGCCGCCTGCGGCCTGGCGTCGGGCGAAGGGGCGGTCGTGGCCGTCGCCGTGAGGGTCCTGTTCATCCTCGTGGACGGGGCCGGTGCCGCCATCGCCGTCCCCGCCATGCGACTCTTCGCCGCTCGACGCCCTCGTCGGGCGAGGGGCGCCGCCTCAGCGGGGTCCGAGGAGGAAGACCATGGTCGGCAGCAGCGGCCGGGTCGCCCGACGGATCCCCTTGGGGGCACGGGCGAGCCACCTCGCCAGCCCTGAGGGGGACTCGATGCGGTCGAGCTCGAGGAGGGCGTCGAGGGTGTGGTCGGCCCACGCGACGTCGAGGCGGTCGAGGGCGGCGCGCATCTCTCGCCGGCTGAAGGGGTCGACGTCGTAGTGGGTCCCGGCGCGGGCCAGACGTACGATGCGGTCGCGGTAGCGGCGCGGCGCCCACGTCAGCAGTGGCACCTTGAAGTGGGGCTCGACGAGCGACCAGCGGGTGGGCGCGGCCAGGTAGGCGATCCCGCCCGGTGCGAGGACCCGGACCATCTCGGCCAGGTGGACGCCCTGGGTGGGCCGCGGGCCGACGTGCTCGACCACGTGGTTGGAGACCACGACGTCGAAGGAGCCGTCACCGAAAGGGAGCTCGACGCCGGTGGTGGTGCGAAAGGCGTAGCCGTCACGCTCGATGCGCGTGTCCATGGTGTCGATGCTCTGCACCGAGCCCTCAGGGCCGGCGGCGCGGGCCAGCTCGGCGGAGATGACGCCGGAGCCGGTGCCGATCTCCAGGATGCGGCTTCCGCGGACGGGGCGGGATCGCTCGATCACGGCGACGATCTTGCGGGCCTTCTGGCGACGGAGCTCCACGTTGGGCCGCGAGTGCGCCCGCCACCCTCCGGGTGCTTCGGCCCCCGCGGCGTCGTCGGCGGTGGGCGACGGGTCGCGCAAGCGCCGGTCGCTCA
>JAUJNP010000005.1:0-74715 GCA_030448105.1 Acidimicrobiales bacterium | reverse complement strand
CGGGAGATCGCCTCACGGGAGATCGCCTCACGGGAGATCGCCTCACGGGAGATCGCCTCACGGGAGATCGATCGTGTGCAGCAGGGGGTCGTCGAGGGCCTCGTCGTCCACCGCGGGCTGGCCCCGGTGCACTATGGCGACCACGCCGGCCAGCAGGGCGAGGCCGATCTGGGCCGCCACCCGGTCGGCGGCAGTGGCGGCGATGGCCCGGTTGGGCGGCATGTCGACCACCACGGCGATGAGACCGGCCAGCGCTTCACGCAAGCCGAGGCCGGCGGGGAAGATGCCGACCAGCGCGGCCACGATGACCGAGCCCGACATGACCACGGCCTGGGCCGGGCGGGCGTTGAAGCCGATCAGGGCGAACGCCAACCAGAGGCGCAGGGAGGACGTGGCGACCACGCCCGCCTCGACCGTGATCAGGCGGCGGAGGTGGTGGGTGGCGCGGTCGGGGTCGGCCCGGTGCAGCAGCGCCCACAGCCCTCCCAGGGTCACCACCGATCCGGCGAGGAGGGCCACCGCCAGCAGGCGTCGCTCCGGCTGCCAGATCAGGAGCGCGCCCATGCCGATGCCGCCGGCGGCGATCCATGCCAGGCCGGCGGCGAGGTTGGCGGCCAGCGCCCGCCGGTAGCTGCTGCCCTTCTTGCGGAGGGCCTGGGTGCGCACGACCACCCCGCCGGGCAGGGGGAGGAGGTTGGCCGCGGCCGCCAGGATGGTGAGGCTCACCGAGTCCCGCCACGAGATGCGGTGGCCCCCGATGGAGCCCATCACCCGGTACTCGGCGGCGTTGGCGGCGACGGTCAGGGGGGTGGTGACGAGGATCAGCAGCGGCAGGATCCAGGGCCGGAAAGCGCGACCGTCCTGGAGGGTGCCGAACGACGGGATGCTGATGCCGAGGAACACCCCCATGGCCACGACCAGCAGGATCCGCTTGGTGCGGGGCGACGGCGGCTTGCGGTCGAGCAGACCGGCGAAGGCCTGCACCCGGGTGCGCAGTCGAGGGCGCCGGGAGCGGTCGGCGTCGGCGGGGGGCTCGCCCGTGTCGCCCGGGTCCTCGCCGGTGCCGGCGCCCGCCGTTTCGGCGCGCGAGGCAGACGGCAGCGGGGCGGCCGGGGGCATTCGGCCATACTAAGGACGTGCGCGGAAAGGTCGGAGGCAGCGCCTCTCCGGGCATTGCGGCTGCGCCGCAACACACGCGGTGCCGGCTGGGTCGCCTCGGCTATCGGCTCGGCTCCTACGAGTGGCATGCCCGCCCGTAGCGCCGAGCCCCTCCGTGTCCTCGTGCTGGCCACCACGTTCCCAGCTCGGGCGGGCGACGGCACCCCGGAGTTCGTCCTCACGCTGTCGAGCTCGCTGGTAGAGGCCGGCGCCGACGTCCTGGCCGTGGTCCCGCGCGTGCCGGGGGCCGACAAGGTCGACGAGATCGAGGGGGTGCGGGTTCGCCGCTTCGCGTACTTCCCCCGCCCGCTCGAGGGTCTCGCCCACGGCGCCATCATGGCCAACCTCCGAGCCCACCGGTGGCGCCTGGCCGAGGTCCCCACCCTGCTCGCCGCCTTCCAGGGGGCCGCCCTGCAGGAGGTCCGCCGCTTCCGTCCCGACGTCGTGCACGCCCACTGGGTGATCCCCGCCGGGCTGGCCGCCCTGGCCACCCAACGCGCCACCGGAGTGCCCTACATCGTCACCGCCCACGGGGCCGACGCCTACACCCTTCGGTCGCCGACGGCTCTCGCCGCCAAGCGCGCCGTGATCGGGCGGTCCGCCGCCACCGTGCCCGTCAGCAAGGCGATCGGCGAGGCCCTCGCCCCCCTCGGCGCCCTCGAGGAGCCGATCCCCATGGGAGCCGACATCGGGCGCATCGTCGATGAGGTCGGGGTGCGGGTGCCCGAGCCCGGCCGGGTGCTGTTCGTGGGCCGGCTGGTCGAGAAGAAGGGGGTCGACGTCCTGCTCCGGGCGGCCGCCCAGGTGCCCTCGCTGAGCCTCGTGGTCGTGGGCGACGGCCCGTCGCGCGACGACATGGAGGCCCTGGCCCGTGACCTCGGGATCCGCCGCCGGGTGCAGTTCCTCGGCCAGCAGTCCCGCGCCGGCGTCATGGCCGAGATGGCCCGGGCGGCCGTCATCACCCTGCCGTCTCAGGTCGGCGCGGGAGGCGACCAGGACGGCACGCCGGTCGTGCTGGGCGAGGCCATGGCCGCCGGCGTGCCCGTGATCGTCTCCGACCTGGGCGGCCTGGCCGAACAGGTGACGGCGGGGCAGACGGGCCTGGTGGTGCGGCCCGGGTCGGTCGAGGACCTGGCCGACGCTCTCCGCCGAGCCGAGGCCAACCCCGGTGAGGCGGCGCGGATGGCGGCGCGCGCCCGGGAGCAGATGGTCGGCGCCATCGACCTGGCCAGCGTGGGCCAGCGCTACCTCGGCCTCTTGCGGGCCGCCGCCGGGAGACCGGCCGTCGACGGGGTCGCCCCCGACCCGCCGACGGGTCGATGAGCCCGGTCGGGCCGACCGTCGCCGTCGTCCACGCCTACAGCCGCGTCAACCGCGGCGACGGGCTCCTCGTCGACCTCACCCTCGAGCGCCTGGCGCGGGCGGGCGTCGGTGTCGGCTCCTGCGTGGTGTGCGCGCTCGACCCCGCCTCGTTCGCCGACCTGCCCCGCACCGTCGGCGTCGGGACGGCGGGCCGCGCCGCCGACCGCGACGCGGTGGCGGCCGCCGGCCGGGGGGTGGCCGTGGCCGCCGGTGCCGTGCACCCGGCGCTGGCCAGGACGGCGGCCGCCCGTGCGCTCGCCGACGCCGAAGCCTTCGTCGCCGTCGGCGGTGGCTACCTTCGCACCGGCTCCCGCGTCAACGCGGTGGGCACCGCCCTCAACCACCTGCCACAGCTCCTGGCCGTGACCCGCTCGGGCCGGCCATCGCTGTACCTGCCCCAGAGCGTGGGACCGCTCGAGGGCCCGGTGGGGCGGGTCGTCGCCCGCTCGCTCGGCCGGGTCGGGTCGCTGCACGTCCGTGACGACCGCTCGGTGGCGACCCTCGATGGGATGGTGGCGGTGACCCGGACCCCGGACCTCGCCGTGCTCGACCTGGCCGAACGGCTAGTGGACCGGGCCCAGGACGGCGGCGGCGGGCCCACGCTATTGATCGGCCGGGCACTGCCCGGCGCCGACCGGTTCGGGGAGCGGCTCCTGGACCTGGCCGGCCGGCTGGGCGACGTCAGCTGGGCGGTGCAGGCTGAAGGCTCCACGGCCAAGAGCGACCGGACCTTCTACGCCGCCCTCGGCGTGCCCGTCGCCGGGCGCACCGCCGATCTCCTCGAGCGACGCGAGTGGGGCGCCGTGGTCTCGGTGCGTCTCCACGGGGCACTGGAGGCACTCCTGGCCGGCGTGCCCGCCATCCACCTCGGTTACGAGCGCAAGAGCTGGGGGGCCTACGAGGATCTCGGGCTGGCCGGCTACGTGCACCCCGCCCGGTCGTTCGCCCCTGAGGCCGTCGCCGCCCAGGTGGCCGCCCTGCGCGCCGACCCGGAGCCGTACTGGGCTGCCCTCGCACGCCGGCGGCCCGCCTTGGTCGAGCGGTCCGAGGCCCTGGACGCGGACGTGGCCGCCACCCTCGCCCGCGCCGGGTGACGGCCCCCCGCCCGGCCCCGGGGCGGAGGGCCGTTGTAGAGTCGCCCGCTGTGCCCGTGGCCGTTCCCGCCAACGCGCGGACCGGCGAACCCGGGCCCGGGGAGCAGGCGTTCGCCGACGACGCCGCTGCGCCCCCGGCCCCCTCTGCGGTGCTCGCATGGTTCGAGCGGGCGGTGGTCGCCGCCGTCATCCTGTTCGTCTCGGTTGGCCTCGTCGGCCTGGTCGCCGCCATCTTCGGCGTGGCCCGCCCGGTGGTTGTGCTCCCGATCGGCCTGCTCGTCGGCGGCGCGCTGGTGGCCCTGTGGGGGCTGCCGCGGGTCTCGACGTCGGCGCAGGGGGCCCGCCCGGTGCGGGCCTGGATCATCGTCGCCGGCGCCCTGGTGATCCTGGGGTCGACGGCCGTCAACGTCCGCTTCCACGCCCAGCACATCATCACCAACCGCGACCAGGGCATCTACGTCAACGGTGGGAAGTGGATCGCCGATCACGGAGACCTGGTGGTCGAGGGTCGCGGTCCCGGCCTCGACGGCGCGCCCGGCCTGATGACCAACGCCCTCGGCCAGCAGCCCACCGACGCGGTCGGGGACGACTCGAAGCTCGAGATCCAGTCGATGCACCTGCTCCACACCTACATGGCCGTGGGGGAGTGGGTGGGCGGCAACCGGGGCCTGTTCGTGACGCCCGCCCTGATCGGGGGGCTGGCCCTCGCCGCGCTGTTCCTGCTCGCCCTCCGCCTCCTCCCGGGGGGGCTGGCCCTGGCGGCGACGACCGCCCTCGCCTGCAACTTCATCTGGTTCCACGGGGCCCGCGACGCCCTGAGCGAGCCGTTGCTGCTCCTCACGACGTTCGCCGGCCTGTGGTTCGTCCTCGTCGCCGCGGAGGACGGGCGGCGGGCCCGGCTCCTGGTGGGCGGCCTTGTCCTCGGGTCGAGCCTGGCCGTGCGCCTCGACGCGGGGGTGGGCGTGGGAGCGGTGCTGGCCCTGGCCGGGCTGTGCGCCGCTCGCCGGCGAGCCGTCGCCCGGCGGGCCGGGGCCGGAGGATCCGCGCCCGCCGACGGTGGCGCCACCGGCTTTCCCATGTACGCCTTCGTGGTCGGCGGCCTGCTCCTGCCGGCGTTGATCGGCTTCGTCGACGTGACCGAGCGGAGCTCGTACTACTTCAGCTTCCTGGAGGACGACTCGGTCCTCATCGCCGCCTTCGTGGCCGCCGGGCTGGCCGCGGGGTTGGCCCTCATCGCCGCCGAGGCGGTGTGGGCCCACATCAGGCATCGTCGGAGCGGCCTGCGCCTGGCTACGGCCCGTCGCTCCCTGGCCCGGCTGCTGCCGGCGGCGGCGGTGGCGGCCGCCGCGGTGACGGTCGCCATCTTCCTCTTCGCGTGGGTGGTCCGCCCGCAGGGCGACCCCGTCCGAGCCGACCGGCCGCCCGAGGGGGAGGCGGCCATGCGGACCATCCAGCTCCGGGAGGGGCTGAAGAGCGACCCCGAGCGCACCTACGCCGAGGGCTCGGTGCTGCGCCTGGCCTGGTACATGGGCGACGCCGCCGTCGCGCTGGGTGGCGCCGGCCTGGCGGTGGTGGCCTACAGGGTCGTCCGGGGCCGAGCGACCGACACCGAGCTGGGCCTCGTCGCGGTGGCCGTGCCCGCCACCGTGCTGTTCGTCTACCGCCCCGGGATCTACAGCGACCAGCCGTGGATGATGCGCCGATACCTCCCCCACGTGATCCCCGGCCTCCTGCTCTTCGGTGGGCTGGCGGCGGCCAGCCTCGGGCGTGTCCTCTCCCGGTGGCGGCCGGTGGGGCGCCGGCCCCAACTGGCGACCGCCGCGGTCACGCTGGCCGCGTCGGTGGCGCTCGTGGCCGGCACCTTCGACGTGTCCTGGCCGCTCCGCGAGGTCCGGACCGACGCCGGCGGGCGGGCGGGGATCGAACGGCTGTGCGCCGCCATGGGTCCCGACGCCGTGGCTGTGCTCGGCAACGACATCAGCCTGACCCACCTCCCTGCGGTACGGGGGTTCTGCGACATCCCCGCGGCGCGGCCGGCCCAGGAGGGCCCGCTTCCCCTCGCCGACCTGGTTCCCCGTGTGGAGCGGTCCGGCCGCACCCTGTGGGTCGTGGCCGGGTCGAGCGAGGGTCTCCGCTATCTGGCGCCCACCGTCACCGATGCCCGGATGGTGCCCCTCATGCAGACGACCAGGTTGATCGCGACGATGGCCAAGCCCCCGTCGGAGTACCGGGACGTGGAGCTCCACGTCTGGGTCGGCAAGGTGGAGACGGCGGCCTGAGCGGGCGGCGAGCCGCGGGCCGAGGCGACTATCGGCGGGGGTGGGCGTCGATCACGGTCCACGGCAGCGGGGAGTGGACCGAGACCACCTCGAGGTGGTCGCCGACGAGGCGGGTGAAGCTGCCGCGCGACCAGTGGTTCAGGTGGCCCGGCGTGTTCCCCAGGTGTCGCAGGTAGCGACCCCGGGCGATGTTGGCCACCCGCCAGATCGGCTCCCTCGGCACCGAGATGACGACCTGGCCGCGGGAGACCCGGGCCAGCTCGCCGAGCGCCGGCTCGGCCCGCTCGACGTGCTCGAGCACCTCGACCGCCAGCACCAGGTCGAAGCGGTCGTCGGCGAACGGGAGGGCGTCGATCGAGCCGAACACCGGGTGGAACGTGTTGCGGTCCCACTGGCGGGCCAGGTCGGGATCGGGGAGGTCGAGCCCGACGAAGGCGGCGTCGGGCCATCGCGCCCGGAGCCGACCGACGATCGCCCCCTCGCCCACGCCGACCTCCAGCACGGCGCGTGGCGCAGCGCGAGGCAGCACCGCCTCCAGGCGGTGGAGGAACCGGTCGACCAGACGTCGCTCGATGCGGTTGGAGGTGGCGTACTTGTCGTAGGCGTTGCCGGTCGGGACCGGGACGGCCGCCGGTCCGGTGCCGGTCGACGAGGTGCTCACCGGGTGGCGGGTGGTACTTCGTCGCGGGCGCGGGTCGCCCGACCGACGAGGTCGGCGAGCATGCCGACGACGAACACCTGGAACGCCGCGAACAGGATGAGGAGGGTGTTGATCGCCACCTTGAAGTCCTCGGTGGCCACGTCGTAGATGAGCTTCCCGACCCCGATGGCGGCCAGGGCGAAGCCGATCGGGAGGAAGACCCGCAGCGGGTTGAACGACAGCATCATGCGGATCACCTGGAGCAGATAGCGCTTGGTGTCGGTCCACCAGTGGAACTTCGACGTGCCCGCCCGTTCGGAGTACTCGATGGGCCAGTACTTGACCGAGTACCCGTGGGCCAGGAAGGTCATGGTGATGGTGGTGACGCAACTGAACCCGGGTGGGAGCTGGCTCACGTACTGGAGGGCGACGTCGCGCCGGAACGCCCGCATGCCCGAGTTGAGGTCGGGTATCTCGGTCTGCACGAGGTAGGAGGCGAGCTTGCGGATCGCCGCCTTGGCGGGCACCCGGAAGAGCTTGTGCGTGCCCTGTTCGGACGTGCGGGCGCCGACGACCTGGTCCCAGCCGTCCAGCTCGCGGACCAGCTCGGGGATCAGGTCGTTCGGGTAGGTCATGTCGACGTCGGTCCACACCACGACCCGACCGAGTGCGGCACGGGTGCCGTACTTGCGGGCCGAGCCCGAACCCCGGTTCTGCAACATCTGGATGAGCCGGATGCCCTCGATCTCGCGCAGCGCCTCGCTCGAGCCGTCGTTGGAGCCGTCGTCGACCACGACGATCTCGTAGGAGAACTCGGAGGCGTCGAGCGCGGCCCGGATGCGGTCGATCTCCTCCCGGAGGTGCCCCCGCTCGTTGTAGATGGGCAGGACGACGGTGACGTCGAGCTCGGCGGCCTCCTCGGCGGTGGCGTGGGGCGCGGGGGCAGGCGCGACCGCGCGGGCGGCCAACTCGGTCATGGGACAACGCTAACCTTCGACGCGGCGCAGCCCGCACCCCGCGGGGCGCCGGACCCGTCAGCGTGGCGGCGCGGGGGCGGCGGCGGCAAAGGCTTCGAGCAGCCGGGTGGCGGCCACCCGCGACGACAGCCGGGCGCCGGCCACCGCCTCGGTCACGTCGGCCAGCACGGGCGCCAGGGCGGGGTCGGTGCGCAGCCGGTCGACCAGCTCCGCCCGCACCTCGGACCACAGCCAGCGGGTGGCCTGCTCGGCGCGGGTCCGCTCCAGCGCCCCCGAACCCCGCAGGGTGGCGTGGGCGGCCGTCACCGCCTCCCACACCTCGACGATGCCGGTGCCCTCGGTGGCCGAAGCCACCATGGCCACCGGGGTGATCTCGGGGTGGCGGGGGCGCAGGAGGTGCAGCGCCCGGCGGATGTCGGCGCAGGCGTGGGCGGCGGTGGCGGCGAGGTCCCCATCGGCCTTGGTGACCACGACCAGGTCGGCCAGCTCCATGATCCCCCGCTTGATGCCCTGGAGGTCGTCGCCGCCGGTGGGGGAGGCCAACAGCACGAACAGGTCGGTGAGGTCGGCCACCGCCGTTTCGCTCTGGCCGACGCCCACCGTCTCCACCAGGACCACGTCGAAGCCGGCCGCCTCGCACAGCAGGAGCACCTCGCCGGTGCGGCGGGCCACGCCTCCGAGCTCCCCGCCCGAGGGTGACGGGCGCACGAACGCGCTCGGGTCTCTCGCCAGCCGCTCCATGCGGGTCTTGTCCCCGAGGATGGACCCCCCGCTGCGGCTGCTGGTGGGGTCGACGGCCAGCACCGCCACCCGGTGGCCGAGGCCCGTGAGGTGGGTGCCGAACGCCTCGATGAAGGTGGACTTGCCCACGCCCGGCGGGCCGCTGATGCCGAGGCGCAGGGCGCGGCCGGTGTGGGGGAGCAGCTCGTCGAGCAGCGCGGCGGCGGCGTCGCGGTGGTCGGGCCGGGTGGACTCCACGAGGGTGATGGCCCGGGCCAGGGCCCGCCGGTCGCCGGCGACCACCGACTCGGCGTCGGCGGTCATCCGCCCGGCAGGCGGACCGGTCACGCCGCCGGGAGGCGGTCGCGCACGAGGCGCAGCACGTCGGCGGCGGCGGCGGGGATGTTGGTGCCCGGGCCGAACACGGCGGCCACCCCGGCGTCGGCCAGGAACCGGTGGTCCTGGGGCGGGATCACGCCCCCACACACCACCACCACGTCGCTCGCCCCCTGAGCCGCCAGCTCCTCCAGGAGGCGGGGCACCAGCGTCTTGTGGCCGGCGGCCTGGCTGGACACACCCACCACGTGCACGTCGTTCTCGACCGCGTCACGGGCCACCTCGGCCGGCGTCTGGAAGAGGGGGCCCACGTCGACGTCGAAGCCGAGGTCGGCGAACGCGGTGGCGATCACCTTGGCCCCCCGGTCGTGGCCGTCCTGGCCCATCTTCACCACGAGCAGCCGCGGGCGCCTACCGGCGTCGGCGGCGAACGCCTCCACGTCGGCCCGCACCTTCTCGTAGCTCTCGTCGCCGGCGTAGCCCGCGCCGTACACGCCCGAGATGGTCCGCACCACCGCCCGGTGGCGGCCGAACACCGCCTCCATGGCGTCGCTGATCTCGCCCACCGTGGCCCGTGCCCTGGCGGCGGCCACGCTCAGCTCGAGCAGGTTGGCGTCGCCCTCGGCGCCGGCGGTGAGGGTATCGAGGGCGGCCCGGCAGGCGGCGTCGTCGCGCTCGGCTCGCAGGCGTTCGAGCTTCGCCTTCTGGCGGCGCAACACGTCGGCGTTGTCGATGTCGAGCACGTCGACGTGCTCGGGATCGGCCGGGCGGTACTTGTTGACGCCCACCACCACGATGTCGCCGCGGTCCACCCCGGCCTGGCGGCGGGCAGCCGCCTCCTCGATGCGTAGCTTCGGCATCCCCGACTCCACCGCCCGGGTCATGCCGCCGAGGGCCTCCACCTCCTCCACCAACGCCCACGCCTTGTCCGCCAGCGCGCCGGTGAGGGCCTCCACGTAGTAGCTCCCGCCGAGGGGGTCGACCACGTGGGGCACCCCCGTCTCCTCGGCCAGGATCAGCTGGGTGTTGCGGGCGATGCGGGCCGAGAAGTCGGTGGGCAGCCCGAGGGCCTCGTCGAAGGCGTTGGTGTGCAGCGACTGGGTGCCGCCCAGCACCGCGGCCATGGCCTCGAAGGCGGTGCGGACCACGTTGTTGTAGGGGTCCTGCTCGGTGAGCGACACCCCCGACGTCTGGCAGTGGGTGCGCAGCATCAGCGAGCGCGGGTCCTTGGGCTCGAAGCGCTCCATCACTCGGGCCCAGAGCAGGCGGGCGGCCCGCAGCTTGGCCACCTCCATGAAGAAGTCCATGCCGATGGCGAAGAAGAAGCTGAGGCGGGGGCGAAGCGGTCGACGTCGAGGCCCCGGCCGGTGGCGGTGCGGACGTACTCGAGGCCGTCGGCGATGGTGAAGGCCAGCTCCTGGTCGGCCGTGGCCCCGCCTCCTGCATGTGGTAGCCGGAGATGGAGATGGAGTTGAACCGGGGCATGTGGTCGGCGGTGTAGCTGATGATGTCGGCCACGATCCGCATGCTCGGGGCCGGCGGGTAGATGTAGGTGTTGCGGACCATGAACTCCTTGAGGATGTCGTTCTGGATGGTCCCGCTGAGCTGGGAGCGGTCCACCCCCTGCTCCTCGCCGGCGACGATGAAGCTGGCCAGCACCGGCAGCACCGCCCCGTTCATGGTCATCGACACCGACATCTGGTCGAGGGGATGCCGTCGAAGAGGAGCTTCATGTCCTCCACGGAGTCGATGGCCACGCCCGCCTTGCCCACGTCGCCCTCCACCCGGGGTGGTCGGAGTCGTAGCCCCCGGTGGGTGGCCAGGTCGAAGGCCACCGACACACCCTGCTGGCCGCCGGCCAGGTTCCGCCGGTAGAAGGCGTTGGACTCCTCGGCGGTGGAGAACCCGGCGTACTGGCGGATGGTCCAGGGCCGGTTGGCGTACATGGTGGCCCGCACGCCTCGGGTGAAGGGGGCCAGGCCGGGCAGGGTGTCGACGTCGAGGCCGTCGGTGTCGGCTGCCGTGTAGAGCGGCTTGACGTCGACGCCTTCGGGGCGGCGGCGCACCAGGCGCTCGGGATCGGTGCCCTTCAACTCGGCGGCCGCCAGCGCCCGCCACCCTCGACGCGGGCCCGGGCCTGCTCCGGGTGTTCGGTCACGGAGGTGAGGTTACGAGCCGGCGCCCGCGTCCCGAACCGGGGCGGGCGCTTCTCGAGGAACGCGGCCATCCCCTCCCGGGCGTCAGGGGTCTGGCTGGCCGCGGCCATCACCTCGATGGCGTGGGCGTAGGCGGCGGCCTGGTCGAGGCCGACCTGGGCGTAGAACGCCTGCTTGCCGAGGCCCTTCGACGCCGCGCTGCCCCGGGTGGCCCGGGCCAGCAGGTCGGCCACGGCGGCGTCGAGCTCGCCGTCGGGCACACACCGGTTGACCAGCCCCCACTCCGCCGCCGTGCGGGCGTCGACCACGTCGCCGGTGAGGGCCATCTCCAAGGCCCGTTTGCGCCCCACGTTGCGGGCCACCGCCACCAGCGGGGTGTGGCAGAACAGGCCACCCCGACCGCCAGGGATGGCGAAGCCGGCGCTCTCGGCCGCCACCGCCAGGTCGCAGGTGGCGACAAGCTGGCAGCCGGCCGCCGTGGCCAGGGCGTGCACCCTCGCCACCACCGGTTGCGGGATGGACTGCACGGTGTCCATGAGCCGGGTGCAGGCGGCGAAGAGGTGCCGGGCGGCGGCCAGGTCGGCCATCGCCAGCTCGGCGAAGTCGTGGCCGGCGGAGAACACCGGGCCCTCGGCCGCCAGGACCACACCACGAGCGTCGCCGCCCCCGACACTGGTGAGCGCCTCGGTGATCTGGTCGATGACGTCGAGCTGCAGGGCGTTGCGGCGTTCCGGGTGGTCGAGGGTGACGGTGACGACGTCGCCGTCGCGCTCGACCTGCACGTGCTGCGAAGCCATCGGCTCACGGTCCCACCGGCCCCTTCGCCCGTCAAGCGTGCCAACCTGCCGCGGTGGAGATCCGCTCCGATCGCCGGCACCGCTTCGAGGTCGATCCCGAAGCCCTGTGGGAGCGGATGCAGGCGGTCGAGGAGTACGAGCGGTGGTGGCCGTGGCTGTCGGGGTTCTCGGCGGCGGCGCTGGTGGCGGGCGACACCTGGCACGCCACCGTCCACCCGCCCCTTCCCTACGTGCTGCGCTTCGCCATCCTCCTCGAGGAGGTGGATGCTCCCCGGCGGGTCGAGGCCCGGGTCGAGGGCGACATCGTGGGCTGGGCCCGCCTCTCCATCGCGGAGGTCGACGGGGGATCCGAGGCTCGCCTCGAGTCGGCGCTCTCGCCCCGGAGCCGGATGCTGCGGGCGGTGGCGGGCGTGGCCCGTCCCATGGTGGCGTTCGGGCACGACTGGGTGCTCGAGTCGGGGTTCCGTCAGTTCGCCCGCCGGGGCCTGGGCGGGGGTTGACCCGGTTGCCGTACGGTGCCGGCCAGTGGCAGGGGCGCTGTTCGAGCTCGACCGGGTCGTGGTCGACGGCGACGTCGACGCCGGCGGCGAACCCGGGCCACGAATCCTCGACGACGTAACCCTGGAGGTGCCCGGGAGCGGGATCACCGTGCTGGCCGGGCCATCGGGCGCGGGCAAGTCCACGTTGTTGCGCCTGTGCAACCGTCTCGCCGTCCCCACATCCGGCCGGGTCCTCTACCGCGGGGCCGACGTGGCCGGCCTCGACCCGCTGGTCCACCGCCGCCGGGTGGGCATGGTGTTCCAGCGCCCGGCCCTCTTCACCGGCACGGTCCGGGACAACCTGCTCGTGGCCCGTCCCGACGGGGACGACGCCCGCTTCGCGGCCGTGCTCGAGGCCGTGACCCTGCCCTCCACCTTCCTCGACCGCACCGCGGACGACCTCTCGGGCGGCGAGGCGCAGCGGGCCTGCCTGGCCCGCACCCTGGTCACCGACCCGGAGGTGCTGTTGATGGACGAGCCCACCTCGTCGGTGGACCCCACCACCACCGCCGTGCTCGAGCGGCTGGCCCGGGATCTCGCCGGCGGCGGTGTGCCCGTGCTGTGGGTCACCCACGACCTGGCCCAGGCCGGGCGGCTGGCCGACCACCGCATCGTGCTCATGGGCGGCCGGGTGGCCGACGCCGATCAGGCGGCCGCCTATCTGGCCGGCGAGAGCGGGCAACGCCCGTGACCGGCGGCGCCGTGGTGGCGGCGGCCGGCTCCGCCGCCGGTGACATCGGGTGGACCGGGCTGGCCGTCTCCCTGGTGCTGGTGGCGGTGGCGGTGGCCGTGTCGGCGGGACAGCACCTCGGCCTGGAGCGGTCGATGCTGTGGGCCGCGACACGGGCGCTGGTGCAGCTGCTGGTGGTCGGCCTGGCCCTGACCGTCGTGCTCGACCCGGACCGGCCGCTCCTCCTCGCATGGGCGTGGGTGGCGATGACGGTGATGGTCGCCGCCGCCACGGTGGCCCACCGGGCCGGCGAGGTCCCGGGCGTGTTCCTCCTCGCCCTGGCCGCCTGCGCCGCCGCCGTGGCCGTGACCCTGGGAGTGCTCTTCGGCCTGCGGGTGTTCCCTCTGGAACCCCGCGCCGTCGTGCCCATGGCCGGGCTCACCCTCGGCAACACCATGACCGCCACCGTCGTCGCCTCCCGCCGGATCGTCGGTGAGCTGAGCGACAAGCGGATCGAGGTGGAGGCCCGCCTGGCCCTCGGCCAACCGTGGCGCGACGCCGCCCGGCCCTACGTGCGCTCGGCGGTGCGGACCGCCCTCGTCCCCCAGGTGGAGACGACCAAGGCGGTCGGGCTGGTAGCGCTGCCCGGGGCCATGACCGGCCTCATCCTGGCCGGCGTGGAACCCCTCGACGCGGTGAAGGTGCAGGCGGCGGTGATGTACGTGGTGCTGGCCTCGGTGTCGACCACGGTCACGGTGGTCGCCCTCGGCCTCACCCGCCGGCTGTTCACACCCGACCACCGGCTCATCCGCCTGCACCGCCAAGCGGCCTGACCCGAGGCGGCCCGCCGGCTCCCGGCGATGGCGGGTGACGGGTCGCCCGTACGCTTCACCGGTGCCCTCCAAGCTGCTGGCCGCGGCCGGCCTGGCCGCTCTGCTGGCCGTAGCCGCCCTGGGCGCCTGGGGGTGGACCGGCCGGGACGACGCCCGCGCCCGTCACCAGGCCGCAGTCGCGGCCCGTCATCAGAAGGAATTCTGCCAGGTCCTCGGCCAACCAGTGGGCTACCTCACCGGGCGGATCCTCGACCGTGACGCGCCCGTGGGCCTGCCGGCCCAGCCCCCGTCCGACCTCGACCTGGCCAACTCGGCGCCGATGCTCCTGTACTTCTTCGACGATACCCTTCTCCGGGACGCCCCCCCCGCCGTTCGTCGTGAGGTCGCGCTGATGGGCGACGTCGCCCGTGAGGTGGCCCGCACCAGCTCGTCCGAGCCGTTCCAGCGACCGGCCGTGCGCCGGGCCATCGCCACCCTGACCGCCTACTTCGAAGCCAATTGCGCGTAGCGGGGCCTACCCAAGAAGCAACCGCGGCCGCCGGTAGCCTTCGGGACCATGGCGGTGCGGTTCGTGATCATCGGCGGGGGCCCGGCCGGCAACACCGCCGCCTCCTCCGCGGCGCGGCTGGGAGCCGAGGTCACGCTGGTCGAGCGCGACATCGTGGGGGGCGCCGCCCACCTGTGGGACTGCATCCCGTCCAAGGCCATGATCGCCACCGGCGGCGCCCTCACCTTCATCAACCGGGCCCAGGGGATGGGGCTCACCCACGTAACCGCCGAGCTCGACTTCCACGCCCTCAAGGACCGCATCGGCGGCATCGAAGGTCGGCTCGAGCACTCGGTCCGTGGCCTGCTCGAGAGCCAGGGCGTCCGCCTGCTGCAGGGCACCGGTCGCCTGGTCGACGCCCACACGGTGGTGGTCGACGGCGCCGACGGTGAGCGCCACCAGCTCGAGGCCGACGCCGTCCTGTTGGCCACCGGGTCGCGGCCCCGGGTGCCGGACTGGGCCCCGGTGGACGGCGACCGGGTGCTCACCACCCGCCACGCCTACCCGCCCCCGGCGCTGCCCGAGCACCTGGTGGTGATCGGGTCCGGCGTGACCGGCGTGGAGTTCGTGCACATGTTCGCCGCCTTCGGGTGTGAGGTCACCCTGGTGGTCAGCCGCCAGCAGGTGCTGCCCCAGAAGGACGCCGAGGTGGCCGCCGCCCTGGAGGACAACTTCCTCGAACGGGGCGTGCACCTGCTCAAGGGCGCCCGGGCCGAGGCCATCGACCGTCGCGCCGGCGGCGTGGTCGTCCGCTGCGACGACGGCCGCCAGGCCGCCGGCTCCCATGCCCTGCTGGCCATCGGCGCCATCCCCAACACCGACGGGCTCGGCCTCGAGGCCGCCGGCGTGGAGGCGGACGAGGGCGGCTACATCCCGATCAACCAGCACTGCGTCACCAACGTGGGCCACATCTACGCCGCCGGCGACCTCTCGGGGAAGCTGCCGCTCTCGTCGGTGGCCTCCATGCAGGGCCGCAAGATCGCCGAGCACGTGATGGGCGGTCACAGCCGGGCCCACCGCCACCTCGACTACGACAAGGCCGCCTCGGCCATCTTCACCGAGCCCGAGATCGCCGACGTGGGCTTGGCCGAGGCCGACGCCTTCGCCGAGGGCCGCAAGATCCGGGTCACCAAGGTGCCGTTCTCGGCGTCGGCCAAAGCCCTCATCAACAACGACCCCCGGGGGTTCGTGAAGATCCTCTCGGACCCGGCCACCGGCGTCGTGCTGGGCGGATCGATCGTCGGCCGCCACGCCGCCGAGTTGATCTCGGTGATCGCCTTGGCCGTCACCGCCGGCCTGCGGGTCACCGACATCGTGGAGAGCCTGCTCGTGCACCCTGCGCTGGCCGAGGCCCTGGCCGACGCCGCCGAGTAGCCGGTGGACACCGACGAGCGACACCCGCTCGGCTCTGCGCCCCTGCCGACCGGCCCCGACTCCTTCCCGGAGTCCGGGCCGAACGCGCTGGCCCGCGTCGGCCCCCGCGCCGCCGCCGGCCTGCTCGGCGCGGTGGTGCTGGCGGTGCCCCTCGTCGTCATCGTCAGCGTGCTGCTGTTGGCCAGCGGGTTCGAACCCGACGAGTCGGTCGACGCCTTCCCCCCGTGGGTGGGCGCCGTGTGGTTCGTCGTGGTGGTCGCCTACGAGACGCTGCTGGTGGCGTGGCGGGGCCAGACCCTCGGCAAGTTTGCCCTCGGCATCCGGGTGGCGCGCCTCGACAACGGCCGCCCGCCCCTGTGGTGGCAGGCCGCCATCCGGGTGGCCCTGCCGGCGGTCATCGCCACCATCCCCCACGCCGTCGCCCAGCTGGCGTTCCTCGCCGTGTACTTCAGCTCGGTGTTCGACACCATGGGCCGCGGCCTGCACGACAAGGCCGCCGGCACCGTGGTCGTCACCACCCGCTGACCCCCAAACCCGATTTCGGTTGAGGGGGAAGGGCGGAAGCGGTGCTACGCGATGACGGCGACGACGTCGCCGGGACCGACGGCCTGGCCGGCGGTGACCTTGACCTCCTTCACCGTGCCGGCGACGTCGGCGGCGATGGTGTTCTCCATCTTCATCGCCTCCATCGTGCAGATGGGGTCGCCGACAGCCACGGTGTCGCCCTCGGCCACGGCCACCTTCACGATGGTGCCCTGCATCGGCACGGTGACCGAGCCCGAACCGGCGCCGATCGCCGAGGCCGCCGCCGAGCGCTTGGGCCGGGGGGCAGCCGCCGCCCCGCCGGCCGCGGGCGCGACCGCCGCGCCTGCTCCCTCGGGCACCCACACCGCCACCTTGTAGCGGCGCCCGTCCACCTCGACGTCCACGTCGCGCCGCACCTTCGGCTCCGCCCGCTCTGCCCCATCGGCCCCCTCGTCGCCGAGCGGGGCGGCCGGCTTCGGCGCCGCGCTCACGCCGCTGAGGTCGAGCGAGTCCTCGACCCAGCGGGTGGAGTGGCGGGCCTCGGCGAAGTCGGGCGAGCTCAGGATGACGAGGTCGGCGGGCAGCGTGGTGGCGATGCCCTCGATCCGCATCTCGCCGATGGCCCGCTTCATGCGGGCGATGGCGGTGGGGCGATCGGAGCCCCAGACGATGAGCTTGCCCACCAGGTTGTCGTAGAACTGGCTGACCTCGTCGCCCGACTCGTACCCGCCGTCCCACCGCACGCCGAAGCCCTGCGGCGGGACGAGGGTGGTGATGCGTCCCGGGGCGGGCAGGAAGCGTCCCCCGGCGGGGTTCTCGGCGTTGACCCGCACCTCGATGGCATGGCCCCGCCGCTCGATGTCGTCCTGGGTGAACGACAGCTCCTCGCCCGAGGCCACCCGGATCTGCTCGCGCACCAGGTCGATGCCCGTGACCATCTCCGTCACCGGGTGCTCCACCTGGAGGCGGGTGTTCATCTCGAGGAAGAAGAACTCGCCGTCCTGGTAGAGGAACTCGACGGTGCCGGCGTTGGTGTAGTCGCACGCCCGGGCCACCTTCACCGCCGCCTCACCCATGGCGGTGCGGGTCTCGTCGGGGAAGTCGGGGGCCGGCGACTCCTCCACCAGCTTCTGGTGGCGGCGCTGGGCCGAGCAGTCCCGCTCGCCGACCCACACGTAGTTGCCGTGGTGGTCGGCGATCACCTGCATCTCCACGTGGCGGGGCCACGTGAGGTAGCGCTCCACGTAGCACTCGCCGCGACCGAAGCCCTTCAGGGCCTCCGAGGTGGCCGACTCGAAGGCGCCGGCGGCGTCGCCGGCCGCCTGCACCACCCGCATCCCCCGGCCGCCCCCTCCGAAGGCCGCCTTGATGGCGACCGGCCAGCCGTGCTCCTCGCCGAAGGTCACCACCTCTTCGGCCGAGGAGAGGAACTCGGTGGTACCGGGCACGCCGGCCACGCCCGCCTGCTCGGCGGCGATCCGGCTGGAGACCTTGTCGCCCATCACCTCGATGGCCTCGGGCGGCGGCCCGATGAAGGTGACGCCTCGGGCGGTGATGGCCCGGGCGAAGTCGGTGTTCTCCGAGTAGAACCCGTAGCCCGGGTGCACGCCCTCGGCGCCGGAGCGCTCGATCACGTCCAGGATGGCGTCGGTGTTGAGGTAGCTCTCGGCCGCCGTCTGCCCGCCGAGGGCGTAGGCCTCGTCGGCCAGGCGGGCGTGGAGGGCCTCCCGATCCAGGTCCGAGTACACCGCCACCGTCGAGATGCCCAGCTCCTGGCAGGCGCGGATGACGCGGACGGCGATCTCGCCCCGGTTGGCGATCAGGATCTTGGAGAGCACGTCATATGTTTACGGGCATGCCGGGGGAACGTGCCAGAACGCGCCTGGCCACCACCCGCTTCGCCGATGTGCGCTGGGTGGCCGAGACCGGCTCGACCAACGCCGACGCCCTGGCCCTCGCCCGCGACGGTGCCGCCGAGGGCGTCGTGCTGGTGGCCGACCACCAATCGGCGGGGCGGGGGCGCCACGGCCGCACCTGGATCGCCCCGCCGGGGGCGTCGCTACTGGTGAGCGTGCTGCTACGGCCACCGGCGTCGGTGCTCGGGGCCACGACCATGGCCACCGCGGTCGCCGCCGCCGAGGCGGTTGAGACGGTGGCGGGGGTCAGCCCTCGCCTCAAGTGGCCCAACGACCTGGTGTGGCCGGGCGACGGTTCCACCCCGGACCGCAAGCTGGCCGGCCTCCTGGCCGAGGCCGACTGGCCCACCGGGTCCGACATCGCCGCCGGCTGGCGGGCGCCGGGCCCGGGGGAGCGAGCGGTGGTGGTGGTGGGACTGGGCCTCAACGTGAACTGGCCCGAGGAGCTCCCGCCGGCGGCGGCGGAGCTGGCGGAGACGGCCGTGGCCGTCAACCACCTGACCGGACGGAACGTGGACCGCGAGGACCTGCTCGGCGCCCTCCTCGGCCGGCTCGAACACCACTACGGGGAGCTCCTCGCCCACGGCGCCGGCGCGGTGACCGCCTGCTGGCGGGAACGGTCCGCCACCCTGGGCCGGCGAGTGCGGGTCGACCTCGGTAGAGAGGACGTGGTGGGGACCGCGGTCGACGTGACGCCCGAAGGTCATCTCGTGGTCGAGCCGGTCGAGGGCGGGCGCCGCACCTTCGCCGTCGGCGACGTGATCCACCTCCGCTGACGGGCCCCCGGCGCCTCTGGCTTGCATCGCTGACGTTATGGCGACAGGCATGCGGGCCAGAGCCCGGCTCAAGGGTCCAGGTCGCGCTCCTGCAGGGCGGCGAAGGCGGCGGCGGTCGCCGCGGTGACGGGCCCGGGCACCGGGGCTGGCATCGCCTGCCCATCGACCGCAGAGACCGGGTGGACGTCGCGGGTGGACGAGGTCAGGAACACCTCGTCGGCCGCCTCGAGGTCCGGAGGGGTGAGGGCGTCGGTCTCCTCGGCATCGACGAGCTCCAGCACCAGGCCACGGGTCACGCCGGCCAGGCACCCGGTGACGAGGTCGGGGGTCAGCAGCCGCCCGTCGAGGACCACGAACACGTTCGTGCCCGTGCCCTCGCAGAGCGCGCCGGCGGTGTTGGCGAAGATGGCCTCGCTGGCCCCCCGGCGGTGGGCGGCGGAGAGGGCCACGACGTTCTCGGCGTAGGAGGTCGTCTTGGCGCCGGCGACGGCGCTGCGCTCGTTGCGCACCCACGGCACCCGCACCACCGCCGCGGTCGGGGGCCAGGGGGTGGCCGGCCCCGCCGCCAACAGGACGGTCGGTTCGACGGCGTCGCGGTTCGAGCCCAGCGGTCCGGGCCCGCCGGTGAGCGTGATCCGCAGCCGGCCGGGCACCGCGCCGGCGGCGGCGACGGCGGCGACCACCGCTCCCGCGGCGGCACGCAGGTCGTCGTCACTCATCGGGATGGGGAGCTCGAGCACCGCGGCCGAGCGTCGGAGCCGGTCGAGGTGGCGGCCCATGGCGAACGGGGTGCCCCCCACCACCTTGAGGGTCTCGAACACGCCATCGCCGACGGTGATGCCGTGGTCGAGAGCGGCGACCCGGGCGTCGCCGGCGTCGGCCACCGACCCATCGACCCACACCATCGTGGGCCCCGATGCGCTCACGTCGTGCTGATGGTTCGCTCGCCCTTCGGGCTCGCTCACGCCGGCACCGCCTGGCCGCCCGCCACCCGCAGCAGCCGGCGGGCCTTGAGCTCGGTCTCTGCCCACTCGCCCTCCGGCGTCGAGTCCCACGTGATCCCGCCGCCCGTCCCGAAGTGGATCCTCCCGCCGTCGATCCAGAACGTGCGGATGGCCACGTTGAGCGCTCCCCGCCGCCGCTCGCCGTCGACCCAGCCCACCGCACCGCAGTACACGCCCCGCTCGCACGGCTCGAGGCGGGCGATGTGGTCGAGCGCGGCGATCTTCGGGGCGCCGGTGACCGAGCCGGGCGGGAAGGTGGCGGCGAGGGTCTCGGCCCAGCCGCATCCGGTCCGCAGCCGGCCCTCCACCGTGCTGACGAGGTGCACCAGCCCGGGGTGGTGCTCGACGGCGAGCAGCGACGGCACCGTCACCGAGCCCCACTCGCACACCCGCCCGAGGTCGTTGCGGACCAGGTCCACGATCATCACGTTCTCGGCGCGGTCCTTGGCGGTGAGGCCGGCCTGGTCGGGCGCGGTGCCCTTGATCGGTGACGACCACACCCGGTCCCCATCACGGGCGAGGAACCGCTCAGGCGACGCCGAGGCCAGATGGACACCGTGGGCCGGGAGGCGGACCACCGCGCTGAACGGGGCGGGGTTGCCCTCCGCCAGCGCAGCGCCGAGGGCGGCCACGTCGACCCCGTCGGCGTCCCGGGGCAAGTCGGCGGACAACCGGCGGGTGAGGTTTACCTGGTAGACGTGGCCGGCGGCGATGGCGTCCCGGATCCGCTCGACTCCGGCGCTGAACCCATCGCGGTCGAGGCTGGACCGCCACGACGTCGCCGGCACGCCCGGCCACGGGCGGCCGCGCCACGGTCGGGCCGGTCGCACGGTGGCGAACCGGGCGCACACCGCCGGTCCGTCGAACGGGAGGACCACCGCCCACCGGCCCGGCCCGTCGAGGGCGCCCACGTCAGCGGTGACGTCGACCAGATCGGTGAGCAACTGGTCGCCCACCACCGCCAGCGGGGCGGTCTCGACGGTCGGGGCAGGCACCCCCGGAGTCTCGCACCTGCCGCCCTACGATCGGCCGGGTGCACTTCGACCTCACCGATGAGCAGGAGTCGTTCCGGAAGGTCGTGGCCGACTTCGCCCGGGCCGAGATCGCGCCCCACGCCGAGGCGTGGGACCGCGACCACACCTTCCCGGTCGACACCGTGCGGGCCATGGGTGAGCTCGGCTTGTTCGGCCTGCCGTTCCCCGAGGAGTACGGGGGCGGGGGCAGCGACTTCACCACCCTGTGCCTGGCCATCGAGGAGATCGCCCGAGTCGACCAGTCGGTGGCCATCACCCTCGAGGCCGGCGTGGGCCTGGGCGCCAACCCCATCTTCACCTACGGCACCGAGGAGCAGAAGCAGCGCTGGCTGCCCGACCTGTGCGCCGGCCGTGCGCTGGGCGGGTTCGGCCTCACCGAACCGGAGGCGGGCAGCGACGCCGGCGGCACCCGCACCCGGGCCGTGCTCGACGACGTCGCCGGTGAGTGGGTGATCGACGGTGAGAAGGCGTTCATCACCAACTCGGGCACGGCCATCACCTCGCTGGTCACCATCACCGCCCGCACCGACGTCGCCGGCTCCGGCGCCGCTCCCGAGATCAGCACCGTCATCGTGCCCGCGGGCACGCCCGGCGTCGAGGTGCAGCCGCCCTACCGCAAGATGGGCTGGCACGCCTCGGACACCCACGGCCTGACCTTCGCCGGGTGCCGGGTGCCGGCCGACCACCTGCTCGGCCAGCGGGGCCGCGGTTTCGCCAACTTCCTCGCCATCCTCGACGACGGCCGGGTGGCCATCGCCGCCCTCGCGCTCGGGACCATCGAGGCCTGCCTCGAGCAGTCCGTGGCCTACGCCAAGGAGCGCCACGCCTTCGGCCGGCCCATCGGCGGCTACCAGGCGGTGGCGTTCAAGTGCGCCGACCTGGCGGTGATGGCCGAGACCGCCCGCAACCTCGTGTACAAGGCCGCCTTCTTGAAGGACGCCGGTCGGCCGTTCAGGAAGGAGGCGGCCATGGCCAAGCTCTACGCCACCGAGGGCGCCGTGACCGCCACCCGGGAGGCCACCCAGATCTTCGGCGGGTACGGCTTCATGGACGAGACACCGGTGTCCCGCTTCTACCGGGACTCGAAGATCCTCGAGATCGGCGAAGGCACGAGCGAGGTCCAGCGCCTGGTCATCAGCCGCCAGCTCGGCCTGCCGGTCTGATCGGCTCCGGGGGAGCGAAGCGGAGGAGGAGCCAGTTGGCACCGCTGCGCAGCCGCTAGGCGAAGCAGCGCCACCGCTGAGAGCCGGATGGGCGAAGCCCGCTTCGGAGGAGCGAAGCGGAGGAGAAGCCAACGAGCACGGTAGGTTTCGATCGTGGCAGCGGAGGGGGCGGTTCGTCGAGGGCGGTCCTGGGGGCAGCGGCTGCTGATCGCCTTCAACATCTGCTGCGTCCTCGGGGCCCTCGCCACCGCGGGGGCCCTCTCCTACGCCAACGCCAAGTTGGGTGAGGTGGTGCGTGTGGGCGGCCTCGGCGGGTCGCTGCGCGACGGCGAGGATCTACCCCCGGGTTCGCCCCAGAACTACCTGCTGGTCGGGTCGGACGACGACACCGGCCTCGGGCCCGACGATCCGGAGAAAGCCGGCCGGGAGGACGTCATCGGTGTGCGCACCGACACGATCATGGTGCTGCGTACCGATCCGCAGCACACCACCGCCCGCCTCCTGTCGTTCCCCCGCGACCTGTGGGTGCCCATCGCCGGCAAGCGCTCGAAGAGCCGCATCAACGAGGCCTTCAACGTGGGTGGCGCCAAGGGCCTCATCGACACCATCAAGCTCAACTACGGCATCCCCATCGACCACTACGTGCAGGTCAACTTCGCCTCGTTCAAGGACCTGGTGGAGGCGATCGACGGCGTGCCCATGTACTTCCCCGAACCGGTGCGGTCCCGCCACTCGCGGCTCTCGGTGCCCCGCGCCGGGTGCGTCACCCTCGATGCCACCCAGGCCCTGGCCTTCGTCCGCGCCCGCTCGGACTACCAGGTCCAGCGGGACGGCGAATGGGAGCCCGACCCGTCCGGCGACCTCGGCCGTATCAGCCGCCAGCAGTACTTCATCCAGACCGCCCTCCAGAGGGCCATCGCCAAGGGGGTGCGGAACCCCAACACGTTGCGCCAGCTCGTGGGCCTGGGGGTGCGCTCGGTGAAGGTCGACCCCGATCTGCGCATCGACGACATCGTCGCCCTCGGCCAGCGCTTCCGCACCTTCAACCCCGACAACCTGCTCACCTACTCGCTACCGGTGACCGAGGCGGTGAAGGGCGGGGCCCAGGTGCTGGAGCTCGAGGCCGAGAAGGCCGAGCCGATCCTTGCCCTCTTCCGGGGCGAGCCCCAGGCGGGCGGCGCCGCCCCCCCGGCACCGTCGTCGGTGCGGGTGCAGGTGTTGAACGGGTCCCGCACCCAAGGGCAGGCCCGAGAGGTGAGCAGCGCCCTCAGTGCCCTCGGGTTCCACACCGGTCCTCCCAGCGACGCCGAGGGCTTCGACGGGGTCCGCACCACCGTGCGCTTCTCGCCGGGCAAGCTCGACCAGGCCCGCACGGTGGCCCGCTACGTGGCGGGACCAGTGGTGCTCGAGGAGCGCGCCGACGTCACCGCCGCCGACGTGGTGCTGGTGACGGCGGCGGACTGGAAGGGAACCCGTCGCGCGCCGAGACCCGACGCCGAGATCCCCGGCCCGCCGACCGCCCCCACCACCCCCTCGAGCGAAGCCGGCTCCACCAGCGCGGCCAGCTCCACCAGCAGCACGACCTCCACGAGCATCGTCGGCGATGTGCCCGGTCCAGCGCCCCCGGGCCAGAGCTGCGGGTAGGTCCGGCCCCCGGCCCTGTGCGACCGGTGTGGCAGCATCGAGGCGTGGAGGCGGCGTGAAGGGACTGATCCTGGCGGGGGGGTCCGGGAGCCGGTTGCGGCCCATCACCCACACCGGGGCCAAGCAGCTCGTTCCGGTGGCCAACAAGCCGATCCTTTTCCACGGCCTCGAGCACCTCGCCGCCGCCGGCATCACGGAGGTGGGCATGGTGGTGGGTGATACCGCCGCCGAGATCGAGGCGGCGGTCGGCGACGGTTCCCGGTGGGGGATGGCGGTCACCTACCTGCCCCAGGCCGCCCCCCTGGGGCTGGCCCACGCCGTGCTCGTCGCCCGGGACTTCCTGGGCGACGACGACTTCGTCATGTACCTCGGCGACAACCTGCTCCGCGACGGTCTGGTCGGCTTCGTCGACCGCTTCCGGGCCGAGCGCGCCGACCGGCGGGCGCCCCGCCTGGGCGAGTCGGCCGAGCCGCCGGCGGCGCGGATCCTGCTGGCCCGGGTGCCCGACCCCCAGCGCTTCGGCGTGGCCCGCTTCGGCCCAGACGGGTCCCTGACCGGGTTGGTGGAGAAGCCGACCGACCCTCCCTCGGACCTGGCCCTGGTCGGCGTCTACCTGTTCGACCCCCGGGTGCACGAGGCGGTGCGGGCCATCGCTCCGTCCGAGCGGGGCGAGCTGGAGATCACCGACGCTCTCCAGTGGCTCATCGACCGAGGGCACCCCGTGCACCACGAGGTGCTCCAGGGGTGGTGGATCGACACGGGCAAGCTCACCCCGCTGCTCGAGGCCAACCGGTTGCTGCTGGAGGTGCTCGACCCGGCCAACGAGGGGGCCAAGGTCGACGAGGCCTCCCAGCTCGATGGCCGGGTGGTGGTCTGCGAGGACGCCGAGATCGTGGCGTCGACGGTCCGTGGCCCGGCCGTCATCGGCCCCCGCACCCGCATCATCGGCAGCTACATCGGGCCGTTCACCTCGGTGGACCGGGACTGCGAGATCGTCGACTCCGAACTAGAGCACTCCATCGTCCTGGCCGGCAGCCGCATCGAGAACATCCCCCGGATCGCCGACTCGCTGATCGGACGCGACGTGGTCGTCTCCCGCTCCGCCCGTCGCCCCCATGCCAACCGCCTGATGCTCGGCGACCACTCCCAGGTCGACCTCGACCAGTAGCGCCGTGCCCACCATCGCCGCTTCCGACGCCATCGACGGCGTGCTGGTGGTCACCCCCGACGTGCACGGCGACGGGCGGGGCTCCTTCGTCGAGACCTACCGCCGGTCGTGGTTCCCTCACGGCCGGGAGATGGTGCAGGCCAACCGGGCCGACCGCAGCTCCGGGTGCGTCGTCGGCCTCCACTACCACCTCCACCAGGCCGACTACTGGTACGTCCCCGCTGGCCGGGCCCGGGTGGTGCTCCACGACCTCCGAGCCGGGTCGCCCACCGACGGGGCCACCGTGGCCTTCGACCTGGGCGGCGACCCCGATGGCGGCCCCCACGACCACCGCGGCGTCTACATCCCCCCCGGCGTGGCCCATGGCTTCGCCGCCCTGACCACCATGACCATCACCTACCTCGTGGACGGCTACTACAACCCCGCCGACGAGCTCGGGGTGGCGTGGGACGACCCAGAGGTGGCCGCCGACTGGGGCGTCGCCGACCCGCTGGTGTCCGATCGCGACCGCACCAACCCGGCCCGCTCCGCCCTCGTGCCCGACCGTCGTCCCCACGCCCGCCTGCGAGCCTGAGCGTGGCCACCCTGCTCGTCACCGGAGCGGCCGGGTTCATCGGCTCCAACTACGTGCGCCACCACCTCGGCACCCATCCCCACGACCGGATCGTGGCCCTTGACCTGCTGACCTATGCCGGCCACCGCAAGAGCCTGGCCGACGTGGAGGACCGCATCACCTTCCTGCGGGAGGACATCGCCCACGCCGCCCGCATGGAGGCGGTGCTCACCGAGCACGCCGTGGACGTGGTGGTCAACTTCGCGGCCGAGTCCCACAACAGCTTCGCCGTGCTCCAGCCGTGGCGGTTCTTCCGCACCAACGTGGTCGGCACCGCGGCCCTGCTGGAGGCGGCCCGCCAGGCGAAGGTGGCCCGCTTCCACCACATCTCCACCTGCGAGGTGTACGGCGACCTGCCGCTGGAGGGCGACCCGGTGGCCGACGGCACCGTCTTCGGGGAGCACAGCCCCTACCGACCGCGCACCCCGTACAACGCGTCGAAGGCGGGCGCCGACCACGCCGTGCGGGCCTACGGGGAGACCTACGGCCTGCCCGTCACCATCACCAACTCCGCCAACAACTACGGCCCCTACCAGTTCCCCGAGAAGGTGATCCCCCTCTTCACCACCAACGCCCTCCGGGACCGCCCGCTCCCGCTCTACGCGTCCACTCAGCACCGCCGGGAGTGGATCCACGTGCTGGACCACTGCCGGGCGATCGACGCCGTGCTCGACCGGGGGGAGCTGGGCCGCACCTACCTGGTGGGCACGGGCGTGGAGCGAACGGTGGAGGAGATCGCCGACGCCGTGCTGGCCGCCCTGGGCAAGCCGGCCAGCCTCAAACAGATCGTGCCCGACCGCCCCGGCCACGACCGCCGCTACCTGCTCGACTCGAGCCTCACCCGTGACGAGCTGGGGTGGGCGCCCACCATCGACTTCGACGAGGGGCTGGCTGCCACCGTTGGCTGGTACGCCGAGCACCGGGACTGGTGGGAGCCCCTCATCGGGCGTTCGCCGGTCGTGGAACTGTCGGTCTGGGAACACGCAGAGTGACCGCGACCCATCGTCGCGTGGCCATCACCGGAGCCGCCGGCCAGGTCGGTCACGACGCGGTCACCGCCTTCGCCGAGGCGGGCTGGGAGGTGGAGCCGCTGCCCCGCGCCCGCCTCGACATCACCGACCGGGTCGCCGTCGTCGACGCTCTCGACGCCCTCCGCCCCGCCGTGGTGGTCAACGCCGCTGCATACAACGCGGTCGACGCCGCCGAGGCCGATCCGGGCACCGCCCTCCTCGTGAACGCCACCGCCGTCGGCCACCTCTCGGAGGTGTGCGACCGCGTCGGGTCCCGGCTGTGCCACCTGTCCACCGACTACGTGTTCGACGGCACCAGCGACCGGCCGTACACCGAGACCGACCCCACCAACCCGCTCTCGGTCTACGGAAGGTCGAAGGAGGAGGGCGAGCGCCGCCTGCGGCCGGAGGATCTCCTCGTGCGCACGTCCTGGGTGTGCGGCGAGCACGGGCGCAACTTCGTCAAGACCGTCCTCGCCCTGGCGTCCGACCCGGACCGCGACCTGGCCTTCGTGGACGACCAGCGAGGGTGCCCCACCATGGCCGCCGACCTGGCCGGGATGCTGGTTCGCCTGGTGGGGGAGGAGCGCACCGGCACGTTCCACGTCACCAACGGCGGCCCCACCACCTGGTGCGGCCTGGCCCGGGAGGTGCTGGAGCTGGCCGGCCACGACCCCGACCGGGCCCGTCCCATCGCCACCGACCAGCTCGACCCGCCCCGGCCCGCCCCCCGGCCCCGGAGCTCGGTGCTGGACGGCGCCGCACTACGATTGGCCGGCCTGCCGCCGCTGCGCCACCACGCCGAAGCGTTGGGCGAGCTGGTCGGCCGCCTCCGGCGGTGAAGGAAGGAGCCGAGAGGAGGATGGCCGTGGGCAGCAGGATCGGAGTGATCGGCACCGGCTACGTCGGGCTCACCACGGGCGCCTGCCTGGCCCACCTCGGCCATCAGGTGGTCTGCGCCGACGTGGTGCCCGAGCGGATCGAGCGCCTCAGCCGGGCTGACGTCCCCATCCTCGAGGCCGGGCTCGACGAGCTGGTGGCGGAGGGGCTGCGCTCGGGTCAGTTGCGCTTCGTGCTGGGCGCGGAGGGCGCGGTGGCCGACGCCGAGTTCGTCTACCTCTGCGTCCAGACGCCCCAGGGCGCCGACGGCTCCGCCGACCTGACCTTCATCCAGACCGCCGCCGCCGAGATCGGGCCGCTCCTGGAGTCCGAGGCCATCGTCATCAACAAGTCGACGGTGCCGGTGGGCTCCACCCGGGTGGTGGAGCAGGCCCTGGGCCGGGCCGACGTGTCGGTGGTGTCCAATCCTGAGTTCCTCCGCGAGGGCTCGGCCGTGCACGACTTCCTGCACCCCGACCGGGTGGTGATCGGGGCCGACGACCAGGGCGCCGCCATCCGGGTGGCCGGCCTCTACCTGGGCCTGGCCGCGCCGCTGCAGGTCACCGACCCGGCCTCGGCGGAGACGATCAAGTACGCCAGCAACGCCTTCCTCGCCACCAAGATCAGCTACGTCAACGCCATCGCCGCCGTGTGCGAGGCGGTCGGTGCCGACGTCAACGACGTCGTGCTCGGCATGGGCTACGACAAGCGCATAGGCGAGGCCTTCCTCCGCCCCGGCCCCGGTTGGGGTGGGAGTTGCTTCGGGAAGGACATCCGGGCCCTCGGGCGGATCGCCGAGGAGGCGGGGTACGACTTCGACCTGCTCAAGGGCGTGATCAACGTCAACGAGGAGCAGTTCGAGCGGGTGGCCGAGAAGGTCGTGCGCCGGGCCGGCGGCGACGTCGAGGGGGTGACGGTGGCGGTGTGGGGCCTCACCTTCAAGGCCCGCACCGACGACCTGCGTGACTCGCCGTCGCTCGAGATCGTCCGCCGGCTGCGGGCGCGAGGCGCCCGGGTGCAGGCCTACGACCCGGCCGTGCCCCGCTCCAGCGAGGACGACCGCCTGACCGGCATCGAGCTCTTCGACGACCCCTACGCCGCCTGTGCCGGCGCCTCCGTGCTGGCCGTGCTCACCGAGTGGGACGAGTTCAAGTGGCTCGACTTCGACAAGGTCGGCGAGGCCATGGCCAGCCCCCGGGTGGTCGACGCCCGCAACCTGCTCGACCGGGCCGCCCTCGTGCGCCGCGGCTTCGAGCTCGAGGGCATCGGCCGAGCCTGACGTGGGACGCGTCGTGGTCACCGGCGGGGCCGGGTTCCTCGGATCCAGCCTCTGCCGGGCGCTGCTGGGCCGGGGCGACGAGGTGGTGTGCCTCGACAACCTCATCACCGGCTCCCTCGAAAATATCGAGGACCTGTTCGCCGAGCCGGGCTTCACCTACGTCGAGCACGACGTGTCCACCTACGTGTGGGTGCCGGGCCGGGTGGACGCGGTGATGCACTTCGCCAGCCCGGCGTCGCCGGTGGACTTCGAGCGCATCCCCATCCAGATCCTGAAGGTGGGCAGCCTCGGCACCCACAACACCCTCGGCCTGGCCAAGGCCAAGGGTGCCCGCTTCTTCCTCGCCTCCACCAGCGAGGTGTACGGCGACCCCCAGGTGCACCCCCAGACCGAGGACTACTGGGGTCACGTGAACCCCATCGGGCCCCGCGGGGTCTACGACGAGGCCAAGCGCTTCTCCGAGGCCATGACCATGGCCTACCACCGGTTCCATGGCCTCGACGTCCGGATCGTGCGGATCTTCAACGTGTTCGGGGTGCGGATGCGGCCCGACGACGGGCGGGCGGTCTCGAACTTCATCGTGCAGGCCCTGCGGGGAGACCCGATCACGATCTACGGCGACGGCAAGCAGACCCGCAGCTTCTGCTACGTCGACGACGAGGTCCGCGGCTTCCTGGCCCTCCTCGACTCCGACCACGTCGGCCCGGTCAACATCGGCAACCCCGATGAGTACACCATCGCCGAGCTGGCCGACATCGTGCTCGAGGTCACCGGTTCGTCATCGCCGGTCGCCCACCACCCGCTACCGGTGGACGACCCTACCCAGCGCCGACCCGACATCGGCCTGGCCCGCCGGGTGCTCGACTGGGAGCCCGAGGTGGACCTGCGCGACGGCATCGCCCGCACCGCCGAGTACTTCCGCCAGGTCCTCGCTCTCGGCTCCTGAGCCCCGAGGTCCGGCTACACGTCCCTGGCTTCGGCCTCTTGGCGGTGGGCGAGGTACCAGTCGACCGTGCGGCGCAACCCCTCCTCGAATGGCGTGCGGGCCTCGAAGCCGAAGAGCCGGTGGGCCCGGGAGGCATCCACCCGCCGGCGGGGCTGGCCGTCGGGCTTGGTGGTGTCCCAGCGGACGTCGCCGGTGAAGCCGGTGGCCTTGACCACGTGTTCCACGAGGTCGGCGATGGGCATCTCGAGGTTGGCGCCGAGGTTCACCGGGTCGGGGCCGTCGTAGAGCCCGGCGGCGAGCACGATGCCCTCGGCGGCGTCGTCGACGTAGAGGAACTCGCGGCTGGCCGAGCCGGTGCCCCACACCTCGATGTGGTCGTCGCCCCGGTCCCCGGCGTCGACGCACTTCTTCACCAGCGCCGGGATCACGTGGCTCACGCCGGGGTGGAACTTGTCGCCCGGCCCGTAGAGGTTGGTCGGCATCAGGTATATGGCGTTCTGGCCATACTGCTCTCGGTTGGACTGCAACTGCACGAGATGGGCCAGCTTGGCCACGCCGTAGGGCGCGTTGGTCTCCTCCGGATAGCCCTGCCAGAGCGACTCCTCGGCGAAGGGCACAGGCGTGAACTTCGGGTACGAGCAGATCGTGCCGACCACCACGGTCTTGGGCGTGGAGTGCAGCCGCGCCTCGTCGAGCACGTGGGTGCCCATCAGGAGGTTGTCGAGGTAGAGGTCGGCCGGACGGGCCAGGTTGGCCCCTATGCCCCCCACCCGGGCGGCCAGGTGGATCACCAGGTCGGGTTGTACCTCGGCGAACAGGCGGGCGGTGTCGTCCCGCCGGCGCAGATCGTACTCGGCGCTGCGGGGCACCGTTATGGAGCCGGTCCCCTTCGCTTCCAGCTGGGCGACCACGGCCTGGCCGAGGAACCCCGACCCTCCGGTGACGACGACGCGCTGGTCCGGCCACGAGGAACCCATGACCTCGATGCTAAGGGTTCGACGTGGGTCGCGAGCGCAGTCCCGCGTTGTGGTGCCACCGGCTGAGGAAGTGCTGTCAGACTCCTGCCCCGTGGGCGCCAGGACCCGGGTGGCTGTCACCCTCGAGCAGTGCTGGAACCGGGTGCCGGGTGGGACCGCGCGGGCGGCGGTGGAGACGGTGGCGGCGCTCACCGCCGGGCACCCCGAGCTCGACCTGATCGGTGTGAGCGCCCTCCACGGGCGCGCCCCGCGGCTTCCCTACTCGCCTTCGATCCCGGTGCGCTCGCTGGGCTTGCCCCGCCTGGCGCTCTACGAGTCGTGGCACCGGCTGCGCCGGCCGGCGGTGGATCGGGCCACCGGGCCAGTGTCAGTCATCCACGCCACCGGGTTGGCGGTCCCGCCCCGCAGCGCACCGATCGTGTGGACGCTGCACGACCTGGCCTGGCGGCGCGACCCGTCGTCGTTCACCCCCTGGGGGGTGCGGTTCTTCGAGGCCGCGCTCGCCTGCGCCATCGAGGAAGCCGACCTGGTGCTGTGCCCTTCCCAGGCGACGGTGGACGACGCGGTCGCCGCCGGCTTGGCCGCCGACCGGGTGCGGCTCGTGCCGCTGGGGGTGCGGCCCGTCGCCGTCACCGAGGACGCCATCCGGGCGGTGCGACGCCGCTACGGCCTGGGGCGGCCCTACGTGCTGTCGGTGGGGACGGCCGAGCCCCGCAAGAACCTCGGCACCCTGGTCGACGCGTTCGCCGGGCTGAAGCGATCGGACGTCGACCTCGTGGTGGTCGGGCCGGCCGGCTGGCAGGAGGACCTGCGCCCGCTGGCCGAGCGGCTCGGCGATCGAGCCCGGCCGCTGGGCTTCGTGGCCGATCCCGAGCTGGCCGCCCTCTACGCCGGTGCCGCCGTGTTCGCCTACCCGAGCCACTGGGAGGGTTTCGGCCTGCCCGTGCTCGAGGCCATGGCCGCCGGCGCGCCGGTGGTGACCTCGGCCGCCAGCGCCACCGGCGAGGTGGCGGGCGACGCCGCCCTGCTGGTCGACCCTCAAGACCGCGACTCGCTCACCGATGCTCTGGCTCGGCTGCTGGACGACGCTCCCTTGGCCGCCCGGTTGTCCGCCGCCGGTCGGGCGCGGGCCGCAGAGCTCACCTGGGAGCGCACCGCGTCCCTCACCGCGTCCGCCTACGCCGAAGCGGCGGGGTGAGGGCCGCCGGCCGCAGGCGCGTCGGGGTCAACCTCCTGTGGCTCGTGCCCGGCGACGTGGGCGGCACCGAGGAGTACGCCGTCCGCCTGCTCGGCGCCCTGGGCGATGCCCGCCCCGCCGGCCTCGACCTAACCCTCTTCGGGCTGCCCTCCCTCGCCGCCGCCCACCCCGACCTCGTCGACCGGTTCCCCACCGTCACCGCGCCGGTGGACGGCCGTCGCCGGGGGGTTCGGGTGGCCGCCGAGACCTCCTGGCTGGCCGCCCAGGTCCGTCGCCGGCGCCTTGACCTCGTCCACCACCTGGGGGGAGCGGTGCCGGCCCTCCGGGGCGCCCCCGCGATGGTGACGATCCACGACCTCCAGCCATTGCTGCGCCCCGCCCACTTCACGCCGGTGCAGCGGGTGTGGTTCCGGGCCGTGCTGCCCTGGTCGGTGCGGGCCGCCCGGGTGGTCGTGGCCGTCAGCGACTTCACCGCCGCGACCATCACCGAGCACCTCGGTGTCGCCCCTGGGCGGCTCCGGGTGGTGCCCCACGGCGTGCACCCCGCCTCGCCCGTCGACCCGGCCGAGGTCGACCGGGTTCGGGCCGTCTACGGCCTCGGCGACCGCTGGTTCGCCTTTCCGGCGGTCACCTGGGCGCACAAGAACCACGTCCTCCTCGTGCGCGCCTTCGGGCGGGTGGCGGCGACCAACCCCACGGTGAGCCTCGTGCTGACCGGAGGCGCCGGGCCGGCCGAGGCCGCCGTGCTGGCCGAGATCCGCGCCAGGGGGCTCGATGGGCGGGTACGGCGCACCGGCCGCATCCCCCGGGCCGACCTCGACGCCCTGCTGGGAGCGGCGGTGGCACTAACGTTCCCGTCGTCCTTCGAGGGCTTTGGGGCGCCGGTGCTCGAGGCCATGGCGGTCGGCTGCCCGGTGGTGGCCGCCCGGGCGGCCGCCTTGCCGGAGGTGGTGGGCGACGCCGGCATCCTGCTCAGCCCCGAGAACCCCGACGAATGGGCCGCCGCCATGACCGACCTCCTCACCTCCCCCGACCGGCGCCACCGGCTGGCCGACGCCGGGCGGGCCCGCGCCGCCACCATGGGCTGGGACCGGTCCGCCGGTGCGCTCGTCGAGGCGTGGCGCGCCGCCTTGTCGGCAGGGCTGCGCCGGTGAGGCTCACCGTCGTCTGCCCCCACTTCGAGCCCGACCTCGCCCCCACCGGGGTGGTCATCACCAGCATCGTCGAACACCTCGCCGCCCGGGGCCACCGACTCCACGTGGTCACCGCCCTGCCCTGGTACACCTCGCACCGGGTGGAGGCGGGCTGGGAGGGGAGCCTCGTCCGCCACCACGACACCGAGTGGGGTCGGATCTCCCGGGTCCACCCGTTCCCCACCGACAAGACCAACATCCCGGCCCGGGCCCTCGCCTTCGGCGGCTTCACCGGGCTGGCCGCCCTGGCCTCCGCCCTCGGTCCCCGCCGACCCGACGGTGTGCTCGCCATGTCGCCCCCGCTCACCCTCGGCCCGGCCGGGTGGGCCGTGGCCCGGCTGCGCGGCGCGCCGTTCGTGTTCAACATCCAGGACGTGTTCCCCGACGTGGCCGTCGAGGTGGGCGCCATCACCAACCGCCAGGTGATCGCCGCCGCCGCCCGGCTGGAGCGGGCCACCTACCTGGCCGCCGACGCCGTCACCGTGCTCTCCGAGGACCTCCGGGACAACGTGGTCACCAAGCTCGGCGCCGGCGGTGACGGCGAGAAGGTCCGGGTGATCCCCAACTTCATCGACACCACCGCCATCCGACCCGGCCCCAAGGAGAACGCCTACCGGCGCCAGTTCGGCCTCGAGGGTCGCACCGTGGTCATGTACGCCGGGAACCTCGGTTATTCGCAGTCGGTCGAGCTGCTGCTCGACGCGGCCATCGCCTACGAGCACGACCCCTCGGTGGTGTTCGTGGTGAACGGCGGCGGCTCGGCCCGCGCCGGCCTCGAGCAGCGGGCCCGCGGCCTGCCCAACGTGCGGTTCGTCGACCTCCAGCCCCGCGACCGCCTCGGCGAGGTCCTGGCCGCCGCCGACGTGCACGTGGTGCCGCTGCGCCGCGGCCTGGCCCGGGCCAGCGTGCCCTCCAAGCTCTACTCGATCCTGGCCGCGGCCCGTCCGATCGTGGCCAGCGTCGACCCCGGGACCGAGGTGTCCCGCACCGTCGAACGGGCGGGGGCGGGGATCGCGGTGCCGCCCGACGACCCCGAGGCCTTCACCAAGGCGGTCCGCCGAGTGATCGAGGCCCCCGATGACGCCGCCCGGTGGGGGGCCGCCGGGCGCTCCTTCGTGGAGCGGTGGGCGTCGCCGGCGGCGGTGGCGTCGGCCTACGAGGAGCTGTTCGCCGAGCTCGCCGCGAACCGGGGCGTTTCCCGGCGGACGGTAGGGTGATCGCCCCATGGGAAAGGCATCGTCCGCCAAGAAGGTCGCCCGCGCCGCCCGGGCGGGGGGCAAGCGCAAGGCCGGGCAGCGCCGCCAACTCGGCTTCCCGATCGCCCTCGGCCTCATCGTGGTGCTCGGCCTGGCCACCATCTTCGTGGCCAAGACCAGCAACGACGCCGCCGCCGACAGCTCGAACCCGCCGCGGGTGGGAGAGCACTGGCACGCGGCCTACGGCGTCTACATCTGCGACCACTTCGTGGCCAACCTGTCCGACGAAGGGGCCGACGCCCTCGGCGTGCACACCCACGACGACGGCCTCATCCACATCCACCCGTTCCAGGCGGCCGCCGCCGGCAAGCAGGCGACACTGGGCAAGTTCTTCGACGAGACCGGGCTGCACGTCACCGACGCGGAGATCAAGCTGCCCGCGGCCAAGCCGTTCGGCGGCCGCGCCTACCGGGTGGGGGACACGACCTGCGACGGCAAGCCCGCCGAGGTGCGCGCCGCCCACTGGAAGAACGCGCTCGAGGCGGCCAAGGGCAAGGCCGCCACCAAGACCTTCACGTCGGACATCTCCGGCATCCGCCTCAGCGAGGACCTCGGGGCCTACACGTCTGCGCTCGTGCCCAAGGGCGCCAAGGTGCCCCCTCCTCCGGGGGCGGCCGACATCCTGCAGAACGCCCAGAACGACCAGGCCCCCACCGGCGCCGGAGGCGTCCCGCCCGGGGGCAACGTCCCGCCCGGGGGCAATGTCCCGCCCGGGGGCAATGTCCCGCCCGGGGGCAACGTCCCGCCCGGATCCGCCACCCCGTGAGGGCGGTCGTGCTGGTGGGCGGGTTCGGCACCCGCCTGCGGCCCCTCACCCTCACCACGCCCAAGCAGATGCTGCCGGTGGTCCACCGCCCGATGATCGAGCGGGTCCTGGCCCACCTGGGGGCGCACGGCGTGGATGAAGCCGTGCTGTCGATGGGCTACCGCCCGGACGCGTTCATCGCCGCCTATCCCGACCGCACCTGCGCCGGGGTCCGGCTGCACTTCGCGGTGGACCCCGAGCCGCTCGACACCGCCGGCGCGGTGCGCTTCGCGGCCCGCCAGGCCGGGATCGATGAGCGCTTCCTCGTGGCCAACGGCGACATCCTCACCGACCTCGACGTGGTTGGGCTGGTCGGGTTCCACGACGCCCGTGGCGCGGAGGCGACCATCGCCCTGCACCGGGTGGAGGACCCATCTGCCTACGGCGTGGTGCCCACCGACGTTGCTGGCCGGGTGGAGGCGTTCGTGGAGAAGCCGCCTCGCCACGAGGCCCCGACCGACCTGATCAACGCCGGCACCTACGTCCTCGAACCCTCGGCTCTGGAGCGCATCCCCGCGGGCCGCCCGGTGTCGATCGAGCGGGAGACGTTCCCGGCGATGGTGGGCGACCGTTGCCTCTTCGCCAGCGCGTCCGAGGCCTACTGGCTCGACGCCGGCTCCCCCGGCCCGTACCTGCGGGCCCAGCTCGACCTGGTCGACGGCACCCGTGGCCGGCCCGAGCGGGCCACCAGCCCCGGCGCCGCCGTGGACCCGGGCGCGTGCCTGGAGCGAGCGGTGGTGGGCGACGGTGCGACGGTCGCGGCCGGCGCCCTGGTCCGGGACTCGGTGGTCCTCGCCGGGGCGGTGGTGGGGGCCGGTGCCGAGGTGCTCCGGTCCATCGTGGGTCCGGGGGCGGTGGTCGGCGAAGGCGCCCGCCTCGAAGACCTCTGCGTGCTCGGCGACGGCGCCTCGGTCGCCCCCGCCGAGCACCTGCGGGGGGTGCGCCGCCCGGACTCGACCGGGTGAAGGCCCTGGTGACGGGTGGGGCCGGCTTCCTCGGCTCCACGCTGGTCGACCGGTTGCTGGCCGAGGGCCACGCCGTGGACGTGGTCGACGACCTCTCGACGGGGACGCTGTCGAACCTGGCCGACGCCCGCGCCGACCGCAGCCACCCGCTCACCATCCATCACCTCGACGTCGGCGACCCCTCACTGGTCGAGCTGGTGCAGCGGCGACGTCCGCACGTGGTCTTCCACCTGGCGCTGCCCGACGCCCGCGCCGCCCTGGCCGACCCGGTCGCCGACGCCGAGGCCACCGTGGTCGCCGGCCTCCGGCTGCTGGAGGGGGCGACGGCGGCCGGCACGGCCAAGGTGGTCGTGGTCCTCGATGCCGATGCCGTCCACGGGCCGGTCGGGCCGGATGACCTACCGGTGCACGAGTCCCGTTCCGGCCCGCCGTCGACGGTCCACGGGGTGGCCAGCCTCGCCCTGTTGGGCTACCTGGCGCGGTACCGGGAGGAGCGCGCCTTGGAGTTCACCGCCCTCGCCCTCGCCCACGTGTATGGCCCGCGGGCCCGCCGGGGGGTGGTGGCTGACCTGGTACGAGCGTCGTTGGCCGGCGGCGTGGCCACCGTCGAGGGCGGAGGCGGGCGCACCGTCGACCTGGTGTACGTCGACGACGCCGTGGACGCGCTGGTGCGCGCGGCCGAGCGGGGGAGCGGGCTCCTGGTCAACGTCGGGTCCGGCGTGGAGACGGCGCTGGCCGCCCTGCACCGGGCCGCGGCCGAGGCGGCGGGCACGACCGCTGGTCCGCTGCTGGCGGGGGCACCGCCGCCGGGGGTCCCGACCCGCTTCCGGCTCGATCGGGGCCGGGCGTCGCTCCACCTGGGCTGGCAGCCGTGGACGCCGCTGAGCCAGGGCCTGGCCGAGACGGCGGGCTGGGTCCGTGGGGTCGTGTCGGGCGTGTGACCACTGCGTGAACACGGGCACAAATGCTTGCAAGAGCTAGCAAACGGGCGTACCTTGATGCCCATGGCCCTCCGGGACTCCATCGACGACCTCGACGTCCTCATCGCCGAGCTCACCGAGCTGCGCCAGGAGCTGAGCCACGCCGACCTCCGGGGCAACCCCGAGGACGCCCTGTGGTCGGTCGAAGCGGGTCTGCGCCATGCCGCCGCTCGCGCCGACGCCCGGGCCCGCGTCGTCCGCCGCGCCATAGACCTCGGCATAAGCCACCAACAGCCCGCCCCGAGCGACATCCCACGGGCGTAGCTGTCAAGCAGCGGCCGCCGAGCGGGTGGCCCCAGGCGATGTGCTCGTCGTAGAGGGTGCGGTGGCGGAGGCAGCCGTGGAGCAGGCCGACGAGACGGTTGGCGAGCGCGCAGCGCCATGTTGTGGGTGTCGCCGGCGGCACGGCGCTCGTCGTAGAAGGCCCGCGCTCCGGGGCTGGCGCTCAGGGCGGCGAAGGCCCATCAGGCGTCGGCCAGCCGCCGGAGCGGGCGAGCCTCGGCGGAGGCGCGGGTCTGGCGTAGTTCTTGCGAGACTGGCGTCGGCGAAGCCGGGTCATCGAACTCGCCGAGCACCCGGGCGCCGAGCGTCATCCCCAGTCCCGAGCGGATGACCTTGGCGTCCGGGTCCGCTCAAAACGTTCGGCCAGCTGCGCTTCGAGCGAAGCGATCTGAGCCACGAGCTCGGTGATCACCGCCACGAGGGCGGCCACCGCCACCCCCATGGCCTCGGCCACCACTGGCGGGGCTTCGAGGTGCTCGGCCCGCAGGGCCGCCTGGATCCAGACCGCCCTGTCCCCGACCCGGCGCTGCCGCCCGCCACGCTTGAGGGCGGCGGCGATCCTGCCCCGGCCCAGGCCGGGGTCGAGCCCAGCACGGCCAGAGCGTCACCCGCGGCCAGGTCGCCGAAGGCCACCAAGCGCCGGTCCACCACGGCTGGTTCACCTGGCGCTGGCGGGTCCAGATCATGCGCCCGGGCCAGCCGACCGCCTCGGCCAGCTCGTCGGCGAGGGGTTGTGGTTGTGGCCATCGAGGCGCCAGGTCGGTGGGCATCACCCGGGTCGGACTTGGCTCCCGAGGTCGAGGTCGGAGCGGGACGACAGCGGGTTCACCGCCAGCACCTCCCGCAGCGACCAGGGCGCCGACGAACACGCCCCGGTCGGTCTCGGTGGCCACCGTCACCTCGAGGCATCGGCGTGACCGGCCACAAGCTCGCAGCCGGCGCATCGACACCCTCGGGAAGGCGGGCGGAGCCGAGGCGCCGGCCCGCCTCGTCCTCGATGAACACGTCGGGTGGGCCCGTCGTGGCCTCGAACACCTCGGCACCTCCTGGTCGACGTCCGAAGAGCCCGAGGCGACCAGCAGCTCGCAACCTCGTCAGCGGCCGATCCGGCGGACCTGACCGGCCGGCGGATCAGGCCAGCCTCACCCGCCAGACGAGCGAAGTGGTCGACCCCCATGGCGGAAGAGGTCCTCGGCGGGGGGCGGACGATCCTCGAGCGCACATCACCGGTCGATGCCCCGCACCACGGCCACGAATGCGAGGCCTTGCCCATCCCAGCCGGCCGCAGCTCGCCCACCGCCACCGTGACCTGGAGCGGCCTCGTCCTCGTGGCCCCGCAGGTCCACCACGCCCGGCGCAGCCGATGGCCCTGCGGCGTCCGGCCGAAGGTCGCATCCACCGGAACGTCGCGGATCCGGCGCCGAGCGGTCCTCGGGCCTTCGACGTTGGACAGGTCCACGCCGGCGTTGGCGCAGACGAACCCGTGGCGGGTCTCGGGATGACCAGAGCCTCCACCACCGCCCGGTGGCCCTGCGCGTCGCTCGCATCCACCGGAACGAGGCGTCCCTCGGCCTTGGACACGACCTTCTGGGTGACGACCACCACGTCCCCGTCGTGCAGCCCGACGCCGCCCGCCGTCGTCGCCGCCGCGATGGCGCCGGCCAGGTCGTCACCGGGGCGGACCTCCCCGATGCCCTCCACGCCCAGGATCTCGAGGCGCGCCATCAGTCGGCAGTGAAGGCGTCGAGCACGGTGGTGCCGAGGGCGGCGGCGGCGGCCGGGTCGGTCATCACGGTGGGCGCGACGATGCAGCGCATGCCCTCGGCCTCGACCGCGCCGCGCAGGGCGGCGTCGGCCTCGTCGATGACGAGCACGGCGGCCACGGGGGCGTAGAGCTCAGCCACGCCCACCACGGTGGCGGCGTGCCCGAGCTCGCGCAGCAGCCGGTCGGCCGGGCCCTTGACCGCCGCTCCGGCCACGATGGGCGACACCGCCACGGTGCGCGGCCGGGCGTCCTCCAGGGCCTGGCGCACGCCCGGGACGGCCAGGACGGGGTCGATCGACACGATCGGGTTGGATGGGGCGATCACCACCACGTCGGCGTCGGCGACGGCCGCCAGCACGCCCGGCCCGGGGGTGGCGGCGGCGGCCCCCTGGAAGCGGACGGCGCTCACCGCCACGGAGTGCCGCCGCTGCACGAAGTACTCCTGGAAGCCGATCTCGGCTTGCTCGCCCGCCACCGTCACCATGGTCCGCAGAGGGTCGTCGGTCACCGGCAGCAGGGTCAGCTCCAGGCCCCAGGCCGCGGTGATCTCGGCGGTCACGGTGCTCAGCGGCGCGCCTTCGGCCAGGCGTTGGGTGCGGTAGAGGTGGGTCCCGAGGTCGCGGTCGCCGAGGCGGAACCAGGTGGCGCCGTCATAGCGGGCCAGGGTGTCCATCGCCTGCCAGCTCTCGTCGGCCAGTCCCCAGCCCGTCTCGGGGTTGATGGTGCCGGCGAGGGTGTAGGTGATGGTGTCGAGGTCCGGGCTGATGTGCAGGCCACCCAGCTCGAGGTCGTCGCCGACGTTGGCCACCACCGTGAGGTCGGCGGACGGGTGAACCTGGACCAGCCCGGCCAGCAGGCGGGCGGCACCCACCCCGCCGGCGATGACGGTGATCACGGCGGGCACGCTACCCGGGGGCTGCGGCGGGGCCGATAACGTCCGCCGACCCCACCCACCGCCCTGGGGGCCGCCGCCTCCGGCGGCGACCGATAACGTCCGGCGTGATGCCACCGACCGAGGCGGAGTTCCTCCAGCAGATCAACGCCGAGCTGCCCGACGGCGTGGACTGGAAGCAGGGAGCGGTCACCTACCTGCGGGAGCTGGTGGTCGACGGCGGGGAGCAGGCCGAGTGGTTCCACCTGACCAAGCCGTTCCTCGGCGGTCCCGACTTCAGCCCCTTCTGGGTCGACGTCTTCTACTTCCTCGACGTCGTGCACCGCATGGACCTGGGCCAGAACAGCCGGGTGCTCGACGTCGGTTGCGGGCCGGGTTGGACCGTCCAGTGGCTGGCCAAGCTCGGCCACGAGGTGATCGGGCTCGACATCTCCCAGGAGCTGCTCGACATCGCCGAGCGGCGCATGCAGACCGACCCCTACCCGCCGTACTTCGGCCGCCCCTTCCGCTACGACCTCCGGACGCACGACATCGAGGCCGAACCGCTCGGGCTGGAGCGCCCGGTGGACCTCGCCCTCTTCGAGTCCACCCTGCACCACTTCTACGATCCGGTGTCGGCGCTGCGCAACGTGGCCCGCGACCTCGCCCCCGACGGTGCGCTCGCCGTCATCGAGGCGGCCGCTCCGCCCGTCGGCTCCGAGTGGCACACCCAGAACACCGAGCTGATGGCCCGCTACCACACCATCGAGCGGCCCTACACCCGCGAGCAGCTCCTCGACATGCTCGAGTTGGCGGGCTACGGGTGGTGCGAGTTCTACCGACCCGTCAACGGCTTGTTCAGCCAGGACGCCGATGGCCTCGCGGGCCTCACCTTCGAGCTGGCCCGGGCGTCCAACATCAACATCTTCATCGCCTCGCCCACCCGCGAGGGCATCGAGCGGCTGCGGCCCGGCACGCGCCGCCTGGCCGAGCGACGTGGCTCTTGGGAGTTCGTCGAAGGTTTCCACCAGGTCGAGGCCCGCCCCGACGGCACCACCTTCCGCTGGGCCGGCCCCCGGGCATCGGTGAGGATTGGCGGGGCGGGCACCCACACGCTGCGGGTGAGCGCCATGGGCCTGCACGGGCGCGACTGCCAGACGGTGTTCGTGGTGGTCGAGGGCACCGTCGTCGGCCGGGCGGCGCTGCGGGCCGACCGGCCCAGCGTCGACCTGGCCGTCGCCGCCGGCGCGGGCCAGCTGATCGAGCTGCAGTCCGACCGGGTGTTCTCGCCGTGCTGGACCGGCGCCACCGATCCCCGCGTCCTCAGCTTCACCGTCGACGCGCCGGTTGAGAGCTCCTCGACGTCGGAGGCGTGATGAAGGAGCGCTCCCGCCGGCGCCTTCGTCGCATCGGACGGGTGCTCAGGCCGTCGCCCGCCGCCCGCCGGCGCAGCGTGGATGCTCTCACCGAGGGCCTGGAGTCGCTCGAGCGGTCGATCGAAGCACAGGCGGCCGAGATCCGGGGGCTGCGGGCGGAGGTGGCGGCGCTGTCGGCCCCTCTGACCGCTCCGGGCGGGGTGGTCGACACCCGGAACCCCCACTACGACCAGCTCACCGCTGAGGTCATCGAGCGGGTCCTCGCGGGAGGCGGCAACGCCATCGACGTCGGAGCGCACGTGGGCGACATCCTCGGACGCATCCTGGCCGTCTCGCCCGCCGGTACCCACGTCGGGTTCGAGCCGCTGCCGGACCTCGCCGCCGAGCTGCGCCGACGGTTCCCGGCGGTTGCCATACACGAGGTTGCCCTCAGCGACGCCGAGGGGGAGATCGAGTTCCACCACGTGGTCGACAGCCCGGCCCACAGCGGGATCCGCCTGCGCCGGCTCGAGTCCGACGACGCCGAGGTGCACAAGATCAGGGTTCGAACCGCCCGCCTCGACGACGTGGTACCCCTCGAGCGGCCGGTGTCGTTCCTCAAGATCGACGTGGAGGGCGCCGAGCTGGGGGTGTTGAAGGGTGGCGGCGAGCTCATCGGCCGGCACCGGCCGGTGACGGTGTTCGAGTTCGGTCTCGGGGCAGCCGACTTCTACGGCACCACCCCCGCCGACGTCCACGGGTTCTTCGCCGAGCGGCGCATGGACGTCTCGCTCCTCGACGACTGGCTGGTGGGCAAGCCGCCGCTCGGACTGGCCGAGCTGACCCGCCAATACGACGTGTGCGAGAACTACTACTTCCTCGCCCACCCCGTCTGAGGTCGCTCAGATGCCCTCGAGCTGACCAGACAGCAGGGCCAGGTCGGCGTCGACCATGCGCCGCACGAGGTCGGGGAACGGCGTGGAGGGCTTCCAGCCGAGGACCGCTTCGGCCTTCTCGGACGAGCCCACCAGGAGGTCCACCTCGGCGGGGCGCATGAAGCGCTCGTCGATCACCACGTGGTCCTCCCAGTCGAGGCCCACGTGGTCGAAGGCCAGCTGGCAGAACTCTCGCACGGGGTGGGTCTGACCGGTGGCCACCACGTAGTCGCCGGGAGCGTCCTGTTGCAGCATGCGCCACATGGCGTCCACGTAGTCGCCGGCGAAGCCCCAGTCGCGCTGGGCGTCGAGGTTCCCGAGCCGCAGCTCGCTCGCCTGGTCGAGCTTGATCTTGGCCACCGTGTGGCTGATCTTGCGGGTCACGAACTCGAGGCCCCGGCGCTCGCTCTCGTGGTTGAACAAGATTCCCGAGCTGGCGTGGAGGTCGTAGCTCTCCCGGTAGTTCACCGTGATCCAGTGCCCGTAGACCTTGGCCACGCCGTAGGGGCTGCGGGGCCAGAACGGGGTGGTCTCGCGCTGGGGGACCTCCTGCACCTTGCCGAACATCTCCGACGACGAGGCCTGGTAGAAGCGGATGTCGGGGTCGACGATGCGCACCGCGTCGAGGATGCGGGTGACGCCGAGGCCGGTGATCTCCCCGGTGAGCACGGGCTGGCCGAAGGAGGTCTGCACGAAGGACTGGGCGGCCAGGTTGTACACCTCCTCCGGGCGGTGCTCGGAGAGGATGTTGATCATCGATACCTCGTCGAGCAGGTCGCCCGGCACGAAGGTGATGCGGTCCTGCAGGTGGGCGATGCGCTCGAAGTTCACGGTGCTCGACCGCCGCACCATGCCGATCACCTCGTAGCCCTTGTCGAGGAGCAGCTCGGCCAGGTAGGAGCCGTCCTGGCCGGTGATGCCGGTGATGAGCGCGCGTCGGGTCATGGCGGCGGTTCTACGCTGATCCGGAGCCGCTGTCTGCTAAGTGGGTTGGCACATGCCCGAGAACCTCGCGCCCGAGTTGGGCCGCCGCGTCGCCGACCTGCGGGCCAAGCGGGGCTGGACCCAGCAGGAGCTGGCCGAGCGGGTGGCGGTTTCGCGGGCGGCGGTGTCCCACGTGGAGGCCGGCCTCTCCATCCCCGGTGAGCGCACGGTCGCCCTCCTCGCTGGCCTCTTCGCCATGGAGCCCCACGAGCTGGTGGCCGGCACCGACTACCCCTCGGCCAAGGCCGAGCGGCTGCCGGTGGTGGTCACCCGCTGGACCGAGGTGGAGCACCAGCTCGCCCTGCTCGAGCGCGACCTGGGATGGATGGACCGCACGGGCGACGATCCCGGTGCGCTGGCGGAGTGGGAGCTGCGCCTCGGCGCCCTGGCCGCCGAAGCCCACGACCCGGGCGAGCGTGAGCTGCTGGCCGAGGCGCGTCGGCGGGTCACCCCGGGGCTGCGAGGCGACGCCGCCAGTCGTCCAACAGGTCGGTGAGGGTCTGGGAGAGGGCGATCTCGGGCTCCCAGCCGGTGGCGGCCGTGAGGCGGCTGTGGTCGCCCCGCAGCACCGGCACGTCGACCGGGCGCAGCAGCTCGGGGTCCGCCACGAAGCGCATCGGCCGGCGGGCCATGGCCAGCAACCGGTCGGCCAGGTCCTGGACGGCCACGTCGCACCCGCGGCACACGTTGTAGACCTCGCCCGGCGCGCCCTTGGCGACGAGCAGGCGGTAGGCCCGCACCACGTCGCGCACGTCGGTGAAGTCCCGCCGGGCCGACAGGTTCCCGATGGTGAGCACGTCACCGCCGTCGCGCTCGTTGCGGGCGATCCGCGAGGCCAGTGCGGCGGCCACGAACTTGTCGGTCTGGCCGGGCCCGAGGTGGTTGAAGGCCCGCACCCGCAGCACCGGCAGGCCCCGGCCCAACCAGGCCTGCAGGCCGAGGAAGTCGGCCGCCACCTTCGACGCCGCGTAGGGGCTGGCCGGCCGCAGGGGCGAGTCCTCGGTGAGGGGCAGCTCGGCCTCGGTGACGGCGCCGTACACGTCGGCGCTCGACACCGACAGCACCCGGTCCACGCCCACCTCGGTGGCGGCCGACAGCACGTTGAGGGTGCCCTCGGCGTTGGCCCGGAAGGCCTCCACGGGCGCCTTCCACGAGCCGCCCACGTCGGCCCATCCGGCCAGGTGGTAGATCACCTCGGGATGGGCGTCGGTCACCACCCCGGCGATGCTGGCGGCATCGGTGATGTCGGTGGTGTAGGAGCGGACCGCGCCGTCGGCGGGGTCGCCGACGGTACGGTCGCAGACCGACACCTCGTCACCCTCGGCCCGCAGGTGGGCGACCAGGTGGCGCCCGACGAACCCGCTGGCCCCGGTGACCAGCGCCCTCACGCGGCGCGCCCGGCGGGGGCTCGGGGGCACGGCATGGGCGCCGAGAGTAGACGACCGTCCCCGTGGCGCCCGAGGCCGTCCACTACCCTCGGCCGCCCATGGAGGGTCGTCTCGGATCCCTCGTCCGCCGCCTCCGACAGGCCGGCGGCGGGGCCGTAGCCGCCCGGCGGGAGCCGAAGCTGGACGAGATCCTCCGCCGGCTCGACCAGGCGCTGCCGCCGGGCCCGGCCGCCACCGCGCCCACCGCGCCCGCTTCGGCTCCGTCGGCGCCGGCCGCCCAGGTCATTCAGCTCGACTACCCCGTTCGCCCCCGGCCCCGGTTCGGGTTCGGCCGACCGAGCCACCCCGAGCTGGCGGCGCTGCTCGACGGCCACCGCGACCGCTACGCCGTCCACCTGCGGCGCGCCTCCGCCTTGTCCGACGAGCTGGCCCGCATTCCCGTCGAGGCATCGGCCGACCCCACCGAGCCGTTCTGGCGCAACCCTTCGCTGCCGGGGCTCGACGCCGCCGCCCTCTACTCGCTGCTCGTGCACGAGGACCCCGTCACCTACCTGGAAGTCGGTTCGGGCACCTCCACCACCTTTGCCCGCCGGGCCATCGCCGACCATGGCCTGCGCACCCGCATCGTCTCCATCGACGCCCATCCCCGCGCCGAGATCGACGCCATCTGCGACGAGGTGGTGCGCTCGCCCCTGGAGGAAGCCGACCTGGCGGTGTTCGACACCGTCGGGCCGGGCGACGTGGTCTTCGTGGACAACTTCCACCGGGCCTCCGCCAACTCCGACGCCACCGTGGTGTTCCTCGAGGTGCTGCCGAGGTTGGCGGCGGGGGTGCTGGTGGAGATCCACGACATCTACCTGCCCGACGACTACCCGCCCGAGTGGAACGATCGCTTCTACAACGAGCAGTACGTGCTGGCCGGTTTCCTGCTGGGCGGAGAGCAGGGCTTCACCACCGAGCTGCCCAACTGGTTCGTGAGCACCGACGCCGAGCTGTCGGCCATCTTGGCGCCGCTGTGGGCCGGCCTCGGCGACTTCGAGCACCACGGCGGGTCCTTCTGGTTGCGGATGACCTGAAGTCCCGCTCGGCCAGGCGCTACCGACCCGCGTTGGGGGGCGGTTCCGGAGGGGCCGACACCTCGCGGACCGCCGCTGCCAGCTCGTCGACCCGCTCGGTTAGGTCGTCGACCTTGCGCCCCAGGCGTGCGAGCTCCTGGGAGAGTCCCACCACGCTGGCCTCGTTGGTGGCGGTCGCCCCCGCCACGGTGGCCTCCAGGTTGGCCAGCCGGTTGGACTCGACGGCCGCGTCCCGCAATCGCCGCAGTGGGCGCTCCACCCGATCGGGCAGGCGACGGACCAGCCCGGCCCGGAGTCGCTGCACCCGGGCCCGGGTGTCCACCGACCTCGCCACGCCGGCCAGTCAAGCACCGTTCCCGGATCGCGCCTCACCGGTGGAGCCGACGGTGTCGAGGACGACCTCGGTGAGCTGCTGGCCGAGGTCGCGCCAGTCGTAGCGCTCGACGGCCAGGGCACGGGCGGCGGCGGCCCGGCGGGCGGCACCTTCGGCGTCGTCCCACACGCAGCGCACGGCGCCGGCCAGGGCGTCGATGCCGCCCTCCGGGTCCACCAGCAGGAGGTGACGGCGGTCGGCGTCGGTGCCCCGGATGCCGAAGGGGGTCGACACCACCGGCACCCCGGCGGCGAAGTACTCCACCACCTTCAGGTTGGTGCCCGAACCGGTCCGCATCGGGTTGAGGGCCAGGTCGGCCGACGCCAACAGGGTGGTCTTGGCGGCGTCGCTCACCACCCCGGCCAGCACCACGTTGCCCGGCAGCCGGCGCGCCCGGTAGTGGTCGCTGTGGCTGCCGGCCAGCACGAACACCACCTCTGGCACCGCGGCCGCCAGCTCGAGCACCACCTCGGCGGCGTCGAGGTTCGGCGGGTGCCAGCTGCCCAGGAAGATGGCCACGCCCTCGGGGTCGGGTTCGAGCCGGGCGGGGCGACGCCGGCGGGATCGGGCCCAGGCTCGCCGCCACGCCTCGCTCCGGGACCGTCGCGCTTCGGGGGTGGGCACCGGTCGAGCGGTGTCCGTGCCGTTCGGGATCACGACGAAGCCGTCGCCGGAGCGGCCGAAGCGCCGGCTCAGCGCCTCCGTGTCCTCCAACGAGCACGTCACGACGTGGGTGGCGCCGAGGACGGCCCGGCCCTCGACGTCGGCCACCCACGCCGCCAGCTCCCGGCCGATCGGGTTGGTCGCCAGGACCGCTTCCTTGAGGTCCGCTTCGGCGTTGTGGGCGTCGTAGACGAACGGGAGGCGGCACCCGCCGTCGACCGCCTCCAGCGCGGGCAGCAGGAACGGATGGGACACGATGACCGCATCCGCGCCGGCGACGGAACGGGCCAGGGCGTCGAGGTAGGCGGGAGAGGAGTGGATCGACCGGCCGGCCACGATGTCGGTGGTGGGGATCCCGGTGGCTCGGCTCAGGCGCACGTCCTCGGCGAGGTGGGCGGGCGACACGCCGACCACCGTCTCCCGCAGGCCGGGAGCGATCTGGACGGTGGAGGCGGCGCGCGGCGGGTTGACCAGGCTGACGATCTCGACGTCGGCGTGGGCGGCGAGGGCTCCGTACAGGTGCAGGTACCGCAGCTGCCCGCCGCCCCGTGGGGGCCATATCGCGTAGGTGGACGGCACCACCACCTTCGGCCGTGCCGCTCGCCCCGAGGCGGTCGGCGGCGGCGAGACCGGCTCGCCCAGGACGGCGGCTATCACCGCCTCCCAAGTCACCTCGGCCGCCCGGCGACGCCCGGCCGCGCCCAGTCCCGCCGCCCAGCGCGGATCCGACGCCAGGTGCTCGAACGCCCGGGCCAGGGCCGACGGCTCGGGCGCGGTCACCAGGCCGTTCACCCCGTTGAGGACGAGCTCGGTGGGCCCGCCGGCGTCGGTGGTGGTGACCACCGGCGTGCCCGCGGTCATGGCCTCGAGCGTGATGAGCCCGAGGTCCTCGTCGGCGGGCACGAAGGGGACGGCCAAGGCCCGGTGGTAGCGCGCCGCCAGCTCGGCGTCGCCCACCTCGCCGAGGAAGCGGACCCGCGGGTCGCCACGGGCCAGCCGTCGCAGCCGGTCCTCGTCGGGGCCGGTGCCGGCGATGGTCAGGGCCACTTCGACGCCCACGTGGGCCATGGCCCGCACCACCAGGTCGAGCCGCTTGGGCCCGTCGAGCCGGCTGGCGGTGAACAGCCCCGCCCGCCGGCGGTCCTCGGCGGACGGGGACGGTCCCGGGTCGGGCGCGAGGTCCGCCGGCAGGTGCACGACGTGCGGGGTGACGGTGGCCGGGAAGTACCCGGGCCGGCCGGCCACCGTCCGGGACAGGGCGAGGTGGCGCCGCACCGAGGCGGGATCGAGCGCTACCGCGTCGAGGTGGTGGACCACCTCGCGGGCGAGGGGCCCGGGGATGGCGAACGCCGGGTGCTCGCGGCCGACCGTGCGGACGGCGGCGTCGAAGGCGGCGAACAGCTCGTCGAGCCGCGACCGTTCGGGGGGTCGCCGGGCCAGCTGCACCACCCGGTCGAGGACAGGCTCCCGAAGCCTCGCCCGCTCGGGCAAGCGGCTCAGGTGGTACGTGTCGTACAGCCCGCGGAGCGGGTGGAACAGGTACACGACGTGGTTGGGGTGCGACACCATCCACGCCGGGTACTTCGAGGTGACGACGAGGTCGTAACGGCTGAGGTCGAGGGCGGCGAACCGACGGTAGGCGTCCACCAGGTCGACCAGGTGCAGCTCCTCGACCGGGAGGGTCACGAGCTCCGCGTCGTACGGGGTGTGGGCCTCGATGGCGGCCCGCAGCCCCCGCCATGCCCGCTCGGCGCCGCCGATGGTGCCGGCCGCGGGACGGGGAGCCACGATCGCCACCCTCACGGGCCCTCCCGCGACTGCTGTGGTGCCCAACCCATGGGCATGGTTCTACGCGACGCCAGCGCGGTCAGGTGACGCGCAGCCGGTACTCGTCGCTGTGAAAGAGCTGGGCGATGAGCTGGGTGATGGTGCCGCCGTTGGTGATCCACAGCACCCAGTTGGCGTACCCGGTGTCGGATATTCGCCGGCGGGTCATGGCGTCGACGGTCATGATCACCTGCACCCGGATGGCACTGCGGAGCCTGCCCTCGGCCGACTCGGTGAACGCCACCATCACCTGGCCCCGGGTCATGGCCCGGCGCTCGAGCTGCGCCGACCAGTGGAAGAGCTCGGTGGTGCTCGGCTCGCGGCCATACACGTTCCGGTAGGCGACCTGCACGAACTGAGGGTTGGTGAGGGGGCCGTAACGGCGGGCGAACTCCTCGGAGGCGGCGAACATCTGGGAGATGTCGGACAGGGGGGTGCCGTCCCGGAAGGCGCCGAGGAGGGCGTGGAGGCCCTTGGCGTCGGGCACGCGCCGGAGGTAGGCGAGGTAGAGCCGGGCGATGGGCGCCCGGCGGGCATCGAACTCGGCCGAGCTCACAAGGCCGGCGATCAGGGGCTCGGGGGCCTGGCCGTCGCGTTGCAGGCGGCTGGCCCAGTAGGCGATGTAGGTGTTCGTGCCGTGGCGCCCGAGGAAGTCGTAGAACTGGCGGGCCGCCAGGGAGCGGGGCGTGGTGAACGGCGCCCACCGGCTGGGCGTGCGGGCGTTGGCGATGTCGGCGACCACCGCGGTGCGGAGCGACGACAGGACGGCGTAGAGGTAGTCACCCGGGCAGCTCGTGAGCCCCACGTCGCGGTGGCCGCTGATGGTCCGGACCGACACGGTGGTGCCCGCCGCGTAGCGGGTGCTGCCGGTGGTGCGGACGCCCACGGTGCCGGCGGGGTCCACCCCGTGGATGCTCAGCTTCCACGCCAGCAGGCTCCGGAGCGCACCGATCTGCGCGCTGGTGGGGCGCACGGCCGCCGGGGCGGCGCCGGGCTGGTGCTGGCCGAGGAAGGCCACCCCGACGCTGTCGGTGTTGAACCCCTTGGCGTGCCCGCCCATGACCGGCATGGCGATGTCTCCGCTGCGCCCCTGCCACACCTGGCCGAAGCGGTCGATCAAGAAGTTGTAGGCGATGTCGCACCACCCCAGCGACTGGGTGTGGTAGCGGTAGATGCCGGCCAGGATCCCCGCCACCTGGCTGGCGCTGTAGTCGTTGGCGTTCACGGTGTGGTGCACGACGGCGAAGCGCAGCTGGTCCATCACGGTCGGGCTGGGCGCGCAGCCGGGGTTGTCCCCCCGCCAGCCGCCCGGCGCCCACGCGCTGCGACCGATGATCCCCGGGCCGGCCGGCTCGGCGTCCGCCGGAGCCGGCCCGCTCCCCGGCGTCGGCTCGATCCAGCGCATGCGCAACATGGAGATCGCATCGAGCCGCCCTCGCTGTACCCGCACCTCGACCCGGTCGGCACCATCGGCGCCGAGCCACACGGGGCCCACGCCGGCCCGGCCGTTGCCGCCCGAGTCGGGACCCTCGTCGGGGTCGGCGGTCAGGGTCTGCCACGGCGACCAGGCTCTGTCGTGGCGGCTGCGGACGGCTACGGCGGCGTCGGCCGGCGCCCCGGCGCGGGCCCACGTGACCGCCACCATCTGGGTGCGTTCGGCCAGGTCGACCGCCGCCGACCACCCCTCGGCGGCCGGGCCGGAGGTGGCCCTTGCCTTGGCCCGGGAGTCGCCGGCGGCGTCGAGCGCGCCGGTGGCAGGTGCCAGGGCGGGCGCGCCCGCCCCGGTGAGCTGCACCGTGGAGGTCTCCAGCCGGCCGGGCTGACCGGGGGTGGGCGTGAGCGGCAGGCCGGCGACGAGGCCCCAGGCGATCACCACCGCCGGGACGAGGGCCACGACGCGCCGCGACCGGCGGTGACGGCACAAGGTTCGCATCAACGGCTCTCCCCCGGGGGCGACGACGTCCGGTTCGTCCCCCATCGGCCGGTCGGTGCCGCGGTTCAAGGTCGACCCGGCCCAGCCACTCCTAATGTGACCCACCGTGCTGCGGCTCGCGCTGGACGCCACCTCGCTGCACGGTGCCCGCACCGGTGTCGGCGTCTTCACCAGCGAGCTGCTGGTCCGCCTCGGGCAACGGCCCGATCTCGACGTGAGCGCCTTCGCGGTGACGTGGCGGGGCCGGGGGAAGCTCGTCGGCCTCGTGCCCGCCGGGGTGCGGGCGGTGGGCGGGCCGATGGTGGCTCACCCTCTCCGCCAGTGCTGGCGGCGGGCCGACCTGCCGCCGATCGACTGGTGGATCGGTGAGGTGGACGTGGTGCACGGGCCCAACTTCGTGGTCCCGCCGAGCCGGCGAGCGGCCCGGGTGCTCACCGTCCACGACCTCACGCCTTGGCGCTTCCCGGCCCTGACCAACCGGGCCGCGCGGGCCTACCCCGCCCTGGTGGCCCGGGCCGTCCGGCGGGGCGCGTGGGTGCACACCGTCAGCCGGTTCGTGGCCGAGGAGGTCCGTGACCACCTCGGCGTGCGCCCGGAGCTGGTCGTCACGGTCCCGAACGGCACCTCCGCCCTGCCGCCCTGCGGACCGGGGACCGACGCCGCCGCCGGCCGGCGCCTGGCCGGCGGCCAGCGCTACGTGCTGAGCCTCGGCACGGTGGAGCCCCGCAAGGGCCTCCCCGCCCTGGTGGCGGCGTTCGACGCGGTGGCGGCCGAGGATCCCGACGTGCGCCTCGTGCTGGCCGGCCCCGACGGCTGGGGCGCCGATGCCCTCACCGGGGCGGTGGCCGCCGCTCGCCACCGCGACCGCATCGTCCGCCTCGGGTGGGTCGACGACGCCGGTCGGGCCGCCCTGCTGCGGGGAGCCACCGTGTTCGCCTACCCCTCGCGGTACGAGGGGTTCGGCCTGCCCCCACTGGAGGCGATGGCGGCGGGGGTCCCCGTCCTCACCACCACCGCCGGCGCGCTGCCGGAGGTGGTGGGCGACGCCGCCGCCCTGGTCCCGCCGGACGACCCGGACTCGCTCGCCGGTGAGCTGTCGGCGCTGCTGGCTGACCCCGAGCGCCGTCTCGCCCTCGTGAGGGCGGGGAGGGAACGCCTGGAGTTGTTCTCGTGGGAGCGGTGCGCCGACGGGCTGGTCGAGCTCTACCAGCGGGCCGAGTCGGGCCTGTGAGCGGACCGATCATCTCCTGCGGAGGGCGGCCCCGTAGGAACGCCATGGCGCCCGGGGCGGGACGGCCCGCGTGAACGTGGTGGTGGTGGGGGCCGGGCTCGGCGGCCTCTCGGCCGCCTGCCACCTCGTCGGGACCGGGCACGACGTGCTCGTTGTGGAGCGCGGCGACCGGCCGGGGGGACGGGCGGGAGTGCTCGAACGGGGTGGGTACCGCTTCGACACCGGCCCGAGCGTGCTCACCATGCCCGAGCTCATCGACGACTGCCTCCACGCCGCCGGCAGCGCGCGGGCCGAGGTCCTGCAGCTCGAGCGGGTCGACCCGATGTACCGCGCCTGCTACGCCGACGGCTCCACGCTGCGGGTCTGGCACGGGCGCGAGCGCATGGCCGCCGAGATCGCCGATGTGTGCGGGGCCGATCAGGCGAAGGCGTTCGGGCGGTTCTGCGACTGGCTCGGTGACCTCTACCGCTTGGAGCTGCCCAACTTCATCGACCGCAACCTCGACTCGCCGCTCGACCTGGTGCGACCGCTGGCCCCTGCCATGCGCCTCGTGCGCCAGGGCGGCTTCCGCCGGCTGGGCAACGTGGTCGCCTCCTACTTCTCCGACGAGCGCCTCCAGCGCATCTTCAGCTTCCAGGCCATGTACGCGGGCCTCGCCCCCTACGAGGCGCTCGCCCTCTACTGCGTCATCACCTACATGGACACCGTCCAGGGCGTCTACGTGCCCGCCGGGGGGATGAGCGCTGTGCCCGAGGCCCTCGCCACCGCCGCCGGCAAGGGCGGGGCCGGGTTCCGCTACGGCGCCACCGTCGAGCGCATCGTGCTCGAGCACGGCACCACCGGCCGGGTGCGGGGCGTACGCCTCGACGACGGCGAGTGGATCGAGGCCGACGCCGTGGTCTGCAACCCCGACCTGCCGGTGGCGTACCGCACGCTGCTCGGTGGGCTCCCGATGCCCCGGGTCGCCCGGCGGGGCCGGTACTCACCGTCGTGCGTGGTGTGGCACGCCGGCGCGCGCGGTGAGCTCCCGCCCGAGGCCGCCCACCACAACATCCACTTCGGCCACGAGTGGGACGGCGCCTTCCGGGCCCTCCTCGACGACGGCAGCCTGATGCCCGACCCGTCGATCCTCGTCACCGTGCACTCCAAGGACGAGCCGTCCCTCGCCCCTGCCGGCGGTCACACGCTCTACGTGCTCGAGCCGGTGCCCAACCTCGACGGACGGGTCGACTGGACCCGGGAGCGGTCCCGGGTGCGCGACCGCCTGGCCGAGCGGGTGGCCGCCCTCGGCTACCCGGCGGGTGTCGAGGCGGAGGAGCTGGTGGACCCCACCGACTGGGAGCGCCAGGGCATGGAGCGGGGCACCCCGTTCGCCCTCGCCCACACGTTCGCCCAGACGGGACCGTTCCGGCCCGGCAACCTCGACCGCCGAGCGCCCGGCCTGGTGTTCGTCGGGTCCAGCACCCTGCCCGGCGTGGGCGTGCCCATGGTGCTCATCTCCGGCAAGCTCGCCGCCCAACGGGTCGCGGCCCTCAGAGGCAAGGCATCGTGACGCTGCGCAGACCGCGAGGCGGAGCCAACACGCTCGACCAGTCCTACCGGGTGTGCCGACGGCTGAACCAGCGCCACGGCACCACCTACTACTGGTCGACCTTCGCCCTGCCCCGGATCAAGCGCCACCACGTCCACGCCCTCTACGGCTTCTGCCGCCACGCCGACGACATCGTCGACGACCTCGGCCCGGCGCCGGTCGACGTGCGGGCCAAGGCCCTGGCCGACTTCGGCGACCGCTTCTTCGCCGACCTCGACGCCGGTCACAGCGACGACCCCGTGCTCAAGGCGGTGGTCCACACCGTCCGGGCCTTCGCCATCGATCCTGACTGCTTCGCCCGGTTCCTGCGTTCGATGGCCATGGACCTCACCGTCGACCGCTACGAGACCTTCGACGACCTGCGGCGATACATGGACGGCTCGGCGGCGGTGATCGGGGAGATGATGCTGCCCATCCTGGAGCCCCTGGACCCCGGCGCCCTGCAGCCGGCCCGGGACCTCGGCGACGCCTTCCAGCTCACCAACTTCCTGCGGGACGTGGCCGAGGACCTCGACCGCGGCCGGGTCTACCTCCCCCAGGAGGACCTGCGTCGCTTCGGTGCCGAGTGGGCGCTGGCCGAGCGGCGGGTCACGCCCGGATGGGTCGATCTCATGGCCTTCGAGATCGAGCGCACCCGGGGCCTCTACCGCTCGGCCGACGCCGGGCTGGCCCTGCTGCCCCCGACGTCGGCTCGCTGCGTCGCCGCCGCCCGGGCCCTCTACAGCCGCATCCTCGAGGTGATCGAGGCCAACCGCTACGACGTGTTCTCCTCGCGGGCCCGGGTGCCCACCTGGCAGAAGGCGGCGACGGTGGCTCGGCTGCTGTGACCCCCATGCGAAATTGGCGCGATCAGCCCCCCGTTTCGGGGTGAGATCGCGCCAATTTCGGGCTCAGGCGGGGGCGAGCGGATCGCGCTCGATGCCCTGCGCCTTGGCCCGCAGCTCGGCCGGCACGACCGGGGCCAGGAACCCGAACGGCTCGCCGCCCCACAGGTGGTGGATGCGGTGGGACTCGTGCCACCAGCGCACGATGGCCAGGTCGGGCACCGGGAGTCCCGGGATCCGGCGGTGGATGGCGAGGTCGTGCACCACCAGGTAGGCGGCGCCGTAGAGGGTGACCCCGATGGCCACCGGGGTGAGCACCGACAGGCCGGCCACCGAGCTGCCGAGGGCGAACGCCACGACGGTGACGGCCGCCATCACCACCGGGTAGAGGTCGTTGGCCTCGAAGGTCCTGCGCCGGGCCCGGTGGTGGCTGTGGTGCCAGCCGGCGCCCACGCCGTGCATCACGAAACGGTGGGCCAGGTAGGCCACCGGCTCCATGAGCACGAAGGCCAGGACAGCAGGGAGGACGGAGGCGATCACGGCGGCCGCAGCCTACTGGCGGGCCCGGCGGCGGCCTCCGGCCCGGCGGGCCTGGCCGCGGCCTCCGGCGCGGTCCCAGAGCAGCATCACCAGGGTGAGCAGGGCGATCCCGAAGGCGAAGTCCTCCACCGGGATGTCCCAGGGGAAGCGCCATGGCGTCTTCTGGTCCGGGTCATAGCGGACGATCGGGGCCGAGAGCTTGGTGAGCCATCCGTCGACCAGCACCATGAAGAACAGGTTGATGGCCATGGCGATCCAGTAGGCACGGTCACGGAAGAGCCCGGTGCGCAGCACGACCAGTTCGAGGACGACCACGAGCACCAGGGCCACGCCGGACGCCAACGCGTACTCCGCCATCATCGACCCCGCGGCGCGTCCGGACGCCGCCACGGGCGGCCGCCGCCGAGGATCCACCGCACCGCCTCCAGGCTGAGCAGGCCGCACACGGGGATCACCACGAAGAAGGCCAGCTCCTCGACCGGCAGGTCGAAGGGCAGGTCCCACCCGGTGGTGTAGCGCCGGCTGTAGGACCAGTGCCCGCGCGCGATGGCGATCACGTCCCAGACACAGAAGATGGCCACCGGCAGGGCCAGCGCGGCCAGCAGCCGGCGGGGCCGCCGGTACACCCGGGCCCCCAGCACCACCTCGAGCGGCAGCGTCACGGCCAGGCAGGCGCCGAGGAGGAGCAGGTACTGGTAGCGATCCATGCCGGCTCCCGACCTGGTCAGAGGTCGAAGAGGTGCTCGACCTTGATGGGGAACTGCACCAGGCCCCGGGTCCTGGTGGGGTTCATCACCGCGAACGAGTCCTGGTACTGGCGTTGGTCGTAGATCGTGCCGCCGTCGTGGTTGTGGATGGCCAGGTTGAGGTGGAACAGCCCGTCGAGGAGCGGCACGTGGTCGAAGTTGAACACCACCTCGCCATCTCCCCGGACCGCCGGGATGTACTGCTCGAGCACGTCGGTGGTGGTGCCCATCAGGCGGTTGCCGTCCTCGTCGAAGATCTCCACCTCGAAGGCGATGTCGGTGATCATGCCGGTGGCGTGGTAGCCGATCCGCAACTGGAGGGGCTGGCCCGGCAGCAGGTGGTCGACGTCGGGGTCGGGGTACACGACCTGCACGGCGGTGATGGTGACGTCGGCGCCCTCGTCGGCCACGAGGTCGGGCGGGACCACGATCACCGGCATCTCGCCGGTGATGGGGTCGACGGCCACCGGCGGCGGCGCCATCTCCTCGTCGTGCAGCTCGGGTAGGTGCACGCCGCGACGGGCGAGCGAGTCCCGGAAGCTGCGGATGGCCTCGCCGGGTGGGCCGATCGCCACCAGCTTGCCGTGGTCGAACACCACGGCCCGGTCGGCGATGCCCCGCACCATGTCGGCCTGGTGGCTCACCAGCACGATGGTGCGCCCCTGGCGCTGGAAGGCCCGCACCCGGTCGATGCACTTGCGCTGGAAGGCCTCGTCGCCCACGGAGAGCACCTCGTCGACCAGCAGCACGTCGGGCGCCACGTTGATGGCTACCGAGAAGCCGAGGCGGCCGTACATGCCCGACGAGTAGTGCTTCACCTGCATGTCGATGAACTCGTGGAGCTCGGAGAAGTCGACGATGTCGTCGAAGATGTCGTCGACCTGGGTGCGGGAGAAGCCGAGGATCGACCCGTTGAGGTAGATGTTCTCCCGACCGGTCAGGTCGGGGTGGAAGCCGGCGCCGAGCTCGAGCAGGGCGGCCAGCCGGCCCCGGGTGGTGATCCGCCCGGCGGTGGGCCGCAGCGTGCCGGCGATGCACTTGAGCAGCGTCGACTTGCCGGAGCCGTTGTGACCGAGCAGGGCGAGGGTCTCGCCTTGGGCCACCGTGAAGGACACCCGGTCGAGGGCGTAAAAGGGCGTGGAGGGGTTGCGGCCGGCCCGGATCACCCGCTCCTTGGCCGACTTCGGCTTCTCCTTATAGAGCTTGAATACCTTGGTGACGGCGTCGACCTCGACCGCGTTGACGGTCATGCCCGGTCCATCAGATCTCCTCGGCCAGGTTGTCCTCGAGCCGGCCGAAGAGCCAGAGCGCCCCGAACAGCAGCACCACCGAGCCGGCGCCCACCCACGCCAGGTGGGAGAGGAACCAACTGATGCCGTGGTCGGACGGGATCGCCGGTAGGGCCTGGTCGGGCAACTGGGAGGGCAACATCCCCACCGGCACGATGGGACGGCTGCGGTCGGGGGTGAAGTACGAAGTCGGGTCGGTCCCGTTCGTGTACCAGAGGAAGGGGGCCGGGTCGGGGTTGTAGAGCACCTTCTGGAAGGTGGTGATGATGGGGATCAGCGGGTTCAGCGAGGCCATCCACTCGCGGTCGCCGCCCAACCGCCCGGCCACCAGGCTGTAGGGGTAGACCACCGCCGACAGCCAGAACCAGGCCAGCATGCCCAGCTCGAGCAGGTGCTGGGTGTCGCGGAGGTAGACGTTGAGGGCGCTGAGGGCGATGGCCAACGCCGCGCACAGCACGAGCAGCACCAGCACGGCGGGCAGGAGCGCCGGCGCGTAGGTGAGCGAGGGTGCCCGCTGGAACAGGGCCATGGCCCCGGCCAGCACGAGGAGCTGGAGCACGAAGTGAACCATCGCCGCGCCCATCGAGGCCAGCGGCAGGATCTCGCGCGGGAACCAGACCTTCTGCACGAGCTGGGCGTTGGCCACGATCGACGACGTTCCGGCGGTGACCGCGGTGGTGAAGAAGTTCCAGGCCAGGAGGCCGGAGAGGAAGAAGATGGCGTAGTAGGGAATCGTGACCTGGAGCACCTCCTGGAACACCAGGGAGAACACCACCAGGTAGAGCATCGGGTTCAGCAGGGTCCAGAGGAACCCGAGGACGCTGTTCTTGTACTTGACCTTCAGCTCCTTGCGCACCAGGTTCCCCAGCAGCTCCCGGTAGCGCCACACGTTGGCCGCCCGCTGGAACGGCGAGGGCCGCTTCGACACCTCCTGGGCGGGGGCGGAGCCGCTCCCGGGGCCGGCCGCTCCCGGCGGCGTGGCCGGATCCCCGTCGACCGGCCGCTCAGGGCCGGCGCCGTCCTCGACCGCCGGCGCGGGTCTGGTGTCGGTCACGAGTGGCGGTCTCCGGGAGGACGGGCGGGGCGGCCGGTGCCGCCGGCCAAGCCTACCGTCGGCCCTCCTCGCCGACCGCCACCGCGGTGGCCCGGCACGGCGGCGAGCTGTCCAGTGCGGACAGCACCAGATCACCGAAACGGCGACCGAGCGAGTCCCAGCCATAGGCCTCGTCCACCACCCGGCGCCCGGCCCGGGCCCGCTCCTCGGCGCCGGCGGGGTCGGCCAACGTCGCGCTGAGGGCGGCGGCCAGGTGCTCGGCGCCAGGCCCGGTGACGAGCACCTGATCAGGGCCGAGGCCGTCGAGGCCGCGGATGCCGAACGCCGTCGAGACGACCGGCACGCCGGCCGCGAGGTACTCGAGGACCTTGAGGTTGGTGCCCGAACCGACCCGCATCGGGTTGAGCGCCACGTCGGCGCAGTCCAGGAGCACCCGCTTGGCCCGGTTCGAGATCGTGCCCATGAACACCACGTTGGCCGGGTGCTGGCGGCCGGCGAACGCCGCGCCCACCGAACCTCCGATCAAGAAGACCACGTCGGGAAGCATCCGGGCGGCCTCGAGGATCGCCTCGGTGGCGTCGATGTTGGGAAGGTGCCAGCTGGCGAGGAAGAGGGCGAGGCGCCTCGGTCGCCGGGTGCCGGCCTCGGTGCCCGGGCTGAAGTGGTCGAGCCACCGGTCCCGGAGCCGGGACCGCTCGGCCCCGCTCGTGAACACGACGGTGGTGTCGGTGCCGTTCGGGACGACCTCGATGCGTTCGGGGGCGATGCCGTACTCGGCGCCCATGCCGGCCCGATCCTCCTCGCTGCACGCCACCACCAGCCGGCTGGCGACGAGGGCCTCCTCCTCGATGTCGCGCACCAGCCGGAGCAGGCGAGCGCCGAGCGGGTCGCTCCCGAGGACGGCCGCCTTGAGGACGTACTCGGCGTTCTGGGCGTCGTAGACCTTCGGCAGGTCGAGGTGACGGGTGGCGCCGAGCAGGTACGGCTGGGCCAGCAGGACACCGTCGGCCCGGCGGGCGGCGCGGCCGAGGGCCTCGAGGTACGCCGACGAGTGCTCGATGAGGCGGCCGGCGAGGATGTCGGTCAGCGGAAGTCCGGCCTTGGCCGAGAGCTCGGCGATGCGGTCGTGTTGGGGGCGGCCCATGGGCACGGTGGTCTGGGCCAGCCCGGGGGCCGGCTGTGAGCGGCCGGCCACGTCGTCGTGGCCGACCAGGCTGACGATCTCCACGTCGGCCCGTTCGGCCAGGCGCCCGAAGAGGTGCCAGCACCGGAGCTGGCCTCCGTGGAAGGGCGGGAACACCCGGTAGGTGGCGGTCACCACCACCTTGGGGCGGGGCGACCGGGCGGGGCGGGCCAGCCGGGCCCGGTCCGGCCGAGCTCGGTTCGGTCGCCGCCCGGCGGTGACGGCCGGCGGAACCCCCCGAGCGCGGTCGGGGTCAGGATCGAGCAGGGCCGCCACCGTCGCCGGCCAAGCGATCCGCCGCCCCCACCGCCGGGCCGACCGTCCCATGGCGCGGGCTCGTTCAGGGTCGGCGACGAGGGAGGCGAGGGCGTCCCCGAGGGCGACCGGGTCGGGCCGGGTGACCAGACCGGTCAGCCCGTCCACCACCAGCTCGGCCGGCCCACCGCTGTCGCGGCAGGTGACCACGGGTGTGGCGCAGGCGAACGCCTCGAGGGCGACGAGGCCGAAGTCCTCCTCGGCGGGCACGAAGGGCACGGCCAGGGCACCGGCGTAGAGACCGGGGAGGTCGTCGTCGGCGACGAAGCCGAGGAAGCGGATGCGGGGGTCGGCGGCGGCCAGGCGGCGTAGCTCGGCTTCGGCCGGCCCCGTGCCGGCGATGCGCAGCTCGACCTGTCCGGGCACCTCGGCCATGGCCGCCACCAGCAGCTCGAGCCGCTTCGGGCCGTCGAGGCGGCTGACGGTGAACAGGTAGGGCGTCGATCCCCCGGCGGCCAGCTCGGCCGGAGCAGGCGGAGCGATCGGGTCGGCGGGAGCGGTCAGGTCGGCGGGGGCGTACACCACCCGGGGGGCGATCCCCGGCGGGAAGTAGCCGGGCCGGCCGGCCACGGTGGCCGAGAGGGCGCAGTAGCGGGCGATGGCGCCCGGGGCCAGGGCGGTGCCGTCGAGCCAGTGCACCAGCCGGCGTGCCAGCGGACCGGGGAAGGCGAGCTCGGGGTGCCCGGGCCCGAGGGCGGCGAGGGCGGTGTCCCAGTGGGCGAACGCCTCGTCCAGCAGGTGACGCCCGCTGGGTCCGAGCAACAGCCCGTGCAGGGGGCGCAGCTCGGGCGCAACCGGCACGGCGTGGGTGGGGAGCGCGAACGACCGGTAGGTGTCGTAGAGGCCCCGCAAGCGGTGGAACATCCACAGCACGTGGTTCGGGTGGGCCGCCATCCACGCCGGGTACTTCGAGGTGATCACCAGGTCGAACCGGCTCACGTCGAGGTGGGCGAAGGTCCGGTAGGCGTCGACCAGGTCGGGAAGGGTGTGCTCGCGCACCGGCACCGACACCAGCTCGCCCCGGTGGTCGGTGTGCTCGTCGATGGCCCGCTGGAGGCCGGTCCACGCCCGTTCGGCCCCACCCCACGTGGGGGGCACCGCCTCGGGCACGACCACGCCGATCCTCACGCCAGCACCTCGGCCAGCCCGGCCCGCAGCTGGTCGTCGGCCCGGGCCCAGGTGATGCGGGCGGCCGTCGCCGTGGCCCCGGCGCTCAGCTCGTCCCGGAGGTCCGGGTCGGCCACCACGCGCTCGACCGCAGCCGCGATGGCCGGACCGCTGGGCTCGACCACGAGCCCGTCGACCTCGTGGTCCACCAGGCTGGTGAGCCCGCCGCCGTCGCGGCACACGACCACCGGGACGCCGTGGCTCATGGCCTCCACCGCGGTGAGGCCGTAGTCCTCCTCGTAGGCGGGAGCCACCACGCACGGCGCCTGCCGGTAGAGCCGGCCGAGGCTGGAGTCGTCCACCCGGCCGAGGAGGGCCACGTTCGACTGGTAGCGGCGGGGCACCGGCGGCGCACCGAGCCCGGTGTTGCACCACAGCTCGGCGTCGGTGACCGCACCGAGGTCGGCGCCCGGCGAGGAGAGGCGGTGGTCGACGGCCCGGGCCCACGCCATGCGGCCACCGCTGCCCACCGACGCGCCACGAAGGTGGGGGAGGTGCTTCATGGCGTGGACGAACAGCTCCGTGCGCTTGGGGAACTCGTGGCGGCTCACGCACAGCACCGCCCCCCGTCCCGAGTGCGGTTCACGGGCTCGCCGACCAAGGCGCCCGGTGCCGGTCGGCTTCCCGGCCACGCCGACCCCCGCCGAGAACAGCCCCACCCGGTTGATGCCCCCGAAGCGCGCCAGGCGGGCCCGTACCGCCTCGGACCCGGCCAGGAACCAGGCCACGTCGTCCAGCCGGGGCCGGTCGAGGGCGCGCACGTGGGTCGCCGCCCGCCGGTGCAGCGACGGGGCCGCGCTGAAGCCCGCCGCCAGGTACACCTCCTCGAGGTCGTAGAAGATCCGGTGGTGGTGGAAGAACAGGGAGAGGTGCCGGGGGTGGCGGTTGGCGAACGACGGCGGCTGGGTGGAGAGCACCACCTCGAACCGACGGGTGTCGATGCGCTCGAAGGCCTCGATGCTGGCCAGGTAGCGGAAGTACTCGGGCACCTTCGCCCACACGTCGTCGGGCACCTCCAGACCGAACGGGCGGTGGGGAAGGCGGTCGACGGGGACGGTCACGCGGGTGACGTCGTGGCCGTCGGCCCGCAGCGTCGCCTCCACCCGGTCGACGACCCGCTCGAAGCCGCCGGCCACCCCGAAGTCCGGCTTCAGCAGCCCGATGCGCCGGCTCACACCCGGGCGGGGGGCGCCGGCTTGCGGGCCAGCACGGCGTAGTCGAGAGGACCGAACAACGCCCAGTTGATCCGCTCGACCACGGCGCCGGCCCGCACCTCGTCCACGCCGACGAGATCCTCCGGGCGCAGGCGGTTCACGTCCTCGTCGGGGTGCAGGTACCGGAGCTCGACCTCGGCGAAGCCCCGCTCGAGCACGAGGAACTCGAGCAGCTCGGGGTGCAGCGGCTTGAGGTGGGTGGGGTCGAGGTAGAACGACGCCGCCCCCACGTTCAGGTTGGTGGGGTTGGGCGTCTCGAGGATGAGCAGGCCCCCGGGGCGCAGCGCGACCCGAGCCCGGTCGATGAGCTCCACCAGCGAGTCGAGGGTGAGGTGCTCGGCCACGTGCATGCCGGTGACGGCGGCGAGGGAGGACTCGGGCACCTCGGCCAGGTGGGCAAGGGCGTCGCCCACCCGGGCGTCGAGGCCCCGTTCCCGGCAGCGCTCGACCATGGCCTCGTTCGTGTCGAACCCGTAGGCGTCGATGTCGTGGTCACGGAGGGCCTCCAACCACTCGCCGCGGCCGCAGCCGATGTCGAGCACCGGTCCGCCCCCCAGCGGCTCGACGTCGGGCAGGTAGCCCTCGGCCAGGCTGCGGACGTGGTCCCGGGAACCACGGAAGGCGTTCTCGAGGTGCTCGTAGAGCCGGTCGTGGCTGGCGTCGAGCTGTCGGCTGAGGGTGCCGAGGTGGGGGGTGGGGCCGTCGCCACCCAGCAGGTCGCGGGCGGCGCGGGAGACGATGTCCTGGCGGGCCCGCAGCGCCCGCAGCTCGGCCCGCTCCTCGGCCAGGCGGTGCTCGAGGCGCTGGTTGCGCACCGACAGGTCGTCCACCGTGGCCTGCAGGTCGTCCACCGTGGCCTGCAGGCCGGCCGCCGTGTCGACCAGGTCGTCCAGGGCCAGCTCGGTCGTCGCCAGCGAGGCCTGCACCCGGGCGTCGAGTGCCCGGTCGGCTGCGTCCACCCGGTTGGCCAGGTGATCCACCGCCTCGCCCAGCCCTCTGGCCGCGGCGATGATCTGCTGGTTGAACGGCACCTGGTGAGACGTGACCGGTCGCAGCGCGAGGAGCACCGCCCGCTTCACCTGGCGCATGCGGGCATCCTCGGGCAGGGCGGTGCCGGCGTCCACGTGCGCCCACGCCTCGTGCAGGTGGTGGCGGGCCTCGTCCACCGTCGGCCCGCCCCCGTCCCCGTCGTCGAGCAGGCCGGCCAAGGAGGGCTCGGCGACCGAGGCACGGGCCGCCGCCTCGTCGACGAAGCGGACGGCGGGGTCGGTGCGGGCGTCGTCGTCGGTCATCGCAGGGGCCTCCGCGCCGGATCAGGCTGCGGAAGGGGGCGATGCTACCCGGCACTCACGGACCGGCGTTCGCCGCCGATGGAAGACATCCGGGTACGCCGCGCCGGCGCCTGAGCCCCAGGTCGGAGGAAGTCCCGCCCCATGTCCAGCCGCCGTAGCGAAGCCGGTCACCGGTCCACCTCGCGCCCGTCGCTGATCCACCGCGTCGGTGCCGCGGTCGCCCTCGCCCTCGCCCTCGCCGCCCTCAGCGCTTGCGGCCCACCGTCCGAGCTCGTGCTCGACGGTCGCGGGTGGGGCCACGGGCGGGGCATGGGCCAGTGGGGCGCCTACGGCTACGCCATCGACCACGGGTGGACCGAGACCGCCATCCTCGACCACTTCTACGGCGGCACCAGCACCTTCCAGCGGCCCGACAACCCCATGCAGCGGGTGTTCCTGACCGCCCAGGAGGGGCGAGACCTGGCCGTGAGCAACAGCCGGGGCCTGCTCGAGACCAGCGCCGACGGCTACGCCCGCCGGCGGACCGCGCTGTTGGTCCGCCGGGTGGACAGCACCCGGTTCCGCGTGTTCAGCGGGGACAGTTGCGACGGGCCCTGGAGCGAGTGGCCGGCGCTGGTGACCGCCAGCGAGATCGGCGTCCGGGTGGCGCCCGTCGCCGGCCTGCCCGACGACGCCACCACCAAGCTGGGCCTCTGCGGCTCGACCGGCACCCGCTACTACCGGGGCGACCTGCTGGCGGTCCACGCCGCCGGGACCATCCAGACGGTCAACCGCGTGGACACCGAGAACCTGGTGCGCTCGGTCATAACCCGCGAGGTGTCGCCCTCGTGGTCCGACGCCGGCGGGGGTGCCGGGGCGACGGCGGTGCGAGCCCAGGCGGTGGCGACCCGCAGTTATGCGCTGGCCGGCGACACCCGGTTCCAGCCCTGGGCCACCACCTGCGACAACACCCGGTGCCAGGTGTACCCGGGCTACGGGTTCCGGGCAAACGGGTCCTCCACCGTGGTCAAGGTGGAGGACCCCCGCACCGACTGGGCCACCGGAGCCACGGGCCGCCAGGTGCGACGCTTCCCGAGCGGCGCCGTGGCCCGCACCGAGTTCTTCCCCTCCACCGGAGGCTGGACCGCGGGCGGGACGTTCCCGGCGGTGCCCGACGAGGGCGACGACACCACCGCCAACCCGAGCCACACCTGGACCACCACCATCAGCCGCGCCACCCTCGAAGGCACCTTCGACCGGCGCCAAGGCCGCGACGTCGGCACCTACGAGGGCGTCGACATCCTCCAACGCAACGGCCTGGGCGCGGACGGCGGACGGGTCCTGTCGATGCGGGTGCGCTTCAGCGCCGTCGACGTCACCCTCACCGGCGACGACTTCCGGGCCCTGTTCGGCCTCCGCTCCAACTGGTTCACGCCCCGGTAAACCGAAACTGGCGCGATCTCCCCCCGTTTCCGGGGGGCAATCGCGCCAAGAACGGTCTGCAGGGACCCGGGGGCTCGGGTCAGGCGGCGGAGCGGACCAGGGTGCGGACCTGGGCGCGGGCCTCCTTGGCCGACTCCCGGGCCTGCCTGGCCGTCTCCCGGGCCTGCTTGACCAGCTCGCGGGCGGGCTCGGGCAGCTTGTCCTGGAGCTGGTCGAGCACCTGGTCGACCTGGCTCTCGACCGCCTCGACGCGCTCCTCGATCACCTTCACGCGGTCCTCGAAGCCGTCGGCCAGCTTCTCGACCTGGGCGCGGGCGTCGCGCGCCAGGTCGGCGTCCAGCCGGTCGAGGGGGTTGCGGCCCTCGCCGACCTGCTGCTTGACCGACCTGGTGAGCTCCCGACGGCGCACCTGGACCTTCTGGAGGCCGATCACGCCGAGGCCCACGCCGACGTACAGCGCGTCCTTCAGCACCTGGGCCACGTCGGGGGGTCTGGTCTCTGCCATGGGGTTCTCCTCGGGGTCGAAGTGCTTGCAACCTAACGCAGATGATAAACAGTTGCAAGCAGCAAGCGGCTCTGGGATGACCGGGCCCACGGAGCACGGCGAGTACCCTCGCCCCATCGTGGACACCCAGGCTCCCGGCACCGTCGCGCCTCCGGTGGAGGACGAGCCGGGGGCCGGGCAACCGGGCGAGGCGCCCCCGCCCGTGGTGGCAGTGGTGGTCACCCACGACCCGGGGCCGTGGTTCGAAGAATCCCTCCGGTCACTCCGGGATCAGACCTACCGGGCCTTGTCGGTGCTGGTCATCGACGCCGGCAGTGCCGTCGACCCCACCCCCCGCATCGCCGCCGTCCTACCGTCGGCGTACGTCCGTCGCCTCGACGCCAACCCCGGGTTCGGAGCGGTGGCCAACGAGGTCCTCGGTGTGGTGGAGGGCGCCGCCTTCCACCTGATCTGCCACGACGACGTGGCCCTCGACCCCGACGCCGTGCGGGCCCTGGTGGAGGAGGCGTTCCGCTCCAACGCCGGGATCGCCGGGCCGAAGCTGGTGGCATGGTCCTCGCCGGCCGAGCTGCGCCAGGTCGGCGCGTCGGTGGACAAGACCGGCGTGATGGTTCCCTTCGCCGAGCCCGGTGAGCTCGATCAGGAGCAGCACGACGCCGTGCGCGACGTGTTCGTGGTCCCTGGGGGGGCCACCCTCGTGCGGGCTGACCTGTTCGAGGCGCTCGGCGGGTTCGACCCGGGGATCGACTACCTCGGCGAGGACCTCGACCTCTGCTGGCGCGCCCACGTGGCCGGCGCCCGTGTCCTGGTCGTGCCGTCGGCGCGGGTGCGCCACCTCGAGGCGCTGGGCCAGCGGCGTGGCGCCGACGACCGCCGCCGCCTGCAGGCCCGTCACCGTGTCCGCACCCTGTTGAGCTGCTACCGGCCACTCCACCTGGCCCGCGTCGTGCCCCAGGCACTGTTCTTCACCGTCGTCGAGGCCCTCTACGGGCTCCTGTCGGGCCACGTCGATCACGCCCGCGACGTCGTCGGCGCGTGGACGTGGAACCTCCGACGGCTGGGCGAGATTCGGGCCAAGCGCAAGGCGATCGGCCGCACCCGGACGGTGGGCGACTCCGAGGTGCGAGAGCTCCAGGTGCGCGGCAGCGCACGGCTCACCGCCTTCCTGCGCGGACAGCTGGGAGGTACCGACGACCGCTTGGCGGTCATGTCCCGCACCGGCCGGCAGCTCGCCGGTGGGCTGCGGCCCCGGTCGGGCCGGGCCGTGCTCGTCACCGGCGCGGTGGTGGTCCTGCTGGTCGCCCTCGGCACCCGCAACCTGGTGCTGCGCCCCATCCCCGCGGTGGGCGAGCTGGCCGCCTTCCCCGACTCACCCACCGCCCTGTGGCGGGGGTGGACGAGCGGCTGGTGGCCCGCCGGGCTGGGCTCCACCGCCCCCGCCCCCACCGGGCTCGGCCTGCTCGGCGGGGCCGGGTGGCTGATGGCCGGGGCCACCGGGCTCCTGCGCAAGGTGCTGATCCTGGGCCTCCTACCGGTCGGTGCGCTCGGGGCCTGGCGGCTGGCCCGGCCGCTGGGATCCCTGCGGTCGGCGGTGGCTGCGCTGGTCGTCTACGCCGCCATCCCGGTCCCGTACAACGCGCTGGCCCGCGGGGGCTGGGGCGGGCTGGCGCTCTACGCGGCGGCGCCATGGCTCCTGCTCCAGCTGGCCCGGGCCAGCCAACTGGCGCCCTTCGGCCGGGCCGACCTAGTGGCCGACTCGCCCGAAGCGGCCGCCGCGCCGCCGTCGCGCCCCGTGCGGCGCCAGGTGCTCAGCACCGGCCTCCTCCTCGCCTTCGTCGGCGCGTTCGTGCCTTTCGTCGTGCCCGTGGCCGGCCTGGTCGCTGTGGCCCTGGTGGTGGGGTCGCTGTTCTGCGGGCGGACGAGGGGCAGCGGTCGGGTGCTGGTGGTGGTGGCCGGCGGGGCGCTGCTGGCCGCCGTGCTGCACCTGCCCTGGAGCCTCGACCTGGTCGGCCCCGGCTCCGGCTGGAGCGCCTTCGTGGGCCCGGGGGCGGGGGAGGGCGGCGCCTCCACGGTCGGCCACCTGCTGCGGTTCCAGACCGGCCCCTTCGGCGCCACCCCCCTCGGGTGGGCGTTCCTGCTCACCGCCGCCCTCCCGGTGGTCATCGGACGGGGCTGGCGCCTCGAGTGGGCGGTGCGGGCATGGTTCGTGGCCCTGGCTGGCTGGGGCCTCCTGTGGGTCGGCCAGGAGGGGTGGCTGCCCTTCGCCCTGCCCCCGGCCGAGGTGCTGCTCGCCCCCGTGGCCGCCGCCCTCGCCTTCGCCGCCGCCCTGGGCATGGCCGCCTTCGAGGTCGACCTCCCCGGGTACCGCTTCGGTTGGCGCCAGGCCCTCTCCACGGTGGCGGCGGCCGCCGTGGTGGTCGGCATCCTGCCCCTCGTCCCCGGCGTCATCGACGGACGGTGGCGGGTGCCCGGAGGCGACCTGCGGCGCCCGTTGGCGGCGGTGCTGGCCAGCGACGGCCGGGTGCCGTCCCGGGTGCTCTGGGTCGGGGACCCCGAGGTGCTGCCGGTGGCCGGTTGGCGCCTCGACGACCGCCTCACCTACGGCACCTCCGAGGGCATCCCGTCGGTGCGGCAGCGTTGGGCGGGGTCACCCGAAGGCGCCACCGGGCTCCTGGCCGACGCCCTGCGCCTCGCCGCCGACCGCCGGACCAGCCGGCTCGGCGCCCTGCTCGCTCCGATGGGCGTGCGCTACGTGGTGGTGCCCGAGCGCAACACCCCCACCGCCTTCGCCGGTGAGCTCCGGCCGGCGCCGGCGTCGCTCACCACCACGCTCTCCGAGCAGCTCGACCTCACCCAGGTGGAGAGCGACCCGGCCCTCACCGTCTACCGCAACACGGCGTGGAGGGGGATGGTCACCACCCTCCCGCCCACCTCCGGCCGACGTGACCGCTTCACCGACGCCCTCGATGTCGACCCCGCCGCCACGCGGCCGGCGCTCGAGGATCACCCCGACCCCACCACCTGGACGGGCCGGATCGACCGGACCGGCGAAGTGCTCCTCTCGGCCGCCGCCGCCCCGGGCTGGCACCTCGAGGTGGACGGCGTGGAGGCGCGACGGTCGCGGGCCTACGGCTGGGCCAACCGCTTCGACGTGGGCCGCGCCGGCCCCGCCCGCCTGGAGTTCCGCACCCCGCCGTGGCGGTGGGTCGCCTGCGCCCTCCAGGCGCTGGCCTGGCTGCTGGCGGTCGTGTTGCTGTGGCGCACCTCGCCGACCCGCCACGCCAGCCGCCGTCTGCGCCGCGCCGTCGCGCGGGGCGAGACGCTCGAGGAGCCGGCGTGATCGCGGCCCGTCGCTGGCCCGCCCTCCTGCTCATCATCGGGTTGCTCACCGCGGCCTTCGTCTACGAGCGTGGCGACCACACCGATGGGGTCGCCACCACCGCGACCGGCGCCCTTGCCGACGACTCCCTCACCGGCTCGTCGGACCTGGCCCGGGCCATGCCCGTGGCCGCACCTCCAGGAGCGCTGTCGTCGACCTGGTTCTGCGCGGGTGGCACGGCGACGCCCGACGGCGTGGCCGACCACGTCGTGGTGGTGGCCAACCCCGGCGCCCGGGTGGTCCGGGGCACCGTCACCGCCATGGGCAGCCGCGGCGGCCCGGCGGAACGAGCCATCACCGTGCCCGCCCACGGTCGAGCCCGGGTGGCGTTGTCGGACCTGGTCGAGGCGCCCTACGCCTCCGCTCTGGTCGAGCTCGGGGCGGGTGCCGTGGCGGTCGAGCACGAGGTCCAGGGTCCCGACGGGCGCGATGCGGCGCCGTGCGCGTCGTCGGCATCGGACCGCTGGTACTTCGCCGCCGGTGCGACCACCAGGGATGCCGAGGAGGTGTTGGTGCTGTTCAACCCGTTCGCCGACGACGCCACCGTCGACATCAGCTTCGCCACCGACGAAGGCCGGCGGGTGCCCCAGGCCTTCCAGGGCTTCCAGGTGCCCGGGCGTTCGGTGGTGGCGGCGCGGGTCACCGACCAGGTGACGGTGCGCGCCCAGGTGTCCACCGAGGTGGTGGCCCGGGTCGGACGGGTGGTGGTCGACCGCATCCAGACCTACGACGGGTCCGGCGCCAGCACCACCGAGGAGGCCGCCGCCGAGGAGGCCTACCGGCCGCAGGGCCTCACCGTCACCCTTGGTGTGCCCCGCCCATCGCCCACCTGGCTGTTCCCCTTCGGGGCCAAGGAGGACGGCGTCCACGAGCGGTTCGTCATCTACAACCCCGGCACCGAGGAGGTCGAGGTCGACGTCGCCGTCCGCCTCGTCGACCCCGCCCGCAACGGTGAGCTCGACCCCTTCCTCGTCACCATCGCCGCCCGCTCGTTCCAGGTGCTCGACCTGGACGACGAAGACCGGGTGCCTCCCGACGTCGACCACGCCACGGTGGTGGCATCCCGACGCGGCGAGCCGATCGTGGTCGAGCGGCTCCTGGCCACCGAAGACCCCTTTGCCAGCACGGGCACGGCTGCTTCCACCGGCGTACCCCTCGTGGCGCCCCGGTGGGTGTTCGCGTCGGGCTCCAGCCGGCGCCGTCGGGTGGCCGAGCGCATCGCCGTGCAGAACCCGTCGGGCCGGCCGGTCCGCGTGCGGGTGGAGGCCTTCGCCACGGGCGACGGATCGCTGGAGCCGATCGAGGGGCTGTCGCCGGTGACCATCGGACCCTACGGACACGTCCAGCTCCGCCTGTCCTCGGCGTCGGCCGCCCCCAACCTCTCGGTGCTGGTCAGCGCGGACGGGCCGGTGGCGGCCGAACGAGCGGACTTCCGCGTCGACACCACGGGCGTGTCCACCGCTCCCGGCATCCCCTTGGCCGAGGGCCTCCGCCGGGCCGAGCCTTCCGCCCTCGGCCCCTGACCCTGTGCCACGTTCGCGCTGAGCCCGGTGCGTCACGACGACCGCTACCTGGCCGACGCCAAGGCCAACGCCGAGGTGACCGCGGCCGCGAAATGAGCACGTCGCCCGCCGCCCGGTGCGGCACCCTGTCCCGATGGGGATCGAGGTTCGGGGGCTGACCAAGGTCTTCGAGGGCGGCCGCCGCCGCGCCCGGCGCTCCGTGGAAGCGGTGCGCGACATCTCCTTCACCGTCGAGCCCGGCGAGCGGGTCGCCTACATCGGGCCCAACGGCGCCGGGAAGTCCACCTCGATCAAGATCCTCACCGGGATCCTCCACCCCACCCGGGGCGAGGCCCGCGTGCTCGGCGTGGTGCCGTGGGAGGAGCGCCGGCGCCTGGCCGGTCGCATCGGCACCTTGTTCGGTCAGCGCTCGCAGCTCTGGCTCGAGCTCACCCCGCGGCAGTCGTTCCGGATGCTCGCGGCCATCTACGGCCTCGACCGTGCCCGGGAGCGGACACGGGTAGGTGAGCTGGCCGAGCTGCTCGACGCCGGCGACCTGTTCGACACGCCTGTCCGCAGCCTGTCGCTGGGCCAGCGCATGCGCTGTGAGCTGGCGGCGTGCATGGTGCACGAGCCCGAGGTGCTGTTCCTCGACGAACCGACGATCGGCCTTGACCTGCTGGCCAAGCAGCGGTTCCGGGAGCTGCTCGTCCGGCTCAACGCCGAACGACGCACCACCATCTTCCTCACGTCCCACGACGTGGCCGACATCGAGCACGTCGCCCGCCGGGTGATCGTGATCAACCACGGCTCGGTTATCTACGACGACGAGGTGCAGGCCATGCGGCGGTCCCTGCTCGCCACCAAAGTCGTCGAAGTCGGGCTGGGCCACCCGGCCGAGCCCATCGCCATGTGCGGGGTCGCCGTGGTGGAGCACAGCGCCACGGCCATGAAGCTGGTGGTGGACACCGCGCCACCCCGATCCGTGCCGTCCTCGACGCCGTGCTCGAAGGTTCGGCGGCGGTCGACATCTCGGTGGTGGACCCGCCGCTCGAGCAGGTGATCGCCGAGATCTACGGGTTGCCGCAGCGATGATCGCCACCTGGTTTCTCGTGACCCTCCGCACCGAGGCCCGCCGGGTGACGGCAGAGCGCGGCGGGCTCGTCGTCGCCGTGGTTTTCTACGTCGTGGTGGTGGCCGTGCTGGCCGGGCTGTGGCGGGTGGCGGCCGCCACCAACGGCGGCACGATCGCGGGATACTCCGCGGTCGCGCTCACCTGGTACATCGCCACCTCCGAGGCGGCGGTCGTCGCCCTGAACATCCGCATGATCGACGACATCGGCCGCGCCATCGGCTCGGGCGCGGTGGCGGTGGAGCTCCTGCGGCCGGTGCCGGTGCTGGCGCTGCGGGTGGCGGCCGAGCTCGGACGAAGCCTGCCGCGGCTGGCGGCCTGCGTCGGCACCGGGGTGGTGGTGGCGACCGTCAGCGGGGGCGCGCCACCCCGTCCGGCCACGCTGGCGCTAGCCGGGCCGAGCCTCGTCCTGGCCGTCGCCTGCAACATCGTCGCCCAGCACGCCTTCGCCGCCATCGCCTTCTGGATCCGCGACGCCGGGTCGGCCTGGTTCCTCTACCAGAAGCTGGTGTTCATCATCGGGGGCATGCTGATCCCGCTCGAGGCGCTGCCCGGCTGGTTGCACGCCCTCGCCAACGCCCTGCCGTTCCGGGCCATGGCCTACGCCCCCGCTCGCCTGGCCTCCGGCCACTTCGAGCCGAGGCTGCTGGTCGAGCAGGCGGCGTGGCTGGGCGTCCTCCTGGTCGCCGCCGGTGCGGTGTTCCGAGCCGGCGAGCGCCGCCTGCAGGTGGTGGGCGGGTGAGGGGGCTGCTCGCGACCATGGGCAACGCCTTCGCCGAGGCCCGGGCCAACCGGGCCGCCCTCGGGTCGCAGATGGCGGTGATGGTGCTGAACGACGTCGTGTGGGTGGTGTTCTGGGTGCTGTTCTTCCGGCGGGTCGGGTCGGTCGGGGGCTGGGACGCCCGGCGCATCCTGCTGCTGCTCGCCGTCCTCACCACCGCCGGTGGCATCACCCTGGGCCTGCTGGCCAACGCCCGCCGCATCGGCACCATGGCCGTCGAGGGTGAGCTCGACGCCGTCCTCACCCTGCCCGTCGCTCCGCTGCCCTACCTGCTCCTTCGACGAGTGGAGCCGACCAACCTGGGCGACCTGCTGTTCGGGGTCTGCCTCTTCGTGCTCAGCGGCCGGCCCACCCTCGGGCGCACCGCCGTGTTCGTCGGCGTGGTGCTCGCCTCTGCGACGCTGATCACCGGGTTCCTCGTCCTCACCGGCTCGCTCGCGTTCTTCCTCGGCCGCAGCGAAGGCGGCGACCTGGGCTTCCACGCCATCGTGCTGCTCGGCTCCTACCCGGTCGATGTCTTCGCGGGGGTGGCCAAGGTGCTGCTGTACTCGGTCGTGCCGGCCGCGTTCGTCTCGACCGTCCCGGCCACCCTCATCGATTCCTTCGACGCGGGGCGGGCGGCCGCCCTCGCCGCGGTTGCCGGCGCCTTCGGCCTGGCGGGGTGGGCCACCTTCACGGCCGGGCTGCGCCGCTACACCTCGGGCTCGCTCTGGACCCGGGCCTGACCGACTCGCGAAACCGGTGCGTGCGGCCGGCCGGGGAGCCGCGAGACTGCGCGGTCGATGGGGTACGTGCTCGAGGCCAGGGGGCTGGTCAAGCGGTTCAAGTCGGTCGTGGCCGTCGACGGCGTCGACCTCACCGTCTCGGCCGGCGAGCGGGTGGCCCTGCTCGGCCCCAACGGGGCGGGCAAGACCACCACGCTGCTCATGCTGCTCGGGGCCATCACCCCCGATGAGGGCACCGTCGACATCGACGGCCACCGCCTCCCGCGCGGCCGGTCACGGGGCATGTCCGAGGTCGGCTTCGTCGCCGGCTACCTCCCGCTCCCGGACCGGCTACGGGTCCGTGAAGCCCTGTCCATCTTCGGCGGGCTCTGCGGTATGCGCCGGGCCGACGCCGACCGCGCCGTCGCCCTCAACCTCGAGCGCTTCGCGGTCGCCCACCTGGCCGACCGCATGTGCATGGACCTGTCGTCGGGCCAGCGCACCCTGATCGGCATCGTCAAGGCCGTGCTGCACCAGCCGCGGCTGCTCGTGCTCGACGAGCCCACCGCCTCACTCGACCCCGACGTCGCCTTCCGCGTCCGTTCTGCCCTGCTCGAGGTGTCGGGGAACGAAGGCACGGCGCTGCTCGTCACCAGCCACAACATGGTCGAGGTGGAGCGCCTCTGCGAGCGGGTGGTGTTCATCGCCAAGGGCCGGGTGGTCGCCGACGGCCCTCCCGCCGACGTCGTCGCCCAGTACGGCCACGAGGATCTCGAAGCCGTGTTCATGCACCTCGCCGGCACCCGCCTCAACGAGGCCGACATCTGATGTCCTGGCTCCGGGTCAAGACCGTCGTGCGCCGTCACTACCTCGTGCTGTGGCGTTCGCCCAACCGGTGGTTCGACATCGTCGTGTGGCCGCTGTTCGACGTGCTCCTGTTCGGTTCCCTCGGGGCGTTCGTCGCCCAGGAGAACGACGCCAGCCGGGCCGCCGCGCCCTACCTCCTGGCCGGGATCATGCTCTTCCACGTGCTGTTCCAGTGCCAGATATCGGTGGCCACCGGGTTCCTCGAGGAGACGTGGAGCCGGAACCTGCTCAACATCATGACCACCCCCATCACCGAGATGGAGTACGCCGCCGGCCTGGCCGTGTACGCCCTCGTGAAGCTGGCCATGGCCATGGCCGCCATCAGCCTCGCCGCCCTGGTGTTCTTCGGGTTCGACCTCTCCGCCGTCGGCTGGGCGCTGGTGCCGATCGTCGGAGTGCTCCTGGTGGTGGGCTGGGCGCTGGCTCTGGTGGTCATCGGGATGGTGCTGCGCTTCGGCCAGTCGGCCGAGATCCTGGCGTGGGGGCTCAACTTCGTGGTGATGGCCCTCTCCGGCGTGTTCAGCCCCATCAGCGCCCTGCCCGGTGCGGTGCAGCCCGTGGCCAAGCTGTTGCCCACCACCGCGCTGTTCCGGGGCATGCGCACGGTGCTCGACGGCGGCGCCATGCCTTGGGGCGACATCGGCGCCGGGGCGGTCGGCGCGGCGATCCTCTGCGCGCTCAGCTACGCCTTCGTGGTGTACATGCTGCGCACCTTCCGGCGGCGCGGCTACGTCACCCGCTTCAGCTGATCGGCCGCGTCCGGTGCCACCATGTGCCACATGGACCAAGTCGGCGTCCGCGCCACGTTCCCATCGCCGACGGCTGGGCCGACATGATCGCCGCCGGCAAGGTAACGGTGAGCCTCCACCTGGCCTCGGCCCACGCCACCGGCGCCGACCTGCGGGCGGACGTCACCTGTGACCGGCGGATGCAGGACGCGACCACCGTCCTCGGCCTGGTGGTCGAAGCGCCGGCGTGAGCGCCGATCACGGCCACAGCCACACCTCGGCCCGCGCCGGTGCGCGCCACCGGGGCCGGCTGGCGGCGGCGTTCTTCCTGCTGTTGGGGTTCATGGTCGTCGAGGTCGTCGCTGGCCTGGTCACTGGTTCGCTGGCGTTGCTGTCCGATGCCGGGCACATGCTCACCGACGTGCTCGGGCTGGGCATGGCCCTCGCCGCCATACAACTGGCGTCGAGGGGCACGCGACGTCGGCACCGCACGTTCGGGTTGTACCGGCTGGAGATCCTCGCCGCCCTCGCCAACGCCGTGCTGCTGTTCGGCGTCGCCTTCTACGTGTTGCTCGAGGCGGTCCAGCGCTTGAACGAACCTGCCGAGGTCCTCGGGATCCCGATGCTGGTGGTGGCGTCGCTCGGCCTGATCGCCAACCTGGTCGCCTACGCCCTGCTGCGGGAGGGTGCGAGGGACTCGGTCAACCTCCAAGGCGCCTACCTCGAGGTGGTGTCCGACCTGGTGGGCTCGGTCGGGGTCATCGTGGCCGCCATAGTGCTGGAGATCACCGGGTGGAGCTGGGTGGACCCGGTGGTGGGCGTGGCCATCGGGTTGTGGATCCTCCCCAGGACCTGGCGCCTCGGCGGCCTGGCCGTCCGCATCCTCGTCCAGGCCGCCCCGCCCGGCCTCGACGTCGATGCCGTCGAGGCCGACCTCGCCGACCTCGACGGGGTGGTCGACGTCCACGACCTGCACGTCTGGAC
>JAUJNP010000004.1:92140-230427 GCA_030448105.1 Acidimicrobiales bacterium | reverse complement strand
AGCCGGTAGAAGTCACCGGGTCGGCCCGGTCCGGCGACCAGTTCCCCGTCGAGGATGGTGCCGGCGGGCAGCCCCTCGGCGATGCCGGCCAGCTCGGGGAGTGTGGCGGTGACGTCACGGCCGCTGCGCGTCCGACCCGTAGCTTGTCGTCGAGGTAGAGCATGGCTCGCCAGCCGTCGAGCTTCGGTTCCACCGCCCAGCCGTCCTCGACGGCCAGCGTCGGGCGGCGAGTAGCAAGCATCGGCTCGAGGATCGGCAGGGCCACGGCCGACACGCTACGGGGCGGTCGGGCCCTGCGGGCCCTGCGGCATCGCCCGGGCCGCTCACGCGCACGGACTCCCCCGAGACGAATCGCTGGCGTGGACCTGCGAGTCGAACCCCTGCTCTTGGAAGCGGACCGCGCTGGCGATGGCGTCTACATCCCACGTTCCGCCCACGGCCACGACGAGCTTGTCCTCGACGTCGTCCCTGCGGGTGATGACGGCGACGACCACGCCGTCATCGGCCCTCGGGAGATTCCTCGCCGTCACGAGCACGACGTACGACTGCTATCCGCCTCCGAACGTATCGTCTGGGCTGGCGGGCCGCGTCGGATGCGGTGGTGACGTGCCATTGAGTGCACCACCGGGGGCGCTGGCCGCGGCCACGGAGACGAGCAGCCAGGGCAGGAACGCCAGCCGGAGATTGCCGCGCCCGTTCGCGAGCGTGAGGGACGAGGCGATGACGGCCAGCCAGGTGAGGTGGTAGCGGAAGGCGGCGGGTGAGTCGGTCAGGGACAAAGCACCCTTGCCGGTGACCACGAACGCCAGCCGGCGGCGCAGGACGCTGCCGACCACTGCAGCGGCGTAGACGGGCGCGGTGACGGCGGTGAGCACGATGGCGTTGAGGGCCAGCTCCCGTCGTTCGTGCTCGGCCAGGTTGTAGCGGCGCAACAAGAGGATGAGTGCGTACTGACCGACGTTCACGAACAACCAGACCGGCAAGAGCCACATCGCACCCCGGGGCCTCTACCTCCGGTCATGCGTAACCAGTCTCGTGCACCCCGCCGAACGGCAGCGGGGCGAGCGTGCCCGGCCGCTGCTCCCGCCTCAGGATGGTTCGGGCACGTGGCAGACGGCCTCGACGTTGTTGCCGTCGGGGTCGCGGACGAACGCGCCGTAGTACCCGGAGTGGTACTCGGGCCACTCGCGCGGCTCGTGCAGCACCTCGGCGCCGGCGGCCACTGCGGCATCGAAGAAAGCGCGCACGGTGGCCCGGTCCGGTGCGCTGAAGGCGATGTGCGATTCCCGGAACCCGTCGCCGGAGTCGAACGTGCTGATCCAGAAGTCGGGCTTCGGTTCGATCCCGTAGCCCATGGCGACGCCGAAGTCCATCAGTCGACGGGCACCGAGCGGCGCCAGCACCGTGTCATAGAACGCCGCGCTGGCCGCCATGTCCACGCACTGGATCCCAAGGTGGTCGAGCATGGCGACAGCCTGCCAGGTGAGGGTGTGGAGGGGCCGGGTTCAAACTCCGACCGTGCCCCGGGCAGAGTTGCCAATGCGGTCGGGATGGCCTACCGCAGAGCCACCGCTGAGCCGAATGGCCCATTTCGCCCAGGTCGCTCCGCCCCCGTTCGCCGGTCGTCGACATCTGTGGCTAAGGTCGTAACAATGTCGACACGGACCCGACCGGTTGGAGCAGGCACTATTCGTGGCACCGTAACCAGACTGTGACTATTTCGTCACAGTCGTCGGTGGTCGGCGGGTCTCATCTGGGGCACCGAGCCGTGCCTCGGATCCGACTGGCCACGTTCGTCCTCGCCGCGTTCCTGGCGCTCGGTGCCCTCACGTCCTGTGAGGTCGTTCCCGCGCCCACCACGCCGGCGACCGCGGGCGAGCGCGCGGTGATGTACGCCCGCTCGGAGATCGGGACGCCTTACCTGTGGGGCGGACGCACCCCAGGGTCGGGGTTCGACTGCTCCGGGCTCACCTCGTGGGCCTGGGAACGAGCGGGCAAGTGGATCCCGCGCACCTCTCGTGACCAGTACGCCGCCACCCAGCGCATCACGCGCTCGGATCTGCGCCCCGGCGACCTCGTGTTCTACGCCGCCGACGGGTACTCCATCAGCCATGTCGCCATGTACGCCGGCGACGGTCGCATCGTGCATGCCCGCAAGCCCGGCACGTACGTGGAGCACCAGAGCTTCGACTGGTGGGCGTCGAACCGCGTCGGTTACGGCCGGGTCCCGATCTGAGCGCCCGCGCCGCCCGTCATCGACAGGCAGCCGTTCGCATGGCGTCCAGCTAGCGCCGGCGGCGCCTGGAGTCGATGCGATCGGGGGGCCGGTCGCACAGGCGCCTGGCGCGATGGCCCGAGTACACTGCCGCCGACGACGTGATCCTTGAGCTACAGGGCACCGCTGCCGAGATCGGAAGTGCTCCCGTGGTCCAACCAGACGCTCGTGCAGAGGCCCTTGGCGCCCTCTCTCAGTTCCTCGTCACCGACGCGACGGTCGGCGACACGCTTTAGCGGGTCGCCACCATCGCCATGGAGGCGATGCCGTCGGCCGAGATCGCCGGCATGAGCCTCCTCGACGACCGAGGCAACGTCACCACGTCGGTGTACACCGACCCGGCGTCACCGGAGATCGACGCCGGCCAGTACCGCTCGGGCCGGGGCCCGTGCCTCGACGCGTGGCGATCCAAGGAAGTCGTTCGGGTCGACGACATGGGGGAAGCGGCGGGCACGTACCCGGACTTCAGCGCGGCCGGCCGCGACCAGGGCATCTACAGCACCCTGTCGCTCCCACTGGTGGCCGCCGACGAGGGCATGGGAGCGCTGAACCTGTACTCGCGGCAGGTCCACGGGTTCTCCCCGGCCGACGAAGCGCTGGGCACGGACACTGGCCGCCATGGCGGCCGTGGTGGTCAGCAACGTCGCCGCCTACTGGAGCGCGTCCGACCTGGGCCAGCAGCTGCGCCATGCCATGGAGTCCCGCAGTGTGATCGAGCAGGCGAAGGGGATGTTGATGGCGCAGTTGCCCGGGCTCGACGCCGACGGCGCCTTCGACGTCCTACGGCGCGCCTCCCAGCGGGAGAACCGCAAGCTGCGCGACATCGCCCAGCAGATCGTGGACCGCGAACCGCTGGAGTAGCCCGCAGGTCGCTCCGGTCGGAGTTGTTGGCGCTAGGGTCACGCCCGCAGGGTGCCCGACCCTGCGCTCGGGGGGGCGCATGCCACGGATCCGTTCGTTGACCGCCGTCGTGGTGGTGGCCGCGTGTGCCGCGTTGGGCCTGACGGCCTGCTCCCGGGCCAGTTCTCCGCCGGCCAGTTCCGGGCCGGCATGGACGCCCAGTACGGAGCGCCCTAGACCCGGCCACTAGCGCCCTAGGTTCACCAGCAGGGTGAGCAGGACCGACAGGATCACCGAGATGAGGATCATGGCGAGGCACCCGGCACCTCCGCCGAGCACCCTCACCTCGGTGTTCCTGCCCAGGCGCATGGCTAGCGGTCCTCGCGGTAGGGCTCGCGCACGCCGAGCTTGGCCAGGCCCCGGCTGATCACGTAGGCGGCGGCCACGAAGGAGGCGAACCGCCAGCCGTTGTCGTGGCCCAGGCTGTCCTCGTCGGCGATGTAGGTGGCGAGGAGGACCGCACCGATGAACGCCAGGGTGAGGAGGAACTCGCTGGTCTTCACGCCGGCCTTGGTCTCGGTGAAGGTGCTGCGCCGGGCGGGGGTGCGGCCGGCGACGTCGTCGGTGCGGACCTCGCGGGCGCCCACCGGGTCATAGCTGCTCTGCGACATGACTTCTCCTTGTCAGCTCCATGAGCCGTTCCGCGCACAGGGGGTCCCCGTGCGATGTGCTGCCGCCCGTTGCTTGACGACGGTCCGCTCCGTACCCACCACGCGGAGCGGCCAGAACGGCACGATCCGGGCGTCGGGGTGGAGCGCACCCCCACCACTGCGACCTGCTCTACGCCCCACCGGAGCACCCCGACGCCACGGTGCACCAGACCAAGGCCGAGGCCGACGCCGCCGCGGCCGACCACCACCACTGACGACGGACGCCCACATCGCCGCCGGGCGACGGTGTCGGCGCGGTCAGGCGGTAGCGGGGGCGAGGTGGCGGCGGCCGGTGAGGAAGGCCAGCAGGTAGACGAGCGCGGCCAGCACGAGCAGGTTCCGGTAGCCGACGACGAGGGCGGAGTACTCCACCAGCCCGCCGACCATGGCGCCCAGGAGGTTGGCGCCGAACGCGGTGGTGGAGGAAGCCGTGTCGCGGAAGCGCTCGGTGAACACCAGGTTGGCGGTGAAGATGGGGAAGAAGGCCAGGAGCACCGCGGCCAGGAAGCGGGGCACCACGTCGAGGTCGAGGAGGAGCCGTAGCGGGACGAGCCAGGCCACGACGAGCGAGGCCAGCAGGGCGATGTAGAGGAGGGCGGGACGCCGGAGGCGGACCCGCTTCGACACCGCCACCGCTGCCAGCACGCTCAACAGCACCCCGAGGAATACGAGGGCGTTGACCAGCCACGTGGTGCCGAACAGCAGGGCGAACTGCACGATGCTCTTGGTCTCGAGCAGGAGGAAGGCGAGGCCCATGAAGAACAGGTCGGCGTAGCGGACCATCGACCTCAGCGGGCCGGCGACGCCCCGCACGAGGAGGACCGAGGCGAGGAGGATGAGGAGGATCGTGACTAGGTAGAAGGTGGGCAGCGTGTTGGTCTTGAGGTAGGGGAACGGGTGGTCGTCGGTGGCGGGCGACGCCACCTCCGAAGCCACCGCCTGCCACTGGTGAGGTCGACCCGGGTCGGAGCCCACACCCCCGGCGCAGTCGAGCGAGGAGGGTGCCCCGGCGGCGAGGATCGAGAAGCGGACGGCGCCGGTCCCGAGGGACATCTGGCAGGGCGCCCGGCCGTAGACGTCCTCGAGGGTGCGGGCGAAGCGGTCGGCCAGCCAGTCTTCCCGGTAGTAGTTGTACATGACGAAGACGCCGTCGTCGGTGAGGTGGTCGCGGGCGCTGGCCAGCGCCTCCTTGGTGAACAGGTAGCTCTCGAGCCGCAGCGACGACTGACCGGAGACGAGGGTGAGGGAGTCGGGGAGGGCCAGGACCACGAGGTCGTAGCGCTTCTGGCTGCGCTCCAGGAAGGCGCGCCCGTCGTCGATGTGGACGGTGACCCGAGGGTCGGAGTACGGCTGGTTGGGGTGGCGCTCCCGGCCGAGCTCGTAGAGCTTGGGATCGATCTCCACGGCGTCGACGTGGCCGGCGCCCTTCAGCAGCGCGGCGGCGACGTCGTTGCCCCCACCGGCGCCGATGATGAGCACGTCGTCGAGGTCGGGGGGCCGAATGGTCTCGTAGGAGTAGACGCCTGGCCCCCCGCGAAGGCCCGATGGGCTGGCCGAGACCGACACCGGCTGTTGGAGCTGGTGGGGGAGGCGGTTGACGTTCACCAGGGTGGCGTTGCCCGGCTGCGGCTCGGCGGTGATGCGGTAGTAGGGCGACCAGAAGGTGTTCGGCCGGCTGGACTCCCAGCCGAGCACGGCCAGCACGGGAAGGAGGGCGGCGACACCGATGGCCACGCGGCGGTCGGTGATGGGCGCCAGGGTGGCGACCAGCACGGCGGCGACCACGACGCCCCACCCGATCGGGGGGGTGCGCAGGAAGGCCAGCACCGAGAAGGCGACGATGCCCAGAACGCTGCCGACCAGGTCGAGCTTGTAGGCCTCGAGCGGTTCGAACCGGGAGAACACCCGGGCCACACCCTCGCCCACCAGGGTCAGGGTGCACGCCACCAGCAGGAAGATGATGGGGAGCACCACCTCCCGGGGCAGGCCGCTCTGGTTCGGGTTGCCCCCGATGAAGATCAGGTTCCCGCCGCCCTCGATCTTGACGTCGAGCGGCGCGAACCACACGACCATCACCAGCACCGCCAGCGGCACCGGGAGGAACGGGCTGAGATCACGGGGGCGCGACGCCCGCAGGAAGCCGAGGCCGATCCCGAGGAAGCTCCCGAGCAGGACGAAGTTCGAGAAGTACGACAGGTACAACACGTTGGAGCCGGACCATCGGATCAGGGCCAGCTCGAGGAACAACATCAGGAAGCTCCGGGTGACGAGCTGAGCCCGCGGGCCGAGCAGCTCCCGGCGCTCGCCGACCTCGCTCGTGTCGCGGCTGGCGACTGACGTGCTCACGCGACGGGTCCGGCGATCCGGCAAGGGGCGGTGGCGGTCACGGACGCAAAGCTAGATGAGCGGCGGCGCGGGGCGGTGCAGCCGAAGGACCCGACAGCCTCACGTCGGCGCCGGTGCGGCCGATGGACCCAGGGTGCCTGGATCAGCCGAACCCGAGTGGCAGCAGTGCCGGCGGCTCGGCACCCGCCGGTCCGTCGGCGCGGTCTCGGCCCGATGGCGGGTGAGCGTGCCGGGCCGGCGCGGGCGGGTGAAGTCGGTGGTCCACGAGGTGGCCGTGCAGAACGTGTCCGTCACCGGAGCGGGTCTGCTGGTGCCGGCGGAGGCGGCCCGCCGGCCGGGGACCGTGGTGCACATGGAGCTGGCAGGGGACTGGGGGCGGGTGCAGATCGCCAGCATCCGGCCGAGCGAGGACCCGGCGTTCGTGCTCTGCGGCGTGGAGTTCGTCGACCCCAACCCCGCCTTCCTGCCCGAGGTGGACCGGTTGCTCGGTCGCGGCAAGGACCTCGGCGTCCCGATGCGGGACTGACGATCAGGCGCCTCCACCGGCCACGGCCCGCCCGGCGCTGGTGAGGACGTAACCCGGCTCGTCGCCCGCGGGAGTCGATCGCCCGGACCCGCCAGGCGCCGCCGCCAGGTACCCGCGCTCGACGAGACCTTCGAGCAGGGCTCCGACGAGGCGCGGGTCCCACGCCTTGCCGCCGTGGCCCAGGGCGCCGGCGACGTCCAGTTGCGTCACCACCGGCGTGGTCGCGGCCGTGGCCGCCGCCGCCCGTAGCACGGCCGCCTCCTGCTCACCCAGGTCGCTCATGGCCGCAGGTTAAGCGGGCTGGCGCCTCGGGACGGGTAGCGTGACCGGCCATGTGCGGGCGCTTCGTGTCGGCCTCGCCCCCGGATGCGATCGCCCGGTACTTCTCGGCCGCCCCCGGCCAGAGCCACGAGCCGGGCGGGGCCGACCCGAGCTGGCCCGGTCCCCGCTGGAACGTGGCTCCCACCGACGACGTGCTGGTGGTGCTCGAGGCGGGCGGCACCCGCCACCTCGACACGTTCCACTGGGGGTTGGTGCCGATGTGGGCCAAGGATCCTTCGGTGGGAGGGCGCATGATCAACGCCCGGTCCGACGGCCTGGCCAGGAGCAACGCTTTCAAGCACGCCTTCCTCAGGCGACGGTGCATCGTTCCTGCCGACGGTTTCTACGAGTGGAAGGCGGTCCCCGGCCAGAAGCGCAAGCAGCCGTACTTCATCTCGTCAGCCGACGGCGAGCCCTACGCCCTCGCCGGCCTCTGGGAGGAGTGGCGCCGCCCGGAGCACGACGGCGGCTCCTCGCTCCGCTCCTGCACGATCATCACCGGCCCGCCCAACGAGGTGGTGGGGGAGATCCACGACCGGATGCCCGTGATCCTGCCCCCCTCGGCGTGGGAGGCCTGGCTCGACCCCGCCAACCGCGACGTCGAGGCGCTGCGACGGCTGCTGGTGCCGGCACCGGACGCGTGGACGGTCGCCCGCCCGGTGGGGCCCGACGTCAGCAACGTGCGCCACGACGGCCCGCACCTGGTGGAGCCGGTCGACCCCGCCGACCCCGAGCCCGACGCGGGCGGGGTGGGAGGCCAGGCGACGCTTCTGTGAGCGCACGCGCCGAGCGGCTGCCCGGCGCCGGACGGGCCCGCCCGGTGGGCCTGCGCCGCCGCCTCGACACCTTGGGGCTGCGGATGCAGGCCCGGCTCGATGCGGAATGGGCCGACCGCGTGCTGCCGTGGGCCTTCGCGGCCGTGCTCTTCGTGGTGCTCACGGCCATGGCCCTGGCGGTGGTGCGCCAGCTCGACGGGGGGCCCGGGCTCGGCGTGTGGGGCCAGGCGGCGTGGAACGTGCGCCACGGCTCCACCCCGGCCAGCACCTTGGCCGGCGCCGACCCGGTGGTGCGCCAGTGGTCGTTCGTGGCGTTGCCCGTCCTGGAGGCGACCCGCTGGATCCCTACCCCCCAGGCTCTGGCGGGCACCCAGGCCCTCGCCCTCGCCCTCGCCGTCGTGCCCATCTGGCGCCTGGCCCGCGAGGACGTGTCCCTCCGGATCGGCACGACGGCGGCGGTGGTGATGGCCTACGCGCTGGCGCCGACCGTCCACGCCGCCAACCTCAGCATCTTCCACCCCGAGGCCCTGGCCGTGCCCGGGCTGGCCTGGGCGGCGTTGTTCGGTCGCCGCCGGCGGTGGCCGGCCTACTGGCTGTGCGTGGCCCTCGTCCTGCTGTGCCGGGCCGACCTGGGGGTGGCCGTCGCCGCCCTCGGCGCCCTGGGCGTGCTCGAGGGCTTCCGGCGCCACGGCTGGATCACGGTGGCGGTGGGCGGGGTCTGGTCGGCGGCGGCGGTGGTGATCCTCGACCCCCGCCTGCCCACCGGCCCGATCACCGCCGCCCAGGCCTTCGCCGCCGAGGGGGCCGCGCCGCTGGCGGAGCTACGTGCCCTTTTCACCGATCCGCTCCAGGTGCTCACCGACCTGTTGAGCCAGCCGAGCCTCCCGGTGCTGGTCGCCCTCTTCGCCCCCTTGCTGTTCCTGCCCCTCACCACCGCCCGGTACCTCATCCCGGCCCTTCCCCCGCTCGTGCTCGGGATCGCCGGCGACCAGGCCGTGCAGCGCCTGGTCGCCGCCGGCGAGGTGCGGGGCGGGCTGGCCACGTCCCAGGTGGTGGTGGCCACCGTGCCCGTCTTCATCGCCGCCGTGGTCGCCCTCGGGCGCATAGGCCGGCGCAGCATCACCCGGGTCAACGTGGACCACCGGCTGGTCGCCGCCCTCGTGCTCGCCTCCGCCGTCCTGTTCGTGCAGAGCGCGCCCAGCTCGCCGTACCAGCAGCCGTGGGCCTGGGGGAGCAGGGACGACACCGACCGCGCCCGGCTGGCGGCGGTGGACGCGGTGCCCGAGACCGCCGCCGTCACCGTCAGCCCCCAGTTGGCTGCCCTCGTCGCCGAGCGTCGGGTGGTGCACGACACATGGATCGGGCCGCCCGAGCGGGCGGGCTCGTTCCGGCCGACCACGCCGGCGGTGATCCTCGACACCACCGCCACCGACGCCAACGGCTCCGAGCTCTGGGACCCAAGCGACCGCCGCGCCGTGCGCCAGGTGCTGGTCCGCCGGGGCTACGCCGTGGTGTTCGAGCGGGCCGGCATCCTCGCCCTCACCCGCTGATGCATCCTCAGCCGGCCACCTCAGCCGGCCACCTCGGCGTGCCCGTCGGTGCGCAGCGCGGCCCGCAGCCGCTCGGCGGCGTCGTCGAGGGCGGCCGGGTCGGGGTCGGCCTCGGCGTTGGCCAGGTCGAGCTGGTGCAGGTGGTGGAACGGCACGAGGTGCACGTGGGCGTGGGGGACCTCCTCGCCCACGACCAGCACACCCACCTTCACCGGCGAGAACGCCGCCTGCTGGGCTCGGCCCACGCGCTGGGCCACCGACCACAGGTGCGCGGCGAGGTCGGGCGGGAGGTCGATCCAATGGTCGAGCTCCCGGATGGGCACCACCAGGGTGTGCCCGGGGGCGAGCGGGTTCCTCGTGAGGAAGGCGACGCTGCGTTCATCCCGCCACACGAACCGGGCGGGGAGCTCCCCGGCGATGATGCGGGTGAAGATGCTCGCCATGGACCGATGGTAGGGGGCAGCGTCGCGGACGTGGATCGTAGGCTGGCGGCGATGACCGCCACCGAGGCCGAGCCCGAGGGCGAGGACCGCGTCCTCACCGTGCCCAACGTGATCTCGGTGGTGCGCCTGGCCTGCCTGCCGGTCTTCCTCTGGCTCATGTTCGGGCGCGAGCACCGGGCGGCGGCGGCGTACCTACTGGCCGCCCTCGGCTGCACCGACTGGATCGACGGCTACATCGCCCGCCACTTCCACCAGGTGTCCGCCCTCGGCAAGGTGCTCGACCCCGTCGCCGACCGGTTGCTGTTCTTCGTGGGCGTCGGAGCCATCGTCGTCGATCGAAGCTGCCCGCTGTGGGTGGCTGTGGCGGTGCTCGTCCGGGAGGTGGTTGTCACCGCCGCCACCCTGGTGCTGGCCGCCCTCGGCGCGCGGCGGATCGACGTCACCTGGTTCGGCAAGGCGGGCACGTTCGGCTTCATGGTGGCGTTCCCGCTCTTCCTCGCGTCCCACAGCACGCTCGGATGGCGCGACACCGCCGAGGTGCTGGCGTGGGTGGCCGCCGGTCCGGGCCTGGTGTTCAGCTACATCTCGCTCATCCTCTACGTGCCCCTCGGCATCCGGGCACTGCGCGAGGGGCGGGCGGACCGTTCGGTGCTGGAGCCCGCCGGGTAGTTTCGAGGCCGTGAAGGCCGTCATCATGGCCGGTGGCGAGGGCACCCGCCTACGGCCCCTCACCTCCAACGCTCCCAAGCCGATGCTCCCGCTGGCCAACAAGCCGATGATGGAGCACATCGTCGAGCTCCTGGTCCGTCACGGCTTCGACGACATCGTGGTGACGGTGGCCTTCATGGCCAACCACATCCGCACCTACTTCGGGGACGGCTCGGAGTTCGGCGTGCGCATGGTCTACGCCACCGAGGAGCAGCCCCTCGGCACCGCCGGCTCGGTCCGCAACGCGATGGACGAGCTCGACGAGCGCTTCCTCGTCATCTCCGGCGACGTGCTCACCGACATCGACCTCTCCAAGATCGTCGCCCACCACGAGGAGCACGATGCCCTCGCCACCATCGGGCTGGTGGCGGTGGAGAACCCCTTGGAGTTCGGCATCGTGATCACCCGCGACGACGGCTCGATCGAGCGCTTCCTGGAGAAGCCCACGTGGGGCCAGGTGTTCAGCGACACCATCAACACCGGGATCTTCGTGCTCGAGCCCGAGATCTTCGACTTCATCGCACCGGGCCGGGCGGTGGACTTCTCGGGCGAGGTGTTCCCGGCGCTGCTCGAGCGCGGGAAGCCGCTCTACGGCGCCGTGGCCGAGGGCTACTGGGAGGACGTCGGCACCATCGACGCCTACGTGCGGGCCCACAAGGACGTGCTCGACGCCAAGGTGGAGGTGGCGGTCCCGGGCTTCCGGCTGAGCGAGTGCGTGTGGCTGGGCGAGGGGGCCGAGCTACATCCTCAGGCCCTCATCGAGGGCGCGGCGGTGATCGGCCCCGGCTGCCGGGTGGACGCCGGCGCCCGCATCGGCAACTACACCGTGCTGGGCGGCAACGTGCGGGTGCGCGGCGATGTCGACCTCGAGCGTAGCGTGGTCCACGAGAACGCCTACCTGGGCGAGGGGGTGCGGCTGCGGGGCACCGTGGTCGGGCGGGCCTGCGACCTGCGGCGGGGTGCCCGGACCGACGACGGCGTGGTGCTCGGCGACGAGTGCTTCGTGGGCGAGGGGGCGGTGATCGGCCCGGGCGTGAAGGTCTACCCGTTCAAGACGGTGGAGGCCGGAGCCACCATCAACTCCTCCATCGTGTGGGAGTCCAAGGGAGCGCGCACCCTGTTCGGCCGATCCGGCGTGGCCGGCCTGGCCAACGTCGACATCACCCCGGAGCTGGCTGCCCGGGTGGCGATGGCGTGGGCCAGCACCCTGAAGAAGGGGGCCACCGTGGTGACCTCCCGGGACTCCAGCCGGGCGTCGCGGATGCTGAAGCGGGCCATCATGGCGGGCGTCAACGCCTCCGGGGTCGACGTTTTCGACCTCGAGGTGGCCTCGGTGCCCGTCACCCGCTTCGCCGTGCGCCAGCCCCTGGCTTCGGGGGGCATCACCGTCCGCCTGGTCGAGGACGACCCACAGTCGGTGGTCTTCCGCTTCTTCGACGCCCACGGCCTCGACGTCACCGAGGACGGGCAGCGCAAGATCGAACGCCTCTTCACCCGGGAGGACTTCCGCCGGGTGTTCGCCTCCGAGATCGGCGACATCGGCTTCCCGCCCCGGGCCCTCGAGCAGTACACGGTCGCCCTCGGCGAGACCGTCGACCTGGAGCGGGTCCGCGCCGCCTCGTTCAAGCTGGTGGTCGACTACGGCTACGGGTCGAGCTCGTTCGTCATGCCCAACGTGCTGGCCAAGCTCGGTGCCGACGTGCTCGGCGTCAACCCCTACGCCTCCACCGCCGGGGCCATGAGCTTCGACCAGCGGGCCCACGCCGAGCACGTGGCCACCCTGGTGCGGGCGGCGGGGGCCAAGGTCGGCGCGGTGATCGATCCCGACGGGGAGCACCTCACCCTGATCGACGACGAGGGGCGCGTGCTCAGCGACACCACCGCCCTGCTGGCTCTGGTGTCGCTGGTGGCCGGAAACATGGTGGGCGACCAGATCGCCCTGCCCGTCACCGTGAGCCAGGTGGTGGAGAGCCTGGTCGCGCCCCACGGCGTCTCGGTGCTCTACACCAAGACCTCGGCCCCGGCGCTGATGGACGCCGCCACCCGCCCCGAGGTGGGGTTCGCCGCCAGCACCGACGGCGGCTACATCCTGCCCGGGTTCCTGCCCGCCTTCGACGCCGCCGCCACCCTCGTCAAGCTGCTCGAGCTGCTGGCCCGGGAACGCACCGACCTCTCGGCGGTGGTGGACGCCCTGCCCCGGGTGCACATGGCCCGGGAGGACGTGGTGACGCCCTGGGAGCAGAAGGGCATGGTGATGCGCAGCCTGGTGGAGCACACCAAGGACCGCCAGCTCGTCCTGGTCGACGGCGTCAAGGTGCTGCACGAGGGCGGTTGGGCCCTGGCCCTGCCCGATCCCGAGGAGCCCGTCACCACCGTCTGGGCCGAGGGTCGCAGCGACGCCGAAGCCCGCCGTCTGGCCCAGGAGTACGCCCGCCGCATCCGCCAGATGACGCGCTAGGCCCACCCCTCACCCTCGACCTGAGGGTTCGGCGCTGAGGTAGCGTGGCGGGGCCATGAACATCCCCGACGACCTGCGCTACACGAGCGACCACGAGTGGGTGCGGGTCGAAGGCGGGCGGGCCACCATCGGGATCACCGACTACGCTCAGGACGCGTTGGGCGACGTGGTGTTCGTCCAGGTCCCCGACGTGGGCGCCACCGTCGAGCTAGGGGCCACCGTCAGCGAGGTCGAGTCCACCAAGTCGGTCTCTGACATCTACGCGCCGGTCGCGGGCACGGTGGCCGAGGTCAACACCGACCTCGCCGATTCCCCCGAGCGCCTCAACGAGGATCCCTACGGCGACGGGTGGATCTGCGTGCTGGAGGTGGGCGACGCCTCTCAGCTCGAAGGGCTGCTCGACGCCGAGGGCTACCGCGCCCTGGTCGACGGCGCATGACCGAGGTCTTCTGTGCCCGTTGCGGCCACCGCAACCCGGCGGGGTCCAACTTCTGCTCGTCGTGCGGGTCGGCCATGGGGCAGGTAGCCGAGGACGCCGGCGGTGACCCGGCCACGGCCGCCTTCCAGGTGGATGCGCCGACGGGCGAGGAGGAGATCAGCGTCGACCTCACCGAGGTCCCCCCGGGCGGCCTCCTGGTGGTCCGCAGCGGGCCCAACGCCGGCTCCAAGTTCGCGCTCGACAAGGACGTGGTCACCGCCGGTCGCCACCCCGACAGCGACATCTTCCTCGACGACATCACCGTGTCTCGTCGCCACGTGGAGGTGGTCCGCCGGGGTGAGGGCTTCGTGGTGCGCGACGTCGGTTCCCTGAACGGCACCTACGTGAACCGCAGCCGCATCGACGAGGCCACGCTGGCCGATGGCGACGAGCTCCAGGTGGGGAAGTTCAAGCTGGTGTTCGTGGCCGGCGCCGGCCTGTGACGGGGACGACCATGGGCGACCACGCGCACCTCTCCATCGGCGAGGTGCTGAGCCTGCTCCAGGAGGAGTTCCCCGACGTCACCATCTCCAAGATCCGGTTCCTCGAGAGCCAGGGCCTGATCGACCCGGAGCGCACCCCCTCGGGCTACCGCAAGTTCTACGAGCCCGACATCGAGCGCCTGCGATGGATACTCCTCCAGCAGAAGGAGCACTTCCTGCCGCTCAAGGTGATCAAGGACCGCCTGGCCGAGCGCGATCCCGGCACCGAAGCGAGCGGGGTGGGCGCCACCAATCCGAGCGCGGCGCCCGGCCCCGCCCCGGCCCGGCCGACCGACCCGGTAGCAGCACCACCGGCGGCGGGAACCGAGGGGTCTCCCGTGCCGATCTGGATGGCCGACGCCGCCCGGGCGGCGGCTGCCCGGGCCACCGAACCGGCCCCGTCCCTACCCTTCGGGGGGGCGCCCGGCGAGGCCGGGGCCCGTCGCGAACCGCCCGAGGCCCAGCCGGCCACCAGCCCGGTGGCCGGGCCACCCTCGGGCGCCGAGCGCCGGGTGGCCACGCCCCTCGACTCAGGGCCCACGTCGGTCAGCCTCACCCTGGCCGCGCTGGCCTCGGCCAGTGGGCTGGCCATCGGCCAGCTACGCGAGCTGGAGGAGTACGGCCTCGTCGCCGGGAGCAACGTGGGCGCCGACGTGTACTACGACGGCGACGCCCTCGTGGTCGCCCAGAAGGCGGCCGGGTTCCTCCGCCACGGGATCGAGCCGCGCCACCTGCGCATGTTCAAGGTGGCCGCCGAGCGCGAAGCGGGTTTCCTGGAGCAGGTGGTCATGCCCATGGTCAAGCAGCGCAACCCGCAGGCCCGCCAGCAGGCGGTGATCACCCTCGGCGAGCTGGCCGCGCTCGGCCAGAGCCTCCGGTCGGCCCTGTTGCGGCGGGCGTTGCGCGACTACCTGCCCTGAAGATGCGGAGCCGCCAGGCGGAGCAGCACCCCACGTGACACCCGGATCGGCGAAGCCGGCTCCGCCGGGGGCGGAGCAAGCCTGCACGGCGGCCGGGCTCACCCCGCTGGCCACGGGCGAGCAGCTCGACCGCTTGGTGGCGGACGTGGCGGCCCGGATCTCCGCCGCCCACCCCGACGGCGTGCTGCTGGTCGGCGTGTTGAAGGGCAGTGTGCTCTTCCTCGCCGACCTGGTGCGCCAGGTCAGCGTGCCCGTCACCGTCGACTTCCTCGCCCTCAGCTCATATGCCCCCGGGAGCGGACGGGTCCGCCTGGTGAGGGACCTCGACTCCGACGTCGGTGGCCGGGCGGTGGTGCTGGTGGAGGACATCGTCGACACCGGCCTGACCCTCACCTGGCTCCGGGCCGAGCTGGCCCGGCGGGCGCCGTCCTCGCTGTCCGCCGCTGCCCTGGTCGACAAGCCCGCCCGCCGCCTGGTGCCGGTGCCGGTGGAGTTCGTAGGCCTCGAGGTCGGCGACACCTTCGTGCTGGGCTACGGGCTCGGCTTCGCCGGCCGTTACCGCAACCTGCACGGCCTGTGGGGCACCGACGCCATGGCCCTGGCCGCCGAGCCGGACCGCCACCTGCTGGACCTCTACGGCGGTTGAGCCCCACGGGGGACGGCACGTCCGACCACGCACCTCAGCGTCGGTTCGGTAGGGTGCGCACGTGGTCGAGATGGAGCTCGTCGGGGTCCGGGTCGAGCTGCCCACGAGCACGCCGATCGCCCTCCTGCGGGAGCGCAGCGGCGACCGCCGGGTGCTGCCGATCTTCATCGGCGGGCCCGAAGCGACGGCCATCGCCTTCGCCATGGAGGATGTGACGGTCCCCCGCCCGATGACCCACGACCTGATGAAGAACCTGCTCGACGACCTCGGCGTGAGCGTCGAGTCCATCGTGGTCACCGACCTGCGCGACGGCACCTTCTTCGCCGAGATCGAGCTCCACGCCAGCGACGGCGTGCACCGGGTGTCGAGCCGGCCCTCCGACGCCATCGCCCTCGCCGCCCGCACCGGCACCCCGATCTTCGCCGACGAAGCCGTCCTCGACGAGGCCGGCTACACCGCGGACGACGAGGAGAGCGAGACCGAGGGCGGGCCCGACGAGGTGGTCGAGCAGTTCAAGGAGTTCATCGAGACCGTGAACCCCGAGGACTTCGCGTCATGACCCTGGCCAAGACGACACTGGGCGCTTCGTCAGGGCAGCGGAGCGCTCCCGCCCTCCTCCGGCTGGAAGTACGCGCTCTGGGACACGAGCTCGATGAGGTGAGGAACGCCCGCGAGCTTCACGGTGTCCTGGCGTGCCGCTGATTCGTCGGGATAGGGCCCGATCGCCACTTGGCGGCCGCCGACGTCGCTGAGGATCACGTAACGGCCAGCGGTGCGCTTCTCGCGGAGCTCCTGCACCTTCTTCGGTGCCTTCTGACGAACCTTGTTCGCAAGCGCAGCCGCGCCCGCGAGCAGCGCGACTGACTTCGCCTTGTCACCCACGCCCCCTTCGGATTCCTCGGGCTTCTCGGCCGGGACCGGAGTGACCGGTTCGTAGGCACCGGCCGGCGGCGCCCCCGGCGGGGACGCGGCCTCCGGTGCCGGCTCAGCGATCACCGGCTCCGCGACCACAGGGTCGCCGTAGGGCGGTTGGTTCGGATTGTTGGGCAGGCTCATGTGCAACCCCTCCTGCGAGGACCGTGGGGGCAGTCCTTACCCGCGCGACGCGTGATCAGTCCCTCCGATGAGCATCGGAGAGGAGATCATGTCGGACCCTGGATGGATAAGGGCGTTTGGAGCAGATCCCGAACGTCGAGGTGGCCCGCTGGCCGTGATTGACGCTGCTCGAACGGCGGCGTACCGTCATCATCACACCGCCGTAGTTTCACGTCTGTGACAATTGGCGGGTGGAGGCACACGTGGACGACGGCACGGCAAGCGACGGCACGGTCGAGGAGGGCTTCAGCGGCAAGCGGGCGGCGCAGATCTGCGGCATCACCTACCGCCAGCTCGACTACTGGGCCCGCACCGACCTGGTGCGCCCTTCGCTGGCCGACGCCAAGGGGAGCGGCACCCGGCGTCGCTACTCCTACCGGGACCTGCTCGAGCTGAAGGTCATCAAGACCCTCCTCGATGCGGGCATAAAGCTCGAGTCGGTGCGCTCGGCGTTCCACTACCTGCGCGAGAACCTCGGCGAGGACATCGTCAGCGCGCAGCTCGTCATCTCGGGCACCAGCGCGGTGCTGGTCCGCGACGGCGCCGAGCTGATCGACGTGGTGAACCGCACCCGGGGCCAGGGCGTTCTGAACCTGCTGGCCCTCGACGACGTCAGGGAAGAGCTCGACGACGCCATCCACCTCGACCCGGCGCCGCCCGACCGGAGCGCACGGGCGGCGCTCGGGAGCTGATCCCACTGCTCCAGCCCCCCCCGGCGGCGTCCTTCGCCCACAACGCCGAGCGCCAGCTGGCCGCCCTGTTCGACTTCTACGGGGTGGCCTGGGAGTACGAGCCCCGCACCTTCGTGCTCGAGGTCGGCGCCGACGGCTGCCCCACGCTGGCGTTCACGCCCGACTTCTACCTGCCCGAGCACGACCTCTACGTGGAGATCACCACCCTCGACCAGCGCCTGGTCACCCGCAAGAACCGCAAGGTCCGGCTCCTGCGCCATCGCCACCCCGAGGTGCGGGTGCGCCTGCTGTACCAGCGGGACTACCTCCAGCTGCTCGTGAAGTACGGCCTGGAAGCGCCGTCGCAGCAGGCCGACGCCGGACCGGTGGTGCGGGCCACGGCCTCGGAGGCCACCGGCCTGCTCGGCCTCGCCGAGCAGGTGCGGTCGCCGGCTCAGCGTCCCACCTCGGCCGCCTGAGCCGTGCCCGCCCGCACCTCGCCCCTCGACCGCGCCCACCGCGCCCTTGGCGCCCGCATGGTGGCGTTCGGCGGGTGGGATATGCCCCTCGCCTACCCGGCCGGCACTCTGGCCGAGCACCGGGCGTGCCGTGCCGGGGCGGTGGCCTTCGACGTCAGCCACCTCGGCACCGTCCGCCTCCGCGGACCCGGCGCCCGCGACCGCCTCCAGCGGGCGTTCACCAACGACCTCGACAAGATCGGCCCGGGCCGGGCCCAGTACACCCACCTGCTCGACGAGGCTGACGCCTCCGTGCTCGACGACCTCATCGTCTGGTGGGCCGAGGAGGACCGCTTCGACGTCATGCCCAACGCCTCCAACACCGGCCGGGTGCTCGACGCCCTCGGCCCGGGGGCGCAGGACGTGACCGCCGAGCGGGCGGTGCTGGCCCTGCAAGGCCCCCACGCCCGCCGCCGGCTGCACCCGATCAGCGCCGAGGCGGCCGCCGTCGGACGCTTCCGCGTGGCCGTCGTGAAGTGGCGGGACGCCGAGTGCCTGGTGGCCGGCACCGGTTACACCGGCGAGGATGGCGTGGAGGTGGCGGTACCGGCCGACCGGGCCCAGGAGCTGTGGTCGGCCGTGCTCGACGGCGGGTTCGAACCGGCCGGCCTCGGCGCCCGCGACACCCTCCGGCTGGAGGCGGCCCTGCCCCTGCACGGCCACGAGCTGGGTCCCGGCATCACGCCCCTGCAAGCAGGGCTCGGCTGGGTGGTGAGCTGGTCGAAGGGTCCGTTCCGGGGGCGGGAACCCCTCGCCGCCGAACGGGAGCGGGGCGTGGCCCGGCGGCTGCGCGCGCTGGCGGTGCCGGGCCGCCGCCCGCCCCGGGAGGGCCAGGCGGTGCTGGTCGACGGCGAGCCGGTCGGGACGGTCACCAGCGGCAACTTCTCCCCGGTGCTCGGCCACGGCATCGCCCTGGCCCTGCTCGTCACCGAGGTGGGGGAGGGGACCGAGGTGATCGTCGACGCCCGGGGCACCGAGCTGGCCGCCCGGGTCGTGCCGACGCCCTTCGTCGGTGCCAGCGAGCCGGCGGCGGTGGGCTGACTCACGACCCTTCTTGGCGCGATCCCCCCCGGATTTCGGGGGTGAATCGCGCCCGTTTTCCAGCAAGGGGCCCGAGCTCAGCCTTCGGCGAGGTCCTCGGGCGGGGGGCAGCTGCACATGAGGTTGCGGTCGCCGTACCCGCCGTCGATCCGCCGCACCGGGGGCCAGTACTTGTCCCGGCGCAGCGATGCCACCGGGTAGGCCGCCTCCTCCCGGGTGTAGGGGTGCGGCCAGTCGGTGGCCAGCAGCATGGCCGCGGTGTGGGGGGCGTTGCACAGCAGCTCGGGTCGCCGGTCGATCTCGGCCCGGATGGCGATCATGGCGGTGGCGAACCGGTCGAGCTCGGCCAGGTCCTCGGACTCGGTGGGTTCCACCATCAGGGTGCCCGCCACCGGGAAGCTCATGGTGGGGGCGTGGAAGCCGTAGTCGACGAGGCGCTTGGCCACATCGTCGACGGTGACGCCGGTGGCCCGGGTGATGGCCCGTAGGTCGAGGATGCACTCGTGGGCGACCAGGCCGGATCGCCCGGCGTAGAGCACGGGGTAGTGGTCGGCCAGCCGCCGGGCCAGGTAGTTGGCGTTGAGGATGGCCACCTCGGTGGCCCGGGTCAGGCCCTCGGGGCCCATCATGCGCACGTACGCCCACGAGATGGGCAGGATGCCGGCTGACCCCCACGGCGCGGCCGAGACCGGCCCCGGCCCGGTGGACGGACCGGCCTCGGGCGCCAGCGGGTGGTTGGGCAGGAACGGCGCCAGGTGGGCCCGCACCCCGACCGGCCCGACTCCCGGCCCACCGCCGCCGTGGGGGATGCAGAACGTCTTGTGCAGGTTGAGGTGGGACACGTCGGCCCCGAACCGACCGGGGCGGGCCAGCCCCACCATGGCGTTGAGGTTGGCCCCGTCGAGGTACACCTGGCCGCCGCCGGCGTGGACCAGGTCGCAGATCTGGTGGATCTCCTCTTCGAAGACGCCGTGGGTGGAGGGATAGGTGACCATCAGCGCCGCCAGCCGGTCCCCGGCGTCGGCGACCTTGCTCGCCAGGTCGTCCACGTCGACGTTGCCGCCCTCGTCGCAGGCAACCACCACCACCCCCATGCCGGCCATCACCGCGGAGGCGGCGTTGGTGCCGTGGGCCGAGGAGGGGATGAGGCAGATGGTGCGGCGGGACTCGCCTCGACTGTGGTGGTAGGCCCGGATGGCGAGGAGCCCGGCCAACTCACCCTGGGAGCCGGCGTTGGGCTGCACGGAGACGGCGTCGTACCCGGTGATCTCGGCCAGCCAGCGCTCGAGGTCGGCGATCAGCTCCCGGTATCCACCGGCCTGGTCGACCGGGGCGAACGGGTGGATGGTGGCGAAGCCCGGCCAGGAGATGGGTTCCATCTCGGCGGTGGCGTTCAGCTTCATGGTGCACGACCCGAGGGGGATCATGGAGCGGTCCAGGGCGACGTCGCGGTCGCTCAACCGGCGCAGGTGGCGGAGCATGGCCGTCTCGGAGCGGTGGGCGGCGAACTCCGGGTGGGTGAGGAACGCCGAGGTGCGCCGGAGGTCGTCGGGCAGGGCGTCGGGCGGGGAGGCGGCGGGCGCCTCGGCGTCGACCCCGAACGCCGACCACACCGCGGCCAGGTGGGCGGGGGTGGTGGTCTCATCGCAGGCGATGGCCACCGTGTCGGCATCGACGCGGCGCAGGTTGACCCCCCGGGCCAGGGCGGCGGCCACCACCTCGTCGGCCCGTCCCGGGACCCGGGCGGCGACGGTGTCGAAGAAGGCCGGGTGGACCAGCTCCACGCCACCGTGGCGCAGTCGCTCGGCCAGCGCGGCGGCCCGGTGGTGCACCCGCCGGGCGATGGCGGTGAGCCCCTCGGGGCCGTGGTAGGTGGCGTACATGGCCGCTACCACCGCCAACAGCACCTGGGCGGTGCAGATGTTGCTGGTGGCCTTCTCCCGGCGGATGTGCTGCTCGCGGGTCTGGAGGGCGAGCCGGTAGGCCTGGTGGCCGTCGGCGTCGACCGATACGCCGACCAGCCGCCCGGGCAGCGACCGCTGGAGCCCGTCGCGCACCGCCATGAACCCGGCGTGGGGGCCGCCGTAGCCGAGGGGCACGCCGAACCGCTGGCTGGACCCGATGGCCACGTCGGCTCCCGCCTCTCCCGGCGGGCGCAGCAGGCAGAGGGCCAGCAGGTCGGTGGCCACCGCCACCAGGGCACCGCGATGGTGGGCGGCCTCGATGAGCGCAGAGGTGTCGCGGACCAGGCCGGTCGAGGACGGTTCCTGCACCAGCACCCCGAAGATGTCCCCGCCCGGCAGGTCGCCGGCGCCGCCGCCGGCCAGGTCGGTCGCCACCACGTCGATGCCGAGGGGCTCGGCCCGGGTGCGCACCACCGCCAGGGTCTGGGGGTGGCAGTCGGCGTCGACGACGAAGACGGCACCGTCGGGAGCGCGAGAGGCCCGGCGGCAGAGGGTCATGGCCTCGGCGGCGGCGGTGGCCTCGTCGAGCAGGGAGGCGTTGGCGAGGGCCAGGCCGGTGAGGTCGGCCACCATGGTCTGGAAGGTGATCAGCGCCTCCAGCCGCCCCTGGGAGATCTCGGGCTGGTACGGCGTGTACGCGGTGTACCAGGCCGGGTCCTCCAGCACGTTGCGGCGGATGACCGCAGGGGTGACGGTTCCCGAGTACCCCATGCCGATCATGGAGGTGACCACCCGGTTGCGGGCGGCCAGCTCGCCCAGCTCGGCCAACACCCCGGCCTCCGACACCGGCGCCGGCAGCGCCAACTCGCCGGGTTGGCGGATCCCGGCGGGCACGGCGTCGGCCACCAGGTCCTCGAGGTCGGCGTAGCCGAGAAAGGCCAGCATCTTCTCCACGTCGCTCGGCCGTGGCCCGATGTGGCGGGCGACGAAGGAGGCGTCGACGTCGGCGGCGGACGGCTCGGACACGGCCCTCAATCGCCGGCGCCGGCCTCGGCCGGCTCGGCCTTCTGGATGCCCGCCTCGGCGTGCTCGCCCTTCCCGGCGTGCTCGCCCTTCCCGGCGTGCTCGCCCTTCTCGGCGTGCTCGGCCTTCTCGGCGTGGTGCTTGGAGATGGCGTCCATGACCGCCCCACCGACGGCGCCGATGAACTCCGGTCGGCGCTCGATGGCCCAGTCCCGGGACCGGGTGAGGGGGTCGGCCGAGCCCTGGAAGCGGGGGAAGACCTCCCGGGCCAGCAGGGCGTAGGAGCGGGCGGTGGCGGCCCGGTCGGCCCAGTCGTGGGCCATGCAGAGGAAGGTGCCGAACCCGCCCGACTGCTCGTGCAGGCGGCTGATCTGGCCGGCCACGTCGTCGGGCGTGCCGACGACGGCGAAGCCCGAGGCGTTCATGGCGTCGGCCAGCTCGGTGGTGTTGGTCGTGTCGGGGGCGAGGGGAAGGGCCGCCACCCGCTGGAAGTAGTCGACCCAGTCGGCCAAGCCGAACTGCACGTCGCGGTAGGCCTGCTCGCGGGTCTCGGCCACGTGGACCGGTGCCACCAGGCGCCAGTCGCGCCGGTCGACGGTGGTGGCGAACTGCTCGGCCCGTTCCTCCATGATGTCCCAGTGGGAACCGAGCAGGTCGAACCCGCCCTGGGTGGTGGCGCCGATGGACAGCAGCGAGCACCCGAAGCGCCCGGCGGCACGGGGACCGGCCGGGGATATCTGGGCCGCCACCGCCACCTCGAACCGGGGCTGGGTGTAGGGCAGGAGCTGCAAGCGGGCGTCGCGGAGGGTGAACCAGTCGGTCTGGCGGTTCACCACCTCGCCGGCCAGGAGGGCCAGGATCACCTCCAGCGACTCCTCCATCATGTCGCGCTGGCGGCCGACCTCGATGCCCATCATGAAGGCGTCCGACGGCAGGGCGCCGGGCCCGCACCCGAGCATGACCCGGCCCCGGGTGAGGTGGTCGAGCAGGACCATGCGGTCGGCCAGCATCAGGGGCTGGTGGTACGGGAGCGAGCTCACCCCCGTGCCCAGGCGGATGCGGGAGGTGCGTTCAGCGGCGGTGGCGATGAACACCTCGGGCGAGGTGATGATCTCGTAGCCGGCCGAGTGGTGCTCGCCGATCCACGCCTCGTCGAAGCCCAGGCGGTCGAGATGGCCGATCAGGTCCAGGTCGTCGTGGAGGGCGAGGGTGGGGTTCTGGCCGACGGGGTGGAACGGGGCCAGGAAGATCCCGAACTTCGTCACATTGGCTCCTGCGTCGGCTGCGCCTCCTCGGAGCGGCTTCGCCATCCGGCTCTCATGCTGGAGGCTGCTCCGCCTGGCGGTCTGCGCAGCGTCACGCGCGGGTGGCGACAGTTTCGGTGACGAGCTGGGTGCCGGACAGCAGGTCGGGTTCGGTGGTCAGGATCCAGTCGAAGAGCGGTTGGGCGCTGAACCAACCGGCCAGGTGCGAGCCCACCTGGGTCTGGGTGTGGCGGGCCATCTCGTCGTCGATGAGCACCGGCTCACCGGTCGCCCGGGCCAGCAGCTCGGCCTGGCAGCTGCGCTCCATGGTGACGAACCAGTAGACGGCCTCGTCCACGCTGTGGCCCACCGTGAGCAGGCCGTGGTTGCGCAGGATGGCGGCCTTGTGCTCGCCGAGGGCGTGGGCGATGCGCTTGCCCTCCTCGACGTCGACCACCACGCCGGTGTAGTCGTCGAACAGACCGTGGTCGCCGTGGAAGATGCAGGCGTCCTGGGTCAGCGGGTCGAGCATCTTGCCCAGGCTGGAGAAGGCCTTGCCGTTGACCGAGTGGGAGTGGGCGGCGGCGATCACGTCGGGACGGGCGGCGTGGACCTGGGAGTGGATGGCGAAGGCCGCCACGTTCACCGTCCCGTTGCCCCCGACCACCTCGCCGTCGTGGTTGACCAGGATCAGGTCGTCGACGGTGATCATTCTGAAGTTGAGCCCGAACGGGTTGACCCAGAACTGGTCGGCGTGCTCGGGGTCGCGGGCGGTGATGTGGCCGGCCACGCCCTCGTCGAAGCCGAAACGGCCGAAGATGCGGAACGCCGCCGCCAGCCGCTGCTTGAGGTGGAGCCGTTCCTCGGCCGGGTCGGCGAACTGCAGGAACGGGTCGTGGGGCGGGCGGATAGGCGTGGCTGCAGGCATGGTTGCGCTCCTCGAAGGGCCGGCCGAGCTGGACGCCAGTCTAGGAGGCCCGGCCGTCGCCCGATCCGTTGGCGTGTGGGGGCTGGCCGGGCGGCGTGCGAGCATGGAGGCGTGCAGGCAACCCGAAGGTGACCGCGACCGCGACCGCCACCGCGCCGCAGTTGGTCGTGCGCACCGACCGGGCCAAGGTGAACGGGCGCTTCACCGCCATCGTCGTGCTCCACGCGGTCATCCTGACCGGCGTCCTGGGCGCCGGGCTGTGGGCAGCGGGGGAGTCGGCGTCCCTGGTGGCGGGCGGCCCCTTCGCCATCCTCGTCATCAGCCAGGTCTTCCAGATCACGGTCCACGCCTACTCGTGGGGGAAGCGGGCCGCGGTCGACGTCGCCGCCGTCATCTCGGGCGGCGGCCTCTGGCTCGCCGTGCCGGGGTACGGCTCGGTGACCCTGCCCTGGCCGGCGGTCGCCCGCATCGAGCGCCGCACCCTGGGGCGCCGGCTGGTCGTGCGGCCCATGCCCGGCGTCGGCCCCGACACGCCCGGCGTGCAGGCCCCCCACGACCAGCGGCTGTGGAAGCTGGTGCACCGGCGCGGCCTGGTGCTCGGCCTCCACGGGCTCGACGTCGACGCCGACACCCTGTCGCGGGCGATCCTGCAGCTGTCCGGGGGGCGGGTCCAGGTGGGCGGCTGACCCACCCGCCGGGGGCTTCAGCGCTGGGCCCGCACCATGACGCGGACGCCGGGAAAGCCACCGGCCAGGGCCTCGGGGTCGAGCGCCGTGTCGTCGTCGTCGATCCCGAGGTAGCGGCGCAGGAACGCCACGCTGACGTCGTCGATGACGGGGAAGGCCCGCCGGGGGTCGAGGTCCTCGGGGGTGCAGCCATCGGTGCCGAGCTTGGCCAGCTCGCTGGGGATGGGCAGGTCGATGGAGCGGGCGATGCCGATCAGCCCTCCCTGCTCCCGGCCGATCAGGCAGATGTCGGAGAACACGAGGTGCCCGGCCCGAGCCAGCTCCACCCGGTACTTCGGGCCCCGCATGTGCTCGTAGGCGGCGCGGGTGGAGGCGGCGGGGATCACCCCGTCGGCGGTGCCCAGCATCACCATGCCCGGCACATCGGGTGGCTCGGGGGCGTCGGCGCCGGCGGGCTCGGCCAACGAGTAGGAGATGAAGGCGTCGATGCGACCGTCGCGCGATGCCATCTCGTACGCCGCCCCGGCCCCGGCGGAGTGCCCGATGACGGCGGCGCGGTCCTCGTCGACGATGCCCGCGAGGTGCGAGCCCCGCCGCCGGCCTTCGGCCACCACCGCGTCCAGGGCCAGGCCGAGCACCTCGCGGTCGCGGCGGCGGGCCACACCTCGGGCGGCGGTGCCGAGCAGCCCGCTGAGGGAGCGTTCGACGTGGTCGGGGGCCACCACCACGAACCCCCACCGGGCGAGGAAGGTGGTGAGGTGGGCGGACTGCTCGGGGAACCCGGCGAAGCCGTGGCTGAACAGCACCAGCGGGAAGGCGCCGTCGTCGTCGGCCGAGGCCGCGCCGGGATGGGCGTCGATCTCGTACTGCACCCGCATCTCGGCGGGGATCTTGGCCTGCAGCTCGGGCGACAGCAGGCTGGCGATGTCGAAGGTCTGGCGGGGGGTGGCGTCGGCTGCCGCCTTGTCCGCCGGGTACCACACCACCACCCGGCGGCCGTCGACCAGGGCCAGGTCGGTGACCCCGGCGGCGTAAGGGCCCTCGCCGGTGTAGGGGGTGCGATCGTGCGTGGTGGTGGCGGGTTGAGTGGTGTTCGAAGCGCGACCGCCATCGCCGCCGCCCGAGCACGAGGCCAGCACGGCGACCGAGAGCAGAAGCGCGGCGAGACGTCGTCGGGGCACGCTATGAACCTACGGGGGCCGCTCAGCCGATCCGTCTCACCGTGATCATCACGCGGTTGCTGTTCTGCCGGTGCGAGGCAACCGCGGTCGGCTATTTTCGTCACGTGACGGAACTAGCGACGGGCGAGCGGTGCCGGTGGTGCGGGCGCCTGATCGTGCCCAACCCCGGGCCAGGGCGGCCGCGGCGGTACTGCCGCCAGGGATGCCGCCAGCAGGCCCACCTGGCCCGCAAGTTGGCGGCCGCCCACGGCCTCGGCGACGACGACGTGATCGTGGACCGCGGGGTGCTCGAGGACCTCCAGAGCGCCCTGTACTGCCTTCAGGCCGCCATCGAGGACGTCGACCGGGACCTGGAGGAGGCGGCCGGACCCGAGGACGTGGCCGCCGCGCTGCGGTGGCTGCTGGACAACGCTCGCCCGGCGGCTGCCGCCTGGATCGAGCCCCGCACTCTGGATCCCTGAACCGGCCCGTAACTTTACAGAACTTGCATTATGGGCGATACAGCACCAGCATCCCATCGGGACGTGACCGCGCCACGGAGTAGGTTTGCCCCCCATGTCCCGCAGGATCGACATCGAGCTGACGAGCACCCGCGATGACGGTTCGTGGACCTGGCGGGCGGCCGGTGCCCGCCAACCCAAGGGCGTGGTGCCGGCGGCGATGCTGCCGGGCGCCCCCGCCGTGGGCGACGTGCTGCGGGCCGAGGTGGAGATCGGGCTCGACGGTACCGAGGTGCTCGGCGTGGCCGTCCCCAAGGGGTCGCGCCCCGAGCCGGCCCGCCTCGAGCTCTTCGGGCGAGAGGAGCCCGAGACCCTTGTGACCACCACCCTGGCGCCCCGCCGAGGTGGCCGCGAAGGCCGTGAGCGTGGCGATCGCCGCCCGAGCGAGCGGCGGGCGGGGGCCCGCCCCCCGGGCGCCCGCCCCCCCGGCCCCCGCCCCCCCCGCCCCGGGCCTCCGGGCGCAGGCCGGCACCGCGCCGCGCGTCGTGACGGCCGCGAGCCCCCCGCCGGCGCGCGCGGGGGGGGGGGGGGCCGGCCGGCGCCGGCCGGCGCCGGCGGTGGCGATGGGGACCGTGCCTCCATTCCCCGGGCACCGCGGCCCGACCGCGACCGGGGCGCCGACAGCCGGCCCCGCCGCTCGACCCCACCAGCCGACACCCGGCCCCGCCCCAAGCGGCTCCGGGCGGGGCGGGCGCACCGCGCCGCCGTCCTCGACACCCTCGCCGTGGAGGAGCGCCCGGTGGCCGAGCAGGTGCTGCGGGGCGGCATCCCCGCCGTGCGCCAAGCCGTCGACAAGCAGAACGAACAGGCCCGGGCCGAGGGCCGCCCGGAGATCAAGCCCGAGCCGATGGTGGACCTGGCCGAGCAGCTCCTCCCCCGCCTCCGGGTGGCGGAATGGCGCGACCGGGCGGAAGCGGCCCGGGCCGACTTGGACGAGCTGGACCTGCGCGACCTGCGCTCGGTGATCGTGGCCGCCGACACCGCCGCCCGCGACGAGGACTCCCGCGCTCTGGCCGCGGAGCTGCGGGCCGGCCTGGCCCGGCGGGTGGAGGAGGAGCAGTCGGCCTGGCTGCGCGAGATCACCGGGAACCTGGCCGAAGGCCGGGTCGTCCGGGCCCTGCGCCTCAGCTCCCGTCCCCCCAAGGCGGGAGCGTTGCTGCCCCCCGACCTCACCACCCGGCTGGTGGAGGCGGCGGCGGGCGCCCTCACCGAGGAGACCCCCCAGGACCGCTGGGCCACCGTGCTCGAGGCGCTGTCCTTCTCGCCCGTCCACCTCAAGGTGCTCCCCCCCACCGTTCCGGCCGCGCCCAGCGACGCTCTGCTGGCCGCGGTGCGCAAGACCGCCAGCCGGCTGCCCCAGATCGCCGCCCGCTTCGGGATCGAACCTCCCGCCGCTCCCGCCCGGCGCCGTGGCGGTGCGCCCGCACCCGACCGCTCCCCTGCCTCCGAGGCCAGGTCCGGGCTGCTCGTGCCGCCCCCGCCGCCTCGTCCAGCCGACGCTCCCCCGCCTCCCGCTCCGGCCGCCTCTCCCCCGCCGCGTGACGTTCCCCCGCCGGCGGTGGAGGCGATCAGCCCGGTGCCGCCCACGGTCGCCCCCTCGGCACCCGAGGCCCAGCCCACGGCCGCCCGTGTAGGCGAGCCCGAGGATGAAGCCGTCGCCGAGGCCCGCCTCACCGAGGCGCGTGCCGATGATCCGCCCGACCCGGTGGCCGACGAGGTGGCCCAGGCGGAGATGACCGCGCCCACCCCGCCGGCGCCGCCCCCGCCTGGACACGTTCGCACCTGACCGGACTCGGCGAGCACCGCTCCGCCCCGGGCCGAGGCGGCGCTACCCGCCCGACGGTGAGGGGGCTCAGCCGCGGCCGACGCGGGCGGGCTCGCGCTCGCTGCGGTCCTCCTCCTCCTCGGGTACGGGGTCGGCGTGGCCTTCCACCTCGATGGTGGGCAGGATCCGGTCGAGCCAGCGCGGCAGCCACCAGTTCCTGTCGCCCAGGAGCTCCATGGTCGCCGGCACCAGCAGCAGCCGCACGATGGTGGCGTCGAGGAGGATGGCAACCGCCAGACCCGTCCCCATCAGCTTGATGACCCGGTCGTTCTCGAGGATGAAGCTGCCGAAGACGAAGACCATGATCGCCGCCGCCGCGGTGATGACCTTGGCGGTAGCGGCCAGGCCGTCGGCCACCGAGGTGCGGCTGTCTCCGCTGCGGGTCCACTCCTCGCGCACCCGGGAGAGCAGGAACACCTCGTAGTCCATCGACAGCCCGAACACGATGGCGAACAGCATCATCGGGGCCCATGGCTCGATGGGCGCGGGTTGCAGGCCGGTGACGTCGCTCAGCCACCCCCACTGGAACAGCGCCACCACGATGCCGTACGCCGCCCCGATCGACAGGAGGTTCATCAGCACCGCCTTCAGCGGCACCAGCAGCGACCGGAAGACGACCATGAGGAGCAGGAACGACAGCGCGAGGACGGCGGCGAAGAAGTACGGGAGCCGGGCGGTGAGGTAGGCCGAGAAGTCGGTGTTCACCGCCACGCTGCCGGTGACGGCGACCTCGACCCGGCGGTCCGCTCGGCCGGGGGCCGCACCTCGTCGCGCAGGCGGTTGACGAGGTCGGTCGTAATGGCCGCCTTGACGCGCCGGTCCTCCACGCCCTGGTCGGCGCGGAACACGATGGTGCCGGACTGGCCCGTGCCCTGGCCGCCGAACTCCTCGTCGAGGATGTCGAAGCCCTGCTTCGACTCGACGTCGGGCAGGTTGAACTCGTCACGGAACCCGCTGCCGACCGCTCCCGAGACGGCGCCGCCGAAGGATCAGCACGCCCACCCACAGGGCAAGGACGAGCTTGCGGCGGTCGTGGCACCAAGGACCGAGTCGTGCGAACAAAGGGGAGCCTCCTGGGCTCTGGGCCGGCTGTCCGGGCCCACCGCCTGCGTGGTCCGGATGGCCTCACACGGTCGGACGTGGCGACCGCACCGAACTCGTCGGTGCGGTGTGGCATCGGCCACGCGAGCGAGCGCCTCGCCTTTCGGCTCGACTCAGCCCGGCTCCCTGGGGGTGATCACCGACTCGGGGCTGCTCCTCCCCCGGTACGCACCGCTGCGGGGCTCCTCGTCCCAGCGGGCGCCGCAGCTGTGGCACTCGCACGAGTCGAGGCGCACCGACGCCAGGTACAGGCGGGCGACGGTGTAGGCATCGCAGAACGGGCAACGCAGGTGCCCGGCATCGGGGCTCATTCGGTGGCGGGGGTGGCGTCGGGCACCGATGCCCACCTACCCACGTGGGTACCGCCGGCGACCTGACCGGCCGGTCAAGCTGGCTAGGGTGCGCCCATGGTCTCCTACGAGCTCGACGGGCACGTCGGCGTCATCACCATCAACCGGCCCGAGGCCCGCAACGCGGTGAACGGTGAGGTCGCCCGGGGCATCGAGGAAGCGGTCGACCAGCTCGAGGCCGACGACGAGGCGTGGGTGGGCATCCTCACCGGGGCCCGCACCGAAAAGGGCTACATCTTCTGCGCCGGCGCCGACCTCAAGGCCATGACCTCGGACCCTGGCGGCATGTCCACGGCGCGGGGCGGCTTCGGCGGCTTCGTGCAGCGTGACCGCACCAAGCCGGTGATCGCGGCGGTGGACGGGCCCGCGCTGGCCGGGGGCACCGAGCTGGTGCTGGCGTGCGATCTGGTGGTGGCGTCGCGCACGGCGGTGTTCGGCGTGCCCGAGGTGAAGCGCAACCTGGTGGCGGCGGCGGGCGGGCTGTTCCGCCTGCCCCGCAAGCTGCCCCGCAACGTGGCCATGGAGCTGGTGCTCACCGGGCGGCTCGACTTCCCCGCCGAGCGGGCCCACCACTTCGGCCTGGTGAACGAGCTGTGCGAGGAGGGCGAGGCCCTGGCCACCGCCCAGGCCATGGCCGGGCGCATCTGCGAGAACGCCCCGCTGGCGGTGCGCGAGAGCCGGCGCATCGTGATCGAAGCCACCGACCAGCCCGACGAGGTGGGCTGGAAGATGTCAGCCGAGGGGATCGTGGCCATGTTCTCCGCCGAGGACTTCAACGAGGGCATCACTGCCTTCGTCGAGAAGCGGGCGCCGTCCTGGAAGGGCCGCTGAGCCTGCCCTGACCGATCGCCGACACGATGCCGTGGTCGGTGAGGAGCTCGCCCACCCCGGCGGCCAGCGGGCGCTCGGTCACCTCGCCGAGGGCCACCCATGCCGCCTCGGCGGCATCGTCGCCGGCGGCGGGCGCACCTGGGCCCAGCAGGTGGACCCGGAAGGTGAGCACCACGGCGTGACCGCGCTCCCCCGCCGGCGACGCCGTCTCGCCCAGCAGCTCGGTGTAGCCCACCAGCTCGCCGCACACGCCCTCGAGGGCGGTCTCCTCGGCCAGCTCGCGGACCACGGCCTCGGCCAGCAGCTCCCCCTCCTGCACCCGCCCACCGGGCAGCGCCCAGGTGCCCGCGGCCCGGCCGCGGCCACGGCGCACCAGCAGCAGCTCGTCGTCGCGCACCACCAGCGCGCTGACGCACAGCTCGGGTCCGTTCACTCCGGCGGGCCCTCGGCGGCGCCCAGGCGGCGATGGACGACGATGGCCCGGGCGGTCAGCCCGAAGCGCTCGAAGAAGTTCTTGGTCTCCCGGTTGCCGGGCAGGGCCAGCGCGTCGACGCCGATGCAGCCCCGCTGCTCGCACCAGGCCAACAACCCGTCCATCATCGCCTCGCCCACCCCCACGCCGCGGGCGTCGGGCTCCACGTAGAGGTCGTCGACCACGCCGAGGAGGCCGCCGTCGCGCAACCGCTCCACCGAGGCCACTCCGTAGCCCACCACCACGTCGTCGAGGGTGCCCGCCACCACCGTGCAGCTGGCCCCCGGGAGGGCGGCGGCGGCCAGGGCGGCGTCGATGGAGGCCTCCACCGGCTCGGGGCGGGCCTCCCGCCGGCGCCACACGTCGCCCCCGCGGGTCGGCGCCAGCTCCTGCACCGCCCGGCGGGCGAGGGCCGCGATGACCGGGCGATCGAGCTCGACCGCCGGCCGTGCCGCCTCCTCGGGGGCGGCGGTCACGCCTGGAGCTGGGCGATCTTGTTGAGGATCGTCTTGCGGCCACGCTTGGCCCGCTCGTAGGCCCGCACCGCTTCCAGCTCCCCATCGCCCAGGCCGGCCAGCCGGGGGATGACCTGAGATGCGGCCAGGCTGTCGTAGTCGGGGATGGCGAGGGTGGCGTCGTCGAGCACGGTGTCATCCACCTCGACCGCAGCTTCGGCCTCGGAGGGATCGACGTCGGCGACAGGGGCGACGTCGGCGGTTCGAGCGGGACCGCTCGGCTCACGGGGCAGCAGCCCCAGATCGGCGAGGACGCCCAGGGTCTGCTCCTGCACCTTCGTCAGTTGGCGCCCGGCCTCCGACTGGCCCTGCTGAACGGCGAACCGGCCGACCATCCGGGCCATGGTGACCTGGCCGTCCACCTGCTGGCGCCCACGATCGACCAGCTTGGGGACCAGGGTGCGGGCCTCTAGGGCGAAGCCGAGGGGGGCGAAGACGAACAGGTCGAGCGCATGGTCGACCGGGTTCTTGGGCTCGCTCATCGCTGCATGTTGTCCGACCGGCCCCCGGCTTAGAAAGTTTCAGCCGGGATCGAGCTGCGCCCGTTGCAGGTGGGCCCGGTATTCACGGACCGGGCCGAGCACCGCCAAGGGCCACCGGTCGAAGCGGGCCAGGACTTCGGACAGGGCGTCCACGGCTCGGGCGGGACTTCCCTCGGCGTCGGCCACCGCCGCCCGGGCGCGAGCGACGGCCACCGCCACCCGCACCCCCTCCCCGGGACCGTCGGCCGCCACCGCGGCGTGCCGGGCGGCGGTGGCCACCTCACCCCGCTCCGCCAACACCGTCGCCAACGCCGCGTTGGCCTGACGCCAGGAGTCGGTGGGCGGTCCCGTGCCGGGCAGGCCCACGGCCTCCTCGAGCAGCAGCTGCGCCTCGGTCAGGTCGCCCGCCCGGCGGGCCAGCTCGGCCAGCACCATCAGCGCCCGCAGGCCGGTGTCGTGGTCGCCGATCCCGGCCCGCACCATGGCCAACGCCGCCCGGCCTCGACGGTTGGCGGAGTCGTCCTCGCCGGCGTCGGCCTCCACCAACGCCAGCTCGGCCAGCAGCCGGCCGTCCTCGCTGGCATAGCTCGCCCGACGTGACACCTCGAGACCGTCGAGCAGGTGGCGGCGGGCACGGCCGTGGTCACCTTCCATCCGGGCGGCGGTGCCGAGCACCAAGCGGGCCATGACCTGCCCCCACGCGTCGCCCAGCTCGTCGAAGCGGCGTGCCGCCTCGGTGGCCAGGCTCGTACCGGCGACCACGTCGCCCTGGTAGGTGAGGCAGACCGCCAGCAGGACGGTGCAGGTGGCCTCCGACCAGGGGTCGCCCTGGGCCTGGGCCTGGGCGAGGAGGGCGGCAGCGCCTTCCTCGGCCTGGCGGAGGCGACCGAGCTGCAGGAAGGTGAAGCACAGGATGCCGAAGCACCAGGCCAGGGCGCCGGCATCGTCGGCGGCGAAGTGCCGCTCGGCGGCGGCCCAGAGGTGCTCCTGGGCGGCACCGGTATCGCCGACGAGGAGCTCTGACCATCCCAGGGACTGCAGCGTGACGCCGCGCGGCCCCACCCCGGCTTGGCGTTCGAGCTCCGCGGCGCGGCGCAGGCGGGGCTGAGCCGCCCGGGCCCGCCCGGCGGTGAGCTCGCTCCAGCCCTGGAGCCGCAGCGCATCGGCTTCTCCGGCCAGGTCGCCGGCGGCGCGCCACTCCTGCTGCGCCTGCTCGAAGAGGTCGCGGGCGGTGTCGCCGTCACCGCTGAGGCGGGCGGCGGCAGCCTGCCAGGCGGTGGCCGTCCGGGCCAGGTCCGGTCGGGGCGCCACCAGGTCGGCGGCCACCGCCCGCCGGCGGACCACCTCGAAGGCAGAACGAGCGTCGTCGAACCGGCGGAGGTTGACCAGCACCACCCCGTGGGCCAGCGTGACCTCCAGCGAGGCTTGCGGGTCGAAGGTGCCCAGCTCGCGAGCTCGGGTGTACCACTGCTCGGCCTCGCGCAGCGCGTCGTGGCGCTCGGCCTCCCGGGCCGCCCGGACCAGGGCGGTGAAGGCGGCGCCCGCCAGGCCGGGGTCGGTGCGCTCCAGCTCCCGGTTCAGCACCACCGCCCGTTCGTAGTGGTGGGCCAGCAGGCCGGCGAGGGCTCCGTCGGTGTCGGCGGGGAACCGGCTCCGCAGCCACCGAGCCACGGCTGCGTGCTGGTCGGCCCGGTCGGCGATGGGGATGGCGGCGTAGGCCACGTCGCGGGTGAGGACGTGGCGGAAGGCGTACTCCCCCGAGGACGTGCGCGGAAAGGTCGAGCCGTCGTCCGGCCGAGCGGTGCGGCTGCGCCGCAACAGGCGCTGTGCTGAGTGGGTCGCCTCGCCTAACGCCTCGGCTCCTAGACGGTGGTCGTCGGGCACCGGCTCGACGATCCCCCGAGCGGCGAGGGAGGCCACCGCCGGCGCCGGCGCCTGGCTGCCGAGGAGGCACGCGAGGCCGTCCACCCAGAACCGCCGGCCGAACACGGCGGCGGCGCGCAGGACGTCGCGCTCAGCCTCGGGAAGGGCGTCGAGGCGAGCACCGATCAGCGACCGGATGCCGTCGGGAAGCCCCAACCGCTCGAAGTCGGTGGTGCCCTGCCACCGCCCGTCCACGGCGGCGAGGGCACCGAGCTCGGTCAGGTAGCGGACCAGCTGCTCGAGCAGCAGGGGGTTGCCGCCGGCCGCGTCGAGCAGGCGCTGCTCGAGCTGCGGGCCGACCTCGGGGGCCGGCGCGCCGACCGCGCGGTCGAGCTCGGTGGCGGCGAGGAGGTCCCGCAGGAGGCGGCCGGCCGGCTCGGCTCCCAACGGGGTCAGCGGCACGGGGACGATGCCAGCCCTTCCCCGGCCCAGCTCGCCGCGACGCTCGAGGACCTCGTCGCGCCCAAGGGCCAGCACGAGCAGCGGCACCGCCTCGACCCGCGCCGGCAGGCGCTCAAGGAACCCCAGCACGGCATCGTCGGCCCACTGCACGTCGTCCACGACGACGATCACCGGCCGGGTGCCGGCCAGTGCGGCCAGGACGAGGTGAGCGGCCGCCACCAGCTGGTCGACGACCCGGGCCCGGGTGGGGCCGGGGTCCGGCTCGCTCACCCGCTGGGGCAGGTCGTGCAGGCCGAGCAGTTGGGCCAGCCGGGCGCCGAGCAGGGCGCGGTCAGCGCCGGCGGCGGCGGCCAGCGGCGCGAGGGCGACCCCCAGCTGTTCGAGCTGGGCGACCCGGTCGTCGCTGGGGTCGACGTCGAGGGCGCTGCGCATCAGCTCGGCCAGCGGCTCCAGGGCACCGCTGGCGCCGTAGGCCGGACACGTCGTCCACAGCACCAGCTCGTCGCGGCGCTGCCAGCGGCGGAGGGCGAAGTCCACCGCCAGCCGGGTCTTGCCGAGGCCGGGCTCGCCGGTGACCACCACCACCGTGGGCCGGCGCTCCTCGAAGGCGGTGCCAGCCGCGCCCCGCAACTGGTCCATCTCCAGGTCGCGGCCCACCAGTGGCGCGCCGACGCCCAGGGCACTGCGGCGGCGGGGCACGCCCGCCACCGCCAGCGCCGCCCACGCTCCCACCGGCACCTGCTTGCCCCGCAGCGTGTAGGGCGGCCGGGCCTCGTAGGCGACGGCGTCGGAGGTGGCCGCCCAGGTGCGCTCGCCCACGAGGATCTCCCCGGGGCTGGCCACCGACACCAGGCGGTGGGCGGTGTTGACCGCGTCGCCGGTCACCGTGGACGCGCCCGCCGGCCCGACCGGCCCACTCAGCACCTCCCCGGTGTTGATCCCGACCCGCAGGACCAGCTCGGGAGCCAGCTTGGCCAGCTCATCGGCCAGGCCCAGAGCGGCCCGCACCGCCCGCTCGGGATCGTCCTCGTGGGCGGTCGGTGCTCCGAACACGGCCATCAGCTCGTCGCCGATGATCTTGTCGACGGTCCCGCCGTGGCGGGCGATGACCGGCACCAGGGCACTGAAGCACCGGTCGAGGAGCTCCTTGACCGATTCGGGGTCCCTTCCCTCGGCAAGGGTCGTGAAGCCGGCCAGGTCGGCGAAGACCACCGTGACCACCCGCCGTTGGGCGGCCGGGGGGCCAGCGACCCCGGACCCGCACGAGGGGCAGAAGCGAGCGGCGACGGGCAGGACGGTGCCGCAGGTGGGGCACGGCTCAGCGAGCGACACCGCCGGTGGCGCTCGTCACACGCAGTCGGCGCAGAGCATGGCGTCGGCGTCGGCCAGCTGGCTCGGGTGCTTGACGAGGTAGCAGGACTGGCACACGAACTCGCCCGGGCGCTTGGGTTGCACCCGTCCCCCGCCCTCGGTGCGGTCGTCGGTCTCGACCACCTCGTCCTCGTCCTCCTCCTCGTCGGGCGCGGCTGCGATGCGATCCCGGAGGATGGTGTCCAGGTCCTCCTCGACATCGTCGGGATCGACCTCGTCGTCGTCCTCGTCCTCGTCGTCGTCGCCCTTGCCCTTGCCCTTCTCCTTGTCACCCGCCGGCTTGGCCGCGGCGGTGGTGGCGCCCTCCTCCTCGTCCACCACGAGGACGTCGGTGGTCACGAGGTCGTCTTCCACCGCTGCCAGGTCGTCGTCCGCCACGACCAGGTCATCGTCGTCGTCCTCCACGAGAGCTGGGTCGGCGAGGTCGTCCTCGACGAGGTCTTCGTCGTCGACGTCGTCCTCGTCGAGGTCGACGACCTCGAGGTCTTCTGGGTCCTCGACCAGCTCGTCGTCGTTCGCCATGTCGTCCTCGAGGGGTGCCTGGGGCGCGGGGGGTGCCACGTCGCGGGCGGGATGTTAGGCCGCTCGTTCCCCGGTTCCTCACCCCCCGCGGGCTCGGTACGACCTATCCGCGCACATCAGGTCCCGGCCCGCCGGTGGTGCCACCCGAACCTGTCCTCGACCGGGATCCGATCGACGACGACGGCACAAGCGTTCTCTACTGGGCGGACCGAGACCTGACGGCGTCACCTGGTTGTAGCCGACCGTTCACCTGGGCGCCGCCGGCGCGCAGCGCTCTGACCTGGCCTTTCGCGCGTAGGCGCAGGTCAGGGACGTGCGAAGATTTCTGCGCCCGCCCCAGCTCGATCGTCGGTCAGAAGCGGCTCCGCAGCGACAGCACACCGGCCACGTAGGTGAGGGTCGAGGGGTAGACGCCGTTGCGGGCGACCGACGCCAGACCCTGGTAGTAGCCGGCGAGGGCCGAGGTGGTGCGCCCACCGGTGGCGTCGAGCAGGAAGCGCAGGAAGCGAGCGCTCATGCGGATGTTCTGGTCGGGCACCTCGGGGTCGAGAGGCGTGCCGATCACCACCGACATGTGGTCGACGGTGTCCGGCATCAGCTGGCCGATCCCTACCGCGCCGGTGGAGGACACCACCCCGTTCTGCCACCCCGACTCGAGCCACGTCACCGCCTTGACCAGGTCGGCGGGCACGCCGTAGTGCGCCGCCCAGCGATCGAAGATCGGAATCAGGGCCAGTCGGTCCGGGCTCGAGCGCAGCCGGCTGGGCAGCGAGGCCCCACCGGTCGGGGTCGGGCCGGCGCTGGAGGATCCGACCGACGGGACGATGAGGGTCCTTCCCATCACCACCACGTCGGGGTCGCGGATCCCGTTGGCCTCCGCCAGGGCAGCCACCGACAGCCCGTAGACGGCGGCGATGCCGCTCAGGTGCTGGCCGGGGCGCACCAGGTGCCTGGTCGCGGGCGCGGTAGCGCCGGCGGTGCCGCTGGGCACCCGGAGCGACGTGCCGGCGAGCACGCGATCCGCGTCGCCGATCCCGTTGGCGGCGGCCAAGCTCTGTGTGGCCACGCCCAGGCGAAGGGCGATCTCGCTCAGGGTCTCGCCTCGACGGACCTGGTAGCGGGGGTCGTGGCGGGAGGCCGCCCCCGCCGGGACCACTCCGGCGAGGAGGACGGCGGCGAGGGCCACGGCGAGCGCGCCGATCGCCACCGGGGTCTTGGTGATGGAGGGACGGAGATGGGTGGACGGGTGCGCGCCGATGGCGGGACCTCCCCAGGTTCTCCGCCCGCGGGACGCCGCGAAGACTGACACACCTCAGGCTCAACATCAACCCCAACAGCAACATGAGCACCACTCACCCCTCTGGATGAGTCGGAGCTGGCGGGTCGGGCGTAGTCAGCCGATGAGGCGGGCGGAGATCCGGTCGACGGCGGTGAAGAAGGGGCGCAGGGGAAGGGTCAGGGCCCGCGCCCAGCGTCCCCGTGCCCTGCTCCGCTGCTGGGCCAGGCCCGGGCCCACGGCGGCGGCGAAGGTGGCGATGTCCACGAGCGGACGGATCATCACCGTGATGTCGACGATCTCGCCGGTGACGGGATCGTGGCGGATCAGGTCGACTCCGTCGACCGTGCGCCGACCGATGGCGGCCCGCCAGAAGAAGGCGTGGGCGGAGCCCTCGGAGAACGCGGGGGCGATCTCCACGGGCCCGAACGTCTTGAACAGCACCCGGTACAGGTCGACCGCCGCCGCCCGCCCCTCGAACGGAGCGGTCAGGATCGGCGAGTGCAGCACGACGTCGGAGGCGAGGGCTCTCCCCCACTCCTCGGCGTCGCGGATTCGCCACGCCCTGACAAAAGGATGCTCGTCCATGGTGAGACCGTAGGAGCCTGGCGGCTTCGTTCCGATATCGGCGCTCGACCGGACGCGACACCCGATCGAGGAAGTTCTCGATTTCTTGTGAAATGAGCCTTCATCAGGTCGCGTCAATGATAGCCTACGTACAGATGTTTGGACTGCCGAGCGACTCCGATGTGGTGGCTGATGGGTTGTCGGACGCGGTGGTGGAGTTGGCGGGGAGCCGCAATGTGCTCGATGCCCGGTTGGTGGAGTTGATCGGCCAGGTGTGGGCGTCGGGGGCGTGGGAGGGGTGGGGGCTGCGGTCGATCCACCACTGGGTCACGTTGCGCTGCGGGGTGTCCCCGGCCCAAGCGCGCACCCTGGTGGGCTGTGCCCGACGGTTTCCCGAGCTGCCGGCGACGAGGGCGAGGTTCGCGGCCGGGGAGCTGTCGGTGGATCAGGTGGCGGTGATCACCCGGGTCGTCCCCACCCACGCCGACGCCGAAGTAGCCGAGCTGGCCGGGGGGTTGGCGGTGCCCCAGTTGCGGAACCTGTTGGGGGGCTACGCCTGGCCCATCCCACCCCCCGACCCCGACGCGGTGCCCGATACGGGCCCGGTGGAGGAGGAGCGTCGGGTGGGGTTCGGCTACGGCGACGACGGCACCTGGTCCCTGACGGTCCGGTTGCCCGGTGATGAGGGGGCGGTGATCGAAGCCGCGTTGGGGGCCAAGCGTGACCAGTTGTGGCAGGCCGCCGACGACAAAGCCGACCGCGAACAGATCACCCGGGCCGGCCCCGCACCCCCGGATCACAGCCCCGACTGGATCGCGCCCCCCAGCAACTGGACCCCACCCACCGGCGAACCCATCCACACCAAATGGGTCGACTTCACCCACCCCACCGACTGGGCCGTCTGAACAACGTTGCTCGATCCTCGCTCACGGCCGGTCCCGACCGGGTGCTCCAAGCCGAACGCCTCAGGGGGCGGAGCGGCGGGACTCGGCGCGGCGCTCGGCGTCGAGGCGGGCGAGGGAGGGCTCCGGCGAGTGGTCCACGAACCGCATCATCTCCGCCACCGCCGGGTGGCCGGCCTCGGTGGCGATGAGGTGGTGCATCTGCTGGGCCACCTCGCGGTAAGCGGGGTGGCCCTGGGGGCCCGAGCGCAGCTCGATCAGGTGCATCGCCTCCCGGGCGTTGCACTGCAGCACGAAGCGCACCTTGTAGGCCAGGCTGACCGCGTAGGGGGCCTGGGCCGGGAAGCGGTCCACCAACAGGTCGTGGAGGGCGGCGGAGCGGTCCATGGCGGCGTCGAAGGCGGGGGCAGCCCCGGCCAGGTCGACCGCTTCGGGTCGGGTGAAGCCGTGGCGGGGGCTGAGGGCCTGCCACTCCACGGTGAGCATGCGGTGGCGTTGGAGGTCGCGGAAGGCGCCGTAGTCGGCCAGCACGTCGAAGCGGTAGTCGACGCGCTCGAGGGCCCGGCCGGGCTTGTGCCGGCGGTTGGTCCGCTCCCCCACGTAGGTCCGCACCACCCGCAGGCGCTCCTCGGCGCCGAGGGCCCGCACCCGGTCCTCCACCTGGCGCTCGGGCACGGCGACGTGGGGGTAGAGCATGGCCGTCAGCAGGTGGACCTCGGCGTCGGGGTCGTAGCTGGTGAGGGTGACGGTGGGGGCAGGATCCACCGGGGTGGCCGGCGGGAACAGCCGGGCGGCCTCGGCCTGCATCTCCGAGCGGGTGGTGGACAGGTAGGTGCTCCAGGCCACACCCCGGTCGTCGAGGTCCACCCGCTTCAGGAACGACGGGATCACCTTGCGCAGCTCGAAGAGCATGAGGTCGGCGTAGGCCCGGGCCTCGGGCAATGGGTGGGCGCGCATGCGCAGCAGGAGCTGCTCGTAGCCCTGGCCCGTTCCGTAGATGCCGACGTTGGACAGCGAGGCGGCGGGGAGGATGCCCCGCAGGGCGTCGAACGCCTTGGCCCGCACCGCTTGGCGGTACACGAAATCGGAGTCGTCGACGTCCTTGGGGAACTGCTGTCGGAAGAAGTCCTGCAGGCGGGGCACCAGCTCGGCGTAGGTGTCGAACAGTCGGTCCATGTCGCCGACGTATCGGGTGCCCACCGGCGAGCCGAGCAGCTCGGGGTCTCGGTAGAAGCGGTAGCGGCCGCCGATGCGGCTGTCGTAGGCGATGTAGCGGGTCGACTGCTCGAGGTAGGACATGAGCCGGCCCCACTCGAGCACCTTGGTGAGCAGGTTGGAGGCCTGCTCGCAGGCCAGGTGCACCCCGCCGAGCTGGGCCACCGAGTCGTCGCCGTACTCGAAGAACACCTTGTCGTAGAGCTCCTCGGCTCGGCGCAGGCCCACGGTGGCGTCGATGGTGATGTCGCCGCTGATGTCGAGCTCGCCCACGAACTCGTCGAGGAACAGCCGCCGCAGGCTCTTCGGCGACCGTGAGTACCGGGCGAAGAGGGCCCCCTTCACCACCTCGGGCAGGTTCACCAGGGCGAACACCGGGCCGTCGAGGTTGGTGAAGTACCGCCGGAGGATGTCGGCCTCCTCGGGGGCGAACTCCTCGCCGACGTAGGTGCTCACGGCGGGAAGGGTAGGCGTCGACCGCCGCCCCCCCGGGGACCGCCCTCGGTGGCGAGCAGCTTCAGGCCGAGCGGTCGGCGGCCTCGAACTCGGCCCGGACAGCGGCCAGGGCGCCGGGGCGGAGCCAGAGGTCGGCCACCGTCATGGCCATGGCCTTGGCCCCGTCGACCACCGCCCGGTCGCCCTCGGGGCCGCCCGCATAGCGGACGAAGTCCTCCGTGTGGATGGCAACGTCGGGCGGGCTCACCGCGATCATCGGGTGGAGGGAGGGCACGAGGTAGCTGACGTTGCCCATGTCGGTGCTGCCCACCACCCCGGGCCCCGCGCGGTGGTCAGCGACGCTGCGGCCCAGCCGGGCGGCGTTGGCGGCGTAGAGGTCAGCGAAGGCGTCCACGTCGACCAGGTCGGCGTAGGCCGGGTCCCGCCACTCGTGGGTCATGGTGCAGCCGGCGGCGGTGGCCCCCGCCTCCAGGCAGGCCAGGACCCGTTCTTTGAGCGGCTCCAGGCGGGCCAGCTTCGGAGAGCGGACGAACCACACGGCGCGGGTGTGGGCGGGCACTACGTTGGCGGCGTCGCCTGCCTTCGGGAAGAACCCGTGGATGCGCTCGTCCGGGCGGATGTGTTGGCGGAGGGCGGCCACGTTGACGTAGCCGAGCACGGCGGCGTCGAGGGCGTTGCGGCCCAGCTGGGGGGCGGCAGCGGCGTGGGCCGCCTTGCCGTGGTAGTCCACCCAGCACTGCTGGGTGGCGATGGCGTTCATGCTGCGCAGGTCGGCGCCGGCGGGGTGCACCATCATGGCGGCGTCGACCCCCCCGAAGGCCCCCCGGTCGGCCATGAGCACCTTGCCGCCACCGCCCTCCTCGGCGGGGGTGCCGAGGATCAGCACCCGCCCGCCCAGCTCGTCGGCGAGGGCGGCGGCGGCCAGCCCTGCGCCGAGACCGGCGGTGGCGATGACGTTGTGGCCACACGCATGGCCGATGCCGGGTAGGGCGTCGTACTCGCACAGCACCGCCACCGTGGGCCCTGCCGACCCGGCCCGCGCCGCGAAGGCGGTGTCGAGCCCGAAGGCACCCCGTTCGACCGCGACGCCGTGGTCGGCCAGGACCTCGGTGAGCAGGTCATGGGCGTGGTGCTCCTCGAATCCCACCTCCGGGTGGGCGTGGATGGAGTGGGAGGTCTCCACGAGGACCTCGGCCAGCCCTTCCACCTCGGTGGCGAGGCGGTCCTTGACGGCATCCACGTCGGTCATCGCAGCGACCCTACGGCGCGTCGCGGGCGGCGCGTCAGTGACGGAGGACGAGCTTGCCGAGCTGGTCGCCGCGGCGGAGGCGCTCGAGCGCCTCGGGGTAGTCGGCCAGGGCCAGCTCGGCGTCCACGTGCACCGGTAGGCCGGCGGCGACGGCCCTGGTGAGATCGGCGAACTCCTCGGGGCTGCCCATGGTGGAGCCGATGATCTCGTGCTGGCGGAAGAAGAGGGTGGGCAGGTGCAGCTCCACCGTGCGCCCACTGGTGCCGCCGCAGACCGCCAGCCGGCCCCCCCGACGCAGGGCGGCCACCGACTTCTCCCACGTGGCCGGGCCCACGCTCTCGACCACCACGTCGGCCTCCACGTCCCATCGCTCGGCGGCGCTGTCGTGGGTGGCCACCGCGCCGAGGGCCAAGGCCCGCTCACCCTTGGTCGCGTCGCGGGACGTGACGTGGACCTCGGCGCCGAGGTGGGCGGCCACCGCCAGCGCCGCGACCGATACGCCCCCACCGATGCCCACCACCAGCACCACCTCCCCCGCCCGCAGCCGGGCCCGGCGCAGCAGCCGCCACGCGGTCACGTACGCGGTCGGGTAGGCGGCGCACTCGACCCAGGACCGTCCGGGGGGACGAGCCACCACGTTGCGCTCCGGTACCACGACCGCCTCGGCGTGGCCGCCCCACCGGTGCTCGCCCACGATGGTGGTGCCCCTGGCCACGGGGGCGTCGATGCCGAGGGTGGCGATGGCCTCGGCGGTGCAGACGGTGGGGTCGACCACCACCTCGTCGCCGACGGTGACGTGGGTGACCTCCTCGCCCACCGCGTCCACCACGCCGGCCGCGTCGGCTCCGGGCACGTGCGGCAGCGGCGGGGCGGGGAGGCCGCGGGTGACCCAGAGGTCCATGTGGTTCAGGGCGCTGGCGACCACCCGCACCCGCACGTCGCCCGGACCGACCTTGGGCTCGGCCACCTCGCCCCAGCGGTAGGAGCCGGGACACTGCTCGAGGACCCAGGCGCGCACGGCCGGCGACCGTACCCGCCCCGGTCAGGGTCGGCCCCGGCGACTCATCGGCAGGATCACGAGCTCGTCGACACGCTCGAGTCGATGGCGGACCAAGCGCCGGACGCCATCGACGACCAGACGGGAGCGGTGGTCGACGCCTTCGCCGCCCTGGAGGACGATGTGGCCGCGGCCGGTTCCACCGACGAGATCCACGACCTGCGGGACGCCCCCGAGCTGGACGTGGTGTCCGAGGAGCTCGGCGAGCTCGGGCGTTACCTCCAGGGGCCCTGCGACATCGAGGTCTGACGGTTCGGCGAGCGGCCAGTCAGACCACGCAGAGCAGCGCGTCGGGCTCCACCCGAACCGAGAGGGCGGCCGCCCGGCCCACCGTCTCTCCGTCGAGGCGCACCGGCCGCGGCCCGTCGAGATCCACGTGCACATTGGTGACCCGACCCTCGTGGATACCGGGGTGGGGCAGGTGCGTGCCCGACGGCAGCCGTGCCCGCGCCTTCCACCGCTGGCCCGGCCCCATGGACACGTGGAAGGTGTCGAGACGCCCGTCGCCCGGGTGGCCCCGGGGGGCGACGTCCCAGCGGCCGAGGTACTGGGCGTTCATGGCCACGAAGGCGTCGCCCGCCCACCACGCCCGGCGAGCCACGAGGTGGGCCACGAACCAGTGCAGCCGGCCGTCCAGGAGCACGGCGCCGAGGTCCACCGGCACCCGCACCGCACCGGCTCCACGCAGACGGGCTTCGTCGCCGGTGCCCCCGAGCGTGCGGCAGAGGTCGCCGCCGAGCAGGCCGAGCGGGGGCACCCGGTCGCCCGCCCTCCTGGCCCGCTCCACCACCGCACGCGCCTCGGCGTCGGTGCGCACCACGACGCCACCGACCGGGAGCCCTCCTGCCTCCCCCCACGCCCGGCCCCGCTCGACGGTCACGTCTCGGGACCGACGACGGCGGGCGCCTCCTCGCCGGCGTCGCCTGCCCCGAGCACGGCCGACGCCGCCACCACTCCCCTGAACAGCCCATCGGCCGCCTCCCGGGCCCGATCCCGGGTCCCGGCAATCGGGGCGGCGTCACCGAGTTGGCGTAGAAGGTCGATGAGCTGGCGGACGTTGCGCACGAAATCACCGCCCGAGAGGTCCTCGTCCTCGAGCACGGCGTCGAGGTCCTCGCCCGCGGCCCACGCGTGGGCCAGCGCGAAGAAGGTGGGGTCGGGCTGACGGGTCTCGGGCAGGTGGGCCCGCCGCTCGGCGCCCTGGAGCTCCTGGCCCAGCCCCTCCAGCTCCTCGAACCGGGCCCGGACGCGCTTCGAGGGGAACCACGGGGGTGGGGCCGGGATGCGACTGCGGTGCTCGTAGGTGATGCACGACGCCATGCCGGCCAGGGTGGCCGGCTCGAGGTCGTCGAACAGCCCCTGGTGCAGCGCCTCGGCCACCAGCAGGTCGCACTCGTGGTACACCCGCACGAGCAGGGCGCCCTTGGCCGTCAGGCGCCACCCGTCCACGTATCCCCAGTCGCCCAGCACCGAGAGGACGGCGTCGAAGCGCCGGCCCACCGAGCCAGTGCTGCCGGCGATCCGGCGGTCGAGGTCGGCGACCTCGCGTCGCGCCCGTTCGGCATGGGCTGCCGCTCGGAGGTGGGCCGCCCGTTGTGGACACGCCGCCACCGGGTGCTCCTCGGCGGCGGCCGACGGTTCCGGCCGCGACGCCCGGCGGCGGGACCCCTTCTTCGCCTTCACGCGGACCCGCTGGAGCTGGTGGACCACCTCGTGCTGGAAGGCCCGGTTGTTCGGGTTGAACGGCACCGGCAGGGCGATCGACGCCAGCGCCGAGGGCGGCTCGTCGAAGTCGGTGGCACCGAGGCCGACGGTGCGCCCCTTGCGGCCGATGCCGTTCACCCTCAAGCGGCCGGCGCCGCGGTAGGCGACCGACAGGACCGCCAACCGGTCGGCCCCGTGGTCGATCACGTCCCCGGGCCTCAAACGGGACAGGGCCGCCTCCACCTCCCGGCGGCCGGCGGTGCCCCGGCGGGCTTCCTCGTCGACCCGCACGAGCACCCGGTACTCCTCCACGTCACCGCGCTCGCAGCGGGCTTCGGCCTCGAGCGCTTCGAGGGCCTCGCGCCGGGTGTCGCGCCGGGCCTGCAACTTCACCACCGATCGGTCAGCCTGGAACTGGGCGAACGATCGGTTGAGCAGGCGGTGGGCGTCATCGGCCGCGTAGCGGCGCACCAGGTTGGCGGCCATGTTGTAGGTGGGACGGAACGACGACGTGAGGGCGAAGTGGCGGCTGAGGGCCAGCGCCGCCACCTGGTCGAAGGTGACGAACGGGGACCAGAGCACCACCGCCCGGCCGAGCTCGTCGATGCCCCGCCGGCCGGCCCGCCCCGTGAGCTGGGTGTACTCGCCGGGGGTGAGGAACTCGTGGCTCTCGCCGGTGAACTTGGTGAGCGTCTCGATCACGACCGAGCGGGCCGGCATGTTGATGCCGAGGGCCAGGGTCTCGGTGGCGAAGACCACCTTCACCAGCCCCTCGACGAAGCAGGCCTCGACCGTCTCCTTGAACGGCGGCACCATCCCGGCGTGGTGCGCAGCCACACCCACCTCCAGTGCCGCCAGCCAGCGGTCGTAGCCCAGCACGTCGAGGTCGCCGTCGGAGAGGGCGGCGGTGCGTTCCTCGGCCAGGTGGCGAATGCGGCGGCGCTCCCCGGGATCGGTGAGTCGGACCCCGGCGTCGAGCAGACCGGCGGCGGCATCGTCGCACCCGGCCCGGCTGAAGATGAAGTAGATGGCCGGGAGCAGCGACGCCTCGGCCAGGTGGTCCACCACCTCGAGCCGGCGTGGGGTGGCGAACCGCCGGCGGGGGCGACCCCGGGACTGGCGTGACGGCCGCACGAGGTCGGCGTCGAGGCGCTCCCCCATCGGGTTGGGCCGGCCGTCGACGAGGGTGGGCAGCACCACCGTCTCCCGCGTGGTCTTGTCGTGGGCGGCGTAGAGGTTGACCAGCTCCACCGGGCGCCGTTCCTCGACCACCGTGGCGGTCGGCCCCCGCACCGTCGCGATCCACTCGGCCAGCTCGGCGGCGTTGGACACCGTGGCCGACAGGCACACCAGGCGCACTCCCGGCGGGGCGTGGATGATCACCTCCTCCCACACCGGCCCCCGGTACGGGTCCTGGAGGTAGTGCACCTCGTCGAGCACGACCACCTCGAGACCGGCGAGGGAGGGCGAGGCGGCGTAGATCATGTTGCGCAGCACCTCGGTGGTCATGACCACCACCGGGGCCTCGCCGTTCACCGCGTTGTCGCCGGTCAGCAAGCCCACCCGGGCGGCGCCGTGGACGGCGACCAGGTCGGCGTACTTCTGGTTGGAGAGGGCCTTGATGGGGGTGGTGTAGAAGGCCTTGCGCCCCGCGGCCAAGGCTTGGGCCACGGCGTGCTCAGCCACCACCGTCTTGCCCGAGCCGGTGGGGGCGGCCACCAGCACCGAGGAGCCGGCGTCGATGGCGGCGATGGCCCCGACCTGGAAGCGGTCGAGGGTGAAGCCCCGATCAGCCGCCGGCGGCACGGCTGAGGCGGCGGTTCCGGACGCGGCCGAACACGATGCTCAGCTCGTAGAAGAGCACCATCGGCACGGTGAGGGCGGCCATGCTGATCGGGTCGGCGCTGGGAGTGATCACGGCCACGATGAAGGCGATGCCGACGATGGCGTAGCGGCGGGCCTGGCGCAGCTTGTCGGTGGAGACGATCCCGGCCAGTTGCAGGAAAACGAGCAGGATCGGGAACTCGAAGCCCACGCCGAAGGCCAGCATCATGTAGACGATGAGGCGCAGGTACTTCGCCGGTGAGTAGAACTGGTTGAAGTTGCCCTCCCCGCCGATGCTCTGGAGGAACTCGAGCGCCTTGGGCACGGTCCAGAAGGCGATACCGGCGCCCAGGACGAACAGGATGGTGGCGCACACCACGAACCAGACGGCGTACTTCTTCTCGTTGGAGTAGAGCCCGGGCGCTATGAACCGCCACAGCTGCCACAGGATCATCGGCATGGCGAACATGATGGCGGCATAGGTGGTGATCTTGATCCGTACCGCGAACGGCTCGAGCGGGTCGAGGGTGAGCAGCTTGTCGGCCAGATCCGATCCTCTCGGTGCGGCCTCACGAAGGGGGCCGAGCAGGAGGTTGAGGATCGGCTGGTAGAGGAACCAGGCGAGCATGGCGCCCACCGCCACCGCCAGGCAGGCCCGCACGAGACGGGTGCGCAGCTCGACCAGGTGGTCGAGCAGCGTCATCTGGGCGCCCGGGGCCTCGACCGCGGTCGCCTTGCCCGCCTGGGCGCTCATCGGGACCGTGTGCTCATCGAGGAGATCTACGGCGCCGGCCGGCCACGCGGGTCAGCCGGCGGCCCGCTCGTCGGGCGTCACCGCTCCGGAGCGGTCGGCGCCATGGGGCTCGACGTCGTCGTTGCGGGCCCGGATGTCGGCCTCGAGGTCGCCGTCGGAGTCATCCCCGTCCACCGATCGGGCGCTGAGGGAGGTGGCCGACGGCAGCGGTCGTATACGGGATTCCTCCGGCGAAAAGGGCTGGTCGCCGATGTCGATGGCGCTGCGCAGCTCGTCCTGGAAGCCGGAGGACATCTGACGCACCTGGCGGACGAAGTTGCCTATCTGGCGGGCAGCCCGGGGTAGGCGCTCGGGCCCGAGGACGATCAGTGCGAGCAACAGGACGACGAGGATCTCGCCGCTCCCGAGGTTGGACATGCGGGGGAGCCTACCTCCGCCGCACCGATTCCCGAGCGGAACCGACTCGGGCGGTCTCGCCCTCGAGGGCGCCGGAGGCGACCCTGACGGGCTCGAGGCGGGCCAGCTCTTCGCGGATCGATTCGGCCGCCAAGGCCGCCTTGGCCAGGGCCTTGACCAGGATCAGGCAGCCGAGGATGACCACCGTGGGGGACACGATCCACAACCCCGTCACGCCCGCACGCTACCGGGCCTCAGCCATCGACCAGGCGGGCCAGCTCGTCCATCCACTGAGCGTCGTCGGCCAGGAGGTCGTGGAAGTCGAGCAGGTCGTCGTGGGTGATGGCCCCGCCTCGGCGGGGCTCGGCCAGTTCGGCGGGGAGCCGCCAGGTGGTGAGGGATACGCCCGAGGCCACCAGGAGCTCCACGATGCGGGGCTCGGCGTCCTTCACCACGACCATCGTGCAGCGGGGGCACCGAAACGCGTAGGCGCCCCGGTGGTCGTCGGCGCAGACCCGCACGGTTACGTCCGCGGTGGTGAGCTCCACGTCCCCACACTCGGCGCAGCTGGCCCGGATCGTCGCCATCCCCACTCCTCGGTGTCGAATAGGGACCAATCGGCCCATGCCCCAAGACCTTGAGGGCTTCGCGGCGCGGCGTCCGCGCCGGCCGGGCACGCCGGCCGAGCCTGCCAGGATGAGCCGATGCCCACCCGGCTCCCGTCGTTGCGTCGGCCACCGATCGGGTTCGCCCACCGGGGGGCCCGCGCCCATGCTCCCGAGAACACCCTGGAGGCGTTCGCCCTCGCCCGCAAGCTCGGGGCCACCGGGCTCGAGAGCGACGCCTGGGTGACCGCCGACGGCGTCGCCGTGCTCGACCACGACGGCATGGTCGGCTCCGCCTTGCGGCGCCGGTCGATAGGCAACGTCGCCCGGGCCGACCTGCCCGCGCACATCCCCACCGTCGAGGCGCTCTATGAGACGTGCGGCGACGACTTCGAGCTGTCGATCGACGTTAAGGACCCGGCCGCCGCTCCGCCCCTGATCGAAGCGGCCCGGCAGGCCGGGCCGGCCGCCCTCGGACGGCTGTGGCTCTGCCACGACGACCACGACCTGCTGACCTCCTGGCGCCAGCGGGCGCCGGAGGTCCGCCTGGTGGACTCCACCCGGCTACGCCGGATGAGGTCGGGCACCGAGCGCCACGCCGCCCAGCTCCAGGCCAGGGGGATCGACGCCGTGAACCTGCACCACAGCGAGTGGACCGGAGGCCTCACCACCCTCTTCCACCGGTTCGACGTCCTCGCCTTCGGCTGGGACGCCCAGTTCGACCGCGTTCTCGACGGCCTCCTGGCCATGGGGATCGACGCCGTCTACAGCGACCACACCGACCGCATGGTGGAGGCGCTGGCCCGGGCGGCCTAGGAGCCTCAGATGCCGTCTACACGGGAGAAGGGCCAGATGCGCACAAAGGCGCGTCCCACGATGGAGGAGGTGCGGATGGAATGTTCGCGGAAGCAGCGGGCGTCCTTGGAGTTGGCCCGGTTGTCCCCCATCACGAACACCGACCCCTCGGGCACCTCGAAGGTGGTCTGCAGGTCGCAGATGGGCTCGGTGCGAGTGCCCCGTGGCAGGTAGGGCTCCGGCAGCACCTTGCCGTCGACGAGCACCTTGCCGTCGCGAAGGGTGACGGTCTCACCGGGCAGGCCCACCACCCGCTTGATGAGGTCCTTGACCTGGCGGCCGTCCTCGGTGATGTCGGCTTCGCCGGGCGGTTTGGAGAAGACCACCACGTCGCCGCGGTGGACCTCGTGGACCTTGTAGCTGAGCTTGTTCACGATCACCCGGTCCTTCTCCAGCAGCGTCGGGTGCATGGAGGCCGAAGGGATCCAGAACGTGGCGAAGAGGAAGGTGCGGATCACCAGGGCCACCAGCAGCGCTCCCCCCAGCACCAGGAGCCACTCGACGACCGACCGCAGCACCGACGGCCGCGTGGCCTTGGCATCGGTGTGGGCATCGGCGTCGGTGGGGCCCGCGGCCGTCTCCGCCGGCGCGGTGGGAACCTCTGGGGCGGTGCCCTCGTCCTCGGGCTCCACCCTGGTGTCGGCCACGGACGACGACGCTAGCGGTTGTCCTTCTCGAACCATCGCCGCCGGCCAGGCGCGGCTACCGGTACCGCGCCAGGATCCGAGCCGCCGCGTCGGCCGCCACGCCGGGCCCACCCGAGCGCTCGTCCACGTGGACCGGGCGGGCGTGAGGGCCGAGCCGGAGCAGCACCCGGGCCAGCCAGGCCGGGGCCGCCGCCGGCATCGTCACCCGCAGTCGACCGCCACCGAGGTCGACCACCTCGTCCACCGGGAACGACTGCGCCACCCACCGGGCCTCGGGCTCGAGCTCGAGCACCACCCGGGGATCGCCGGCACCGGCCCGGTAGGAGGACGCCTCGGGCAGGGGCGTGGGCGGCACGAAGGTCTCAGCCAGGCGCTGCACGCCCCGGACGCGGTCCACCCGGAAGACCCGTTCGCCTCCGGCGAGGTGGCAGTTGGCCTGCAGGTACCAGGCCCCTGCGTCGTTGAACACCCGCCACGGCTCCACCTGGCGGGACGTGCGGTGGTCGCGCCCCGCCGACCAGTAGTCCAGCTCGACGCGCCGGTGCTCGGTCGCCGCCGCCCGCAGCTCGCCCAGCACCGCCGTGTCGGCCACCCCTAGGTCGACCTCGAGCGCCTCGGTCGGGTCGACGCCCAGCACCGCGGCCAGCTTGACCAGCGCCCGGGCCAGCGGCTCTTCGGGGTCGCTGCCCTGGACGCCCTGCAGACCGGCCCCCGCCGCCACCAGGGCCAGCGCCTGCTCGGCGGTGAGCGGCAGGGGGCGGTGGAAGGCGAACAGGAACACCCACACCCGCCCGTCCTCGTAGGTGACCTCGATGGGCATGTCGCCGTACTCGGGCGACTCGGCCCCCACCATGCTGGCCATGTCGAGCTGCTGGATGAGCTCCGGCTCGGCGATGCCGAACCGGCTGCCCACCTCGGCGATGGTGGGGCCGTCGCGCTCCGCGATCCACGACACGATGGAGATGAGCCGCTGGAGCTTGTCGGCGGTGGTGATCCGGTCCTTCACGGGCCGGCCTCGGCCACGCTGGTCAGCCACCCCACCACTTCGTCGCGCAGCTCGGGGGGGTCGAGCACCTCGGCGTGCTCGAGGAAGCCGAGGACGAAGGAGCGGAACCCGTCGAGGTCGCTCACCTCCAGCTCCAGCACCACCGCGCCGTCCGCCCGCTCCTCCACGACGGTGGCACTGGGGGCCACCTGGGTGGCGGTGGGCACGTGATCGGCGTCGATCAGCACCCGGGCCGTCACCGGCTCGGTGCTGGCGAACCGCCATGGCTCCATGCGGACCCCGGGCACCCGGGCGGCCGGGCGTTCGAAGGCGCCGACCTCGCCCACCTCGACCGCCCCGTCCACCCGGTCGAGGCGGAAGTGGCGGGTGGCGTTGCGGGTGTGGTCGTGACCGGTGACGTACCAGCGGCCGCGTGCGCAGTCGAGCCGGTACGGGTCGAGTCGGCGGGGCACCTCCCCGTAGGTGAAGCGCATCTGGCGCCGCTGGGCCACCGCCCGGAACAGGGTCACCAGCCGATCATCGGCGGGGAGGTCGGCCACCCCGGCGGCGCCGTTCCGAGCGGCAGCGGCACCGGCGCCGTCGGGGCCCTCCGGCGCGCCGCCCAGCTTCCAGAGCCCTCCGCTGCCCTCGATCCCCTCCAGGCGAATGGCCGAAGCGGCCAGGTGCAGGGCGGCCAGCTCCTCGGGCTCCAGGCCGGGGTCGCGAAGGTAGGCCTCCTCCCTCGGGATTCGGTAGCCGACCTCCTCGGGGTAGGTGCCCGGCACGGTCTCGGCGGCCAGCGGCAGGCCCATGTCCCGCAGCTCGGCCTTGTCCCGCTCGAACTGACGATGGAAGCTCGCCTGCTCGGCGGGATAGCCGGGCACCATCGCCCGGATCCGTGCCGCGCTGACCGGCCGCTCGGCGCCGATGAGCACGTTCAGCAGGTTGAGGAGGCGCTCGATCCGGCTGGCCACCGCCCGCAAGCTACCGGTCGGCGCCGCCGGCGCCGTCACGACGGGCCCAGCATCTCGGCGGCGACAGCGCCGGCCGCGCCGCACGCGGCGAAGAACCCCGGTTCCTCCTCCGGCCCGCGGCCCATGGTGGTCACCCGGAGGTCCCGGGCCGCCAGCAGCGCGGCCACGTCAGGCGGATCCACCGCCACCACCCGGTGGCGGTCCCAGGGCCCGGCGGGGAGGTCCAACCCGGCGGGGGCGGCCACCGTCACCTCCGAGCGGGTCGCTCCGAGCGCGGTGCGGGTGTGGTGGCTGACGCCCCGATGGCGCTCCCGGGCGTCGCCCTCCCCCACCCTCAGGCAGGCCACGGGCCGGCCGCCCAGCCAGGCGGTGGCGTCGAGGATGCCCGCCACCTCCAGGGCGGTCGTGCCGAGGGGGGTGCCGGTGCCGACCACCCCCGGGCCCATGGCCACCACGACCACGTCCGCCTGCTGGGCGTGGACGGCCAGGTTCAGCGCCGAGGCCACGTTCACCGCCTCCAACTGGCCACCGAAGGCGTGGCCGGCGGTGACGGTGCCATCGATCAGGCCGGACTCGACCATGGCCACCACCAGGTCCGAGAGCACCATCGGCAGGGCGGCGCCGTCGGTCATCACGTAGCTCACCCGGCTGGCGGGGCGGAGATCCTTCACGGCCACGGCCACGCCCGGCACCTGGCTGTGCAGGCTGCAGGCCACCACCGGAGTCCCGCCGAGGTCACCGGGGAGGTCGGGGTGCTGCTCCTCCGCCGCCCCCGTGTCGACCTGGAGGCTGGTGTAGCGCAGCTTCATGATGTGGCCCGGCCCCGGCTGGGACCACCCGTCGCGTGCAAGGTTCCAGTGCACGACGTGCCAGCCGCCGGTGCCCAGCCCGAGATCGACCGCGGTGGTGTTGAGGATGACGTCGTCGCCCACTGCCACCGGCCCCGTCAGGTCGGTGAGGGAGTAGGCCCGCTCCCCGCCGAGCGCCACCCGCTGCAGCCCCGGCCGCTCGGCGAGGATGGCGGTGACGGTCGCCCGCCGGAACGATGGCATTAGCCGGCGCGCCGGCCCCAGACCAGCACACCCCGCTTGGTCAGCTCGAGCGGCACCGTGACCGCGGCGGCCACATCGGCCGCGCCCTCGACGCTGGCGCCCCGACCGAGCAGGTAGTCCTCCACCGCCGGGCGGTCGGGCAGGCGCACGAAGACGCCGTCCCAGCGCTCGACCTCCACCGCGCCGAAGACGGCGGCCACCACGGCGGCCGCCTCCTCGGCGTCGAAGGTGGAGGGCGCCACCGCGCCGACGAAGGGAGCCAGCTCAGGGTCGTTGTTGCGGCTACTCGTGCAGGCCGCGAACAGGCCGCCCGGTCGTAGCACCCTGTGCGCCTCGCCGACGGCGGCGGCCGGGTGGTCGAGGTGGTAGAGCATCCACAGCGCGCACACTGCTCCCACCGACCCTTCGGCGAAGGGCAGGGCAGCCGCGTCGGCCTGCACGACCGGTGCGGTGACCGAGGCGAGCAGGGCACTCGAGCGGTCGACACCGAGCCAGCCGGGCGGAGGGCCGGCGTCGAGGAGGGCCCCGTCGCCACAGCCCACGTCGAGCACCGGGGCCAGGCCCTCCACCGCCAGCCGAGCCGCCACCGCCGGATGCACGTCGCCGGCCGTGCCGTAGCGGTGCACGGCGCGACGAGCGGAGCGGAAGCGCTCCGGATCCTCGTCGTAGTCGGGCTCCACCGCGGTCATCGCGGGCTCAGAGTGAGGCGATCAGCTTCTCGACCCGTTCGTCCCGAGACTTGAACGGGTCCTTGCACAGGACGGTGCGCTGGGCCTGGTCGTTGAGCTTGAGGTGCACCCAGTCCACCGTGTAGTCGCGACGGCGCTCCTTGGCCCGGCGGATGAACTCGCCCCGCAGCCGGGCCCGGGTGGTCTGAGGAGGCGTCTCCACTGCGGTGTCGATCTCGGCATCGGTGCAGGTGCGGTCGACCAGGCCCCGACCCTGCATCCGGTAGAACAGCCCGCGGCTGCGGTTGACGTCGTGGTACTGGAGGTCCATGAGCGCCACCTTGGGGTGGCTGAGGGGCAGCTCGTGGCGAGACCGGTAGGCCTCGATCAGGTTGTGCTTGATGACCCAGTCGCACTCGCGGTCGAGGCTGAGGGGGTCCTTCTCGATGCCGGTGAGGCAGTGCTCCCACATGTCGAGCGCCTTCTGCTCGAGCGGGGAGAGGCCCCGGCTGGCGGCGTAGCGCTGGGCCCGGTTGAGGTACTCGGCCTGGATCTCGAGGGCGCTGGCCTCCCGGCCGTTGGCCAGGCGCACCCGTCGGGTGCAGGTGGGGTCGTGGCTGATCTCGCGGATGGCCCGGATCGGGTTCTCCAGCGTCATGTCCCGGAGCACCACGTTCGGCTCCTCGAGCATCCTCAGCATGATGCTGGTGGTGCCCACCTTGAGGAAGGTGGAGTACTCGCTCATGTTCGAGTCGCCCACGATGACGTGCAGGCGCCGGTAGCGCTCGGCGTCGGCATGGGGCTCGTCGCGGGTGTTGATGATGGGCCGGCTCCGCGTGGTGGCGCTGGAGACGCCCTCCCAGATGTGCTCGGCCCGTTGGCTGATCGAGAACATGGCGCCGCGGGCCGTCTGCATCACCTTGCCGGCCCCGGCGTAGATCTGGCGGGACACGAAGAACGGGATCAGCACCTCGGCGTAGTGCCCGAACTCGTCGCGCCGGCTGGTGAGGTAGTTCTCGTGGCAGCCGTAGGAGTTGCCCGCGGAGTCGGTGTTGTTCTTGAAGAGGTAGATGACGCCCCGGATGCCCTCCTCCCGGAGGCGCTGCTCGGCGCTGGCCAGGAGCTGTTCGAGGATGCGCTCACCTGCCTTGTCGTGCACGACCAGGTCGTGCACCGAGTCGCACTCGGGGGTGGCGTACTCGGGGTGGGAACCGACGTCGAGGTACAGCCGGGCGCCGTTGGCGAGGAAGACGTTGCTGCTGCGCCCCCAGGACACCACCCGCCGGAACAGGTAGCGGGCCACCTCGTCCGGGCTCAGCCGGCGTTGGCCGCGCAGGGTGCACGTGACCCCGTACTCGTTCTCGAGCCCGAAGATCCGACGCTCCACACCCGGACCCTACGGGCTGGCGCACCGGTTCGGCGGAGGGACCGCCATCGGCCGAGCTGGTCAGCGGGCGGGAGGCTCGTCGCCGGCGCCGGGGGGCACCGGGGGCGTCTGGCCGGTGGCGTCGCCATCGCCGGGGACGGGGTCGTCCTCCGGTGCCACCGTCGCCTCCTCCACCGGCTCGGGGGCGTCGCCCGATCCGACCATGGCCGCCACCTCGTCGTCCTCGAGGCGGCGGAAGGTGCGTCGCCCGTCGCCCCGCGCCAGCAGGGCCACCTCCAGGTCGCCCGGGCCGAGCCGGCGGTCCGGGCCGGCCAGCGCCTCGACGGCGGTGGTGAGGGACGTGGCCAGGTCGGCGTCGGGCGCCCACGCCCCCCGGACCCGCTCGGCGATGGCCTCAGCGTCGCCCCCGAGGACGCTGAACGACGACTCGTCCACGACGGTGCCGTCGTAGAGGATGTGGTACAGCTGATCGCGCTCGGCGGTGACGCCCACCTCGGCCACGAGGATCTCCACCTCCATCGGCTTCATCTCGTGGGTGAAGATCTGGCCGAGGATCTGGGCGTACTGGTTGGCCAGGCCCCGCGAGTCGACGTCCTCACGGCTGAACGAGAAGCCCTTCAGGTCGGCGTGGCGCACGCCGGCGATGCGGAGCTGGTCGAACTCGTTGTAGCGACCGACGCCGGCGAAGGCGATGCGGTCGTAGATCTCGCTCACCTTGCGCAAGGTGCTGGAGGGGTTCTCGGCGCAGATGAGGATGCCGTCGGCCGCGGTCAGCCCCACCAGGCTGCGGCCCCGGGCGATGCCCTTGCGGGCGTAGTCGGCCCGATCCTTCATCACCTGCTCGGGCGCCACGTAGAAGGGCATACTCATGCCGCGCTCCTCATGACGGGGCGCCGCCGGAGGTGGTGGTGGAACGCACGGCCCGGAGCTCGTCGAGCAGATCGGTGAAGCGCTCGGCGATCTCGTCGTCGGGGACCCGCTCGAAGCCGCCGCCGGTGATGGTGGCCATCACCGGGTAGATGCCACGAAGGACGTCGGGGCCGCCGGTGGCGGAGTCCTCGTCGGCCGCTTGGAACAGGGCGGACAGGGCGAGGTCCAGGGTGGCGCCCCGGTCGAGGCCGTCCCGATATCCGAGCTTGACCACCGTGCCGGCGTGCAGGCTGCCGGAGCCGGTGGAGGCGTAGTCGGACTCCTCGTAGCGGCCGCCGGTGACGTCGTACTGGAAGAGCCGGCCCACCTGGCGGCGGATGTCGTAGCCGGCGAACAAGGGCACCACGGCCAAGCCCTGCATCGCCGCCGGGAGGTGGTTGCGCACCATCTGGCTGAGCTGGTTGGCCTTGCCCTCGAGGCTCAGATGGGCGCCTTCGACCTTCTCGTAGTGCTCGAGCTGGAGCTGGAACAGCTTCACCATCTCCATGGCCGGCCCGGCCGCACCGGCGATGGCCACGCCCGAGAAGCGGTCGGCGGGGAACACCTTCTCGATGGACCGGTGGCTGATGAGGTTGCCCGACGTGGCCCGGCGGTCACCGGCCATCACCACGCCGTCCGCGTAGCGCACGGCCACCACCGTGGTGCCATGGGTGACCTGCAGGCCGTCGCCCACCACGGTGGTGGGAGCGGGGGCGACGGGGTTCGAGCGGCGGAGCAGCTCGGCGAAGTCGGGGCCGGGATCGTCGCCCGGGGAGAAGAGCGGCAGGTTCACGGCCGGAGGCTACCGGACACCCGCGCCGGCTCCGACGGTGGGGACGGCCTACTGGCCGCCCTTCTGGATGTAGCCCCGCACGAACTCCTCGGCGTTGAGCTCGAGAACGTCGTCAATCTCGTCGAGGAGCTCGTCCAGCTCGGCCTTGATCTTCTCGCCGCTCTCGGAGGGGGCGGGCGCCTCGGCCACGTCCTCGGTGTCCCGAGCGGGTGTCGCCTTGCGCTTCTGCTCTCGTTCAGCCATCGCAACCTCCTTCCGGTCCGGTCAAGATCCCAGTCTGTCCAGCAGCTCGGCCGGGGTGCTGCATTCGTCCAGCAACGTACCGACGTGGGCCCGGGTTCCACGCATCGGTTCCATCATCGGCACCCGCCGCAGCGGCTCGCGGCCGACGTCGAACACCATGGAGTCCCAGTTGGCGGCGACGATGGAGGGGGCGAACTTGGCCAGGCACCGGCCCCGGAAGTAGGCCCGGGTGTCCTCGGGGGGTTCGGTCATGGCCCGGGTCACCGCGTCGTCGTCGGTGATGCGCTCGAGGCCCACGCGGGCGGCGAGCGAGCGGGCGGGCCGCAGGTCGCAGTACTGGAGGGCCAGGGCCGCCACCCGCGGGTCCTCCCAGCCGGCGCCGTTGCGTTCGCGCCACGCCTCGAGCAGCCTCAGCTTGGCCACCCAGTCGAGCTGGTCGGAGAGGCTCATCGGGTCGGACTCCAGGCCGTTCAACACCGCCTCCCATCGGCGCAACACGTCGGCGCCCACCTCGGCGCCGACCACCTCCAGCCCACGGTCCTCGGTGAACTTCCGGGCCCGGTCGAGCAGCTCCCACTGCACCTCCAGGGCGGTGACGGTGGTGCCGTCGACCAGCTCCAGCGGGCGGCGCAGGTCGACGTCGTAGGACACCTGGCGCAGGGCGTGCACCGGGGCGCGGAACACGAACTCCCGGGGCAGGAAGTCCTCCTCCACCATGGCCAGCACCAGGGCGGTGGTGCCCACCTTGAGGAAGGTGGCCACCTCCGAGAGATTGGCGTCGCCGACGATCACGTGGAGGCGGCGGTACTTCTGGGAGTCGGCGTGGGGCTCGTCGCGGGTGTTGACGATCGGCCGCTTGAGGGTGGTCTCCAGGCCCACCTCGGCCTCGAAGAAGTCGGCCCGCTGGGTGAGCTGGTAGGGGACCTCGGCCATCGACACGCCGCTGGCCTCGCTGCCCACCTTGCCGGCGCCGGTGAAGAGCTGGCGGGTGACGAAGTGGGCGGTGGCATGGGTGATGATCCGGTTGAAGGGCACGGCCCGGTCCATGAGGTAGTTCTCGTGGCAGCCGTAGGAGTTGCCCTTGCCGTCGGAGTTGTTCTTGTGGACCAGGATCTCCTGGCCGTCGGGCAGGAGACGGGCGGCAGCGGCCATGGCCTGGGCCAGGATGCGCTCGGCCGCCCGGTCCCAGGTGACCACGGCCAGGGCGTCGGCGCACTCGGGGGTCGAGAGCTCCGGGTGGGCGTGGTCGACGTAGAAGCGGGCGCCGTTGGTGAGCACCGCGTTGACCAGGTGGGTCTCCACCTCGGGCGCGAGGGAACCCTCGGCGGCGTAGCCGCGGGCGTCGTTGCCGGGCGACTCGTCCTCGAAGTCCCACCCCACCTTCGGTGCGGCGGCGGCGGCCGTGACCGCCAGGTCCGAGACGTAGGCGTTGATCAGCAGGCTCGACGCGGTGACCGGGTTCGACTCCCCCGCTCCGCGCAGCACGATCCCGTACTCGGTCTCGATCCCGCAGATCTTGGGGACGGCCACCGCGGCACCCTACCCACGCCGCTGACCCGATCGACGTGCACCCTCGCTCGCTACCGGGCGGGCGCCTCGCAGGCCGGAGGCCCTACAGGTACTGGCCGGTGGCCACCCGCTCGATGGAGCGCCCGCCGCGGGCCACCGAGTCGTCCTCCTTGGCGATCAGGGTGCGCACGTAGACTATGCGCTCGCCCTTCTTGCCGGAGATCTTGGCCCAGTCGTCGGGGTTGGTGGTGTTGGGCAGGTCCTCGTGCTCCTTGTACTCCTGGTGGATCGAGGAGATGAGGTCGTCGGTGCGGATGCCCCGGGGACCGCCGTTGATCAGCCGCTTGATGGCCAGCTTCTTGGCCCGGCGCACGATGTTCTCGATCATGGCCCCCGAGGAGAAGTCCTTGAAGTACATGATCTCCTTGTCACCGTTCTGGTAGGTGACCTCGAGGAACTGGTTGGACTCGTCGGCCCGGTACATCTCGGCCACGGTGTCCTCGATCATCACCCGCACGCACTTGTCGGCGTCGCCGCCGCCGAGGTCGCGCACCTCGTCGACCGCCAGGGGCAGGTCCGAGGTGAGGTAGCGGGCGAAGATCTGGGCGGCGGCGTCGGAGTTGGGACGCTCGATCTTGATCTTCACGTCGAGTCGCCCGGGGCGGAGGATGGCCGGGTCGATGAGGTCCTCCCGGTTGGAGGCGCCGATCACGATCACGTTCTTCAGCGTCTCCACCCCGTCGATCTCGGCGAGGAGCTGGGGCACGATGGTGGACTCCATGTCCGAGCTGATGCCGGTGCCCCGGGTGCGGAACATCGAGTCCATCTCGTCGAAGAACACGATGACCGGCCAGCCCTCCTCGGACTTCTCCCGGGCCCGCTGGAACACGAGGCGGATCTGGCGCTCGGTCTCGCCCACGTACTTGTTGAGCAGCTCGGGACCCTTGATGTTGAGGAAGAAGCTGCGGGCGTCCTTGTCGCCCGACACCTCCGCCACCTTCTTGGCGAGGGAGTTGGCCACCGCCTTGGCGATGAGGGTCTTGCCGCAGCCCGGGGGCCCGTACAGGAGTATGCCCTTGGGGGCGGGCAGCTTGTGCTCCGCGAAGAGCGCCTGGTGCAGGAAGGGCAGCTCGACGGCGTCGGCGATGGCCTCGATCTGGACGTCGAGGCCGCCCACGTCGGCGTAGCTGATGTCGGGCACCTCCTCGAGCACCAGCTCCTCCACCTCGGGACGGGGCAGCTTCTCGAGCAGGAGGCCCGACCGGGTGTCCATGAGCAGGGTGTCGCCCGCCCGCACGGCGACGGCGCCGAGGGCGTCGATCATCTCGCAGACCCGCTCCTCGTCGGCCCGTCCCACCACCAGGGCCCGGTGGCCGGCCATGACCTCCTTGACGGTGACGACCTCCCCGGTGAGCTCGGCGCCACGAGCGAGAACCACGTTGAGGGACTCGTTGAGCACCACCTCACAGCCCCGTCGGAGGTCGGCGGCCACCTCAGGCAGGACCGCCACCCGCATCTTGCGGCCGCCGGAGAACACGTCGACGGTGCCGTCGTCGTTGGAGGCGAGCACCGTGCCGTAGGCAGACGGGGGCTGGGTGAGCTTGTCGACCTCCTCGCGCAGGGCGGCGATGTGGTCGCGCGCCTCGCGGAGGGTGTAGCTGAGCTTCTCGTTCTGGGAGACGGCCTGGGAGAGCTGGCCCTTGGTCTCGAGCAGGCGCTCCTCGAGGGTGCGGACCCGCTTTGGAGCGTCCTGGAGGCGGCGGCGCAGTGAGACGGCCTCCTCCTCGAGGGCGGTCGCCTGGTCGCGCAGCTCGGCCAGCTCGGCCCTGGCCGCTGCCAACCGATCCTTGTCCGATTCGCTCATGGGAACCGCCTCCTGCGTCGGGTTCCGGTGTTTCGGACCCTATACCTGCCCCTGCGCCGCCTTGGGGACGGGGCGCGGCCCTGCACGCGCTCGCCTCGGACGTTCGCCGCGCGTCCCAGAAGAGTTTCCCCGATGGTTCTCGCGTTTATCGGTCGGTGGGTTACGCTGGGTCGGCATCCCCGGACGGCGAGTCCGGGCACTCGACCAGGAGAGGCGACGGCAACCATGAAGGTCTGGATCGACCAGGATCTCTGCACCGGGGATGGGCTCTGCGAGGAGATCGCCCCCGACGTGTTCACCCTCCTCGACGACGGCCTCGCCTACGTCAGGGAGGGCGACAAGGTGTTCTCCGACCCGGGCGGCGCCGAGGGCCTGGCCAACGTGCCCGCCGGCCAGGAGGAGGCGGTCATCGAGTCCGCCGAAGAGTGCCCCGGAGAGTGCATCTTCATCGAGGTCGAGTAACGCTGCCCTTGGCGGTGGCGGCTACGGCGGGGCGGCGCGGCGAGTGCACGGCCGGCTCGTTCGCTCGTGGCTCGACGAAGGAACGGACGTGATCGTGAACGGACCCTTCTACAGCCACGACGAGGAAGCGCCGCTGCTCGCCGAGTTGCCGCCCGGCGTCGAGCCCCGACGGGTCCGCCTGCTCGCTTCCTACGACGTTGCTCTCGATCGCGTCACCAACGATGCGATGCCGAGGAACTTCTCCAAAGACCCGGCGATCCTCCGACCTGCTCACGATCGGTTCGCTCGCAAGCTGGCAGCGATGCCCGCGGCCGATTGGACCTTCGACACGGCGGAAGTGGCCGCAGACGGAATCGCCGCGGCCATAGCTTTGTCGTTAGTGGCCGACCCCCCCGACGACTAGCCGAGCAGGCCGCGGAGGTCGGCGGCGGTCGGCCCGCCACCCTCACCGAGATGGCCGTCGGCCCTACGGGTCCCATCTTCAACAAGGCGCTGTCCGAGGGGCTCCGCTGCGAGGGTGCGGCGGGGATGGGCTCGGCGAGTCAGCGGGCGCCGCGGTTGCCTCGGTTACCTGCCCCGCACCACCGCTTGGCACCGGTCGCCGGGTGGACAGTCAGCCCTGATCGACGGCGACCGGATCTTTCGGCGCGAGGTGGAACACAACACACCACTCACCCCTCATGCTCATCCACCGGCCCAACCCGCGACCGCCACGACCCGCGGATCAATCCGCGCCATCCCTTTTAGGCGACACAGGCGCCGGTGTCGACCGGCGCGGCCGCCTGGTCCAGCACCGGACGGAGCTCGGCGGTGCTGAGGGCGTAGGCCACGCCGGGCCGGTCGGGGGCGATGGCGAAGGCCACCCCCACCACCTGCCCCGTGGCATCCACCAGCGCCGCCCCCGAGTCGCCGGGGGCCAGGTCCGCCGCCAGCACGAGCACGTCGCGCTCGGTGCGGGCCTCGCCGTAGATGTCGCGCCCGACCGCGGTGATGCGCTGGCCCACCGAGAACGGGGTGATGCGGAGGTCGCCCCCGCCCGGATGGCCGAAGACCGCGCCCCGCCCGCCGGCCGCGGTGTCGCCCAGGGCCAGGGGCGGCCGCCCGATCCCGGGGGCCGCCAACACGGCCAGGTCGCGCGCGGGGTCGAAGGCCACGACCCGGGCCGACACCCGGGACCCGTCGGAGCGCTCCAGGAGCGTGGTCCGCTCGCCCGCCACCACGTGGGCGTTGGTGACCACGAGGTCGGGCCCGGCGACGAACCCGCTCCCCTCCTGGATCCGTCCACACGCCTCGCCCACCACCTTCACCGTGGACCGGGCCACCTGATCGGAGGTGGCCCGGCTCAGGCCGCTGGCGGCCGGGGGCGGACCCACCGATGGCGACGGCCGCAGCGCGTCGAACACCCGCGGGTACTGCTCGCCGAGGAGGTGGCGGAGGGTGCCGGTGGCGTCGGGCGGTGCCGGGAAGATCTCCTCCACCGCCCGGGTGATCCGCGACGTCCGCACCTGGCGGGCCTCCCAGCCGGGCACGTCGGCAAGGGTGGGCACGAGGATCCAGACCGCCACCAGGACCCCCAGCACGCCCGTCACCGCGCCGGCGGCGGCGTCCGCACTGCGGCCCTCGGCCGAACGGATCCCCAGGTGCAGCCGCGTGCCCACCAGCAGCCCGATGGCCTGGCCGACGAACGCGCCCCCTGCCAGGATGGCGAGGGCGATCATCACCACCCCCGCCCGGCCGCTCGAGCGCTCGGCCGAGGTCACCACCGTGGGCAGCACCCGGGCGGCCAGCACCAGGCCGAGGGCCATCCCGGCCCATGAGGCGGCCCGGGCGAGCAGGCCCAACCGCCACCCTCCGAACCCTCCCATGACGAGGAGCCCGGCGAGGATCACATCGAGCGCGTTGAACGGCACCGCGTCAGGACCCGAGCAGGCGGGCGGAGGTGAGGAAGCCGGTGTGGGCCACCATCCGGTGGTCGGGCCGCACCGACTGACCCTCGATGTGCCAGGTGCGGTGCAGCACCTCGAGGGTCTCCGCCATCGCGAAGCCGCTGCCGTCCAGGGTCGCCCGCAAGGAGGCGGCCTGCCCGATCGTGGGGGTGTAGGCGACGAGGATCCCGCCCGGTCGGAGCGCCTCCTCGGCGGCGGGCACCACCCGCCAGGGCTCCGGCAGATCGAGCACGACGCGGTCGAGGCCGACCTCGTCGATGCCCTCGTAGCAGTCGCGCTCGTGCACCGCGTAGCGGGCGGCGGCGGCCTCGCCCAGGAAGGACTCGACGTTGCGGCGGGCGCGGGCGGCGAAGTCGGGGCGCAGCTCGTAGCCGGTCACCTCGGCGCCGGCTCGGAGCAGCGTCATCGAGAGGGCCCCGGATCCCACGCCCGACTCGAGGATGCGGGCCCCGGGGTACACGTCGGCCAGCAACAGCAGCGGCCCGAGGTCCTTCGGGTAGATCACCTGGGCGCCGCGAGGCATCTTCAGCACGAAGTCCGACAGGGTGGGCCGGAACGCGGTGTAGCGGGCGTTGCGGGTGGAGGTGACCACCGCCCCGTCGTGGGCACCGATGAGCTCGCCGTGGGGCACGAAGCCGGCGTGGGAGTGGAACTCGCCCCCCTCGGCCAGGGTGACGAGGTAGCGCCGCTGCTTGGCGTCGATCAGGAGCACGCGGTCGCCCGCCGCGAACGGCGGGTTCACCGACGCCCGCATGGAGGTGTTCAGTCGACGGTGGGGCGGTCGTTGGAGATGATGACGCGCTGGCCGGGCTGGATCTCCTCACTGAAGACCACCTCCGCCTTGCGCTCGGCCATGGACTTGAGCTTGGTGTAGCCCCAGGTCGCCACGCTGACCGCCACCCACGCGCGGCTCCCGCCGAAGATCCCCTTCCGCGTCGCCGTGCGGCGCAGGTAGGTGATCCCCCGGCCCGGCTGCGCCTTGATCTTCGTGCCGCGTCGGTTGCGGCGCGCCATCAGAGCCGCCGGACCTCGATGAAGGTGCTGCGTTTGCGGCCCCGCCGCTTGCCGAGGAGGAACACGCCGAGCACCACAACCACGGCGACGGCCGCCCCCACGGCGACGGCCATGCCCTTGGCCGACTCGGCGGTGGTCTCCACCTCGCCCTTGATCTCACGGAACTTGGCCTCGATGTCCTCGCGGGTGACCCGGCCGCCGTGGAGGTCGGGACGGTCGTGGTCCGGGCTCATCGGGTGGCCTTCCCCTTGCGCGAGATGGCCCTGTACGCCAGATAGGCGGCCACGCTGGCCACCACCAGGGTGATGGCGTAGGGGATCCACGACCAGTTCCCCGTCCAGTGGGGATCGGTCTCGGCCTGGATGGCCCGCAGGAGGGCGAGCACGAGGACGGTGCCGCCCAGCCCGACGAGCAGCATCCCGCCGACCCCGTAGCCGACGAAGCGGCCGAGGTTGCGCACGGGGTCGACCGTCTCCTGGCGGGCGTAGGTCTTCAGCAGCGCCCAGAGCTCCTCGATCACCTGTCCGGCGCCCTTGTCCCTGGTGCGCCCCGCCGGCTGCGGGTCTGTCACGTGACACCTCCGTGGAGCGGCTCTTCCTACCCGGCGGGGGGTGCGCGGTGCAACCGGCCCCGCACCGGGGGGTCAACCCATGGCCAGCCGCTGGGAGAGGAAGTTGGCCTCCTCGTCGAGCATGGCGCCGGCCTGCTCGAGGCGTTGCTCGGCGCCAGCGGCGCGCAGGAGGACCTGCTGGTCGGCCGGGCCGAACGGTGCCAGCGCGGCCACCTGGTACGACCCGAGCAAGGGGTCCTCCGACAGCTCGACGGTGGAAGGGGGAGCGGGGTCGCCCAGCTCGGCGGTCAAGGCCAGGACCCTCCGGAGGGAGGCCACCACCACCGGGTAACGGTCCTCTAGCGACGCCGTCCCCTCGTCGGGCCAGTCCTCCACCTCGGCTCGGGGGTAAGGGTCATCCTCCAGCCACGAGCGCACCCGGATGCGGTGGGTGCCGACCGCACCCACCACCCACCGACCGTCATCGAGCTCGTGGGCCTCGAGGATCCGGGCGACCGTCCCCGCGTCGGTGCGCACGTCGTCGCCGCCCACCTCGCTCCCCCGCTCGATCAGCACCACACCGAACTCCGAGCCGCCGTCCAGGCAGTCCCGCACCAGGGCCCGGTAGCGGGGCTCGAAAACGTGCAGCGGCAGGAACATGCTGGGGAAGAGCACGTTGCCGAGGGGGAACATGGGAAGGGCGCGGCTCACCTCACCGCACCGGCTTGGGGCCGAGAGCGGCGAGGGAAGGGCCCTGGGGGTAGGTCACCAGGTCGTCGCCCATCGCCTCCTGGAGCTCCAGGAGGTCGTCATTCACCGTGCGGCCGTTGGCCACGTAGGCGAAGGTGAGCACCGGCCCCTGGAGGGCATCGACGAAGCCGGCGAGGGAGGTGACGGTGTTGAGGGTGCCGGTCTTCGCCCGGAGCCGACCCTTGGCGGCGCTTTCGGCGAAGCGCTCGACCAGGGTCCCGCTCTTGCCGGCCACGGCGAGGCTGCGGGCCAGCACCGACGCACGGCCACTGCGGTCGAGCACCCTCAACAGGAGCCGGCAGCTCGCCGCGTTGTCCTCGGCCAGGCCTGAGCCGTCGGCGGCACGGGTGCCATCGCGGGCGAGGCCGAGCCGGCCCATGGTGGCGGTCACCACCTTCACGCCGGCCGCGGTGGTGGGCGCGCCCCCCTTCACCCGCCCGAGCTCCTTCACCAGCAGCTCGGCGGTCTGGTTGTCGCTCTCGGCCACCATCTGGCGCACGATCTCGCGCATGGGAGGCGAGTCGACACCGGCCACCTCCGCCGCCCCACCCGGAGCGCGACCGGTGGCGACCCCGCCCGCCACCGTCACCCCCCGCTCGCCGAGCAGCCGGCGGAACACCTCGGCGGCGTAGCGCGGCGGGTCGGCGGCCGCGGTCTCCTCCTCGGCCCCCTCGGCCTGCTTGGCCGGCCAGGTGGTGAACGCGTCGTTGACGGAGAGGGCCGAGAGCGGACCCGACTGGTTCTGGTCGATGTAGCGCTGCGGCCACGGGTCCGGGTAGCGGTCGGCGTCGAAGCGGGACTCGTCGCCCACCAACCGGCCTTGCACCCGGGTGACCCCGGCCGCCTTCACCACGTCGGCCAGCGCCTCCAGCGACGTGTGGACCTGGGGCTGGTTGGCGAAGTGCCCGACGTAGTCGCGGGTGGCGAGGAGCGGATCGCCGCCCCCCACGAGCCACAGGTCGCCCGCCACCGCCCCTGCGTCGGGTGGGGCCGCCGCCAGAACCCGGGTGCGCAACCGGGTGGCCTCACCGAGCTGGGTGAGGGCGGCGGTGGCCGTCACCAGCTTCTGGGTCGACGCCGGCACCAGCGGCAGATCGGGGTTGTGCTCGTAGACCAGGCGACCGCCCACCGACACGGTGAGGCAGGTGGCGCCGGGCGACGCCGCCACCACCGCGCCCAGCCGGGCTCGCAGCTCGGCATCGGCGATCGGCGCGGCGAGGTAGGCGGCCACCCTCCGGGGCGACAGGACCGGCGTGGTCGGCCGCTCCACCTCCACCCGCGGTCCGGGCGGTGAGGCGTCGGCGCCGGCCCGCACGGAGGCCCAACCGAGGACGAGGGCGAGCACGGCGAAGGCGGTGGGGATCACGAAGCGCCGCTGCCTGGGCTGCATCAGCCCGGCCTCGGCGTCACGGGAGAGGCCGGCCGCGGCGCTGGAGGTGGCGGGCCCTCCGCCACAGATGCTCCAGTGCGGTGACAGCTCGGTCGGCGGAGGCGTAGCAGAGCCTCCCGGTGGCTCGGACGGTGGCCGGTCCGGGGTTGGCCGGGTCGGCCACCGCCAGCTCGGTGGCCACCAGGATGGGCTTGCCGGTGCGGTCGGAGATGTCGGCCGCCGCCTCGGCGAAGCGGGCGTCCTGACGTTCGTGGTAGGCGACGATCCGGTCGAGCCCGTGGTCGGGATAGAAGGGGCCCGCCCGCATCATCCGGGCCTGGTTGGACTGGATGCCGAGCCCGAGCTGGAGGACGGCGTCGACCTCGGGGCAGCCGGCGATCAGCTCCAGCACCTCGGGGATGGTGTCGCGGGTCTCCCCGCCGGCGAGGTCGACCGGGTTGCCGCCGCTCCAGCGGGGTGGGAGCTTGGCGTCGATGGCCGTCCGCAGGTCGTCGGGCAGGGGTGCCAGCTCGAGCGAGCTGGCGCCGATGGCGTCGGCGGTGACCACCCCCCACCCGCCGGCCGTCGTCATCACCACCGTGCGGGGGCCCCGGGGCAGCGGCTGGGTGGCGAAGGTGGCGGCCGCCTCGAAGGCCTCCTCCACCGTGGCCGCCCGGGTGACGCCCGCCTGCCGGCAGGCGCCGTCGAACACCTTGTCGTCGGCGGCCAGGGAACCGGTGTGGCTGGCGGCTGCCCGTTGACCACCGGCGGTGGCGCCCCCCTTCACCAGCACGAGCGGCTTGGCGGCGGCCGCCGCCCGCACCTGCTCGAAGAACGCCCGGCCATCGGGCACCCCCTCCACGTAGGCCAGGCCGACCGCCGTCTCGGGGTCGTCGGCGTACCAGCCTAGGTAGTCGGGCACGCCGACGGCGGCGGCGTTGCCGGCGCTGACCGCCCGGCTGATGCCGACGCCGGTCTGCACCGCGTAGTTCAGGAACGACGACACGAAGTTGCCCGACTGGCTGGCCACGGCGATGCGCCCGGGGGGCGGGTAGGGAGCCACGATCTGGGCGCACAGGCGCGCCGGGGTGGAAACCACGCCCTGGCCGTTGGGGCCGGCCAGGAGCATCCCCAGGTCGTCGGCCACCGCCACCAGCTCCTGCTCGGCCCGCCGGCCCTCCTCGCCCGCCTCGCCGTAGCCGGCGGAGGTGACGAACGCCGCCCGCACGCCCTTGGCGGCGCAGGCCCTCAGTACGTCGAGGTTGGCGGCGGCGGGGGTGCAGACGAAGACGAGGTCTGCCCGCCCGGCGGGAAGGTCCTCGATCGAGCCGACCGTGGCCACCCCCAACACGTCGGCCCCGTCCCGGTTGGTGGCGAAGACGTCGCCGCGGTACCCGGCCGCTAGGAGGTTGTGGAGGCTGACGAACCCGAACTTGCCGGGGTGGGTGGACGCCCCGGCCACGACCACGCCCTTCGGGTCGAACAAGGCGCGGAACTGCTCGGGCGCGGGCGGCTCGCCCCTCAAACCGTCACCTCGACCAGGGCGTCGACGGCCACGGGGCGGCCGTCGCTGATGATGAGCGGGTTGAGGTCGGCGGACACGATGGTGGGCTCGGCCATGGCCGCCGCCGAGAGGGCCAGCAGGACGCCGGCCAACGCCACGCGGTCCACCGCCGGCTCGCCCCGGAACGGTCCGAGCAGCCTCGAGGTCTTCAGGTCGTCGATCATCTCGGCGGCGTCGACGGCCTCGATGGGAACGAGCCTGAGGGTGACGTCGGCCAGCGCCTCGGCCAGCACCCCGCCCACGCCGAGCAGGACCGTCGTGCCGAACTGGGGGTCGGTGGCCAGCCCGGCGATCAGCTCGCGGTTCCCCCGCACCATGGGGGCCACGAGCAGGCCGACGTCGCCGTCGTCGGGGGTGGCCGCGGCGAGCAGGTCGGCGGCGGCGGCGCGCACGGCGGCGGCGTCGGCCAGGCCGAGCCGCACCAGCCCCCGTTCGGTCTTGTGGGCGATGCCCTCGCCCCGCAGCTTGACCACCACCGGGAACCCCAGGGCCTCGGCCGCCGCCACCGCCCCGGCGGCGTCGGCGGCCAGTCGTTCAGGCGCCACCGGCACCCCGTGGGCGGCCAACCGGCGCTTCGACTCGTCCTCCGACAGCGTGCGGGTCGGGCTCGCCGGCGCTTCGGGCACGGCCGCTGACCCTAACGCTGCGCACCCGCCCGGCGGAGCAGACTGACGCTTACATGGCCATCGCCGGGCTGATCGAGGGGTTCTACGGGCGGCCGTGGTCGTGGGACGAGCGCATCGAGGTGATGCGGTGGTGCGCGGCGCGGGGGATGACCCACTACGTGTACGCCCCCAAGGACGATCCGCTGCACCGGGACCGCTGGCGGGAGCTGTACGGTCCCGCCGAGCTCGACGGGTTCGCCCGGCTCCTGGCCGAGGGTGGGCTGACCGTCGGGTTCGCCATCTCCCCCGGCCTCGACATCGACCACGCTGACCCGGGCGACCGGGCGGCGCTGCGGGCCAAGGTGGACCAGGTGGCAGGCCTGGGGGTGGGGCTGGTGGTGCTGGCCCTCGACGACATCGCCTTCGACCCGTCGGCCGGCGCGGCCCACGCCGCCCTGACCACCGAGCTGGCCGACCACCTGAGCGGTCGGGCCGAGGTGGTGCTGGTGCCCACCGAGTACGTCGGCACCCACTCCACCCCCTACCTCGACGCCCTGGCCGCGGGGGTGCCCGCCGAGGTGCCGATCGCCTGGACGGGTCCCGCGGTGGTGAACGACAAGATCACCGCGACCGATGCCCGCCGTCGGACCGAGGCCATGGGCGGGCGCCGGCCGCTCCTCTGGGACAACTACCCCGTGAACGACGCGGCGATGGCCGACCGCCTCTTCCTCGGCCCGCTCAGGGGCCGGGACCCGGCCCTGGTCGAGCAGTGCGCCGGCTATCTGGCCAACCCCATGGTGCAGCCCCGCTGCTCGAAGCTGCCCTTGGCGTCGGTGGGCGCCTGGCTGCGGGGTGAGGACCCCGAGGTGGCCTGGGCGCAGGAGGCCGACGCCAGCGGATTGCGGGCGTTCGCCGAGGCGTGCGACGGCGCCGTGCCCAGGGCGCTGGTGGCGGCGCTGGCGTCGACCACCACCGGCCCCGGCCGGGCCGACGCCGCTGTCGCCCTGGAGTCATGGCTGGAGGCGGCGGCGGAGTGCACCGCCCCCGGCCTCGACGGCGAAGCCGACGCCTGGCTGGCCCAGGTCCACCGGGAGGCCACCGTCGGCCAGGCCGCGCTGCGGGTCCTCGAGGCCGCCCGCCCCGAGGACGCCCTGCTCGACGCCCTCTCCCTGGCCGGGCGCTGGCCGCGGGTGCGCCGCTCCGAGCAGACGGTGATGGGGGTGCGCTGCGGGTTCCGGCCGGTGCTGCTCCAAGGGCCCGACGGCGCCTGGCGGCTGCACCGCTCGGCCTTCGAGGAGGACGCCAACGCCGTCGACGCCCTCGTCCGCCTCGCCCTCGACACGCTCAGCGACTGAGGGCGGCGCGGAACAGCTCCCGGACGTGGTCCAGCCTGGCCTCCAGGGCGGCGGGCTCGAGGGGGTCGTGGCCGAGCAGGGCTTCGAGGAACGGGGCGTCGCTGAAGTAGGTGAGCAGGGCGCCGTACCCGGTGAGGATGAGCTGCTCGGGGTCGTGCACCCGGAACCGCCCCGCCTCCATCTCGCGGGTGAAGTAGGCCACCGCCCGCTCGAAGTGGGGACGCAGGGCCGCGCCGAGATCGATACCGAGGTGCTGGCCGCCCTCGAGCGCCTCCCGGCGCATGATGCGGACGAAGTCAGGGTTCTGCTCGAAGAACCGGAAGCCGGCGGTGATCACGTAGTCGACCTTGTTCCAGCCCTCGTGGCCGGGCTCCTCGATGGCCCCTTCCATCATCGAGGACCACTCGGCCAGGCTGAAGAGGAAGACCTCGTTGTACACCGCGCCCTTGGACGGGAAGTGGTGCAACAGGCTGGGGCGGCGGATCCCCACCGCCTCGGCGATGTCGTTGAGGGATGTGCCCTCGAAGCCGTGCAGCGCGAAGCACCGACGGGCCTCCACCAGGATCGCCTCTCGCGTCGAGAGGGCGGGGTGGTCGGTGGCCGTCACCCTGGGAGGCTACCCACCGGGTCCGCCCGGCCCCATTCCCACTACCGTCCCGGGCCATGGTCGCCTTGGCCGCGTCGCAGGTGGTCACCCCCGGCGGGGTCCTCTCGCCCGGGGTGGTGGAGGTGTCCGGCGACCGGATCGCAGGGGTTTCGACCACGAGCGGTGTGGTGCCGGACCGGGTGCTCGTGCCGGGCCTGATCGACCTGCAGGTGAACGGCATGGACGACGTCGACGTGGCCGTCGCCGAGGGGTCGGACTGGGACCGCCTCGACCGGCTGCTGGGCGCCTCGGGGGTCACGACCTGGTGCCCCACGCTGGTCACCGCCCCCCTCGACCGCTTCGCCGCTCCCCTGGAGCGGATCGCGGCGGCGGCGGCGCGGCCGGGACCACGCCCCGCCATCGCCGGCGCCCACCTCGAGGGGCCGTTCATCGGCGGTCGACCGGGAGCGCACCCGCCTCGGTGGATCGTCCCGCCCGACCGGTCGTGGCTCGCCGGGCTGCCGCCCGTGGTGCGCATCGTCACCCTGGCCCCGGAGGTCGACGGTGGGCTCGAGGCCATCGCCCTCCTCGCCGATGAGGGAGTGGTCGTCGCCTTGGGGCACTCGGCCGCCGACCTCGCGTGCGCCCGGGCCGGCGTGGACGCCGGGGCCCGCCTCGTCACCCACGGCTACAACGCGATGTCGGGCCTCGATCACCGCGCGCCGGGGATGGTGGGCGGCTTCCTCACCGACGACCGGGTGGCGGTGTCGCTCATCGCCGACCTCGTGCACGTCCATCCCGTCGCCCTCGAGGTCGCCTTCCGCTGCAAACCCGCCGACCAGGTGGTGCTCGTCACCGATGCCGTCGCCTGGCGGGACGGCCGGGTCGGGGGGGTGGTGATCGAAGGCGACGGCTCGGTGGCCCGCCTGGCCGACGGCACCCTTGCGGGCGCGGTGATCACCCTGGACCGGTGCGTGGCCAACGTGGTGGGGCACTGCGGGGTGTCGCTCGCACGAGCGGTGGCCGCCGCCAGCACCAACCCGGCCCGGCTGCTCGGCCTCGACGACCGCGGCGCCCTGACCGCCGGGCGCCGCGCCGACATTGCCGCCCTCGACCCCACCACCCTCACGTGCACCGCCACCTGGATAGGAGGCCAGCAGGTGCACGGGTAGCGTCACGTGGGTGTCAGGCAGCTTCCGGTGAACATCGTTGCGGCTGTCTTCATCGAGGGGATCGACCTGCGGTCGGTGCCGGGCCCATCGACCCGCATCGACCTGACCGGCGTCCACTTCTCGATGGCGGCCCCGTCGCCGGCGCCGCTCACGGTGGAGCCCCACCTCCTCGTGCTGGTCCACTGCCCGCCGGGCGAGCCGGGATCGGGCGCCCTGGAGGTCACCTACCACCGCCACGGTGAGAAGGTCGCCCGCAACGTGCAGCCCCTCGAGGTCGAGCCCGGCAAGTTCAACTACCGCCTGGTGCGGGCCGAGCTGGCCTTCGAGGACTACGGGACGGTCGAGGCCCACTGCCGGCTCGACCTCGGCCCCCAGACCACCGTGCCCTTCACCCTCCTCCCCCCGGTCGACTGATGCCCTTCGCCGCGTCCCTATCCGAACACCCCGTTCCCGCCGAGGCCGCCGGCGAGGTGATCGGCGAGGTGCTCGAGCAGGTCGGGCCCGAGCCCGACCTCGCCGTGCTGTTCGCCACCGCTCCCCTCACCGGAGCGGTCGAGGACATCGCCGGCGCCGTGCGATCGCTGCTCCGCCCCCGGACGCTGCTCGGCGCTACCGCCGTGTCCGTGCTGGCCGGTCCCCGGGAGGTGGAGGAACGCTCGGCCCTGACCCTGTGGGCGGGATCGACCGGCCCGGCGACGCCGGTGCGCCTGGAGGCCGAGCCCGACGACGACGGCTACCGGGTGCGGGGCCTGCCCGATCGGGGCGATGCCGCCACCGGCGCCGGTCGCACCCTGCTCCTGCTGGCCGACCCGTTCTCCTTCCCGGTCGACGCCTTCCTGGCCTCCCTGGCCGGCGATCGTCCGGAGCTGACCACGGTGGGCGGCCTGGCCTCGGCGGCGCGGGGCCCGGGCGGCAACCGCCTCGTCCTGGACCACGAGCTGCACCACGACGGTGCCGTCGGCGTGCTCCTGGAGGGATCGCAGGGCTCGCCACCGCTGGTTCCCGTGGTGTCCCAGGGGTGCCGGCCCCTCGGTGAGCCGATGATCGTCACCCGCTCCGAGGGCCACGTCATCTACGAGCTGGCCGGGCGGCCCGCCCTGGAGCGGCTGCTGGAGCTGGCGGAGCGATCCGACCCGGCCGACCGGGCACGGATGCAGCAGGGCCTCCACCTCGGCGTCGTGGTCGACGAGGCCAAGGCGGACTTCGATCGAGGGGACTTCCTCGTGCGCAACGTGCTCGGCGCCGACCGCTCGGTGGGCGCCATGGCGGTGGGCGACGAGGTGCCGGTGGGCACCACGGTGCAGTTCCAGGTCCGCGACGCCGCCGCCGCCGACGACGACCTCCGCCAGGCGCTGGCCGGTGCCGGGCACGCCGACGGTGCCCTCGTGTTCACCTGCAACGGCCGGGGGACCCACCTGTTCGACCAGCCCCACCACGACGCCGGCATGGTGGCCGCCGCCACTGGCGGGAACTGCGCCGGCATGTTCTGCGCCGGCGAGGTCGGCCCCGTCGGCAGCCGAAGCTTCCTGCACGGCTTCACCGCATCGGTAGCCCTCTTCCACGAGCCGGCCTGAGAGCGTCGCGTCCCTACCTCAGCCCGCTCGGGTCGTGGCGGCCCAGGATGAGCCACTCGAACAGGCCGCGCGGGATCGGACCAGACCCGCACCGCCTGCTCGAGCACGCGCCGACCGTCCGGCTCCTCCTGCACGATGCACAGCAGGGCGCAGTCGTCGAACTGCATCGGGGCGTACACCCAGTAGAAGCCCTCCATCGGGTGGGCGGCGCCGATGCCCGCCGGCTCCGGTTCGCCCACCGGGCGGATGCCCCATGATCGGTCGCGGCTCCCCCACCACCGGTCGGGGGTGACCTTGAACGAGGTGCCGTCGAGCACTATCGACCCGGACCAACGCCCGACCTGGGCCAGGCGCATGGAGTCGAACGTCACCCGCTGGTTGCTGCGCAGGAAGTGACGCTCCTCGGCGTGGGCCGAGATGGCTCCCTCCCAGGTGAGGTCCGCCTCCACCCCCCACTCGTTCGCCTCGCACACCACCCGCAACCGGTGCAGCGGCTCGAGCACCTCGACCCGGATGGGACCGACCGCGCTGTCCATGCGGTCGAGGGTCAGCTCCTTGGATGCCCGCACCACCCGGTGCACGCCGTCGTGGAGCACGGCGACGAAACCGTCGAGCACGCCGAGGTTGGGGTACTGGCCCACGCCGGCGACGGGGAACAACTCATCCGAGGAAGGGTGGCAGTTGAAGTAGTAGCGGTCGTAGAAGTTGCGGTCGCTGGTGGCGACGTGGCGCATGGAGATGGGCGCCTGGTGGATGGGGTAGTCGTCGAGGGGCGAGAGGGTCACCGGGCACCGAGCCGTTCGAGCTCGGCGGCGAGGAAGGTGACGCCGGTGTTGGTGTGGGCGAAGTCCGAGTCGGCCGGGAAGATCTCGAAGGCGACGAGCAGGTGCGACAACCGCACCATCACCGCCGCGAAGCCGAGGCCGGCCAGCACCTGCCACCATCCGAGGGCCGTCGCCGACCGCCCCGTGCTCGCCTCCCACCGGGCCACGGTGTCCTCGGAGGAGGGGAACCCGGGCAACCGGGGCGCGCCCACCCCTTCGCTGTGGTGGCGGTCCATCCAGAGGAACCAGGCGAGGTCCCACCGCGGGTCGCCGACGTGGACCATCTCCCAGTCGAGCACCGCCTGCACCCGGTGGCCGGCGAAGAGCTGGTTGCCGATGCGGGCGTCGCCCCAGCACAGCGCCGGTGCCGCCTCCTCCTGGGCGGAGAGGTTGGCGCGCAGCCATGCCCGTGCCGCCTCGGGGACCGGCTGGGGAGCGCCGGCGGCGGCCCAGTCGAGGTAGTGCTCCCACCACGCCAGCCGCGCGGCGGCGTGCCCGCCGGCGGGAACGTCGGCGCCCTCGAGATCGTCGAGCCCGAGGGCACGCCAGTCGACGGCGTGGACGGCGGCCATGGCCTCCAGGCCCTCCCACCAGAGCTGGGCCTGGGCCTCGGGTGGGCTGTCGGCCAGCCACCCCTCCTGCGGGTAAGGCGGGTTGTCCGGCGGGGCCTCACCCTCCACTCGGCCCATCACCATGAACGGTGCTCCCAGGATGGTGGGGTCCTCCTCGAACCCACGCATCGGCGGCACCGACACGTCGGTGTGCTCGCCCAGCGCGGCCATGACCCGGTACTGGTCGGCGAAGCGGTCCGCGGGGAACACGGTGTGGGTCGAGGGACGCACCCGGACGACCAAACCCTCCGTGCGCTTCCCGCCGGTGGCCGCCTCGGTCCACGAGGCGTCGAACACGATGGTCTCGTTGGAGAAGCCGGTGGCCGGCGGGCCCGACAGCTCCGAGAGCCGCACGTCGGTGGCTCCCTCCAGCCGGGACGCCAGCCACGCGGCGAGCGCCTCCCTGGCGGCGGCCCGGTCCCGAGCGAACGCCAAGGCCACCGCGCTTCTACCCGCCCGGCAGGCTGATGGACTGGAGCTCCAGGTAGGCCGCGAGGCCCTCGGGGCCGAGCTCGCGGCCCAGGCCCGATTCCTTGAACCCGCCGAACGGGCAGCCGAACTCGAGCATGAAACCGTTGACGGTGGACGTGCCCGTGCGCACCCGCCCGGCGACCTCGGTGGCGGCTTCGACGTCGGTGCCGTACACCGAGCCGGACAGGCCGTAGGGCGAGTCGTTGGCGATGGCCACGGCCCCGTCGACGTCGTCGTAGGGGATCACCGTCATGACCGGCCCGAAGATCTCCTCGCGGGCGACGCGCATGGAGTTGTCCACCCCGGCGAACACGGTGGGCTCGACGTACCAACCGGCGTCGAGGCCCCCGGGCCGGCCGCCGCCGACGGTGATGCGGGCGCCCTCCTCCCGGCCGGCGGCCAGGTAGCCCTCCACCCGGTCGCGCTGACGCTCGGCGACCAGTGGCCCGATCTCGGTTGCGGTGTCGAGGGGATCGCCGACCGTCAGCTTGGCCACCGCCTCGCTGAGGGCGTCGACCAGCTCGCCCGCACGATCGCGAGCGACCAGCACTCGGCTCTGGGCCACGCACGCCTGGCCGTTGTTCATCATCGCCGCCGGCACCAGGTTGGTGACGACCGAGTCGAGGTCGGCGTCGTCGAGGACGATGGCCGCCGACTTGCCGCCGAGCTCGAGGGTGACCCGGCGCAGACGCTCGCCGCAGAGGCCGGCGATCCGCCTCCCGGCGGCGGTGCTCCCGGTGAAGCTGACCTTGTCGATCCCCTCCGAGGTGACGAGGTGCTCGCCCACCTCCCGGCCGGCGGGCACCACGTTCAGCACTCCCGGTGGCAGGCCCGCCTCGTCGGCGATCTCGGCCAGGACGAAGGCGTCGAGCGGCGTCTCCGGCGCCGGCTTCAGCACCATGGTGCAGCCCGCCACCATGGCCGGGGCCAGCTTGAGCATGGTGATGAACAGGGGCACGTTCCAGGGGACGATGCCCGCCACCACACCCACGGGAAGCTTGCGCACCAGCGCCGACCCGAGCAGGCCGCTGCGCTCCTCCCGGAAGGGGAACTCCTCGGCCAGGGCGACGTAGTAGTCGGCCACCATGGTGGCCGAGAGGACCTGGCCCATGATCGACCACGACACCGGGGAGCCGTTCTCCTCGCTGATGAGCCGGGCCAGCTCGTCGCTGCGGGCCGAGATCCCCGCCGACATCGTCGCCAGCATGCCCGCCCGTTCGGACGGGTCCATGTGCGGCCACGGGCCCTCGTCGAAGGCCCGGCGGGCTACGGCCACGGCCCTGTCGACATCGGCGGTGGAGCCCTCGGGCACCCGGCCGATCGGTTCCTGGGTGGCCGGGGAGCGCACCTCGATGGTGCCGCCGCCACCGGGCTCGACCCATTCGCCGCCGACGTAGAGCCGGTCGTGGACTCGCATGCTGGCCCCCTTGTCGCGCCGGAGCCGGATACTAGAACACGTTCTGGTTCGCTCCCCGACCGCCACTGGGGAGCGGCGGAGAAGCCCACCGGTAGTGTGACCGGATGGAAGACCTGGAGCAGCGTGCCGTCAACGTGATCCGGGGCCTCAGCATGGACATGCCTGAAGCGGCCGGGTCCGGTCACCCCGGCACGGCCATGGCCCTCGCGCCCCTGGCCCACGTGCTGTGGACCCGGGTCATGGACTACGACGCCTCCGCCCCCGACTGGCCCGACCGCGACCGCTTCGTGCTCTCCTGCGGCCACGCCTCGCCGCTGCTCTACTCGATGCTGCACCTCACCGGGTTCGGCCTCACCCTCGACGACCTGCGCGCCTTCCGCCAGTGGGGCTCGGCCACCCCCGGCCACCCGGAGGTGCACCACACCACCGGCGTGGAGGTCACCACCGGCCCCCTCGGCCAGGGCTTCGCCAACGGCGTGGGCATGGGCGTCGCCGAGCGGTCGCTCCGGGCCCGCTTCGGCGCCGAGCGCTGCGACCACCGCACCTACGTCATCTGCTCCGACGGCGACCTGGAGGAGGGGATCAGCCACGAGGCCGCGTCCCTCGCCGGCCACCTCCAGCTGGGTCGGTTGATCTACGTCTACGACGACAACCACATCTCCATCGACGGCCCCACCGAGCTGGCCCTCTCCGACGACGCCGGGAAGCGGTTCGAGGCCTACGGCTGGCACGTCGACCGGATCGGGGAGGTGGCCAACGACCTGGACGCCCTCGAGGCGGCGCTACGCAACGCCGCATCGGTGGAGGACGCACCCTCGCTCATCATCCTGCGCAGCCACATCGGCTACCCCTCCCCCAAGTACACCGACAGCGAGCACGCCCACGGCAACCCGTTGGGCGAGGACGAGGTGCGGGTCACCAAGGAGATCCTCGGCCTCCCGCCGGACGAGTCGTTCTGGGTGCCCGACGACGTGCTCGACCTCTACCGCACCGCCGGCGAGCGGGGCGGCGAGCGGCGGCGCTCCTGGGAGAAGCGCATGGAGAGCTGGGAGGGCCCCCGCGAGGAGTGGGAGGCGTGCCTGGCCGGCACCGGGCTGCCCGGCTGGACCGAGGCGCTGCCCCGCTGGGAGCCGGGCGACAAGATCGCCACCCGCAAGGCCAGCGGTAAGTGCCTCTCGGCCCTCCTGCCCTGCGTGCCCGCGCTCATGGGCGGCGGCGCCGATCTCACCGGCAACACCGGCACCGCCATCGAGGACCACGGCGTGCAGTCGGCCGCCGACCCCGCCGGCCGCCAGATCCACTACGGCGTCCGCGAGCACGGCATGGGCGGGGTGATGAACGGCATGGCCGTCCACGGCGGCGCCCTCCCGGTGGGCGGCACGTTCCTCACCTTCAGCGACTACATGCGCGGGGCGATCCGCCTGGCCGCCATCACCGAGGCCCACGTCGTGTACTCCTTCACCCACGACTCGCTCGGGCTCGGAGAGGACGGCCCCACCCACCAGCCGGTCGAGCACCTGGCCGCGCCAGGGCCATGCCCGGCCTGCTCGTGCTGCGCCCGGCCGACGCCAACGAGACGGCGGCGGCGTGGAAGGTCGCGGTGGACCACCACGGCCCCGTCGCCCTGGCCCTCAGCCGCCAGGACCTCCCGGTGCTCGAGGGCACCGACGGCGGTGGCCTGGCCCGGGGGCCTACCTGCTCCCGCCGGTGGAGGAGAGCCCCGACCTGGTCATCGTCGGCACGGGGGGGCGAGGTCTGGGTGTGCGTCGCCGCCGCCGAGCGCCTCGGCGCCGACGGGGTGACCGCCCAGGTCGTGTCCATGCCCTCCTGGGAGCTCTTCGCCGAACAGGACGACGCCTACCAGGAGCAGGTGCTGCCCCCTGAGGTTCCCACCCTGGCCGTCGAGGCCGGAACCTCGTTCGGGTGGGACCGCTGGGCGGATGCCGTCGTGGCCGTCGACCGCTTCGGTGCCTCGGCCCCGGGCACGCTCGCCCTGGAGAAGTACGGCTTCACCCCCGAGCACGTGGCCGACCGGGCCCGAGAACTGCTCGACGATCTCAGCTGAGGAGCACCCCATGACCCGCCTCCACGAGCTCTACCAGGTCCACGGGCAGAGCCCCTGGCTCGACAACCTGCGCCGCGGGTGGATCACCAGCGGCGAGCTCGAACGGTGGGTCGAGCGCGGGGTGCGTGGCATCACGTCGAACCCGTCGATCTTCCAGAAGGCCATCGCCGACGCCGCCGACTACGACGACCAGTTCGCCGAGTCGCTTTCCTACGGGTCGGTGGAGGAGGCCTACTGGGACCTCGTCACCACCGACATCGACTCCGCTCTGGCCATCCTGCGGCCCGTGTTCGACGAGAGCGACGGCCTCGACGGCTACGTGTCGGTGGAGGTGGCGCCGTCGCTGGCCCGCGACACCGAGGGCACCATGGCCAGCGCCCGCGAGCTGCACGAGCGCATCGACGAGCCCAACCTCTACGTGAAGATCCCCGGTTCACGCGAGGGGGTGCCCGCCATCCGCCAGATGATCGCCGAGGGCCGGAACATCAACGTCACCCTGCTGTTCAGCCTCGAGCGCTACGGCGACGTCATCGAGGCGTACCTGTCGGGGCTGGAGGCCTACGCCGCCGACGGCGGGGACCTGTCCACCGTCAGCTCGGTGGCGTCCTTCTTCGTGAGCCGGGTCGACACCGAGGTGGACCGCCGCCTCACCGCGGTCGGCACCCCCGAGGCCCTCGACCTCAAGGGCAAGGCGGCGGTGGCCAACGCCCAGCTCGCCTACCAGCTCTTCGGTGAGCGGTTCTCGGGTGAGCGCTGGGAGGCCCTCGCCGCCCAGGGCGCCCGCCTCCAGCGCCCGCTGTGGGCCTCGACCTCCACCAAGGACCCCGACCTACCCGACACGCTCTACGTGGACAGCCTCATCGCCCCCGACACGGTGAACACCATGCCCGAGGGGACCCTCGAGGCCTTCACCGAGCACGGGACGGTGGCCCGCACGGCCGACGCCGACGTGGCCGCCGCCCGCGCCGTGGTGGAGCGCATCGAGGAGGCCGGCGTGGAGATGCGTGACGTCACCCGGGTGCTGGAGGAAGAGGGCGTCTCCGCCTTCGAGAAGTCCTACGACGAGCTCCTCGGCGCCTTGCAGGCCAAGGCGGACGCCCTCGGGCAGCGGGGCTAGCGGGCCGACATGGGCGGGCTGGCGGGGTTGGTGGTGGTGGACGACGTCCCCGGCGAGTTCGCGTCCCGGGTGATCGAGTGCTACCACGCCCGCCCCAACGACCAGTTCTCGATGGCCCTCTCGGGCGGGGAGACAGCCCGGGCCTGCTACGAGCGGCTGGCCGCCGAAGGCGACACCCAGGTCGACTGGTGGAAGGTCGACGTCTACTGGGGCGACGAGCGGTGCGTGCCCCACGACCACGAGGACTCCAACTACCGCATGGCCCGGGAGGCCCTCCTCGACCGGGTGGGCGCGGCCAACGCCACCCACCTCATGCGCTGCGCCGAGGTCGACGCCTACCAGCTCCGCCTCGGCGACCTGGGCCGCATCGACCTCGTGCACCTCGGCCTCGGCGCCGACGCCCACACCGCGTCGCTGTTCCCCGGCTCGGCGGCCCTCGAAGCCGACCCCGGCCGCCTGGTCACCCTCAACGTCGACCCGAGCGGCGCCAACCCCTACGAGCGCATGACCCTCACCTTCGCCGGCATCGCCCGCGCCCGCACGGTGGTGGTGACCGTGAGCGGCGAGGAGAAGGCCGACGCCCTGGCCGCCGTGCACCGCGGCGACGACGTGCCCGCCGCCCGCATCACCGCCGAGCGGGTCATCTGGCTGGCCGACCCCGCCGCCGCCTCCCAACTGCCCTGAGCGAAACTGGAGCGATCCACCCCCGTTTCCGGGGGGTGATCGCGCCAAGAACGGGGTGGGGGCGTCGACCGGTAGCGTGCCGGTCATGCCGACGGGAGTCCTGGCCGCGCCGCTGCCCGAGCTCCTCGAGCGGGCCGGCGCCATCCGCGACGCCCACCACGGGCGCCGCATCACCTACTCGCCCAAGGTGTTCATCCCCCTCACCATGCTGTGCCGCGACCGGTGCGGGTACTGCACCTTCGCCCAGCCCCCGGCCCGCCTCGAGTCGCCCTACCTGTCTCCCGACGACGTGCTGGCCATCGCCCGGCGGGGCGCCGAGGCGGGCTGCCACGAGGCCCTCTTCACCCTGGGCGAGCGGCCCGAGGAGCGCTACCCGGCGGCCCGAGCCTGGCTCGACGAGCACGGCCACGCCTCGACGGTGGACTACCTGGTGGCCATGTGCGCCCTGGTGCGGGAGGAGACTGGCCTGCTCCCCCACGCCAACGCCGGCGCCCTCTTCCCCGGCGAGCTGGCGGCGCTGCGGGCGGTGGCTCCCTCCCAGGGGATGATGCTCGAGTCGCTGAACCCCGCGCTCGACGCCCACCGGGGCTCCCCCGACAAGGCGCCCGAGCGCCGCCTGGCCACCCTGGAGGCGGCCGGGGAGCTGGCCATCCCGTTCACCACCGGGATCCTGGTGGGCATCGGCGAGTCGCGGGAGGACCGGGTGCTGGCCCTGGAGGCCATCGCCGCCGCCCACCGGCGCGGGGGCCAGGTGCAGGAGGTGATCGTCCAGAACTTCCTGCCCAAGGCGGGCACGGCGATGCACGCCGCCCCGGCCTGCCCCACCGACACCTACCTGGAGGCCATCGCCCTGGCCCGGCTGATCCTGCCGCCCGAGGTGCACCTGCAGGCCCCGCCCAACCTCTCCGACGACCCCTCGGTCCTGGTTGCGGCCGGCATCGACGACTGGGGCGGTGTGTCCCCGGTGACCGCCGACCACGTCAACCCCGAGCGCCCCTGGCCGGCCCGGGAGCGGCTGCGGGAGGTCACCGAGGCGACCGGCTTCGAGCTGGCGCCCCGGCTCACCGTCTACCCCGAGTACGCCCTCGCCCCCGACCGTTGGCTCGACGAGGGCCTGCGCTTCGCGGTGCTCGACCGCAGCGACGCCGAAGGGCTGGCCCGCGACGACCCCGGCGCGGTGTTCCCCCAGAAGGTGGGCGAGGTGCGCAACGTGGCCGACGGCGCCGAGGTGGTCCTCGTGGGGCGCCGCTCCACCGCCTGGTACAGCGGCGCAGAGCGCGAACCCCCGTGCATGTTGGTCCCGCCTCCGGCGGGACGGCTGTCCTGGTTGGTCCCGCCTCCGGCGGGACGGCTTCGCCATCCGGGTGTCACGCTTGGAGCTGCTCCGCCTGGCGGACTGCGCAGCGGCGCCGTCGGCGAGATCCTTGCCGGAGTGATCGCCGGCCAGGCGGTCGGGGAGGAGGAGATCGTCACCTTGTTCTCGGCGCGGGGTCGGGAGGTGGCGGCGGTGGCCGAGGTGGCCGACGAGCTGCGGAGCCGGGCGGTGGGCGACGTGGTCACCTACGTGCGCAACCGGAACATCAACTACACCAACGTCTGCACGTTCAAGTGCCGGTTCTGCGGGTTCTCGAAAGGGCCGCTGTCGCTGAACCTGCGAGGTTCTCCCTACCTGCTGACCCTCGACGACATCGCCGGGCGGGCCCGGGAGGCCTGGGAGGGCGGCGCCACCGAGGTGTGCCTACAGGGCGGGATCCACCCCGACTTCGACGGCGACTACTACATCGACGTGACCCGGGCGGTGAAGGACGCCGCCCCCGGCATCCACGTGCACGGCTTCACCGCACTCGAGGTCACCGAGGGAGCGAAGCGCCTGGGTGAGCCGCTGGCCAAGTACCTGCGCCGGCTCATGGACGCCGGGCTGCGCAGCCTGCCCGGCACCGCCGCCGAGATCCTCGACGACGCGGTGCGGGCGCTGATCTGCCCGGACAAGATCGACACCGAGGAGTGGCTCGAGGCCCACCGCACCGCCCACGGGGTCGGCCTCCGCTCCAACGTCACCATCATGTTCGGCTCGGTCGAGGGGCCCCGCTCCTGGGCCCGCCACCTGCTGCGCACCCGCGCCCTGCAGGCCGAGACCGGCGGCTTCACCGAGTTCGTGCCGCTGCCCTTCGTGCACATGGCCGCCCCCATCTACCTGCAGCGCAAGGCCCGCAGAGGCCCGACGTTCCGCGAGGTCGTGCTGATGCACGCCGTGGGCCGCATCGCCTACGACGGGCTCATCCCCAACATCCAGGCGTCGTGGGTGAAGCTCGGCGTGGACGGCGCCCGCCAGCTCCTGCGGGCCGGCGTCAACGACCTCGGCGGCACGCTGGTCAACGAGAACATCTCCCGGGCCGCCGGCGCCAGCCACGGCCAGGGCATGGAGCCCGATGGCTTCGCCGCCCTCGTCGAGCCCCTCGGCCGCACCCTCGAGCAGCGCACCACCCTCTACGAGCGCCCGATCCCGGCCTGACGCCGAGCTCGGCCAGCGCGGTCAGCTGAGGGGCAGCTCGGAGCCGTCGTCGCCGTAGACGCGGATGGCGCCGACCGGACAGAGGCCGGCCAGCTCCACCAGCCGATCGCGGGACAGCTCCGCCGCGCCGGGCAGCACCACCGCCAGCGCCTCGGGGCCGTCCTGGTAGGCGAAGACGTCCGGGGCCTCGAGCACGCACGCCCCCGAGCTCACGCACACGTCGTGGTCGACCCACGCCCGCTCGCCCATCGCCGCACCGTAAGCCAAGTCGGCGCGGGTCGGGATCAGTCGGCGCCCGGATCGGGCTCGGAGAGAATGTGGGCCGCCTTCTCCACCGCCCGGCGGGCCCGGGTGAGGCGCTTCTCGTCCACCGGCAGCTCGTGACCGCCGGCGTCGATCGACTCCCGGAGCCGCACGATGGCCAGGTCCGCCAGCTCCTCGGCGATGCCTTCGAGGCGGCCCCGGATGTCGTCGAACTCGCCGGCCACTGCGCCCAGCCTCGCGCGTCGGCCCTGCGGGGTCGGCCAGACTGCACGCGTGCGCGTCCTCGCCCTGACCGGCCTCAAGGGAGGCGTGGGCAAGACGGCGGCGGCGGTGAACCTGGCCGCCCTGTCGGTGGCCGACGGTCACCGCACCCTGGTCTGGGACCTCGACGCCCAGGGCGCCGCCACCCACTGCTTCCGCCTGCGCCCCAAGCTGAAGGGCGGCGCCGAGAAGCTGTTCGGCGGCGACCGGGAGCTGCGGGCGGCGGTCAAGGGAACCGAGCACCCCGACCTCGACCTCGTGCCGGCCGACGTCTCCCTCCGCAACGCCGACGTGATGCTGGCCGGGGCGCGCAAGCCCACCCGGCTGGTGCGTCGCCTGCTGGGCGGGGCCGGGCGCCGCTACGACGTCGTGGTGATCGACTGCGCCCCCGGGCTGGGCGCGGTGGCCGAGGCGGTGGTGGCGGTGGCCGACCTGCTCCTCGTGCCGGTGATTCCCGCCCCCCTCGGGTTGCGGGCCTTCGAGCGGTTCTCGGAGTTCGTGGTGGCCGAGGCGGGGTCGGCCCAGCTCCTGGCGCCGTTCCTCTCCCTCGTGGACCGGCGCAAGCCGCTGCACCGACGGCTCGAAGCCGAGGTGGCCGGCGACCGGCGCTTCCTGCGGGCGTCGGTGCCCGTCTCCTCGGCGGTGGAGCGCCTCGGGGAGGAGCAGGTGCCGACGGTGGAGGCCGCTCCCCGCAGCCTGGCCGCCGTCGCCTATCGCAGCTTGTGGTCCGAGGTGAGCGAGCGAGCCGAGCTGCGCTGAGCGGGCGGGGCCGACCGGTAGGGTGCGCGGCGGTGCCCGCCTCCGAGGACCTCCAGCCTCCCGAGCCCCGTACTCATCAGACTCGGCCTCATGAGTACGTCTCGTTCGAGGATCCCGAGGAGGAGCGCACCTGGGTGTTCGACCTCACGTTCCTCACCAGCGACTGGACCTGCATCTTCGGCGAGGGCTGCCTCGGGGTGCTCACCGGCCCGGCACCGGAGCTGGAACAGGGCTGCTGCTCATACGGCGCCCACTTCACCGGCCCCGAGGACCGGGCCCGCACCGAGGCCATGGGCCGCCAGCTCTCCGACGCCCAATGGCAGCACCGGAGGGCGGCCCGCAAGCGCGGCGGCGCCACCAAGGTCAACCGCGACGGCGAGATCGTCACCCGCCTGGTGGACGACGCCTGCATCTTCTTGAACCGGCCCGGGTTCCCCGGCGGCTCCGGGTGCGCGCTGCACCGCGCCGCCATCGAGGCCGGGGAGCGCCACATCGACTGGAAGCCCGAGGTGTGCTGGCAGCTCCCGCTGCGCCGGGTGGACGACGTCGACCCCCACGGCCACGTCACGTCCACCCTGCGGGAGTGGAAGCGGCGCGACTGGGGTGGTGGTGGGGCGGACTTCCACTGGTGGTGCACCGACGGCCCCGAGGCCTTCGTAGCCCGCCGCCCGGTGTACCTGGAGATGGCCGCCGAGATCATCGAGATGGTCGGCGCCGAGCCCTACCGGATGCTGCTGGACCACATCGAGCGTCGCGGCCAGGAGACGTTCCTGCCCCACCCGGCCACTCGCCGGCGGGCGGCCCTGCCCGGCTGAGCCTCGTCCTCAGCGTGCGAGGCGGCGGCGGTCCTGCTCGGCCAGCACCCGCTTGCGGATGCGGATGGCGGTGGGGGTGACCTCCACCAGCTCGTCCTCGGCGATCCACTCCACCGCCGTCTCCAGGGTATGCACCCGGGGCGGGGCCAACTTCACGCCCTCGTCGTGGCTGTGGGTGCGGATGTTGGTCTTCTGCTTCTCCCGCACGGCGTTGACGACCATGTCGCCGGGGCGGGCGCTCTCGCCGATCACCATGCCCTCGTAGACCGCTTCGCCCGGGCCGACGAACAGCTGGCCCCGGGCCTGGAGGTTGTCGAGGGCGTGGGGAGTGGTGGAGCCGGTGCGGTCGGCCAGCATGGCGCCGCCCTGGCGGTGGGGCAGCTCGCCGGCCCACGGCATCCAGCCGGCGTGGTGGGTGTGCAGCAGGGCCGTGCCGCGGGTGGCGGTGAGGAGCATCCCCCGGAAGCCGATGAGCCCCCGGGCGGGCGCCTCGAAGGTGACCACGGTGCGCCCCGGGTCGCCGTTGCGGAGATCGGTGACCCGGCCCTTGCGGGGGGCGAGGGCCTGGGTGACGGTGCCGACGTGCTCGTCGGGCACGTCGACCACCCCCCGCTCGACGGGCTCGTGGCGGGTGTCGTTGATGGAGCGGACGATCACCTCGGGCCGGCTCACCTGCAGCTCGTAGCCCTCCCGGCGCATCGACTCGATGAGGACCGCCAGCTGCAGCTCGCCCCGGCCGGCCACCTCGATGACGTCGGGCGAGTCGGTGGGGTTGATCCGGATCGAGACGTTGCCGAGCACCTCACGCTCGAGGCGTTCCCTCAGGTGACGTGAGGTGAGGTAGGTGCCCTCCCGGCCCGACATCGGCGAGGTGTTGACCCCGAACGTCATGCGCAGCACCGGGTCGTCGACGCTGAGGCGGGGCAGCGCCTTGAGGTGGTCGGGGTCGGCGATGGTGTCGCCGATCTCGACCTCGGGGAAGCCGGCCAGCACGAACAGGTCGCCGGCGGCCCGCTCGTCCACGTCGATCCGGCTCACGCCGGCGAAGCCGAGCAGGTGGGCCAGCTTGCGCCTCAGCGGCGGCTGACCCTCGTCCACCTCCTCGTCGAGGAGGGCGACCTGTTCGCCGCGCCGGAGCGTGCCCTGCACCACCCGGCCGATGGCCAGGCGGCCGAGGTAGTCGGAGGCGTCGAGGTTGGTGACGATGGCCTGCAGCGGCGCCTCGGGGTCGCCGCCGGGAGCGGGCACGGCGGCGACGATGGCCTCGAAGAGCGGGGTGAGGTCGTCGTCGGGGCCGGGCACGCCGATGCCGGTGACCGCCCGGCCCTCGCGAGCGACGGTGGACACGATGGGGAACTCGATGTCGGCGTCCTCGGCGCCGAGGTCGAGGAACAGCTCGTAGATCTCGTCGAGCACCTCGTCGGGGCGGGCGTCGGCCCGGTCGACCTTGTTCACCACCACCACCGCCGGCAGGCCGACGGCGAGAGCCTTGGAGAGCACGTAGCGCGTCTGGGGCAGCGGCCCCTCGGCCGCGTCGACCAGGAGGAGCACCCCGTCGACCATGGCCAGGGCCCGCTCCACCTCACCACCGAAGTCGGCGTGGCCGGGCGTGTCGACCAGGTTGACCCGGGTGTCGCCCCACTGCACCGACGCCGCCTTGGCCAGGATGGTGATGCCCCGCTCCCGCTCCTGGTCGCCCGAGTCCATCACCCGGTCGACGAGCGCCTGGTGCTCGCCGAACACGTGGGTGGCGCGCAGCATGGCGTCGACCAGCGTGGTCTTGCCGTGGTCGACGTGGGCCACGAGGGCGACGTTGCGGAAGCGGGGAACGGGCAGGGTGGACATGGGAGGAGGCGCGCCAGGGAGGAGCGGGGCGGAGCCCAGCTCAGCCCCAGGGGTCGTCGACTTCGGCCTCCACGGAGGCCTCCTCGACGAGGCACCAGCTGGCGTGGTCGTGGCCGGGATCGGCACCGCACTCGGGACAGGACTTCTCGTCGGCCTTGTCGAGCAGCTCCTCGAACGATGGCTCGGTGGAGCGCTTGAGGGCGCGGGCCTCCTCGAAGCGGCGATGACGACCCTTCTTCACGGGCCCACTCCCGACTGGTGTCCTGGTCCGGATCGGGAGTGTACCGCCGGACCGCGGCGCCGCGAACTCCGCCGGTGGCTCATTAGGGTCGCCCGGATGTCCGAGCCGTGGTGGCAGTCCGCCGTCGTCTACCAGATCTACCCCCGCTCCTTCGCCGACTCGAACGGCGACGGCATCGGCGACCTCGAGGGGATCCGCCGCCGGCTCGACCACCTGAGCTGGCTGGGCGTGGACGCCATCTGGGTGTCGCCGTTCTTCCGCTCCCCCATGGCCGACTTCGGCTACGACGTGAGCGACTTCTGCGACGTCGATCCCATCTTCGGCGACCTGGCCGACTTCGACCGCCTGCTGGCCGACGCCCACGCCCGCGGCATCCGGGTGCTCATCGACTGGGTGCCCAACCACACCTCCGACCAGCACCCGTGGTTCATCGAGTCGCGCTCCAGCCGGGAGAACCCGAAGCGAGGGTGGTACACGTGGCGGGACCCGCGGCCCGGGGGCGGGGTGCCCAACAACTGGGTGGCCGCCTTCACCGAGGGACCCGCATGGACCCTCGACGAGCGCACCGGCCAGTACTACCTGCACCTCTTCCTCGCCGAGCAACCCGACCTGGAGTGGCGGCACCCCGAGGTGGTGGCCGCCATGCACGACACCCTGCGGTTCTGGCTGGACCGGGGCGTGGACGGCTTCCGGATGGACGTGATCCACGCCATCGGCAAGGACCCCGACCTGCCCGGCGACCCGCCCGAGCTGGCGGCCACCCCGCACTCCGCCCTCAACGACCACCCCTCCACCCACGCCCTGTTGCGCGGCATCCGCGGCGTGCTGGAGGAGTACGACGGCGACCGGATGATGGTGGGCGAGGTGTTCCTCCTCGACACGGCCAAGGTCGCCACCTACTACGGCGACGGGGACGAGCTGCACCTGGCCTTCAACTTCCCCCCGCTGTTCACGCCGTGGCGGGCCGAGCGCTGGCGGGACCGCCTGGCCGAGGTGGTCGACCACGTCGACCCCCGCGGCGCCTGGCCCACCTGGGTGCTGTCCAACCACGACAACCGCCGCCACCGCACCCGGTACCGGTCCGAAGCCCGGGCCCGGGCCGCCGCCGTGCTGTTGTTGACCCTCCGGGGCACGCCATTCCTCTACGCCGGCGAGGAGCTCGGCCTGGAGGACGCCGATGTGCCGCCCGAACGGGTGGTGGACCCCGGCGGCCGCGACGGCTGCCGGGCGCCGATCCCGTGGGACGCCGCCCCCGGCCACGGGTGGGGCGGGGCGGAGCCGTGGCTGCCGTGGCCACCCGACCCCGGAGGGCGCAACACCGAGACCCTGCGGGCCGACGAGGGCTCGATCCTGCACCTCTACCGCCGGTTGCTGGCTCTCCGTCGCAGGTCCCCTGCCCTCCAGCGGGGGGACCTCGTCACCCTCGACGCACCGGAGGGGGTGCTCGCTTACCGGCGCCAGCCCGTCGATGGCGAGGGCGACCCGGTGCTGGTGGCGGTCAACTTCACGCGGGAGCCGGTGCAGCTCGAGGTCGGGCCCGAGCGGGTGCTGGTGGCTAGTGACGGCGTCGGCGAAGGTGAGCCCTACCGGGGAACGCTGGCCCCCGAGCAGGCGGTCATCCTGGGCTGACTCCTCGCACGACCGGAGCGTGGTGGTGGCGACGCCGTCCTCACCTGCGCCGCGAACGGGTGCAGTGTCGCGGCGAGCGATCCAGTCGCGGAGCAGGCGATCGTCGGGGACGACGGTCACGCCGTCAGGAGATCAAGGTCCTGTTCGGCAGCGACGGCGGCGTAGTGGTCATCGGCCGGGAGGATCCGGTCGAGCAAAGCCACGGCCCCTCCGAGTGGGACCGTTAGCACGGCGAATCCAAGGTCGATGACCTCCACCCGGTCACCCGCTTCGAGACTCCAGCGGTGGCGAACGGCTGCGGGGAGGCTCATCCGACCGGAGGGCTGATGGCCCGGCCCGAGCGCTCCTCGAGGAGCAGACCCCCGTGGCCGTCGAAGGACAGAGCAGCCTGGCCCGCCACCAGTCGGCGTATGGGTTCGCCCACCAGTTCGGCCCGCCAACCCCGGGTGAGGCGGGCTCCCTCCTCTTCGAGCAGGAGGGCCTCGATGTCGGCGCGGGTGGCGAGCAGCGAGGCCTCGATGCGCAGGTCGCGCGACATCTGGCCCAGCCACGCCGACACGAGGGTCACCGCCGGGCGCAGCGACCGGTCGAGCTCCTCCGCCTCGGCGGCGCGGGGCCGGGCCGCGGGGTTGGCTCGGCCCTCCGCCGCCGCGGCCAACAGCTCGTCGACGGCAGTTCCCCGCAGGTGGCGCTCGTCCACGCCGCGGATCCCGCGCACCTGGTCCCGCGTGCCGAGGCATGCGCTGGGCGATGCCGACCACCCCGAGGTCCGACATGACGAATCGGACCGGCTGGTCGGTGCGGGCGGCCCGGCGCTGCGCCAGGCGGCCACCGACCGGGCTACGCCCACCGCCGGCCCGCGGAGGTGACGGGCCTCCTTGATCCGCAGCCACGCCTCGTCGGGGTCACGGGCGGCCCAGCTCCGGGACCGCAACTGCTCGCACTCGTCCAGGACCCAGGCCAGTCGCCCCTCCTCCTCCAGCGCCTCCACCAGGCGGTCGTGCAACTCGAGCAGGTGGGCCACGTCGGCCGCCGCGTAGGCCCGCTGGTCGGCGTCGAGGGCGCCGCAGCCAGTCGGTGAGGCGGTCACCCTTGGGCAGGCGCAGGCCCAGCTCGCGCTCGGCCAGCGCGGCGAGCGAGGGCGTGCCCTGGCCGACGAAACCGGCCGCCAGCTGGGTGTCGAAGAGGCGGGTCGGCACCGTGCCGCACGCCTGGTCGAGCACCTCCATGTCCTGGCCGGCGGCGTGCATGACCGCCGTGCCCGGCCCGTCCAGCACCTTGGCCAGCGGTTCGATGCTGACCGCCAGCGGGTCGACCAGAGCCACCTGGTCCTCCCAGGCGAGCTGCACCAGCGCGACCTGCGGGTAGTAGGTGCGCTCGCGATGGAACTCGGTGTCCACCGCGTAGCGCTCGCACCCGGCGACCGCCTCCACGACCTCCCCGAGAGCGTCGTCGTCGGCGACCCACCTCGCTCATTGGTGCACCATCCACACCGATGGACCACAACCATCGTCAGGAGCAGCAGCGCACCAATGAGCGCCGCCGCTCGCGGCGGACAAGCACCGTGCTGATGGTTCGCTCGCCCTTCGGGCTCGCTCATTGGTGCACCATCCACACCGATGGCCCACAACCATCGTCAGGAGCAGCAGCGCACCAATGAGCGCCGCCGCTGCGCGGACAAGCACCGTGCTGATGGTTCGCTCGCCCTTCGGGCTCGCTCACCCCTGGGCCGGTCCTCGGGAGGACATCACCCGGGGGCGTCGCCGGTGGCCACGGTCCGACCCGACTCGATCCACGCCATGGTGCCCCCGGCCACGTTGGTGGCATCCACTCCCTGGGCCACGAGGTGCTCGGCGGCCCGCAGGCTTCGCCCGCCGCTCTTGCAGATCACGAGTACCGGCTCGTCGGTGGGGACCTCGCCCAGCCGGTCGGGCACCTCGGCCAACGGGATCAGACGGGCGCCGGGCACATGGCCCTCGGCGTACTCCTCGGGTTGGCGCACGTCGATCAGCACCGCACCGGCCGCTCGCCGGCGGTCGAGCTCGTCGACTTCGATCTCGGTGACATCCACCGGAACGGGACCGTACTACCCGTAACCCTCCGCCGGTCGGTCCACGTCGGCCAAGGCAGCCGGGTCGAGCCCGGCCACCGTAACCAGGGCTCCCGCCCGGCTGGCCGCGTCGAGCAGGGCGCGCATCGACCGGCCGCCGGCGGCGAACGCGGCCTCGGCGAGGGGCCGAGCGGCGGCAACCCGGGCCGCCAGGGGGAACGGTGCCGGCCCGTCCGCGGTCAGGACCACCGCCACCGCCGCCGCCGGATCGCGCACGGCGGCGACGAGGGCGGCGATCACCTCGCCGGTGAGCCACGGCTGGTCGCAGGCCGCCACCACCAGGCCGGTCGCCCCGCGCGCTCGGCGGCGGCCAGGGCCGTGCAGACGCCACCGAGTGGTCCCTCACCGGGATGGCGATCGTCCACCCCGTCGAGGCCGATGCGGCCCAGTGCGCTGCGGTCGCCACCCACCGCCACTACCGGCTCGGCCCCGCCGGCCCGGAGGGCATCGGCCACCCGGCGGGCCATGGCCACGCCGCCCACCTCCACCAGGGCCTTGTCGATGCCCGGTCCCATCCGCCGGCTGGCCCCGGCCAGCACGGCGCCCAGCACGCTTCGGAGCCCGCTGCTCAGGCCACGCCGCCGTAGGTGGCGGCGGCGCCCCGGCTGGCCGTCCGCGCCGCCACCGCGTCGCCCAGGTCCACGAGGAACTGCTCGACGACGCGGGCGTGGTACGGGGACACCATGAGGTGCAGGCCTCCCTGCTGGCGGTCGAGGTGCCAGCCCCGGTCGTCCATGCCGTCGCCCACCGCGCCGATGTCCACCGGCGGATGGGCGGTGGGATCGGCGCCGAGCTCGAGCACGGACATGTCGGGGGATGGGTGACGGCCACCCCTCGATGGCGGCGATGCCCTCGGCGAAGCGACGGGTCGTGTCGCGCACCGTGGCCGCCATCCGCAGGTAGCCGTCGGCACCGATCCGGTTGATCGCCGTCCACGCCCCCACGATCGGCGCCGCTGGCCGGGTGCCGGCGGTGGTGCCCGAGGCGTAGAGGCCGCCGGGCCAGTCGTCGTACCAGAAGAACTGGCGCTCGAGCAGGTCCCGCGAGCGGTAGGCGATCACGGACGCGCCCTTGAAGGCGTAGCCGTACTTGTGCACGTCGGCCGAGATGGACGTGACCCCCGCGACCCGGAAGTCCCACGGCGGCACCGGCTCGCCGAGCCGTTCCCACCACGGCAGCAGCCACCCACCCAGGCAGGCGTCGGTGTGGAACAGCACGCCGCGCTCGGCCGCCAGCGCCGCCAGCTCGGCGATGGGGTCGATCACGCCGTAGGGGTAGCAGGGAGCCGAGCCGACCACCAGCCCGGTGCGCTCGTCGAGCGCCTCGGCGGTGGCGCCCACGTCGGCCCGGCCGTCCGCCCCCACCGGCACGCGCACGTGGGCCACGTCGAGGTACTTGGCCGCCTTGGCGAAGGCGGGGTGGGCGGTGCTGGGAGTGACCAGCGTGGGTTCGGCCACGCCCCGGGCCCGCGCCTCGTCGCGGGCGACCTGTACGGCGAGGAAGATGCTCTCGGTGCCGCCGGAGGTGAGCGCGCCCGCCCGGGGAGGCGCCCCCAGCAGCGCGCAGGCCATGGCGATCACCTCCTGTTCCATGCGCAGCAGGCTCGGGTACTTGAACGGGTTGAGGGCGTTCTCGTGGAGGAACCGCCGCCCGACCTCTTCCAGGAGGTGTTCGAGGTCGTCGTCGTCGGGGTTGTACACGAGGCTGAAGGCCCGCCCGCCCCGCCAGTCGAGGTCGTCCTCGTGCAGTCCGGCCACCTCAGCCAGCAGCTCGGCCGAAGGGCGGCCGTGGGCGGGGATGGTGACGGGATCGGGCATGGGTCGGCCTCCGGGGTTCATCCTGCGTTCGCCCGGCCGGAGGTTAGAGGGCACCCGCTCGCCACGGGCAGTTGCGGGAGATCGGGGGACGCCTGGCTAGGTTTGTGACATGCGCCATGCGAGGACCCTGCTAGCCGCCGCCCTGGTCGTTGTGCTGACCGCGGGCCTGGTGGCCTGCACCCGGCCCGCGCCGGCGCCGCTGATCGGGCCGTCCGATGCCAGCAAGACCGTGGCCGACGCCACGCAGGTCACCGGCCGGAGGGTCAACCTCCCGTTTCCCAGGTGCACGGTGCGGCGCTCGGACTGCGACGAGATCCGCCTCCTCAACCAGCTCGACGGCTTCGACGTGGACCCCCGCATCACGGTCGGCTTCGTGCGCCCCGTCGATCTCGCCAAGGTGAACCGCGACACGGTGTACCTCCACCAGGTGGGCGACAACTCCCCCGAGGGGCGCATCGGCCTCCGCCGCCTCGTGCTCGACAACCTGGTCCTCTACGGCCAGCCCGAGCACCAGCTCCGGGAGGGCACCCGCTATGAGATCGTGGTCACCCCGGGCGTGAACGGCCAGGCCGGGAAGGCCACCTTCACCACCATGACCACCACCCGGGAGCTGCTCGCCTTCCGCCGGCAGCTCGACTCGGGCTCCGCCTACGCCGCCGCCGGCATCGCGACGTCGGCCCGCGGCCTCGACTTCGTGATCGACGGCAAGCGGCGGGTGTACCCCGCCGCCAACGTCGTGCGCCCCCGCCGTTTCAACGACCTCACCGTCGGCACCGGCGACGCCCTGGCGGAAGAGACCGTGTTCGACAGCTCCAAGTCGGCGGGGCCGGCCCTGGGCACGGTGGCCTTCGGGTCGTTCCTGTCACCGCAGTGGATCGACGCTAACCGGGCCATCCCCCGCCGGCCGTCCCGCTCCCCCGCGCTCGCCCCGACCAGTCGGGCCCGGGTGGGCTTCGCCCTGATCGTCCCGGCCGCCACCGCGGCGAAACCCAAGCCGCCGGGTGGGTGGCCGGTCGCCATCTTCGGCCCGGGCGTGACCCGCTCGAAGTACGACGTGTTCCTCGCCGCCGACGAGAACCTCAAGCAGGGAATCGCCACCATCGCCATCGACCCGGTGGGCCACGCCTACGGTCCCGCCACCCAGACCGGCGTGGACCTGGCGCTGCCGCCGAGCAGTGAGCGCTTCTCGGGCTTCGGCCGGGCCGTCGACGTGGCCGGCGACGGCTCCTACGACTCCCGCGACGGTCTCAGCACCAAGGGGCAGCCCGCCCGCTACGCCAGCATCGCCCTGCGCGACGGGCTGCGCCAGACGGCGCTCGACAACATGGCCCTCGCCCGGGCCATCGCCCGCGGCGCCGACGTCGACGGTGACGGCGCCCCCGACCTCCGCCGCAGCGGCATCAGCTACTACGCGCAGAGCCTCGGCGGCATCTACGGCACCATGGTGATGGCGGCCGACCCCTCCATCGCGGTCGGCGCCCTCAACGTCCCCGGCGGCCCCATCCTTGAGATCGCCCGCCTGTCCCCCGGCTTCCGGTGCGAGGTGACCACCGAGCTGGAGCGGCGCCGCCCGTCTTTGATCAACGGGGGGCCGAGCGGCTGCAGCGACGGCCGGCCCGGGTTCACCGAGGCCATGCCACTCTTTGCCGACCCGCCGGTGACCAACCCGCCGCCCGGTGCGGTTCGCATCCAGCAGGCCGGGGTGCGCACCAACTGGATCAACCGCAGCGGTAGCCCAGAGGCGTTCGCCCCCCTGCTGCGCCTGCGACCCCCCAGTGGCCAGGCGGCCAAGAAGGTGATCTACCAGTTCGCCTACGGCGACGAGACGGTGCCCAACCCCACCAGCGCCACCATCATGCGGGCCGGAGCGCTGCAGGACGTCACCACCCTCTACCGCAACGACCGCACGCCGACCGCCGGCAGCAACCCCCACGGGTTCCTGATCGACCCCCGCCTCACCGGCCGCCAGCCCGCCCTGTTGCAGGTCGCCACCTTCATCGCCTCGGGTGGGGCCACCATCCTCGATCCCGATGCCGCCGGCGGGGTGTTCGAGGTCCCCATCGCCGACCCCGCCACCCTGGAGCGCCTCAACTTCTAGGGAGAGTGTTACCGGCGGCTGCGCAGCGCCTCGGTCACCAGGGCGTCGAACAGGCGTTGCTGGTCGGGGTCGGTGCCGGCGGTGACCTCGGGGTGCCACGCCACGGCCACGACCCACCCGGGGGCGGCGCGGGCCTCGAGCCCCTCGACCAGGCCGTCGGCCGCCCGGGCCACCACCGCCAGCCCGGCGCCCAGCCGGTCGACGGCCTGGTGGTGGTGGCAGGCCCCGGTGACCCGAGCCGTCCCGAGGGCATCGCACAGGCGCGAACCGGGCTCCACGTCGACTTCGACCGCCGAGGCCACGCCGCCGTTCGGCTGGCCGTGGCACACCAGGCCGGCGCGGCCGGTGATGTGCTGGTCGAGCGTGCCGCCATGGGCCACGTTGAGCACCTGCAGGCCCCGGCAGATGGCGAGGAGGGGCAGCCCGCTGGCCTCGGCTGATCGGGCAAGGGTCACCTCGAAGGCGTCGGTGAGGGGGTGGCAGCCATAGGTCTGGGAGCCGGCTCCTGGCCGTAGCGGGCCGGGTCGACGTCGATGCCGCCGGTGAGCACGAGGGCGTCGAAGCGGGCCAGTAGAGCGGCGGCGGCGTCTTCGTCGAGCTCGGTGGGGGCGAGGACGGCGCCGACCGCGCCGGCCCGGTCGAGGGCTTCCAGGTAGGCGGCGGGCGAGCCCACCGCCGTGTCCGGCCAGTGCTGCACCCTCCCCGCGGCCAGGTGCCGCCCGGTGACGGCCACCAGCGGCCGGACCGCCGGGGCTCACAGCCGCTCGAACCCGCGCCGGCGCTCCCAGTCGGTGACGGTGGCGTTGGCCGCCTGCCACTCCTGGCGGCCGGTGTTGAGCAGGTGGTGGTGCACGTCCTCGCCGAACGCCGCCCTGGCCACCGCTGAGGCCTCGAAGAGCGCCAGCGCCTCCACCAGGGTGGAGGGAATGTGGGCCATTTCGGGGTCGGTGTAGGCGTCACCCTCGAAGGCCGGGCCCGGGTCGAGCTCGTGCTCGATGCCGTGCAGACCGGCGGCGACGATGCCGGCGTAGGCGAGGTAGGGGTTCACGTCGGCGCCCGGGATGCGCGACTCCACCCGGAAGCCCTGCTCGTGGCCGACCACCCGCAGTCCGCACGTGCGGTTGTCGATCCCCCAGGCCAGCCCGGTGGGCGCCCACGACCCGGGCTGGAACCGCTTGTAGGAGTTCACGTAGGGAGCGAAGAGCCAGGTGAGCTCGCGGGAGGCGTGCACCAGGCCGCCGAGCCAGTGCCGAAACACCGGGGCGAGGTGGTCGGGGGCGTCGGCGTCCCACATCTGCGAGCGGCGGCCCCGCCGGTCCCAGAGGCTGGAGTGGACGTGGCAGGACGACCCCACCTCGGCCATGTCGTACTTGGCCATGAAGGTGATCGACCGGCCGTTGGCGTCGGCGATCTCCTTGGCCCCGTTCTTGTAGATGGCGTGGCGGTCGGCCATTTCCAGCGCCTCGGCGTAGGCCAGGTTGATCTCGTGCTGGCCGCGGCCGGCCTCGCCCTTGGAGAACTCCACCGGCACGCCGGCGCCGTCCATGCCGTTGCGGATCTGGCGGATCAGGTACTCCTCGCGGGTCGTCTGGAGGATGGCGTAGTCCTCGATGGAGTCGGCGTGGGGCGTGAGCCCGGCGTAGCCGCGGGCGGCGGCCTCGGTGTAGCTGTCCCGGAACAGGAAGAGCTCGAGCTCGGCGCCGATCATCACCGTGTAGCCCCGCTCGGCGGCCCGTTCGAGCTGGCGGCGCAGGATCTGACGGGGGGAGACCTCCACCGGCTCGCGGGTGGCCTCGTCGACCAGGTCGCACAGCACCAGGGCGGTGCCCTCCAGCCAGGGCACGAGGCGCAGGGTGGACAGGTCGGGCACGGCGCTGAAATCCCCGTACCCCGTCTCCCAGGCGGCGTAGCGGTAGCCGGGCAGCGGGGTCATGTCGACGTCCACCGCGAGTAGGTAGGTGCAGGCCTCCATCGAGCCGTGGAGCACGGCGTCGAGGAAGAAGCGGCCGGTCACCCGCTTGCCCAACAGCCGCCCCTGCAGGTCGGGGAAGGTGACCAGCACGGTGTCGATCTCCCCGGCTCGGATGCGGCGCTCGAGCTCGGTTACCTCCAGCGGTTCCCGCTCGAGCGCCCTGGCCGTCATGGCGACCGCCCGGGGGTCGTGTAGGCGGCGGTGATCCCGCCGTCGAGGATCAGCGACTGGCCGGTCATCAACGACGATTCGTCGGAAGCGAGGAACAGGGCGCCCCGAGCCACCTCTATGGCCTCCCCGAAGCGGCCGATGGGGATGTGCACGAGCCGGCGGTGGCGGGCGGCGTCATCGGCCATGTACTTGGCCAGCAACGGCGTCATCACCGGGCCGGGGCACAGCGCGTTGGCCCGGATCCCCTGGCGGGCGTGGGTGACGGCGATCTCCCTGGTCATGGCGAGCACCGCCCCCTTGGAGGTGGTGTAGGCGAGCTGTGGGGTGGCGGCGCCCATGTGGGCCACGAAGGAGGCCACGTTGACGATCGAGCCGCCGCCGGCGTCGAGCAACGCGGGCAGGCCGTGCTTGCAGCACAGCCAGACGCCCTTCACGTTCACGTCCATGGTGGCGTCCCATGTGGCCTCGTCGGTGGCAAGGGTGTCGCCGTCGTCGGCCAGGCTCACGCCGGCGTTGTTGTAGAGCACGTGGATGGCGCCGAAGGCGGCCACGGTCTCGTCCACCGCCCGCTGGACCGACTCGCCGTCGGTGACGTCGCAGGCCACCGCGAGGGCTTCGCCCCCGGCTCGGCCGATGGCGTCGACGGTGGGGCCGGCGTCGTCGCGGTCGACCACCGCCACCCGGGCGCCCTCGGCCGCGAACAGCTCGGCCGCCACTCGGCCCAGCCCGCCGGCCGCGCCGGTGATGAAGGCCACCTTGTCGTCCAGACGTCCCAACCGCGCTCCCCCCTCAGGAGCCGAGCCGACAGGCGAGGTGACCAGTCAGCACGGCATGAGTGCGGCGCAGCCGCACCGCTCGCCTTGGACGATGGCTCGACCTTTCCGCGCACATCCTGGATGCGAGTGCGGCTCAGTCGAGGTCGGCCGGTGGCCAGGCCGGGTCGAGCTGGGCGAGGAACAGGGCACAGCGCTGCTCCTCGTCGGCTTCGCCTATGCGGCCGGCGGTGACGGCCAGCCCGTGCAGGGCCCGCAGGAAGCCGCGGTTCTCCGGGTGCTGCCAGCGCACGTAGCCGCTACCCCGCCAGCCGTTCTGGCGGAGGCGGTCGAGGCCGCGGTGGTAGCCGACGCGGAAGGCGGCGTAGGCCTCCACGTCGTCGCCGGCCACCGCGCCCAGCCGGGCCCATCCGTCGAGGAAACGGGGCCAGCGGGCGACCACCGCGGCGATGGCGTCGCGCCGCTCGGGCCCGGGCCGGGCGACCGCTCCCTCGAGGGCGGCCACCGCCTCGGCCGCCTCCGGGTCGAGCACCGTCTCGGGCGGCCCGCTGGGGGTCAAGGAGACGGAGGCGTCGGCCATCGGCGCACCGTAGCGCCCACCGGACCGGGGCAGGGGAGGCGCGACCGGGAGCGGGCCCGGAGGCCCGCCCTCGATCCTGGAGCTGGGTGCTGTGTGGTGCGGGGTGGGGACGGCTCAGTCCTCGGCGGTGCCGAGGGAGTTGCCGACCTCGTTGAACTTGTCGTTGGCGTTGGTGCCGATCAGGCTGACGGCGGCGATGCAGACCACCGCGATCAGGGCCACGAGCAGGGCGTACTCCACGAGGGAGGCGCCCCGCTCGGTGTCGCCGAAGCGGGCCCGGAGGTAGGTGGTGAGGACGTTGAGCTGGGTGATCATCGGGGGGTGTCTCCTTGGGGATGGGCCACCCCGGGGGCCCGGGGCGCTGGCGTGCTGACCCTCCTTGGATCGGCCCACCCACCCCGCCCTGTATGGGCCGAACGGCCCCTTTCTCGCTCTCCGTCACCGGAATATCACTCTGCGGGTTGTGCGGTGGGTCGCTCCACCGGAACCGCCGCGCTCTGCACCGCCGGTGCGCCGCCGCCGACGGGGTCGGCCACCACTGGCGCCGGCGCCAGGTCCGGCCGGCCCGCCCGGCGGTCGAGCTCGTCGGCCGTCGCCCGGTAGGCGAGGTCGATGAGGGCGTCGCTCTTGCTGAGGTCGTTGTAGCGCAGCACCGGCGGCTTCCCGGTGGGGAGCAGCACCACGTCGACATCGGTGGGCAGGGCCGCCAGGTCGCGCCGGAACCGGGCCCGGCGGGCGATCCAGTAGGCGTGCAGGGCCATGTCGAAGGGACGGCGGGGCTCGGGACGCGGGCGGTCGAAGGTGCCGGTGTGCAGCACGTACACCGTCGTCGCCCTGAGCTCGATGGCGCGGCCCATGGGCACGTCGTTGACCACCGCGCCGTCCATGTAGCGCACGCCGTCTATGTCGACGGGGGGAAGGACCGCCGGCAGGGCCGCCGAGGCCAGGATGGCCTCCACCAGGCCGCCCTCGGAGAACCACACCTCACGGGCGTCGGCTATGGCGGTGGCCACGCACTGGAAAGGCACCACCAGCTCCTCGAAGGTGGCGACGGGCAGGATGTCCTCCACCACCCGCCGGAGCCCGGCGTTGCCGTGCACCGACTGGCCCCGCCGGGCCAATTGCACCGTGGTCGGCAGCAGCCCGCCCGGCAGCACGCCCTTGTCCTCGAGGTCGAGCCACGCCTCCTGCAGGCGGCCCACCATGGCCAGGGTGGGCTCGGCCGCCAGGGCCGCCCCGTTGAGGGCCCCCACCGAGCAGCCGAGCACGAGGTCGGGGCGGATCCGGCGCTCGAGCAGTGCCCGCAACATCCCCACCTGCAACGCGCCCATGTTGCCGCCGCCGCTCAGCACGAAGGCGGTGCGCGGTGGGCGCGGCCGGCGGCCGAACAGGTCCCGCAGGGCGCTCACGTCCCTCGACGCTACCGACACCGGGGTGGGCCCGGGAGGGACCGCCGCCCACCGGCTGGCCCCTAGGGTCCCGACGACCGGCTCCACCCGAGGTGGCCCCCATGCAACTACTGCTCATCCGCCACGGCCTGCCTGTGCGCGTGGACGACGCCGGCGGCCCCGCCGACCCCGCCCTCGCCCCCGCCGGACGGGACCAGGCCGAGCAGTTGGCCGCCCGCCTGGTCGGCGAGGGGATCGACGCCGTCTGGTCCAGCCCGATGCGCAGGGCCCGCGAGACGGCCGCACCCCTCGCCGGGGCGGTCGGGGTGGAGGTCACCATCGACGACGACCTCGCCGAGTTCGACCGCGACCTGAGCTTCTACGTGCCCATGGAGGAGATCCGGGGCACCGACGACCCCCGCTGGGCGCAGCTCGTGGAGGAGTGGTCCTCGGCCGAGACCGAGGACCAGCGCCGGGCCTTCCGGACCACGGTGGTGACCGCCGTCGAGCGGATCGCCGACGCCTCCCCCGGCCAGCGGGTGGCGGTCGTCTGCCACGGCGGCGTGATCAACGCCTACCTGTCGCACATCCTGGACATCGAGCGCACCCTTTTCTTCGAGCCCGACTACACCAGCGTCAGCCGGGTGCTGGCCAGCCGGACCGGCCACCGCCAGCTCGTCTCCGCCAACGAGACGGCCCACCTCCTCAGCCACCCGGCCTGACGCCGCCGGAGCCCGGGGGGAGCGGCCTACGAGCCGCTCTCGTCCAGGCGGGCCAGCAGGCGGTCGCGGACGCTCTCGCCGGGCTCGCGGGCCGGGCCGCCGGTGACCCGCCAGCCGAGGCGCGAGGAGTAGAGCAGCGGCGGCTCGCCCAGGCGGCCCTCGCCCACCCGCACCACCCGGGCGAGGAACAGGTCGTGGTCGAGGCGGCCGGCGATGCGCTCCTCGACGTCGCAGTGCAGCCAGGCGATGCAGTCGCGCACCACCGGCAGCCCGTCCACGTCGTCCAGGTACTCCCCCGCCACGTGCTGGAAGCGCCGGCCGGGGTAGGAGAAGTACTGGCCGGCCTCCACCTGGTCACCGGCCAGGATCGACACCGAGAAGCGCCCGGAGGCCACCACGAGGGGGTGGGTGTCGTGCTTGGGCGACATCGAGGCCAGCAGCACCGGCTCGTCGAAGGCCACCTGGCAGACCCAATGCGACGTGTAGGCCCGGGTCACCCCACCGGCGGTGGCCCCCACCACCTGCACGCCCTTCATCATCTGGCCCAGGCTGCGCTTGAGGTCTCGGTCGATCACCGGCCCTCAGTTCAACCGGGCCCGGAGCCGGCGGGCCTCGCCCCGGAGCGCTTCGGGATCGGCGCCGGGGACCTCGGTGGCACCCTCGAGGACGGCGCCGGCCTCGTCGAAGCGGCCGGTGCGGGCCAGGCTGGCGGCGAGGGCCCGGTGGTCGTCGACGGCCGCCCCGGGGAGGAGGGTGGACAGCCGCTGCACCTCCACCAGGCGGGGACGGTCGCCGAGGGCCACGTAGCTGGCCCGCAGGTTGGCCAGCACCCGGGCCACGACGTCGACCCCGGCGGTGGGTTCGAGGAAGTGGTCCGAGAAGGGGGTGGCGGGGCCGTGGAGGTGGCGGAAGGCCCGCTCGCACGCCGCCCGGTCGAGGAGGATCCCGCCGGCGAAGGCGTCGAGGTAGGTCTCCGGGTCGTTGCGGTCCCGGAGCAGGAAGTGGCCGGGCATCCCCACCGGGTCGAGGGCCACCCCCACCCGCCGCCCGACCTCCAGGGTCAGCACCGAGAGGGTGATGGGGATGCCCAGGCGCCGGTCGAGCACCCGGTGGAGGAAGGAGTTGGCCGGGTCCCGGTAGTGCTCAGTGTCGCCCCGGAAGCCGAGTCGCCCGAACAGGTGCTCGACCACGCCGCCCACCCCGGGGCCGTCCACGCCGGCGGCGAGCTCGTCGATCCGGGCCAGCTCGGCGTCGACGTCGACGGCGGCGGCCGGCTCGAGGTGGGCACCGACGAGGAGGCACGCCGCTCCCAGCGCGGCGTCGACGTCGCCGGCCTGCACCAGCGAGGCGAAGCGCTCAAGGACGTCCACGGGTCCCGACGGTAACCGGGCGACGGGCGGGGCCTGGCCTCAACAGGCTGCGCCGATCGGCGTCGCCCTGGGCTCCGAATCGGAGTCCGGCCGGGCGGCCGCGGGGGCTCAGGTTGGCTCCGGATCCTCGACCGGCTCCCAGTGCAGCTCGCACACCGAGTGGGTCCCGGCCAGCCCCTTCAGGCTGACGCCCTTCTCCTTGCCGAAGGAGAGCTCACCCGACGACTGGGCGATGGCCTTGGTGATCGACGAGACCAGGATCTGGCCGCCGGTGGCCAGGTTGGCCACCCGGGCCGCCATGTTCACATGGGTCCCGAAGAGGTCCCCGCCGGCCACGATGGCCTCTCCGGTGTGGAGCCCGATCCTGACCCGGACCGCCCGCTCGGGTTGGGCGTCGGCGTGCTCGCTCATGGCGCGCTGGATGCCGATGGCGCAGCGGCTGGCCTGGGTGGCGCCGGGGAAGGTGAGCATGAACCCGTCACCCACGGACTTGATGACCTTGCCGCCGTGGTCGCCGACCAGCCCCTCGATGATGGTGTTGTGGGCGGTGAGCGCCTCGAACCAGCTTCGATCACCCATCCGCTCGGCCATCTCGGTCGACGCCTCGATGTCGCTGAAGGCGAAGGTGAGCGTCCCTCCGGTCTTGGCTTCCAGGCGGGCCAGCTCGTGCTGCGAATCCTCGTCGTCTCGCACCTCGCGGGCCACCAGGTCGATGGAGGTGGCGCGCACATCGCCCGCCCCGGACGCCGCCCTGACCGTGACCTCGCCCGGAGGCGCCGCCTGCCGCTTCACGACCGTGCCCCGGGAGTCGTCGATCGGCCCTCTCGCGGTCGGGGCAGCCGCGAGCCGCAGGGTCGTGTCGCCCACCGTCACCACGTCACCGGTGGAGAGCGCGGTGGCGGCCGTGAGGGGGCGGCCGTTGAACTCGGTCCCGTTGCTGCTGCCGAGATCCTCGACGGTGACACCGTCGCCCGCCGGCGAGACCGCCACATGGCGCCGGCTGACCAGCCCGTCGCTGAGGACGATGTCGGTTCCCTCCCGGCCCAGCTCGAGGCGCCGCTGGACGATCACCAGGATGGGGGCCCCGTCGGGCTGGACGATCTCGATCACGGGATGCACGGCGGGCCCTCCTGGGAGGTTCTCGTCAACGGTAGGGGCTGGTTCCGACCCACGGGAGACCTGGGCGACGGCGCCATGGTCGATCGAGTCAGGCCGTGCTGCCGAGGCGGCGCAGCACCAGGACCGTCGCCACCATCATCACGGTGATGAGGCCGACCAGGGCCACGACGCTGCGGTACCAGGCCGAGCGCTCGTGGCGGAGGTCGTCGGCCATGGGCGGGGCGAGGACGGTGAGGTCTTCGGTCCGCTTGGCCGCCCGGACATCCTCGAGGGTGAGGTCGGTCGCCTCGCCCGCCAGCCGGTTGGTGACCGCGATGTCCTCGATGTCGGCGGTCGAGGCCATGCCGGCGAAGCCCCACCGGGCGGTGGACAGGTAGCGCATCTCCTCGACGACCGGGATCCGTGGCGCGGCGGGCATCACCTCGCCCGAGGTGACGATCAGGTGGAAGCCGAGGACCGCCGGGAGGATCAGGGCCACCCGGTCCGGTGAGCCCACGATGGCCGAGACGAGCAGCCCGGCGGCCATCGCACCGAGGCCCGTCAGGGCCCCGATGACCACGAGCTCCAGGCGTCCCGATCCCAGGACCAGACCGTCGGCCGGACCACCCTGACGGGCGGTGGCGATCAGGACGATGATCGCAGCCTGGACGAGGGCCAGGGCTCCGAGGACGAGCATCTTGGACAGCACGTAGGCGCTGACCGACAGCCCGATGGACTTCTCCCGTCGCAGGATCTCCCGTTCCTTGACGATCTCGCGGACGGCGGTGCTCGTCCCGACCTGGGTGATGCCCATGGCCACGATGAACACCACCAGCGGCGCCTGGGAGAACAGCAGGATCCCGCTGCCCGGTCCGGCGAGCTGGTCGGGTGGGAGGCGCAGGAGCAGCACGAGGCCCAGGACCGGGGCGGTGACGGCGAGGATGGTGAGGGTGCGCCGGTCGCTGACCACGACCCGGGCGTAGCGGCTCGTAAGCGTGGTGAGCTGGCGGAACCAGCCACCGGCGGGCTCGGGCGCCACCTCGGCTGGGGTGTCGGTGACGGCGGCGCGGTCGAACGCCTCGAGCGGTTCGGTGACGTAGCGGCGCGCCGCCGACGAGGTGAGGTAGCGGGCCTTCCAGTCCACGGGCTGCACGTCGATCTCGGCCGTGTCACGCTCCGACGTCGGGGTGGCGTGGTCCTGCGCGCCGTGGGTGTCGAGGAGCTGGAAGATCTCCTGGTAGGTCGGCTTCTCGAAGTACGCCGCCGTCTCCTCCGGCGGGCCGAACCAGGCCGTGCGTCCCCCCGGGGCGAGGCAGAGGATCCGGTCGCACATGTGGAGGCTCTCCACGCTGTGGGTCACCAGGATGACCGTTCGCCCGCCGTCGGCGAGGCGGCGCAGCAGCGCCATCACGCTGCGTTCGTAGCCAGGGTCGAGGCCCGACGTCGGCTCGTCGAGGAACAGCAGAGACGGTTTGGTCAGCAGCTCCAACGCCATGCTGACCCTCTTGCGCTGTCCGCCCGAGAGGGCGCCGACCCGCACGCCGGCGCGGTGGGCCAGGCCCAGCTCTCCGATGACCTCCTGCACCCGCGCGTCGCGCTCGGAGGCGGAGACGTCGGGTGAGAAGCGGAGGCGGGCGGCGTAGTCGATGCTCTGGGCCACGGTGAGCTCGGGTTGCACCAGGTCGTCCTGGGGGACGTAGCCGATGCGACGACGGAGTCCCTCGTAATGGGTGTAGAGGTCGAGGCCCCCGCAGAAGACGCGGCCGGAGGTGGCCGGCCGGAGACCGGTGAGGGCCCCGAGCAGGGTGGACTTGCCGGCACCGGACGGTCCGAGCACCGCCATCATCGACGACTCTCCGAGGGAGAAGCTCACCTCGCTCAGGAGCTCGACGCCCTCGGGGGTGGTGACGGTCAGGTCGACGGCGGCCACCGGGAAGTGCTCGGTGGCGGAGTACTCCTCGATCCGTCCGTCGCCGATCCGCAGCAGGCGGCTGCCGATCGTGATGACGTCACCGGGACCGCAGTCGTGCTCGGTGACCCTCTCGCCGTCGACGAACGTGCCGTTGTGGCCGCCGAGGTCCCGCAGGGTCAGGCCCCCGTCGGACCGCCGGTGCAGCTCGGCGTGGTGCCGGGATGCCGTCAGGTCGTTGAGCACGATCGAGTTGTCGTCAGCCCGCCCGACCGTGATCACGTCAGCCTCATCCGCGTGGGCGCGGATCATGCGTCCGAGGCCGCCTCCCGCGTCCACGCCGCTCGGGAGCTGGTCCCCGTCGCCCACGAACATGGTCTCTCGAGCGCGGATCGCGGCGGTGGCCGTGGCGGTGACAGGTTGCAGGTAGAGGCCGACGCCATCATCGGCGTCGCCGAGCATCACCTCGACCCCTTCGGGATCGACGATCTCGAGGCGCGCCGTCCGCCGACCACCGGTGAAGGAGCCGTTGGCGCTGCCCAGGTCCTCGAGGACCCAATCGCCGTCGAGGACGGTGAGCTGGGCGTGGCGCCGAGAGACCAGCTCGTGGTCGACGGCGACACGGGCCTCGGAGTGCCGGCCGATCAGGTGCGGCCCCGGCGGGGCCAGCTCGATCTGCTGACCCCGCACCCGCACGCGCAGGGCCTGGACCCCTCCACCTTGGCGCCGCCCGCGGCGTTCGTGTCCGTCGGGTCGGATGGTACCTTCTCCTCTCGTGGGGGGGTCGGGGTGGCCCGGGCGAGGGGCCGGCGGCATCGGATCGGGAGCGTCGGGCGTGCTCGTGTCCGCGCTGCTCCTGGTGCTGGCCGCGATGTCGGCCTGCGGAGGGTCCGAGGGCACCGACTGGCTGGCGCTCGGCGACTCGTACTCATCGGGTGAGGGCACTAGGACCTCCGACGGCGACTGTGGCCGCAGCGACGCCACCTACGCGGGCCTCGCCCATGCCGAGGTGGACGAGGGAGGCGACGGGCGGTTCGACCTGGTCGCCTGCACCGGGGCGCGGATCGACGACGTGGAGGCGCAGCTCGGCGCCCTCGACGAGCGCACCTACGACGTGGTCACCGTCACCGTCGGCGGGAACGACGCTGGGTACGCCGCCGTCCTGGCCGACTGCATCGGCGTCGACGAGCTCCGGGCTGCGATCCTCGATCGCGAGGCCGATGGCGAGCTCGTCCTGCCCCTGCGGGCCTGCACCGCGACCGACGAGGAGCTGAGCGCCAGCATCGACGCGGTGGAGCCCCGTCTCCGATCGCTGTACGAGCAGGTGGTCGCCGAGCACCTCGCCGAGGACGGGCGCCTGCTGGTGGTCGGCTACCCGCACCTCTTCGAGGACCCGGCGACGTGGCCGGCGGGTCAGGGCGCCCGTTGCGACGGTGTCAGCTCCGATGACGTGGTCCGCCTGCGAGTCGCCGGTGATCGGCTGAACGACCTGCTCGCGAGGGTCGCCGAGGACCTCGACCAGGTCACCTTCGTCGATCCCCGAGAGGCGTTCGCCGGCCACGGGCGCTGCTCCGACGAACCGTGGCTCAACGGGTTCCGGCTGCGACCACGTCCGAAGGCGTCGTTCCACCCCAACGACGAGGGCCACCAGGCCCTGGCGAGGCTCGTCGTCGACGCCCTCGACGCGGCCTGAGGCGGCGCCGGAACTAGGTCGCATCCGCCCGGCGAAGCCGGCGCCGACGGCCGAGGAGGAACAGGCACCACCCCGCGAGTGGAGCGGCCACGGCGCCGAGGAGGGCCGACACGACCAGCGAGGCGGACCGGGGCGCCGGCCCGGCCAGGGCCCAGCCCCACAGGTCCACCGCGATGCCGCCGAAGGCGCCGACGAGGGCCAGCCCCGGGTAGGCCGACCTCCTCCGGCGGCCCAGGCGCAGCGGACGGGTGATCGAAGCGAGGTACACGGCCACGAACAGCGTCACCACCGCGGCGGTCACGACCGCTCCGTTCAGCAGCTGGAGCTGCTGCTGCTCCAGCGTGAAACGCCGGGTCAGGACCGGCTCGCCGAACTCGTCGGTCACCCGCAGCTCCGCCGGAACAGCGCCCGAGGTGACCCGGCGCAGCGACGACACCGTCACCGCCGCCGATCGGCCACCGGGGGTGTCCTCGAGCTCCTCGATCGAGGAGCTCCCGGCCGGCAGGCCCGCCACCGCCGTGTCGATGCTGACGAGGGTGGCGTCCTCGGCACCGGCCCCGATGCGGATCTCCACCGGTTCGGCGAGATCGGCCGCCACCCGGTCGGTGGTCGCCAGGTCCTGGCCCGCGACGAGGATCCGGCCCTCGGCCAACGGCTCGGTCGAGGCGTCGGCCCCGAACCCCACGAACGCCACCCACGCCAGACCCAGCAGGAGCAGGGCGAGGACGGCGAGCTGGGGCCGGGGTGATGCGGGTGGGGTCAGGACGTCGGAGATGGGGACGAGGTCACGTTCGTCCACCTCCGCCAGGTCGACGGGGGCCGGCCGTCTCGACACGGTCGGCCGTACCCGCGCGGACGCGCCGGCCCCTGTGCCGCCGGCGTCGCGGATCACCGTCCCCGACGCGTCACCACCGGACCCCCGTTCGGCCGGGCGTGCGTCGGGGCGACGGACCTGCGTCTGCGATGCCGGTCCGGGACCTTCCTCGCCCGGCGCGCCGGTGCGTCCGTCGGTGTGCCTGACGCGGGTCGCGGGCGCCGGCTCGATGGACTCCGGTCGCACGGGCGATGCTGTGGCGCGCGACTGCGGCGATCCGGCATCCGCGACGGGACGGGCCGTGGTCCGGGCCGCGCTGGAGATGGCGCCACCGGACAGCAACGGCAGCTCGGTGTGCTCGAGCCACTCCGGGCCCCACGACGACGACGCCGCGCCGGCGACGGCGATCCCGAACTGCTCGGCGGTGGCGTAGCGGTCCTCGGGTCGCCTCTGGATGGCGGTCATGACCGCCTCCACGAGCGGGGCGGGGACCACCGGGGCGACCTGATCGAGCGGCGTGGGGTCACCGGCCAGTCGCTGGCGGAGCAGGGACATCCCGTCGCCGTCGTCGGCGAACGGAAGCCGTCCCGACAGGAGCTCGTACAGCATGGTGCCGGCCGCGTAGACGTCGGCCTGGGGCCCGGCCTGCCGACCCTCGGCCTGCTCGGGAGCCATGTACGCGGGCGTGCCGATGACCTTGCCGTCCAGGGTGGCGAGCGTCTCGTCGCCGCCGATGGCCGTGGCGATGCCGAAGTCGGTGACCTTCAGCACCCGCTCGTCGTCGAACATGAGGTTCTCGGGCTTGACGTCGCGGTGCAGCACCTTCTTGTTGTGGGCGTGCTGGAGCCCGGCGCAGGTGGCCACCACCACGGCGCACGCTGCCGGCATCGACAGCCCTTCAGCGGAGAACCGGTCCCACACGGTGCCCCCGGGGAGGGCCTGCATGACCAGCAGGCAGAGGCCTCGCTCCTCGACGTAGTCGTAGACCGGCACGACGTGGGGGTGGTTGAGGGAGGCGAGGACCTTGGCCTCGGCCGCGAAGCGGGCCCGCACCTCGGGATCGTCGGCGAAGACCGACGGCAGCCGCTTGATGGCCACCGATCGCTCGAGCCGGACGTGGCGGCCCGCCAGCACCTCGCCCATCGCGCCGCGCCCGAGCTCGCCGCTCACCTCGTAGCCGGGGAGGGCCTCGTCGACCGAGGCGTCAGCCCTGCTCGTCGTCACGTGCTCGGGACCGGGCCGCCCCCCGAGGCTGCTCGGCGGGCGACGGGCTGGGGGAGCGGCACGCACACGGCCATCAGGAGCAGGAGCATGAGGAACAGCAGGGTGCAGACCAGCACGCCGGCGTCGGCGGGTCCGTCGGACCGGTTCACGGGTTGGGACACGACGAACTGGACCTGGGTGAGGGCCTTCCCGTTGTCGCCGCAGCGCAGGGTCACCGTCTGCTCGCCGAGCTCGAGGTCGAAGGTGTCCACCACCAGCTCGAACCGCCCGTCCTCGCCCGCCGAGCCCCGAGCGACCACACCACCGCCGGCACTGGCCTGCAGGTCGTCACAGGGGCCGTTGAGCTGACCGGCCAGAACGAGGCCCTCTCCCCGGTTGACGACGGTCACCGAGGTCGAGTTGGGCCCCTCGTCGAGGCGGGTGAGGCGCGTCGCTCGGTCTGACCTCGTGGCCCGCTCGGGCTCGTCCGCGTCGTCATCGGGGAGCGGCTCGGCCGGCACCTCGCCGGCCCGCGGTCGCTCCGCGGGTGGCGGCTCCTCCGGCGGCGGCTCGGCTGGCACCTCGCCGGGCGGGGCTTGCTCGGCGGGTGGGGGCTCCTCCGGCGGTGGTTCCGCGGGAGGGGGCTCGGCCGGCGGCGGCTCGGCCGGCGGTGGCTCGGCGGGAGGGGGCTCCTCCGGTGGCGGCTCGGCCGGCGGTGGCTCCGCGGGAGGGGGCTCCTCCGGTGACGGCTCCGCGGGTGGCGGCTCCGCCGGCGGCGGCTCCGCGGGTGGGGGCTCCTCGGGTGGAGCCGCGACGGTGAACGTGACGCCGGCCTGACGGCGGTTGGCGACGGCGTCGACGCCGCTGGCCGTGAACGACCGAGTGCCCGGGGTCGTGGTGTCGACCGGTGCGCCGTCGGGCGTGGAACCGTCGCACGACACCACCCCGGATCCGCCGTCGGTGCAGGCGTAGTCGGCGATCACGGTGGAGCCCTGGGCGTAGGTGGCGCCGTCGGCGGGAGTGGTGATGGTGACCGTCGGCGCCTTGCGGTCGATCATGTTGCCGCCGACCGGTCCCGCCGTGGAGCAGTTGCCCGCTGCGTCGCACACCTGGCGCGAGTCGGTGGGCACGTCGGCCGACTCGTCGCCGTCGGGCAGGCTGGTCACCAGCTCGAAGGAGGCGTCACCGCCGTCGGCCAGTCCGCTCTCGGAGTCCGACGCCGTGCAGGGGATGGCCACGTTGTCACCGCTCCACTCGCCGTTCGCCACCCCGCAGTTGACCGACGGCGGAGACGTGTCGCCCACCGTCACCGGTTCGACGGTGATGGTGACGGTGGCCGGACCGGAGAAGAACCTTCCGTCGGTCGCCTCGTAGATGAACGTGTCGGTCCCGACGAACCCCGGGTTCGGCGTGTAGGTGAACCCGCCGTCGGCGTCGAGCCCCAGGGTCCCGAGGACGGCTTGTCTCTCAGCACCGCCCTGAGGGGGTCTCCGTCGGGATCGGTGTCGTTGCCCAGGACACCTGGCGGGGCACGGTCAACGTGGCGCCCTGCTCCGCGGTGTAGGCGTCGTCCGCCGCGACCGGTCGCCCCGAGGCGATGGTGGTGGTGTAGGTGGCGTCCTGCTGGTCGGAGTTGGAGACGAGGTCGGCGGTGGTGACCGTGAACACCTTGGCCCCGGGGTCGAGGTGTCGATGGAGTGCACCGTCGGGAACCGGACCGTCGCAGGTGCCGACGCCGGACCCGCCGTCGCTGCACGTGTAGTCGGCGATGACGGTGGAGCCCTGGGCGTAGGTGGCGCCGTCGGCCGGGGTGGTGATGGTGACCGTCGGGGCCTTGCGGTCGATCATGTTGCCGGCGATCGGCCCGGCCGTCGTGCAGTTGCCGGCCCCGTCGCACACCTGACGGGAGTCCGTTGGCACGTCGGCCGACTCCTCCCCCGCGGGCAGGCTGGTGACCAGGTCGAACGAGGCGTCTCCGGGATCGGCCAAGCCGCTGTCGTCGTCGGACGCCGTGCACGGGATCGCCACGTTGTCACCGTGCCACTGCCCATCGGGCGCCCCGCAGCTCACCGTCGGAGGAGTCGTGTCGGCGACAGTGACCGGATCGACGTCGATGGTCACCACCGCCGGCTCCGAGGACGACGAGCCGTCGCTGGCCTCGTAGGTGAACGTGTCGGTCCCCACGAACCTCGGATCGGGGGTGTAGGTGAAGCCGCCGTCCGGTCCAGTCGCAGGGTCCCGGAGGACGGACCGGCGACCAGCACCGCCGTCAACGGGTCGCCGTCGGGATCGGTGTCGTTGCCCAGCACGCCGGGAGCCGGCACCGTCAGAGACGTGCCCTCGTCGACGGTGTACGCGCCATCGCTCGCGACCGGGACACCCGGCGCAACCGTGTAGGTGGAGGCGGCCGGTTCGCCGGAGTTCCCGACACCGTCGGCGGCGTCGACGGTGAAGGTGTAGGTGCCGGGGCTCGAGGTGTCGATGGGTGAGCCGTCGGGGACCGGACCGTCGCAGGTGCCGACGCCGGATCCGCCGTCGGTGCACGTAGTCGGCGACGACCGATGAGCCCTGGGCGTAGGTGGCGCGTCGGCCGGTGTGGTGATGGTGACCGTCGGGGCCTTGCGGTCGATCATGTTGCCGGTGATCGGCCCGGCCGTGGCGCAGTTGCCGGCCCCGTCGCACACCTGTCGGGGAGTCGGTGGCCACGTCGGATCGACTCCTCCCAGCGGGCAGGCTGGTGACCAGGTCGAACGAGGCGTCTCCGGATCGGCCAAGCCGCTCTCGTCGTCCGATGCCGTGCACGCGATCGCCACGTTGTCACCGTGCCACTGGCCGTCGGGCGCGCCGCAGCTCACCGCCGGCGGCGTGGTGTCGCCCACTGTCAGCTGCACACTCTGGGGTTGTAGGTCACCCGGTAGGTCTCGCCGGTGAACTCGGTGGCGGTGAACCTCCCGGTCCGTGCCGAGGGCCGGTGGGTAGTAGTCGGTCAGCGTCGGGGGGGCGATGGTGTCGGCGGCCAGGGTGCCGGCCAGGGTTGCCTGGTCGACTGAGAGCGACCCGACCGAGCTGCCAGCCACCGTGGTGCGATAGGTCCCGTCGGCGGTCTGCATGTAGGTCCCGCCGATGGTCATGGAGTCCTCGGCACCCAGCGACAGGACGCCGGCGTTGGTGAACACGGCCGGGTTCCCGTCGTGCGCTGCGTGCTCGACGTGGACGGGTTCCTCGGCGAACACGAAGATGGAGCCCGTGTTGGCGATGGTGTCGCGGAGCCGGGTGGGCGTTGCTGATGTCAATCGTGCCGGTGTTGTTGAGCGTGCCTCCGGGGTGCTCGGACGGAGGTCCACCACTCCTCCGGCTCCACCATCGGAAGGGATGGTGATGGTGCCGCCGTTGGTGAAGCCGTCCTCGTAGTAGAGGCCGACGTCGTCCTCGGTGATGATGGGGTGGACGACGACCGTCTGGCCCGGCACGCTCGTCCCCTTGAGCTCGTTGGAGCCCCGTCCGTAGTAGATGAACTCGAAGGTGCCGGACCCGGTGCCGGTGAACGACAGATCGGCGCGCTCGAGCCGCACCGGGTTGCCGGTGACCGTCCCGTTGCCCTGGGTGAACTCTCCGCTGTATTGGTAGACGTGTCCTGCACCCGTCCCGTTGATGTTCCCGCTGTTGATCACCTGCCCATCAACGAACAGCTCGTCGGTGAGGTTGATGAGACCGCCGTTGTTGACGAGGTATGACGTCGGGCCCAGGTAGCCGGCGTCGAGGTTGAGGGTCCCGCCAAACTCGTTGAAGACGTCGACTTCGGAGAGGTCCAGGTAGCCGTCGACCATGTCGATCGTGCCGCCGTCGTTGACGAGGGTTGCGTTGGGACCCGGACCGACGCTCAGGTTCGCTCCGCCGGTGACGGTGATGGTGCCGGTGTTCCTGACGGTGCGGTCGTAGAAGCCGAGGCTCGCCGAGGCCGCGATGTTGATCTCACCGCGGTTGGCGAGGTCCCCGGTCACGGTGTGGTTCCCGCCTCGGGTGCTGGACGGGACGTTGATGACGCCGGCGTTGGTGATGAGGCCCGAGTTGGAGCCGAGCTGGGTGTTGTAGAAGGGGAGGTCCTCGAGCTTGGTGAGGGTGACGACCCCGTGGGGAGAGATCTCCACATCCCCGGTGGCGATGATGGCGGAGCCCTGGTCCGGCGCCTTCGCCCCGATCGTCAGCTGCTGGGTACCGGTGGCGCCGCCGACCTGCAGCGAGGCGACGTAGTAGGGGTTGGACATAGTCTTTGGTGACCGTGTAGTCGCCGGGGGCGGTGATGCAGACGTCGTCGGAGGCGGTGGGCACGCCGCTCGGCGTCCATGCCGCCGGGTCCGCCCACCTGCCGTCGCCGCCCAGCCAGGACTTGGTGCAGGAGCGTCGTCGGTCGCGACCGGGACGCCTGAGGCGACCGTGTAGGTGGACGCAGCGGGGTCGCTCGAGTTGCCGACGTCATCGGCCGCCTCAACGGTGAACGTGTAGGTCCCGGGGGTCGAGGTGTCGATGGGTGAGCCGTCGGGCACGGTGCCATCGCAGGAGGCCAAACCGGCGCCGCCGTCGGTGCAGGTGTAGTCGGCGGTGACGGTGGAGCCCTGCGGGTAGGTGGCGCCGTCGGCCGGGGTGGTGATGGTGACCGTCGGGGCCTTGCGGTCGATCATGTTCCCGGTGACCGGCCCGGCCGTCGTGCAGTTGCCGGCCCCGTCGCAGACCTGACGGGAGTTCGTTGGCACGTCGGCCGACTCCTGCCCGGCGGGCAGGGCCGTGACCAGATCGAACGACGCATCGGTCGGTTCGGCCAGGCCGCTGCCGGCATCCGAGGCCGTGCACGGGATGGCCACGTTGTCGCCGTGCCACAGCCCGTCGGCCGGTTGGCAGGCCACCCTCGGGGGAGACGTGTCGGCGGCCGCCACTGTCAGTCGCACGACAGTCGGGTTGTACGACACGCTGTAGCGGGTCCCGCCGCCGAACTGGGTGCGGGTGAACTCGCCAGACCGCGTCGCGAAGCCGATGGGGGTGTAGGAGGTGGTGCCCGGCGTCCCGATCGTGTCGGCGGCGATGGTCCCGGCCAGGGTGATGTGATCGACCTCGAGTCTCCCGGAGGCGGTGCCGGCGATGATCGTGCGAAAGGTGCCGCTGGCGGTCTGGGTGTACCTCTTGCCTTCCCCCCGGAAGCCGAGCTTGAGAACGTCGCCGACCCCCAACGACACCAACCCGCCGTTGGTGAGGTTTCCGTTGACGGACGCGGACGCATCGACCGTGATGACGCCTGAGTTGACGATGTTGCCGGACAGGACCCGCCTGCCACCGCTTCCGGGCTGCAAGTTGATGGTCCCGGCGTTCGTGAACGGCACAGAGCTGTTGCCGCCGAGAGCGGCGACTCCAGGCATGCCGACGCTGGTGAGGTTGACCACCCCGCTCGGGCTGATGTCGAGCGAGCTCGAGATGCTCAGTTGAGACCCCCCGCCCACGACGGTCGTCTCCGCTTCGATCGTGAGCTGCTGCGTGCCGCCGACGGCGCCGCCGACCTGCAGCGATTTCGTGTAACCGTGCCCTGAGGCGTCCCCCTTGAAGATCACCGTGTAGTCGCCGGGGGCGGTGATGCAGACGTCGTCGGCGATGGTCGGGACGCCGTTGGGAACCCAGGCGGCGGGGTTTTCCCAACTGCCGTTGCCACCGAGCCATGTCTTGGTGCAGACGGGCGCTGCGGTCGCCGCCTGGGGCGTCAGGGGGACGAACGACATCGCCAGACTGACGACCAGCGTGGCCAGGAGGGCGCGCGCCGGGGCCCCGCGGCGACGCGTCGTGCGGTAGCTCATGTGCTTCCCGCCGTCGAGAGGCGCTTGTCGCGCATGGCGACGTCGATCTCGTCCTCTTCGAGGGTCAGGGCGCCGGGCGACAGGAACCCGAGGACGAACGCGAGGACCGTGGGGACCAGGACCAGGGGCGGCCACGTGGAGGGGTAGGGGGCGACCACCCGGAAGCCGGCGAGGGTGACGCAGATCATCAGGCCGAGCCCGGCGCCGGGTATGGCGAACCGCAGGCCCCGGGAGATCCGGTTCGGTGGCAGCCGCCGGCGGAGCACCAGCCACAGGTTGAACAACATGGTGGACCCGGTGAACAGGCCGATCACCAGGCCGAGCACCCCGAAGATGGAGCTCAACGTGCCATCGACGTCGAGGGTGAAGCTCTGTGCGGCGACCCGGTCGCCGTCGGTGTCGTAGAGGCCGATGGAGGAGGGGACGAGGCCGATGGTCTGGTTCTTGATGTCACGGATCGGCAGGGTGACCTCCAGGGTCTTGCGTTCCCCGGCCTCGATGCTGATGGGCACCACCGCGTCGTAGGAGAGGAACGTGACGCCCAGCGCCGTCCCCTCCAGGCGGACCTGTTGCAGCTTCAGCGTCGCCTTGGTGCCGTTGGTGACGGTCAGGCGCAGGTCGGCCTGCGGGCGATCGCCGACCTTGATGGCGTTGTTGCTCCCGACCCCGCGGACCGCTCGACCGTCGACCTTGGCCTGGAGGCGGACCGCGCCGTCGGACGCGGCGCCGACGGCCGGACTCCCCAGCGCCCAGACCAGCACGAGCCCGACTGTCAGGCCTGCGATCAGCCGCCAGGTCATGTCCCCTGCTCCACCGGGCCGGAGGAGGTCGGGACGAGGCGGTCTGGGGAGCTCACCGTGGCCGCAACGCTCGGCCTGCCCCTCATCCCCCGGACCCCCCCAGCACAAGATCGCCTGCTTGGGCGCCTTTTTTACCATACGGACCGTACGGATGCTCCTGGCGCGATCAGGTCAACGGGGACAAGTAGGTGTTTTGCCGTTCGGGTGGTCGCAGGCGCGCTGCACTTCATGTCCGAATCTTGACGGACCCCTGTAAATGTCCGGTTAACAAGACCGGGGGCGCCGTGTGCCGCCGAGAGTCGGGTCGGTCAGCCTCGCGGGAGCCGTCCGAGGAGTCGTTCCAAGCGGTCGACGGCTGGTCTCATGCCCATGGCGCGGGCCTCATCGAGGGCGTCATCGAGGACCGGTCGGGCGGTCGCACGGTGGCGGCGAGTGCCGCGGTCCAGCAGCACCCGTGCCAGCTCCAGGCGGTTCAGCACGACGAAGGGCCGTACGCCCAGGTCGAGGTTGTGTTCCAGGGCGGCTTGGAGATGTTCCACGGCTTCATCCAGCTCGCCGGAGCCGGCGGCCAGGATGCCGGCGGCCAGGCCGGCTGACCCCAGGCAGGCATCGCCCGAGCCGGTCACGACGGCACGTTGGGCGTACGGTCGAATGAGGCGATGCAGGAGGCGACTGGTCTCGGGCCGATCGAGATGGGCTGAGGCGTGCCCCAGCAGCACCATGGTGAGGAGCAGGTTCTCGTCGTCGGGGACGTTCGGGAGGACCTCCGCCGCGAAGGAATCGCAGCGCTCAGCCGCCTCCACCACCCGGCCCGCCTCGGCAAGGACCAGGCACTCCGCCGCTCGGAAGACGGGCAACCACGGACGCTCGGCGGTCATGGCACTCGCGGCCTTGACAAAGGGCCCGAGCCCGCCCTGGAGCCACTCGAGTACGAGTAGCTGGCTGGCGACCGCGCCAACATCTGCTTTGGCGTCCTCTGGGAGCGGCGTCGAGATCAACGACCGTGCTTCTTCGAGACGACCGTCGAGAAGGGCCAGCATGGTGTCGAAGCGCCGCACCTGGCCGACGTAGACCGGCTGACGCAGGCGTCGGCTGAGGGCGCGGCACTCCTCCACCTCCACCCGAGCGCCATCCACGTCGCTCAATTCGAGCAGCGCGCCGACGCGGAAGCGGTGAAGGAGGAACCGCACCTCGTCGTCACCACGAGGACCGAGACCGTTGAGGGCCTCGGCCGAGAGGTGGGAGCGGGCTCGCAGCTCGGCCTGGTCCGGGAACCGCCACCGACGGTTGTAAAGGGCGATGGCACGGGTCTGGGCATCATCGACCGTTGCGGCGAGCTTGATGATCTCGTCGCTCAGGGCCAGGCAGCGCGGTCGGTCCTGGCGGTAGTGCGACTCTCGTGCGAGACGAGACAGCACCTGCACCCGCAGGACCACCGGGACGTCCGGGCATGATCGGTAGGCCTCGTCGAGGATGTGGTAGCTGGCGTCGTCAGGACGATCGGCCATGCCGAGCTCGGAGACGGAACAGAACCCGACCGCGGCCCGGGCGAACAGCTCTGGCCACCGGTCGCGGCTGTGCTCGGCGGCGCGCCAGAACTGCTGCTGGCTCCGATCGCGGTCGCCGGCCCGGTACAGCGCCTCTCCCGACGCCACCAGGAGCTGGCAGAACAGCTCCGGTTGCTCTTCGACGCTCAGCAGGGCAAGGGCGCTCTCGACGTGAGCGGCGGCGCCCTCGAAGGAGAGCTGCCGCATGGCAAGCTCGGCGGCCCGGAGTGCCGCAGCTGCTGCCCGCGCTGGGTCGCCGACCCCACCAGCGGCGGCGATGACGAGGTGCCGGGCAGCCTCGGCCAGGTCCGCATCCCCATGGGAAGCGGAGGGCGTGAGCGCTTCGCCGAGCTGATGGTGGAGCTTCGCCCGCCGGGCCCCTCCGACCTGTTGGTAGAGCGTCTCTCGAACCACGGCGTGGGAGAAGAGGTACGCGCCGGGGAGCGGCGCGGGCGTGACCAGTCCCGCTGCGACCGCGCCTTCGAGCGCTGACAAGGCCTCTTCCTCCGACCCGAACACGCCGCCGACCAGGTCGGCTCGAAAGTGCTCGCCGGCGACGACGGCCACGTCGAGCCAGCGCCGGGTGGCAGGAGGAAGGCGAACGACACGGTTGTTGATCGAGTCCTGCAATGTCTCGGACAGCGCCGACCGGCGCCCTTCCTCGCCGAACATCTCAGCGCTCAGGGCTTCGATGAAGAGCGGGTTGCCACCGGTTCGAGCGCGCAGCTCCGCGGCCAAGGATGGGCCGGGACGTTCACCTGTCACTCTCGTGATCAGCTCTTCCACGCTCGACGCGTCGAGCCCCAACAGGTGAAGGCGCTTCGTCCGGCAATCTCGGTGAGCGCTCGTGAGGACCGCCTGCAGGAGCTCGTCCTGCGGTTCGGTGCTGCGCAACGTGGCCACGATGAGAAGGGCGACGTCTGGGGGCAGGCGCAGCAAGTGGCGCAACAGGAGCGAGGTGGGGCGGTCTGCCCACTGGAGATCGTCGAGAACGAGCACGACCGGATGGCGACGGGCAGCGGCTGAGAGAATCCCGGCGACCGACTCGAACAGGCGGTAGCGGTCGCCAGCGGTTCCTCCGGCAGCGGGGTCCGGGAGATCACCGATCCGGCGACGTAGCTCCGGCACGAGGCGTACGACCTCGGGACCCGCCAGGGAGAGATCGCTTCCCAGCAGGTCGGGATCGCACCGGGCGACGTAGTGCTGGAGCGCTTCGACGAACGGTTGGTAGGGATCGATCGGTTCCTCGTCGCAACGGCCGTACAGGACCTGTGCGCCGAGATCAGCGGCCCGGCCGGCCAGTTCGGCCGCCAGTCTCGTCTTGCCGATGCCTGGCTCCCCGATGAGCAGGACGAGTCGTGACCGCTCGACGCGACCCTGTTCGAGCTCACCGGTGAGCTCCGCCAGCTGGTCGTCCCTTCCCACCATGGGGACCGACCTGTGCTGGACCACGGCGGGAGGCAATCGACCGGACGACCGGGCGCGCCGGCTCGAAGGCTGCGGGACCGCCTGAGGAAGGTGCTGTTCCAGCGAGACGTCCTGGGTGAGGATCGCCTGCTCGACGCTGCGCAGCGCCGGGCCCGGCTCGAGTCCCAGGTGGTCGAGCAGATGCTGACGGGCGTCCTGGTACGCCCGCAGAGCCTCTGCCTGGCGTCCGGAGCGGTAGAGCGCCAGCATCAGCAGCGACCACAGCTGCTCTCGAAGCGGATGCTCCAGGATGAGTTGCGCCAGCTCCGACGCCACCTCGGCATCTCGCCCGAGAGCAAGGCACCACGTCGCTCGCTGTTCGAGCGCCAGCAGCCTCAGTTGCTCCAGTCGCGCCGTCTCCGCAGAGATGAACGACCAGTCGTCGATGTCGGCGTAGGGAGCGCCCGTCCAGCGACGAAGCCCGTCCTCGACGAGCTCTACAGCCTCCTGGAGGTGAGCCGAGGCTGCCGCCCGGGCGCGGTCGACGGCGTCCTCGAAGCAGTGGGCGTCGACGCAGCTCCGAGGGAGCGACAACGCGTAGCCGGCCGGCCGCCGGACCAGGATCTCTCTACCGCCAGGATCCCCTGCGGCATCCATCGCTTGGCGAAGGCGGTAGACCTGAACCCGCAAGGCGGTCGCGGCCGTGGTCGGAGGTTCTCCGTGCCACAAGTCCTCGATGAGACGCTCATCCGAGACGGTCTCACCGGATGCGATGACGAGCCGGGCCAGCAGGGCGCGGCGCGCCGGCCCCCCGATGGGCACCCGGGCACGGTCGGCGGCCCGAAGCTCGACCGGACCCAGCACCCGAAGCTCCAAGGAAGTCCCCTCCCCCTCTCTGGGCCAGCGTACGAGTTGACGAGCCGCCCACGGGAACTCTCAGGCCGGCGGGTCGGTGAGGCGCGTGCGGCCCCCGAAGCCGTCCTCGGGCCAGTGCCACCACGTCACCGCCGGCTCGCCCACCACCCAGCACAACCAGAAGGGCCGCCCGGCAGGGCTGACGGCGGGGAAGTCGACCAGCCCCCGGGCCAGGTCACGTAGCACGACGCCTTCGGTCGCCAGCAGGTCGACCGCCCCCCGCACCACCAGCCTGGGGTCGCCACCGGCCAGGGCCGGGCGCTCCTGGTCGCGCCGCACCGCCGCCCGCACCGACTCCACCAGCGCACCGATGGCGGGGAGGGCGGCGTCGGCCTGCTCGACGGTCCAGACCCGGTGCGCCACCGTCCCAGGGTCGCGCGCTACGGCGAGATGACGACGAGGCGCTCGGTGGTCATCTCCCGCACCGCGTGGTGGGGGCCCTCCTTGGTGTTGCCGCTGTCACGGGTGCCGCCGTAGGGCATCTGGTCGGTCCGGAAGGTGGGGACCTCGTTGACCAGGACGCCGCCGAAGTCGAGGCGGCGGGCGGCGCTGAGCGCGGCGGCCAGCTCGCCGGTGAAGATGGAGGCCTGCAGGCCGTAGCGGGTGTCGTTGGCGAGGGCCAGGGCCTCGTCGAGGTGGTCGTAGGCCTGCACCGCGACCACCGGGCCGAACACCTCCGTGTTGCACACCTTCATGTCGTTGGTGGTGCCGGTCAGCACGGTGGGGCGCAGCAGCCGCCCGTCAACCTCACCACCGGTGGCCACCTCGGCCCCCTCGGCCACGGCGTCGTCGATCCAGGACTTCACCCGCTCGGTGTCGTCCGGGCTGATGAGGGCGGACAGGTCGGTGGCCTCGTCCATCGGGTCGCCCACGCGAAGTTGCTCCACCAGCGGGACCAGCTCGGCGACCACGTCGTCGACGATCGAGCGGTGCACCAGCACGCGCTGGGTGGAGATGCACGACTGGCCGGCGTGGCTGTAGCCGGCCACCTTGATCTTGGCGGCGGCTGCCCTCCAGTCGCCGCTGGGCTCGAGGATCACCGGGGCGTTGTTGCCCAACTCGAGGCTGACCTTCTTGCGGGCGGCCCGGCCGCGGATGGCCCACCCGACGTCGGGCGATCCGGTGAAGGTGATCATGGCGACGTCGGGGTGGTCGACGATGGCGTTGCCGACCGAGCCGCCCCCGCCCGTGACCACGTTGATCCACCCCTCGGGCAGGCCGCACTGCCCCAGCAGGAGCTCGGCGAGGGCGATGGCCGAGAAGGGCGTCTGGCTGGCGGGCTTCAGCACCACCGCGCACCCGGCGGCGATGGCGGGGGCCAGCTTGTGGGCCACCAGGTTGAGCGGGAAGTTGAACGGGGTGATGGCCCCCACCACGCCGATGGGGAGGCGGAGGGTGAAGCCGAGCTTGCCGTCGCCGGGCTCGGCCGCGTCCATGGCGATCATCTCGCCGGTGAGGGTGCGGGCCTCGGCCGCCGCGAACTGGAAGGTGAGCACGGCCCTCGCCGCCTCGGTGCGGGCGGTGGTGATGGGCTTGGCCGCCTCGCGGGCGATGGTGTGGGCGAAGTCCTCCTGCTGCTCGCGGAGGGCCGCGGCGGCGGCGTCGAGGACCTCCACCCGCCGCCACGCCGGCAGCCCTTCGGCCATGGCGGCGCGGGCGGCGGCCACGGCCCGGTCCACGTGGCCGGCGTCGCAGGCCGGCACCGCGCCGAGCCGCTCGCCGTCGAAGGGCGAGCGCACCTCGATGGTGTCAGCGGCGGTGACCCGCTCGGCGCCGATGGGCACGGGACGGACGTTGGTGTCGGCCATGGGCCCGGTCTACCCCACCTGGCGCAGGTGCGAGAGTGGCCGGGTGCGCCCGCCGTCCACGTTCGCGTTCCTCGACCACCCCGGGGTGCTGGCCTTCGCCCACCGGGGCGGCGCCGGCGACGCGCCGGAGAACACCATGCCCGCCTTCGCCGCCGCCGTGGCCCTGGGGTACCGCTACCTCGAGACCGACGTGCACCTCACGGCCGACGGGGTCCTCCTCGCCTTCCACGACGACCGCCTCGACCGGGTCACCGACGCCGAGGGCCGCATCGCCGACCTGCCGTGGTCCGTGGTGCAGGAGGCCCGGGTCGGGGGGCGCGAGCCCATCCCGCTCCTCACCGACGTGCTCGACGAGTGGCCCGACGTGCGGGTCAACATCGACCCCAAGGACGACCGGGCGGTGCCCGCGCTGGCCGAGGTGATCCGGCGCACCGGCAGCGTCGACCGGGTGTGCTGCGGGGCGTTCTCCGACGCCCGCCTGGCCCGCCTACGCCGCCTGGTGGGCCCAGAGCTCTGCACCTCGCTCGGGCCCCGGGCCACCGCCCGGCTGCGGGCGGCGTCCTACGGCGCGCCGTGCGGCCGGCTGCCGGGACCGTGCGTGCAGGTGCCTCACCACCTCCGCGGTCGCACCCTCACCGATGCCCGCCTCGTCGAGGCCGCCCACCGCCGGGGCCTGCAGGTGCACGTGTGGACGGTGGACGACCCCGTCGAGATGGACGAACTCCTCGACCTGGGCGTGGACGGGATCATGACCGACCGCCCGGTGGCGTTGAAGGACGTGCTGGTGCGGCGCGGCCAGTGGGGCGGCTGAGGCCAGCCGGTGGAGCTGCCCCTCACACCCCTCGACTTCCTGCACCGGGCCCGGCGCCTGTTCCCCGACCGGGTCGGCGTGGTCGATGGCGACCTTCGCCTCACCTACCGCGACTACGGCGACCGGTGCGACCGGCTGGCCTCGGCCCTGGTGCGCGACCTGGGGGTGAAGGCGGGCGATCGAGTGGCCTGGCTGGGCGGCAACACCCACGAGCTGCTCGAGGCGTACTACGGCGTGCTGCTGGCGGGCGCCGTGCTGGTGCCCCTCAACCTGCGGCTGGCGCCGGCCGAGCTGCGGGCCATCCTCGCCGACTGCCAGCCGGCGGTGCTGGTGCGCCACCCCGATTGCGCCGACCCTGGCCACGCCGACGCTGGCCACCCCGACGCTGGCCACCCCGTCGAGTCCATCGTCCTCGGGGAGGCCTACGAAGCACGGCTGGCCGCCCAGCCGGCGGGGCCCGTGCCGCTCCCGCCGGTGGACGAGCGGTCGGTGGCCGAGGTCTTCTACACCTCCGGCAGCACCGGCACCCCCAAGGGGGCGATGCTCACCCACCGGGCGCTCTACCTGCATGCCGTGCACTCGGCCCTCACCAGCGGGATGGGTGGCGACGACGTGGTGGTGCACACCATCCCGCTGTTCCACGTCAACGGGTGGGGCACGCCGCACTACCTGACCGGCCTGGGCGGCGTGCACGTGATGCTCCCCCGCTTCGACCCCGGCACCGTGCTGGGGCTGATAGAGGCCGAGGGCGTCACCCGGCTCTTCCTCGTGCCGGCCATGGCCACTGCCCTGCTCCAGCACCCGGGCCTCGAAGGCTTCGACCTCTCGTCGCTGCGCCAGGTGTCGGTCGGGGGGGCGCCCACCCCCGCCCCGCTGCTGGCGGAGATCGAGGACCGCTTCGGCTGCACCGCGATCTGCGGGTACGGGATGACCGAGACGTCGCCCACCCTGACCCGCTCGCTGGACAAGCCGGGCGAGACACCGTCCCGGGCCCGCCGGGTCACCACCGGCCTGCCCATCGTCGGCGCCGACGTGCGGGTGCTCGGGCCCGGCGATGTGGAGGTGGCGTGGGACGGCGCCACCCCCGGGGAGATCTGCGTGCGCTCCAACCATGTGATGGCCGGCTACTGGGGCGACCCCGAGGCCACCGCCACCGTCCTGCGCGACGGCTGGCTACGCACCGGCGACGTCGCCACCGTCGACCCTGCCGGCTACCTCACCATCGTGGACCGCACCAAGGACCTCATCATCTCCGGCGGCGAGAACATCTCGGGGGTCGAGATCGAGAAGGCCCTGGCCGAGCACTCGGCGGTGCTGGAGTCGGCGGTGGTGGGCGTGGCCGACGACCGCTGGGGCGAGGTGCCTCGGGCGTTCGTGGTGCTGCGGCCCGGCACCGCCGCGACCGCCGCCGAGCTCCGGGACCACGTCCGTGCTCGCCTGGCCGGGTTCAAGGTGCCCCGCGACGTGGTGCTGGTGGCCGGCCTACCCCGCACCGGCACCGGCAAGGTGGCCAAGCCGGTGCTGCGCACGTGGGACCCGCCGCCGGTCAGCGAGGGGGCAGCAGGCACCCCGGGTTGAGGATGCCGGCGGGGTCGAGGGCGTCCTTCACGGCCCACATGGCGGCCAGCTCCGCCGGGCTGCGGTTGAGGTGCAGCCAGCGGCGCTTGGCCGTGCCCACGCCGTGCTCGGCGCTGATGGAGCCACCGGCGGCGGCCACCAGTCGCAGCACGGCGTCGTCGACCTGCTCGTCGCCGGGGGCCACGCCGGTGACGTTGACGTGGACGTTGCCGTCGGCGGCGTGGCCGAACAGCCAGGCGCGGGCCTCGGGGGCCACCGCAGCCACCGCGCCCGGCACCTCGGCAAGAAAGGCGGACAACCCGCCGGCGGGGAGGGTGACGTCGAGCTTGTGGGGCGGGCCGAGGGCGTTGATGGCTTCGGTGTGGGCCTCCCGATAGCGCCACAGGGCGACCCGGCGGGCCGGGTCGGTGGCCACGGCGACGTCGACCACGCCGGCCAGGCCGTCGACGGCAGCGGCCAGCGCGTCGGTGGGGTCGGTGGCGCCGGCCGCCTCCACGAGCAGGTACGCGGCGACACCCGCGGCGAACGGCCGGGGCAGGCCGAGCTGCGAGCACACCAGGTCCACGCCCGCGGCCAGCATCAGCTCGGCGGCGTCGAGCTCGGGAAGCGTGCGGCGCAGGGTGCCGGCGGCGGCCACCGCGGCGTCGGCGGCGGCGAAGGCGGCGAGGGCCACCACCCGCTGGTCGTGGCGGGGCACGAGGCGCAGCCGGGCGGCGGTCACCACCGCGAGGGTGCCCTCGCTCCCGCACAGCAGGCCGGCCAGGTCGTAGCCGGTGTTGTCCTTCTCGAGGCCGGCCAGGTGCGAGAGCACGGACCCGTCGGCCAGCACCGCCTCCACGCCCAGGAGCTGGCGCCGGGTGTCGCCGTGGCGCACCACCCGCACCCCGCCGGCGTTGGTGGCCACCGACCCGCCGACGGTGGCGGTGTCGCGGGCGGCCAAGTCGACCCCGTAGTCCCACCCCGCGCCGGCGGCGGCGGAGTGCAGGGCGGCGATGGTGACGCCGGCCTCGGCGGTGACCTGGCCGGCCACCGGGTCGACGGCGCGGACGCGGTCGAGGCGGCGCAGGCTCAGCACCACCTCCCCGGCCAGCGGCACCGACCCGCCCACCAGGCCGGTGTTGCCGCCCTGGGCCACCACCGCCGCGCCGGCCTCGGCGCAGGCGACGAGGACGGCCGCCACCTCGTCGGTGGACCCGGGCCGCACCACCGCCGCCGCCTTCCCCCGGAACCGCCCCGTCCAGTCGACCGAGTACCCGGCGGTCGTGTCGGCGTCGGTGAGCACGTGGCCCGGCCCTACCACCGCCCGGAGTCGCTCCCCCAGCCCGGCCGGTCGCACTCGCTCGTCCTATTCGCCCGCAGGTGCGACCAGCACCGGCTCCACGATCATGGCGCCCACGCCGGGTCCCGGCGACTGCCGCGAGAGGACCTCGTCGAGGCCGGTCAGCGCCTCCGCCACCACCTCGTCTTGCGGCCGCCCGGGGACGGGGATGCAGTAGGGCGCCACATGCACGCCGGGCAGCAACGGCTCGTAGCCCTCGCGGTAGCGATCCTTGGCGGTGGTGAGCGACGTGGACGCCAGCGTGCGGCCGTGGAACGCCCCGCGGAAGGCGACCACCGCCCCCCTCCCGGTGACGTGGCGGGCCAGCTTCAGGCTCCCGTCCACCGCCTCGGCCCCCGAGTTGCACAGGAACACCTGGGGGTCGGCGAGGAACGGGGCCAGCCGGCCGAGGCGCTCGGCCAGCTCGATGTAGCCGGCGTGACGGAACACCACCGAGGTGTGCAGCAGGGTGGCCGCCTGCTCGGCGACGGCGGCCACGACGCGGGGATGGCAGTGCCCGACGTTGGTGACGGCGATGCCCGAACCGAAGTCGAGGTAGCGCCGGCCCTCCACGTCGGTGATCCAGCTGCCCTCGCCGCGGGCAGCCACCAGGTCGAAGGAGGTGGGGAGCACGGCGGCGACCGACGCGTTGTAGCGGGCCAACCAGTCGGCGGTCGCGGTTGTCTCGAGCAGCCTCACGTCGCTTCTCCGCCGAGCGGGGGCCGGTTGTCGATCTGGGCCCGCTGGAGGTGGCCGGAGTAGTCGACGTAGACGGTCTTGACCTGGCTGAACTGCTCGATCCCCCGGGTGCCGGCCTCGCGGAAGCCGTTGCCGGTGTGCTTGGTGCCTCCGAACGGCAGCGGTATCTCGGCGCCGATGGTGGGGGCGTTGACGTAGACGATGCCGGTGTCGATCCCCTCCACCGCGGTGAGGGCGGCGGTGATGTCGCGGGTGTAGATCGCCGCCGACAGCCCGTACTCCACCCCGTTGACCACGTCCACGGCGTCGTCGAGGTCGCCCACCTCCAGCACGCACAGCACGGGCCCGAACACCTCTTCGCGGGCGATGCGGTGCCCGGGCCTGACCCCGGTGAGGACGGTGGGGGCGAAGAACGTGCCCCCGGGGCAGCCCTCCGGCTCGAGGTGCTCGCCGCCGGTGGCGAGGGTGGCCCCCTCGGCCACGGCCAGGTCGACCATCTTCTGGATGCGGTCGCCCGCCTCGGGGGTGATCACCGGCCCGAGGTCGGTGCCCGCCTCGAGCGGGTCGCCGGCCCGCAGCTCCCCCGCCCGCTTGACGATCCGTTCCACCACCTCGCCGGCCACGTCGGGGTGCACGATCAGACGCGAGGTCGAGGTGCAGCGCTGGCCGGCGGTGCCGAAGGCGCCGAAGATGGCGCCGTCGACAACGAGGTCGAGGTCGGCGTCGGGGCGCACGATCATGGCGTTCTTGCCACCCAGCTCCAGCGACACCAGCCGGGGACCGCTGGCCATGGCGGCGGTGGCCACCGCGCGCCCGGTGGGCACCGACCCGGTGAAGCTCACCGCCCCCACGCCCGGGTGCGAGGCGATGGCGGCGGCGGGCTCGGCGAAGCCGTGCACGACCTGAAGGAGGGCCTCGGGCACACCGGCCTCCACGCAGGCGTGCACGAACGCCTGGCAGCAGCCGGGGGCGTGCTCCGACGGCTTGATGACCACCCCGTTGCCGGCCAGCAACGCCGGGAAGATCTTCCACGAGGGGATGGCGACGGGGAAGTTCCACGGCGTGATCATCCCGACCACCCCCACCGGGTGCCGGGTGGTCCAGCACAGCTTCCGGCCCAGCTCGGACGGGACCGTGTCGCCCCACGCCGACCGGCCCTGACCGGCGACGAAGGAAGCCATGTCGATCGCCTCCTGCACATCACCCGCCGCCTCCACCAGCACCTTGCCCGCCTCGCGCGACACCAGCCGAGCCAGATGCTCCTTGCGGGAGGCCATCGCCGCCCCTACCTCGGCGATGATCTCGGCCCGGGCCGGTACCGGGACGCGGGCCCACTCCCGCTGGGCAGCGGTCGCGGCCCGCACCGCCCGGTCCACGTCGTCGGGGGTGGACGCGTCGAAGGAGCCCACCACCTCGTCGGGCCGGGCGGGGTTGATCGAGTCGAACTGCGCCATGGGAGACCTCCGAACCGGGTTCGACCGGCACTGTAATGTCTGTTCCGTGCGCGTGGATGAACGGATCATCCGAGCCAAGGACGAGCTGCCCCCTGCGGAGCGGCGCGTGGCCGAGCTGGTGCTGGCCGACAGCGCCACCGTCGCCTTCGGGACGGTGGCCGAGGTGGCCGCCGCCGCCCGCACCAGCGGCCCCACCGTCGTCCGTCTCGCCACCCGCCTCGGCTTCGCCGGCTTCGTGGCCCTCCAGGACGCCATCCGGGCCGAGATCGGTGAGCGGCTACGGCCCGCCACCGTGCGCATCCGGGAACGGCCGGCGCACGACGCGGTGGGCCGCACCCTCACCGCCGACCTCGAGAACGTGCACGCCACCCTGGAGGCGATCGAGCCGGACGCTTACCGCAAGGCCATCGACCTGCTGGCGGCACGCTCACGAGCCGTCGCCGTGGTGTCGGGCGACGCCACCGCCGGGCTGGCGCACCTCCTGACCGCCGACCTCGGCCTCTTGCGGCCGAAGGTCGTGCTCCTCGAGGGGTCTCCGGTGCGGGTGGCGCGGCGGGTGGCCCACCTCGAGCGGGGCGACGTGGTCCTGGCCATCGACCTTCGCCGCTACGAACGTTGGGTGCTCGACACCGTGGCGGTGGCCCGCGGCCGCGGCGCCCGCATCCTGGCCGTGACCGACAGCGCCATCTCGCCGCTGTCCGAGGGCGCCGACGCCGTGTTCGTGGTGGCGGCCGCCAGCCCGGGCCCCTTCGACAGCCACGTGGGCACGCTGTCGTTGGGCAACGCCCTCCTGGCCGGGGTGGCCGCCCGCCTCCGGCGCCCGGCCACGACCCGCCTCGACCGCGTTGAGGACGCCTGGCGGGCCACCGGCGCGCTGGTGGACGACGGCCCCGGAGAGCGCCGTCGCCCGTAGGGTCGTAGGGGTGAGCGAGCCGAGGCCGACCGCCTGGTCCACCTCGACGGTGGAGGGCCCTGGTGGGCTGGTGTGCAGCGTCGACCGGCTGGCCTCCGACGCCGGGGCCGCCCTTCTCGGCGCAGGGGGTAACGCCGTCGACGCCGCCGTCGCCGCCAGCGCGGCGCTGGCCGTCACCACCCCGCACATGTGCGGCATGGGCGGCGACCTGTTCGCCCTCGTGCACGGTCCCGCCACCGGCTCGGGCGAGCCCCTCGCCCTCGATGCCTCGGGCCGGGCCGGCAGCGGCGCCGACCCGGCGCGGCTGCGGACCGAGGGCCACACCCGCATGCCCTTCCGGGGCGATGTGCGCAGCGCTCCCGTCCCGGGCTGCGTCGACGGGTGGCTGGCGCTGCACGGCCGCCTCGGCCGGCTACCCCTGGCCGACGTGCTGGCCCCGGCCGTGGCCCTCGCCGAAGCGGGGTTCCCTGCGTCACCGCTCCTCTCCTTCATGCTGCCGGCCCTCGACGGCGTTCGGGGCTGCGACGAGCTCGCCGGCCGGCGGGTGTCCTCGGGCGAGCAGATGCGCCGACCGGGCCCGGAGCGCCTCCTGCGGGCCGTGGTGGCGGAGGGTCGCGACGGGTTCTACGGGGGCGAGTTCGGACAGCGCCTCATGGAGGTCGGGGCCGGGGAGTACGACGAAGCCGACCTGGGCCGCCCCCTCGCCGACTGGGTCGACCCGCTCGGCCTCGACGTGTGGGCCCACCGGGCGTGGACCGTGCCGCCGGCCTCCCAGGGCTACCTCAGCCTCGCCGCCGCCTGGATCGCCGAGCGGGTGGGGCTGCCGGTCGACCCCGACCACGAGGGCTGGCCCCACGTCACCGTGGAGGCCGCCCGCCTCGCCGCCCACGACCGCCCTGCGCTTCTGCACGAGGGGGCCGACGGGAAGGCCCTGCTGGCGCCCGAGGCGCTCGCCGCCCGAGCCGCCCACTTCTCCCCGGACCGCACCGCCGCGGTGGCCACCCTCTCCGAGGGGGGCGGCACCATCTTCCTCTGCACCGTCGACGCCGAGGGCACGGGCGTGAGCCTGATCCAGTCCAACGCATCGGGGTTCGGTTGCCACGTCGCCGTGCCCGGCACGGGGGTGCTGCTGCACAACCGGGGCGTGGGGTTCTCCCTGGAGCCGGGCCACCCCGCCGAGTACGGCCCTGGGCGGCGGCCACCGCACACCCTCTCCCCCGCGCTGGTCACCCGCCAGGACGGGTCGCTGCGAGCGGTGCTCGGCACGATGGGCGGCGACTCCCAGCCCCAGGTGGTCCTCCAGCTCCTGGCCCGGCTCCTCGCCGCCGGCCAGGACCCGGGCACGGTGATCGGCGCGCCCCGCTGGGTACTGGCCGCCGACGGCGGCACCGGCTTCGACCTGTGGGAGCGCCCCGACGGCCACCGCGTCCGCATCGAGGCCCACGCACCGGCCACCTGGGGACCCGGCCTGGAACGGCGCGGGCACCGGGTGGAGGTGGCCGGCGAGGACGTCGCCGGCTTCGGCCATGCCCACCTCATCGACCTCCCCACCGACGGTCCGTGCCGTGGCGCGGCCGACCCGAGGGCCCTCATCGGCGCCGCCGTCCCCGGCCCCATCTGACACGCTCGCGGCGGTCAGCCGAAGCGGGCCGGGCGCTGCTCGAGCTGGGCCATGACCGCCTCCACCTGGTTCGGGGAGCCGATCAGCGAGGCCATGCGGCGGGACTCGTCGAGGAACGCCTCGGCCAGCGGGCGGGTCCCGGCTGCGTTGAGGAGGGCCTTGGCGCCAGCGATGGCCTCGGGGTTCTTGCCGGCGATCTCGGCGGCGAGGGCGAGGGCGTCGTCGAGCGGGTGGTCCGACAGGCGGGTGGCGAGGCCGAGGGCGACGGCCTCGGCGCCCTCGGCCATCCGCCCGGTGAAGGTGAGCTCCTTGGCCACGTCCAGCCCCACCAGCCGGGGCAGCACCTGCGGCCCGGTCATGTCCGGCAGCAGGCCCCAGCGGATCTCGAGCACCGAGAGGGTGGCGTCGGGGGCCACCAGGCGGATGTCGGCCCCCAGGGCGATCTGCAGGCCACCGCCCAGCACGGGGCCGTGGAGGGCGGCGACGACCGGCGGCGCCAGCTCGCTCCAGGTGTAGGCCGCCTGCTGGGGAAGGTTGGTGATGCGACCTTCGAGCCGGTCGGTGAGGCGGGGCGCGGCGACGGCGGCGACGGCGCCGTCGCCACCGGCCCCGCCGGCTCCCCGGCCGGCCATGGCGGCGAAGCTGGCCATGTCCAGCCCGGCGCAGAAGCCCCGACCCTCCCCCGACAGCACCACCGCCCGCACCGAGGGGTCGGCCGCCAGCTGGTCGCCCGCCTCCACCAGCGCGGAGAACATGGCGGCGTCGAGCGCGTTCAGCTTGTCGGGACGGTTGAGGCGGACGTGGGCCACCCCCGCGTCCATGGTCAGGATGACTCGTTCGGGCAAAGGGGCTCCTCCGTCGTGGCCGGCCGGGCCAGTCTGCCCCGACCGCCTCGGCGACCGAGCAGGCGCCGGCGGGCAGGGCCGGGCTGGTGGCACCTCGAAGCCTCGTGGGGAGCCATACTGGCCGGCTCGCCCACCCGCCTCGCTCGTGCGCCGACCGACCCCCTCATCCGTCCATCAGCCCGGCCCACGAGAGCCCGAATGTCCGCTGCCCCCTCGAACCCGTCCTCGCTCCGGCGGCGCGCGGCCGCCTTCGCCGCCGCCACGGCGATGGGCTTGGCCACTTCGGCTTTCGGCGCATCCACCGCGGCGGGCGCCACCGCGGTTACCCCGACCACCGCCGCCGCCGCAACCGGCGAGGGCGACGGGGCGCCGGCACCACCGCTGGGCACGGTCCCCGCCATCTCGGCCGAGCTGGCCGGGGTGCGGGTCTCGAGCCCCGCCCACGAGGCCGCTCTCGCCACCGAGACGCCACCCGGCGATCGCTGCACGACGCCACCCGGGTCAAGGCCGAGTCCAGCGCCGAGCTGGTCGACCTGGGGCGCCGGGACCGCGGCCTCAGCGCCGAGCTCGGGCGGGCCCGCCAGCGGGTGGCCCGGGCCGCGGCCCGCATCCGCGCGCTCCGCGCCGACCTGCGCGACCTCGCCATCGCCAACTACATCAGCGGTACCGAGGAACGGCCCGACGTCGCCCTCGAGCTGGACGGCGCCGGGCACAACGAGATGGGTTCCCAGCAGGTCCTGCTGCGCACCGTCCATGGCACCAAGGTCTCGGACCTCCACCACACGCAGGCCGTCCTCCGCGGGGCGAGCGCCGAAGCCGACCGCACCGCCGCAGCGCGGGACGGCGTCCGCCGCACCATCGCCGCCACCTACACCCGCCGCGCCGGCGCCACCCGTGACGAGGCGGCGTACGGCGCCGAGCTCTACGCCGCCGAGCAGCGCGTCGCCGACACCCGCCGCACGGCCACCGTCGTCGGCACCGACCTGCCCCTCACCGTCCTCGACGCCTACGTGCACGCGGCACGAGCGGTGGCCGCCGAAGCCCCCGAGTGCGCGATCCCGTGGTGGGCGCTGGCCGGCATCGGCCGGGTGGAGTCGGGGCACGGCACGTCCGGCGACTCCCGGGTCCGCGCCGACGGGAGCCTCACGCAGCCCATCCTGGGCGTGCCCCTGACCGGTGCGGGCGGCACGGCCGCCATCGCCGACACCGACGGGGGCACGCTCGACGGCGACCCAAGCGTCGACCGCGCCGTCGGGCCCATGCAGTTCATCCCCTCCACGTGGTTCCGGTGGGCGCGGGACGGCAACGGCGACGGAGGGGCCGACGTGCAGAACCTCTACGACGCCGCCCTCGGTGCCGCCGCCTACCTGTGCGCATCGGGCCCCAAGACCTCCGACCAGGCGCTGCGGGCGGGCTACTTCAGCTACAACCACTCGCCCGTCTACGTGGAGCTGGTGCTGGCGGAAGCGCACGGCTACGCCGCCGCCGTGCAGTTGCCGGGGTGATCTACCGCTTCTCCCTGTGGACGCGCTGTGCACAAGCGCGGCCGATCTGGGGACGGGTCGAGAAACTCGGGGGACAACCCTGGGGATCTCGCGAAACCCCTTGACCGGAGGCTGGAGCGGGCGCAGAGTGCGTTCCAGTCGAGAGGCACCCGAGCGAACGGCACGGACCGCGAAGCCCGGAGGCACCACCGCCGAAGCACCGGGGGCGAGCGATCGCTCCCGAGGCCCGGCGGAACGGACCACCGGGTGGCCCGAGCCCACCGCCACGGGACCGCTCGGTCAGGGACACCGCCACAAGCGGCCTCGGCCCCCGGGCCGGGGGGCGCAGGCGGTGGACCGCCCGGACCGCCGCCGGCGACCACCACCTCCGGGTCGGTGGTGCGCAGCGACGGACCAACGGGTTGGCCCCGAGGAGTCGACCGGCTTCGGCCGGGAGGCTACTCGGGGCCTCCTCCGTTTTGCTTTGACCTTCCTCGCGAAGCGAGGCTCCGCTGCGCAGCCGCCAGGCGGAGCAGCCCCCGGGGTGACACCCGGATCGGCGAAGCCGGACCGGAGGAGCGCAGCGACGGAGGTCAAATGTGACAACAGCCGGCTCCGCTGCGCAGCCGCCAGGCGGAGCAGCCCCCGGGGTGACACCCGGATCGGCGAAGCCGGACCGGAGGAGCGCAGCGACGGAGGTCAAATGTAATGAGCCCGAAGTCGTTCCTGTTGTCCGAGGAGCTGCACGACTACCTGGTGGCCCATGGGTCCGCGCCCGACGAGGTGCTCAGCGAGCTCATCGCCGACACCGCCGCCCTCGGGCCGGTGGCCCGCATGCAGATCGCCCCCGAGCAGGCGGCGCTGCTCACCATCCTCACCCGCATGGTCGACGCCCGACGGGCGGTCGAGGTGGGCACCTTCACCGGCGCGTCGGCGCTGGCCATCGCCCGGGGGCTCGGCCCCGAGGGCCGGTTGCTGTGCTGTGACGTGAGCGAGGAGTGGACCGCCATCGCCCGCCGGGCCTGGGCCCGCGCCGGCGTAGCGGACCGCATCGAGCTCCGCATCGCACCGGCGGCGGACACGCTGGGGGCGCTGCCCCCGGAGCCCACCCTCGACCTCGCCTTCATCGATGCCGACAAGGGCGGCTACCGCTCCTACTGGGACGAGCTCGTGCCCCGTATGCGCCCGGGGGGCGTGCTCCTCGTCGACAACACGCTGTGGAGCGGACGGGTCCTCGACCCCGACGACCCCGACCCCGACACCATCGCCATCCGGTCCTTCAACGACCACGTCGCCGCCGACGACCGAGTCGAGGCCGTCCTGCTGCCCATCAGCGACGGCCTCACGCTGTGCCTTCGACGCTGACCGGCCAGGAGGCCGACCCGCGGATCTGACGTCGACGGCGCACCGTGGCTAGCGTTGCCGCTCCCCCGCGGAGGTGCCCGATGGACAACCGACCCCGGATCGTGGTCCTCGGACGACAGGGTGCCGGCAAGGGCACCCAGTGCGCCCTCCTGGCCGAGCACCTCGCCGTGCCGCACGTCTCCACCGGCGACCTCTTCCGCGCCGCGGTGCGCGAGGGCTCGCCCGTGGGCCAGCGGGTGGCGGGGATCGTCGATGGCGGCGGCCTCGTCCCCGACGACCTCGTGCTCGACGTCGTCTGGGAGCACGCCGCATGCTCCGACCTCGCCGCCAGCGGCTACGTGCTCGACGGCTTTCCCCGCACGGTCGCGCAGGCCGAGGCGTTCTTCGGGCCCTTCCCCCCGGCGGCGTCGACCTGGACCGGACCGGGGCTCGACGTGGCCCTCGAGCTCGAGGTGCCGGTCGAGGTGGTCGTCGAGCGGATCTCGACCCGCCGGGTCTGCCCGGTGGACGGGTGGACCTCCACGGTGGAGGACGCCACCGTGGAGTCGGTGCCCTGCCCCGATGGGCACCCCGCCGTCCAGCGCAGCGACGACACCGCCGAGGCCGTGCGCCGCCGCCTCACCCTCTACGACACCGAGACCGGCCCGCTCTCGCCGTGGTTCGCGGCGCGAGGCGAGCTGGTGGTGGTGGACGGCAACGGCCCCCCCGACCAGGTCTTCACCCGGGTCCTGAGGGCCTTGGAGCCGGTGCTCGACCGTTCCGCGGCACCGACCTGAACGACCTCCCACCGGGCCCCGGTGAAGGGAGCCTCATCGCCCAAAGTGGACGCGCCCCGCTGTTGACACGCTGCCAACCGGGGCCTACGTTGCGCCCGCACGGGTCGCTATGGCACCCGTCACACCCAGCCTCGGGCACCGGCGCCCGGGAAAACGCTCTGCTCCAGGCCTACGGGGGATCACACCGTGTCGAATCGTCGAGTCTCGTCCCGGCTGCTGGCCAGCCTCGTGCTGGTGCTGGCCATGGTGGCTGCCGCCTGCGGAGGCGGCGGAACCGACACCACCGACGAGGGCGAGGAGGCCGGCAAGCCGGTCCGCGGCGGGTCCGTCACCTACGCCTTGGAGGCCGAGACCACCGGTGGGTGGTGCCTCCCCGAGGCCCAGCTGGCCATCTCCGGCATCTTGGTAGCCCGCACCATCTACGACACCCTCACCGCCCCCAACGCCAAGGGCGAGTACGTCCCCTACCTGGCCAAGTCCATCGAGCACAACGACAAGTTCACCGAGTGGACCATCACCATCCGCGACGGGGTGAAGTTCCACGACGGCACCCCACTCACCGCCGAGGTGGTGAAGAACAACCTCGACGCCTACCGCGGCAAGTACAAGGGCCGGGCGCCGCTGCTGTTCCTCTTCGTCTTCCAGGACATCGCCGACGTGCAGCTCTCCGGCGACAAGGCGGTCAAGGTCACCACCAAGAAGCCGTGGGTGGGCTTCCCCGCCTTCCTGTTCGCCAGCGGCCGCCTGGGGATCGTGGCCCAGTCCCAGCTGGACGACCAAAAGACATGTGACCGCAAACTGGTGGGCACCGGCCCGTTCAAGCAGGTGAGCTGGAAGGTCAACCAGCAGTTCGTGGCCGAGAAGAACCCCGACTACTGGCAGAAGGCACCCGACGGCAAGCCCTACCCCTACCTCGACCGGATCACGTTCCAGCCCGTCCCCGAGCCCGAGCAGCGGGTCAACGCCCTCCAGTCGGGCCAGATCGAGGCCCTGCACGCCTCCGGGGCCAACGAGTTCGTCCCGCTCCGCGAGCAACAGGACGCCGGCACGGTCAAGCTCTACGAGTCGGAGAAGTTCGCCGAGGTGAGCTACGTGATGGTCAACGCATCCAAGCCGCCGCTCGACGACGTTCGGGTGCGCAAGGCGCTGGCCCACGCCATCGACCGTGAGGAGTACAAGCAGATCATCAACCAGGGGCTGTTCACCATGGCCTCGGGCCCCTTCGCCCCCGGCAGCATCGGCTACCTGAAGGACACCAACTACCCCAAGCACGACCCGGACGAGGCCGAGAAGCTGGTGAAGGAGTACGAGGACGAGAAGGGCCCGATCCGCCTCTCGTACCGCAGCACCCCGAGCCCGGCCACCACGGCGGTCGCCCAGTTCCTCCAGCAGAAGCTCAAGGCGGTGGGCATCGAGTTCAACCTGGCCACGGTGGAGCAGTCCCAGCTCATCAACACCGCCATCAGCGGCGACTTCCAGCTCATCGGCTGGCGCAACCACCCCGGTGGCGACCCCGACGAGCAGTACGTGTGGTGGTACAAGGGCAGCCCGGCCAACTTCGGCCGTTTCGCCGACGACGAGATGCAACGCCTGCTCGACGCCGGCCGGTCCGAGACCGATCCCGACGCCCGGCGCAAGATCTACGAGGACATCAACAAGCGCTTCGCCACCCAGATCTGGAACCTCTGGGCCAACTGGACCCGCTGGGTGGTGGCGACCCAGCCCAACGTGTACGGCATCAACGTCGAGACCGCTCCCAAGCTCCCCGACGGCAGCGGCCCGTTCCCGGGTCTGGCCACCGGCCATCCGCTGCACGGCATCTGGGTCAAGAAGTGACCGCCGGCCGGCCCGAGGGTGAGCGGCGCGCTCGCCTCCGGGCCGGTGCCCCGGCCCGGACCGAGAACCCGACCTCAAAGGGGTAGGCATGGCGAAGCTCGTCGCCAAGAAGATGCTCCAACTGGTGCTGGTCGTCTTCCTGGTCACCCTGTTCACCTTCATGCTCGTGCGGGTGAAGCCGGGTGAGCCCGAGGACCTCCTGGTGCCGCTGAGCTCGGTCGGCACCACCCAGGAGGCCAAGGACATCATCGAGAAGAAGAAGGACGGGATCCGGGCCGACCTCGACCTCGACAAGCCCCTCTACCAGCAGTACGTCCTGTGGATGTCGGACTTCGCCCGAGGTGACCTAGGCAACTTCTACGCGGTGTCGAGCGAGCGGCCGGTGTCGGACCGGGTCAAGGACTCCCTCCCGGTGTCGCTCCAGCTGATGATCTACGCGCAGCTCATGGCGCTGGTGATCGCCATCCCCATGGGGGTGTACTCGGCCTACCGGGCCAACCGGCCCGTCGACAAGGTGGCCAACACCACCGCCTTCGGGATGCTGGCCATGCCCAACTTCGCCCTCGGGTTGGTCCTCGCCTACTACGTGGGCGTGGTGCTGGGCTGGGTGCCACCGACGGGCTACACCTCGCCGGAGGTGGATCTCGTCCGCCACCTGAAGACGATGTTCCTCCCCGCCCTCAGCCTCGCCGTGGGCCAGATCGCGGTGTACATGCGACTGCTGCGCAGCGACATGATCCAGACCCTCCAGGAGGACTTCATCCTCATGGCCAAGTCCAAGGGGATCTCCAACGCCCGGGTGCTGTGGCGCCACGCCCTGCGCCCGTCCAGCCTCACCCTGCTCACCGTGGCCGGCCTCAACGTGGGCGCCCTGATCGGCGGGGCGGTGGTGATCGAGGTGGTCTTCGCCCTCCCCGGGATGGGCGCCCTCATCGCCGAGTCGATCCTCACCAACCAGTACGTCGCCCTCCAGAGCTGCGTGGCCATCATCGCCATCGGCTACGTGCTCATCAACTTCCTGCTCGACTTCGTGTACTCCATCCTCGACCCCCGGATCCGCAATGTCCGCGCTGCCGGCTGAAACCGACGTCTCACTTGCGCCGGCCGGGCCCGGCACGAGCGACCAGGCCGCCGCCGAGGCCAGCCCCCGCAAGCGCCGGGCCTTCGGCATCGGCGCCTTGCTGGCCATGGGCTGGCTCGGCCTCATCACCGTCCTGGCCGTCCTGGCGCCGGTGCTCCCCCTAGACGACCCCCTCGAGTCGGTGGGGGCCATCGCCCGCAAGGGGCCCGGCTCGGCCCCCGGCCACATCCTCGGGGGTGACTCCATCGGCCGCGACATGCTCAGCCGCACGATCCACGGCGCCCGGGCCTCGCTGCTGGTCGGGGTGACCGCGGTGTTGATCGGGTTGCTCATCGGGGGGGCGGCCGGCCTGCTGGCCGGGTACTTCCGGGGCCGCTTCGACACGGTGCTCACCGGCACCTTCGACATACTCCTCGCCTTCCCCAGCCTGGTGCTGGCCCTGGCCCTGGTGGCGTTCTTGAAGGCCGAGCCCGAGGCCGGCACCAAGGGCCTCTCCACCGTCACCATCGTGATCATCGCCCTGGGGATCGTGTCCATCCCCATCCTCGCCCGCATCACCCGGGCCAACACCCTCACGTGGGCCCAGCGCGAGTTCGTGCTGGCGGCACGCGCCCAAGGGGCGAAGAACTCGCGCATCATCATCCGCGAGGTGCTGCCCAACGTGATGCCGGCGATGTTCTCCATCGCCCTCCTCGGCATGGCTGTGGCCATCATCGCCGAGGGTGGCCTCAGCCTGCTCGGGGTGGGGGTGGAGCTGCCGAAGCCGTCGTGGGGGAACATGATCGCCGAGGGCCGGGGCAGCCTGCGCAACGCCCCCCACATCGTGTTCGTGCCCGCCATCGCCATCTTCCTCACCGTCCTCGCCCTGAACTACATGGGCGACGTGATCCGCACCCGCTTCGACGTCAGGGAGAGCGCGCTGTGACCGCGACCGTTCCCATCCTCGAGGATCGTCCCGGGCCCGACGGCAGCGGGTCGCTGCTCGAGATCGAGGACCTGCGCACCTCGTTCCACACCGACCGCGGCATGGTCAAGGCCGTCGCCGGCATCACCTTCACCCTCGAGCGGGGCAAGACCCTCGGCATCGTGGGCGAATCCGGATCGGGCAAGTCGGTGCTGGCCCGCTCGATCATGGGGCTGCTGGCCCCCAACGCCGTGCGTGAAGGCCGCATCCGCTTCGAGGGCGCCGACATCGCCCAGCTGTCCCCCAAGGACATGCGGCCGTACTGGGGCCAACAGATGGCAATGGTGTTCCAGGACCCCATGACCGCCCTCAACCCGGTCCTCAAGATCGGCCGCCAGATCACCGAGTCGCTCCACGAGCACCTCGACATCTCCAAGCAGGAGGCCAACGACGTCGCCCTGGCCCTGCTCAAGTCGGTGGGCATCCCCGAGCCCGCCCGGCGGCTGAAGGAGTACCCCCACCAGCTCTCGGGAGGCATGCGCCAGCGGGTGATGATCGCCATCGCGCTGGCCTGCGGGCCCAAGCTGCTCTTCGCCGACGAGCCCACCACCGCCCTCGACGTCACCGTGCAGGCCCAGATCCTCGACCTGCTCCAGTTCCAGCAGCGCGAGCGCTTCATGGGCATGATCCTCGTCACCCACGACCTCGGGGTGGTGGCCGGCCGGGCCGACGAGATCGCGGTGATGTACGCCGGGCGGGTCGTGGAGAAGGCCCCCACCCGCACCCTCTTCGCCCACGTGCGCCACCCCTACACCGAGGCTCTGCTCAAGTCCATCCCCAAGATCGAGCTCCCCAGCCACAGCCGCCTGCAGGCCATCGCCGGGCGGCCTCCCGACCTGGTCAACACCCCGCCGGGTTGCACCTTCGCCCCCCGCTGCCCCTACGTCCAGGACCGCTGCCGGGAGGAGGAGCCGCCGCTCATCGAGGCCGAGCAACCCGACCACGTGCACCGCTGCTGGTTCCCGGTGGGCACGCCGGCCAACCCGGGGTACCGCGCCGATCACGGCCTGGGCGACGGCTCGGGCAACGGCATCGCGGTGGCGGCGCCCTCAGGGGCCGATCCCGCGGCCACCGCCGCCCGCCGGCGACGCGA
>JAUJNP010000004.1:30958-92040 GCA_030448105.1 Acidimicrobiales bacterium | reverse complement strand
AGTTCCGCTCCAGCCGGGGCACGGTCAACGCCGTCAGCGACATCAGCATCGACGTGAAGAGCGGCGAGACCCTCGGCCTGGTGGGCGAGTCCGGGTGCGGCAAGTCCACCACCGGCAAGGCGATCATGCAGCTGCCTCCGCCGACGTCGGGGCGGGTGATCTTCGAGGGCACCGACCTGGCCAGCCTGCACGGGACCGATCTGCGGCGGTTGCGCAGCAACGTCCAGATGATCTTCCAGGACCCGATCTCGTCGCTGAACCCGCGCCGCCGGGTCGAGGACATCGTGGCCGAGGGCCTGCGGATCTGGGGCATCGGCGACAAGTCGGTGCAGCTGGCCAAGGTGGACGAGGCGCTCGGCACCGTCGGCCTCGACCCGGACACGGCCAAGGGCCGCCGGCCCCACCAGTTCTCCGGCGGCCAGCGCCAGCGCATCTCCATCGCCCGGGCGGTAATCACCGATCCCAAGCTCATCATCTGCGACGAGCCGGTGTCGGCCCTCGACGTGTCGATCCAGGCCCAGATCCTGAACCTGCTCGAGGACATGAAGGCCCGCTACCAGCTCACCCTGATCTTCATCGCCCACGACCTCGCCGTGGTGAAGAACATCAGCGACCGGGTGGCGGTGATGTACCTCGGCAAGCTGTGCGAGGTGGCGCCCCCCGACCAGCTCTACGCCCAGCCCGCCCACCCCTACACGGGGGCCCTGCTCGATGCCATCCCCGTGCCCGACCCCACGGTGCGGCCTCACGAGCAGCCCACCCTCAGCGGTGACCTGCCCTCCCCGGTGAACCCGCCGAGCGGGTGCCGGTTCCGCACCCGCTGCCCACGGGCCGAGGAGCGCTGCGCCGAGGAAGAGCCGCTCATGCGGGAGATCGACTCCGGTCAGTACGTGGCGTGCCACTTCCCCCTCATCGGCGACACGGCCGCGCCCACTGAGTCGGTGGGTGCCCTCCAGACCCAGGCGGCGCCGACCGTCTGAGGCGCCCACCGCCGGGAGGTGCCGTGAGGGAGCCCGAAGGGCGAGCGAACCATCAGCACGGCGTCTGCCCGCCGGTCCTGGGCGGCGCTCATGGGGGCATCGCGAACCGTGACCGTGCTCGTGGTCCACGGACGGCGACGGTGCACCGGTGAGCCGGACCGCTCGATCCAGGACGCGGTTGGAACCCGAGGTACGCCGGGAGCTGATCCTCGACGCCGCCGAGGCGGTGTTCCGTGGCCGGGCTCCAACCGACGTCACCTTCGAGGCGGTGGCCGCCGCCGCCGACGTCTCGCGCGCCTTGCTCTACAACTACTTCGGTGACCGCAACGGCCTGGTGGCGGCGGTGTACGCCCGGGCCCTTCGGCGCCTCGACGACTCGCTCCTGGCGGCGCTCGACCCGGGCCTGGCGCCGGCCGAGCAGCTGCGCCCGCTGGTGCTGGCCTACCTCGAGTTCGCCCGGGCCAACGGGGCCATGGGCGGCCTGCTGGGCACCACCGGCGCGGTGCAGCATCCCGCCGTGCGGGCCGCCCGGCGCAACCGGGCCGAGCGCCTGGCCGCGCTGTGGGGCGACGACGAGGAGGCCCGCATCACCGCCCGGGCCGTGTCCGGCATGTTGGAGGTCGCCGCCGTCGACTGGCTCGAGGAGCGCACCGACGGTGAGTTGGTGATGGACACGGTGTGCCGCCTGCTCGAGCCCGGCCTGCGGCGCGCCGTCCCCGGTCTGGCTGTGCCCGCCGGTTGAACGACGCCGTGCCCTCACGTGCGAACATGGCCCGATGGCCAAGCCCCCCGACATGCAGATCGACACCTCCACCACCTATGAGGTGACCCTCGACACCGACAAGGGCCAGATAGTGATGGACCTCGATCCCAGCCTGGCCCCGACCACGGTGAACCACTTCGTGACCCAGGCCCGGGCCGGCTTCTACGACGGGCTCACGTTCCACCGGGTCGTGCCCGGCTTCGTCATCCAGGGAGGCGACCCGGAAGGCACCGGCCGGGGCGGTCCCGGCTACAAGTTCGCCGACGAGCCGGTCAAGGGCGAGTACACCCTGGGGGCGGTGGCCATGGCCAACGCCGGGCCCGACACCAACGGCTCCCAGTTCTTCATCTGCATCGACGACTGCCGCACCAAGCTCCAGCCGCTCTACAACCTCTTCGGCTACGTGACGCGCGGCATCGAGGTGGCCCAGTCGATCGCCGTCGGCGACACCATCCGCTCTGTCACCGTGTCCCAGCGCTGAGGAGCCGAGCCGATAGGCGAGGCGACCCAGCCAGCACAGCGCCTGTTGCGGCTAAGCCGCATGCTCCCGGCGACGACGGCTCGACCTTTCCGCGCATGTCCTAAAGGGCCAGGGTCGAGCCCGCCGGCGTGGAGCGGGGACGGTTGGTGACCTGGAGCACACCGTCGCCGTCGAGCAGCACGTCGGTGTTGTCGCAGCCGCCGTCGACCGTGGCCTGGTAGGTGAGCGTCACCCGGTCGGGTCGGTGGCGCTGCCCGGCGACGTCGACCGCCTCGAACCCGCTCCAGCGCACCACCACCGACGGGTCGTCGCACCGGGCGAACACCTCGGACCACACCATGACCTCACCGAGCCGGTCGCCGCCGCCGTCGAGCTCGCGCACCGCGGCGCCGTCGACCGCGCCCACCCACGCCCCGGGCCGCTCCCCCGCCGCCACCACGAGGCGGTGCGGGTGCCCCGTGCGCCAGGCCAGGTCCCGGGTGTTGGGGTTGCCGGTGGCGCTCGGCCACGGTGACGGCGAGCCCGTGAGCTCGCCACCGCCCTCGGCGTAGCCGCCCCAGTTGACGGCCCGGGCACCGGGGTGGGCCGGGTGCCACTGGAGGCCTAGGTGAGCGCCGCCGGTACGCCGGGCACCGCCGGTGAAGGACACCTGAAGGGCCCAGAAGTAGAGCTCTTCGACCGCCGGCGGCACGAGGACCTCGAGGGTGGCCGCCGCCGACACCAGCACGGCATCGCCCGGCAGGCCACCCCAGCGGAGGTGGAACGACGACGCCCGGTTGGACGAGGTGGGATGGTCCGAGGTGCGGGCCCCGCCCCCGGACCACCGCCGCCACCAGGTCGGCGCCATGGCGCCAGCCTCCCACGTGCTCCTGTGCTCCTGGCCGAGCACCGGGGGCTGCTAGGACGGGTGGGTGCTCACCCGCACGTGGGTCCCCGCGGTCCCGATCGACCTGCACCTGACCCTGGGTCCGGTGCGGCGGGGACGGGGCGACCCCTGCACCCGCTTCACCCTCGACGGCGTCTGGCGGGCCACTCGCACCCCGGAAGGGCCGGGCACCGTCCACCTGCGGGCGCGGGCGGGGCGCATCGAGGTCGAGGCCTGGGGCGCCGGCGCCCGGTGGCTGGTGGAGGCCGCGCCCGCGCTGGTCGGCGCCCACGACCGGGCCGAGGGCTTCAGGCCCCGCCACCGCGTCGTGGCCCGCCTCCACCATCACATGGGGGGCCTGCGCATGGGCCGCACCGGTGCCGTGGTCGAGGCCCTGCTGCCTACGATCTGCGAGCAGAAAGTGACCTCGCGGGAGGCCCGCCGGTCCTGGCACCAGGTGGTGCGACGGTGGGGCGAGCCCGCCCCCGGACCGGCCGGCCTGCTGGTGCCCCCCGACCCGGCAGCGCTGGCGGGCGTGACCTACCCCGCCTTCCACCAGGTGGGGCTGGAACGCAAGCGGGCCGACACCATCCGCCGGGTCTGCGCCCAGAGCGGCCGCCTCGACGCCCTGGCCGGCACCGGTCCCCCCGCGCTCGCCGCCCGGCTCACCGCCGTGCGGGGGGTGGGCCCCTGGACGGCGGCCGAGGTGGCCCTCGTCGCCCTGGGCGACCCCGACGTCGTCAGCGTCGGCGACTCCAACCTCCCCCACCAGATCTGCTTCGGGCTGGCCGGCGAGCGGCGTGGCACCGACGCCCGCATGCTCGAGCTCCTGGAGCCCTACCGCGGCCATCGCGGTCGGGTCCTGCGGCTGCTGGTGGCGGGCGGCATCGGCCCGCCCCGCCGCGGCCCCCGGATGCCGGCCCGGTCCATCGCCGCCATCTGAGGCGTCCGTCGAAGATCACAGCAAATCCACAGGGTTATGCCCCTTCCTCCCCACAGGGGGCGGGCCGTACCGTGTGGCCATGGCCAGCTTCGAGGTGACGATGAAGGACCGATCGGTCGAGCGGGTCGGGCGCGCTGACGCCTACCAGCAGGAAGGTCCGATGACCACCTTCTTCCGCACCGAGGGCCGCACGGTCGACTCCTGGAGCACGCGGGTGGCGAGCCTGCGCACGGCGGACATCTTGATCATCCGCCGCCACGAGGACCCTGCGGTAGCCGAGGATGGGGTCACCCCCCTGCACCGCCGCACCGCCTGAGCCTTCTTCGTGCCAGCCGTGCCCCTAGGGGGCCGCTCGCGCACGTAGAAGCCCGGCCGATCGGTTCCGGCCCCGCGGATCAGGGGGGCGGGAACCGGTACAGGCTGGCGTGCTCGAAGTACTCGTCGCCCTGGTCGGCCACCGGGTTGGTGGCACCCGGCCGGGCCCGGGCCAGCGCGGTGAGGAGCTGTTCGCAGGTCTTCTCGTGGGTGGTGTAGGTGCCGGCCCACACCAGCCACACCGGCCGGTCGCCCGCCCGGGCCAACGCCTCCTCGGCGAAGCGTTCCGGCGAAGCGCGGTCCAAGCGGTCGGTGTAGTCGACCCAGTCGACCCGGTCGATCGGCGCGAACGACGGGTAGCTCACCGCCTCCACCCCGGGGGGCAGGGTGCGCGAGAGCGCGGGGCCGAGCTGGTCCGGGCAGGTGACCACCAGGTCGTCGGGGCCGGCCTTGGCGGCAACGGCGTCGCCCACCACCTCGGCCTGGGTACGCGACTTGATGACGTTGCGGATGCCCCCGGCCGCGCCGAGCACGAGCACTGCGGCTAGCACCAGGCGGAAGGCGAGGCCGCCGGAGAAGCGGGACAGGCCGAGGGCGGCCACCAGCAGGATCATCGGCACCAGCACGGCGAGGTAGCGGGTGGCGAAGGCGCTGTAGGTGGCGTAGCCGGCCACCACCGCGATGGCGACGGTGAGGCTCATCATCACCAGCAGCGGGCGGGACTCCGGGCGGGTGGCCAGGTCGATCTCGATCCGCCGGTCGCCGGCGGATCGGCCGAAGAGGGCCAGGAGCACGAGGACCACGATGATCAGGCCGAGGACCACGGCCTCGCCCTCGGGCCCGCCACCGAGGTCGGCCATGGAGCGGGCCACCACGTCGGTCGGCCGGACGGGGCCGGCCCACGGCGTGCCGGTGTGGGCCGACTGGTAGAGGAGGCTCGGCGCCCAGGGCAGGAACAGGAGCCCCCCGGCGGCCACCGCCAGCAGTACCCGGACGGTGGCCCGCTGGTGGGCGTCGTCACCGGCGCGGCGGGCCCGCCACCAGTGCACGGCCAGGCCCACGGCGGCCGCGCCGAGCAGCCACATGGCCCAGTAGTGGGTGAGCAGCAACGCCCCGCTGAGCAGGGTGAGACCGATCAACCGGAGGGGCGTGGGCCGCTCGAGGGCGTCCTCCGCCACCAGCCAGGCGGTCAGGGCCAGCACCATCACGAGCGAGTACATGCGGGTCTCGGTGCTGTAGCGGATGGCGTAGGGCGACAGGGCGAGGATCAGCACCGCGCCCCACGCTCCCCGTCGGCCCGCCAGTCGCCGGCCGCCGATCCACATCAACGGGAACAGGGCCAGGCCGAACAGGCCCGAGAGGGCCCGCACGGCGCCGTCGCCCTCGCCGAACACCGCCATCCAGCCGTGCAACAGGAAGTAGTAGAGCGGCGGGTGGCCGTCGTGGCGCAGGGCCTCGGGGATCTCACCGAGGGGAAGGCGGGCGATGTTGACGCTCAACGCCTCGTCCAGCCACAGCGGCGACCGGGTGTAGAAGCGGGCCGCCGCCCCGGCGACCAGGGCCACCACCACGACCGCCGCGTCGGCCCACCGGGGCCACCACCGGGGCGGGGCCGGCACCTCGGTGGACGCCGCCGGGGCCGGCCGGGCGGGCGGGGCGGGCGCGAGGCGGCGGGTCTCCCGGTCGGTCACGGCCACGACGGCCGACTGTAGCGGTGGCGGGGTCAGACCCTGCGGCGCCGGAGGCGGCCGAGGGGCCGCTCGAGGCCGTAGTAGCTGGCGGCCGCGCAGGCGAGGCCGAGCCCGAAGCCGACGGCCAGGAGGGCGGCCACGTTGGTGGCCCCGGGCGGGGAGTCGAGCCAGCCCGGCACCTGCTTCATGAGGTCGTTGTGCCAGAGGTAGAGCCCGTAGGAAACCACCCCGGCGGCGACGACGGGCGGCCACTGGAGCGAGCGCCGGATCGCCCCCCTGGCCTGTTCGCCGAACACCGCCGGCACGATCAGGCACGCGCCGATCAGCCCGTAGACCAGCTGGCGCCGTTGCCAGGAGAAGCCCACGTAACCCACCCGGAACGGCGGTGGACCGATCCACCACGCGTAGGCCGCGAAGAGGGCGAGGGCGGCGGCCCACCAGGCGCCGGGCCACCGCCCCGCCCCCTCCGCCCACCGGGTGGGCAGCAGGCCCCGCTCGGCGGCCAGGCTCAGCACCGCCAGGCCCATGCCCAGGGCGAAGAGGTCGATGTTGTTGGGGAGCCACGTGAACGACACCGCCCGCATGGTCACGTCGGGCGGCGCCCAGATCCGCCGGCTGGCGCTGAAGGCGGCCCGGGACGCGTAGCCCGCCAGCACCAGGACGGCGACGCCGGCCAGCTCGGCCTTCAGCGCCCGGCGGCCGGACCCGCCCACCCGGCGCATCCCCGCCGCCCACACCGGAACCAGCAGGTAGAAGGTGATCTCCGTGCCGAGGCTCCAGGCCTGCACGATCCCCGAGAACACGGTGTGGGCGTCGTAGATGTGCACGAGGGCGTAGTACCGCCACGCCGTCGACCACGACCCGAGGTCGATCACCCCCAGCGCCCACAGCCCGCTGAGGGCCAGCCAGTACGCCGGGAAGATGCGCACCGCCCGCCGCCAGAGGTAGGTGGCGAGCGGCCGCCGAGGGGTGGCGTCGAGGTGGGCCCGGGCGAAGGGCCGGTAGATGAGGAAGCCGGAGAGGACGAAGAACACCGCCACCCCAAGGTCGAGCACCGCCGCCGGGGTGACCAGCCCCGGTGCCCGTGAGGGCCCGGCCAGCGCGGCGGCGTGGTGCACCACAACCACCGAGGCGGCCAGGGCGCGGATGCCCTCCAGGCAGGGGAAGCGGGTCAGCTCCGCCCGCCGGACCCCTCGTTCCTCCACGGGCGATTCCTCCACGGGCCGGGACCTTACCGATGCCCGGGGGGGTGACCGGGCGCCGGGTGGGGGCGTGCAACACTGATCGGTCATGCCTTCCGTCGCCCCCTCGCAGCCCGCCCCCGGTTCCGGCGAGGCCCCCGAGGTCGTCATCATCGGCGCCGGCCCGGCCGGCCTCACCGCCGCCTTCTGCCTCCACAAGCACGGCGTGGCTTCGACCATCCTCGAGGCCGACGACGTCGTGGGCGGGATCAGCCGCACCGCCGAGCGCGACGGCTGGCGCTTCGACATCGGCGGGCACCGCTTCTTCACCAAGGTGGCCGAGGTGGAGGCCCTCTGGCACGAGATCCTCCCCGACGAGGACTTCCTGCTGCGGCCCCGCAAGAGCCGCATCTACTACCGCGGGAAGTTCATCGACTACCCCCTCAAGGCGGGGAACGCCCTGCGCAAGGTGGGCCTCATCGAGGCGATCCGATGCGTGCTGTCCTACATCTGGGTGCGCATCCACCCGCCGAAGGACCAGTCCAACTTCGAGGGCTGGGTCGCGGCCCGCTTCGGTTGGCGCCTCTACCGCATGCTCTTCAAGACCTACACCGAGAAGCTCTGGGGCGTCGACGCCGACCAGATCCAGGCCGACTGGGCCGCCCAGCGCATCAAGAACCTGTCGCTGGCCAAGGCGGTGATCAACGCCCTCCCCGGCCGGGGCAAGACCGACGTCACCTCGTTGATCGAGGAGTTCCAGTACCCCAAGTACGGCCCGGGGATGATGTGGGAGGTATGCCGCGACAAGGTCCAGGCGGCCGGGTCCACCGTGCACATGCGCACCCCGGTTACCCGGATCCTCCGGGACGACAACGGCGCGATCGAGGTACAGGCCACCGACCCCGACGGCCGCCCCCTGAGCCTCCCCTGCTCACACGTCATCTCCTCCATGCCCATCAGCGAGCTGGTGCAGATCATGGACCCGCCCGTCCCCCCGGAGGTGGAAAGGGCCGCCAACGAGCTCTCCTACCGGGACTTCATCACCGTCGCCCTCGTCGTGCCCCAGGCCGACGTCCCCTGGACCGACAACTGGATCTACGTGCACGACCCCTCGGTCGGGGTGGGGCGCATCCAGAACTTCGGCTCGTGGTCGCCCTACCTGGTGAAGGAGGGCCGCAACGTGCTGGGCCTGGAGTACTTCGTGTTCGAAGGCGACGGCATGTGGACCATGGCCGACGAGGACCTGGTCGAGCTGGCCAAGAACGAGCTGGGCACGCTCGGCCTGGTGGAGCCCGAACGGGTGGAGACGGGCTACGTGGTGCGCATGCCGAAGGCCTACCCGACCTACGACGAGACCTACCGGGCCAACGTCGACGTGCTCCGTGAGTGGCTGGCCGAGCACACGCCCAACGTGCACCCGGTGGGCCGCAACGGCATGTTCCGGTACAACAACCAGGACCACTCCATGTTCACCGCCCTGCTCACGGTGGAGAACATCTGCAAGGGCACCACCCACGACATATGGGCGGTCAACGTGGAGGAGGAGTACCACGAGGAAGCCGAGGGCGTCGGCCCGGAGGACGCCGGGCTCGAGGACCGCAAGGGCACCGGGCGCGACGCTCCCGTGATCCCCCGTTCGGCCGTGGCGGCCCGCCGCCGGTCACCGTCGGGCCCGGGCTGAGGGCGCGCTCCTTCCCCGAGGAGGGGTGAGTCGATCCCACGCAGCGGCCACCACCGTCGACGCGGCCACGACCAGCAGGGGCACCGCCGGCACCTTGAAGCGGGGATCACCGAAGAAGGCGAGGGGCACGGCCAGGGTGGCGACGGTGGCCAACACCACCAGGATCCCCTCCGGCCGGCGGCGGACCACGAAGATGGCCATGCCCACGACGCCGAGGCCGGCCACCCCGTACCACCAGAGGTCGGCCACCACCTCGAGGCGGTCCTCGGTGGAGGGCGGGATGAAGTCATCGTCGCCGTAGGACTGCACCGCCGGCAGGGCGTCGTGGTCGTCGGCGAACATGGCCTCGGCCCGCCGCCACACGAGGCGGGCCTCCTCCCCCGGATGGCGACGGGCGTAGCGCAGCGCGGCATCGGTGAGGTCGCGGTCGTGACGGACCTCGGCGGCGGCGCTGTCGGCAGTGCTCTCGCCGGTGTCGCAGGCCGGGGCCAGGGCGAAGCGGCCCGACGCCCCCTCACGGTGGCCGATGCACAGGTTGTCGCCGGTGTTGGTCGACAGCACCAACGCGTCAATGCGCACCAGGTTGCGGACCATCCACGGCGCGAGGGCCAGCGCCACGACGCCGGCGAACAGGCCGACCCGGCGGGCCAGGCGCCCGACGTCGTGGTCGTGGAGCCACCACGCCACCGCCAGGGCAGGCAGCACGGCGAGAGAGATGGGGCGCACCAGCACGGCGCCGGCGAAGAGGGCGGCCGCGCCGAGCAGGCGCCCGGTGCTGAGCCCCTCGGCCCAAGGGCGCCACACCAGGGCGGCGAGGGCGCCGAGGAAGAGGGTGTTGTAGAGCGTCTCGCTCAGGAGGGCCCCGGTGTGGAACACCAGGTTCGGGTACAGCGCCAGCACGCCGGCGGCGACGGCCGCGGCGCGGGCGCCTCCCAGGCGGTGGGCCACGACCGCCGCCAGCACCACGGTGAGGGCTCCGAGCACGGCCTGGACGGTGCCGGCCACGACGGGCAGGCCGTCGTGATCGGTGAACCAGCGCAGGGCGGCGAGGAAGAACGGGTAGCCCGGGGGGTAGTAGGCGGTCGGGTCGCCGGAGGTGAACTGGCTGTAGCCCTGGCCCTCGGCGATGCGGTCGGCGTAGCCCGCATAGCGAGCGGGGTCGTAGAGGCCCAGGGGCGCCCGGGTGGCGTAGTGCACCCAGGCCAGGCGGAGCACGAGCCCCAACCCGGCGGCCACCGCCACCGCCCGGCCGGGCCCGGTGGGGAGGAGGCGTCTCAGCGGTCGCTGCGCCGGCCGCGCCCGAGGCGCCGGGCGCGGGCCCGGAGCCCCCACCAGGTGACGAGGGCCATCGACTCGACCATGGTGCGCACCGACATCTTCGAGGTGCCCCGCACCCGGTCGGTGAAGGTGATCGGCACCTCGGCCGCCCGCGCGCCGCACAGCACGCCGCGATGGGACAGCTCGAGGAGGAACCCGTAGCCGTTGGCCCGGGTGCCGGTCACCTCGATGGCTCGCAGGAGGTCGGCCCGGTAGGCGCGGAACCCGGCGGTGGCGTCGCGCACGTCGAGACCGAGGAGGGCCACCGCGTAGCGGTTGCCGTACCGCGAGAGGGCCCGGCGGTACGCGGGCCAGTTGGGGATGGACCCGCCGGCCACGTAGCGCGAGCCGATGGCGACGTCGGCCCCGTCCTCGAGGCGGGCCAGCAGCTCGGGCAGCACGGCGGGGTCGTGGGAGAAGTCGGCGTCGATCTGCACCAGCGCGTCGTAGCCCTCGTCGAGACCGGTCCCGAGCCCGGCCCGGTAGGCGTTGCCCAACCCGTCCTTGACCGGGCGCCGCAGCACCTTCACCTGGCCGAGGTCGGCGCCGAGGGCCTCGGCCCGATCAGCGGTGCCGTCCGGGCTGTTGTCGTCCACCACGAGGACGTCGGCGCTGGGCAACGCCTCACGCACCCGCCGCAGGAGGGCCTCGATGTTGTCGGCCTCCTGATAGGTGGGCACGACCACCAGGGTGCGCATCGCATGAATGTAAACGGCCGGCGCCGACGGCGCCGTCACCTGGGGCGGCGGGTGGGGTCGGCGGACGTGGCTACGCGGTCGCGGCATCCGCTCTAGCTGGGTGCCGAGCAGCGGCGGTACAGGTAGAAGAAGTCGTCGTAGGCGCCCACCCGGCAGAAGTCGCGGGCCACCACGCGGTTGGGCGCGTCGGGGCCGAACACCCGGGAGTCGTTCGGTTCGTCCCAATCGCTCCAGGTGTCCGACAGGATCAGCCAGTCGGCGGCGGCCACCTCTCCCGCCAGGCCCGAGCCAGGGGCGTTGGCCATACCGGGGTCCATCTCGATGTAGCGCGTCGCCGGCGTCAGTTCCGGGAACAGGAAGTAGAAGAAGGCGTCGCTGTAGGGCGTCTTGCGCAGGTCGACCGGGCCTACGAGGAGTCGTTGGCCGGGCCGGAGGCGGCCGTCGAGGTCGGCCACTAGGCGCTGGGCGGCCGCGGCCGCATCCGGGCTGCCGTAGTAGAAGACCCGCCCATCGCGTCGGATGGGGAAGCCGAAGGCGTTGCGGCCGAAGGTCTGCTGGGTGAGGTCGGCGTAGGGCCGGTAGGTGAAGAAAGGCAGCGCCGCGCCGAGCAGCACCGCCACCGCGCCGCCGGCCACCAGGCCCCGCCAACCGGGTGGCAGCTTGGCCAACGGGCGGCGCGCCACCTCCAGGATGGCGATGGGCACGAAGGCCAGTCCCACGCAGCTCACCCACGCGAAGTGGGTGGTGTCGGGCCGCTGCACGGCCTGCGGAAGCAGGCCCACGGCGAACAGGCCGACCACCAGCAGCACCCGTGACCGGTGCTCCGTCGGATGCCGGCGCATGGCCCAGACGCCCGCCGCAGCCACGGCCACGGCGGCCGCGATGAGCAGGAAGAACCACAGGAAGATCTGCTGGGACGTCGAGGGGGCGGGCAGCGGCCAGCGCACGACCCGCAGCACCCCGGCCCGCTGGAGGAACCCGTCGAGGTGGTTCCACGACGGCGGCACCGGGAGCGAGCGACCGCCCCGGAGCCGGAACACGGGATCGAAGAACATGCCCTCGATGGCCGGCCCGGGCCCGGCCATGGCCAGGTGCACGACGTAGGGGGCGGTGCCCAGAGCAAGCCCGGCCAGCAGGCGCCCGATGCGGGCGCGGTCGAGTCCCCAGGCGAGGGCGGCGCCGGCCAGCGCCACCGCCACGACCAGGTCGGGCCGGTAGAGGAGGGCCAGCCCGCCGAGGATCCCGGCAAGGAGGAGGAGGCGCCCCACCCGGGCGCCGTCACCGTCGGTCTGGTCGGCGTGGCGGCGGGCGGCGAGGCCCACCGCCAGCGCCGCCAGGCCGAGGGCCACCGCCCCGTTCCAGGCGAGGGCGGTGAGCCCGATGGGCGGGAGGATGAGGACCAGGGCCAGGAGCCCGACCACCGTCGCCGCCCGCCGGCCCCAGGGGAGGGCCAGGCTGAACAGGGCGCCCACGATGCCCGCCTGCTGGGCCAGGCCCACCATCCGCTCGGCGGCCAGCGAGGCGCCGAAGAGGCGGAACACCCCCGCCAGCACCCACACGCTGCCGGGGCCGTAGAGGTGGAGGAAGTCCCGGTTGGGCACGTCGCCCGCGAGGAACCGCTCGCCGAACACGAGCATGAAGCCCTCCTCCATGGGCGGGCCCTGGTAGCGCATGAGCCCGGGGAGTGGCAGCGCCACCGCCGCCAGCAACACCCCCACCGCGCCGGCGGTCCGCCACCGCGCCGTCACTGGCGCAAGGCCACCGGCCGGAGGGTGGCCGCTCCGGGCGGGCCGTCGAGGGCGAAGACCTCCACCGAGTTGCGCCCCGCCCTCAACAGGGCGGGCGGCACCATCACCCCGAAGCGACCGACCTTCTCCCCCGGCACCAGGCCTCCCCACCCGCCGATCACGCCGTTCACGGCCACGGCGACGTCCAGCAGCCCGGCCTCGCCCCGGCGCTCCACCTCCCCGGTGATGTAGACGGGCACCACACTGGCATTCGGGCGCACGTCGTCGAACCGGGCAGGGTCCTCGAGGGCGGCCGTCCAGTCGATCGGCGACCCCCGGGGGAGATCGGCCACCGGCGTGCCCGCCAGCTCGGAGCGGGGCGTCAAGCGGTAGAGGGCGAAGCGGTCGTCCGGCGTGAAGGCGCTCAGCGGGCCCATCTCCAGCACCCGCTGGTATCCGGCGTCTCCGTCGATCCGCGCCAGCACCTCCCCCTCCCGGGCCTGGAGGGCATCCTCGCTCGCGGGCAGGTACCGGCGGGCGCCCGGGTCGTCCGGCGGCGGCCGGAGCAGCGAGTGGCCGTCGACCTTCCAGGGGACGTCGACGTCGAGGGCGTCTCCTAGGGTCGGGACCACGTCGATGCTCTGCACCGCTCGGTCGGAGACCCGTCCCGTGGCCTGCCTCGGCGCCTTCACGAAGAGGGGCGCCCACAGCAGCTCGTGCTGGTTGGCTCGTGACACGTCCCTCCACGACTGGCCCCGCTGGAAGGCGATGCCGTGGTCGGCCATCACCACCACGTAGTCGTCGTCGTAGCGACCCAACCCACGGAGGCGCTTGAGGATCCGGCCGAGCACCCGGTCTGTGTACCTGAGTTGGAGGAGGTGGCGCTGGCGGGCGAGGCGGACGGCCCCGGCGCTGGTCCAGAAGCCCACGAAGTTCCCGACCTCACGGGCCCTGGGGTCGTACCGCTGGCCGTCGGGCAGCCGCTCCCAGGGGACGTGGGGGAGGATCAGGTGAGCGAAGTCGAGGCGGGGTCGGGACCCGGCGGGGGCCAGGGACCGCTCGAAGGAGTCGAGCAGCTCGTATCGCTCCCCTATCAGGGCGTCGATGCCGCGCTCGGCGCCACCGCCGGCCGCCCGCGCCGTGCCCGCCGAGCGCGCCCGCACCATGTCGGACCAGAGGTCCCGCGCCTGACGGGCGAGGGCGCCGAAGGCGGTGCCGCCCTGGCGCCGGTCGCACAGCGACTGCGGGCAGAGCGACGTGACCGCCTCGTGCACGTTCATCTCGTGGGACCGCGCCAGCAGGGTGAAGAGGTTCTCGTCGTACGCCTGGCGCGAGGGCCTCGGCTGGGTGGAGTACCGGCCGGTGAGGATGGCGGGCACCGCGGCGTCGGTGAAGGCGGCCGTGGAGGTGTGGTTCCGGTAGAAAGTCGAGTCCCCCGCCAGGCGGGCCAGGTTCGGGAACAGGCGGGGGTCGATCTCGTTGCCGTCGCCGAGCAGCGACGCGGTGGGCAGCTCGTCGAGCACGATCATCACCACCGACGGTCGCCCGGCCGGCGCCGCCGCCCCCGAGGCTTCATAGCGGGGCGGGACCACCAGGTTGGTGGCGGGCGAGAAGGCGAGGAAGATGGCGAGGAAGATCACCGGCGCCACCGACGCGAAGCGCAGGTACAGGCGGGCCACCTCGAACCGCCGGTGGGCCACCGCCGCCAGCACCCCCAGCCCGACGGCGAGGGCCACCAGCGTGGCCCGCCCGCCCGGCCACCGGGCGCCCCGAGCGGCCACCAGCACCAGTACGGCCACGAGCAGTCCGACCAGTCCGGCCTGGGCCGCCCGGCGGGCCCGCCGCCCGGCCAGGCCGATCCCCGCCGCCACCGCCCAGAGCACGAGGGGCGGGACCAGGACCACGGCCAGGGCGAAGGCGACGATGCCGGCCGGGGAGGCGTGGGCGGCCACGAAGGTCTCGGGGGAGCGACCGAAGGAGCCCAGCACGGGTTGGGCGACGGCGAAGCCGGTGAGGGCCAGCACCTCGAGGAAGTACCGGAGCTCGACCCGCCCGCGACCGGGCTCGCTGGTCGGCTCTCCAGCCTCGCTCACGCTGGCTCGGCGAGGTACAGCGTGCGGGTACCTCCCGGCAGCTGCTGCTGTTCGCGGATGGCGAACCGGCCGGCGAGGAGGGAGGCGAACCGTTCGGGCTGGTAGTCCTCGAACAGTCCGGCGGGCTTGTTGGCCAGGAGGCGTTGCACCATCGGGTCCGACCGGTCCACGAACTCCACGATGACGCGGGCGTCGAAGGCCCGCAGCCAGTCCACCACGAGGGGCAGCGGCACGTTGGCGGCGAGGGCCAGGTGGTGCACGAGGGCGAGGCTCAACACCAGGTCCGGTCGAACCCGCTCGGAGAAGGCCCGCCGTTCGCGGTTGGCCCACCCGAGACCCGGCGACGGGTCAGTCAGGTCGACGACGAGGGGCAGCACGTTGTCGATCCCCTCCTCGCCCAGCCGGCGGTAGAGGGCGTCGATCACCGCCTCGTCACCGTCCACCGCCACCACCTGCTCGGCGGTGCGGGCGGCCAGGATCGAGTAGGCGCCGTCGTTGGCCCCGAGGTCGAGCACCAGACGGGGCGGTTCCGCCTCCAGGGCGGTGGACACGAACGCCTCCTTGGCGGAGGCGTCAGCGTCGGTGTAGGAGCAGGTGGTCCGGTAGTCCGACCACGCCGAGGCCGACCGGGCCCCGACCCCGAGGCGGCGCACGAGCCTCAACGTGTTGGTGACGGTGGCCTTGGCCAGCTCGGCGCCGAAGCCCGCCTGACCGAGGTCCTCCTTCACCGCCTCGGAGCTGGCCGTGACCCGGCGCTCGGCCACGCTGTGCAGGTAGACGTGGCGGAACACGCCCCGCCCGAAGCGGTGCACCCCGCCGAACATGGCCCGCACCTCGGTCGGCTCCAGGCCGTCGAGGCGCCCGCGCAGGAGCCCCTGGTAGGCGATGCCCAGGTGGGCCTGCACCAGCAGGGGGAAGAGGAACGTCTGGCAGAACTGGCGGTAGCCGGGCCACGGTCCCGCGGCCGGCGTGAACGAACCGATGTCGAGGAACACGGGCCGCCGGCCGACGAAGGCCACGTTGTAGGCCGTGCCGTCCTTGGTGGTGATGCCCTCCTCGAGCGCCGCCAGCAGGACCTCCAGGTGGCAGATGGCGGCGTCCTGGAGCATGGCGAAGGGCCACTCGAAGGGGTACGTCATCACGGGGACGACCTCGTGCTCGAGCACCCGGGACCACGGCGCCCCACGCGGGTTGGTGCTGCCAGCCAGCGCGGCCCCGTCGAGCGCTCTCGTCCCCACGATGCGCCCCTCGGCCACGAGGCGGTGGAAGAAGGCGGAGGCGGCCAGCCGGTCCCAGTCCGCCGCCGCCCGGTGGTTCAGGCCGCGTAGCACCCGGCCGTCGAGGCGGAAGACGGCGGCGTCGGGGTCACGGAACGACGCCGGCTCGGGCGCGGCGGGGCTCACCTCAGCGGCGGCGGCGGCGACCGGTCAGGGGGTCTGGGCGGGCGATTCGACCGGGTCTTCGGGGTCGGCCGGCTCCGACGCGCGCGCCTCTTCCTCGCGCAGGGCGGCCCGTTGCTTCGGCGAGAGCTTGCCCACGGTCTGGCGCCACCCCATGCGGGCGACCACGCCGACGCCGGCCGCACCGGCGACCACCGCCGACACGAGCATGCTGCCGGAGCCGGCATCGAGATATCCCAGAACGCGCAATGTGGCTACCTCTCACGTCGGCTAGTTCACCCGACGTTAGCGATCCCGCCACCTGGCGTTCAACCACCGGGCACCATGACGGGGGCGTTCAGCCGACGGGGACCGGCGCGGGCTCGTTCACGTCCAGGTCGGGGTCCTCCTCCACGGGCCCCACGGCTGCTCGGGGCGACCGGGCGATGAGGGCCATCGAAGCCAGAGCGAGCGCGTACGCGAGCACACCGGCCAGGAAGGCGGTCGAGATGCCGAAGAACAGGGCCAGGACGACGGCGAGGACCGATGCACACACCGACGTCGCCCCGTTGATCCCCCAGAGGAAGGCCGTCGGTGTGCCCGACCGGGCCGCCGCCGCCCGCATCCCGATGGCGAAGGGCATGCCCATCACCAGCCCGAGCGGCATCATCAGGCCCACGGCGATGGCGATCCGGGTCGGCGTGGTGGCCCCGTCGGTGCCGTGGACCACCCGCGGGGTGAGCCACCCGAAGAAGGCCACCACCACCAGCAAGGCCATCAACGGCGCCACCAGGGACCGGCGCCGCCCGGCGCCTACGAACCGCTCGGTCAACATGCTCCCGATCCCGCTGAACAAGAGGATGGAGAACAGCGACACCGACAACCCGTAGGTGGGATGCCCGAGGTAGATGCTGAGCCGTTGGAGCTGGGCAATTTCTATGAGCAGGAACCCGAGCCCGATGCCCGCGAAGTACGTGTAGAACGGCACCACGTCGCGCTGGAGAAGGGCCCGGCGGCCCCGGCGCCGAGCCACCAACAGCGGTAGCGTGATGCACAGGGCGGCCAGGCCGAAGACGGTGACGGCCAGTATGGCGAGGACGAGCACGGGCCGGGTGACCACGTTGTCCTGCAGGAGCCGGCGGCTGAAGAGCGTGTCCTCGTCGGCCATCTGGAAGAAGAACGGCCGGTTGTCGTTCGGGGGCGAGAGGTCCTCGTCGAAGCCCTCGAGGGCGTCGTCGGGGCCGCCGGGGGCCGCGATCCGGGCGAAGCGGGGATCGATGGCCTCGTCCCGGGTGAGGACGGGGGTGAAGTCGAGCCGTTCGGCCTGTTCGCCCAGGGCGGCCACGTCGGCGTCGGACAGCGGCTGGGGGCTCACGAGCAGGGTCGACACGAGGATGCCGTAGAAGCCCGGGGCTCCGTGGTAGATGACCATGTGGTCGCGGGGGTTGGCGGCCCCCGGTCGGTGAGCACCCGGGCGGCCAGCCCGGCGGTCCGGTAGGTCTCGACCGGCATGTCCTGGCCCACCGTGCGGTACCACCGTGACACCGAGAGCATCCCTCCCGGCTTCAGCCGGTCGAGGAAGAGGTCGAAGGCCTCGGTCGTGTAGAGGGTGTTCTCGCTCAGGGCGAAGGCCCCGGCCGAGGTGGCCGCCCAGGTGTCGATCAGCGAGATCTGGATGATGTCGTAGCGCCGGTCGGTGCGGGCCAGGTAGCTGCGGGCCTCGTCGTTGACGAACTTCACCTTCGGGTCCCGGTCGAGGTGGCCCGTGTAGCCCCCGTAGACGTTGTTGGTGATGTCGAGGATGTCGCCGTTGATCTCCACCCCCGTGACCGAGCGCTGCTCGAACTCGAGCGCCGACAGGACGTCGCGCCCCCACCGGTGCCGATGACGAGCACGTCGGCGTCCTTGCGCACGTTGTGGGCCAGGTTGGTGATGTCGCGCCGGAGGTGATTGGTCTTGGTCAGATCGCCGTCGTGGCGGACCAGCCCCGTCCCGGCGGTGCTGTCGATCAGCATGCCGAGCTGCGGGTCGGTGGCCGGGTCGCCGTCGACGGTGAGGCGGGAGAAGGCGTTCCACCGCTCGAAGTCGTGGGCCTCCTCGCGCTTCTCCTTGCTCCAGAGGGCGCGCACGAGGGGCGCCCGTCGGCCTGGAGGTTGGCGTTGACCAGGGCGAAGGCGACGAGCGCCACGACCGCCACCGCACCGATGGCCAGGCCCCTCGGATGCCGTCGTCGGCCGCGAACACCAGGGCGGCGATCCCGGCCACGGCGCCGATGAGAAGGATGAGACTGGGGCCGTCGATCCAGGAGAACAGGACCACCAGCAGCACGCACCCGAGGGCGGCGCCCACCAGGTCGACGGCGTAGAGGCGGTTCACCCGGGCCGGGAACCGGGTCAGGGCCAGGCACACGACGATGCCGCTGAACACGAACGGCACCGAGATGACCACGCAGGTGGCCGCCACCGAGAGCAGCCCGCCCGCGGTGAGGCGGGGGTGAACGGGATGTTGAGCTGGATCAGGAAGCACACGACCACGGCCGCGGCGAACAGGGCCGAGAAGATCCACAGGTGACGGCGCACGTCGGGCTCCCGGAAGCGGCCCGGCGACAGGTGCACGGCGAGGGCGCCGACGGTCATTCCGAACAGCGCCACCGATATGGCGACGAAGGCGAAGTGGTACCACATGCTCACGCTGAAGATGCGGGTCAGCGCGATCTCGTACATCAGAGTGGAAAGGGTCACCAGGAACAGGCCGGCATAGGTGCCCCGCCGCGGTTGCAGGGCGGGGCTGGCGATGGCCGCTGCGGTCACAGGTCTCCTGCTTTCGAGGGAAGGGGCCCGTGTGGGGGGCCGGCCCAGACGGTAGCGGCCCCCACGGTGTGGCCGGTGATCCCGGTCACCGGCAGCGCCGGTAGAGGAGGACGAAGTCGCCGTAGTCCTCCACCAGGCAGTACCGGTCGCGGACCACCCGGTTGGGCTCGTCCGAGCCGGCGTCCTTGGAGTCGTTGTCCTCGTCCCACTGGTCCCAGATGTGGCTGGCCACGAACCAGTCGGCCCGCCGCAGCTCGTCGGCCAGGCCGGAGTCCCCGGCGTTGGCCACCCCGGGGTCCATCTCCACGTAGGCCGTGCCCGGGCGCTGGTCGGGCAGGAGGAAGTACAGGTAGGCGTCGCTGTAGTGGGTGTAGCGCAGGTCGGCGGGCCCCACGATCACTCGATCCTCGGGCGCCGCCATGCGGTCGAGGTCGTCGACCGCGGCCTGCAGCTCGCCGATGGCGGGCCCCCGCCCCAGCCAGAACGTGCGGCCGTCGTTGCGCACCGAGGCCCGCTGAGCGTCCTTGCCGAAGGACTGGCGAGTGAGCTCCACGTAGGAACGGGCGGTGAAGAACGGCACGAAGGCGATGAGGGCGGCCAGCACCAAGCCGCCCGCCACCAGCGCCCGTGTGCCGGGCGCCAGCGAACGCAGGGGGCGGCGCAACGCCTCGTACGCCGCCACCGGCAGGAACCCGATCACGACGGCACTCACCCACCCCAGGTGGGTGGGGTCGGGCCGTTGGAGGGCCTGGGGCAGGAGGCCGAGGCCGAACAGGCCCACGCACAGCAGCGTCTGGGCCCGGGCCGACGTCGGATCCCGGCGGATGGCGGCCACCCCCATGCCGGCGACGAGCAAGGCCGCCCCGACCAGGGCGAAGAACCACGCGAACACCTGCAACGGCTCGTCGAGGTGAGGCAGCGGCCAGGGCGCCAGCACCAGGCGCGCCACCTTGTGGAGGGCGCCGTCGAGGGTGTCGAGGGAGGGGGGCACCGGGAGGCTACGGCCACCACGGAGCTTGAACACCGGGTCGAGCACCATGCCGCGGAGCGCGTGGCCGGGACCGGCCATGGCTGCGTGCACGAGGTAGGGCGCCACGCCGACCACCGCTCCCGCGAGCAGCGGTCTGAGCCGGCGCCGACCGAGGCGCCGGTCGACGTTCCACGCCAGCGCGCCGAAGCCGAGGGCCACCGCCACCACCAGGTCCGGTCGGTACAGCAGTGCGAGGCCGGCCAACAGCCCGGCGATGGCGAGCCGCCGGGTGGAGGCGGGGGCGGCGCCCCGGTGGGGCCACCGCTCATCGGCGTGACGCAGCGCCCCCAGGCCAGCCACCAGGCCTCCGACGGCGAGGGCGACGGCACCGTTCCAGGCCATGGCGGCCAGGCCCACGGGGAACAGGGTGATGAGCACGGCGACCAGGGCGCACGAGGTGGCCAGCCGCCGACCCCACGGAAGCACCAGGGTGAAGAGGCCGAAGACCAGCCCGAGGTGCTGCAGCAGGCCCACGGTTCGCTCGGTGGCCAGGGAGACGCCGAACACCTTGTAGGCGCCGGCCAGGACCCAGAGGCTGCCGGGGCCGTAGAGGTGGAGGAAGTCGCGGTTGGGAACCTGCCCGTGGAGCACCATCTCCGGGAAGGTGAGCATGAAGCCCTCCTCCATCGGCGCTCCCTGGTGGCGGAACAGCTCTCGGAGGGGAAGGGCCACGGCGAGGGCGACGATGGCGACGGCCGCGCCCGTGCGGGTCCGCGAGCCGGGCGCGGCACCGGCATCGTCCGGTGCGCCGACGGTGGCGGCATGATCGGGGCGGGGTTCGGTGCTCACCATCGGAATCTCGGTGGCGACACCGGCACGTGCGCCACCCCGCCGGTAGATTACCGACCTCACGGCCCCGGCCCCGCGTGCCCGCCGGCGGCCGTCCTCGTCCACCGCGGGCGGAGGTCGCTTGCCCCAACGACTGCGCCACATCCCCGCGCTCGACGGGCTGCGGGGCCTGGCCGTCGCCGCCGTCCTGCTGTTCCACGCCGGCCACCTGACCGGCGGGTACCTCGGCGTCGACCTCTTCTTCGTGCTCTCCGGGTTCCTCATAACCTCCCTCCTCCTGGGCGAGGTGGCCTCCGAGGGACGCGTCGACCTGCGCGCCTTCTGGGCCCGGCGGGCCCGGCGCCTCCTCCCCGCCCTCGCGCTCGTGCTGCTGGCGGTGGTCGCCTACGCCCACTGGCTGGCCGCCCCCGAGGAGCTCGACCGGATCCGGGGCGACGGCCTGGCCACTCTCGCCTACGTGGCCAACTGGCGGGCGGTGATCGGGTCCGTGGACTACTGGCAGCTGTTCACCACGCCGTCGCCGCTCCAGCACACGTGGAGCCTCGCCATCGAGGAGCAGTTCTACCTCGGCTGGCCGCTGGTGGTCGGGGCGGTGGCGATCCGTCGTGGCCGGTCGGCGGCACCCGCCGTCCTCGTCGTGGCCGGTGTCGGGGCGGTCGCCTCGGCCCTGTGGATGGCGGTGCTGCACCGCCCGGGTGACCCCACTCGGGTGTACTTCGGCACCGACACGCGGGTGGCCTCCATCCTGGTGGGGGCCACGCTGGCGGCCTGGCTGGCCTGGCGGGGGGAGGTGCGCAGCGGCGCCGGCCGGCAGGTGCTCGAGGCGAGCGGGATGGTCGGCGTGGTGGTCCTTGGCCGTGGCGTGGGCCGCGGTGCCGGGCCAGGCCGACGGGCTGTACCGCGGCGGCCTGTTCGCGCTGGCGCTCGCCACCGCGGTCGTGTTGGCGGCGGCGGCCCACCCCCAGCCGGGGGTGCTGTCCCACCTCCTCGCCGCCGCTCCCCTCCGGGGCCTCGGGATCATCAGCTACGGGGTGTACCTCTGGCACTGGCCGCTCTACCTGGTGCTCGACGAGGCCCGCACCGGGCAGCGGGGGTGGGCCCTCGTGGCCATCCGGGTGCTGGTGACCCTGGCCGTGGCCACCGTCTCCTATGTGGTGCTCGAGCGCCCGGTGAGGCGGGGGCAGTTCCGGGCGCCGTCGCTCCGGCTCGCCGGCCTGGCCTCGGCCGCGGTGCTCGTGGCCGGGCTCCTCGTGGTCACCCGGCACGGCGTGCCGGCGGCGGAGGCGGCCAACGTGCGCCGCGATCGCCGCGCCGAGGCGCGGCGGGAGGTGGCCACCGCGCCGGCGGGCGCGCCACGGATCCTCGTGGAGGGGGACTCCGTCGGCCTGTACCTCGGCCGCGCCTTCGACGAGCTGCGCACCGACCCGCCCCTCGCCGTGTACCGCGCTGCTCCCCCGGGCTGCGGCTTTCCCCACGGCGCGAGCCGGCTCCGGGGAGGCGACGGCAAGGTGTACTCGGAGTCACCGCTCGACTGCGGGGCCCGGTGGGCCGATGACGTGGCGGTGTTCGACCCCGACATCGTGGTGCTCGCCTTCGCTCCCCCGGGCGACGGGGAGGCGGAGTACGCCGGCCGCTGGCTGCACCCCTGCACCCCCGCCTACGACGACCGCTACCGCGACGGCCTGCGTGCCGCCGTGCGCCGGCTCGGCGGCCGTGGGGCCACCGTGGCCGTGGTGACCGCGCCGTACTCCCGGCTCTTCGGCGCTTCCGATGTGCGCTTCGAGCGCACCGACTGCGTCAACGCCATCACCCGCCGGGTGGCGGCCGAGGAGCCGGCGGCGGTGCTGCGGCCCGACGGGATCCACTTCCGGGGCGAGGGGGCACGCATCGTGGCCCGCTGGGTGCTGGAGGCGGTCCGCAGGGCGCCCGGCCGGCCGCGCTGACCGAGCTGCAGGCCGATCGGCGGCGGTTCTTCGGTGGGTGCCTGGTCGGAGCGCTGCTGGCGGCGGTCCCCTTCCTCTGGATGCTGAGCGCCGGCCGGCTCGACCTCACCCAGCATCATCCGCTCGGCGGGTTCTACGTCGAGCGCTCGTGCTCAGGTAGCCGGGGCGACGAACACGGCCGTCGGAAGGCCGATCTCGGCGAGGCGAGCCCGGGCGTCGACCTGGAGGGAGCGCACCCGGGGGTCAGGGCTGGCGACTGGCGGGTCCTCGATGCCGGGGGCAGGGCCGGCGCCGCGGTCGACGCCCAGGGCACGGGCCAGCTCGGCCTCGATGCGCCGTTGCTCCGCCCGGTCGGCCGCGCTACGGGGGTCGTGGTACGCGACCTCCACCGCTCCCCGACGAGCCCGCCACACGCCGATGTCACGCCCGACGGCCACGTGGATCTCGCCGGTGGCGTCACCGGGCCGCACGACGCGGTGCGCGCCCACCGCGGCGCGGAAGTAGGGAGCGAACCCCACGTCGAACCCGCGGCGGTCCAGCTCGTCGAGCAGGCCGAACGTGGGGTAGCCGCTGTTCACGGGGTCGGTGTAGGTCACGAGATACCGCCCGGCGCGACCGCCACCCGGCAGGTCACCGCGCGCCAACCCCGCCGCCGTCCCGGGCGCCATCGCCGCAACGAGCCTCGAGAGGCGGGGTGAGGGGGGGTCGACCCGCGCGCCGTCGAAGGCGAGCAGGGACGCAGCGACGACGAGGACGACGACGGCGCCGGCCGTGCCGACACCGACCACGGGCAGGCGAGGGCGGGCCCGGCCGAGGGCGGCGGCTCCGCTCCAGAGCACGGCCAGGAGCACGAGGGCGGTGAGGCTCCAGACGAACAAGGTCAGGTAGTTCCAGGCCGGGCCGATGATCCGGCCGAGCGAGAGGCCCGCCATCCCCACGGTGGCGCCCAACAGGAGCTGGAGCCGCAGGAGCGAACGCAGGCCGAGGCGCCAGGCCACCACCGCGGCACCCGCCAGGCCGAGGAGGAGTGCGGCCCCGGGAAGCACGGAGCCGGTCGTCGGGAAGCCGTCGATCGGGCCCCGGTTGGCCACCAGTCGCCACGGATCGAGGAGCACGAGCAGAAGCTCGAACCCCTTCGCCATCCCGAAGGGCGCCTCCGGAGGGCTGCGGAAGTGCGCGAGGATCCTCGTCAGGTTGCCCTGCCCCGATCCCAGCTGGTCGGCGAGGGGCGGCAGCCACGCGAGGAGGCCGAGGGTGGCGGCGGCGGCGACCGTCCAGCGGTCCCGTCGCCGGGTGGGATCCGGTTCGCGTCCGCGCCCGAGCCAGAGCTGTCGGACCGCCGCCACCCCCGCGATGGTCACGCCGGCGCCGACGACGAGGCCGTAGGAGACGTGGGTCTGGGCGCACAGGGAGCCGGCCAGCACCACCGCCGGGAGGGCCAGGAGGTCGCGGTCGAGGACGGCCCAGATGGCGAGGAGGAACACGACGAACCACACGAGCGGGAGGTAGGGCAGCCATGGTTCGGCGAGGACGCCGGCGCCGTAGGCGCGCATTAGCACCGCCAGGGCGGCGGCCACCGCCAAGGTGAACCGCAGGCCGCCGCGACGATGGGCGAGCCACAACGCCACCCCGACGGCCGAGGCCTGTAGGAGGACCGTGGAGGCCTGGAAGCCCCAGGAGCTGTCGCCGAGGAGGCGGTGGGGGACGGCCATGACGTAGAAGGCCAGGGGACCAGGATGGCTCCCCTGCTCTTCTCCGATCTTGCCGATCCGGCCGGCCAGTCCCACGAGCGGCGGGTGGCGGCTCCAGACGTCGCGCACCTTGAGCTCGGCAAGGGCCTCGTCGTGCACCGGGTACCACTGGGGCTGGCGAACGGCCACCAGGGTGACGAACAGGGGCACGACCAGGACGGCACCGATGACGAGGAGCGCCCACCATCGGCGAGGACTCGGCGGGGACACCGTCAAGGAGCCGTGCTCAGCAGAGCTCGGCGGCGGCGTCCGCGGGCTCGGCCGGGATGCGCAGGGAGGTGTTGGACCAGGAGTCGACGACGTTGTCGAGGAACCGCCTCACGGTGAGGGGCTCGGAGTAGGAGGCGCGGAGCTCCCGGAGCCGGGGGCACTCGAGGGTCGCCCGTGCCGTGGCCACCCGTTCGTCGAAGGGGGCCCGGTCGGGGTCGTCGAGCGGCGCCACGAGAACGAGCGGGAACGGAAAGTCCTCCTCGTCGAGGTCGGAGCCGGGCTCCGTACCGGTGGCGACGATCCACGGCGGAGGGAGCGGCTTCTCGTGCCCCGGCACGGCCCGCCGGTGGATCTCGAGGTGGGCGGTGACCGGATCGGCGAGGCCGAGCACGTCCAGCACGAAGACGTCCGTCCCCAGCCCGTACCCGGAGACGCCGATGCCGTAGGCGGCGTGCACGCTCCGCCGGCCGGCGATGGGCTCGGCCGGCAGCCGGACCCCCCCGTAGAAGAAGCCGCCCTCGGCGTCGGCGACCTGTTCGGGGTGCGTCGACGTCCATCCGTAGTCCGCGAGCGTCACCTGGTTGCGCCTCGCGACGATCGTGTTGTCCACGTTGGTGCGGAGGAACAGCCCGGCCACGAGCGCCCAGGGCACTACGAGGAGCGCCACCGCGGTCCGTCGGCGTAGCGGGACCACCGCTACCGGCGCGACCAGGGCGAACAGGTAAGGCAGCAGGAGGCGGGCCTGCATCCAGTCACCGCCGACCTTCACCACGAACAGCGAACCGGCGGCGGCCGCGGCGACGAACGCGACCACCACGGCGAGCCCGCGGCGGTTGCCGCGCCGGTGCAGGTCGCGCACCATCGGTCGGTAGGCGCCGAGGGCGAGCACACCCAGCGGCAGCCAGACGGCGTAGGGATCCGTGAAAGCCCGCAGGTAACGCCAGCCGGCGGCCCACGAGGACCGCCCGGCCTCCTTGGCGATCGCCGTGTTCGGCACGAGGCTGCCGTAGTACCCCATCCGGAAGACTTGGTACGCGAGCGGGAGGGCGAAGAACCCGACCAGGAGCCGGGTGCGGTTCGACCACGACTGGTCGCGCCAGTCGGAGGCGAGCACGGCGAGGGCGAAGGCGGCGGTGAACAGTGCGAGCTCCGGCCGGATGAGCGGCCCGAGCCCGATGAGCACTGCGGCCGGCGCCCCGAAGCGCCTCTCGGCCCGCGACCACCGCGCCAGGACCAGGAGGCACGCGCCGAGCCAGGCCAGGACCAAACCTCCTTCCAGGCCGGACGACGCGTAGATCCACGCCGGGGTCACCGCCACGTACACCAGAGCGCCGAGCGGCAGGTGCAGGCGACCGGCCGGGCCCTTCGCGATCAGCGCCTTCGAACCTGCCAAGGCGAACGCGATGCCCGTCACCGTGAGGCCGATGCCCAGGAGGACTGCGATCCACTCGAGCCGGACCGGCAGGACCAGGTCGGCGACGGCCAGGATGAAGACCCACAGCGGGCTGGTGGACGCCTCCACCCGCTGGCCGGCGTTGAACACCGGGCCGTTGCCAGCGAGGAGCTGGTCCACGACGCGCAGGTGGATGAACCCGTCGTCGGCGACCCACCGGAAAGCCCACGCCCGCTCGACCATCAGGCCGACGGGGATGGCGAGCAGCGCCCAGCCCAGGAGGGCCCGTGGGCGGCTGCGTCCGCGGTTCGATTCAACGGCGGAGGACCCGGCGGACCTCGTCATGGTGAGGCCGTTCGCCACCGCGCCACGATAGGCCAGGATCCGCCCCCGCCAGGGTGGGGCCCCAGCTCCCGCCCCATGCCGCCTCTGGAGGCGACGCCGGAGCGTCGCCGTACGGGGCAGACCATACGATCGGCCTCGTGCCCCACCTCGCCGCGCGCCGTGAGACGGTCCCGACCGAGCGGGCGGCGCCCGAACCAGCCAGCCCCGGGGGGGGCCGCCGGCGGTTCCTCGGCGGCTGCCTCGCCGGCGCGCTGCTGGCCGCAGTCCCCTTCATCTGGATGCTCGGCGCCGGGCGGCTCGAGCTCACCCAGCGCCACCCGCTCGGGGCGTTCTACGACACCCAGGCCGCGAGCCTGCTCGACCTGCACTGGGACGTGCCCACCGGATCATTGGGGGTCGAGGCGTTCGTGGTCGGCGGGAAGTCCTACCAGTACCAGGGCCCGTTCCCCGCCCTGCTCCGACTGCCCGTCGTCGCCGTCACCGACCGCTTCGACGGTCGCCTCACCCAGCTGTCCATGCTGGCGGCGTTCGCCGTCACCATGGTCTTCGTCTCCCGGCTGAGCTGGCAGGTCCGACGACTCCTCGGCCCCGGCGGGCCCGTCACCCCTGGCGAGGCGGTGGCGGCGGGCGGGTTCATCCTGCTGCTCGGCACCGGTTCCAGCCTGATGTTCCTGGCCGGGCAGGCGTACATCTTCCACGAGGCGATCCTCTGGGGGGTCGCCTGGGCGCTGGCCGCCTACGACTCCCTGGTCCGTCACCTGTCCGAGCGGTCGCCCCGGGCGCTCGCCCTGGCCGGGGTCTTCGCGTCCTTGGCCCTGCTGACCCGGGCGTCGGTGGGGCTCGGGCCGGTCATGGCCCTCGCCGCCGTCGTGGGCCTTCGGTCGTTCATGGCCCTGCGGGCCAGGCGTCGACCGGACTGGCGCGAGCTGCTCGGGCCGGCGGCGGCCTGCCTCTTGCCCCTGGTGCTGTACGCCTATGTGAACCACGCCAAGTTCGGAACGTTGTTCAGCGTCCCCGTCTCCGCCCAGGTGGCCTCGAGGACCGATCCGGCCCGGGCCGACTTCCTGCGGGAGAACGGCGACAGCTTCTTCGGCCTCCGGTACCTGCCGACCACCGCCCTCCAGTACCTACGACCCGACGCCCTCACCTTCGAGCGCCAGTTCCCCTTCGTCGACTTCCCGCCGCTGGCCGAGAGCGTGGGCGAGGTGCGATTCGACCGGATCGACCGGGCCTCGAGCGTGCCCGCCACCATGGGCTGGATGGTGCTTCTCGGCGTGATCGGCGTGACCGCGGTGGTGCGGCGACGGGCCGGTCGGACAAGAACCGCAGCCGCCGCCCTGGGGCCGCCCCTCGCGGGAGCCCTGCTGGGGTCGGCGGTGATCCTTCCCTACGGCTACATCGCCCAGCGCTACCTCGCCGACTTCATCCCTCTGCTCGTGGTGTCGAGCCTGGCCGGACTCCATCACGTGTCGAGCCGGGTGCGCAGCGGCGCGCCCGGCGCCGGGGTGTTGGCCGCCGCCCTCGTGCTCGTGGCGCTGGCGGGCGTCTACGTGAACTTCGCCCTCGGGTTGCGCTACCAGCGCCAGTACGGGTTCGTGCCCGAGCGGGTGAGGGCGGAGCTGATCGCCTGGCAGCTCGACGTCGACGGGATGCTCCCGGGCGACCAGGCCCCTCGGCTGCGGTCCATCGCAACGGCGCGTGCCCTGCCTCGCTCCGCCGAGGAGGGAGACCTGGTCGCGGTGGGACGGTGCGCGGGCCTGTACCAGTTCGACGGCGACATCTGGCGGCCGGTGGAACGCACCAACGCCACCGGCCGGTTCCGGCTCGCGCTCCGCCTCACCGATCCGGCCCCGAACGCCCGCTACGAGCTGGTCGGCGGGGGGTCCGGCGGCGACCGACGGTCCTTGTCCGTCGCGCCCGGGCCGAACGGGCGGGTGGCCTTCGTCTTCACATCGACCGGGTCGCGGGTGGTGGTCGGCAATGCCTACAAGATCGACCCCGACGAACCGTTCGTGTTCGAGGTGGTGATGGACCGCCGGCTCAACCAACTGAGCGTGGTGTCCGACGGGCGGACGCTGCTCGGGAGCCTCTACGCCGCTCGCGACGATCGCCTACAGGTGGCCACCCTCATACCCGGCGACCTCGTCAACCGGCCCCTCGCCACGCCCGTCTGCGATGAGCTGGTCGGCCGACGGTGACCTTCCCCCGGCCGGGGGTCACGCCTCGGTGAGCTCGTAGACGAACTGGTAGCCGAACAGAGTGGGGCGAAGGGTGACGGTGGCGCGGTCCGCCGCCCCGACCGCTCGACGGAGCCCGCTCCCGCCCGGATCAGGACGGTTGGAGCCCCGGTCGAAGACCTCGAGCGGGAGGCCGGTGGCTTGACGGCGCCGGACCTTCCAGCCGCGCTCGCTGATCAGGTTCTCGAAGCTGCGGCGAGTGAAGAAGCGCACATGGTCGTGGTCGAGGATGCCGCGACGGTCGTAGTCGAAGCGCCCGAGGGCCACCCGGGCACGCGGGTACCAGTGCCCGAAGTTCGGGATGCTGACCACGAAGACCCCGCCGGGGGCGAGGACATCGTGCACCTGGTCGAGGATCCGCTCGGGCTGGCGAACGTGCTCGAGCACGTCGGCGGCCAGCACCACGTCGAACTTCCCGATCACCTCCACCGGCAGCCCGGCATCGAGGTCGGCGGCCACGAAGCGATCGACCCGTTCCTTGACCCCCTCCTGGGCGTCGAGGTCGACACCAGTCACCTCATGGCCCGCTCGCCGCAGCCGGTCGTCGAGCGAGCCGTCGGCGCAACCGAGGTCGAGGATGCGACCAGGAGGCCGCTGAAACAGCCATCCGAGCACGAGCTGGTGGGAGGAGTCGGCCGCCTCCTTCATCTCGTAGCCGGTGCTGGCGAAGGCCAGCTCGCCGGTGCCGAACCCCATCTTGTGGGCCCGGTAGCGCAGCACGTCGCCGGTGATGTCCTTGGCGTACCTGAGGCCGTTGACGTAGCAGATCTCGTCGCCGTAGTAGGTGCGGATGGGGACCTCGACGATGCGCTTGCCGGCTTCGAGGAGTTGGACGATCACCTGGGTGTCGAAGTTGAACCCGTCGCTGTTGCGTTCGAACGGGATCTCGCGCAGGGCGTCGACGGAGTAGGCGCGGTAGCCGGAGTGCCACTCCGACAACGTGGCGCCGGCGACGGTGTTCTCGAGTCGGGTCAGGATGCGGTTGCCGAGCCACTTGTACATCGGCATGCCGCCCGCCCGGGCCGTGCCGGGATCGAGCATGCGGGACCCGAACACGGCGTCGGCCTCGCCCCGTTCGAGCGGGCCGACCATGTCGGGCAGGTGCTCGGGGGCGTACTGGCCGTCGCCGTGGAGCAGCACGACGATGTCGATGTCGTTCTCGATGGCCCAGCGGTAACCGGCCTTCTGGTTGCCCCCGTAGCCCAGGTTGCGGGGGTGGCGGACCACCTCCAGCGGCAGGTCGTCGGTGATCTGCTGGTACCCGAGGCCGACCAGGTAGGTCGCATCCGAGGAGTGGTCGTCGCCCACCAGCACCTTGGTGATCCGGGGCCGGAAGTCGTCCGGGATGCGGTCGAGCACCTGGGAGAGCGTGGAGGCGGCGTTGTACGCCACGACCAGGACGCCGATGCGCTTGGGCATGCGCCAAGGCTACCTGTCGGTCACCTCCAGGCTGATCTGCAACGGCTCCATGCCGGCGGGCGAGAACCGCCCGTAGCCGACCTGTTCCATGTCCACCGCGTACTCGTAGCGGCCCGGCGGAAGCCGCTCTCCCTGTTGGTCGACGGCCCGCAACCTGAGGGTGACGTGGAACTCCTCACCGGGGTAGGTCCACGACGGAAGCTCGACGTAAGCGGGGGCAGGAGCCACACCATTCGCCCCCGCGACCTTGGGACGGGCGCCGACACGCACCCGCCCCGGCCGGTCGAAGCTGCTCGCGTCGGGCCACGGCGCGCCCTCGCCGGCATGGCGGCCCCGAATCTTCAGGCGAAGGTCCCCGCCGGTACGAGCTCGGAGGTGGGCGGTGGCGTCAGCGCCGACCAAGCGCAGCTCGGCTCGTCGCGCTGCCGGGGGCAGAGCCGTCGGGAAACCGGCCGGCAGGAGCTTGCCGTGCCGCTCGAGCTCGGCCTGGTCCGCCCCCGGCAGGACCCACAGGGCGACCGCGAAGGAGGCATGGAAGGGAGAACCGGCGCGATCGTCGATGAGCGCGATGCGACCGCCTCGGACCAGCAGCTCCGGGGAGCGGAGCGAGTGGAACACCCATGGCTCCGGCGGTTCGCCACGGGATGGGGACCAGGCTACGGCGTGCAGGTCCGGCAGGTGGAAGAGGTAGTGGGGCGGCGGGGCCGTGCGGCGATCCGTGCTCACCGCGACGCGCTCCACCCCGAGCGCCTCGACCCGGTCCGGGAGTTGCCAGCGCCCCAGTCGGTGGTCGCTGGTCACCTGGCTCATACCCCCGAGGGCCAGCCACACCGACAAGGGCACGAGCAGGAGGTGACGAGCCCGCAGGTACCGCCCACAGATGGCGAGCAGCGCCAGCGCCCCGAGGGCCACCGCCGTAGCCTTCGCGACCAGGTCGCCCGGCGGGTGGGCGAAGCGGGCCACGTCGGGCACGCCGAACGGCGTGTAGAACAGGTCGAGGTCCCCCGGGCTGCGGCCGGCCACCAGGGCCAGGGTGAGACCGGCGATCACCAGCACCAGGGCCAGGGTGCTCCTCACCAATCGACGGGCTCGTGGTTCGGTGAGCACGAAGGTGGTTCCCGCGGCCACCCACAACGGCACGTACGCCTCGTTGTACCTACCGAAGATGAAGCCGTCGGACGGAAAGCGGTTCAGGCTGAAGTACAACGATGACGTCATCAACGTGACGAACCCGCTGCCCAGGAGGAATACCGTCGCCAAGCGGGCCGGCAGTCGTAGGAACGGTGACGGTCGGGGCCGGCCTCGCGGCCGGAGCTGGTGGACGAGGAACCCCACGCCCAGGGCGGCGATGCCCAGGGTGCCCACCGCGACGTACCAGGCGTGTCCGACCAGCTCGATGAGGAGCCGATAGAAGTCCGTCGGGTTGACGAAGAACTTGAAGTACTCCGGGATGCGGTCGGCCTGGTTGGTCGACAGCTCGCCGCCCGCCCAGAGGGTGGAGAGGAGCACCGACCGAAGGAGCCGGGTGCCGGCCAGAAGCGCCACGGTGAGAGTGATGTTGCCCACGGCGAGGCGGGCGGGGACGACGCGGAGGCCGGCGGCGACGGCCATGACGACCAAGGCCCACACGACCACGAACGTGAACCGTTCGTGGGTGGCGAACAGCGCGGCGATGGATGGGCCGAACCAGACGCGCTGCCAGAGCGGACCCGGCGTCGAGTACAGCCAGCAGGCCAGCACGGAGGCCACCGACAACGGCAGTACGAGGTTCTCGGCCAGGGCCAGGGAGGTGTCGAAGAACGTGGCCGGGACCGTCGCGCCGACCACGGCGGCGGCCACTGCGGTAAACGGCTTTGCGTCGAGGATCCGCCGGCAGAACAGGTAGAGGAGCGGGACCAGGCTGGCCATCAGCAGGGCGTTGACGACGAGAATCGCCCGGGTGAGCGGCTCGGGGTCGTCGAACAGCCAGAACACGGGGACGAGGGCCAGCGAGTAGCCGAAGCCGTAGTAGGCGAGCTCGGGAAGCAGGAGCTCGTGAGGGTCACCGCTCAGCCAACGCGCGTTGGCGAGGTACCCGTACTGGTCGGCCGGGTTCCGCGCCAGGAACGTGATCTCCCTGGTCGACCACACGTGCAGGCCCGCCATGATCGCGGTGATCACGCCGACGATCGGGCCGGGCCGGGCGGGTCGATGCCGGGCGCCTCCCCCGAGCGCTCGGTGGGCGTCGGGGGTGGGGGCACCCGCGGCGCTCATGGCGCCCCGATCCTACGTCGCCGGTGGGCAGGTGCCAGCGGTCGCTGTCCCTGAGGGCGTCGGCCTAGGCTCCAGCGTCATGCTCTGGTTCGAGCGCCAGGTCGTCTCCACCCTGACCCGCTCCCTCGACGGCCCCCACCGCGACGCGGTCACCGGCTTCGTGGAGGGTGCCCTCGCCGACCTGCCCGAGCACATCCGGGCCGGAGTGGCCGCCGAATCCCTGCTCCTCGGCGCCTGGGCCAGGCTCGTCCACCCTGGAGCCGGAGCTTCGCCCACCATCCACCTCGAACCCCTCGAGTCGAGCCCGCTCGCGCCGGTCCGCCAGTACGTCCGCCTACTGCGCTCGCTGGTGCTGTTCGCCGAGCACGAGCTGGCGCCGGGGGCGGGCGGGTGAGGACGGTGGAGACCGACATCCTCGTCATCGGCTCGGGGGCGGGCGGGGCCGTCACCGCCGCCGCGCTGTCCGCCGCCGGTCGTTCGGTCACCGTGGTGGAGGAGGGCCCGTGGGTCGATCCTGACGCCCACGAGCCGCTCTCGCTGGACGAGATGGTCGCCAAGTACCGCCACCGCGGTGCCTCGGCCGCCCTGGGCGCGCCACCGGTGGCCTTCGCCGAGGGTCGCTGCGTCGGGGGCAGCACCGAGATCAACAGCGGGCTCTGGCACCGGCTTCCTCCGGACCTGAGCGAGGAGTGGCGCGGGCGCTACCGCATCGAGGACTTCACGCCCTCCACCCTCGACCGGTACGCCGAGCGCATCGAGGCGGAGCTCACCGTGTCGAAGCTGCCGGGCGCTCCTCCACCGTCGTCGGCCGTGCTCGAGCGGGGCGCCATCAAGCTCGACTGGCGGGCGGTGGAGTTCGCCCGGGTCGTCAGCTACGACGGCTCCGGCCGGGGAACCAAGCAGACGATGGCCCGCACGCTCATCCCCAAGGCGGTCTCGGCCGGTGCCCGGCTCATCCCCGACTGCCGGGTCGTGAAGCTCCTCCGCGAGGGTGACCGCGTCGTGGGCGCGCGATGCCGGCGTCACCCCGAGGACGGCTTCGTGGAGGACCTCACCATCCGGGCCGACCACGTCTTCGTGTGCGGTGGGGCCATCCACTCACCGGCCCTCCTCCAGCGCAGCGGCTTCCGGGCCAACATCGGCCCGGGCCTCAAGCTCCACCCCACCATCAAGATCGCCGCCCGCTTCCCCCATCCGGTCGACCACCGCGACGTCCCGATGCACCGCATCACCGAGTTCGCGCCCAACCTCACCATCGGTGGCTCGGCCAGCCGGCGCGGCCACGTGGCCATGGCCCTGGCCGAATCCTCCGCCGAGCACGCCAAGGACATGGACGGCTGGGAGCACATCGGCGTGTACTACGCCGCCATCCGCAGCGAGGCCGCCGGCCGGGTGGTGGCGGTGCCCGGCCTCCGTTCGCCGGTGGTCACCTACCGCCTCACCGAGGCCGACCTGAGCCGGCTGGCCCGAGGCCTGATCCACCTGGGCGAGGCCCTCCTGGCGGCGGGGGCCACCGAGCTGTACCCGTCGGTCACCGGCGCTCCCGTCGTGCGCCGTCCCGACGAGCTGGCCGGTTGGTGGGACACCGTCACCCGCACCCGCGCCAACCTGATGACGGTGCACATGACCTCCACCGTGCGCATCGGCGAGGACCGCTCGCGCACCGGAGCCGACAGCTACGGGCGGGTGTGGGGCACGACCAACCTGCGGGTGAACGACGCCGCCCTCCTGCCCGACGCTCCCGGCGTCAACCCCCAGGCCGCCATCATGGCCATCGCCGCCCGCAACTGCGACCACTTCCTGGCGAATGCCTGACCCGCCCGCCGGGCCGTCGCAGGACCCGCCCGCGGTCGCGCGCGACACCGTGGTGACCGGGGCCGCCGGCTGGCTGGGGCAGAACCTGGTGCGGACCCTGGCCGGCGCCGGTCGGCGGGTGCGCTGCCTCGTCCACGACCCGGCCGAGGGTCCGTTGCTGGAGCTCATCGGGCCCGGGGTGGAGACGGTGGTGGGCGACACGCGCGACCCGTCCGCCCTCGACCGGCTCTTCGACGGCGTCGGGCCCTCCACGGTGTTCCACGCCGCCGCCGTCATCCACCCTGACGGGAGCACCCGCACCTTCTTCGACGTCAACGTGGGCGGCACCCAGCTCGTGCTCGACCGGGCCCGGCGCTCGGGCGCCCGGCGGTTCCTCCACGTGTCGTCCAACTCGCCCTTCGGCGCCAACCCGTCCCCGGATCACCGCTTCACCGAGGACTCGCCGTACCACCCCTACCTGGCCTACGGGGAGTCCAAGCACGAGGCCGAGCAACTTGTGGGCCGGGCCGGCGCGCGCGGTGACCTCGCCACCGTGATCCTGCGGGCACCGTGGTTCTACGGGCCTTACCAGCCGCCCCGCCAGACCCGCTTCTTCTCGGCCGTGCGCCGCGGCCGGTTCCCCCTCATCGGCGACGGCTCCAACCGTCGCTCGATGGTCTACACCGACAACCTCGTGCAGGGGCTCCTGCGGGCCGAGGTCACCGAGGCGGCCGCCGGCCGCTCCTACTGGATCGCCGACGCCGAGCCCTACGCCATGGCCGACGTGCTGGCCACGGTGCGCGCCGCCCTCGAGGCCGAGGGGCTGGCCGTCTCCCCCCGCCAGCTCCGCGCCCCCGTCCAGGTCGGCGTCCTGGCCGAGCGGGTCGACCGGGTGTTGCAGTCCCGGGGGCGCTACGTCCAACCCGTCCACGTCCTCGGCGAGCTGAAGGACACCATCGCCTGCGACATCGGGCGGGCCCGGGCCGAGCTCGGCTACCAGCCCGAGGTGGACCTCATGGAGGGGATGCGCAGGAGCATCCGCTGGTGCCTGGAGCGGGGGGAGGCGCTCTAGTGGGCCGCACCGTGCTGGTCACCGGGGGCAGCGGGTACTTCGGCACCAGCCTGGTCGACCTCGCCCTGGAACGGGGCGACGAGGTCCGGGTGCTCGACCTCAACCGTCCCGGTTCCCACGCCGGCGACGTGGACTTCGTCGAGGGCGACGTGCGCGACCGCGCCCGGCTGCGGGCCGCCTGCGAGGGCGTCGACGTGGTGCTCCACAACGTGGCCCAGGTGCCCCTCGCCAGGGACCGCGAGCTGTTCTGGTCGGTGAACGTGGTGGGCACGGCCAACCTGCTGCTGGCCGCCCGCGACGCCGGCGTGGCCAAGGTGGTGCACACCTCCACCAGCGCGGTGTACGGCATCCCCGAGCGCAACCCGGTGGACGAGGACACGCCGCCCCGGCCGCTCGAGGCCTACGGCCGGGCCAAGCTGGCGGCCGAGTGGGCGTGCCGCGACGCCGTCGCCGCCGGGCTCGACGTCACCATCATCCGGCCCCGCACCATCCTCGGGCACGGCCGGCTCGGCATCATGGCCATCCTCTTCGAGTTCGTGGCCGAGGGCGCTCCCGTGTTCGTGCTGGGCGGGGGCGACAACCGCTACCAGTTCGTCCACGCCGACGACCTGGCCGACGCCTGCCTCCGTGCCGCCGACCGGCCCGGACCGGGCGCGTACAACGTGGGGGCCACCGAGTTCGGCACCATGCGGGAGACGCTCCAGGCCCTGGTGGACCACGCCGGCACCGGCTCGCGGGTGCGCTCGCTGCCCACCGGGCCGGCGGCGGCGACCATGCGGGCGGTCACCGGACTCGGCCTCGCCCCCTTCGCCCCCTACCACTGGCTCCTCTACGGCGAGTCCCTGTGGTTCGACACGGCGCGGGCCCGGCGCGAGCTCGGTTGGGAGCCGCGCCACTCGAACGCCTCGATGGTGGTGGAGTCCTATGAGTGGTTCCTCGCCCACCGCCACGAGATCGGCGCCACCCACGGATCCCACCACCAGTCCCCCGCCCGCCTGGGGCTGCTCCGGCTGCTCAAGCGGCTGCCGTGAGCGGGACCGAAGGGCGCCGCCGACCCGGCCGCGCCCCGTTGGGGGTGGGCCTCGCCCTCGTTCTGGCCGTGCCCGCCGTGGTCGCCCTCCTGGTGCTGGCGTCGCCCCGCTGGTACCCGACCTTCGAGATGGCCCAGACCGAGCTCCATGTGCGTGACGTGGCCAGCAGCCACCCTCCGCTGGTCGGCCTTGGCGGGCGGATCGGCACCGTCGAGCGGCCCGGAAGCCACCCGGGACCGATCAGCTTCTGGGCCCTGTGGCCCCTGTACCAGCTGTTCGGTGGGAGCGCGTGGGCGTTGGCGGCGGCATCGATGTCGTTGCACCTGATCGCCGCGGCGGTGGCGCTCTGGATCGCCCATCGCCGGGGCGGCAGCCCGCTGGCGCTCGGGATGGCCGCCCTCCTCGCGGTGCTCGCCCACGCCTACGGGATGGGCCGCCTGATCGAGCCGTGGAACCCGTACCTGCCGGTGCTGTGGTGGGTGGTGTTCCTGCTGGCGGTGTGGTCGGTCCTCGACGGCGACCTCCCGATGCTGGTCGTGGCCACCTTCGCCGGCTCCTTCTGCGCGCAGACCCACATCCCCTATGCGGGGCTGGTCGGCGGCCTTGCTGCGCTGGCCGTCGCCGGAGCAACCTGGTCCGCCTACCGTCGACGGACCGAGCCGGCCGAGCGCCGGCGCGCCGTCCGCTGTGCCATCGTCGCCGCCGCCCTCGGCGTGGTGCTGTGGGCGCCGCCGCTCGTCCAACAGCTCAGCGGCGCCGAGGGCAACCTCTCGATCATCCGCGACCACTTCAGCCGGCCTCCGGAGCCGCCCATCGGACTGCGCCGGGCGGCCGATGTGGTGCTGGGCCACCTGGACGTGCGGGACCTGGCCCGGGCCCGCAGCACCGCCGAGGGACCGGTCGCCGCCGGGGTCCTGCTCGTCGTCGCCTGGGGGGGCTCCGCGCTGGCCGCCGCTCGCCTCCGGCGCCGGGACCTCAACCGGCTCAACGTCGTCATCGCCGTCGCCCTCCTCCTCGCGGTCGTCGTCGTCAGCCGGATCTTCGGTTCGGTGTGGGACTACCTCGTCCTATGGGTGTGGGGGGTGGCCGCCCTCATGCTCCTCAGCCTGGGGCAGGTCGTGGCGGCCCTGGCCGGCCCCCGGTTGACGACGACCGGGTACCGGCCCCGCGCCTCCGCCTTGGGCGCGATGGCCCTGTTCGCCGTGTTGGGCCTGTTCACCACCCTGCTGACCCTGGACGCCGCCGACGCCGAGCCGCCGGCCCCGAAGCTGTCGACGTTGATGGCCCGGGTCGTGCCCCCCACCGTCGACGCGCTCGAGGGGGGCTCGGTGCCCGGTGGGGGCCGCTCGGGTCGCTACCTCGTCACCTGGCAGGACCCGGTCGATATCGGCGCGCCGGGCTACGGGCTGCTCAACGAGCTCGAGCGTCGGGGCTTCCGCGTGGGCGTGCCCAGGCTGTTCCGAGCCGCCGTCGCCCCCCACCGGGTGCTCCGGCCCGACGAGGCCACAGCCGAGGTCCATGTCGCCGTCGGCGTGGACATCTCGATCTGGCGGGGCCGGCCAGGAGCGGAGGAGGTGGCCTACGCCGATCTGCGGACGCCCGCCGAGCAGCGGGAGGAGCGGCGCCTGCGCACCGGAATCATCCTCGGGCTGAAGCAGGCTGAGCGCACCGACCTCTTGCCCCTGCTCGATGCCAACCTGTTCCAGCTCGCCACCAGCCCCCGCCTACCGCCCGGGCTGCGCCTGGCGGTGGCCGAGATGGGCCGGTTGAGCCAGCCCACCGCGGTGTTCGTCGCGCCCGCCGGGAGGGCGTGATGGCCCGGGTGCTGCGGTCCAAGGATCTGCGGGTGGCAACCCTCTGCTTCGTGGTGGCCCTCGTCCTCCGGGTCGCTCTGGTGCTCGCCATCGAGCGCCCGTCGTTCGGGTTCAACGACGCGTTCTTCTACCACTCCTTCGGTCAGAGCCTGGCCGAGGGTGACGGGTACGTGCGGGTCGACGGCACGCCGACGGCGCAGTGGCCGCCGGGGTGGGGTTTCATGCTGTCGCTCGTCTACCGGTTCACCGACTCGAGCCCGCTGTCGGGCGAGCTGCTCAACGCCGTCTTCGGCGCCCTCACCGTGCCGCTGCTGTTCGTGGTGGCCCGCCGGGCGTTCGGGCGGGCCGAGGCGGCGGTGGCGGCGGCATGGCTCGCCGTGCTGCCCGGACCGATCCTGTGGTCCGACGTGTTGTTCTCCGAGACGTTCTACACGTTCGTGGTGGTGGCGTTCTTCGCCCTCCTCGCCGTGCTGCCCACGCGGTGGTGGGCGGTGGTGCTGCTCGGCGTGGCCGTCGGCCTGGCCGCCCTGGTGCGGGGGGAGGGCCTGTTCCTGGCCCTGCCCGCCCTGGCCTACTGGTACCGCCAGGCCCCACTGCGCACGTGGGTCGCCCGGGCGGCGGTGCTGGGCGGGGCCATGGTCCTCACCATCGCGCCGTGGACGATCCGCAACGCGGTGCGGCTCGACTCCTTCGCCCCGGTGTCGTCCAACGTGGGGGCCACCCTGTGGGCCGGGCACAACCCAACCGCCTACGGAGGGCCCACCTACTTCGTGGACTACGACCGCTTCGGCAACGACACCGTGAAGCGCGAGACCGAGTCCTCCAAGTACCTCCGGGCAGAAGCGCTCGACTACATGATCCACCACCCGTTCCGGGAGCTGCAGCTGATACCGCTCAAGCTGGTCCACATGAATCGGGGCGACGCCGAGGTGCTCGAGCTGGTCAACAGCGCCGGGCCCGGCGACGAGCCGCCGCTCGACCGCTTCCAGGAGATCCGCCTGGAGGTGGTGGCCAACGTGGGCTACTACGGCCTGCTCACCCTGACGGTGGTGGCGGTGGCCCTGCTCCGACGGCGGTTGTGGCGCCAGCCCCTCACCCGCGCCGCCCTCGTCACCATCATCACCGCGCTGGTGCTCTACGGCTTCTTGTACTTCGGCAGCTACCGGTACCGCTTCCCCCTCGAACCCCTGATGATCCTGGTGTCGGCTCCGCTCGTCACCGGCGTGTGGCGCAACCGCCGGTCCATCGAATCGGCGGCGAGGGGGCTCGGTGGAGGATAGGGACCACCCGGACCCGGACCTGGCCGCTCGCCTCTTCCCGGTCACGCTGGTGGCCGCTCTGGTGCCGCTGGCGGTGGCCACGGTCCGGGCGGTGCGCCGGGGCTGGATGCCTGTGGGCGACAACGCCTACTTCGCCATCCGTGCCCTCGACGTGTTCAGCACCGACCCGCCGCTGCTCGGCACCTGGACCTCGAACTCGCTCGTCACCGGGATCAACGCCAACAACCCCGGGCCGCTCTACTTCGACCTGCTGGCCGAGGCCGACGGCGTCGCGCCCGGCGGCGCCGGGCTGGCCGTCGGCGCCGCCTTCCTCAACGGGGTCTCCGTCGTCGGGATCGCCCTACTGGCCCGGCGCCGGGCCGGCCCCCTGGTGGGGCTCCTCGCCACCGCGCTCACCGCCACCCTGTGCTGGTCCATGGGGAGCGAGCTCCTCTTCGACCCGTGGCAGCCCCACTCCATGCTGCTGCCGTTCCTGGCCTTCCTCATGCTGGCGTGGTCGCTGGCCAGCGGGGACGTGTGGGCGCTCCCGGCCGCCGTGGTGGTCGGGAGCGTGCTCGTGCAGACCCACCTCAGCTACGCCATCCTCGTACCAGCCCTGCTCGGCTGGGGCGGGGGCGCGCTCGCGCTCCACCTGCGGCGACAGCGGCGTGACGATACCGCCGCGTGGCCACCGCTCGGGCGCCGCAGTACCGTGGCGGCCGTCGCCGCCCTCGCCAGCGGCCTCCTGTGTTGGGCGCAGCCCCTCGTGGAGCAGTTCACCAGCGCCGGCGACGGCAACCTCACCAGGCTGATCCGCACGACCGCCCAGGCCCCGGAGGAGACGGTCGGGTACGGGCGGGCGGTCCAGCTCCTGGCCAAGGTGGTCATCCTGCCCGCGTGGTGGGTGCGGCCCACGTTCGGTCGGGCGTGGCTGCCCTCGCCCGAGACCGTGGTGCTGGCGCCCGAAGCCGCCATCCTGCCCTCACCGGGCCTGGCGCTGGCGGCCGCGGTCGGGCTGGTCGTGGTCATGGCCTGGTCGTGGTGGACGGGGCGGCGCCGGCACGACCGGGTGGTCACCGCGGCCGTGGGCACCGCGGCCGTGGCCGTGTTGGCGGGCTGGGTGACCGCCGGGCAGGCGCCCGTGGGACTGTTCGGCCTCCCGATCCACCACTTCCGCTGGCTGTGGCCCCTCGGCACGTTCACGACCCTGGCTGTCGCCACCGGCCTGGTGCGGCGGTGGCGGCCGGCCCGCCCGGCCCCGCCGGCGATGGTGGCCGGGGTGGCGCTCGTCGCCCTCGTGCTCTCGGCCCTCAACCTGCCCAGCTATAGCCAGCACGTCGGGCCGAGCGGCGACGAGTACGCCATCCCGGTGATGCGCGACCTCGGTCGCCAGATGGCGGTGCTCGAGGACGAGGGACCGCTCCTGTTCGACCCCGAGGGTGAGCGCTTCGCCACCCCCTACAGCGCGGCCATCATGGCCCAGCTCCAGCGGCGCGGCATCCCCTTCGTGGTCGACGACGCCGGCCTGGTACGCCAGCTCGGGCCGGCCCGCCGCTTCACCGGGAGGAACGCCGAGGCCGCGCTGCTCTACCGGGTGGGTGACGGCGTCCGGACCGCGCCGCGAGGCAGCCGGCGGGTGGCGATCCACGAGAGCCTCGACCCGAGCGAGCGACGGGAGCTGGCATCGCTTCGTCTCCGCCTGGCCGCCCACGTCGACGCGCGTGGTGGCATCGAGCTAAACCGCCGCGGGAGGACGGCACTGGCCGCCGGGGACCTGCCCCGGACCGTCCGCCACGCCGAGGCCGGAGCCGTGCCCGCCGACGCCCTCCTCGCCTCACGGCTGGTGGTGGTCATGGTCCAGCGCGACCTCCTCGTGCTCGAACCCCGCTGGGCTCCACGCTTCGAGCGGTACGCCGAGCTGCAGGACCGTTTCGACGAGCAGACGGTCGCCCTCTTCCTCCGCCCCACCGCCTGAGGCTCGGTATCGCCCCCCGCCAAACCGGCTCGGCCTGGGTCCGGGGGCGGATGGGGGCCTTCGTATACTCGGCCCCCATGGCTCGCGCTCCGTCGGTCGGCGTCGCCCGCGCCGCCGGGCCGGGCCCCGCCACAGCCACCGCCGCCAGCACCGAGCCTCCGTCGACCTCCAGCCCCGCCGCCGGGGCCGGCCCGCCCGACCGACGAGGCGAGCGCCCTGGGCTGGTCGCCGCCGCCGCGCTCCTCGCGCTCGCCGTGCCCCTGGTGATCGCCCTGGTGGCGCTGGCCCACCCCCGCTGGTACCCCGTGCTGGACAACGCCCAGACCGAGCTGCGCCTGCGCGACGTGGGCACGGGGCACCCGCCCCTCATCGGCCTCGGCGGCCGCATCGGCACCGCCGCCGACCCCGGCAGCCACCCCGGCCCCATCAGCTTCTGGGCGCTGTGGCCCTTCTACCAGCTCTTCGGGGCCAGCTCCTGGGCGATGTCGGCGGCTTCGGTGTGCCTGCACCTGCTGGCCATGGCCACCATCCTCTGGATCGCCGCCCGCCGGGGCGGCGCGCGCCTCGTGATCGGTGCGGGCGCGGTCCTCGCCGTGCTGGCCCACGCCTACGGCGCCGCCACCATGATCGAGCCCTGGAACCCCTACATGCCCGTGCTGTGGTGGGTGGCGTTCCTCATGGCCTGCTGGTCGGTGCTGGCCGACGACCTGGCCATGGCCCCGGTCGCCGCCCTGGCCGGCTCGTTCTGCGCGCAGACCCACATCCCCTACCTGGGCTTGGTGGTCGGGGTGGGCGCCATCACGGTGCTCGGCGCACTCGCACTCCGTTTCACAGCTGCGCAGTCCGCCAGGCGGAGCAGCAAACGAGTTGACACCCGGATGGGCGAAGCCCGCTCCGCCGAAGGCGGAGCCAATGTCACAGCCGACGCAGGAGCCAACCGAGCACGCTGGCTACTCATGGCGGCCGGCGTCGGGCTTCTCGCATGGCTGCCGCCGGTGATCGACGAGCTGGCCCACTCCCCGGGCAACCTCTCGATCATCCTGGAGCACTTCAGCCAACCGCCGGAAGAACCCATCGGCGTTGGGGGCGGCCTCGAGCTGATCCTGTTGCACCTCAACCCGTGGCGCCTGCTCACCGGCCAGCAGTTCCTCACCGGGTCCACGGTGCCGGGCATCGCCCTGCTCGCCGTGTGGGCCGGCACCGTGGCTCTCGCCTGGCGCCGTCGCGACGGGGTGCTGCTCCCCCTCCACGCCGTGCTGGCGGCCGCCCTGGCTCTGGGAGTGCTCTCGGCCAGCCGGATCTTCGGGTTCGTCTGGTTCTATCTCGTCCTCTGGGCGTGGGGGATCACCGCCCTCCTGCTGCTGGCGGTGGGGTGGACCGTCGCGGTCGAGGTCTCGGCCCGCCTCCACCAACGGGCGGACCGGACCGAGCGGGCGGGACGGGCCGGTCTGGCGGTGCTGGCGGCGGCCACCCTCGTGCTCGCCCTGCTGTTCGGCGTCGACGCCGCCCGGGTCGACGCACCGGCCGCCCAGCGGTCGCAGGTGCTCGGGCGGATGGTCGGTCCCACCGTCGACGCCCTCGCCGCCGGCCGCTCCCCCGGGGGCGGGCGCGACGGGCGCTACCTCGTCACCTGGACCGACCCCGTCCACATCGGTGCCCACGGGTACGGGCTCCTGAACGAGCTGGAGCGGGCCGGCTTCGAGGTGGGGATCATCAACGGGTACCGGGCGGCGGCCACTGCCCACCGGGTGATGGACCCGGGCACCTACACCGCCGTGGTCCACATGTCGGTCGGGCCCGACATAGCCGCGTGGCGGGCCAAGCCGGGGGTGGAGCAGGTGGCCTACGTCGAGCCCCGCAGCCCCGCCCAGCGGGCCGAGTACACGCGCCTGCGGGCCCGAGCCATCCGGGGCCTCCGCGCCGCCGGGCTCGACGACCTGGTGTCCAACATCGACGGCAACCTGTTCCTCGCCACCTTCGACCCTCGGGTGCCCGAGGACCTGAAGGACCAGATGGTCCGCATGGCGGACCTGGGCCTGCCCTTCGCCGTGTTCGTCGGCCCTCCCAGCGCCGCTGACTGAGTGCCCGCCACCGTGACCACCGGCGAGACTCCTGCCCGCTTCGGCGTGGTGGTGCCCGTCTACGACGAAGAGGGCCGGTTCGCGGAGTTCGGCCCGCGCCTGGCCGACTGGGCGGCGGCCGGGGACCGCGCCGTGCTGTTCGTCGACGACGGCAGCACCGATGCCACCCCTCGCCTGGTCGAGGAGCTCGTCGCCGCCCGGCCCGAGAGCCGCCTGGCACTACTGCGCCGGCCCCACCGGGGCAAGGGGGCAGCGGTGAGCGCCGGCCTGGGCGCCCTCGACTCGCCCTGGGCCGGCTTCTGCGACCTCGACCTGTCGACCCCGCTGCCCCACCTCGAGCGCATCCTCGACGCCGCCCAGCGCACCGCGGGGCTGGCCATCGGCTCACGGGACCTCCCCGGATCGCGGTTGCTGCGGCCCGAGAGCTCCGCCCGTGAGCTGCTCGGCCGCTCCTACAACCGCCTGCTCCAGGCCGTGCTCACCCCCGGCATCACCGACACCCAGTGCGGGGCCAAGGTGGCGCCCGCCTCGGTGTGGAAGGCCCTCCTCGAGCAGTGCCGGGAGGAGGGCCTGGCGTGGGACGCCGAGCTCATCGCCGTGGCCCGCGCCCTCGGCGTCGCCGTCCACGAGGTGCCGGTGGACTGGTCCCACGACGAGCGCACCCGGGTCCGGGTGGGGCGCGACGGGGTGGCCATGCTGGCCGCCACCCCCCGGATCTGGCGCAACGTCCGCCGCGTCACCCGCGCCGCCCCCACCGGCCCGGCCGTCCCCGCCGGCGCCACGGCGGCGGCCGATCCGGAGGGGTCGACCGCTCCGTCCGAGGTGTTCGACGAGGTCAACGCCGAGCGCCTCATGGAGGCCGACGCCGACCATTGGTGGTTCCGGAGCAAGGCGGCGTTCGTGTCCTCGGCGCTGCGACGCTGCCTGCCCCCCGGCGGTGGCGACGGCTGGCTGGTCGACGTGGGCGCCGGTGCCGGCGGCGTGACCGCCCGGCTGGGCTGGAGCCCGGAGCACACCCTGGTGGTGGAGGGCAGCGCCCCGCTCGTGGCCCGGGCCCGCCACCGCCACGGCCTGCCCGCCGCCCGGGGGCTGGTCGACCAGCTCCCCGTCGCCGGCGGTGCCGCCACCGTGGCCTGCTTCCTCGACGTGCTCGAACACCTCGAGGATCCGGGGGCGGCGCTGGCCGAGGCCCACAGGGCGCTGCGCCCGGGCGGGTGGCTGGTGGTCACCGTGCCCGCCCACCGGTGGCTCTGGAGCGAGGCCGACGAGCTGCTCGGCCACGTCCGCCGCTACCGCCGGGGCGACCTGGCTGCCCAGCTCGACAGCGCGGGGTTCACCCCGGCGGCGGTGACCCACATCTTCAGCTGGTTGGTGCCCCCGGTGTGGGTCACCCGCCGCTTCGGCCGGGGCGGCTCTTCGAGCCTCGGCCTCGATCGCAGCTCCGTGCTGCTCGACCGGGCCGCCCTGGTCCTCACCCGCCTCGAACGGGCCGCCGTCGGCCGGGTGGGCCTACCCGTCGGCACGTCCATCCTGGCCGTGGCCCGCCGTCGGTAACGGTCACCACGCCGCCGATCAGTACGGCCAGCTGGCGGGATCGTGGCCGAGGAGCCGGGTGACTCGCCCCAGCCGGGCCACGATCAGCGCCTTGATCACCAGGTTCCGGGCGAACCAGCCGAGCTGGGCGAGCTGGCGGACGGCGTTGGCCACCCGGGCCCGGGGACCGAGCTGCTCGCGGCGGTACTCCGTCATCGACTCCGAGCGCCCGACGTAGCGCCACCCGGCGCCGGCCACCAGGGCCCGCAGGATGGCCAGGGTGACGCCGACCGAGCTGAACGAGTCGTGGATCAACATGGTGCCACCGGGCGCCACCCGGTCACCCCAGCCCCGCAGGTCGGCCAGCGCCGGGCCGTAGCGGTGCGCCCCGTCGACGTAGAGGAGGTCGACGGGGCCGTCGACGTCGGCGTGGGCGGCGTCGGAGAACTTCCGCAGGTGGCGCACCCGCCCGGCCACGCCCGCCCGCTCCAGGTTGGCCCGGAACACCTCGTGGTCGCGCGCCGCCTCGTCGACGAACCCGTCGATCTCCTGGGGGCCGCGATCGTTGCCGGCGTGGGGGTCGATGGCCACCACCTCGGCGGCGGGCGGAGCAGCCGAGGCCAGCACGATGGTGGAGCGGCCCCGGAAGCTGCCGATCTCCACGATCCGCCCACCGGCGGGCACCCGGCGGGCGGAGTCCCACAGGAGGCGGGCCTGGCCCGGGGTCATCCAGCCCTCCACGTCGGCCACGGCGCGGCTGGCCGCCGCGAAGCCGGAGGAGGGAGGGAACCCGGAGGCGGGCGGGAGGCTGGGGACGGGAGGGGGCGCAGGCATTCCGGTGGTGGTGCGGCCGGGACGCCGCTCGGCGAGGGTGGCTGGACTAACGTGAGGCGGTTCCCCGGGCCACCCGGTGGCCACGGAGCCACCACAGTAACCCAGCCCTCAGTGGCCTCTGTGACCCTGTGACCACCGCGCCCTCCGACCCCATCACCACTGGCCCCGACCCCGTCACCGCCGGTGCCGGCCCCGCCGACCCCGGCCGCACGCGGCAGAAGCTCGGCGACATCGCCGCCCGTGCCGGTCTGCGCCGCATCCACATGATCGCCTGGCGTGACCTGGCCGATGTGGAGGCCGGCGGCAGCGAGGTCCACGCCTCCACCGTGGCCCGCCTGTGGGCCGAGGCGGGGATCGACGTGCTGCTGCGCACGTCCTTCGCCCAGGGCCACCCCAACATCGACCGGCGCGACGGTTACGAGGTGGTGCGCAAGGCGGGGCGCTACGCGGTGTTCCCCCGCACCGCCTTGGCCGAGGTCCGCCACCGCCACGGACATCCCGACGGCCTGGTGGAGATCTGGAACGGCATGCCGTTCCTCTCGCCGCTGTGGCGCCGGGGTCCCAAGGTCGTCCTCCTCCACCACATCCACGCCGAGATGTGGCGCATGGTGCTGCCCCCCAGGTTGGCGGCCGCCGGCGACACCCTCGAGCGCCGGGTGGCGCCGCTGCTCTACCGCCGCAGCCGGGTGATCACCCTCTCACCGTCCTCCAAGGCCGAGATGCTCGAGCTGGGCTTCCGCGACGACCGGGTCGACATCGTCCCACCCGGGGTGGACCCGCACTTCACGCCGGGCGGTGAGCGCTCCCCCACACCGATGGTCCTGGGCGTCGGCCGGCTCGTGCCGGTCAAGCGCTTCGACCGCCTCATCCGGGCGGTGGTCGCAGCCCGCCGACGGGCCCCAGAGCTCAGCCTCACCCTGGTGGGCACCGGCCCGCTCCGCCACGAGCTCGAGGCGCTGGTGGACCACCTCGACGGGCGCGACGCGGTCACCTTCGCCGGCCGCGTGTCCGACGACGAACTGCTCGACCTCTACCGACGGACCTGGGCGGTGGCCAGCACCTCGGTGCGCGAGGGCTGGGGGATGACCCTCACCGAGGCGGCCGCCTGCGCCACCCCGGCGGTCGCCACCCGCATCCCTGGTCACCTCGACGCCGTCGCCCACGGCCGCAGCGGGCTGCTGGCCGCCGACGACGACGAGCTGGCGGAGCACCTGGTGGCCTTGGCCACCGACGCCGACCTGCGCGCCCGCCTCCAGGCCGGTGCGGTGGCCCACGCCGCCCGGTTCACCTGGGAGGCGACCGCCACCGCCATCCTGGAGGCGCTGGCCGAAGAGGCCCGCCGCCGGCGCCGGGCTTGAACCGCCTGGCCGAGGCGCGCGCCCGGGGATGGGCGACCATCGCCGCGCTGGGCGTCGTCGTCTACCTGCCGCTGCTGCTCACCCACCGGGGCCAGGTCGGGGCCGACACCAAGAGCTACCTCACCCTCGACCCGGGCCGGCTGCTCGAGCGGGCGGCGTCGATGTGGGACCCCAACGTGGGTCTCGGCACCGTCCCCCACCAGAACATCGGCTACCTCTGGCCGATGGGGCCCTGGTTCTGGCTGTTCGAGCGGCTCGGCGCCCCCGACTGGGTGGCCCAGCGCCTGTGGCTCGGCACGATCCTGTTCCTCGCCGGGCTCGGCGTCCGCTTCCTGCTGCGCACCCTCGGCCAGCGGGGCCCGCACCTCGGCGCGGCCATGTTCGTCTACGCCCTGTCGCCCTACGTGCTCACCCTCGGTGCCCGCATCTCGGCCCTGCTTCTGCCCTTCGCCGGGCTGCCGTGGATGATCGCCCTCGCCATCCGGGCCACGCGCGACCGGGGCTGGCTGCACCCCGCCCTCTTCGCCCTGCTGGTGCCCACCATCGGCGGCACCAACGCCACCGCCCTCGTGCTGGCCGGCATCGGGCCCGTCCTCTGGTTCCCGTTCGCGGTGCTCGTGCTCCGCGAGCTGACCGCCCGCCAGGCGCTGGCGGTGGTCTTCCGGATCGGCGCTCTCAGCCTGGCCACCTCGCTCTGGTGGATCGCCGGCCTGTGGGCCCAGGGAGCGTACGGCATCGACGTCCTGCGCTACACCGAGACCGCCCGCACCGTGGCCGAGGGCTCCACCGCCCCTGAGCTGCTCCGCGGCCTCGGCTACTGGTTCTTCTACGGCGACGACAAGCTCGGCCCGTGGATCGAGCCTTCGGTCGCCTACACGCAGAACCCCCCGCTGCTGGCGGTCACCTACCTGGTGCCCGTCCTCGGCCTCCTGGCCGCCGGGGTGGTGCGCTGGCGCTACCGGGCCTACTTCGTGGCCCTGGTGGTGGCCGGCCTGGCCCTCGGCGTGGGGGCCCACCCCTGGGACGACCCGCCCCTCGCCGGCCGCGGCGTGAAGGCCTTCCTCGTCTCGGACCTCGGCCTGGCCATGCGCAGCCTGCCTCGGGCCGTCCCGCTGCTGGCCCTGGGCCTGTCGGTCCTGGCGGGAGTGGGGATCGCCGCCCTCGGCGGCTGGGTCCGGCGCATCCCGCGTGCCACCGCAGCCGCGGTCGCGGTCCTCGCCTTGGCCGCCCTGCCTCCGTTGTGGACGGGCGCGATGGTGGCCAACAACCTCCAGCGCCCGGAGCAGCTCCCCCGCTACTGGGAGGAGGCCGCCCAGGAGATCGACAGCCGCGGACAGGGCCGCTCGGGCTGGGACACCCGGGTGCTGGAGGTCCCCGGCAGCGACTTCGCCTCGTACCGGTGGGGCAACACCGTCGACCCCATCACCCCGGGCATCATCGACCGCCCTTACGTCGCCCGTGAGCTGATCCCCTACGGCACCCCGCCGTCGGCCGACCTGGTGAACGCCCTCGACCGCCAGATGCAGGAGTACACCCTCGACCCGGCCTCGCTGGCCCCCGTGGCCCGCTTCATGGCGGTGGGCGACATCAACCTCCGCGCCGATCTCGCCTACGAGCGCTACAACCTGCCCCGACCCCGACCCCTGTGGGCGCTGCTGCGCTCGGCCACCGGCCTGGGCCCGCCCACCGGCTTCGGCGGCCGCGCCCCCACCCGCCCCGACCCCGCCCTGCCCCTGCAGGACGTGCGGGAGTTGGCCAGCCCCCCGGGGCTGGTCGACCCGCCCAAGCTGGCGCTATTCCCGGTGGAGGACCCCCAGCCGATCCTGCGGGCGGTGCCCGCCGACCGGCCGGTGGTGCTGGCCGGCGACGGCACCGGCCTGGTCGACACCGCCGCCACCGGCCTGGTCACCGGCCGCGAGGTGGTGCTGTACTCGGCCGCCCTGGCCGGCGACCGCGCCGCCCTGCGCCGCGAGCTCAGCCGACCGGGCACCGAGCTGGTGGTCACCGACACCAACCGCCGGGCCGCCCGCCGGTGGAGCACCGTGATCGAGACCGCCGGCTACACCGAGCGGGCCGGCGAGGAGCCCCTGCGGTTCGACCCCACCGACAACCGCCTGCCGCTGTTCCCGGAGGCGGGCGACGACGCCTTCACCGTGGCCCAGCAGCGGGGCGGGGTGCGCGCCGCCGCCACCGCCTACGGCAACCCGATCACCTACACCCCCGACAGCCGGGCGGCCAACGCGGTGGACGACGACCTGCGCACCGGCTGGTCGGTGGGGGCGTTCTCCCCGGTCGACGGCGAGCGTCTGGAGCTCACCTACGCGTCGGCGCCCACCACCGACCGGGTCACCCTTCTCCAGGACGACAAGGGCGTGCAGAACCGTTGGATCACCAAGGTGCGGCTGCGCTTCGACCACGGCGCGCCCGTCGACGTCGAGCTCGACCTCAGGTCGAGAGGGCGTCCCGGGCAGACCATCAACTTCGGGCGGCGCACCTTCGAGAAGCTGTCGATCGAGATCCTCGCCACCGACGTCGGCCGCCGCGACCGCTACGCCGGCCTGGCGGGCGTGGGCTTCGCCGACGTCCGCCTCGGCGACGACGACGCCCGGCTCGACGAGGTCATACGCCTCCCCCGCGACCTGCTCGACGCCGCCGGCCCGGGTTCCTCGGCCAACCCGCTGGCCATCGTGCTCACCCGGCAGCGCACCCGCCCCACCGCTCCCCTCCGCGACGACCAGGAGCCGGCCCTGGCCCGGGCGTTCCGCCTCCCCACCGCCCGCACGTTCACGGTGGTGGGCCAGGCCCGCCTCGACGCCAGAGCGCCGGAGGCCGTCGCCGACCAACTGCTCGGCGTGCCACCGGCCGACGAGGGCGGGGTCGACGCCTCCTCCTCCCGGCACCTCACCGGCGACGTGCGGTCCCGGGCCCTCAGCGCCATCGACGGCGACCCCACCACCCACTGGAGCCCCGGGTTCCTCGGCCAGGTCGGCGAGTGGGTCCGGTACCGCACCGCCGCGCCCCTCCGCTTCGACCACATGGACCTCGAGGTGGTCAACGACGGCCGCCACTCGGTGCCCACCCGGCTGCGCATCGAGTCGGCCGGGCGCCCGGTGGCGACGGTCGACGTACCGGCGGTGGCGGACCAGGCCCGCCGGGACGCCACCACCACGGTCCGCGTCGACCTGCCGACCATCGCCACCCGTGACCTCACCGTGATCGTCGACGAGGTCCGGGAGGTGCTCACCACCGACTGGATCTCCGAGCGCCCCGTCACCATGCCGGTGGGGATCGCCGAGCTCGGCATCCCCGGTCTGCGCGCCGAGGTGCCCTCCGACCGCTTCGACCCACGCTGCCGGGCCGACCTGGTGACCGTCGACGGCCGGCCGCTGCCGGTGCGGGTGCGAGGCCGGATCGACGACGCCCTGCGGGGCCGACCCCTCGACCTCGAGGCCTGCACGTCGACGGGCACGCGCCTCGGCCGGGGCGACCACGTGCTGCGCAGCGCCAAGGGGCGCGACCGTGGGATCGACGTCGACCGCCTGGTGCTCACCTCCCCCGGGGCCGGCGGGCGGGGGTTCTCGGCCGAGACGGTGACATCGGCCTCCGCCCGCGCCGGCCCCGCCGCCCGCGCCGGCCGGGCCGCCGCCGGGCAAGCCGCGGCCGGTCCCCGGCTGCGGGTCCTGCACCAAGGGCGCGACGACGCCCGGGTGCAGGTCGGGGCCCGGTCGACGCCCACCTGGGTGATCCTCGGCCAGAGCCTCAACGCCGGCTGGAAGGCGTCGGTCGACGGCACCGACCTGGGGCCACCGCAGTTGGTCAACGGCTACGCCAACGGCTGGCTCCTTCCCGCCGGCACCGACCCCGTCACCGTGCAGGTGGAGTGGACGCCCCAGCGCGTGGTGCGGGCGTCGCTGCTGGCTTCGGTGACCGCGGCCGCCGGCTGCGTGGTGCTGGCCGGTCTGGCGTGGCGCCGTCGCCGGCGCTCGGGGGCCCCGCCGGCCGCCCCCGCGCCCGGGGACCAACCGGCGCCGTTCCGGCCGGCGGCGCTGTGGAGCTCCACCGGAGCACCACCGTCCATCCGCACCAACCTGGTGGCGACGGCCGCCTTCGCCGCCTCCGGGGCGGTGCTCATCGGACCGGTTGCCGGCGTGGCGGTGGGCCTGGCCACCCTGGCTGCCCTCCACTGGCGCCGGGCCCGGGCCCTCACGACCCTCGGGGCGGCCGCCGGCCTGGGGATCGCCGCGCTCTACACCATCGCCTTGCAGGTCCGGCACCGGCTTCCTGCCGGCTTCGAGTGGCCCGCCTCGTTCACCGAGGTCCACCAGGTGGCCTACGCCGGCGTGCTGCTGCTGGCGGCCGACGTGATGGTCGATCGGCTCTGGACCGGCCGGTGGTGGCCCCGCCGACCGGCCGACGCCGCCACCGGGGCGCACCGGCCGTGAGCGAACCCGTCCCGCCCGACGAGAGCCCGGCGCCCCCGCCCGACGCGCCGCCGACACCCCTGCCCGAGCCGGAGCCCTTCGTGCTCGGCGTGGACCTCGACGGCGTGTGCGGTGACTACACCGCGGCGTTCCGGGCGGTGGTGGCGGCCGAGCTGGGGGTGGAGCCCGCCACCTTGGGGGCCCAGGAGTCCTGGGACTTCACCGAGTGGGGCGTGGCCCCGGGCCAGTTCGACCGCTTCCACCGCGCCGCCGTGTTGGAGCACCGCATCTTCCGTTCGATGGCGCCCCTGCCCGGTGCGGCCGACGTGCTCTGGCGGCTCTCCGACGCCGGCATCTGGGTGCGCGTCATCACCCACCGCCTGTGCGTGAACTGGGGCCACGCCATCGCCGTGGCCGACACCGTCGACTGGCTGGACCGGGCCGGCATCCCCTACCGCGACATCTGCTTCCTCGGGCGCAAGCCCGAGGTGGAGGCCGACGCCTACGTCGACGACGGGCCCCACAACGTCGAAGCCCTCCGGGCCAAGGACAACGACGTGATCGTGTTCGACCAGCCCTACAACCGCCACCTCGAGGGCCCCCGGGCGGAGGGCTGGGCCGAGGTCGAGGAACTGGTCTCCGGGCTGGCGGCGGCGCGGGGCACGCCCCTGCAGGGCCAGTTCCCCGGTTTCGACGACCCCGGCCGGCGCCTCGACCACCGCCTCGGCCGCTGAACCCCTCACAGCTGAACCCCTCACATCCGCGCCTCCGGTAACCGATCAGGGAGGGGTGCCACGTCGTGCCCCAGAGCCGGTCGCGGGGTCCGACGGCCGAGCGGGCACGGATCTGGCCTGGCTGGTCGTGGCCTGCATCGTCCTGGCTCTCGTCGCCATGCGGCTCCAGGCCATCGATCGCCTGCTCGACTGGTCGTCGAACGCGTTCGAGACCATCAACCTCAACGGCATCATGGCCCTCGTCGTGCTCGTGCCGGCGGCGGCCACGGTGTACTCGTTGCGCCGGTACCGAGACGCCATGCGCGTCCGGGGCGCGCTGGCCCGCCTCTCGCACCAGGACACCCTCACCGGCCTACCCAACCGCCTGCACCTGCACCAGTGGCTCACCGCCGACCTTCGGGCGTCGCACCGGGACAACAGCCAGGTGGCGGTGCTCTTCATCGACCTCGACCGGTTCAAGGTGGTCAACGACACCTACGGCCACGAGGTCGGCGACTGGCTGATGGTGGCGGCGGCGGGGCGGCTGGAGCACGGGCTCCGGCCGGGTGACCGCATCGTGCGCTACGGCGGCGACGAGTTCGTCGCCATCTGCCCCAGGCTGCCGAACACGGCGGCGGTGGAGCGCCTCGCGGCCCGGCTGATCGAGCGGTTGGAGGCGCCCTTCACCATCGGCCGCGACACGATCCGCATCTCCACCAGCATCGGCATCACCATGGCGTCGGATCCCGACGTCCCTCCCGACGAGCTGGTGCGAGCGGCCGACGTGGCCATGTACCAGGCCAAGTCCGACGGCAACGGCCACTACGCCGTCTTCGACCCCGCCGTCCACGGCAACATGCTCGCCCCGTTGGCGGCCGAGACCCGCCTGCGGTTGGCGCTGGAGCGGGAGGAGTTCCGCCTCTACTACCAGCCGGTGGTCGACCTCTCCACCGGCGCCCTGGTCGGCGTGGAGGCGCTGCTGCGCTGGGACGACCCCGAGCGGGGCATCATCTCGCCCGCCGACTTCGTGCCCCTCCTCGAGGACACCGGCCTGATCGTGCCCGTCGGCACCTGGGTGATGGAGGAGGCGTGCCGCCAGGCCAAGCGGTGGGAACACCACCACGCGGGGCGGCTGCCGCTCAAGGTCACCATCAACGTGTCCGCCCGCCAGCTTGCCCAGGCCGACTTCCGCGAACGGGTGAGCTCGGCACTGGCCACCAGCGGGGTGGACCCCACCCAGGTGTGCCTTGAGCTGACGGAGGGTGCGTTGCTGTTCGACGTGGCCTCGGCGTGGACGGCCCTGCGACAAGCGAAGGCAGTGGGCGTGCAGCTCGCACTGGACGACTTCGGCACCGGATACTCGTCGCTCAGCTACATCCGGCGCTTCAGCCTCGACATGCTCAAGATCGACAAGAGCTTCGTCGACGGTCTCGGCGTCAGCCACGAAGACACCGCCATCGTCCAGCACGTCATCGCCATGGCGAAGGCCCTCGGGGTGGTGACGGTGGGCGAGGGGGTCGAACGCCCCGAGCAGCTGGCCGAGCTGCAGCGCCTGGGGTGCGAGCTGGCCCAGGGCTACCTGTTCAGCCCTCCCCTGCCCGCCAGGGAGTTGGAGGCCCTGCTGGTCGACCCCGACCGGGCCCGCCGGTGGGCGGCTTGCACGGCCACGACGACCGCCGGCGGCGATCATCCGTCACCGGCCCGCGCCGCCCCCCCACGGCGCACGGTGGTCGACGGCTCGGTCGCCGAGCTCGTGCCTCGCGGCGGCCTACCCGAGGCCCGGGAGGCCGGCTCCGCCGTCCACTGAGCTCCGGAGAGCCGTGCCAAGCTTCCGCGGGATGAGCACGCCTGCGGTGACCCCACCCGGTTGGTACGCCGACCCTTGGCGTCCTGGCGGCCAACGGTGGTGGGACGGTTCTGACTGGACCGGCCACGCCACCGGGGGGCCGGCGCCCGACCTGGCCGGCAACCGCAAGTGGGCCGGCTGGGCCAGCAAGGCCTACCTCGTGCAGGGCGGGGGGCTCGCCCTCACGGTCCTCACGCTGCCCATCATCTTCGCCGGCTACTTCGAGGTCATGGGAGATGCCTTCTCGGAGGCCAGCACATCCACCCCTCGGATCGGCGGCGGGTTCATCGTGGCGTTCCTGGCCCTCAACGTGGTCAGCCTGCTCACCACCGCCGCTCAGGTGGTGCTGTGCGTGTGGTCCTACCAGGCCACCACCACCGTCCGGCGGCTGGGCCGGCCGACCACCCACACCCCCGGCTGGGCCGCCGCCGCCTGGTTCGTGCCCATCGTCAACTACTGGTTCCCCTACCAGGTCGTCCGCGACCTGCTCCCAGAGGCCCACCCGCTCCGCGCCCGGGTCAAGCTGTGGTGGGGGTGCTACCTGGGTGCGGCGCTGTTCGCGGTCGTGCCCATCGTGGTGTCGGCCTTCTCGCTCCCGGCAGCCCTCGCCCTGGCGCTGGTGGCGGCCGCGCTCGCCGTGGTGGCCGGCGTCACCGGCAGCCGCATCGCCGCAGGCGCCGCCGACGACCACGATGCTGCCGCCGCCGGCGCCCTGGCCGCGGCCAGCCAGCATCGTTCGGGCTGAACACGCCCAAAACGGGCACTCTCAGCCCGAACGATCGCGGGCGAACCGAAATCCGGTTGTGCCGCGCCCGGGCTGGCGACGAGGGTGGCGGCGTGACAATGGTGATGGTGCGTCGTGCCCGGCGGGGACCGGCGCTGGGGGTGGCACCGCCTCGATGACCGCTGGGCCCGGCGCCTGGTCGCCGGCGCCGGCGTGCAGCCGGGTGACCTGGTCATCGACGTCGGGGCCGGTGAGGGCGCCATCACCGGCCCGCTGGTCAGCGCAGGTGCAACCGTCATCGCCGTCGAGCTCCACCCCGACCGGGCCCGGCGCCTGAGGGAGCGTTTCGCCGACGACCCGGTGACGGTCATCTCCGTCGACGCCGCCGACCTCCGGCTGCCCCGCCGGCCGTTCCGGGTGGTGGCCAACCCGCCCTTCGCCGTCACCACCGCCCTGCTCCGCCGCCTGGTCGGCCCGGGCAGCCGGCTCAGCTCCGCCCACCTGGTGGTGCCGGCCCACGTCGCCCGCCGGTGGGCATCAGGGCGCGCTCCCGGCGCTGGACGCTGGACCGTCGACTTCGACGCCAAGGTCGGCGCGACCGTGCCCTCGGGTGCTTTCCGCCCGCCCGCTACGTGCCCGACCGCGCTGCTCGCACTCCGGCGCCGCACCCGGGACCGGGAATACTGATCCGATGACGGAATCCTTCCCGACCCTTCGTTCGGTGGTCCTCGACACGACCGACGCCCGCGGCCTCGCCGAGTTCTACCGGCAGCTCGTCGGATACGACTACCGGCCCGGCGACGAACGCCCGCCCCCGGGCCAGCCGGACCCGGCGGGACGCGATTGGCTCGTGCTGGTCGACCCGGCAGGGGCGGCCCGGCTCGCCTTCCAGCAGGTCGAGCACCTGCCGGCCAGCACCTGGCCCGAGGAGGGGGTACCCCAGCAGCTCCACCTCGACCTGAGCGTGCCGACCGTGGACGCCCTGGTCGAGCAGCACGAGCGGGCGGTCGCGCTCGGCGTCCGCCTGCTGCTCGACCGCTTCGACGACCCGGCCGAACCGCTCTACGTATACGCCGACCCGGCCGGGCACCCGTTCTGCATCTTCGTGGCGCCCCCGGAAGCGACCGGCCTAGCCGCCTTTGCCGGGCACGACCCGGTAGGCGTCGTAGACGCTGTCGATGGCCTTGATGCTGCGCACCACCGCGCCGAGGTGGGAGGGGTCGCCGAGCTCCACGTCGAAGCGCATCTTGGTGACACGGTCGGCGCCCGACCGTGACTCGCAGGCCAGGATGTTGACGTGGTGGTCGGCCATGGCCGAGGAGACGTCGCCCAACAGGCGGGGTCGGTCGAGGGCCTTGACCTCCACCGAGGCGACGAACACGCCGCTGCGCTGCTCGTCCCACTCCACCTCGATGAGGCGGTCGCCCTGCACCCCTGACAGGGACACGGCGTTGGCGCAGTCGGCCCGGTGCACCGACACGCCCCGGCCCCGGGTGACGAAACCCATGATCTCGTCGCCGGGCACCGGGGTGCAGCACCGGGACAGGCGCACCATGACGTCGTCGAGGCCCTCCACGTGGACGCCGGCCGACGGTCGGGTGGTATGGGTGCGCCGGGGTGAACGGGCGGTGGTGGGAAGCTGCTCCTCCTGGTCGGGGTCGCCGCTGCGCAGGAGCCTCGCCACCTTGGCCGCCACCGACTCCGAGGAGACGTGGTGCTCCCCGATGGCGGTGTGGAGGGCGTCGAGGTCGACGTAGTTGAGGGACGTGGCCACCTCGTCGAGCAGCTTCGGGGGCAGCTTCTGCACCGGGAGTCCTTCCCGGCGCATGGCCTTCACCAGCTCGTCGCGGCCGTTCTCCCGGGCGTCCTCGCGGCGCTCCCGGGAGAACCACTGGCGGATCTTGTTGGCCGCCCGGGGCGTGCCCACGATCTTGAGCCAGTCCCGCTTCGGGCCCACCCTCGGCCCGGGAGGTGAAGATCCGCAGGTGTCACCCGAGTCGAGGTGGTGGTCGAGCGACACCAGCCGGCCGTTCACCTTGGCGCCCACGCAGGCGTGGCCCACCTCGGTGTGGATGGCGTAGGCGAAGTCAATCGGGGTGGCTCCCGGGCCAGGGTGATCACCCGCCCCTTGGGGGGTGAACACGTAGACCTCGTCCTGCTCGAGGTCGACCTTCAACAGGTCGTAGAACTGCTCGGGGTCGGAGATCTCCGACTGCCAGTCGATGATGCGGTTGAGCCACACCATGTCGTCCCCGGAGCCGCCGGCCGCGCCGGCGCCGTCGCGGTCCTTGTAGGACCAGTGGGCGGCGACCCCGAGCTCGGCCCGCTGGTGCATCTCACGGGTGCGGATCTGCACCTCGAGGGGCTTGCCCTGGGGCCCGACCACGGTGGTGTGCAGCGACTGGTAGAGGTTGAACTTGGGCTGGGCGACGTAGTCCTTGAAGCGCCCCTGCACCGGTTTCCAGGTGGCGTGGATCGACCCGAGGGCGGCGTAGCAGTCCACCGAGTCCACCAGCACCCGGATGCCGACCAGGTCGAAGATCTCCTCGAACCCCTGGCCCCGGAGCACCATCTTCTCGTAGATGCTCCACAGGTGCTTCGGTCGGCCGGTCACCTCTGCCTCGATGCGCAGCTCCTTCAGCCGCTCCCGAACGTCGTCGAGCACCTGGAAGCAGGTAGAGCTCGCGCTCGGGGGCCCGCTGGGAGACCATGTGGTCGATCTCGGCGTAGCGCTTGGGGTGCATGGTGGCGAAGGCGAGGTCCTCGAGCTGCTGCTTGAGGTCCTGCATGCCGAGGCTGGGCCAGCGGGGCGTAGATGTCGATGGTCTCCCGGGCGATGCGCTGCTGGTTCCACTCGGGCATGGCCGCCAGGGTGCGCATGTTGTGGAGGCGATCGGCCAGCTTGATGATGACCACCCGCAGGTCGCGGGCCATCGCCACCAGCATCTTGCGCATGGTGGCCGCCTGCTGGGCCTCCTTGGAGTCGAACTCGAGCCGCTCCAGCTTGGTGACCCCGTCGACCAGCGCCACCTCGGGCCCGAAGTCGCGACTCACCTCGGCCAGGCTGACCCCGGTGTCCTCCACCGCATCGTGGAGCAGGGCGGCGGCCAGGGTGACCTCGTCGAGGCCGAGGCCGGCCACGATCATGGCCACCGCCATGGGGTGCGAGATGTAGGCGTCACCCGACTTGCGCAGCTGGCCGGCATGGGCGCCGGACGCCACCTCGTAGGCCTTTACGATCAGGCCGGTGGGTGCCTTCGGGTGCCGTGACCGGTAGAGCTGCAGCAGGGGCGCCATCTCGACCGCCAGCAGCGGCGTCCGCCTCCACGGCAGCGGTCGACGGTCGGCACCTCCTCATTGCAGCACCCACACGACGGTCCGCACCTTCCGGATTGTGCCAGCACTCTCGCCCCGTGGCGTCTCAGATTCGATGAGGCTCACGATCTCCTGGCCCGCCAGCTTGGCCCGCCCACCGAGGAAGGTCAGCTCGATGATGAACCCGAACCCGGCGACCTCGCCGCCCAGCTTCTCCACCAGGCGGGCGGTGGCGGCGGCGGTACCACCGGTGGCCATGACGTCGTCGACCACCAGCACCCGCTCGCCGGGGGCGATGGCGTCGCGGTGGATCTCGAGGAGGTCGCTGCCGTACTCCAGCTCGTACTCCTGGCGCTCGATCTCCCACGGGAGCTTGCCCGCCTTGCGCACCGGCACGAACCCGGCACCGAAGCGGTACGCCACCGGGGCGGCCACGATGAAGCCGCGGGCCTCGATGCCGAGGACGCGATCGATCCGCTGGTCGGCGAACCGGTCGGCGATGGCATCCACCGTGGCGATGAAGGCGTCGGGCGCGGCCAGGAGTGGGGTGATGTCCTTGAACGTGACGCCGGGGCGGGGGAAGTCCGGGATGTCGCGCACATGGCCGGCCAGCCAGGGGGCGTCCACGCCCATCTACCGTTTCTTGCCCTTCTTGCGGGGCCGAGGCGGGTGGTTGGCCGAGTAGGTGCCGGGGCGGTTGGCCGACGACGGCCGGGGCTTCGTGCTCGACGCCGGCGCCGTCGCCGTCGCCGACCGGGAGCCGGCGGCCCGGCGTGCGGCTCTGGCGCCGGCCCGGGCTCCGACCACGGCCTCGTCCGCCCCGTCGCCAGCCGCGTCGTCGGTCTCCCCGGACGTGGCCAGCTCGGCTTCGAGCTCGGCCCGGTTCGGCTGGCGGCGCCCGGCCCGCTCGCCCCGCTCCTCCAGCCGTCTGCGCAGGGCGCGGTACCGGGGCTCGCGCTCCTTCAGCAGCGCCAGCACCGGCGAGGCGATGAAGATCGACGAGTAGGCACCCGAGAGCTGGCCCACGAACAGGGCGAGGCCGAACTCCTGGAGGGTGGTGGCGCCGAGGACCAGCGACCCGATCACCAGAACGGCGACGATGGGCAGGAGCGCCGTCACCTGGGTGTTGAGCGAGCGCATGAGCACCTGGTTGAGAGACAGGTTGGTCATGTCGGTGTAGGTCATGCGGGCACCCGAGGACAACATCCGGGTGTTCTCGTCGACGCGGTCGAACACGACGATGCCGTCGTAGATGGAGAAGCCGAGGATGGTCAGGATGGCGATGACGGTGGGCGGGGTCACGGGCAGCTGCAACAGGGCGTAGACGCCGAGCACCACCAGCAGGTCGTGGAGCAGCGCGGCCAGCGTGGCGATGGCCATGCGCAGCTCGAAGCGCAGCGTGATGTAGGCGGCGATGGCCACCAGGAAGATCGCCAGCGCCCGGAGGGCCTTGCTCGAGATCTCCTGGCCCCATGTGGGGCCGACCGTGTCCTGGTTGGCCTCGACCTCGGCCCGGCTCACGCCCGTCACCCGCGACAGCGCCGTCACCACCTCGGCCGAGCGTCGCTCCTGCTCGGCGGCGGTGCCGGTGAAGGGTGGGGTCTGCACCCGCAGGTTCTGGCCCACCGACTGCACCTTGGTGTCGCTGATGCCGAGGGCCTCGACCGCCCGGCTGGCTTCGTCGACCGACGCGTTGCGCGCCGGCATCTCCCAGACGTTGCCGCCGGTGAAATCGATCCCGAGGTTGAGCCCCCTGGTGAAGAGGGCGGCCAGGCCGATGAGGATGACGGCGCCCGAGAGGCCGAACCAGAGCTTCCAGCGACCGATGAAGTCGGCCTTGGTCTCACCGTGGTAGAGCCGGGTCAACAGGCCGCGCCGGCGCGTGGTGGCGGAGGTCGACGTCATCGGCCTCCCCCGGCGGCGGCGGCGGGGGCTGGGGTGGCCACCGGCTCACGGCCGAGGCCCCGCGCCACGCCGAAGAAGCGGGCCTCGGTGAAGAACCGGTTGCGGCCGAGCAGCGACACCACCGGCCGAGTGAAGAAGAAGGCGACGACGATGTCGAGGATCACCGAGAGCCCGAGGAAGAAGGCGAACCCCCGCACCGGTCCGACCGTCAACGTGTAGAGGAGAGCGGCGCCGATGAAGGAGGAGACGTCGGCGGTGAGGATGGTGCGGAAGGCCCGCTGGAAGCCCCGTTCGGTGGAGGAGCGTACGGTCTTGCCCGCCTTGATCTCATCTTTCAATCGCTCGAAGTACACGATGTAGGAGTCCACCGTCGTGCCCACCGACACCACGATGCCGATCACCCCCGACAGCGAGAGCGCCAGCCCGCTGTTGGCCGAGAGGAAGCACAGGATCGAGTAGAGCAGGGCCGACCAGACGGCCAGGCCGAGGATCACCACCAGGCCCAGCCCCCGGTAGTACAGGAGCATGTAGAGGGCCACCGCGCTGAGCCCGACGATGCCCGCCACCAGGCCGGCGTGCAGCGACTCGGCGCCCCGCTGTGGTGACACCCGGGCCTCGGCGCTGCGCACGAACTCCACCGGCAGGGCGCCGTAGCGGAGCACCAGGGCCAGGTCCTTGGCCTCCGAGGCGGTGAAGTCGCCGGTGATCTCGAAGGACTGGTTGTCGGCCAGGTTCTGGTCCTGCACGGCGGGGCTGGAGATGACCACCCGGTCGAGCACGATGGCCGCCCGCCCCGGCCCGCCGCCGGCGGGGCAGGTGGGCAGGCCCGAGTTGCAGGCGTTGAACAAGGCGTTGGCCTGGGCCTTGTCGCCGTCCTTGATGCTGACGTTCACCAGCCACTCCCCGGTGCTGGGGTTGACCTCGGCCTTGGCCCGGCTGAGGGCACTGCCCTCGAAGCCCACCGGCCCGAGCGCCAGGCACTCGGTCTTCTCCTGGTTGGGGGCGACGATGCCGCCGTCCTGGGCGGGAGCCGGTGAGGTCGGCGCCGGTGCGCTGGTCGCCGGTGCGCTGGTCGCCGGTGCGCTGGTCGCCGGTGCGCTGGTCGCCGGTGCG
>JAUJNP010000004.1:0-30858 GCA_030448105.1 Acidimicrobiales bacterium | reverse complement strand
CTGGTCGCCGGCGCGCTGGTCGTCGGCGCGCTGGTCTTCGGTGCGGTGGTGGACGGCGCCTGCGCCGGCCGGGCGGCGGCCGCGCTCTCACCCGAAGGCGGCCCCGGCCGGGTAGGTGGAAGGGGGGCCCCGGTCTCGTCGCCTCCCCCGGTGGTGCCCGGGGCCGACGGGCCTGGCGCGGTCGTGCCCGGCGCGCTCGTGCCGGGGGCAGTCGTGCCCGGAGCCGCGGTCGCAGGGGCGGCGGTGCAGGGATCCTCGCCGGCCTTGGCTGCCTTGGCGTTGTACGGCTGGCCACCGGCCAGGACCGGGCGGAACTCGAGCTTGGCCGTGCGCCCCACGATGGCCTGGGCCTTCTTGCGGTCCTTCACGCCCGGAAGCTGCACCACCACGTTCTTGCCCTGGCGGGACACCTCCGGCTCGGCCACGCCGAGCCCGTCGATGCGCTGGCGGATGATGTCCTTGGCCTTCTCCACGCTGGCGGTCTCGGGGTCGCCCTTGGCGGTTAGCACCACCGAGAACCCACCTTGGAGGTCGAGGCCCAGTTGCGGGCTGCTGCCGAACACGAGCGTGGCGGCCAGGGCCGATGCCGCCACCAGCACGATGACGGCGAGGGGTACGACGTCTCTGGCCCTCACCCCTCGACCTCGGTGGGCGGGACCTGTTCCACCCGGCGGGCGATGGCCTGGCGGGCGAAGCGCAGCTCCACCCCGGCGGCCACCTCGAGGGTGGCGACCTCCTCGTCGAGGGCGGCCACCCGCCCGAAGATCCCGGCGCTGGAGACCACCTCGTCGCCGACCTCCAGGGACGCCACCACCGCCTGCTGGGCGCGGATCCGCTGCTGCTGCGGCCGGATGACCAGCAGGTACATCATCAGCAGCAGCAGGGGGAGGACGACGAACTCCATGCGACACCACGGGCCGGGAACGGGGCGACGGAACTGTAGTCGAGCCCCTTCAGGGCCAGATCGCGAGGATCTCCCGCCGCAGCGCCTGGAAGCGGCCGGCCCGGATGGCCGCGCCCATGCGCTCCACCAGCCGCAACGTCCAGCCCAGGTTGTGCACGCTGAGCAGGCGGGCGGCGCCGGGCTCGCCCACCGCCAGCAGGTGACGGAGGTAGCCCCGCGACCAGCGGGCGCACACCGGGCAGGGGCAGTGCGGGTCAAGGGGTGCGGGGTCGCGGGCGAAGCGGGCGCTCGGCAGGTTGAACCTGCCCTCGTCCGTGAGGACGGTCCCGTGGCGGGCGTGGCGGGTGGGGAGCACGCAGTCGAACATGTCCACACCCAGGCCGACCGCCTCCACCAGGCTGGCCGGGTCGCCCACTCCCATCAGGTAACGGGGCTGGTCGGCGGGCAGCTCGGCCAGGGCGGCGGCCAGCGCCGGGAGCATCTCGTCGCGGCGCTCGCCCACCGACAGCCCGCCTACGGCGTAGCCGTCGAAGCCCACCGCCACGGTGCGGCGGGCGCTCTCGGTCCGGAGGGCGGCGTCGACCCCGCCCTGCACGATGCCGAGCTGGGCCTGCTCGAACCCCCCCTGGTCCAACCGGGCGGGGGCGCCCTCCAGGAAGGCGTCCCGGGCCCGGGTGGCCCAGACGGCGGTGCGGTCCACGGCCGCCCGGAGCACCTCCGGGGCGCGGGCAGGGCGGGGCAGACGTCGAGGACCATGGTGAGATCGGCCCCGAGCCGGGCCTGCACCGCCACCGCGCCCTCCGGCGTGAGGTGGTGGGTGGAGCCGTCGTAGGTGGACCGGAAGGTGGCGCCGTCGTCGGTGACCCTGGGCTCCAGCGAGAAGACCTGGTAGCCGCCGCTGTCGGTGAGGACGTGGCCCGACCAGCCGGTGAACCGGTGGAGTCCCCCGAGGTCGGCCACCACGTCGGCGCCGGGTCGCAACATCAGGTGGTAGGTGTTGGCCAGGACCACCGGGGCACCGAGGTCGTCCAGGTCGGCCGCCGACAGCGTGCGCACCGCCCCCCGGGTGCCCACCGGCATGAAGCAGGGCACCGGGAAACCACCCCGGGGGTGCGCACCCGGCCCGCCCGGGCGGCGCCGTCGGTGGCCTCCAGCTGGACCGTCAGCCGCACGGCTACGTCCGGCCCCAGCGGCGGTCGAGGAGCATGGCGTCGCCGAAGCTGAGGAAGCGGTAGCCCTCGGCGAGGGCGGTGGCGTAGAGCCGGCGCCAGCGCGGGCCCACCACCGCGCCTACCAGCACGAGCAGCGACGAGCGGGGCACGTGGAAGTTGGTGAGCAGCCGGTCGACGACCCGGAACGGGAAGTCGCCGGCGATGAACAGCTCGGTGCGGCCCTCGAGCTCCCCGGCGGCGGCGGCGGCCTCCAGGGCGCGGACCACGGTGGTGCCCACCGCCAACACCGTCTCGGCCGCGGAGCAGGCCTCCATCACGGCCTCCGGCACCCGGTACCGCTCGCCGTGCATGCGGTGGTCCTCCATGCGGTCGACCGCGAGGGGCCGGAAGGTGTCGAGCCCCACCGCCAGCTCCACGCTGACGACGGTGGCGCCCCGTGCCCGGCAGCGCTCGAGCACCCCGGTGGTGAGGTGCAGCCCGGCGGTGGGCGCCGCCACCGAGGACGGCCGGGAGGCGTACACCGTCTGGTAGCGCTCGGGATCGGCGAGCGGGGCGCGGATGTAGGGGGCAGGGCCACCTCGCCGGCGGCGGCCACCGCCCCGGCGGCCCCGGCGGTGTCGGCGGTGTCGGCCGCGTCGGCGGCGCCGCCGAAGGTGACCACCCGCCGGCCCTGGCCGAGCTCCTCGCCCACCACCACCTCCAGGGAGCCACGGCCGCGCAGGACGGTGCCGGGCGCCACCCGCCGGCTCGGTCGCACCAGCGCCTCCCACTCCCCCTCTCCACCCGGCTCCAGCAGCAGGACCTCGACCGACCCGCCGGTGGGCTTGGCGAGGGTGAGCCGGGCGGGCAGCACGCGGGTGTTGTTGACCACCACCAGATCGCCGGGGGCGACCAGCTCGGGGAGGTCGGCCACGGTTCGGTGCAGCGGCGGGCTCGCCGGGCCGGCGTCGACCAGTAGCCGGGCGGCGTCGCGGGGCTCCACCGGCACCTGGGCTATGGCGTCCGTCGGCAGCGCGTAGTCGAACGCCGCTACGTCCACTCCCCCGTGCCGTCAGCCCGGTGACGCCACCGACCGGGCGTCGATGGGGTCGAGGGCGTCGAGGGCGTCGAGGGCGGCGGCGGCCAGGAGGTGGGCGCCGAGGGGGATGGCTCGTTCGTCGACGTCGAAGGTGCTGGCGTGGATGTCGACCACCGGTTGGCCGGGGCGGCGCACGCCGAGGCGGGCGAAGGCGCCCGGGGCCCGGTCGAGGAACCAGGAGAAGTCCTCGCCCCCGCCGCTCTGCACGGTGGGGACGACGGCGCCGGGCTCGAACATGGTGGTCGCCGCCCGCCTCATCACGCCCACCGCCCACGGGTCGTTGACCACGGGGGGAGCGCCGACGTGGTGGTCGAGCTCCCAGGTGGCCCCGAAGGGCTCGACGATGGCGGGGATCAGGCGGAGCAGCTTGGCCCCCGCCTCCTCCCACCCGACCCGTCCGCCGGCCCGCATGGAGCCCCGGAGGTGGGCTTCGGAGGGGATCACGTTGGCGGCGTCGCCGGCGCTGATGGCGCCGAAGGTGAGGTTGACGGAGTCCCGGCTGTCGCTGAGGCGGGCCAGGCTGGCCGGCAGGTCCACCGCCAGCTTGGCCACCACGTGCACGAGGTCGGCGGTGCGGTGGGGGCGGGCGGTGTGGCCGCCGGCCCCCTTCAGCCGGATCTCGATGAGGTCGGAGGCGGAGGTGATGGGGCCGGCGCTGAGGCCCAGCCGACCCAGCTCGAGGGACGGGTCGCAGTGGATGGCGAAGATGGCGTCGAGGCCGTCGGCCACGCCGGCCTCGACCATCACCGGGGCTCCGCTGGGGATGGCCTCCTCGGCCGGCTGGAAGATGAGGCGCACACGGCCGGGCCGGTCGGCCAGGTAACGGCTGAGCACGAGGCCGGCGCCCAGCACCGCGGTGGCGTGGACGTCGTGGCCGCAGGCGTGGCACACGCCGTCGACCTCGGAGCGGTAGGGCACATCCTTGAGGTCGGGGAGGGGCAGGGCGTCGATGTCGCCCCGGAGGCCGACCTGCGGCCCCTCCGTGCCAAGGTCGCACACCACGCCCGTGCCGGAGGGGCCGACCCGGGCAGCCAGGCCGGCGGCGGCCAGACGATCGATGACGCTGGCGGTGGTGCGGTGCTCCACCCAGCTCGGCTCGGGGTGACGGTGCAGCGAGCGCCGGAAGTCGACCAGCTCGGGGGCGAGGCGCTCGACCTCGGCCCTCACCCCGGCCGGATCCCAGCGCCGCGGGCGCACTGGGCCGGTGCTCACGCCACCGCTCCGGGCACGTCGGTCTCGAGCTCCCGCACGAGCAGGTCGACCACCGGGCGCAGGTCGGGCGACCCCGTGCCCTCACCCGAGGCCGCTCCCGAGCCCCCGTCGAGGGGCGCCGCGCTGGCCGCCTCCCGTTGGCGCACGTAGCTCGGCCCGCCCCGCAGGATGCCCTCCACCCGGGCCAGTTCGGCCTCGCAGCCGAGCTTGCGGGCCGAGGGGGAGAGCTCCTCGAGCATGTCCTCCACCGCCACCCGAAGGGGGCGGAGGCCGCCCCGTTCGTCCACGATGACCTCGGTGTCGAGCCCGTGGCGCCCGGCCCGCCACTTGTTCTGGCGGAGGATCCACTCGCGGTGGCGGGGCAGGGTGTAGCCCCGGTCGATGAGGCCGTCGAGCCAGGCCACCATGCTCTGGGCGACGGCGGCCACCGCTGCGATCTCCGACAAGGTGGGGATGCCGTCGCACATGCGCAGCTCGACGGTGCCGAAGTCGGGGTGGGGGCGCACGTCCCACCACACCTCCCGCACGGTGGTTATGGCAGCCGAGGACACGAGGGTCTCCATGAACTGCTCGAAGTCGGCCCAGTTCTCGATCGGGGCCGGGAGCCCGGCGGTGGGCAGGCCCTCGAACACCTTGCTGCGGCTCGAGGCCAAGCCGGTGTCGCGGCCCTCCCAGTAGGGGCTCGACGCCGAGAGGGCCAGCAGGTGGGGGATGTACCCGGCCAGAGCGTTGGCGATGGCCACCGCCTTCTCCGGGGAGCGGATGCCGACGTGGACGTGCACGCCGAAGATCTGGAGGCGCTTGGCCATCCACTGCATGTCGTGGATGAGGCGGGCGTAGCGCGGGTTGGGGCTCACCTGCTGCTCCCGCCAGCACGAGAAGGGATGGGTGCCCGAGCACATGAGGGTGAGGCCGCGCCGGTCGGCGGCTGCCCGCACCTCGGCCAGGGTGCCCTCGAGGGCGGCGCGGGCCTCGGCCACCGACTGGCACACGCCGGTGATGATCTCGACGGTGCACTCGAACAGCTCGTGCTTGGCCTTCGGGTGCTCTCCGTCGGGGTGATCGGCCCCCAGCTCGCTCAGCATGTCGGTGGCGGCGCTGGCGAGGGCTCCGGTGGCCTGGTCGACCACCTCGAGCTCAACCTCGATGCCGAGGCTCGGGCCGGGTGAGCTGTTGAAGTCGATGTGCACGCATTCTCCGGCAGGGGTCCGGGGCAGCGTATCGACCTGTCAGCCGAACAGGCCGGGAGGCGGAGCGTGGTCGGCGGCCGGAGGTGCGACCCGCCCCAGGTGGGCCCACGCCGCCGGCGTGGCGACCCGACCCCGAGGGGTGCGCATGAGCAGGCCCTCACGGATCAGGAACGGCTCGTAGACGTCCTCGACCGTCTCGGTGGGCTCGCCCACGCCGATGGCGAGGGTGGAGAGGCCGACCGGCCCACCCCCGAAACGTTCGCAGAGGGCCGACAGGAGGGCCCGGTCGACCTTGTCGAGGCCCCGCTCGTCGACTCCGAAGAGGGCCAGGCCGGCCTTGGCGGCGTCGTGGTCGACGGTGCCGTCGCCCCGGACCTCGGCGAAGTCGCGCACCCGGCGCAACAGGCGGTTGGCGATGCGGGGCGTGCCCCGGGCCCGGCGGGCGATCTCGGTGGCCCCGTCGGGGTGGACCGACACCGACAGGATGCCCGCCGCCCGGGCCACGATGGCCTCCAAGTCGTCGGCGTCGTAGTAGTCGAGGCGGGCCACCAGGCCGAAGCGGTCGCGCAGCGGCCCGGTGATGAGCCCCGTGCGGGTGGTGGCCCCCACCAGCGTGAAGTGGGGCACGTCGAGGCGGATGGAGCGGGCGGCGGGGCCCTTGCCCAGCACGATGTCGAGCTGGAAGTCCTCCATGGCCGGGTAGAGCACCTCCTCCACCGCCCGGGGCAGGCGGTGGACCTCGTCGATGAAGAGCACGTCGCCTTGGCCGAGCTGGCTGAGTATGGCGGCCAGGTCGCCGGCCCGCTCCAGGGCGGGGCCGGACGTGACGTGGAGGGCCACCTCCATCTCGGTGGCCACGATGTGGGCCAGGCTGGTCTTGCCCAGGCCGGGCGGGCCGGCGAAGAGGAGGTGGTCGGCGGCCTGGCCCCGGCGGCGGGCGGCCTCGAGGATGATGCTGAGGTGCTCCTTGAGCTCGGCCTGCCCGACGAAGTCGGCGAGGCGACGGGGCCGCAGGCCCACCTCCACCTCGGCCTCGCCCTCGTCGGCCGGCTCGGGCACCAGCAGCTCGTCCCTCACCGGGCCGACCCGAGGTGGCGGAGGGCGTCCTTGAGCAGGGCGGCGGGGTCTTCGCCGTCGGGGAGGGCCCGCAGGGCCTCGCCGATCTCGGTGGGGCCGTACCCGAGGTTGGCCAGCGCCACCCGCACGTCGGCTCGGGCCGCGCCCGCCCCGCCGGCGGCGGTGGCAGCCGCGGAGCCGTTGACGGCCACGATGACGGCGTCGCCCTCGGGGAGGTCGAGGCGGGACTTCAGCTCCACCAGCAGGCGGGCGGCGGTCTTGCGGCCCACGCCCGGCACCAGGCAGAGGGCAGCGACGTCGTCGTCGGCCAGCGCCCGGCGCAGCCCGGCGGGGTCGTGCACGGAGAGGATGGCGAGAGCGAGTGCGGGGCCGACCCCATGGGCTCCGACGAGCGCTTCGAAGCAGGTTCGCTCCTCACGGCTGGCGAAACCGAAGAGGGCCTCGGCGTCCTCGCGCACGTGGTGGTGGACCCACACGAACACCTCGCCGCCCACGTCGCCCAGGCGGGCGGTGGTGGACGGCCCGGCCTGTACGCGATAGCCGACGCCGGCCACCTCCACCACGGCCTCGCCGGTGATGGAGCGCTCGAGGAGCGTGCCCCGCAGCGACCCGATCACGCCCACCTCAGGCACCGGTGGCCGCCACCCGGCGCCGGAACGGGGCGGAGGCGAGGTGGCAGAGGGCGAGGGCGGCGGCGTCGGCGGCATCGGCCGGCCGGGGGGCGGTGGCCAGCCCCAGCAGGGTCTGAACCATGCGCCCGACGGCGGCCTTGTCGGCCCGCCCGTCGCCGGTGACGGCGGCCTTGACCTCGTTGGGCGAGTACTGCACGACCTCGCAGCCGGCCGCCACCGCCTCCGCCATGGCCAGCCCGCTGGCCTGACCCACCGCCATGGCGGTGCGCACGTTCACCTGGAAGAACACCCGCTCCACCGCCACCACCGCGGGGCGGAGCTCGGCGAGCAGGGCCCGCAGCTCGAGCTGCAGCTCGGCCAGGCGCTCGGGCAGCGCCGCCGACGGCGGGGTCCGCACCACACCGAGGGCGACCGCCCGGGGGCCGGTGCGGCTGCCCTCGACGCAGCCGTAGCCACACCGGGACAGGCCGGGATCGATGCCCAGGACGAACACCCGTACGACGCTAGCCCGGGCGCAGCCGGCGGCGGTGGACGATGGGTCAACCCAGGTCGGTGAACGCGATCAGCTCCTCGGCCACGGTCCGGTCTCCGAGCACCTCGAGCTGGTCGAGGTCGGCGCGGCGCCAGAGGGCGAGGAGGAGGTCCGACGCCGGCCCGCGGACGGCGGCGTCGCCCTTGGCGTGCTCGCGGACCACGGTCATGGTGGTGCCGTCGGCGCGCACGACCCACTCGCCCTCGGTGTCGGTGGCGTGCAGGTGGAGCGAGCCGGTGGGCGGAGCGGTGTCGTCGGCCGCCCGCTGACCGAGGAAGAAGTCGCAGAGCTCGTCGATGCCGTCGACGGCCAAGGCAGGGTCGATGGGCGACGGTCGCCCGCCCGCCGCCCGCTCCGCGTCCCAGCGGTGCACCGTGGTCTCCTGAGCCATGCGCCGCCGGACGAAGGCGGCGTCCTGCTGCGGGGCCCACGTCCACACCGGCGTGTCCGGCGGGGTGTCCTGCAGGGTGGCGAGCAGCTCGATCACCCCGTCGCGGAACCAGGCGGGCAGATCCTCGTCGTCGGGCCGGGCGGGTAGGACCACCGTGCCCTCGTCGACCTGGCGGAGCCGCTCGCGCACCACCGTCGACCAGAAGCGGTGCACCTCCCCCGTGTGGTAGGCGAGGTCGGCCACCGACCAGCCCGGGCAGGCGGTGACCGGGGCGGTCAGGTCGTCGAGGGCCGCGGTGAACGCCTGGCCCTCGCGCTCGAGTGCTTCGAGGTGCTCGTCGGGGCTCACGGCCCGGCACGGTACCCGGCGGTAGCCTCCCCGGTGTGACCGAGGTCCCGCGACTCACCGCCGAGCACCGGCGCCGGTGGGCACTGCAGGTGGCGGCGCTGGCGGAGGCCGAGACCGACGACGAGGGGTCTCCCGAGTGGCAGGCGAAGATGGTCGAGCGCGCTGATCGCCGGCGCGCCGCCCACGGCACCCCCCCGCTCGTGGAGTGGTGGGAGACCAAGACCGAACCGGAGCTCCACCGCCGTGCGCGAGCCCTCGGACTACTCAGCTGAGTTCGCGGCGCGGCTGGCGTCTCTCGGCATCGAGGCGGCTCTCATCGGGGCTCTGGCCGCGATCGAGTACCGACTGGAGCCACGCCAGACCATCGACGTCGACTTCCTGGCGGACCGGCTGGACGGCCTCGTCGAGTCGGTCACCGCCGACGGGTACCGCGCCCGGGCCCTGGCCGAAGCGGGCGGCGAGCCCTACGCCGTGTTCATCCGCGGCGCGGGTGCGCAGGTCGACGTCCTGCGGGCCGAGACCCCTTACCAGGTCGAGGCTCTCGCCCGGGCGATCGGCGGTGTCATCACCGTCGAGGACGTGATCATCCACAAGCTGCTGGCCTGGCGGCCGCGGGACCGTGACGACCTCCGCTCGATCCTGCAGGCGGGCCACGACCTCGACGAGGGGTACATCGAGGGGTGGGTCCGGGAGTGGCAGGTGTCCGATCGATGGGAGGAGGCCCGCCTGCTCACATGAGCAAGGGCGCGGCCGATGGAGGGCGGTGACCGCCCTCGACGCCTCATCCGACGCGCCTCCATCCGACGCCGGCCGGTCCGTCCCGTCGGTGGTGCGCCTCGACGGGGTGCGTCGCCGGTTCGGATCGGTGGAGGCCCTGGCCGGTCTCGATCTCGATGTGCCCCACGGCGGGATCACGGTGCTGCTGGGCCCCAACGGGGCCGGCAAGACCACGGCCATCCGGGTGATCACCGGCGCCCTCGACCCCGACGCCGGGCGGGTGTCGGTGTTCGGGCTCGACCCGTCCGAGGAGGGCGAGGCGGTGCGCCGCCGGTGCGGGGTGGTGTCGGCCAAGCCCGCCCTCTACGACCGGCTCTCGGGCTTCGACAACCTGGCGTACTCAGCCGAGTTGCACGGGTTCGACCGCGGCGCCCGGATGGATGAACGGATCCGGGAGGCCGCCGCCCGCTTCGGCATCGAGGCGGCGCTGGCCCAGCAGGTGGGTGGCTACTCGACCGGCATGAAGACCCGCCTGGCCCTGGCTCGCTCGATCCTGCACGAGCCCGAGCTGCTCCTCTTCGACGAGCCCACGTCCGGCCTCGACCCGGAATCCAGCCACGCCGTGCTGGAGCTGATCCACGCCATGCCGGCCGAAGGGGTCACCGTGGTCATGTGCACCCACCTCCTGCTCGAGGCCGAGGGCCTGTCCGATCAGGTGGTGGTGCTGGAGGACGGTGCGACCCTGCTGGCGGGGACGCCCGAGGGTCTCACCCGTCGCTTCTGGCCGGCGGCGGTGGTGCGGCTGGCCGCCGAGGTGCCGGCGACGCTCGAGGCGGTCCGCGACCTGCCCGGGGTGCGGGCCTACGCCCCCGGGAACCCGGCCACCGTCGAGCTCGACGACGCGGCCCGCATCCCCGACGTCGTCCTCGGGCTGGCCGCCCGCGGGGTCCGCCTCACCCGGGTGGAGCCGCACACCCCGAGCCTCGAGGACCTCTACTTCGCGGTGCGGGCCGGCCGGACCGGCCCGGCCGGGGAAGCGGGGGCGGCGGCGTGAACTGGCACCGGGTGGGGGTGGTGGCCCGCACCGACCTCAAGCAGCTGATCCAGGCCCGGGACTTCTGGCTGCCGATGGTGGTGCTCGGCGCCATCTTCTTCCTCGCCATCCCCACCATCCTCCTGCTGGCCGTGACCCAGGTGACCGACGCCAACATCGTCGAGCAGCTCTCGTCCACCCTCGACGTGCTGCCGGCCCGGGCCCGGGCCGGCATCCCGGCGACCACTCCCGTCGGCCGCTCCTCCTACGCCCTCGCCGTGTTCCTGCTGGCGCCGGTCGCCGTGGTGGTGCCGCTCACCATCTGCACCGCGGTCGGCGCCGCCACTCTGGTGGGCGAGCGGGAGCGGGGCACTGGCGAGTTCCTGGCCCACTCCCCCGCCGGTGTGCGCGAGATCTACCTCGGCAAGCTGATCGCCAGCCTCATCCCCGGCTACGCCACCACCCTGGTCGGCTTCGGCGTCTACTCGCTGGTGGTGAACCTCCTCGTCGGGCCGCACGTGGGGGGCTGGTTCTTCCCGACCCGCCAGTGGTGGGTGCTGATGCTCTGGGTGGTGCCGCCGTTCCTCGCCTTCACCCTGTCGCTGGTGCTGCGGCTCTCGGCCCGGGTGAAGAGCACTGCCGCGGCCCAGCAGGCGTCAGGGCTGGTCACCCTGCCCCTCATCCTGGTGGCCTACAGCCAGTCCACCGGCGCCCTGTTCGGGGCGGAACGCCTCGGCGTGGCCATCGGCGCGGTGGCCTGGGTGGTGGCGGCCCTGGCCCTCAGCCGGGGCATGCGCGCCGTCAGCCGCGCCCGCCTGCTCGGCGTAGCCGACGGCATCTGAACGGCCGCGTCGGCGTCGGGCGGCTCAGGCGGCGCGCTTCACGGCGGCGATGAGCTGGTCGGTGGGGCGGAAGGTGACGCCGGCAACGGCGCGGTGCACGTAGGCGACCCGGCCGTCGGCGTCGACCACGAAGATCGAGCGCCGGTAGAACCCGAGGGGACCGATGATCCCGTAGGCCGCCCCCACCACCTTGTCCTCGTCGGCGAGCAAGGGGAACCCGAACCCGCCCTGCTTGCCCGAGAAGCCCTCGTGGCTCTCCACCGACTGGGGGCTCAGGGCCAGGACCTGGGCGCCCACCTCGGTGAAGCGGTCGATGTCGGTGGTGTACTGGTTGAGCTGGCGGGTGCACACCGGCGTGTTGTCCCCGGGGTAGAAGACCAGCACCACCGGGCTCCCCCGGTAGGACGAGAGCGTGTAGTCGCGGCGCTCGCCGGCGTCGATGCCGGGCAGGGTGAAGTCGGGGGCGTCCTCGCCCACGGCGAGGCTCATGCCCCCACCTCCTCGAGGACGGCGTCGGGGATGTCGAAGTTGGCGTGGACGGCCTGCACGTCGTCGAGCTCCTCGAGGGCGTCGATGAGCCCGAGGACCGACTTGGCGGTGCCGGTGTCGGGCAAGGGCACCAGGTTGGCCGCCACCATGGTGAGGTCGGCCGACTCCACCACCATCCCCGCCGCCTCCAACGCGCTGCGCACGGCGTGCAGCTCGCCCGGGGGGGTGGTGACCCGCCAGGCCTCCCCGTCGTCGACGATGTCGTCGGCGCCGGCGTCGAGGGCAGCGAGCATGAGCTCGTCCTCGTCGGCGCCGCGGTCGACCAGCACGACCCCCTTGCGGGCGAACTGCCAGGCCACCGCCCCCGGCTCGGCCATTGCCCCGCCCCGCTTGGAGAACAGGCTGCGCACGTCGGAACCGGTGCGGTTGCGGTTGTCGGTGAGCACCTCGATCAGCATGGCCACCCCACCGGGCGCGTAGCCCTCGTAGGTGATCTGCTCGTACGTGACGCCCTCCAGCTCACCCGTGCCCCGCTTGATGGCCCGCTCGATGGTGTCGAGCGGCACCGAGCTGTCACGCGCCTTCTGGAACATGGTGCGCAGCGTGGGGTTCATGTCGGGGTCGCCGCCCCCCTCGCGCGCTGCCACCTCCACCTGGCGGATGAGCTTGGCGAAGAGCTTGCCCCGCTTCTGGTCGGCGGCGCCCTTCTTGTGCTTGATGGTGGCCCACTTCGAATGGCCGGACATGCTCAAACCTCCTCGAGGAAGCGGGCGTGTAGCCGCCGGTCGCCGGTGAGCTCGGGGTGGAAGGATGACACGAACACCGACCCCTGACGGGCGAGCACCGGTCGCTCCCCCACCGTGGCCAGCACCTCCACCTCCGGTCCCGCCCGCTCCACCACCGGGGCCCGGATGAACACGGCGTGCACCGGCTCGCCGTCCACCCCCGCCACCTCGAGGTCGGCTTCGAAGGAGTCGCGCTGGCGACCGAAGGCGTTTCGGCGCACGTCGATGTCGACCACGCCGAAGCTCAGCTGGTCGGGGCGGCCGTCGAGCACCCGCCGGGCCAGCAGGATCATCCCGGCGCACGTGCCGAAGGCGGGCAGACCGTCGCCCAGGCGGTCGGCCAGCGGCTCGAACAGGCCCGACGACTCCAGCAGCATCGACATGGTGGTGGACTCGCCGCCCGGGAGGATCACCGCGTCGACGCCGTCGAGCTGGTCGGGGGTTCGGATCGGGACGGCCGTGGCCCCCAGCTCGACCAGGGCGTCGACGTGCGGCCGGACCGCTCCCTGCAAGGAGATGACGCCGACCTTCGCGCCCCTCGCCCCTCTCACCACCCCCGCTCGGCGAGCTTCGTGTCGAGCGTGTCGATCTCCAGGCCGGGCATGGCCTGGCCCAGGCCCCGGGACACCTTGGCCAGGATGTCGGGATCGGCGAAGTGGGTGGTGGCCTCCACCATCGCCTTGGCCCGGGCGGCGGGGTTGTCGCTCTTGAAGATGCCCGAGCCGACGAACACCGCCGAGGCGCCGAGCTGCATGGCCAGGGCGGCGTCGGCCGGGGTGGCCACGCCGCCGGCGCAGAACAGCGGGACGGGGAGCTCGCCGGTGGCGGCCAGCTCCTGCACGAGGCCGACCGGCGCCGCCAGCCGCTTGGCCCAGTCGTAGACCTCGGCCGAGTCGGCCTGGGTGATGCGGCGGATGTCGCCCCGGATGGAGCGCAGGTGGCGCACCGCCTCCACCACGTTGCCGGTGCCGGCCTCCCCTTTCGAGCGGATCATGGCCGCCCCCTCGCCGATGCGCCGCAAGGCCTCCCCGAGGTTGGTGGCCCCGCACACGAAGGGCACGGTGAAGCGCCACTTGTCGATGTGGTGGGCCTCGTCGGCGGGGGTGAGCACCTCGCTCTCGTCGACGTAGTCCACCGCGAGAGCCTCGAGGATCTGGGCCTCGACGAAGTGGCCGATGCGGGCCTTGGCCATCACCGGGATGGTCACGGCCGCCTTGATGCCCTCGATCATCTCCGGGTCGCTCATGCGGGCCACCCCGCCGTCGCGGCGGATGTCGGCCGGCACCCGCTCCAGGGCCATGACCGCCACCGCTCCCGCGTCCTCGGCGATGCGGGCCTGGGTGGCGTCGACCACGTCCATGATCACGCCGCCCTCGAGCATCTCGGCCAAGCCCCGCTTCACCCGGAAGGTGCCCGTCTCGGGGGCGGCCGCGGTGCTGGAGGAGGACGAGTCCGTCATGGCCTGAAGTCTAGAGCCGACCCCCTTGCCGCCCCGACCCGGAATTCACAGCTCGCGCAGGGCGGCGATGCGCTCGTCGAGGGGCGGGTGGGTGTCGAACAGGCGGTTGAGGCGCGACAGGCGGCCCTCCTCGGCGGTGCGGGCGATGGGCGCCTCGATCCAGAGGTGAGCGGTGGCCCGCGAGCCCGAGTGCACCACCGTTTCGTCGGTCCGCAGCTTCTCCAGGGCCGAGATCAGGCCGGGAGGGTACCGGGTCATCTCCACGCCGGACACGTCGGCCAGCGCCTCGCGCCGGCGGCTGACCGCGAACTGCATCAGGCGAGCGATGATCGGCGACAGGATCAGCAGGGCGAAGCCGACCAGGGCGATCACCACTCCCGGCCCGCCACCGCCGTGGTCGTCGCTGCGGCGCCGCCCCCCGCCCCACCACAGGAAGCGGATGCCCCAGTCCGACACGAGGGCGATCAGGCCCACCATCGTGACCGCGAGGGTGGACACCAGGATGTCGTAGTTCTTGATGTGGCTCAGCTCGTGGGCGAGCACGCCTTCCAGCTCCACCCGGTTCAGCTTGGCCAACAGCCCGGTGGTCACGGCGATGGCGGCGTGGCGGGGGTCGCGGCCGGTGGCGAAGGCGTTGGGGGCCTCGTCCTCGATCACGTACACCCGGGGCTTGGGCAGGCCGCTGGCGATGCAGAGCCCCTCCACCAGGTTGTGGAGCCGGGCGTAGGTGGTGGGGTCGGCCGGGCGGGCCCGGCTCATGGCCAGGGCCACCGAGTCGCTCTTCCAGTAGGAGGCGCCGGCGCTGGCGGCGGCCACCACGGCGGCGATGGCGAAGCCCACCGCACCGAAGTCGAAGAGCTGGGTGACGGCCCACGCCACCGCGGCGACGAGCACCACGAAGCAGGCGATCAGGAGGAGGGAGCGGCGCTTGTTCTGAGCGACTTGGTCGTACAAGGGGCGTCGCGGATCAGAACTTGACCGACACCGGACCGCGGGCTTCGCCCTCGGCCTCGAAGTACTCGCGCTGGCCGAAGCCGAACGTGTTGGCCACGAACACCGACGGGAACGTCTGGATCTTGGTGTTGTAGCGGTTCACGGTGTCGTTGTAGTACTGCCGGGAGTAGGCGATTCGGTCCTCGCTGCTGGTGAGCTCCTCCTGGAGGTTCAGGAAGTTCTGGTTGGCCTTGAGGTCCGGGTAGGCCTCGGACAGGGCGAAGATCGACTTCAGCGCACCGCTGATCATGTTCTCGGCCTGCGCCTGCTCGTGGGGTCCCTGGGCGGAGATGGCCATGTTGCGCGCCTGGATCACCCGCTCGAGGGTGTCCTTCTCGTGGGTGGCGTAGCCCTTGACCGTCTCCACCAGGTTGGGGATGAGGTCGTGGCGCCGCTCGAGCTGCACGTCGATCTGGGCCCATGCGTTCTCGACCTTGTTGCGCAGCTTGACCAGGCCGTTGTACATGACGGCGAACACCAGGCCGGCCAGCACGACGAGGCCGAGCACCACGAGCAGGATGACGACGCCGGACACGTACACCTCCGGGGAGGACGAGGGTCGCGGGCACGGTGGCGCCCGCCGGCGGTGAGTCTACGAGCGCGCGGCCAGGGGTCAGGTCGGCCCGGCCACCAGCCGCTCGTAGCGCTCGACGTAGGCCTCGGCCAGAGCGTCCATCGAGAACCGTTGGGCCCGCTGCTCACCCGAGGCCACCAGCGCTTCGGCGGTGGGGGGGTCGCTCAGCACCCGCCGCAGCGCAGACGCCAGCGCTACCGGGTCGCCGGGGGGTACAAGCACGGCGTCCCGGCCGGGTCGGGCCACGTTGCGGTAGCCGTCGAGGTCGCTGGCCACGATCGGGGTCGACGCCGCCATGGCCTCGAGGAGGACCACCCCGAAGGACTCCCCCCTCAGCGACGGCGCGCAGAACACGTCTGCGCCGCGCAGCCGGGCCGCCTTCTCCTCGTCGCTGATGCGCCCCAACCACTCCACCCTCGAGTCGCCGGCCACCCGGCGCTGGAGCCGGTCGGTCTCGGGCCCGTCCCCCGCGACCCACAGGCGCAGGTCGCGGGGCAGCTCGGACAGGGCGTCGAGCAGCACCTCGAGGCCCTTGCGTTCCTCGTGGCGGCCGAGGAACAAGATGGTCGGCCCGTCGGTCGGCCAGGGGGTGGCCTTGGCCAGGGCGGTCAGCTCGATCCCGTTGAACAGGCGGTCGTAGGTGCCGCCGAGAAACCGGGAGGCGAGCCGCTCGGCGTCATCGGACACCGTGCAGCGCAGGTCGAGGCGGCCCGCCAGCCAGCGCACCGCCGGCCGCAGGTACCGGTAGGCGGCCGACACCCCGGCGGCGTGGAAGGTGCCGACCAGCGGCACCGGCTTCAGCAGGCAGGCGGTGATGGTGGCCCCCGGTCCCAGCGGCTCGTGCAGGTGAAGCACCTCGAAGCCCTCGTCGCGCACGGCCCGGATGAAGCGCAGCTGGGCCGAGGGGTCGGGAGCCAGGGGCGCCACCGATCCGTTGGCGGCGGTGGGGATGCTCTTGCCCAGAGGGGTGACCGAGGCGTCAGGGGGAGGGCCGTCACACGGGCCGAGCACCCGCACGTCGTGACCCATCGTCCGCAGGGACCGGCCCAGCCCGAGCACCTGGCCCTGCACCCCACCCGGAACGGTCAGGCTGTAAGGGCACACCAGGCCTATGCGCATCGGCCCGCAGGCTAGGCGTCCGGTAGCGACTCGTTCTCAGGAGCGCCTGCTGGACCTGCTGTCTTGCAGGGCCTCGTGGTCGCTGGGCCAGTTGGGCTGCATCAGGTGCCACTGCTCGGGGGCGACGCGGATCAGCGTCTCCAGCTCGGCGGCCAGGTCGGCGGTGATGCGGGCCACATCGGCCCGCAGGGATCCGCTCCTCTGCACCTCCATCGGCGGCTTGATCACGACGTAGTGGCTCCCGCCGTCGAAGTACGCGGCCGCCGGCAGCAGCGGTGCGCCGGTGCGCAGGGCCAGCGTGGCGGGCCCTCCCGGGAGGGTGGTGCGTTCGCCGAAGAAGTCGACGGCCACGCCGCCGCCGCCGATGTCGCGGTCGCAGAGCAGGCAGAGGACAGAGTTGTCCTTGAGCGCCCGGGTGCAAGCGGTGCCGGCGGAGGGACCGAGGGGGACCACGCCCACCCCCAGCTGCGTGCGGAGCCCCACGAACCACTCGGCCAGCTCCGGCGGCTCGACCTGCTCGACGACCGCCGTGACTGGGAGCTGGCACACCTCGGCCAGCCAGAAGGCGCCCCACTCCCAGCCGCCGAGGTGAGGCAGGGCGACGATGGCGCCCCCACCGGCGGCCCGCGCCTCTTCGATGTGCTCCAGCCCGTCGGCACGGATGCCGCGGGCGATATCGGCGGGGGCGGTGCCGGGTAGACGGAACGACTCGATCCAGTACCGGGTGTAGGAGTCGAACGTGGCGACCACCTTGCGGCGCAGCTCGAGGCCGTCCAGGTCGTCGCCGTAGACGCGCCGCAGGTTGCGCTCCACCATGAGCCGCCGGGGCGCCATCACGGTGGCGGCGCCCATGCCCAGCCAGCGGGCCACGGCGGGTACGGCCATCCCGGGCAGGGCGCGAGCGGCCAGTGAGCCGGCCCGGAACCCCAGGTACGCCGGGTCGACGGGGAGGCGCACGTCTGCGCTAGCGGGAGCCCCGCTGGCGCACGCGGCGCTGCCACGCAGCCCGACGCTCGGCCACGCGGTTCATCCGGGCCACCCGGTTGGCCCGGCGGGCGGTGCTGCGCGCCGGTCGAGCTGCCACCGGGCGGGTCACGCTGGCCTGGCGCCACACCTTCACGAACCGCTGGCCGGCGGTGAACAACGTGAGGGCCAGCATCAGCCACAGCACCGGCACCATCAGCGAGTCGAAGAGCAGGGCGAAGGCCAGGGCCACGATGCGCTCGGCCCGCTCCATGAGCCCACCGCGGGCGTCGAACCCGAGAGCCTCGGCCTTGGCCCGCTCGTAGGAGATGAGCATGGAGGCGGCCAGCACGGCGAGGGGCAGCACGGCAGTGCGCCCGGGATCGGTGGTGGCGAGGTACCAGGCGACGCCACCCAGGAGGAGGGCGTCGGCCAGCCGGTCCGCGACCGAGTCGAAGAAGGCGCCCCGGCGCGACGCCGTGCCCGAGGCCTTGGCCACGGCCCCGTCGAGCACGTCGGGGAGGGCGGTGAGGAGCAGGAGCAGGAAGCCGGCCCGCAGGGCGCCGTTGCCGATGGCGACCGCCGCTGCCGCCGCCATGGCGACGCCCAGGCCGGTGAGGATGTCGGCGGTGATGCCGGCGCGCTCGAGGTTGAGCCCGATCGGGCGCAGCCCTCGCTCTGCCTGGGTCCGGAAGCGACCGTCGAACATGCCTCTCCTCGCGCCTCTCGCTTGCAGAAGTTAGCAGCGAGCCGGCCCTCGGAGGGTGCAACCCCGTCGGTGCCGTCAACCTTCCGGCGGCCCCGTCACGCGAGCGGCCACCTGGGTACCCTGGCCCGCACCCAGCCCGAGCCTGGAGCCGCCGATGCCAGCCTTCCCGCCGGAGAAGATCCGCAACGTGGCCTTGGTGGGACACGGCGGATCGGGCAAGACCACCCTGGCCGAGGCGCTGCTGCACGCCGCCGGGGCGACGGCGCGGATGGGCCGGGTGGAGGACGGTTCCACCGTGTGCGACTCGGACCCCGAGGAGCACAAGCGGGGCTTCTCCCTGTCGCTCGCCGTCGCTCCCTTCGAGTGGAAGGGCCACAAGGTCAACCTGCTCGACACGCCCGGCTACGCGGACTTCGTGGGCGACGTCCACGCCGCCCTGCGGGTGGCCGACATGGCGGTGTTCGTGGTGAGCGCGGTGGAGGGCGTGGAGGTGCAGACGGAGGCGATCTGGCGCCTCGCCGCCCAGCTCGACCTGCCCCGCATGGTGTTCGTCAACAAGCTCGATCGTGAGCGGGCGTCGTTCGAGCGCACGCTCGACCAGCTCCGCGAGCGCTTCGGCGCAGGCATCGCTCCTCTCGAGCTGCCGATCGGGGCCGAGGCCGGGTTCCGGGGCGTGGCCGACCTCCTCACCGACACCGCCTGGTTCTACGAGGACGGCGCCGGCCGCCACGGTGAGGTCCCCGAGGAGATGGAGGCGCTGGAGCACCAGGTCCACGACAACCTGGTGGAGGGCATCGTGGTGGCCGACGACGCCATGCTCGAGCGCTACCTGGAGGGCGACGTGCCCAGCTTCACCGAGCTCGAGCGCACCCTCGCGGTCGGCGTCCACGAGGCCAGCGTGTTCCCGGTGGTCTGCGGGTCGGCCACCACCCGGGTGGGCGTCGACCGCTTGGCCGACTTCCTCTGCGAGATCGGGCCGTCTCCCCTCGACCGCCCGCCGGTCGAGGTGACCGCCGGCGACACCGCCGTTGAGGTGGCGCCCGATCCCACCGGCCAACCCCTCGCCTTCGTGTTCAAGACCCTCGCCGACCAGTTCGTGGGCCACGTCTCGCTGTTCAAGGTGCTCTCGGGATCGGTCCGGGCCGACGCCCACCTGGTCAACAGCCGCACCGGCGGCGACGAGCGCCTGCACTCGCTGTTCACCGTGCGCGGGCGCGATCAGCAACCGGTGGGCGAGGTGGTGGCCGGCGATCTGGCGGCGGTGGCCAAACTGTCGAGCACCGCCACCGGCGACACGCTGGCGCCGAAGGGCACGCCGGTCACGGTGGCGCCCATCGACATGCCCGAGCCGTTGCTGGCCGTCGCCGTCCGCGCCCGCACCCAGGCCGACGAGGACAAGCTGGGCAACGCGTTGCACCGCCTGCTCGACGAGGACCCTGTGCTGGAGGTGTCCCGCGACGGAGAGGTGCACCAGACCGTCCTGCGGGGGGTGGGCGAGACGCACCTGGCCATCGCCCTGGAGCGGCTCGAGCGCAAGTTCGGCGTGCGGGTGGACACCGAGCCGGTGCGGGTGCCCTACCGCGAGACCATCACCTCCGAAGCCGCGGCCGAAGGCCGTCACAAGAAGCAGTCCGGAGGCCATGGGCAGTTCGGGGTCTGCACCATCCGGGTACGGCCCCTGGAGCGGGGCGGGGGCTTCGAGTTCACCGACAGGATCGTGGGCGGAGCGATCTCCCGCAGCTACATCCCCGCCGTCCAGAAGGGCATCGAGGAGGCCATGGCCAGCGGCGGTGTGTTCGGCCACCCGGTGGTCGACGTCGGCGTGGAGCTGGTCGACGGCAAGGAGCACTCGGTCGACTCCTCGGAGATGGCGTTCCGCACCGCCGGCCGGCTCGCCATCCGGGCCGCCCTGGCCGAGGCCGGGCCGGTCCTGCTCGAGCCGGTGTCGAAGGTGGTCGTGGTGGCGCCGGTCGAGCACCAGGGCGACGTCATGGGCGACCTCAACGCCCGGCGGGGGCGGGTGCAGGGCACCGAGCCGGTCGGGTCCGGCGAGCAGGCCGTCACCGCGCTGGTCCCGTCATCCGAGCTGGCCCGCTACGCCATCGACCTGCGCTCGCTCACCGGGGGCCGGGGGCGCTTCAGCGCCCGACACGACCACTACGACGTCATGCCGCCCCACCTGGCCGAGGCCGCTCGCCGCCTCGTCGGCGCCGACGAGTGACACCGGGAGCCGACCGCCACTGGGCGCAGGTGCAGGAGGAGCCCTGCGAGGAGTGCGGGTTCGATCCGCTGGGCACCGATCCGGCCGACCTGCCCGGCGCGGTGCGCGGCCTGTCCCGCCGGTTCCGTGCGCCGCTGACCCGGTTCCTGCCGGGCGAGGATCCCTCGGTCATCGTGCGGGCCCGCCCTGAGCCGACCACCTGGTCGGCCCTCGAGTACACCTGCCACACCCGCGGCGCGCTGGCCCTCTTCGACCGGCGCATCCGCCTCGCCCTCGAGGAGGACGACCCGGTCCTCGAGTGGTGGGACCACGAGGCCGCCGCCGTCGACGAGGCCTACAACGCCGAGGACCCGGTGGCGGCCGCCGACGGGCTGGCGGCCGCGGCCGAGGGGCTGGCCGCCACCCTCGCCTCGGTGCCGCCCGACGCCTGGGACCGCACCGCCCGGCGGGGCGAGGACCGCTTCACCGTCGTGGGGATGGGGCGCTACGCCCTCCACGAGGGCCACCACCACCTGCTCGACGTGGGCCGGGTGCTGCGCGCCGCGCGCGGCCGCTGATGGCTGGTCTCGACGTCTCCCGGGTGGCGCCCTCCGACGCGGCCGTCACCATGCGCTCGCTCCCCCGTCGCTTCCGGTCGCTCTTCGCCACACCGGCCGACGACCCCGGCGAGGGCGCCGAGGACGACCTCGCTCACCGCGTCGGGCCCGAAGGCCGTTCGGCCGCCGACCACCTCGCCGTGGTGGTGCGCAGCCTCGCCCTGCTCGAGCGGGCCCTCGACCAGGTGCTGATCCACGATCGCCCCGTCCTGCATCCGGCCGTCGTCGACGAGGCGGCCCGCACCTGGGAGGCCGGTGAGCAGGTGGTGGGTGGCCTCCTGGCCGAGCTGGCCGAGCGCAGCCAGGCGTTGGCGGCCCGCATCGAACGCACGCCGGCCGGCGACTGGTCGCGCCGGGGTGCGGTCGCCGGCGACGGTGAGGTATCGGCCCTCGACCTCGTCCGGGAGGCGGTGCGCACCGCCGTCGACCACCTCCACGCCGCCGAGCGGGTGCTCGCGGTGGTGAGGGGCGCCTAGGCCGAGCGCCGCCCGTCGAGGTCCGACCACGTCTGCGCGCCAGTCGTCGTCGAAACGAAGGGACGGCTGGAAACGAGCCGCTTTGGCACCGAGGTCACGACTCGATGAACACCGCGCTGGGGGCTCCTATCTCGAAAATCCGTACCAGCTTCGCGATGACATCGTCGGGGACCCGCGAGTTTGTGCGGAACACGAAGATCGAGCCCACGAGCGAAGCGTCGATTTGAGCTACCAGATTCGGAAGCTCCAGCCGCAGCAGTTCCTCGTTGATTTCGTTTCGGAGCCGCGCCTGGAGCGCACGCTCTTCGCTGGTTCGGGGATCGTACAGGGCAATGCGGCGCGTGCCGGGCTTCTGCTCCCAGACCTCGATCGCCGGGCCGGTGACCAACCGCAGGACGGTCGTGGCCTGCGACGGGTCCATCGTCAGGTGCGGTGCCGCTGGCAGACGGTTGCTGATGTCGATCCCGACCTGAATGCCTTCTCGATCCAGCTCGTTGGCCAAGCCAAAGGCCTGCGCGTTCCCTACGACACCGATCGGATCGGCCGAGGTGATGAGATAACGGCCATCCCGGCCATCGCCCGGACCAACACCGCGGTCGATGACCTCCAGGGTGGCGGGGACGAGATGTCGGAGGTTGCGGGAGCTTGCGACGTCGTCGGGTTCGACATGAGAAGCATCGCTAATGAAGCCGACAGCGGACCCGAGCGCCAGAACCACCACCACGCCGGCGGCGCCGAGTCGGACCGGGCGCATCCTCGGGACCGCGCAGGCCAATGTCCACGCTACGGCGACGGCCAAGAGAGCAGTCAAGCCCCACGCCCACTGCACGAGCCAAGCCCAGGTGTAGCCGTAGATCCGACTGGCGGAGAGGGCGCCGCAACCGAGGGCGACGCCGAGGACGGCGTGGAGGCGGAGCAGTGGTCGGTGCCTGAGTCGCCAGGCCACGACCATCGACGCGACCCAGGCGGCCAGGTAGAGCAGGCCAGTGACCGACCAGGGCTGTGGCTCGGTCACGACCTTGGCATCCGCCCGCCCGAAGAGCAGCCGCCATGGATCCAGGCGGGCGACCAGCAGTTCGGCTCCCCGGCGTAGACCGATCGCGTCTCGCGCAGGATCGGCGAAGGAGTCGAAGACGATCGACAAGTTGCCCGGATCCCGTCTCAGCTCCTCGAGGACCGGTGGCAGCCAGAGCACGGCACCCATGGCCGCCGAGATGGCGAGCCATGCCCAGGTGCGTGCCGGCGCTGGACCGCCGTGCCGGCGTCGAAAGCCACGGACGAACACGGTCGCAACCGCAACCCCTCCGAGCCCGGCGACGAGGCCAACGTAGGAGACATGGGTCTGGGTGCAGATGCTTCCGGCGCCGACGGCGACGGGAAGCAGCGCGAGATCATCCTCTACCACCGACCAAACGGCCAGCACGTACACCAACCACCACAGCATCGGCAGATACGGGTTCCAGGGCTCGGTGAGGATGGCCGGGCCGTAGAACCTGAGCAGTACGGCCAGGACGGCGGCTGACAGGAGCAGGAGCCGCAGCCCGCCCCGCCGGTGACCGATCCACAAGGCGACCCCGATCGCAGACAGGTGCAGGACGACAGTCGCCACCTGCAAGCTCCATGGACTCGAACCGGCGAGTCGGTAGACGGGAGCTAACACAAAGAAGCTCAACGGTCCGGGGTGGCTCCCACGTTGCTCCACGGACCCCAGTCGACCGATGAGCCCCGTCAGCGGGGTGTGAGCAGTGCCGACGTCGCGAACGTGGAACTCTGTCTGCGCGAGCTCCAGGGCCGGGTACCAACGCGGATCGTGGAGTGCTACGAGCGCAACCGCGAATGGGATGACGAGCAGGGCCACTGCACCGACCACGAGCGCGCGACGGCCCCGCGGCGAAGGCGATTCGAGCACCGCCACCACAACCCACATCGGCCGGCGCCACAGGTCGGTCGCCTCCTCGACGGCAGACTCGGCCCTGAGGCTCGCGCTCGAACCGCGGCGGCCAACAAGCGGCCCCGACACGAGTCGAGTGTCTACACGCTGGCCGGATGCACCGCCACCGGAACGACTGGCGCTGTGACCAAGAAACCTCCACCAGCCGAACCGACTACCGGCACGTCGCCCGCGTGGGGACGTCCCCTCATCCTCTGTCGGCACCCAGCCCCCAGGGGGAGTCTCCGGTCGACCACGGCACTGGCCGGCACCAAGCGGCGACGACCGACCACCACCGAGGCGACGCTGCCGTCAGCGATGCGGCGGCGCAACGTCCTCGTCGACACGCTCAGGAGCTCGGCGCACTCTCGGTGGTGCACAGCGGGCCGGTCACAGCGCTGTGCTAAGGGGTATCTTGCGGTTGGCCTGCGGAAAGGCGCCCGTCAAGCTTCGACCAGTCCTCGGGGTTGTCCTCCACGAACCAGTCGACCACCTCGCCGTCGACACCGTCGACCAGCACCAGGCCCCGCCGGCTGGGCGGGTCGTCGGCCGAATACAGCAGGATCCGCCAGGTCGGTCGGCTGCGCAAGCCCCGCCAGCCCATCTGCGCCGAGGCGTGGCCCACCGCGAAGCCGACGGTGCGGGTGGCCACCACCAGCGCATCCTGCTCGTCCACGTCGAGGTTCCAGCCCGCCACCAGGTGGTAGGCGCCGACCAGGGCCAGCCCGGCGCCGGCCCACAGGTAGCCGTCGTTCACCAGCACCGCACCGCCGTCGCGGGTGAGGGCCCAGACCGCCAGGCACACGACGGCCACGCCCAGGTAGAGGTAGCCCGGGATCCGCCGTCGGTTGTTGTTCGGGAAGACGTAGGGACCGACGTAACCGCTGACGTCGAGCTCCTCGGGCAAGGCGTCGGTGTGCTCGGGGTCAGATCCAGCCGCGTCCGACTCCTCGCGCTCGGGGCCGGCGGTGGGGTTGGGCATCGGAGCCGACGGTACTGCCCTCAGCGGCCGCCCCCCCAGGCCTCGCGCAGCTTGCGCCACGTCTCGTCCAGGGGCTCGGGCAGCACCCGGGCCTCGGCCACCGACGTCATGAAGTTGGAGTCCGCCGCCCAGCGCGGCAGCACGTGCACGTGCAGGTGGTCGGGCACCCCGGCCCCGGCGGCGGCGCCGAGGTTCATCCCCACGTTCACCCCGTCGGGCCGGTAGGCCGCCTTCACGGCCCGCACCGCGGCCGTCACCGCCGCCCACAGCTCGGCCGCCTCGCCCGTGTCGAGGTCCTCGAGGTCGGCGACCGCCCGCTGGGGCAGGACCATGAGGTGCCCTGTGCCGTAGGGGTAGGCGTTGAGGAGGGCGGCGCAGCGCTCCCCTCTCCAGATCACGTAGGTGCGCTCGTCGGGCAGGTGGCTGGTGAGGATCCGCTCGAACAGCGACCGCCCGTCGCCGTCGGGGCCGAGTAGGGCCGGGTCGGCCGACGCGGACGCGATGTAGGTCGAGCGCCACCCCGCCCACAGCCGGTCGAGCGACACGTCAACCGTCCGCCGTCTTGGCCAGCACCTCGGCGTGCAGCCGCTCGACGAAGGTGTCGACCGCCACCCCCCGCTCCACGTCGCCGCCGCGGGGGTTCACGCCTACGGTGCCGTGCTCCACGTCGTCGTCGCCGACGACCAGCACGTAGGGCACCTTCTCCACCTTGGCGCGCCGGATGCGGTTGCCGAGCTTCTCGTCGGCGTCGACGACGTCGGCTCGCAGGCCCTCGGCCTGGAAGCGGTCGGCCAGCCGCGAGGCGTAGGAGTGGTGGTCGTCGCGCACGGGCAGCACCCGCACTTGCACCGGCGCCAGCCAGGTGGGGAAGGCGCCCGCGTAGTGCTCGACGAGGATCCCGAAGAACCGCTCCACCGAGCCGAACAGGGCCCGGTGGATCACGTGGGGCCGGCGCCGGCTGCCGTCGCGGTCGACGTATTCGAGCTCGAAGCGATCCGGGAGCTGGAAGTCCACCTGGAGGGTGGAGAGCTGCCAACGGCGGCCGATGGTGTCGCGGACGTGCACGTCGATCTTAGGGGCGTAGAACGCGGCCTCGCCCTCGGCCACCACGTAGGTGAGGCCGGCGGCGTCGAGGGCGGCGGCCAGGGCGGCCTCCGCCCGGTCCCAGTCGGCCGGGTCGCCGATCATCTTGTCGGGATCGCGGGTGGACAGCTCGGCCTCGAACTCGGTGAGGCCGAACGTGCGCAGCAGCCGCAGCACGAACGCCAGCAGCCCGGCCAGCTCGTCCTGGAGCTGTTCGGGCGTGCAGAAGATGTGGCTGTCGTCCTGGGTGATGCCCCGCACCCGGGTGAGGCCGTGGACCACCCCCGACTTCTCGAAGCGGTACACCGTGCCGAACTCGAACAGCCGCAGCGGCAGGTCTCGGTAGGAGTGCTGCCGGGACCGGTAGATGAGCATGTGCGCCGGGCAGTTCATCGGCTTCGGGTAGTAGGTGGCCCCCTCCATCTCCATGGGGGGGTACATGCCGTCGGCGTACCAGTCGAGGTGGCCGGAGAGCTCGAAGAGGGTGGACTTGGCCAGGTGGGGGGTCCACACGAACTCGTACCCGCCCCGTTCGTGCTCCGCCCGGCTGTAGTCCTCCAGGAGCTTGCGCACGAGGCCGCCCTTGGGGTGGAAGACGGCGAGGCCCCCGCCGATCTCGGAAGGGAACGAGAACAGGTCGAGCTCGGCGCCGAGCTTGCGGTGGTCGCGCCGCTCGGCCTCCTCCAGGTGGTGCAGGTGCGCCTCCAGGTCGGCTCTGGTGGCCCAGGCCGTGCCGTAGATGCGTTGCAGCATCGGGTTGCGCTCGTCGCCCCGCCAGTAGGCACCGGCCACCCGGAGCAGCCGGAAGTGCCCGAGGCGGCGGGTGTGGGGGACGTGGGGGCCGCGACAGAGGTCGATGAAGCTGGCCCGGCCCTCGGCCGCCTTGTGCTCGCTGGGGTTCTCGTAGGTGCGCACCATCCCCGCCTCGGTGGAGGCGGTGGGGTCGTCGGCGGCGCCGTCGATGATCTCCAGCTTGAAGGGGTGGTCGGCGAACAGCCGGCGGGCGTCGTCGGCCGCCTGCTCGTCGCGGACGAACGGCTGCTGCTCGGCGATGATGGCCCGCATCCGGTCGTCGATCCGCTCGAGGTCGGCGGGGGTGAACGTGGCCCCGCCCGGCAGGGCGAAGTCGTAGTAGAAGCCGTCGGTCACGGGCGGGCCGATGGCAAAGGTGGCCCCGGGATAGAGGTCGAGGACGGCCTGGGCCAGGACGTGGGCAGTGGAGTGCCGGATCGTGTAGAGGCCCCGGTCGGAGTGGTCGACGACGATGGCCACCTGGTCGCCGTCGGACAGCGGCCAGTCGAGGTCTCGCTCGGTGCCGTTGACCTCGGCGATCACCGCCGCCTTGGCCAGGCGGGGGCCAACCGCAGTGGCGAGATCGCCGGCGGTGGCGCCCGCGGGAAGGGCGCGGGACGAGCCGTCGGGCAGCTGAATGGTGGTCTCGGCCATGGGGACGAACGTACCGGTCGTCACCGGTCGTACCGGGCCGAGTTCGGGCAGGTCAGCTGAGCCAGGTCTCGGCCACCGCCAGGAAGGCGGTCGAGGTCGGTTCGTCGTCGGACCCGCCGACGGCGGGCGCACCAGGCAGGTGTTCGCCGCCCACCCGCACGCGCGCCGCCCGACATGGAGCGGTGACGTTCACCAGCCGGTAGGTGGTGCCGCCCAGCTCGACGCCGTCCACATCGACCAGGGAAGGAGCGGCCACGTCGTCGAGCTCGATCTCCATGTCGCCGGCGGAGGCCTGCAGCCCGCGGCCGAGGTCGAGGTCGACGGCCACGTCGCCCACCTCCTCCACCGGCTCGAACTGACGCCCCGCCACCTCGCCGAAGTGGCGGACGAAGTCGGCGACCAGCCAGGCCCCGAGGTCGGCGTCGGTGGCCACGACCCGGCTCATGGTCGGGGTCCAGAGCACGAAGGCCCGGCCCGGACCCGTCACCGACCAATCCACCACCCAGATCGACGCGAACCCGGTCGGCTCCCCGCCCTCCCCGACCAGCTGAGCCGCCGGGTTGGCGCCCACCAGCACCGGTTGGCGGGCCATCGCCTAGTCGCCGGGGTGGGCGCCGAGGACGTCGGCCGAGCTTCGCCGGGGCCGGTGGCCATTGCCCTCGGCCGTACCCGCGCCGGGGTCGTCGGCGCCGGCGCCGGCGTCCGTCGGATCGGAGGCGGGGATGCGTGCCGTCTCGGTGGGCAGCGACTCGGCCCGCTTGGTGGCGTACTCGTCGACGTACTCCTGGCCCGACAGCGCCCGGATCTCGTACATCACCTCGTCGGTGATCTGGCGCAGCACCATCCGGTCGTCGGCCCGGCCCTGGTAGCGGCCCCCCTCCACCGGCCGGCCGAAGCGGATGACGCACGACTGGAACGGCCGGGGGAACTTCGCTTCGGGCGGCATGATCTCGCGCGAACCGCGGATCCCGACCGGCACGATCGGTGCGCCCGTGCGCAGGGCCAACCGGGCCGGGCCGGTGTGGCCCCGGTAGAGCTTGCCCGTGCGACTGCGGGTGCCCTCGGGGTAGATGCCGAACAGCTCGCCCCGCTCCAGCACCCTCTGGGCGGCGGCGAGGGCCCGCTCGCTGGCGTTGCCGCCGGTGCGGTCGATGGGGATCATGCCCAGGGCCGGGAAGAGGTGCTTGGTCTTCCAGCTGTCCATGTACTCGGCCTTGCCCACGTAGGTGATGCGGCGAGGCAGGGCCACCGGCAGGAAGAACGAGTCGAGCACCGACGTGTGGTTCGGGCAGATGATGGCCGGCCCCGACTCGGGCAGGTGCTCGAGCCCCTCCACCCGGATCCGCCACCCGAACCGGAACGCCGGCCCCAGCACCTTCATGGCCGTGTCGTACAGCGAGCCGTATTGCTCTGGTTCTCCTCCGCTTCGCTCCTCCGAAGCGGGCTTCGCCCATCCGGGTGCCGCCTCGAAAGCTGCTTCGCCTGGCGGCTGCGCAGCTTCGCTGTGCTGCTTGGCTTCTGGCCCTCCTCCGGCGTCGCCTGGCGGCTCCGCGGCGGCGCCTGCGGGGTCGTTCATCTCAGGCACGGGGTCATGCTCGCACGTCCACGCCGAGGAGGGCGGCGGCGGCCGACACGCTCTGGCCGGCCGCGGCGGCGGCGTCGATGGCCGCGACCGCGCCGGGGGTGTCGAGGTCGTCGTCGAGGCGGGCCCGGACCTCGGCGAGGGCGCCGTCACCGTCGCCCGCCGCTTGCCATCGCTCTAGGCGGGCAGCGGCGCCCGGCATCACGCCGTCGTCCCACTCCCAGGAGCTCCGGTAGTGGTGGGCCACCACGCCCAGGCGGATGGTGCGGCCGTCCCACTCCTTGCGCAGGTCGCTCACGAACACGAGGTTGCCGAGCGACTTCGACATCTTCTCGCCGTCCATCCGCACCATGGCCTGGTGCATCCAGTGGCGCACGAAGGGCTCGCCGGTGGCGGCCTCGGACTGGGCCGCCTCGCACTCGTGGTGGGGGAACACGAGGTCGGCGCCTCCGCCGTGGAGGTCGATGGTGGTGCCCAGCTCCCGCAGGGCCAGCGCCGAGCACTCGATGTGCCAGCCCGGCCGGCCCGGGCCCCAGAGCGATTCCCAGGAGGGCTCGTCGGCCGCCGAGGGCTGCCACAGCACGAAGTCGAGCGGGTCGTCCTTGTTGGGGTCGTCGGGGTTGCCACCGTGCCGGGCGGCCAGCTCGAGCATCTCGGCGCGGGTCTTGTGGCTCACCTGGCCGAAGCGCTCGAAGGAGGAGACGTCGAAGTAGACCGCGCCCCCCCGGGCGTAGGCGTGGCCCCGGTCGAGCACCATGCCGATGAAGCCGCGGATGTCGGGGATGGCCGAGGTGGCCCGGGGCTCGCTCCAGCACGGCAACACGTCGAGGGCGGCCATGTCGTCGTCGAAGCGGGCCGTCTCCGCGGCCGCCAGGTCGAGGTAGTGAACGCCCACCTGGCGCGCCTTGCGCAGCATGTCGTCGTCGACGTCGGTGACGTTGCGCACGCACTTGGTGTCGTGGCCCCGGTCACGGAGCCGCCGCTGGAGCAAGTCGTAGGTGACGTAGACGGCGGCGTGGCCCACGTGGGTGGCGTCGTACGGCGTGATCCCGCAGGTGTACATGGTGACGACCGGCCCGGGCGTGAACGGCACCACCTCGCCCCGGGCGGTGTCGAACAGGCGCATCGGGCCTTCGTGGGGCGCCGGCCCGACGCTCACTCGGGGATGCCCGTGAAGCGCAACGCCACCCGGGTCTTGTACCGCACGTTCACCTGTAGCAGCACCGCCGCGAACGCCTCGATCGGGGCGGCGTTGGAGAGCTCACCCGAGTCGAGGGCCCTCAGGTCGGGGATCTTGCGGACGATCTCGATGGTGGACTCGGTGGCGTCCTTGTGGTCCGAGCACACGAGCACGTCGCTCTCGATCGGGTGGTCGAGGTCGCCCAGCTCCTTGGCCGGCACGTGGTGGAAGGCGGCCGCCACCCGTGAACGGGGCACGGCGGCCTGCACGCTGGCCGCCACCGAACCCCGTGGCGGCACCAGCGGCTGGAACTCGTGGCCCACCTTGGCCAGCGCGTTGGCCATGGAGATGACGACCTTGCCGGCCAGCTGCGCGCTGACGGCCTGGGCGGTGGAGCCCGCCGCGTCCCACGGGGTGGCGATGACCACCAGGTCGGCCTCGGCCGCGCCGGCGTTGTCGGTGGCGTCGATCGACAGCCCCCGGCCGGGCCACCGGCCGAGCAGCCGATCGCGCACCTCCATGGCCTTGTGCTGGGAACGCGATCCGAGGACCACCTCGAAGCCCACCGACGCCAGCCGGGCCGACAGCGAGCTGCCGGCCGGGCCGGTTGCACCCAGCACCCCGATCCGCATCGGCCAGACACTACCGGCGGCCCGCCCGCATCCGGCGGGCTCGGCCCCTACCCCCCCGGGCCGGCGGGGCCGCCCTCGTCGGCGTAGGTCGGGTTGGCCACGGCGAGCTTGTCCGCCACCGCCGCCTCCACCGCCGCCCGCACCTCGTCCCACCGCCCCTGGAAGCGACCGTCGCGTATGGCCGCCGCCAGCCCGGCATCGCTGGCCACCCCCAGCGACGCCAGGCGGCGCGAGTGCTCCTCCGCCTGGCCGGCCCCTGCGGCCAGCTCGCGCTCCACCATGGCCAGCACGTTGGCCGCCACCCGGGCGTGGAACCGCACCCGCCCCTCGGTGGCGGCCATCACGTCGCCCTCGAGGAACTCCCGCACCGCTTCCACCAGCTCGCCCACCGAAGGCACATCGTGAGGCGACGTCACGGTTCCCTGTCACCGCTGCGCAGTCCGCCAGGCGGAGCAGCCCCCAGCGTGTCACCCGGATCGGCGAAGCCGGCTCCGCCGGAGGCGGAGCAAAG
>JAUJNP010000035.1 GCA_030448105.1 Acidimicrobiales bacterium | reverse complement strand
GTGGACAACCGCCGCCCTCGCCCACCCCCATCGCTGGGCCCTGAGCGTGCTCGGCTTCGCCGATGCCTCCGCCCCCGAACGGGGTGAGGTGCAGCGCCGGTTCCGAAGCCTCCTGCGCCTGGCCCATCCCGATCACGGAGGCGCCAGCGAAGGGGCAGCCGAGCGGATCTCCGAGCTCGCCGAGGCCCGCCGGATCCTCCTGGCCGCTGCCTCCGAGCTGTGCACCTAGGAGCGGGCGGTGGCGGGCCCGCGCCCCGGAGCTGGTCGCGGCCCGGCAGCAGTGCTGCTGACTCCGGGGGCGGGGAGCGATCGGAACCACCCCGGGCTGGTCGCCGTCGAGGCGGCGCTGGCGCCGATGCCGGTCGAGCGCATCGACTTCCCCTACCGGCGCGAGGGGCGCCAGGCCCCCGACCGGGCGCCGAAGCTGGTGGCCGCGGTGATGGAGGCGGCCATCGCGCTGGCCGCCCGCACCGGCGCGGCTCCCGATGCCGTGGTGCTGGGCGGGCGGTCGATGGGCGGGCGCATGTGCTCCATGGCCGTGGCCGAGGGCCTTCCCGCCGCCGGCCTGGTGCTCCTCAGCTACCCGCTGCACCCGCCGGGTCGGCCCGAGCGGCCGCGCACCTCCCACCTCCCGGCGTTGGCGCTTCCGTGCCTGTTCGTCTCCGGGACCCGCGACCCCTTCGCCACCCCCGCCGAGCTGGAGGAGGCCACCGCCGCCATCCCTGGACCAGTGACCCACGTGTGGGTGGACGGTGGACGTCACGACCTCAAGGGAGCCGATGGCCGGGTGGCAGAGGCGGTGGCGACGTGGGTTCGGGGCCTGCTCGGCTCGACGGCCGATCTTCGGGGTTGAGCTCCTCGAGCTCCCGTTGCGCCGTCTCGGGGTAGGCGACCAGGACCAGCACCACCAACACCGCCGGTCCGAGGGCCAACAGGCCGAGGGCGGGGCCCAGTCCGCCGAGGCGCTCGGCGAGCACGCCAGCCCCGAGCAGCCCGGTCACGCTCCCGGTCACCCCGAGCAGGGCGACGAGCCCGTTGGCCCGACCTCGCAGCGAGGTGGGGAACAGCTCGGGCCCGTAGACCCCGAGCGCCGGCAGGGTTGCCCCTCCGACCACCGCTCCCACCACCGACCACGCCCACTGCGGCCATCCCGTGCTGGCGTACACCGCCACCGTCGCCGCCACCCCCCCGGCGAGACCCACGGCGCCGACCACCCGGCGGCCCCGAAGGTCGGCCAGGCGCCCGCCGGCCACGACGCCGACGCCGGCAGGCGCGTTGGTCAGCAGGGCGAACAGGGCGATGCGGCTGGCGGAGAAGCCCCGTTCGCCTCGGAGGAACTCGTTCTGCAGCTGTGACGCCGGAGCGGTGAAGACGGCCAGGAGGAACGCCGAAGCGGCGAGCAACGCCAGCCGGCGGCCGTGGCCGGCGAGGGCGACCGTGGCGTGGGCGACCACGAAGCGGCGGCTCTCCGCGAGGTGGCCGGCGATGCTGCGCACCAGGGGCAGCCCGGCGAGGGCCAGCAGGTAGACGAGGCGCCATCCCCGAAGGCCGAGGTCGGCCAAGGGCAGGGCCTGCAGGCACAGGCCGGCGCCGAGGCCGCCGGCCATGCCCAACACGCTGACGGCATAGGCCCGCGCCCCTCTCGGCATCTCCTCGGCGGCCACGATGGTGACGAGCACGGCCAGCGCGGTGGCGAAGCCCCGAGCCACCAGTTGGCTGGCCCCGAGCCACGCCAGCGTCGGCGCCACCGCACCGGCGGCTGCAGCCAGGCAACCGCCGGCGGCGCACACCAACAGCACCGGCCGGCGACCGAGTCGGTCGGCGGCGGCCACCAGGGCCAGGGCCAACAGTACGCCGAGGCGGACCGCAGCGAGCACCACGCTCTGAGCCCGGCTCCCCCCGCCGCCGAGCTCCTCGGCGGCGAAGGTGACGGTCTGGGTGAGCAGGGTCCCCAGATAGCCGGTGACCACCGAGGCGGCAGCCAGCACCCCGAGGACCGAGGCCTCCCGGGCGCCCAGGCGCTGGGGCGGCGCCCACCACGGCTGGCGGTCATCCTCACCGAGGCGCCGCAGCGCCCGCCGGGTGGGAAGGGTGACCAGCCAGGCGAAGTAGGGAACGGCGAGGCGGAAGTCGGTGGTCGACACCACTGCCGTGCCTCCTCCGTCGGCGTCGGCCTCGCACTTGGCCGTGCGCCGGTACCACCGGAACGGCCCGTCGACCGCTTCGAACACCGCCGTCGCCGGAGTGGTCCCCTCCACCGGCGCCACCTGCGGCACGACACGCTCGTGCACCAGATCCCGGCGCGGCTGCATCCAGCGCCCCACCTCCTGCGCTGACCCGGTGACCCGGGTGACGACTCGGGCCATCGGCGGTCGCGCTCGCAGCTACCGGTCGGGAGCCTCCGGCTCGCTTCCGAGCCGGGTGCCGGCGCCATCGGCGTCGGCTTCGTCCTCGGCCCGCCGGCGGGCCAACCACAACAGCACGGCGAGGATCGCCAGGGGAACGACGACGAAGATCGCCTCGTCCCAGCCCCCCTGGTGCGCGACCACCAGCATCGTGTCCGCCTCCATGCCCGCTCCACGCGATCACGTTCCCACCGGTCGCGCCAAACCAGCGGTTGTGACCACGGCCGCTCCGGGCCAGACTCGGGGCGTGCGCGACGAGCTCCTGCGAACCATCGACGTCATCCGTCCCGCCCTGCAGGCCGACGGCGGCGACATCGTGGTCAAGGACGTCGACGAGGAGACCGGCGTGGTCACCGTCGAGCTCGTCGGCGCCTGCGGGACCTGCCCGGCCTCGACGGTCACCATGAAGGCCGGGATCGAACGCATCCTTCGCGACCGGGTGGAGGGCGTCACCGAGGTCATCGCCGTCTGACGCCGGGGCCGTCGGGCCCCCAGCGCACCCACGTTCGGCGGTGAGGCCCTCCGCGGAGAAGCAGCTACCCCCAGGCGACCCTGCCGAGCTCGACGGGGGTGACGAGGTCGGGATGGGCGGGCACGATCCGCGCCGTGAAGCCGTAGCGACCGGTGCGGTCGCAGATGAAGCCACCCCGGTAGCGGAGGTGGTGGTCGTCGGCGGGACCGGCCAGGGCCATGGTGACCACGGTGGTCCCCTGCAGCTCGTCGTTCGTACCGACGGGGCCGTGCAGGAGCTGCACCTCCACGTCGTGGGGGCCGAGGTCGCCGAGGGAGACCACCGCTTCCACCTCCCGCTCGCTCCCCACGTCGGGGACGGCAGGGTCGGCGTCGACGGCGTCGATGTGGACGCCCTTCCACGCCGCCGTCACCCGTTCCTTCCACGCCGCCAGGTCCCGAGCCCGAGCACCATCGCCGGCGGCCAGACGATCGGCCCGGGCGGCGGTCGGCTCGTAGAGCGTCTCCACGTAGTCGCGCACCATACGACTGGCGGTCACCTGGGGGCCGAGCGAGGCCAAGGACGCCTTGACCCTCCGCACCCACTGGCGGGGCACCGGCCCCTGGCTGCGCTCGTAGAACAGCGGCACGATCTGGTCCTCGAGCAGGGCGAAGAGGCTGTCGGCCTCGAGCTGGTCGCGCTTGGTCAGGTCGTCGGTGCCCTGGGCCGAGGAGATGGCCCAGCCGTTCTCCCCGTCGAACATCTCGTCCCACCAGCCGTCGAGGATGGAGCAGTTGAGCGACCCGTTGAGGGCCGCCTTCTCGCCGCTGGTGCCACACGCCTCCAGAGGGCGGCGGGGATGGTTGAGCCAGACGTCGGCGCCCTGGTAGAGGGTCCGGGCCACGGCGATGTCGT
>JAUJNP010000034.1 GCA_030448105.1 Acidimicrobiales bacterium | reverse complement strand
GGGCACGTAGGAGAACGGGGCGCCCCGCACCCACTCCAGGGCGGCACGGAGCAACGCCACCTCCTGCTCCCGGGGCTGGCGGTGCGAGGACTCCACCAAGGAGCGGAAGGCGGTCCAGTCGCAGCGCACCTTCGGCCCGAGCCGGTGACAGCCGTCCTTGGCCGGGGGCAAGTGCGGCTGACCCTCGTCGTCGAAGCCCAGCGCCACTCGGGTGCGATGCACCGCCGACTTCAGGCTCTGCGGAGAACCTCTCACCCTCTTACGAGATCCTGAGCGTTTGTCCTCCTCCTCCCGCACCGGCCACAGCACCTCACGCAGCCGCTCGGTGGGGACCGGCGCGTCGTGCACGGCCAGGTACTCCACGATCTCGCTGCACTTCCTGCTGGGCGGTCGACTGTGCCACCCGGTCACCTCCGGGCGGCCCAGCACCCGGACGACGACATCACCGGGGCCAGGGGGCTCGAGGAGGCGCTGCTGGCCGAGACCCACGTCCTGTTCCTCGGGGTCGGCGCCAACCTCGGCGCCGCTGTGATGACGGACGCTCTCGAGCGCCAGGTCGACCAGCGGCGCGTGGTCGCCCTCCTCGGCCGCCACCTCGAGCAGACGACTGGCGTCGGTCACCGCTTCGTAGTCGACGCCAGAGATGTCCACCTCGAGGCCGAGAGGAGCCAGGACAGCTTCGCCGGTGGCAGAGATCGACAGCCGCCAGGTGGCATCGCGCACCGGCCCGGCGGCCACCAGGGCGCCGCCCTGGCCAGGTCGGCCCACGACCTTCGCCAGCTGGGGGACGACCTCCTCACGTCGATCGGGTCCCACCACCGCCACCACCGGAGCCCACGTGTCGGCATCGGCCTCGGACACGCGTGCCTCGGTGGTCGACCCCAGGTCGCCCAGTGCGTTGGCCGTGGCGCGGGCGTTGGTGGCCACCCGGGCGATGAGCTCCTCGAGATCGGAGCACACCGGGCCGCGTTCGAGTGTCGTCACCCCGAGATCGCCATCGAGCACTGCCAGCTCGATCTCCGACCAGCTGGCGGTAGCCAGCTGCAAAGCCACGCCGGCGAGGAAGGCCCGAACGCGGTGCTGGTCGCCCTCCACACTGAGCACGCCGAGCGTCTCCAGGTCCACAAGCACCGGGCCCTCGGGCGCAACGCCCAAGGACACCAACGCGGGAGAGACCACCGGCGCACGAGCCACCAGCTGGCGCAGGTCTTCAATCTCCACGTCCCCGTGAAGACGCCACACCCGGGCGCCGGGGTCGCCCTCGAAGCCCTCCGGTGCCGGGCACGGCTGGTCCAAGAGGACCTCGAAGCCAAACTCCCCGACCCGCACCACGAGCACCCGAGGCACGACCTCGTAACCCGCCTCGCTGATACGCAACGTCAGCAGGCGCATGCCCAGCTCCACCCACTCGGCGACCTCCTCGGCGCCGATCGCTCGTAGCCGGCGCTCTAGCGGTTCCAACTCGGGGTCGGGTCGGGGCAGGCTGCGATCGGGGTGCCGACGGCGAAGCTGCAGGCGTCGCAACAGCCCCAGGCGCACCACCACGCCGGTAGCGGCCAGCGCCGGCAGCCCAATCATCGCCACCTTCGCCGCCGCCGCAGCCATGCCACCTAGCCCGCCCTGGGCAGGTGCCGGCTGGTCAGTCGAGGCTGCGGTGGCGGCCCCGTCGGAGGGCTGCATCGGGGCAGGGGCCGGTGGCGGCGTCGCCGCCGGTGAGCGCTGTGCCCGCAGCGGGCGCTCTCGGCGGGGCGCGCTCGTCGTGGCCGTGCTCGGGGCGGTGCCCTCGGCCGTGACCGGCGGCGCAGCCTCCGGCGACGCCGGAGCGAGGGTGCTGTCGGCGGGAGGTGCCGGTCCCTGAGGCGAGGGGGCGGCCTCCGAAGGTGTTGGGGGTGGGCTCGCAGCGGCTGCGGGCGTCTCGTCGGCGGGGATGGTGAGGCGCCACCCAGGCTGGATGAGATCGGGGTCACTCAACACCTCACCGTCCGGCTGGGCCACGCCGGCGTTGGCCTCGAACACACTCGGCCACTCGAAGGGGTCGCCTAGCTCGTGCTCGGCGATGTGCCACAACGTGTCGCCCGGCGCCACCACGACCTCGCTCGATGCTGAGTGCGCTGCTGCCGTGGCCGCTGCGGGTTGCGTGCCTCCTGGTATGAGCACGGTCCAGCCCTCCACCAGCTGTTCGTCGGTGGCGTTGAGCACATGGCCGTCAACCATGGTCCGACCAACGTTGAGATCGCGCACCTGCCGCCAGCGCAGCCCGTCGTCGAGGACGGCCTCGGCGATCGACCACCACGTGTCCCTGGGACCCACGCTGTAGGTGCCGACGGCACCAGGTGCCGGTGCCGGTGGCGGCGGCGGACCTGGCGCCGCCGAAGCACTGGCGCCCTCGGCCGCCGGGGTGGCGAGCGCGGGCATGGCGACCGCCGGGGCCCGCTGCACGGTGGCCGACAAGGGCGCGGCCTCGGTCACCCGGCCGGGGAGCAGGACGCTGAGCAGCGTGATCGACGCCACCGCGCGAGCGGCCAGGGCCCGGGCCCCCATCGACGAGGGCGGCGGGTCCGTGGCCCGGCCCCGCCATGCGGCGATGGCCTCGCCCGCCAGGGCCAGCGTCCCCCGGGCCCACACCGCCCACAACAGCACCGCCAGCGCGTTGACGACCAGCTCGGCCTGCACGGGTTGCGCTCGAGCCCGAGCCGCAGGGCATCCCAGGTCGGCACCGAGCTAGGCAGCGGGTTGCCCACCACCAGGGCCAGGCCCACCGGCAGGCCGACCACGAAGGCCAGCGTGGCCGCCAGGGCAGCCATGCCCCTGAGGGCGTCGTGGGTGCGGTCCATCATGAGGGAACCTCCGGGAGGGTGCGGGCTGACTCGGTGGCGCTCACCCGCTGGTTGCCGATGGGCAGGATCACCATGGGTTGGTCCACGGTGACGGTGACGGTGACGGTGTCACGGCCGACCACCACCGTGCCCTGGCGTCCCACCGAGGCCAGGTAGGACTGGGCCCGGGCCTCGGCGGCGGTCGGGTCGAGCACCACCTCGCCCGAGCTGCGGGCGTGGACCAGGTCCACCTCTTGAGCACCGGCGCGGGCGGCGTTGTCGGCGATGTCGCGGGCGTGTCCGAGGGCGTTGAGCTTGCGGCCGCCGTCGATGGCGAGCCCGGCGGCCATCACCAGCCCGACCGCCATGACCGCCACAAAGATCGAGAGCGAACCCTGGTCGCGCCAAAGCCTGCTCACGAGCCACCTCGGTAGCTGTCAACGACCTCCACCGCCGTCACCTCAAAGTCACGGGATCCCGGCACCCCGAACATGGCCAGATCGGCGTAGGAGGTCCGACACCGCACGGTGACCGCCACCTGGCCGCCCGGGCGTAGGTCCGACGCGTCGACAGCCACCGTGGAAGATCCGCAGGCCACCCCGCTGGTGGAAAGGTTCTGGCCAGCAGTGGTCCTGGCGGCCGCTTCCGCCGCCGTGGCCGAACCCCGCAGGGAAGCCGCCCTGGCCGCCTCGTGGGCGGCACTGCGCACGTCCGATTCCGCCTGGGCCACCCGGCCGGCGAAGACGACCAGGAACATGAAGGCGATCAGCGCCGGTGCCAGCACCGACAGCTCGACGGCCAGCGATCCTCGCTCCTCACCCGCTCGGCCCGCCATCGCCATCACCCCCGCTCGTCTTCGGGCACGAGCCGTTCCATCGGCCCCGCCGCCCGACTCGTCACCCCCCAGGCAATGCCGGGAACCACCTGGGGGGCTCGGCCCCGAACCTCGACGACGACCTCCTCGGGCCCTCGCTGCACCACCACCGATGCTCC
>JAUJNP010000003.1:193150-252650 GCA_030448105.1 Acidimicrobiales bacterium | reverse complement strand
GGAGCGTAGGGCGACACCCAGTGACCCTGGATCCCGGCGGCCTTGAACGCGTCGAGGGCTGCCTCGTAGGACTCGCGGTCCTGCGGCGGGTTGTCCGGGTCCAGCCCGGCCTGCTCCATGAGCGTCCGGTTGTAGTAGAAGCCGATCGGGTGCACGTCGAGGGGGATGCTGTACCGCTGGTCGTTGTACAACCCCGCCTGCCAGACCGCCGAAGGCGATGTCCCAGCGTGAGGGCCACACGTCCTTCCAGTCGGCGCGCCGGTGCACCAGGAGGCGCTCGCCTCCGGCGTCGGTGACGGCCACGAACACGGTGCGGTGCCGGAGGCGCCGGCGGCGGATCTCGGACCGGCTCACCACCGCCAGCACCTGCCCGCGCTCGTCGACCACCTCCACCGGCTCGTCGGCCACCGCCACCGGCACGTCGCCGCCCGGCGGAGGCGCCGCCCGCCCGGACCCCGCCGCCGCCGTCACAGGCGGGGCAGCTCGATCATGGGGCAGCGGTCCATGACCACGTCGAGGCCGGCGGTCCGGGCCCGGTCGGCGGCGGCGGGGTCGACCACCCCGAGCTGCATCCACACGGCGCGGGCGCCGCGGTCGATGGCCTCGTCGACGTGGACGCCGGCCTGGTCTGAGCGCCGGAAGATGTCGACCACGTCGATCTCCTCCTCGGCGGGGACGGCGGCGAGGTTCGGCCAGCACCGCTCACCAAGGACCTCGTCGACGCCGGGGCGCACCGGGATGACGCGGAAGCCGTTGCGCTGCAGGAACGCCGCCACCCGGTGGCTGTCACGCCCCGGCTCCGGCGAGCAGCCCACCACCGCCCACGTGTGGGTGGTGGTCAGCACCCGCCGGACCGGGTCGGTGTCGCTCGGCTGTCTCATGGGGTCTCCTCCAACTCCCTCAAGGCGTCGTCCCAGGCCAGCCCGCCGGCGATGCGCGCCCGGTAGCGCATCACCGGCGCCGGTCGGTTCATACCCAGGGCGCCCACCACCCGGCCGGCCCGGCCGTAGAGGGCGAGGAAGCGCCGCTCGGCCAGGGAACCCTGCACCACCGTCATGGTGTCGCCCGGGCCGGGGCGGCCGGCCAGGGACAGCTTGCGGTCGTACTGGTCGGACCAGAACCAGGGCACCGGTTGGTACGGGGTGCCCGGCCCGTCACCGTCGAGCAGGCGGCGGGCGGCGTGGGCGCCCTGGTCGATGGCGTTGTCCCAGTGCTCCACCCGCATCACCTGGCCGAACCGGGGATTGGGCCAGCGAGCCACGTCTCCGGCGGCGACCACGCCGGGGGCGGCGAGGCAGGTGGCGTCGCACACCACGCCGTCGTCGAGGGTGAGCCCCGAGCCCGCCAGCCACCCGGTGGCGGGAGCCACCCCCACCCCGATGACGACAACGTCGGCCTCCACCTCCGAGCCGTCGCCGAGGCGGACCCGCTCCACCCGGTCGCCGCCCTCGAACCCGGCCACCGCCACGCCGGTGCGAACGTCGACGCCGTGGTCGCGGTGCATGGCGGCGTACACCGACCCCACCTCCTCGCCCAACACCCGCCCGAGGGGCACGGGCAGGACCTCGAGGAGGGTCACGTCGAGGCCCCGGCCCCTGCACGTGGCGGCCACCTCGGCACCGATGAAGCCGGCCCCGACCACCACCACCCGGCGGGGCCCGGCCTCGAGGTCGGTCCGCAGGGCCAGGCAGTCGTCGAGGGTCCGCAGCACGTGGATCCCGGCCCGCCCCTCGCTGCCCGCCAGCCAACGAGCCTCCGCGCCGGTGGCGATGACCAGGCCGTCGAAGGCCAACGACGAGCCGTCCTCGAGGGCGACACGGCGGGCGGCCATGTCCAGCCCCACCGCTCGCGCGCCGAGCCGCCACTCCAGGTCGAGGTCCTCGCCGCCGACCCCGCCGGCGGCCAGGGCGGTGCGCCCGGGGTCCCACGTCCCCGCCAGCACCTGCTTCGACAGCGGGGGGCGGTCATAGGGCAGGTGCGGTTCGTCGCCCACCACGGTGAGGGCGCCGGCGAACCCCTCGTGGCGCAGCGCCTCCGCCGACCGCAGGCCGGCGAGGCTGGCGCCGACGACCACGATCGAACGCATCGCCGGACCTCGGGAGCGGACGGCTCAGTCCTCGGCGATGGAGATGGCCTGCTTCGGGCAGCGCCGCACCGCCTCTTCCACCTTGGGCCGCAGCTCGTCGGGAGGGCGGTCGTCGAGGATGTAGAGGAAGTCGTCGTCGCGCACCTCGAACACCTCGGGGGCGATGTCCATGCAGACGGCGTTGCTCTCACACAGATCGAAGTCGACCACGATGCGCATGGGCCGCACCGTACGCCGCCCGTGCCTAGGGTGGCGAGGACCCAGCCAGGAGGACCAGCCCGTGTCGAACAAGTGGATCGGCGCCGTGCTCGCGGTGTTGCTGTCGGTCGGCGCCGCCGGCTGCGGCACGAACGACATCGACCAGTCCAAGTTCGCCTCCGAGCTGCAGAAGAAGGCCGACCTCACCCCCACCCAGGCCCGTTGCGTGGCCCGCAAGGTCTACGCCGAGCTCGACCAGGAAGTGATCAACGAGCTCTACTCGGCCAACGCCGAAGAGGACCTGCCCAGGGGCACGGCCGACACCTTCAGGGGCTTCGTGCAGGGCTGCGTCACCGACGCGCCGGGTTGAGCGTCCGCTCGGGGCGGGCGGGCGCCGGATGAGCTGGTGAGCCCGACGTTGCAGTACGGTGACGGCGCGCAATCCAATCGCAACACTGCTGGGCCCCGGTCCGGCCGTGGCACCCGGGGACCGAACCGGGTGGCAGTGGAGGTGAGGGGACTCGAACCCCCGGCCTCTACGTTGCGAACGTAGCGCTCTCGCCAACTGAGCTACACCCCCAGAGGGAGCATGCAGCATACCTCCAGGTCCCCCGCCCGGCCCCGGGCCGCCCCCGAACACCACGCACAGTCACCCGACACCCCACAAGGTGGACATCTCTCCCCGGGTTTTTCCCAGAACCCCTACTGTCGGTGGCCCCAGGACCGATTGGGTCCGATGACACGACGCTCGACGATGACGGTGCTCCGAGGAGCAGCAGTGGTGGTGGCCCTGGTCACCTTGCTCTCCGGTTGCTTCTCCCCTCCGGCCGGCGATGCCCTCACCCTGTTGAACCGGGACCGCACGAGCTACGGGCTGCCACCGCTGCGCGTCCACAGCCAGCTCCAGTCCAAGGCCCAGAACTGGGCGGCCCGCCTCGCCCGCGAGAACCGCCTCTACCACTCGGACCTGACCTCGGGCGTACCCTCGTGCTGGACCGGGTTGGGCGAGAACGTGGGCTACGGCTCCTCGGTGGCTCAGGTGCAGGCGGCCTACATGAACTCCCCCGCCCACCGGGCCAACATCCTCAACGGGCGCTTCGACTGGGTCGGCGTCGGGGTGGCCTGGAACAACGGCCGGGTCTACACCGTCCAGGTCTTCATGGACGGCTGCTGATCCCGCTGGTTCAGGAACCGGCGGACCGTCGCAGCAGGAGGGCGGGCTCGGCCCGGGCCGGGCCGGCCGGCGCCAGGTAGCGCACCTTGGCCTGGCGCTCGGTGGCCGCCCGCCGGAGCTGCACCAGCAGGTAGACGTAGCCACCCAGGAGGGCGTCGGCGGCGAGGTGGAACAGGATCGCCACCCCGCCGAGCGCCAAGGCGAGGACGAAGGTGATGAGGGCGGCACCGGCCAAGGTGAACAGGATGTCGCGGCGCCGCTTGCGGACCTCGGCCCGGCCCACCGGCACGGTGGCTCCCGATCGCCCGGCGAGGGGGGCGGCCGGCCGCGGGCGAACGGCCATCGGGCCGGGGCCCATGGGGGTCATCGGGGTTCCCCCACGGGCCCCCGGAGCGGCCCGCTCGAGGGTGGAGAGGTGCTGGCGGAACGACGAGATGGAGTGGGCTGGCCGGCCTTCGCTCCGGGACCGGAGGTAGGGAGGGACGAGGACCACTGCCCACACCCCGGCGAGGATCAGCAGCACCACCATCGTCACGCTCCGGGCCAGCCTTTCGGTACGCCTCAAGACCGTAACCAGCGCACCGCCCGTGGGCAGGGATGGTCCGGTCGTCGTCCTGAACGTTACGGTTCTACTACGAAACCGAGACGGGCGCTATCTGCCGGTCAGCGATCGTGGTCGTCGGCCCGGGCCGGATCCGGGGCCCCGGGACGGCGGTAGCTGCCGGAGCGGCCCCCCGTCTTCTCCCAAAGGGCGAGGTCGGCGATCACCATGGAACGGTCGGCGGACTTGCACATGTCGTAGATGGTGAGGGCGGCGACGGAACAGGCGGTGAGCGCTTCCATCTCCACGCCGGTGCGGTCGACGGTGTCGACGTGGGCCTCGACCTCGATGTAGTCGTCCTCGATGCGGAAGTTCACCAGCACCGCTCCCACGAGGAGCGGGTGGCAGAGGGGCACGAGGTCGGCGGTGCGCTTGGCCGCCTGGATCCCCGCCACCCGGGCCACCGACAGCACGTCCCCCTTGCCGATGCCCCCCCTGGCCACCAGCGACGTGGTCTCGGGCTGCATGTACACCCGCCCCCGGGCCACCGCCCGCCGGTGGGTCGGCTCCTTGGGGGTGACGTCGACCATGCGGGCACGCCCCAACGGGTCCAGGTGGGTCAGGCCACGGTCCGACATTCCCGGAGTGTAGATCCGCCCTTCCTTCACCCGCCGATCTGGGACATAGAGCGGCGGGGGCGGATGAAGGTGGCCTGGCCGATCTGGTGACCGGCGCCCTTGGCTGCCACCGCGGCCTCCACCGCGGCGGCCAGGGCGTCGTCGCCCGCGCCGGCTCGCAGCAGGCCGCGCAGGTCGGTCTCCTCGGTGGCGAAGAGGCACGAGCGGAGGCGACCGTCGGCAGTGAGGCGGATGCGGTCGCAGGACGCGCAGAACGGCTGGGTGACGCTGGCGATCACGCCGATCTCCCCCTGGCCGTCGCGGTAGCGCCACCGCTCGGCCGGCTCGGAGCCGCGCGCCACCGGCTCCAGCGGGAAAGCGGCATCCACCGCGGCCAGGATCTCGGCGGCCGGAACGACCTTGTCGGACGACCAGTCCCGGTCGCCGTCGAGGGGCATGAACTCGATGAAGCGCACGGTGACTCCCCGATCGCGCCCGTAGGCGGCGAAGGCGACGGCCTCGTCGTCGTTGACGCCCCGCATCACCACCACGTTGAGCTTGACCGGGTCGAACCCGGCTTCGATGGCCGCTTCCACGCCGTCGAGCACGCGGGCCAGGTCGTCGCGGCGGGTGAGCTGGGCGAAGCGCTGGCGGTCGAGGGAGTCGCAAGAGATGTTGATGCGGGCGAGTCCGGCGGCGGCCAGGTCGTCGGCCAGGAGGCGGAGGCTGGCACCGTTGGTGGTGAGGGCCAGGTCCACGCCCAGGGCGGCCAGCTTGGCCACCAGCACCGGCAGGTGGGCCCGCACCGTGGGTTCGCCCCCGGTGAGGCGGACGGAGCGGACGCCGTAGCGGGTGACGAGGAGGCGGGCGACCCGCTCGATCTCCTCGAACGTCAGCACCTCGTGGCGGGGCAGCCACTCCATCTCCTCGTGCGGCATGCAGTAGGTGCAGCGGTAGTTGCACCGGTCGGTCACCGAGATGCGCAGGTCGCGGTGGACCCGGCCGTACCCGTCGACCAGCGGCTGCACCATTCCTGCAGGCTACGGCAGCGGGCGGAGGGAGGACTCGGCGTCGAGCAGCAGCACCTCCACGGTGCCGCCGGCGGGGATGCCGTGGCCGTCCGGCAGCACGGCCAGGCCGTCGGCGCCGGCGGTGGCGGCGAGCTGGTGGGAGCCCTGGGCCGCCACCGGCCGGGCGTGGAAGCGCTCCCCGTCGAACCCGGTGCGCACCCTCACGTAGTGGGCCTTGCCGTCGGGGCGACGATCGAGAGGAGCGTCGGCGACGGCGGTCACCGCCGGCCGGTCGAGGTGGTGGTGGCCGGCCATGCGCCGCAGCGCCGGGCGGGCCAGCAGCTCGAAGGACACGAGCGACGACACCGGGTTGCCGGGCAGGCCGAACACCGGCACGTGGGCGGCGTCGCTCGCCCTACCGAGCAGGCCGAAGGCGAAGGGCTTGGCCGGCTTGATGGCGATCTGCATCCAGCGCATCTCGGCGATGCGGTCGAGCACCACCTTCACCACGTCGAAGTCGCCCATGCTCACGCCGCCGCTCGTGACCAGGGCGTCGCAACGGCGGGCGCCGTCGACCAGGGCCGCTTCGAGCGCCGCCTCGTCGTCGGGCACCCAGCCGAGGTCGACAGCCGTGCCGCCGCCGGCGGCGACGAGGGCGAGGAGCATGGCCCGGTTCGAGTCCCGGATCTGGCCGGGGCCGAGCGGCCGCCCGCGCGGCACGAGCTCGTCGCCGGTGGACAGCACGCCCACGACAGGCCGGCCCACGACCATGACTCGGTCGAGGCCCAGGCTGGCGAGCACGCCCAGGTGGGCGGGACCGAGCACCACCCCGGCGGCCAGCACCTCGTCGCCAGGGCGCACGTCGCCGCCCGCCTCCCGCACACTGGTGCCGGGCGCCACCTCGAGGGTTAGATCCACCTCGTCGCCGACCGGCCGGCTTCGTTCCACCAGCACCACCGCGTCGGCGCCGGGCGGCATGGGAGCGCCGGTCATGATCCGGACCGCCTGGCCAGCGCCCACCGGGGTGGTGGCCGGCGCTCCGGCGGCGACGGTGGCGACGACGACCAGGCGCACGGGCCGGTCCTCGGCGGCGCCGGCGGTGTCGGCCGCCCGTACGGCGAAGCCGTCCATGGCCGAGTTGGCGAACGGTGGCACCGCCTCGGCCGCCACCACCGGCTCGGCGGTCACGCACCCTGCCGCCCCGCCCAACGGGACCTTCCGGCCGGCGAGCAGAGAGCACCGATCGAGGACGTACGCGCGGGCCTCAGCCAGGCTGATCACGGAGCGACGTTACGGGCGCGAACGTCCAGCAGAGGACCGCCCAGTGAGCGCACGTCGGGCGGACAGTCCCGGTCAGGCAGGTTCGGGGCCGGGCGGGGCGACGAAGCGGCGGCCCGAGACCGGATCGTCGATGCACAGACGGAACCGACGACCGCTTCGGTTCTGTTCCACGTCGCGCCGAATGTGGCGAGCACGACACCTCGCGGGAGCTTCCAGCCGCCTCGCCACCCCCGCTTCGGCGGGACGTGGAAGACAGCAACGGGTTGCGGTGGGGTGCCAAGTACCGCGTCAAGAAGCGTTGGCATCGTCACCCGTGGCCCCCGACCGGCGTTATGGGACCCGTTCCGTCCCGCCCTTCGGCAGCCTGGCCTGGCGAACGTCTTGGGTGCCCATGGTGCCTCTTATGGTGCCCCGCCTCCGGGACTGCGGGCAGAGGACGGCGTCTCCGGCAGCGCCGGTCAGGCGGCGCGAGTGCCACTCCCGCGGCGTACGCGGTCGCTCTCACTGTCCGCTCCCTCCGATCCACTCATGGGGCAGCACAGCAAACACGTCTACGTCTTGGCGTCGATCCTGCCAAACGCCATAAGCGCGAAGCGTTCCCTCGTAGGCAAACCCCGCGCGACGTGCGACCGCGGCTGAAGCCGCATTTTCCGACACAATCGTCAGGAAAACGCGAGCTGCTCCAAGCTTGAACAACCAGCCCGTCATCAGCGTGACGGCGCGAGTTGCGAAACCTCGCCCTCTCGCACCTGCAGCCAGCCAGTAACCGAACTGCGCCACATCCGTGCTCGACCAGTCGTCGACGCCGCACATGCCGAGCAGCTCGCCCGAAGCGGCATCGACGATCGCGAAGGCGACGCCGGTCGGATTGCCCGAGACCGCCAACGTATTCCAGTTCCGCTCAAAGCTCTCGATGACCGCGACAGCATCTGCCAACGAGTTTGGCGCCGGGCCGTTGTAGCGCTCGATCGCCGGATCCCTCGACGCTTCGGCGATGAAGGTCGCCTCGGAGCGGGTCCAAGCTCTGAGCACAACCACACCGTCGGACAAAGTCACTAGAGAAGGGTCACCGCCGAGTTCTGTCACGCCGACTAGACCTTTTCAGCTAAGGAGTTGGGTCGCCTGGACTCGAACTACGCGTCGCAGGAGCCACCCGGTTGCCCTCCTGGCTCACAATGACACAGTCTGCCCGTCGCTTCCGGCGTCGCCGCACAGACCCGGCGTTCGGGGGCGGTCGCCGGTCCCACGTCGGTCGGAGAGTTGCGGGACCCCGGGCGCCGGCGCACTTGACCAGCAGATCGCCGATTCGGTGTGGTCGTCGCGGTCATCACCGCAGGCGCACCGATTCTCCCGGCGACGTCGGTAGTCGACCGCGAAGATGTCGGACGTGGAGCAGGTCGAGGTTGTCCTTGCCAACAGCGATCGCCTGACGTTGCGCGTCGGTGACGTGTTCCTGAAGATCGACGCTGATCAAACACGCACCGACGTCGAGGTTGAGGCGATGGCGATGGCGCCGGTGCCGACACCGGAAATCCTTTGGCGGAAGCCGCCGGTACTCGCGGTTGCCGCCCTCCCTGGTCGGGCTCTCGGCCGCCTCCAGGAACCGTCGACCGCGTCGCCAGCGGCGTGGGCCGCGGCCGGTGCTGCCATCCGAACGCTGCACGATGCACCGCTGCCGCCATGGCCAGGACCGAGCGTCGACGAGCTCGCATCCCGGCTAGCCGGCGAGTGCAACTGGCTCGTCACCAATGAGGTCCTTCCCGCCGAGCTGGTCACCCGCAACCGCCGCCTCGCCGAGGCGGCGCTCCGGCCCTGGACACCGGTGTTCACGCATGGCGACCTGCACATCGCCCACGTCTTCATCGATGGCGACGAGATCACCGGCATCATCGACTGGTCAGAGGCGTCCCAGGGCGACATGCACTTCGACCTCGCCACGCTCACCCTCGCCCACGAGGAGCACCTTGACGATGTCCTCGCCGGCTACGGCACCGACGTCGACCGCGACCTCATCCGCGCATGGCGGTCGTGGCGGTGCCTGGTTGCGGTCCGCTGGCTGGTCGAGAACGGCTACGGCGCGCCTGAGGAATACCCCGAGGTTGGCGTGCTTCGATCACACCCGTGAAGGTGCCCGACCCGAGACATGCTGAACGACGGCGCAGGGCTGCCAAACGCCGGAGCCGATAGGTCCCAGAACGTCCGCCCGGAGCCCGCGAGTTGGAGATGAGACCGTCCCTGAAGTGCCCTTAGGGCACAGGGCAAAGGTTGCCTGACGAGGTGCTAGCCCACTCCACCCGGGCCGGCACGGTCGGCGCGGTGTGGCCTCCTACGGCGGCTGGCGACCTCGCCCCTCGCGCCTGCGGGGTGCAGCCCAGCGGCTGCACCGAGCCCGATGCCGCCCACTCTTACCGCCTTTTTGGCGCAACGTGGAACAGAGGAACACACCTAGTGCTGGTGGCGTGACCCGGTCATCAGCGGGCAGGTCAACGCGGCGCGGCGTCGTGGGCGTCCTCACCCGTTCGGGCGGCGGGCGGCGGACGGCGGGGGGCGGGGGGTGATGGCGACGGTCGGCACGTCGGCGTCCACCACGAGCAGGGAGGCGGCCACGGCGACCAGCTCGTCGACCGCGACGAGCCCTCCGCTGAGGTAGCCGCGGTCGACCCACCGCGGGAAGTGCTCGGCGGCCAGGTCGGCGTCCCAACCGGCGGCGAACTCGGTGGCGCCGTGGCCGGTCCCGCCGGCGGTGTCCCCCACAATCACCCGGGTGAAGGCGACCTCGGGGTGCTCTCCGTGCCAGGCCTCGATCAGCTTGTCGAGGGCGGCCTTGCTGGCGGCGTAGGCACCCAGCCCGGGCCAGGGCGGGGTCAGCGACGCCGACACCGACGAGAGGTACAGCGCCCGGCCCCGGCTGGCGGTGAGGGCTCGAAGGGCGGCCTGGGTGGCCACGGCCGCGCCCACGACGTTGGTGCCGAGCACGTCGCGCCACATCGCCGGGGTGGTGTCGACCAGGCGGGCCAAGGGCCCGACCCCGGCGCAGTAGACGAGGGCGTCGGCGCCGCCCAGCTCGGCGCACGCCCCCTCCACCGCAGAGGCGCAGGCGTCGCCGTCGAGCACGTCGCACCTCATGGCCAGCGCGCCCGCTCCCGCTTCGGCGGCGGCCGCTCGGAGCCGGTCGAGGCGCCGCCCGAGGAAGGCGACACGGGCCCCACGGCCGGCCAGCCCCAGGCCGATGGAGCGGCCCAGGCCGCTCGACGCGCCGACGACCACCACCTTCGTCACGAGGGGAGGACCCGCACGGGCACGTTGGCGAAGCCGGCCACGTTGGCCATCTGGACCCGCCGCAGGCCGGCCTCGTCGACCTCGTATCGAGGCCAGCGACGGGCCAGCTCCTCGATGGCGATCCGGCTCTCCATGCGGGCGAGGGCGGCCCCGAGGCAGCTGTGCACGCCGTGCCCGAACCCGAGGGCCAGGCTCGGGGGCCGGCCGATGTCCAGCTGGTCGGGTCGTTCGAACGCCCGCGGGTCCCGGGTGGCGGCGCCGGTGAGGAGCAGCACCGGAGCACCGGCCGGCAGCGTCGTGCCGTCGAAGGTGCTGTCCCGCACCGAGAACCGGCCCTGGTACTGCGACGGCGGCCAGTAGCGAAGGATCTCCTCGACGGCACCGGGGATGGCGCCGGGGTCGCCGAGCACCTGCTGCCACTGCGCGGGGTGGCGCTCGAAGAGGACGACGGCGTTGCCGACCAGCTTGGTCACCGTCTCCGCGCCGGCGCCGCCCAGCAGGCTGGCGAAGCCCGCTATCTCCACGTCGTCGAGCTCGGACGTCTCGCCGTCGCCGCGGTCGACCTCCACCTGGGTGAGCCTCGACAACATGTCGTCGGCCGGTCGCCGGCGCTTCTCCTGCGCCAGCGCGTAGAAGTAGGCGCCCGCCTCCATGCCGGCGCGGATGCCTTCGGGGGTGGGGTCGATCCGACCCGGCTCCCGATGGAGCTGCACATCGAGCCAGTGCCGGATCTGCTGGCGATCGTCCTTGGGCACCCCGAGCATCCGGGAGATCACCTCGACCGGGAACGGCCCGGAGAACTGGGCGACGGCGTCGACCTCGCGTTCACCTGACAGCGGATCGAGGAGCTCGGTGACGACCGCGCGGATCATCGGCTCCAACCCGGCCACCGCTCGCGGGGTGAACACCCGGCTGACGAGGGCCCGCAGCCGGTCGTGCTCGGGGGGGTCCATCATGATGATGCTGCGGTGGCGGCGGATGTTGGCGGGGTCGTCGGTGAGCGTGGAGAGGTCGACCCCGTGGCTGCTCGAGAACGTCTGCCAGTCCCGGTGAGCCGCCACCACGTCGTGGTAGCGCGACAGCGCCCAGAACCCGTAGCGCTCGCTGAAGTACACGGGCGCTTCGTCGCGCAGCCGCCGGTACGTGTCGTAGGGATCGTTGAAGAAGACCTCGGAGAACGGGTCGAACTCCACCGGCGAGGTGCCGGGGTCCGAGGCGGCGGCCGTCATCGGTTCGTACCCAGCAGCGGACGGGCGGGCAGAAGCGTCCGCAGCTGGGTGTAGGCGGTGACGCCCTCGGGGCCGTACTCGCGCCCGATGCCCGAGTCCTTCCACCCTCCGAACGGCAACCGGGGGTCGAGGGCCCCGGGGCCGTGGGCGTTGTGGAACACGGTGCCGACCTGGAGCCGGCGGGCCACGCTCTCGACCAGCACGGCGTCGTTGCTCCATACCGACGCCGCCAGCCCGTACCGCGAGTCGTTGGCGGCGGCCACGGCGTCGTCGAGATCGACGTACGGGAGCACGGGCAGCACCGGGGCGAACTGCTCGTCGGTGACGATGCGGTCGCGGCGGGAGGGGGCCTCCACGATGGCCGGCGGCACCAGGTGACCGCCCGCCTGGAGGTCGTCCTCCCGCACGATCCCGGGGCGGTGGACCCGCGCCCCTCCGGCGGCGGCTTCGGCCACCAGGGTTTCGGCCCGCTCGGCGGCCTCCGCCGTGTGCACCGGGCCGATGGTGGTGCCCTCGGCCAGGCCGTGACCGGTGACGGTCTGCGCCGCCCGGGCCACCAGCGCATCGACGAACGCCCCCAGGCGGTGCTCGGGCACGAACAGCCGCTTGAGGGCCATGCACACCTGGCCGCTGGTGAGGAACGCCGCCTGCAAGAGAGCGTCGGCCAGCGCCTCGTCGGGTTCGACGTCGGGGGCGACGATGGCGGCGTCGTTGCCGCCCAGCTCCAGCAGCACGGGGGCCACCCGCCGAGAAGCGGCTGCCATAACCGCCCTGCCGGTGCCGGTGCCCCCGGTGAGCGACACCAGGGCTACATCGGGGTGGTCGACGAGGGCCTGGCCCACCTCCGCACCGGGCCCATTGACGGTGGTGAGGACCCCGGCGGGCAGGGCCGCCGCCATGGCCTGGGCCACCGCCAGCGCGGCGCCCGGGCACGTGGGCGGCGGCTTGACCACCACGGTGTTGCCGCTGAGCAACGCCGGGGCGACTTTGGACACGAGCACCGACACGGGCCAGTTGAACGGCAGCAGGGCGGCGACCACGCCGACCGGCTCGGCGCGCACCTCCCCGCCCCCCGGCTCCCGGCGCGGGGCCAGGGCGGTGGCGGCCAGCTCGGCGAACGACTCGGCCACCGCCCCCATGGTGGCCAGCTCGAACTGGGACTCGGCCAGCACCTTGCCGTTCTCGCGGGTGAGCACGCGGGCCAGGTCCGAGCGGGCCCCGGCGTCAGTGGCGGCGAGCGCGGCTGCCATCACCGCCTGCCCCCGCTCGTCGAGCGGCTTCTCCGCCCAACCGCGGGCGGCCCCGGCCGCGCTCCGTACGGCCCGGTCGACCTGGTCGGCAGAGGCGGCCGGAGCCTCCAGGACCGTGTGTGCCGGGCGGCCCGGGTCGTGGACCGGGTAGGTGCCAGCGTCGCCTGGCACCGGCTCGCCGTCGACCGTCAGCGAGGGTCGGAGGTCCACGTCGGACGGGGCGCTCAGGGCGTCACCGTTGCCGTGTCACGCCCCGAGCGCAGCAGCGTGCCGGGGGTGACGCCCGAGAGCCGGCCGTCTTCCACCACCGGCACGCCGTTGACGAGGACGTGGTGCACCCCGGTGGCCTCGGCGTAGAGGCGCCAGGCCCCGCCGGGCAGGTCGGCCTTCATGCGCTCGGCTCCGTAGCCGACCCGGTCGGGGTCGAACACCACGACGTCGGCGGCGTAGCCGGGGCTGATCCGGCCCCGCCCGGTCAGCCCGTAGAGGCGGGCGGGGACGTCGGTGAGCTGGTGGATGGCCTCCTCGAGGGAGATGACCGCGAACTCGCGGACCCCGTGGGCCAGCAGAGCGGTCGAGTAGATCGCGCCACACATCATGTCGAGGTGGGCCCCGGCGTCGGACCCCCCGACCACGGTGCGAGGGTCGCGCCACACCTCAGCGCGCAGCTTCCAGTCGGCCTCCCGCTCGGTCATCCCGCCCGGCCGCAGCCCGGTGCGGAGCTCGTCGGCGACGACGATGTCGAGCAGCACGTCGAAGGGGTCGCCGCCCCGTTCGGCGCAGATGTCGCCCACGGTACGACCCTCGCAGCCCTGGTTCTCCGGGGCGAAGGTCTCGATGATCTCGAGCCGCTCCCACTTGGCCAGGGCCTTGAGCAGCCCGGCCTCGTCGGAGTGGGCGCCCGCGTCCAGCCGGCGCCGCACCTCGGGATCGGCCAAGGCCCGCAGGCGCTCGTCGACGGGGAGCGAGATCACCTCCCGCCAGCCCGGCAGCCCGTCGAGCACGAAGCCGGACAGGAACGACAGGCGGATGCGCATGGTGTGGGGCAGGGTGAGGGCGACCACCCGCCCACCCCGGTCGGCGGCGTGATCGGACGCCGCCAGCTGGCCGGCATGGCCGTCGGGGTTGAGGGCCGATACCCCGAGGACGTTCCAGTTGACCGGCCGGTTGCCGGCCACCGACATCCGGGCCAGCAGGTCCTTCTCGTCGTCGGTGAACCCGTTGAGACAGCCTGCGAGGATGCACTCGAGGGTGGTCCCGGGAACGTCGCGCACCGCCCCGGCCAACGCCACCAGCTCGTCGGTGGCCGCCCCGCGCGACGGCACCGGATCGCCGTCGCCGTCGTTGTGGGTCGGCGCCGTCGACGTGGAGAAGCCGAGGGCCCCGGAGGTGCAGGCGTCGGCGACCATGGCGGTCATGGCCGCCACCTGCTGCTCGGTGGCCGGCTCGTGGCAGGCGCCGCCCATCACCGCCCGCCGCACCGCGGAGTGCCCCACCAGGAAGCCGGCGTTGACGCCGACGCGGCCCTCGAGGCGTGACACCCAGTCCCCGAAGCTGGTCCAGTCCCAGCTGAGGCCGGCTTCGAGGGCGGCCAGCGGCATGCCCTCGACGCGGGCCATCATGCGCATCAGGTAGTCGGCGTGGTCCTCGCCGGCGGGGGCCAACGTGAAGCCGCAGTTGCCGCCGATGGCGGTGGTGACCCCGTGCAGCGGCGACGGGCTGGCGGTGGGGTCCCACGAGAGCTGGGCGTCGTAATGGGTGTGCACGTCGACGAAGCCGGGGGCGACGACCAGCCCGCTTCCGTCGATGACCGTTGGCGTGGCGCCGAGGTCGTCGGCGGCCACGAACCGGCCGTCGCTGATGGCCACGTCGCCCACCGCGCCGGGCGCACCCGTGCCGTCGACGACGAGCTCGCCTCTTATGAGTATGTCGGCCACCGGAACAGCTCCTCTGCGTTCTCGTGGGTGAGCTTGGCGACGACGTCGCCGGGGAGGTGCCCGAGGCGCTCGTGCACCAGCTCCTGGGTGTGGGGCCAGCTCGAATCGGCGTGGGGGTAGTCGACCTCGAGCATGACGTGACCGGGTCCGAAGCGCTCGAGCACACCGCCCAGAGTGCTCGGGTCGTCGATGGTGCAGAACCAGAAGTTCCGGGCCAGGACCTCGCTCGGCTTCAGCTCGTCGAGCCAGTGTCCGCCGTCGCTGCCCGCCGCCGAGTGGTCGAGCACGTAGTCGACGCGGTCGGCGAGCATGTTGACCCAGCCGAGCCCGCCCTCGGACAGGGCGATCTTCAGGTCGGGGAACCTGGTGCACACGCCCGACCACAACCAGTCGGCGCAGGCCAGGAAGGCGTTGACCGGGAACAGGGTGGGCAGCAGCTCGAACGGGGGGTCGTCGCACGGCACCGGCGCCCACGACGCCGAGCCGGTGTGCAGGCACACCACCGTCTCGGTCTCCGCGCAGGCGGCCAGGAGCGGGTCCCAGTGGCCGGTGTGCAGCGACGGGAGGCCGAGCTTGGCCGGGAATTCAGTGAAGCTCAGCGCCCGGAACCCGCGCTCGGCGTTGTCGCGCACCAGGTCGGCAGCCGCCGCCGGATCGCCGAGCCAGGTGATCTGGGTGGGGATGATCCGCCCGGGATGGGAGCCGGCCCACACCTCGTGGTGCCAGTCGTTCCACGCCCGCACGCACGCCGCGCCCAGCTCCGGGTCCTTCGAGCGGGCGAACACCGCCCCGGAGAAGCCGGCGATGAGCGACGGGAAGCACACCGACGCCACGATCCCGGCCAGGTCCATGTCTTCGATGCGGGCGTCGATGTCCCAGCATCCCCGCCGCATCTCGTCGAAGTTGGCGGCCTCCATCGACCACTCGTGCTTGGGTCGGCCGATCACCGCGTTCAGCCCGATGTTCGGGTAGGTGGCGCCCTCGTAATTCCACACCTGGCGCCCGTTGGGCAGTTCCACCACCTTCGGGGCCCGGTCGGCGAGCGCCGCCGGCAGCCGGCCCTCGAACAGGTCCGGCGGCTCGATCAGGTGGTCGTCCACCGACACGATCCGGTAGCGGGGGGCGGCGGGGGTGGCGGTCATGGCTCAGGACTCGTAGCGGGCGACGAGCTCGCCGTCCTCGTACACCGTGCAGAGGAAGGGCTTCCCCGGCTTGGTGAAGACCGGCACGAACTCGCTGTCCTCGATCTTCGAGAGGAACTGGCACTCCTCGGTGTCCGATGCCCGTTGGGTGTGGAGCTTCGTCCAGTCCACGCCGGAGAGCACCCCGCCGGCGTCGTAGTCGGTCAACCGGTTGGTGGCATCGATGACCTTCTGGCGATCGAAGCGGGGCCCCGCCTCACGGAGCCCAGTGGCGAACAGGTCGGCGTTGAGCCAACCGACCAGCGAGTTCTCCGACGGCTCGACGCCCGCCTCGTCCATGGCCTCCAGGTACCGCTGGAGGCCCTCGGGCTTGTCCTCGACCTCCCACTGGACGAAGTCGGTCCGCACGTAGGAGCCCTCGAACAGGTCGCCGAACTCCTCGACGAAGTCGTGGTCGTACGCGTTGGGCAGGCTCATCACGGCGTCGAGATCCTGCTTCTTGAGCTCCTTGGCCAGGGTGACGATCCCGTTGGTGTCGATGCAGGGGGTGATCAGATCCACACCGGCACGCTTCATGCGTGAGACCTGCACCGAGAAGTCGGGCGACCCGAAGGCGAGCGACTTGTCCACGAAGGCGACCTCGGCCCCGGCCGCTTCGCCGTACTTGGCGAAGCTGGCCCTGACCCCCTCGCCGCACGCCGAGGACTGCGCCACCGAGTAGGCGAGCACTCCGACCTTCTTGGCGTTGATCTCCTTGGCCAGCCACGTCCAGTTGGGCCGGGGGCAGTCGAAGCAGAGGAACGACCCGGCCTGGCCGAACAGGTTGCTCCGAGGGTCGCTCGCCGATCCCTGCCACTCGGGGTTGATGGTCCACCCGTAGGTTGGGACACCGGCGTCGACGAGGGCCTGGGCCCCCGTGAACAGCAGCGTCGCCACCGGCAGGACGGCGAACACGTCGTCCTCGGTCAGCAGGCCCTGCACCTCGGCCTTGTTGTTGGCGGTCTTGTCGTCGCGCTCCGAGGCCAGTACGAGGCTGCGCCCGTGGATGCCGCCGGCCTGGTTGACCTGGTCGAAGTAGGCCTTGACGCCCATGAAGGCGTCGCCGTACTTGCCGCCCAAGGGGTTCTGCACCGACGCCACGCCCCCCACCCGGATCTCGGTGTCGGTGACGCCGGGGGCGTCCACCTTCACCAACGCCCCGCGCCCCTGCGTGGCCACCCCGGCACCGCTGCTCCTGGTGGTGGGCGGTCGGCCGGCGTCGTTCTCCGAGTTGGCGCAGGCCGCCGCCAGGAGCATCAGGGCGGAAGCGACCGCCAGCTCCGATGGCCAACGTGTGCGTCTCATCGGCACCCCCAGTCTCACGTGAAGCCAGCCCACCGGGAGCCGACTGACACCCACGTCAGGTAGTGCCGTGACCGTACCTGGTCGCACCCGCCGGCGCGTTCAGGTCTGTTCGTGCCGCTCAGGGGGGAACACGATGAGGCTGCGAGCGCCCTCTCCCACGCGCATGGCCTGGAACGCTTCGTTGACGTCGTCGAGGGCGATGCGCCGGGTCACCAGGCGTTCGAGGTCGAGGGCGCCGGCCCGGGCCAGGGCGACGGCCCGCGGGATGTCGCGAGCGGGATCAGTTCCGCCGTAGACGCAGCCCTCGATCCGCTTGGCGTCGACCATCAGGTTCATGGCGGGGATGGAGACCAGGTCGTCGAAGGCGCCGGCGCCCACGACGGTGACGGTACCTCCCCGGCGGGCCATGGCGTACGCCTGGCCGATGGTGCTCGACCGCCCCACCGCCTCGACGGCGTGGTCGACACCCCGTCCCCCGGTGAGCTGGCGGACCGCCGTCACCGGATCGGCGGCGGCGGCGTCCACCGTCTCGGTGGCCCCGTTGGCCACCGCTCCGTCGAGCTTGGCGGCGCCTCGGTCGATGGCGATGATCGTCGCCGCCCCGGCCAGCCGGGCGCCCTGCACGGCGGCCAGGCCGACACCGCCGCACCCCATCACCGCAACGGTGTGGCCGGGGGCGACGCGTGCGGTGTTGACCACCGCCCCCACGCCGGTCACCACCGCGCACCCGATGAGGGCGGCCACGTCGAGCGGGAAGTCGCGATCGATCGGGATGGCGGCTGCCGCCGGCACCACCGTCTCCTCGGCGAACGTGCCGGTGCCCAGGGCCAGCCACACCGCCTCGCCGTCGGACGTTCCCCGGGGGGAAGCCCACGCGTGGTCCATCCCGTGCTCGCACAGCTCCGGGCGGCCGGCCAGGCAGAAGAAGCAGCTCCGGCACGGGGCCACCCACGACAGGACGACGTGGTCGCCGGCGGCCAGGTTGGTCACACCGGGGCCCACCTCGCTCACCACGCCGGCTCCCTCGTGGCCGAGCACCGCCGGCGTGGGCTGGGGGATCGAGCCCTCCTGCAACAACAGATCGGTGTGGCACACCCCGCTGGCCGCCACCCGCACCGCCACCATGCCCTCCCCTGGAGGGGCGAGCACCACCTCCTCGACCTGCAGCGGCGCACCCGCCCGGCGCAGCACCGCCGCTCTCAACGGCCGGTCTCTCCCACCAGGTCGGCGAGGAAGGCCCGCAGCTCGGGGCCGAGGTCGGGGCGGTCGACGGCCAGCGCCACGACCACCTTGAGGTAGTCGAGCATCTGGCCGGTGTCGTGGCGGCCCTCGGAGAAGGTGTAGCCGTACACGTCCTCGTCGGCGAGGAGCAGGGCGATGGCGTCGGTGAGCTGGATCTCGCCTCCGACCCCCGGCTCCACCCGGTCGAGGAGGTCGAAGATGGCCGGGGTGAGCACGTAGCGGCCCATCACGGCCAGGTTGGAGGGGGCGTCGGCCGGCTTCGGCTTCTCCACGACGTGGCGCACGTGCACGAGGTTGTCGGCCACGGGGTCGACGGCGGCGGACCCGAAGCGGCTGATCTCGGTCGCGGACACCTCCATCAGGGCCAGGACCGAGCCGCCGTGCTCGCCGTGGGCGGCGATCATGCCCTCCAGCAGACCCGAGCCCTCGGCCATGAACTCGTCGCCCAGCATCACCACGAAGGGGGCGTCGCCCACGTGGTCGCGGGCCACGGCCACCGCGTGGCCCAGGCCCAGGGGCTCGTCCTGGCGCACGTAGTGGATCCGGGCCAGGTCGGCCAGGTCGACCACCTGGCGCAGGTCGTCGTCCTTGCCCCGCTCGGTGAGGAGCTGCTCGAGCTCGGGGGCACGGTCGAAGTGGTCCTCGATCGACTTCTTGGCCCGGCCCGTGACGATGAGGATGTCGTCGATCCCGGCCCGGACCGCCTCCTCCACCACGTACTGGATGGCGGGCTTGTCCACCACCGGCAGCATCTCCTTGGGCACGGCCTTGGTGGCGGGCAGGAAGCGGGTGCCGAGGCCGGCGGCGGGGATCACCGCCTTGGTCACGGGCTGGGATGGGCGCACCGACTCGACGGTACACTGGCACTCCGCCGGGTGGACTGCTAAGCCGCCCGCACCGTCCAGGCGAGCCACCGAGGTCGAGCTGTGCCCACCTATGAGTACCGCTGCAAGGACTGCGGCCACGGCTTCGAGATCGTGCAGTCCTTCACCGACGACGCCCTCACCGAGTGCCCCTCGTGCGCCGGCTCGCTGCGCAAGGTGTTCGGCAGCGTGGGCATCACCTTCAAGGGCAGCGGCTTCTACAAGACCGACAGCCGCGCCGTTCCCGCCGGCCAGGGCAAGGACGGCAAAGCCGGCACGGACGGGGACGCCAAAGCCGGCAAGGACGGCAAGGAGGCACCGTCCGGTGACGGCGCCAAGGGCGATGGCGCCAAGCAGGAGTCCTCGCCCTCGGGGGACAAGGCCGCCAAGGGCGGCGGCGCCAAGCAGGACGCCCCCAAGCCCTCGAAGTCGACCTCCGAGGCGAAGTCCGCCTGAGCGTGATCGGGGTCATCGGCGGGTCCGGGCTGTACTCCCTGCTCGACGACGCCGACGAGCGCCAGGTCGACACGCCCTACGGGGCGCCGTCGGCCCCGCTCACCCTCGGCCGGCTGGGGGGCCGGGCGGTCGCCTTCCTCCCCCGCCACGGCACCGCCCACCAGTGGCCCCCGCACCGCATCAACTACCGCGCCAACGCGTGGGCCCTGCGGGACGTGGGCGTGGACCGGGTGTTCGGCCCGTGCGCGTCGGGGTCGTTGCGGCCCGACGTGCGCCCCGGCCAGTTCGTGGTGTGCGACCAGCTCGTGGACCGCACGTGGGGCCGGCCCGACACCTTCTACGACGGCCCCGCCACCAACCACGTCTCCTTCGCCGACCCCTACTGCCCCGAGCTGCGCCGGGTGGCCGCGGATGCCGCCCGGGCCGAAGGCGTGGAGGTCCACGACTCCGGCACCGCGGTGGTGGTGCAGGGCCCGCGCTTCTCCACCCGGGCCGAGTCCCGGTGGTTTCGCGCCGCCGGCGGGCACGTCATCAACATGACCCAGTACCCCGAGGCCTTCCTCGCCCGGGAGCTGGGCCTCTGCTACGCCGCCATCGCCCTCATCACCGACTACGACACCGGCGTGGAGGACGACGCCACCATCGAGCCGGTCAGCCAGGCCGAGGTGTTCGCCATGGTCGACGCCAACGCCGCCGCCGTGCGCCGCGTGCTGGCGCGGGCCCTGGCGGCGGTGCCCGAGGAGCGGGTGGCGTGCCGGTGCGCGGCGGCGCCGGGGGGCATCGACCCCGTGGCGCCCGGCCCGTAGGCTGGCGCCCGCTCCCCCGATCACCGCCGCCCTTCCCCCTTCGCTACCGCCGTGGAAGGGCTACGCCCGTGATCCCCCTCCGTCCCCGTCCCGCCCGCCGGGCTCGCCGCCTACGGGCCCGCCTCCCCCGCCGGGCTGTCCCTTGGTGGGCGGCCACCCTCGCCCTGGCCGCCCTCACGGGCGTAGTGGTGCACACCACCCTCGCCGGCGCGGTCGACGCCAGGTCCCGCTGGGGCCGCACCCGGCCGGTGCTGACGGCCACCCGGGCCATCGCCGCGGGCGGCGCCATCGACTCCTCCGCCGCCGAGGTGCGCTCCCTGCCCGAAGCGTTGGTGCCCCCGGGCGCCCTCCGGGCGTTGCCCCGGGGCCGGGTGGCGGTGGCGGCAGTGGCCCGCGGCGAGGCGGTGCTGGCCAGCCGGGTCAGCGGGCACCGGGCCGCGGGGGTGGCCGCCCTGCTCCCACCCGGCGCCCGCGCCCTGGTGATCCCGCTCGAGGTGACGGGACTGCCCGTGCGGGTGGGCGACCGGATCGACCTGCTGGCCTCCGGCGGGGGCGGTCCCACCGGCGACCTGCCACCATCGGACGGCGAGGACCCGCCGTCCGCCGCCGACGCCGGTCCGGTGGCGGCGGGTGCGTTGGTGGTGGCCGTTCACCGGGATGCGCTGGTGGTGGCGGTCGACGCCGACGACGCCGTGGCCGTGGCCGCCGCCCTCGGCCAGGGGCCCCTCGTCCCCGCTCTCGCCGGACCGTGAGATCGCCCGCGTCAGCGGGCGGACACCGCGCCAGTGGCCACCAGGACCAGCACCAGGGCGCCCAACCCCACCCGGTAGGCCACGAACACGGCGGTGGAGTGGTCGACGAGGAAGCGGAGCAACCAGGCGATGGAGGCGTAGCCCACCACGAAGGCCAGCACGGTGGCCACGGCGGTGGCGGCCACGCCGTAGCTGTCCCCGGCGCCCACGTCCTTCAGCTCGAAGAGGCCCGACAGCACCACCGCCGGCACCGACAGGAGGAAGGAGTAGCGGGCCGCGGCGGCGCGGGTGTAGCCGAGGAACAGCCCGGCGGTGATGGTGGAGCCGGAGCGCGACACGCCGGGCACGAGGGCCAGCGACTGGGCCAGGCCGATGGCCAGGCCGTGGCCGGGCGTGAGCTCGTCCAGGCCGCGCCGGTGCCGGCCGACCCGCTCGGCGACGAGCAGCACCAGGCCGAGGAGGATGAGGGTGGAGCCGATGAGGCGGAGGTCGCGGGCCCCGGTCTCGATCTGATCCCGGAATGCGAAGCCGAACACCACGATGGGGACGGTGCCCACGATCAGGTACCACCCCATGCGGGCGTCGAGGGAGGATCGCGCCGCGGGGTCGCGCCAGGAGCGCAGCCAGGCGGTGGTGATGCGCCACAGGTCGGCGCGGAAGTAAGCGAGGACGGCGGCCATGGTGCCGAGCTGGGTCACCGCGGTGAACGCCGCGCCGGGGTCGTCCCAGCCGGCCAGGGCGGGGACGATGCGCAGGTGGGCGGTGCTGGAGATGGGCAGGAACTCGGTGAGGCCCTGGACGATGCCCAGGACCACCGCCCGCACGAGCTCCACTAGTAGGCCCGGGTCGACGGCACGATGCGCGGCCGCCACCGGCGGGGCGGGTCGCAGTGGTGGCCCACCACCGATCCGCCGGTCAGGGCCGGCAGGAAGGTGGCGGGCCCGTCGAAGTCGGCCATCTCGACGTAGGCGGCGCCGAGGGCGTCGGGCACGTGGGCGTCGCTGCCGGCGCCCGCCGCCAGCCCGGACCGGGCGGCGAGGGCGGCGGCCCGCCGGTTGAGGTGCTCCAGGCTGGTCTTGGCGTTGCGGGCCTCGATGGCGTCGACCAGGCCGTCTTCGACGAGAGCGGACAGCGCCTCGGGCGCCAACGCCGCCCGCATGGGGTCGAAGGGGTGGGGCACGTAGACCAGCCCGCCCTGGTCGCGCACCCGGGTGCACACCTCCGAGGGCGTGAGCCCGGCGGGGATCCGTTCGCTCAGGAACAGCCCGATGATCTCCCCGCGGGAGCTGCGGACCTCCTCGCCCACCACCACCCGGCACGGCAGCTCGGCGGCGAGGGCGACGGCGCCGTTGATGGTGCCGTGATCGGTGATACAGAGCACGTCGACGCCGGTGGCCGCCACCGCTGCGGCCAGCTCGTCAGGAGTCGTGGTGCAGTCCCCGGACCACATGGTGTGGCTGTGGAGGTCGACCCGCACCGTGCCCGCCGGTCTCGGCGCGGCGAGGTGGGGGTGGCGCGCCACCGCCTCGGGGCTGGGGCCCACGTCAGGTGCCGGAGATGGTGACGTCGCCGATGACGAGGCTGACCCCGGCCGCGCTCATCGGCAGCCACTCCAGGTCGCTGCCCACCGCGGCCACCTCCTGCAACATCCGCTGGATGGTGGACGCCATGGTGAACTCCCGCAGCGGCGGTCCCACCGTGCCCCCCGAGATGCGTAGGCCCTCGGCACCGGTGGAGAAGTCGCCGCTCACCGGGTTGACCCCGGAGTGCAGGCCGGTGACCGACGAGATGAGCACGCCGTCGCCCACCTCGGCGAGGAGGGCGGGCTGGTCGAGCTCACCGGGGGTGAGCGACAGCGCCCGGCAACCCACGCCGGGCGTCGTCTTGAACCCGCCCCGCATGGCCGAGGCGGTGGAGGCGGTGCCCGCCCAGCGGGCGGTGTAGGCGTTGTGGACGAACTGCTGCAGCACGCCGTCCTGCACGAGGGGGTTGCGCCGACTGGCCAGGCCCTCGCCGTCGGTCTCCGAGGCGGTGTAGGCCACCGGGTTGGTGGGGTCGTCGACCAGGGTGAGGAGCGGGGAGGCGACCTCCTCACCCAGCCGGTCGGCGAAGAGCGACCGGCCCTTCTTCAGGGCCTCGCCCGACAGGGTGCCGCCGAGGATGCCCAGGAACTGCGCGGTGACGAAGGGGTCGAGGACCACGGTGACCCGGCCGCTCGCCGGCTTGGTGGCGCCGAGCAGGCGGGTGGCCCGGCGGGCGGCCTCGGCGGCGGCCACCTCGAGATCGAGGTCGTCTGCGTCGCGCCCCACCGAGAAGCCGAACCCCGTCTGGGTCTCGTCGCCCTCCGAGGCGAGGCAGTAGGTGGTGACGTAGCAGGCGGTGGACCGGCTGGAGGTGCGGATGCCCGTGGTGGTGGCCACGCAGCCCTCGCTCATGGCGTCCACGAAGTCGGCTGACTCCACACCGGTGATGCGGGGGTCGGCGGACCGGACCGCCCGTTCCAGCTCGAGGGCAAGCTCCACCTTGCGCGGCGCCGGGAACTCGGCCAGGGCCGGGCGGAAGAGGTCGAGCGGGGCGACGGCCACGCCGTCGGGCTCGGCCAGGCCCACGAACTCGTCGGGCGTGGCGAAGGTGGCGTTGTCGCGCGCTTCGCCAAGGGTCTCGGCCAGGACGTCGTCGTCGAGGCTGCCGGCGTAGGCGAACCCCTGACGGTCGCCGAGCACGACCCGCACGCCGACGCCCTGGGACTCGGCCGACGACAGCGACTCGAGCTCACCGTCGTACGCCCGCACCTCGGTCTGGCGCGAGCGGGCCGACCACCGCCTCCACCTGCTCGCCGTCGCCCGCCATGGCGACGATGCGGTCGGCGATGTCGAGCAGATCCGGCTCGCTCACGCGCGGTGCCGCCGATGGTCATGCGGGCCACCCGCAGGGTGGGCACGCCGTCGCCCACGGGGACACCCTGACCGTCCTTGCCGCACGTGCCCGGCGAGCCCATGGCGAAGTCGTTGCCGAGGGCGTCGATGTCCTGCAGCACCTTGGGGCCGTTGCCGATCAGGTTGCCCTCGCGGATGGGCTCGGTGATCTCGCCGTCCTCGATCAGGTACGCCTCCCACATGCCGAACACGAAGTCGCCGGTGGCGGTGTTGACGGAGCCACCGCCGAGCTGGGCGATGTAGACCCCCGACGGGGTGGCGGCGACGATGTCGTCCGGATCCTCCTCACCGTCGAGCAGGAAGGTGTTGGTCATCCGCACCATGGGGAGGTGCTGGTAGCTCTGGCGGCGGCCGTTGCCCGAGCGGGGCCGGCCTTCCTTGCGGGAGCGCAGGAAGTCCCACATGTAGTCGGTGAGCACGCCGTCGGAGATGAGCACGTTGCGCTGAGCCGGGCTGCCTTCGTCGTCCACGCCGAAGGCGCCCCACTCGGCGGACATGGTGCCGTCGTCGACGAGGGTGACGAGCGGCGAGGCGACCTGCTCTCCGCGGCGGCCCTTGAACACCGAGGCCGACTTGGCCACCAGGTCGGCCTCGAGGCCGTGGCCGCACGCCTCGTGGAACAGCACGCCACCGCCGCCCTTGCCGATCACCACCGGCATCTCGCCGCTCGGCGCAGGGCGGGCACCCAGCTTGGTGACGGCCCGATCGGCGGCCTGGGTGGCCAGCTCGGCCACGTCGTAGCGGTCGAACAGCTCGAATCCCACGGTGTGGCCCACGCTCTGACGCCCGGTCTGCATGCCGGTGTCGCCCGCCGCCACCACGCCCACCGAGAAGAGGGTGCGCACCTGGTCGTCGCCGGTGAGGAGGCCGTCGCTGTTGGCCACCAGGATGGTGCGGCGGCTGTCGCCGTAACGGGCGCTCACCTGCTTGACCGAGCCGCTCCGGGCCCGGGCGGCGGCGTCGGCCCGGTGCAGGAGCTCCACCTTGGTGGCCTTGGGCACCTCCGCCGGTTGCACCTCCACCGGTGTGGGGTTGGCCACCTCGTGGCGGGTCAGGGCGACCACCCGGGTGCCGCCGCCCCCGCCCTGGGCCGCCGCCGCCGCCGCCTCGGCCGCCGAGCGGAGACCGTCTTCGGAGAGGTCGGCGGTGTGGGCGTAGCCGGTGGTGTCGCCCGCCACCACCCGGATGCCTGCCCCCCGGTCGCGGCCGGAGGACAGCTCCTCGATGCGCCCGTCGTCGAGCACGGCGGAGGCCGAGCGCTTGTCCTCGGCGAACACCTCGGCGAACTCGGCGCCGGTGCGCAGGGCGGCTCCCAGCACCCGGGAGATGACGGCTTCTTCGATCAACGCGCGCCTCGTTTCGGGGGTCGTGTGGGCCCACTGCCACCGATTGCCCCGGTGCGGGCGGGCGGCCGTATCGTACCCGCGTGCCCCTCGAACCCGGCCTCTCCGCCCGTGTCGGCCTCGACGTGGCCGAGGACGACACCGCGCTGGCCATCGGTTCGGGCGACGTGCCGGTGCTCGGCACCCCCCGGGTGGTGGCCCTGTGCGAGGAGGCGTCGATCGCCGCGCTGGGCGGCCGGCTCACCGCGCAGGAGACGACGGTGGGCATGCGGGTGCAGCTCGACCACCTGGCCCCCACCGCCGTGGGACACGCCGTCACCGCCGAGGCCACCCTGGAGAAGGTGGAGGGCCGTCGCCTGGTCTTCACCGTCAGTGTGCGCGACGCCCGCAGCCTGGTGGCGGCGGGCAAGGTCACCCGCGTGGTCGTCGACCGCGACCACTTCCTCGCCAAGTGCCACTAGCGGTCGTAGCGCTCGACGGGGACGACACGCTCTGGCACAGCGAGACCCACTTCGCCGACGCCCACGACACCTTCGCCCGGGTGCTGGCGCCCTATGCCGGCGACGGGTTCGACATCGTGGCCCACCAGTACGCCACCGAGCGCCGCAACCTGGAGCTGTTCGGCTACGGCATCAAGGGCTTCACCCTGTCGATGATCGAGACCGCCATCGAGGTCACCACGGGCCGGATCACCGCCGCCGAGATCCGGGAGCTACTGGATCTGGGCAAGGCCATGCTCGCTCACCCGGTGGAGTTGCTGCCCGGTGTCGCGGAGACGGTGGAGGCGCTGGCCGGCCGCTACCGCTTGGTGCTGGTGACCAAGGGCGACCTGTTCCACCAGGAGCAGAAGGTGGCCCGCAGCGGTCTGGCCGACCGCTTCGAGCGCATCGAGATCGTGAGCGAGAAGGACGAGGCGACCTACCGGCGGATCGTGTCGACGATGGGCGTCGACCCCGAGCAGTTCTTGATGGTGGGCAACACCGTGCGCTCCGACGTGCTGCCCGTGCTGGCCATCGGCGGGCGGGCCGTGCAGGTCCCCTACTCGGTCACCTGGGACCACGAGGTGGTCGACCACCAGGCCACCTTCCCGGTGCTCGAGCGCCTATCGGACCTGCCCGCCTGGCTCGACACGAACGGCGGACGTTGGACCACTCAGTCTGCGTCGGGGTGAGGCCGCGAACGGCGGTACCGGCCACGGCCCGGCCGACCTTGCCAGCCCGGGCGAAGTGGGCCACCACCTCCTTCAAGAGTTCCTGTGTTCCACGTCGCGCCGAAACGGAGGTGCCGAGGCGTCCAGTGGCGTGTCAGGCAACGTGTGCCACGTTCGTAGCGTGACCAAGAGCCGGCGGTTGGGGTCACTCGGATCACGTCGCCCTGCGCTCGTTCCTGGGCTACTTCCGGCGAGGGCTGCCGCGAGCAGATCGCCGAATCGGTCGCGTGAGGTCTCGCCGCGCGCTGGCACTTCAGCGCGGGACGGACCTACTCCCGCGAGTCGTGGGTACCACCGTTCCTCCCGGGCGGCTGCCGCCCGCGCCAGCGCCCGCGTTTCACGGATCTGTTGGCAGTTCATAGTCGACCCAGTCGGTTGCTTCTACGGCGCCGAGCCGCCGGTACAACGCGCGGGCGTGGCTGTTGTCCGCACGCGTGTCCCAGGAGAGCGCGACGGCGCCATGGTCGCGCGCCACGTCCACGGTCCTCACCACGAGCGCGGCCGCGACGCCCTGGCAACGGTGGGACGGCACGACGTACAGGTCGTTCATTACGGCCAGCCGCCTCGCTCGTACCGTCGACCACGTCCAGTACACCGTAACGAAGCCCACCGCGGCGCCGTCCTCCGTTCGGGCTAGAAGCTGTACGCCCTCGTGCCTCGGATCGTCGACGAGCGTTAGCGCCAGTTGCCGCAGGGCTTCGTCCGACGGAGCGCCCTCGTAGAAGTCGCAGTACGCACGGAGCAGGGGCAGGACGACTTCGACATCGTCCGCACCGACGCGGTCGATCCTCATGTTATCCGCGACAGATCGACCCGGCTGACCCCGCACGCCGATTCGGGGCGCCGTGTGGAGCTGCCGTCGCAACTCATGGCGCCCTGTCACCCGGCCCTTCGACAAGGGCCTTCAGTCGCGGCAGCTCCCGGCGAACGAGGTAGTCCTGCATCCAGCGGCCTAGGTACCGGTCCAGAACCCACCGAGCTGGCGCCCGGAAGTCGAACTGCTCGTAATGCGTCACGCGCGTCGTCTCGTCGTCGACCTTCTCGCAGACGAATCCGCCGTTGAACGTCGCCATGCGAGCCGTCCACTGCCCCGGTTCGGTGCGCAGCTCCAGCCGTTCCCAGGGGCTGAGGACAACGGATTGCCATTGGGAGGGAGTGGGAAAGCCGCGGAGCCGCCCTCGGTACCTGGCGCGGCCCTGCCGATTCTGCACACCGAGGGCGGGCTGCTGGCTGACGCTTGTAATCTTCGCGTCGGCCAATCGGTAGCGGTCGAGGTCGAGGACATACTCGAGCACCTCGCGTGGCGACCTGCCGATGACGATGCTCGCCTCGGCGCGAATCACGCTGGAAGTGTTCCAGGTCGAAACGCCCGGTGCCACAAACCCGGCTGGGTGACGCGCCTCGATGCTCGCCAAGCGCTGAACGCTGCCGGGCGCGGCTGTCAAGGCACTCCGGACGCTCGCGCGATCAGCCGGCGAAAGGGGACGCGCTACTTCACGAGAGCGGGGGCCGAGAGGTCGTCGTTGTCGATGACGATGGTGGCCATGGCTTCGGGGCGGACGTGTTCGCAGTAGAGCTTCCATCCATCGCTGTACCTGGGCCAGCGGGCGCTTGCGAGGCGGCGGTCGATCTCCTGTTGGCGGTCTGGTTCCCCGTCCGGCAGACCGGAGCAGAGGTACGACTGCCAGCCCTGGTCCCGGCGGCGGTCAGCCTTGAGGTGGACGGTGAGGTGCCAGAGCTCTGCTAGTTCGGGCCGGAGCAGGAAAAGTCCATCGAAGACGAGCACCGCCGGTTCCGACTGGACGTCTGTGTACTCCGAGACGGGCGTGTCAGTCGGTTCATCGAATGCCGCAACCTGAACGCGCCGAGCTCCGGCGATGAAGGGGCCCAAGAGATTGTTGCGGAGGGCAGCGAGATCGTGCGAGTCGATGTAGTAGCCCTCCGGAGAGGTGGGACCGCGCTGGTATCGCGCGGCCCGAGGTCGGTGGAACGAGTCCGTCGTAGAGCGGATGGCTGTGTGCCCCTCGCGACGAATCCGAGCCGCGACCTCGTCGGCGAAGGTCGACTTGCCGACCCCGGAGGCTCCGTCGATTCCGAGGAGCACCCGAGGGCCCGGAATGGCCAGGGCAGCCTGGACAACGGCAGCGAGAACTGCATCGCGTTTCGCTGTCGTGATCGGGTCACGGCATCCATCCAAACCAGCCGGCACAGACGACATCTTGCTTCGCGCCGCCCGCAACCGGCGAGAGGGAGCAGCTGAAGAGGCCCGCAAGCGTCTGTGAAGATGGCCGGCGGCGCACGCTCAACGCTGAAAGCACTTGCCCAGAAAGGTTCCTCTCAGATGATCGATGAGTTCGCGAAGGAGTACCTGCACAGTGACCTGCGCGACAGGCGAGCGACCATGCTCTGGAAGCTCGAAGGGCTCACCGAATACGACGTTCGCCGCCCGCTGACTTCCACCGGGACCAATCTCCTCGGCTTGATCAAACACCTGACGATCACCGAGGCCTGGTACTTCGGCGAGGTGTTCGGGCGCCCGGTTCCTGAGCGGTTGCCGTGGCGGGACGACGACGCCGACGAGCGCGCCGACGACGCCAAGCTCGCGGCGCTGTTCGACCACAAGTTGCAGCTAGCCGACATGTGGGCGACGGAAGACGAGTCGCGAGTCGAGATCGTCGAGCTCTACGGGCGCATTTGGGGACACTCGGACGCGACGATCGCTGCGCTCGACGTCGACGCACCCGGTCATGTGTCGTGGTGGCCACGCCCGGACGTGAAGCTCTTCAACATCCTGGTTCACGTCCTCAACGAGACCAATCGGCACGCCGGGCACGCGGACATCCTGCGTGAGCAGCTCGACGGAGCCGTGGGAACGCACGCCGGGGAGAATGGTCTGCACGGGCGAGACACGACCTTCTGGAAGAACCACCGCGAGAAGATCGAGCGGGCAGCGAGGGCAGCTGGTCCCGCTCGAGCCTGAACACCGCGCCAGAACTGCCGCTCTGGCCTCCATGCCAGCTCAGACCGAGCGGCGGCCGGCCGCTGCGCGTGTCCTCCAAGGGCCGTTGGCGGATAGGGCAAACGTTGCCTCACGCGGCACCAATAGCTCCCGGCGAGATGTCGTGCTCCCCGCATTCGGCGCGACGTGGAACAGAACGATCAGGTCTTCTCTTCCATCTACGACGTCGACGATCCGGTCTCGGACGGCCGCTTCGTCGCTCAGTTCGGGCCTCGACCTGCAGGACGAGAATCACACCCCGTTGAAATCCGAAGAGCCAGATGAGCCGCCGCCAAATACCTGGCGGAACCGCAACGCCGACGAACAAAGGACTACGCGAGCTTGTGAAAGGAGCGTTGCCCGAGCGGCCCTACTCTGTTCGGCGCCCACCGACAGGGGCGTGTCAGCCCCGAAGGGCCACCACCTCGGGGCCAGCCGTCCGCGGGCCGGCGCGTCCGGCCAGCATCGACGCCGCCGAACGGATCATGGCCACCACCGCCACTCCGGTGGCGAACCACACGGCGGTGTTGATGGCGAAGTGGAGCCACGTGAGGTCCACGACCTGGCCGAGCAGGCCCGGAGGCCGGGGCACCCCGCCCACGAGGTGCTGGCCCATGCGCACGAGGTGCTCCACGAGGTGGTAGCCCTGCAGCGCCACGCCGGCGAGCACCCAGGGCACCGCGCCTCCTGAACCGGCCAGCCATCCCTGCGTGCGGCCGATCCTCCACACCGACACCAGGAACGCCAGCACGGCGACGTTGAAGATCAGGTGCACCCACTCGACGTCGAAGGTGGCGCCCAGCAGTCCGCTGCGGTGCTCGCCTTCGGCGACGAAGACCTGCCACGCCTGCACCACGTGCTCCACCATGTGGAACGACTGGACGGCGAACCCGCCGAGAACGGCCCCGGCCACGAGGGGGTCGACGCCGGGGCTGGAAGCGAGGCTCGCACCCGACGGCCGGCGCCGGCCCAGCGCTGACCGGCCGGCCCGCGCCAACAGGGCCAGTGCGGCGCCGGCGGCGATGACGTAGGGGACGCCCGAGAGCAGGCCCCGCCAGCCCGGGGGCCACACCATCAGCGGGAAGCGCTCCGTGCGTACCGAGCCGGTGAACAGGCCGACCGGGCGGCCGGCCAGGCCGTCCAGCCGGTTGGCCTCGGCCCGCAGCGTGGAGTGGAAACTGGCGGCGACCCCGTGGCCACCGCTGCTGCGGGCCCCGTTGTCGGCGGCGGCCACGCCGTCGACCCGGTTGCCGCGCACCTCGCAGTGCGACATGTCGCCGCACCAAACCCCCACCCCGGTCACGCCGGCCACGTGGTTGCCGGCGACCACGCCCTCGCTCATCTCGGTGACGGCGATGGCCCGCAGGGTGGTGCCGGTGACCCGGTTGTCCTCGAAGTCCACCCGGCTCACGTGGGCCACGATCCCCTCCTGGCCGCCCACCACCGTGCAACGCCGCACCGTGGTGCGAGGCCGGGAGTTGGCGTTGCGGACCTCGATCCCCTGGGCGAAGGGGCTGGCCAACCCGCGGATGCGGCAGTCGGTGATGCGAGCCGAGGCGTCCACCACCTCGATGCCGTGGAGGTCGGCCCCCGTCACCGACACCCCGTCGATCACCACGTCGTCGACGTCGCGCACGAGGACGCCACCCCCGTGGACGGAAAGGTCCTCGAGCCTGGTGCCCCCGGCTCTTACCTCGACGCCCCCCTCCACCCGCGAGCCCGGTGCCCCTCGCACCGTCACAGGGTCGAGCAGTCGGAACGCCCGGTGACGGCCGGGGGCCAGCAGCAGCACGTCGCCGGGGTGGGACCGGGCCACGGCGGTCACGTCCCGGCCGGGCGCGACCACGACCACCTCGGGCCGCCGGGCCACCAGTACCACCAGAACCACCACCAGCGCCGTCGTCGCCAGCACCACCGTCGCCGCCCCGACCGCCACCAGCCGACGCTTAACCCGGGGCACGGCTACTTCTCGGAGCCGGCGAGGATGCCCTGCACGAAGTAGCGCTGGAAGGCGAAGAACACGACCAGGGGCACGATCAGCGAGAGGAACGCCCCCGGGGCGATCACGTCGATGTTGCCGCCGAACTGGCGGGTCTGGTTCTGGATGGCCTTGGTGAGCGGCGCCTGGTCGGCGGTGGTGAACACCAGGGCGATCAGCAGGTCGTTCCAGACCCACAGGAACTGGAAGATGGACAGCGAGGCGATGGCGGGCAACCCGATCGGCAGCACCACCCGGAAGAACACCCGCAGCTCGCTCGCCCCGTCGATGCGGGCCGCCTCCAGCAGCTCACGGGGGATGCCGGCGAAGAAGTTGCGCAGCAGGAAGATGGCGAACGGCAGGCCGAAGGCGATGTGGAACAGCACCACGCCGATGATGTCGCCGAAGATCCCGATCTCCCCGTAGAGCTTGGCCACCGGGATGAGGGCCACCTGCACCGGCACCACCAGCAGGGCCACCACGCCGATGAAGATCCAGTCGCGACCGGGGAAGTTGATCCAGGCGAAGGCGTAGGCGGCCAGCGCCCCGATGAGCACGACGCCGAGGGTGGACGGCACGGTGATGAAGACCGTGTTCCAGAACGAGTCCGTGATGGTGGAGTTGTCGAGGAGGGATCGGTAGCTCTCGAGGGTGAGCTCGCTGGGACGGGTGAGCGCGCTCCACCAGCCGCTGGCGGCGTTGTCGCTGGCCGACCGGAACGAGGAGATGAGCAGTCCGAGCGCGGGCACGAGCCACAGCAGGGCGACGGCCAGCAGGAAGAGGTGCAGCGGGCCCTTGGCCGCGGCCCGGGCCAGCCTCGTGCCGAGCGGGGTGCGAGCGGGGGCAGGGGGAGCGCCCCGCTGAGGGTCGACGGTCTCGTCCACCGGCGCCGTGGTGGTGGTGGTGGCCATCAGCGGTTCTCCGATCGGAAGCGTTTGATGTTGAAGGCCATGGCCGGCACGACGAGGAGGAACAGCAGGATGCTGAGGGCGCTGCCCAACCCCTGGTCGGCCCCCGAGCCGCTGAACGACACCCGGTAGATGTCCAGGGCGATCACGCTGGCGTCGTCCTGCACTGAACCAGGGGCGACCACCAGCACCAGGTCGAAGATCTTGAGCACGTTGATGACGAGGGTGACCAGCACCACCAGCAGGACGGGCGTGAGCAGCGGGGCGGTGACCCGCCGGAACACCTGCCACTCGCTGGCCCCGTCGACCCTCGCCGCCTCCAGCACGTCCCGGGGGATGGCCGAGAGGCCGGCCCCGATGACGATCATGGCGAAGCCGATCCAGATCCACAGCCAGGAGGCGATGATGGCGAGGGTGACGACGTTGACCCCGGGGATCACCTCGTTGGCGTCGAGGTAGCCGAACCCGGCGAAGGGCTCCTTGAAGTTCGACTCGGCCAGACTTATCCGGTAGCTACCGCGCTCGAGCCCGTCGATGGTGAACGAGCCGTCGTCCTCGGTGGTGGCACTGCCCACGACCTCGCCGTCGCGCACCGCCTCCACCTTCACCCCGGGCAGGCCCCGCTCCTTGGGGTCCACCGCTCCCTTCTCGCCCCCACCGCCGGGGGCGAAGTCGAGCCAGACCAGGCCGGCGATGGCGTCCCCGGCCGCCTCGGTCGGTTGCTTGGCGGCGACGGCGGAGTCGGGCACGTCGTCGGGGGCGATGGCGAGGAGGCCGTAGCTGGCGGTCGAGCCGGTCTCCCCCGGTTGGCGGGCCAGCAGGGCCTGGCCGGCCGCCGCGAACTGGCCCTTGTCCGACGGCCGGGCCCCGGTCAGGTAGCCGCCGTCCCCGCCGAAGACGCCGCCGATGGAGGTGACCACCGCGTTGGCCACGCCGCGGTCGGGGTTCTCCTCGTAGACCAGCCGGAAGATGACACCGGTGGCCAGCCCCGAGATGGCCATGGGCATGAACACCGCCACCTTGAACGCCGTCTCCCACCGCACCCGCTCGGCCAGCACGGCGTAGATCAGGCCCACACCGGTGGCGACGGTGGGGGCGATCACGACCCACACGAGGTTGTTCTTGATGGCCCGCAGGGTCCGGTCGTTCTGGAACATGTCGACGTAGTTGCCCAGGGCCACGAACCGGTTGCCGTCAGCGTCGAACAGGCTCCGGATCACCGTGTAGACGATGGGGTAGACCACCAGGGCGCCGAGCAGGACGGCGGCGGGGGCGACGAAGAAGAGGGCGGCGGTGGTGCCCCGCAACTCGAACCGGCGACCCCGCCGTCCGCCATCCTCCCCGCCGCCCCCAACCGGTGCCTCGGGATCCGTCGGCGCGGTCACCACGCCGGCCACCACCCCGCCCCCGGTGGGTTCCGGGGGCGGGGTGGTTGTGATGTCGTCGGTGGGCTCGTCGGCCAACCGTCGACCGCCGCTACTTCTGGGCCGCGGCCGCGGCCTTCTCCAGCTCTTCGGCGGTGCCGTCGACGTCGCTGGGGTCGCTCAGGAAGTCCTGGAGGATCTTGAACATCCCCCGGCCCGGTGTGCCGCCGAACTCGGTGGGCACCTGGTCGGACAGGTCGAAGCGGAAGTTGCCGCTGTCGGCCGCGTCGAGCAGGTTCTCGGCGATGGTCTTGGTGAGGTCGTCGGGATAGGCGCCCGTGTCGAGGCTCTCGTTGGGCGAGATGAACCCGCCCAGCTCGACCCAGACCTGGGCGGCCTCCGGGCTGGCCAGGAACTTCATCAGCTCCTCGCCGCCCTTGCCCTTCTTCATCTGCACGGCCACGTCGCCGCCGCCGACGACGGCGGAGTCGCCCTCCCCGGCGGAGGGGAAGGCGAAGTTCTTGGCGTCGGTGCCGAGCTCGGCCTCGGTCTCGTCCTTGATGACCCCGGCCACGAAGTCGGCCTCGAAGACCATGGCGGCCTTGGGTTCAGGCGCGAACACCTGGGTGACCGAGGTGTTGAAGTCGGTCTGCAGCGCGCCCTTGGACCCGCCGGCCATGAAGTCCTCGGTGAAGACCTTGGACAGCAGCTCGAGCGCTTCCTTGACCGACGGGTCGGTCCAGGGGATCTCGTGCTTGGTGAGCTCGTCGTACTTCTCGGCCCCGGCCGAGGACAGGTAGACGTTCTCGAACCAGTCGGTGAGGGTCCAGCCGTCGCTGCCGCCCACCGACAAGGGCGAGATGCCGGAGTCCGAGACGGTCTCCAGGGTCTCCACGAACCCGTCCCAGTCCTCGGGCGGCTCCACCCCGGCATCTTCGAAGGGCGCGTTGTTGTACCAGACCAGTGACTTGTTGGCGGCCTTGAACCAGACGCCGTAGACCTTGCCCTCCACGGTGGCCAGGTCCTTCCACACGTCGGCATAGTTCTCCCCGTAGGCGTCGCCCACCACGTCGTCGAGGGGTTGGAGCTCGCCCTTGCTGGCGTAGTCCTGGAACAGGGCCGGCTGGGGGAGGATGGCTACGTCGGGCGGCTTGTTGGCGCTGATCCGGGGACCGAGGACGGCGGCGATGTCGTCGCCGGTGGGGGTGTACTTCACCTTGGCGCCGGTCTTCTCCTCGAAGGCCTCGAGGACCTTGGTGAAGTTCTCCTGCTCGGTGCCCGTCCACACCGCGGCGACCTCCAGGCTGGTGCCCGAGAGGTCTGGGCCGTCGCCACCTCCGCCCCCGCCGGTGTCGGTCTTCTCGTCGTCGCCGCAGCCCACCGCCCCGAGCAGCAGTACCGCGCAGAGCAGGATGAGCAGTCGTGACCGGCCGTGTCGCATGTGAGCCCCTTCGGTCTTCGGTGTGTCGTGGGTTGTGGGTGTGTGGTGTCGAGGGCGGGCCGCGTCAGCGCCCGTTCCAGATCGACCCTCCGGAGTCGGGGTCGAAGAAGTGCAGCCGGGTGGTGTCGACCACCAGGCCGAGGCGTTCGCCCTTGGCCGCCTTGGTGCGGGGGCTGACCCGGGCCACGCACTCGCTGCGGGACTGGCTGGCCCGGGCCTCGAGCGCCTGGGCCTTCTCGGCGCCGAGCTCGGCGGCCAGGTCCTTGGTGTCCTCGGTGACGGCGGGAGGGGCGTCGAGGTTGAAGTGCACGTAGGCCTCCGCGCCCATCTGCTCGACCAGGGTGACGTCGACGTCGATCCGCGTGTCGGCGTCGCCGGAGGCGGAGATGGCGGCGTCCTCCATCTCCTCGGGACGGATGCCGAGCACCACGCGGCGCCCGGCATGGGCCCGCAGCGCCGGGCGCTCGGCGATCAGGCTGTCGGCGACCCGTACCCGCTGGCTACCGAACGTCAGCCAGAGTGAACCGTTGGCCTCCTCCAGGCCGGCCTCGAACAGGTTCATGGCCGGTGAGCCGATGAATGCGCCCACGAAGAGGTTGGTGGGGCGGTCGTAGAGCTCCTGGGGGGCCGCCAACTGCTGGAGCAGCCCCTTCTTCATGACCGCCACCCGGTCGGCCATGGTCATGGCCTCGGTCTGGTCGTGGGTGACGTAGATCGTGGTAGTGGCCAGGTCGCGCTGGATGCGGGCGATCTCGGCCCGCATCTGCACCCGCAGCTTGGCGTCGAGGTTGGACAGCGGTTCGTCCATCAGGAACGCCGCCGGCTCCCGCACGATGGCCCGCCCCATGGCCACCCGCTGGCGCTGGCCTCCGGAGAGGTTTCGGGGCTTGCGGTCGAGGAACTCCTCGATCCCGAGCACCTGGGCCGCCTCGCGCACCCGTTGCTGGATCGTGGCCTTGGCGACCTTGCGCAGTTTCAGGCTGAACCCCATGTTCTCGCCCACCGTGAGGTGTGGGTAGAGCGCGTAGTTCTGGAAGACCATGGCGATGTCGCGGTCCTTGGGCGGCACCCGGTTCACCACCCGGTCGCCGATGCGGACCTCACCCTCGCTGATCTCCTCCAGCCCCGCCACCATCCGCAGCGCGGTGGTCTTGCCGCACCCGGACGGGCCCACCAGCACCACGAACTCGCCGTCGTCGACGGTGAGGTCGAGGCCGTCGACCGCCCGGGTGCCGTCGGCATAGACCTTGCTCACACCCTCGAGCTGCACTCCGGCCATCGAGTCCCCTCGGACGGGTCGGTCAGAACGTACCGCGATGCCGCTCGGCCCGAAACCAACCAGTCAGCTTGCGTTCGCCTTCAGGCCAGATTGGACGACCGCGGGTAGGCGTCGGACGGATCGGTGAGCACATTGACCAGGTAGGGCACGCCGGCGGCCAAGGCGCGGTCCAGGGCGGGCCCGAGGTCGCGGGGGCGCTCGACCGTCTCGCCGGCCCCACCGAGGGCACGCACCACGTCGTCGTAGCGGAGGCCGGGCTGGAGGTCGGCGGCCACGTCGTATCCGTAGAGCATCTTCATCGGGTGCTTCTCGAGCCCCCAGATGCCGTTGTTGCCGCACACGATCACCACCGGTAGGCGGTGACGCACCAGGCTGTCCACGTCCATCAGCGAGAACCCGGCGGCGCCGTCGCCCAGCATCAGCACCACCTGCCGGTCGGGGTGGGTGACCCGGGCGGCCATGGCGTAGCCGAGCCCGGTGCCGAGGCAGCCGTAGGGTCCCGGGTCGAGCCAGCAGCCGGGCTCGTAGGAGTCGACGTACTTGCCGGCGTAGGAGACGAAGTCGCCGCCGTCGCAGATCACCACCGCATCCCGGTCCAGGCGGCGGGTGACCTCGCCGTACACCCGGGTGGGCTTGATCGGGTCGGCGGCGGCGGCCAGCAGGGGGGCGTCGGTGGCCCGGGCGGCGGTCTCGGCGTCGCGGAGCCGGGCGATCCATGGTTCGTGGTCGGCCCGCTCGCCCACCCAGTTCGCCAGCCCGGCCAGGGTGGCGCGGAGATCGCCGGCCGGCGACACCGCCGGGGACACGTGGCCGGCCCGCTGGGCGGGGCTGTCGACCACGTGCACCACGGCGGCTGAACCGAACCGGCCGAACGAGAGGCGGAAGTCGAGGGGCGTTCCGACCACGACCACCACGTCGGCGTCGGTCTTCACCAGGCTGCGGGTGCGGGCGAAGGCCAGCTCGTGGTCCGCCGGCAGGCAGCCCCGGCCGAGCCCGTTGACGAACACCGGGACCCGCAGGGCCTCGACCGCCGCCCGCAGCTCGTCGACGGCACCGTCCCACCACACGTCGCTGCCGGCGATCAGCACCGGCCGCTCGGCCCCTGCGATCACCGACGCCGCCCGATCGACGTCGTCAGGATCGGGGGCGGGGCCCCGGACCTCGGCGGCGGCCACCGGCTCCGCCTCACCGGAGGCGAAGACCACGTCGAGCGGGAAGTCGAGGAACACCGGGCCCCGGTGGGGTGCGAGGGCGGTGCGCATGGCGTGGTCGACCAGGGCGGGGATGTCGGCCGGGTCCGGCACGGTGGCGGCCAGCTTGGTGATGGGGGCCAGCACGGGCACGTGGTCGAACTCCTGGAGCGAGCCCGACCCCCACCGCCGCTGGGGTGCTCGACCGCCGAGCACGACGAGCGGCGAGCCGTTGAAGTGGGCGGTGGTCACCGCGCTCACGCCGTTGGTGATGCCCGGCCCGGCGGTCAGCACCGCCACCCCGGGACGGCGGGTGAGCTTCGCCACCCCCTCGGCGGCGAAGGTGGCGCTCTGCTCGTGGCGGACGTCGAAGATTCCCAGCGGGGGGCCGCCCTTCACCGCACCGTCGTAGAACGGGAAGATGTGGCCGCCCGAGAGGGTGAACAGCTCGCCAACGCCCCAGGCCCGGAGGGCGGCCACCGCCAGCTCGCCGCCGTGCCCGCTCCACCGCCGTTCGGGCTCGCTCACTGGGCCGTGTCGCCGGCCACGTCGTCGAGGAAGCCGGCCACGGCTTCCCACCACGCCTCGGGCGCCTCGAACTGGGGGCCGTGGCCGGCGTCGGGCAGCACCACCAGGCGGGCCCCGGGGATGGTGGCGGCCAGGCGCCGGCACGGCTCGAGGAACGGCCGGTCCTGCTCGCCCACCACCACGAGGGTGGCCACGTGGAGGGCGGCGAGGGCATCGAGCCGGTCGGGTTGGGAGAGCATCTCGACCACCAGGGCGGCATACATGGCCGGTGAGCACGCCCGGAACTTGCGGTCGCCGAACTCCACGTAGCCGGGTCGCTCCCGCTTGACCCGCTCGTCGGCGGGGGTGGAGAGCGGGCTCGGGCGGTCGGCGGTGAGGTCGGCGATCACCCCCAGACCGGCGGTGCGGGCCACCTCGACCCCCAGGGCGGCCAGCTCGGGGTCGACCCCCTCCACCGCCCCGTGGGCGGTGTCCATCAGGACCAGGCCCCGGATGCGCTCCGGCGTCTTCAGCGCCACCAGCTGGGCCACCATCCCTCCCATCGAGTGGCCGAGGAGCACGAAGCGGGACCACCCGAGGGCGTCGGCCACCCCGAGGGCGTCGCTGGCCAAGGTGGCGAGGGAGTAGTCGGCCTCGGTCCCGGGGGCATCGCTCCCGCCGTGGCCGCGGTGGTCCGGGGCGACGGCGTGCCACCCCCGAGCGGCCAGCGGGTCGAGCCAGTCGGCGAAGTCCTCCTTCGCCCCGGTGAAGCCGTGGAGCAGGAGCAGGGGCCGCCCGCCGGCACCGGCCTCGAGGACGGCCACCTCCACCGCACCCGAGTTCACCCGACCCACCTTCACCGTCGCCGTTCTACCCCACGGCGCAACCGCGCCCGGGACCTCGCCGAGCGGCCCCTAGAGTTGAGCACCCACTCACGGCACGGGGGTGCGGCCCGGTGTCCTCGCCGACGGCAGGCAAGAAGTCGATGGTGCTGGTGGCCCGCCTGGCGGTGAGCGGGGCGATGCTGTGGTTCCTCGTCGTGAAGATCGGCAAGTCCCGCAGCCCCGACCTGCCGCAGTGGAACCGGCACACGGCCTTGTACCTCGGCGGCGCCGCCGCCCTGACCCTCCTCGGGATCGTGCTGTCGGCCCTGCGCTGGCAGACGGTGCTGACCGCCCTCGGCCAGCCGAGCCGGCTGCAGCGGCTGCTGTCGCACTACCTCGCCGGCCAGTTCGTGGCCAACGTGCTGCCCACCACCATCGGGGGTGACGTGCTGCGGGTGAGCCGATTGTCCCGTGACGTCGGCCCGGAGCAGTCGCCCACCAGCTTCGCCTCGGTCGTGCTCGAACGCCTCACGGGCTGGGTGGTCCTCCCTGTCATCACCTTCGTCGGCTTCGCCGTCAACCCCGGGCTGCGCCACCTCGGGCGCGCCACCCAGGTGGCCCTGGCGCTGTCGGCCGGCACCCTCGTCATGCTCGTGCTGCTGGTGGTGGCGGTGGCCAGTCACCGCTACCGGGAGGTGGACGCCGAGCGGGGCTGGCGCCGATTCCTCGCCGCCGTCAGCCTCGGCCTGGAGCGCCTGCGCCGCCACCCCGGCCGAGCCGCCAACGTCGTGGCGGTCGGCTTCCTGTACCAGCTCTGCCTGGTGTTGGCGGCCGTGCTGGCCGCCCGCGCCGTCGGCATCCCCGACGCCGGACCCACCGCCCTGCTCGCCTTCTTCCCGGCGGTGGCGATCGCCCAGGTCCTGCCCATCAGCATCTCGGGCCTCGGGGTGCGCGAGGGCCTGTTCGTGCTGTTCCTCCAGCCCCTCGGCGTGCCCGGCGAGCAGGCCATCGCCCTCGGGCTGCTGCTCTACCTGCTCAACCTGCTGGTCAGCCTGCTGGGGGCGCCGTCCTTCGCGGTCGGGGGTCGCCGGCGGCGGGCGGCGGCATGAACCGGCGGGAACCGCCCGCGACCGAATCGGGCCGGCGCCTGCGCTGGTGGCGCGAGCTCCTCTACATCGGTGTCTTCTACCTCGTGTACTCGGCCGTGCGAAACACCTTCGGCTCGGCCGGCGGTGCCGGACGGGAGGCGGTGGCCAACGCCTTCGGGCACGCCAAGGACGTGATCGCGGTGCAGCGGGCCATCGGCCTCTGGTTCGAGCCGGCGCTGCAGCGCTGGTACCTGGATCTGCCAGGCCTGGGGTGGATCCGGGCCTGGAACATCTACTACGGCACGGCCCACTTCGTCGTCACCATCGCCGCCCTGGCGTGGCTCTTCCGGCGCCAGCCTGACCGCTATCCGGTGTGGCGCAACACCCTGGCGGCCATGACCGCGCTGGCCCTCGTCGGCTTCGCCACCTTCACGCTCATGCCGCCCCGACTGCTCGACGACACCACCCGGTACGGCGCCTGCTACCAGCAGGAGAAGGGCTGCCACGGCTACCAGGTGGTCGACACCCTCGCCGTGCACGGCGGGCTCTGGTCGTTCGGCTCGGGCGCCATGGCCAAGGTGTCCAACCAGTACGCGGCCATGCCGAGCATGCACACCGGCTGGTCGACGTGGTGCGCCATCGTCCTCTTCCCCCTCGTCCGGCGGCGCTGGGCCAAGGCTCTCGTGGTCGCCTACCCGGGGGTGACGGTGTTCTGCATCCTCATCACCGGCAACCACTACTGGCTCGACGCGGTCGGCGGCTGGGCGGCGCTGGCCGGCGGGTGGTGGATCGGTTCCCGGGCGGCCGCCCTGGTGGAACGCCGCCTCCAAGCCCGAGCGGAGTCACCCGAGGCCGCGCTCGCCCCGTAACGCCCACCTTCAACCCACCCACCGGATGGGCGGACCGTGGTAGCCGCTGATGGCGAGGAGGCGCTCCTCGCCGGCGGGCCAGATCGTGCAGCGCACCTCGGCGCCGTCGTGGCCGGGCTCCATCCTCACCCAGGCCAGCGGTGCGTCAGGGGAGGCGGCGGCGCCGGCGGCCACGATGGCGTCGATCATCGCCTGCCGTGCCTCCCGGCCGAGGTACTGCTGCACGATCGAGTGCATCACCACGGTGGAGGTCCCGGGCGCCGGTCGGGCCAGCCGTTCGGCCACCCACCCCGGTGCATCGGCGGCGTCGACCGGCGCAGGTACCCGGCGGGCCACCTCGATGGCGGCGTCCAGCCGGGTGAAGCGCTCCACCAGGTCGGGCCACACGTAGGACCGCAGGGTGAGGCGGCCGTCCTCGGTGGTGGCGTCGATGGGTGAGCGGTCGCAGCCCCTCCGCTCCACCACCAGGCACGGCTGGTCGAGGCGGGGCGCGCTGCTGGTCCACGAGTCGACGAAGCGCACGGGCGAGGCCGGGTCGCCGAAGGCGGTCCCGCCGGCTTCGTAGCGGTAGTAGTCCCATCGCAGGTTGAGCCCCGCGCTGGCGCCGGCCTCGAACACCCGCAGGGGCAGGCCGAGAGACGCCACCTCCAGGAGCGCCCCCAGCAACGACGCCGAGCGGCCGACCTCGTTGGTCTGGACGCCGTCGGCGATGCGCACCGCCAGCTCGGCGACGTGCTCGGCGACGGTGGCCTCGAAGGCATCCTCCAGGCCTGGCCCGGGCGTGCCGCCGACGGAGGGGTAGTGGGAGCCGAGCTCGGGCGCCCGGCCCTCCAGCACCACCCGGTGCACCGCCCCGAGGAACCGCAGGGCCAGAGCGGAACCGAAGCTGTCGGCGGCGTGGGGCGCGAGCAGGTCCCGTACCGGCCCCGGGTCGTGCACCCGCTCCAGGATGCGGTCGAGCAGGCGGGCGTAGAGCTCGGAACCGATCTCCCGGCAGCCGTCGCGCTGTCCTTCCAGCACTCGGTCGAGGTCGGCCGGCCGGCCCCGGGGTCGGGCCCGTTGGTCGCCACCGGCCCGACCAGCGGTGGTCATCCCGGCCGGACGGTGCAAACGGCCACCGACCCTCCCACGCCCTTGAGCCGCAGCTGCCGGGCCCGGCCGAAGTGCACGCCGGGCAGCTCGCCCACCAGGTCACGGACGTCGGTGGTGGCCAACACCTCACCGCCCCGTGCCTGCTCGGTGACCCGGGCGGCCACGTTGACCACGTGCCCGACCATGTCGTCGCGGGAGACGGCGGCTTCGCCGGCGTGCACGCCGGACCGCATGCGCAGCGGGGCCGGGGCGCAGTCGAGCAGCTCGGTGGCGCCCAGCACGGCCGACTCGGCGCTGGGGAAGGCGAGCATGAGGCCGTCGCCCAGCCGCTTGACCACCCGCCCGCCGCGGCTGCGCACCACCGGGCCCACCGTCCGGTGGTGGTCGGCCAGGAGGGCGAGGGCGGCCTCGTCCCCCTCCTCCGCGGTGAACCGGGTGAACCCCTCGAGGTCGGTGAACACCACCGCCACCGTGGAGGGCGCGGTGTCCCGCGCGTCGTCACCCGACCACGCCAGCAGTTGGAGCGTGTTGAGTCCGACGGTGTTGACCACCGACGGACGCTGCTCCACGGAGCGCTCGAGGAAGCGCTGCACCACCTGCACGGGAGTGGCCGAGCGCACCGGGTGCTCGCCCGGGCGCTCCAGCCAGTTGCGGTCGATGATGCCCATCTCCACCGCGCTGGCGGCCCGTTCGGGATCCCGCCGGATGAGGTCCGCCACCCGCTCCTCGAGCCCCCGTCGCCAGCCGGCGACGGCCTGCTCACCTGCTGCCCGCACCTCCTTGGGCCTGGCCACGGAGGCCAACACTACGGCCGCCAGCGCTCGTCGGTCGGCGAGCCGAGCGGGTACCGTGACCCGGATGCTCCTGGAGAAGATCGAGTCCCCTGCCGACCTGCAGGAGCTCTCCTACGCCCAACTCGACGTGCTGTCCGAGGAGATCCGCGAGTTCATCGTGGGCGCGGTGGAGGTCTGCGGCAGCGGGCACCTCGGCTCCAACCTCGGCGTGGTCGAGCTCACCCTGGCACTGCACCGGGTGTTCGAGTCGCCCCGCGACATCGTCCTCTGGGACACCGGCCACCTGGCCTACGTGCACAAGCTCGTCACCGGCCGGCGCGAGGCCTTCACCACTCTGCGCAAAGCGGGCGGCCTCTCGGGCTACCCCAGCCGGGCCGAGTCGGAGCACGACTGGATCGAGAACAGCCACGCCTCCACCATCTTGAGCTACGCCCACGGCCTGGCCGTCGCCCAGGAGTCCGACGGCGGCGAGGGCCGGCGGGTCGTGGCCGTGATCGGCGACGGTTCCATGACCGGCGGCATGGCCTATGAGGGGCTGAACAACCTCGGCCACAGCGGCAAGCGGGCCATCATCGTCCTCAACGACAACGGCCGCTCCTACGCGCCCACCGTCTCCCGCCTCACCGAGAGCGTGGCTCGACTCCGGGTGAACCCGCAGTACATGAAGCAGCGGGCTCGCCTCGAACGGCTCGTGCGCGACGTGCCCGTGGTGGGCGACCACATCGCCTGGGGCATGGCCGGGGCGCTGGCCGGCATGCGGGAGATGTTCGAGCCGCCGGTGTTCTTCGAGACCCTCGGCGTGCGCTACACCGGCCCCTTCGACGGCCACGACGTGGAGGGGCTCGAGCGGGCCCTGCGCCACGCCGCCACCTACGACGGCCCCATCGTCGTCCATGTCCTGACCCACAAGGGCCGGGGCCACGCGGCGGCCGAGAACGACCTGGTGAAGTGCCTGCACGACATGGGTGGGGTGAAGCTGGGTGATGGCAGCTACACCGCCGCCTTCACCGAGGCGCTCATCAAGGAGGCGGAGAACCGACCCGAGGTCGTGGCCATCACCGCGGCCATGCCCGACTCCACCGGCCTGCTTCCCTTCGGTGAGCGCTTCCCCGGCCGGCTGGTCGACGTCGGCATCGCCGAGCAGCACGCCGTCACCTCGGCGGCGGGGATGGCCATGGGCGGCCTGCGGCCGGTGGTGGCGCTGTACTCCACCTTCCTCTCCCGCGCCTTCGACCAGACCAACCTCGACGTGGGCCTGCACGACCAGCCCGTGGTGTTCTGCCTCGACCGGGCCGGCATCACCGGTGACGACGGCGCCTCCCACCACGGCGTGCTCGACATGGTCCTGCTCACCAAGGTTCCGAACATGACCGTGTTCGCGCCGTCGTCATACCAGGAGCTGCAGGTGATGCTCCACGACTGCCTCGACATCACCTCGGGCCCGAGCGCCATCCGCTGGCCGAAGACGCCGGCGCCGTCGGTGGGCGAGGACCAGGTCGGTCACGGCCTGTCCGGCCGCCGGGCGCGGGTCGGCACCGACGTGTGCCTCATCGGCGTGGGCAAGATGCTGGCCACCGCCGAGGGGGCGGCCCTCAAGCTGGAGGCCGGGGGCATCTCGGCCACCGTGTGGGACCCCCGCGTGGTCAAGCCCCTCGACCCGGCCATGCTCGACGACGCCGCCCGCTTCGACCTGGTGGTCACCGTCGAGGATGGCTACGTCGACGGTGGCATCGGCTCACAGGTGGCCGCCGCCCTCTCCGACCGGGCGGTCACCACCGGCCGACACCCGCTCGTACGGGTGCTCGGCGTGCCGGTGCGCTACCTGGCCCACGGCAAACCCGACGCCATCCTCGCCGACCTCGGCCTCGACGCCGACGGTGTCGCCGCCGAGGTCCGCCGCTGCCTGGCCCACTGACCCACGCCGCCGCCCGCCCGGGTGGCACCGAGGCGTGACCTCGGGCCAGGCTGCGGGGATGGCGCGATGGACCGCGGACGACATCCCGGACCTGGAGGGGCGGACGATCCTCGTCACCGGGGCCAACAGCGGGCTGGGCCTCTCCAGTGCCACCGCCCTCGCCGCCCACGGGGCCCGGGTGCTCATGGGCTGTCGCAACGCGGCCCGGGCCCATGCCGCCGCCGCCAAGGTGTCGGTCGCCGCCACCGGCCCGGAGCCCACCGTGGTCACCCTCGACCTGGCCGACCTCGATTCCGTCCGCCGATGCGCCGACGAGGTCGCCGCCACCACTGACCGCCTCGACGTGCTGATGAACAACGCCGGGGTGATGGCCCTGCCCTTGCGCCGCACCGCCCAGGGCTTCGAGGCCCAGTTCGGCACCAACCACCTCGGCCACTTCGCCCTCACCGGCGCCGTCCTCCCGCTCCTGCTGGCGGCCGAGGCCCCGCGCGTGGTCACCACGTCGTCGCAGGCCCACCGCATCGGCCGCATGCGCTGGGACGACCTCAACTGGGAGCGCGGGTACCAGCGGTGGCCGGCCTACGGGCAGTCGAAGCTGGCCAACCTGCTGTTCACCGCCGAGCTCGAGCGCCGGGCCGGCGGCGCCCTGCTGGCGGCGGCCGCCCATCCGGGCTACGCGGCCACCCACCTCCAGGCGGCCGGGCCGGAGATGGAGGGCAACCACCTCATGAAGCGGCTCAACGACTTCGGCAACCGGGTCTTCGCCCAGTCGGCCGACATGGGCGCGCTGCCCCAGCTCTACGCGGCCACCGCGGATGGCGTGCGGGGCGGCGACTACTACGGGCCCGGCGGACCCTTCGAGGCCCGGGGCTACCCCCAGAAGACCGGGAGCACCAGGGCCGCCGGCGACGAAGCCTCCGCCCGGCGCCTGTGGGAGGTCTCCGAGGAGCTGACCGGCACGACCTACCGCTGGAGCTGAGGCGCTCTGGGCGCGCTGCTGGCGCTGGCGGCGAGCGCCCTGTGGGGCTCGGGAGACTTCCTCGGCGGCACCCTCAGCCGGCGCGCCCACCCGGTGGCCGTCATGCAGGCAACCCAGGCGATGGCCCTTGTCGCCCTGGTGGCCATCGCCGCGGTGGCGGCCGAGCTCGACGCCTCCGGCTACCTCGTGTGGGGCGTTCTCGGGGGCCTGGCGGGCACCGTCGCCCTCGGCTCCTTCTACGCCGCGCTGGCCTCGGGGACGATGGGGGTGGTCGCGCCCATCGCCGCCACCGGGGCGGTGGTGCCCGTGGTGATCGGGTTGGCCGGCGGGGAGTCTCCGACCCCCTTCCAGCTGGTGGGCATCGTGGTGGCGGTGGCCGGGGTGATCCTCGCCAGCGGGCCCGAGCGCAACCGTGACGCCGCCGCCGGCGGGCGGGCCTTGCGGCCGCTCCTGCTGGCGGCTGTGGCGGCGGTCGGCTTCGGGCTCACGCTCGTCGTCGTGGCCCGGGGGGCCGAGCACAGCGTGGTGATGACGCTGGCCACCATGCGGGCGGTGAACGCCCTGGTGTGCACGGTCCTCCTCACCCTGGCGCTGCGCCGGGCGGGCCGACCCACCCGCCGCGACCTGCCCGCCCTCGCCCTCATCGCCGGCACCGACGCCGCCGCCAACGGCGCGTACGCCGTCGCCACCCACACCGCCCTGGTCAGCGTGAGCGCGGTGCTGGCGTCGCTGTACCCCGCCGTCACCGCCCTGCTGGCCTGGCGATTCCAGGGTGAGCACCTGCGCCCGATCCAGGTGGTGGGCGTGGTCGCCACCCTCAGTGGGGTTGCTCTCATGGCCGGCGGCGGCTGACCGGCTCGGCCGGCGGCCCAAACTGCGTCACCGTCATCCCTAGGAGTAGTAGGGGTTCTCGCCGAGGTCGTGGTCGGTGGCGTCGACCACCTCGGTGACCTCGGGGATGTTCTCCTTGATGGAGCGCTCGATGCCCTCGCGCAGGGTCATGGCGCTGACCGCGCAGCCCTGGCAACCGCCGCCCATGGTGACGAAGACCTTGTCGCCCTCCACTCCCACCAGGCTGGCGAAGCCGCCGTGGGCGGCCAGGGCCGGGTTGATCTGCTGGTCGAGGAGCTGGCGCACCTTGTCGGCCACGTCACCGGTGAGGTCGAGCTTCACGCCGGCCAGGGGATCGGGCTTGTTCGGGTTGCGCAGCACGAGGCCACCCTGCCCGGGGGTGCCGGGCAGGTCGAGCGTGGCCCCGCTGAGGGCCTCCACGCTGCCGGCCGGGATCCACACCGGCAGGTCGCCCTGGTGGTAACGGGCGTCGTCGGGGTCGGCCTCGGACATCGGCTCGAAGCCGAGATCGTAGGTGTAGTCCCCGCCCTGGGAACCGGTGACCTCTACCCGCAGGGCGAGCTCGTCGGCGTCCTGCTCGGCCGCCCGCAGCTCGATGATCTTGGACAGCGCGGCGTCGGTGACGGTGAGGACAGGGGTCTCGACGGTTGTCTCCATGGTGGTCCCAGGCTACCGGGGGGATCCCGGACGTGGCCGGGAGCCGCTGGCCTCAGCCGGCGGCGGTGGCCCACCAGGCGTCGAGGCGCGCCACCCACGGGCCGGGCTTGTCGGCGTAGAGCCGGGCCGCCGACCGGCGGGCCTCGGCCTGGATGGAAGACCGCCGGCTGCCGATGGCCTCCATCAGCGCGGGTCCACCCTCCCCGGCCGTGCCCCAGTGCCGGCCGGCCAACGTCTCGCGCAGCACCGCCAGGTCGTGGTCGTCACCGAGCAGGTCCGAGAGGTGGTGAGCCTCGCGGGCCAGCACCTCGGTGACCGGGGGCCACACCGGCCCGAGCAGCAGGAGGTGGTACCAGAGGTCCTTGGCCCGCTTGCGCAGGTCGTGGAGCTCCTCGTCGTCCGGACGCCTCCCGATGGCGGCGTACGCCGACCGCCCCAGGCGGTACTGGCGCCCGAGCCCTGGTCCCAGGGCGGAGAAGCCACGGGCGCCGATGAGCCAGCAGTGGGCGGCGGACAGGGTGGCGGCCAGGTCCTGGGCCACCGCTCCGGCGGTCGACTGGTCCCGGGCGCGGGCCCGGGCGTCGGCGGCGTCGGCCGCCAGGGCGGAGGCCACCCGGGCCACGGTGCCCCCGTCGACCGTTCCCGCCAGGCTGGGGGCCAGGGCATCGAAGGTGGCGGTGCCCACGTCGGCGTCGCGCAGCGCGGAGAGGGCCCGCCCGCTGTCGCGCAACCGCCGGTCCAGGTCGCGCCAGCGCTCCTCGCCGAGCTCGGCCCGTACCAGGCGCAGCAGCGACCGCAGCTTCTTGAGCGAGGTGCGGGCCTGGTGCACGTCCTTCACCGAGGGCTCGGGCTCGGCGCGGAGGTGCTCGACCGCTTTCTCCAGCAACTCGACGGCGGTTCGCCGGACCTCGTCGGCGACCGGCCGGGTGGGGTCGAGGACGTAGGCCACCTCAGTCGTAGTACTCGGCGCCGAGGTGGGTGATGAGGTCGTCGCCCTGCAGGTGGCGCAGCGTGTTCTTCAGCTTCATGAGCTGGATGAACAGGTCGTGCTCGGGATAGACGCCGTCCGGGTGGGCCGGGCTCTTCCAGTAGAACGACAGCCACTCCTGGATGCCCGACAGGCCGGCCCGCTTGGCCAGGTCGAGGAACAGGACGAGGTCGAGCACGATCGGGGCGGCGAGGATCGAGTCCCGGCAGAGGAAGTCGATCTTGATCTGCATCTTGTACCCGAGCCACCCGAAGATGTCGATGTTGTCCCAGCCCTCCTTGTTGTCGCCGCGGGGCGGGTAGTAGTTGATGCGCACCACGTGGGTCATGTCCCCGTAGAGCTCGGGATAGGTGTCGGGCTGCAGGATGGTGTCGAGCACGCCGAGCTTCGACATCTCCTTGCTCTTGAACGACTCGGGGTCGTCGAGGACCTCGCCGTCGCGATTGCCGAGGATGTTGGTGGAGTACCAGCCCTCCACGCCCAACATCCGGGCCTTGAACCCGGGGGCCAGGATCGTCTTCATCAGGGTCTGGCCGGTCTTGAAGTCCTTGCCGGTGATGGGCACCTGGTGGCGGCGGGCCAGCTCGAGCATGCAGGGGATGTCGAGGCTCAGGTTGGGCGCCCCGTTGGCCATGGGGATGCCCTGGGAGAGCAGGGCGTAGGCGTAGATCTGGGAGGGGGCGATGTCGGGGCTGGAGTCCCTGAGCCCCTGCTCGAAGGCCTCGAGGGTGGCGTGGACCTCGGTCGGCTCCCGGTACACCTCGGTGGAGCCGCACCACACCGCCACCAGCCGGTCGCAGCCGTGCTCCTCGCTGAAGCGATGGATGTCGTCGACCAGCTGCTCGGCCAAATCCATCTTGGAGGTGCCGGTCTTGACGTTGTCGCTGTGCAGGTTCCGCACGTAGGACTGCTCGAACACCGCCGGCATGGGCGTGATGGCCCGGAGCTCCTCCCCCAGCTGCTCGAGCAGGTGACGGTCGAGCACGCCGGCCCGGGAGGCGGCCACGTAGGCGTCGTCGGGGAAGACGTCCCACCCCCCGAACACGAGGTCGTCGAGGGTGGCCAGGGGCACGTAGTCGGCGATGCGGGGGGCGTTCTCGTCGGAGCGCTTGCCGAGGCGGATCGTGCTCATCTGGGTGAGCGAGCCGATCGGGTCGGCCAGGCCCTTGCGGATGGCGAGCACACCGGAGATGAAGGTGGTGCCGACCGCGCCCATGCCCGGCAGCAGCACGCCGAGGCGGCCGGTGGCGGGGGCGATGTCGACGTTCTGGTCAAGCCCCACGACGGAACCTCCCTCTCTCGGTGCGGGCGCAGGCGGGCCCGACCCTTCCCGATGGCGGGGATGGGCGCAAGCCACCACCCACCGGACCAGCCCTCCTACGCTGCGCCCATGGCCGCGGGCGACGGGATCCTCAGCGGGCCCATCGACCTCGACGGGCCCCGCCGCCCACGGGTCGCCTACCCGGTGGCCGAGGCCGTCCCCGGCCTGGTGGTCAACCAGCGCGGCACCCCGTTCCGGGGCACGGTGGTCGAGGCCCGAGCCGACCGGGTGACCATCCTCGACGCCGCCGGCCGCCAACACCTGTGCCGCCTCGCTCCCGGCGGCTTCGAGGTGGACGGTCGGGCGGTCACTTTGGTCGCACCCAAGGCCCGCCCCGCCGCCGCGGCAGGTCCGGCCCGAACTGCGTCGGGCTCGCTGGCGGTGGAGGGGGCGTCGGCCCGGGTGGCCCGGGCCGGGAGGATCCTGGTGGAGGGGGTGCACGACGCCGAGCTGGTGGAGAAGGTGTGGGGTGACGACCTGCGGGTGGAGGGCGTGGTGGTCGAGCGCCTCGACGGCGCTGACCGCCTGGCCGAGGTGGTGCGGGCGTTCGGGCCCCGGCCGGGGCGCCGCCTGGGCGTACTGCTCGACCACCTCGAGGAGGGCACCAAGGAGCACCGCCTGGCCGCCGGGATCGACCACCCCGACGTGCTGGTGACCGGGCACCCCTACGTGGACATCTGGCAGGCGGTGCGCCCGGCGGCGGCCGGGATCGCGGCCTGGCCCACCGTGCCCCGCGGCCGCCTTTGGAAGGAAGGCGTGCTCGCGGCGCTGGGGGTCGAGGCCGACCCGGCGCGCTACTGGCGCCAGCTGCTGGGCCGGGTCGGCTCGTGGACCGACCTCGAACCGGCCCTGATCGGCGCGGTGGAGCAGCTCATCGACTTCGTGTGCGAGCCGGCCTGAGGCGCGGGGTGCTCGCCGGGCGTCAGGCCCCGGCCCGGATCCGGCCCCGGAAGGCGGCCAGGCACAGGGAGAAGCTGACCAGCCCCACACCGGCCACCGCGGCCACGCCCTTCAGGAGGGTGGTGACCTCCCAGCCCTCGGTGATGAGCGACCGCAGGGCGTCGAGCAGGTAGGTGACCGGGTTGTAGGTGGCCACCGTGGCCAGCCAACCGGTGAGCGCCTCCTTGGGCACGAACGCGGTGGTCAGGAACGCGAAGGGGAAGAAGAGGACGAAGCTGGTGTTGACCGCCGCCGGGTTGCCCGTCTTGAGGGCGATGGCGTACGGGAAACCGGTGAACACCAGCCCCCATGCCCCGGCCAGGAGGATGAAGGCGAGCACGCCCAAGGGCCCGGTCTCGAAGCGCACGCCCACGACGAAGCCCAGAACAACGACCGGTATCGACAGGGCCACCACCAGCACGAAGTCAGCCACCATGAGGCCGAGCAGCAGGGCGGGGCGGCGGATGGGGGTGAGGCTGAGCCGGTCGAAGTAGCCGTCCTGGATGTCGGTGACGAGCACCGACGCTCGGCTGATGCCGGTGACGGCGAACACGATGGCCACCGGCAGCTGGAAGGCCTTGAAGTCGAACCCTGCCTGGAACCGCTCGGTGACGTCCTGGAGGGAGCCGATGTTCACGACGAAGAAGAACACCGGGATGATGAGGGCCGGGATCACCGACTCCGGCTCGCGGGGGATGGACCGCACCGCCCGGCCCGCCACCGACACCACGTCGGCCACGAAGCCGGCCTTGCGGGCACGGATGCCGTCGGTGCGCTGGGCCACCGTCCCGGCTGGCGACGGTGACGGTGCCGGTGCGGGCGCGACTGCGGCGGCGGGGGTGGTCTCGGTCATGAGGCCTGCTCCTCGTCGGTGTCGTCGTCGCCGTCCATGCGGTTGCCGGTGAGCTCGAGGAAGACGTCGTCGAGGGTCGGCCGGCGCAGGGTGAGCTCGCGCACCTGCACCTGGCTCCCGTTGAGGGCCACCGCCACCGGGCTGATGGTGGTGGCGCCGTCGGCCACGCTGATGGTCATCTCGTCGCCTCGGAGCTCGACGGCGGTGACGCCGCCCGTGCCCTCGACGGCCCGGAGGGCCTCGTCGGTGTCGCCCTCCACGCGGGCCACGATCAGGTCGGAGCCGATGCGGCGCTTGAGGTCCTCGGGCGTGCCCTCGGCCACCAGCACGCCGCGATCGATGATGCCGACCCGGCCCGCCAGCTCGTCGGCCTCCTCCAGGTACTGGGTGGTGAGGAAGACGGTCATGCCGAGGTCCTGGTTGAGGTGGCGGACCTCGTCCCAGACCCGCAGGCGGCTCACCGGGTCGAGCCCGGTGGTGGGCTCGTCGAGGAACAGCACGTCGGGGTTGTGGACCAGGGCAGCCGCCAGGTCGAGGCGTCGCTTCATGCCGCCGGAGTAGGTGCTGATCCGGTGGTCGAGGGCGTCGCCGATGTCGATCAGGCTGGTGATGTCGGCGATGCGCCGATCGATCTCGGACCGGCTGAGGCCGTAGAGGCGTCCTTGCAGGCGCAGCAGCTCGGTGCCGCTCTGCTTGGGGTCGAGGGCGGCGTCCTGGAGCGCGACACCGATGTGCAGCCGGACCTGCTCCGGTTGGCGGACCACGTCGAAGCCGGCGACCGTGGCCGTGCCCCCGTGCGGGTGGAGCAGGGTGCACAGCATCCGCACCATGGTGGACTTGCCGGCGCCGTTCGGCCCCAGGAAGCCGTAGATCTCCCCCACCTCGACCGCCAGGTCGACGCCCGCCACCGCCTCGTTGGTGCCGAAGCTGCGCCGCAGGCCCTCGGCTCTTACCGCCCGCTCGTCCGTCACAGGGCGGGCACCGTAGTAGGGGCCCGGAGGGCGGCTGCCGCCGATTTCCGCAGCCCCCGTAGCAGCAGGAGCGGGTCGCCCAGGCGGTGCCGGAGCTCACGTTCCAACCCCGCGATGGGGTACAGGTTCTGCGGGGCGCGGGCGTCCTTGTGGGGGGCCGAGGCGAACCTCGGCAGGGCCAGGGTGACCCGGTCGGCCAGGGCGGTGACCGCCGAGGCGGGCACGTCGACCGAAGCCTCGCACCTCACGATCCCCGACCACCCGTGGGCCCGCTCCCCCGGCAGACGCAGGTACCACGACCAGCGGCTCCACCGACCGCCGATGAGGAACACCGGCGTGCGCTCGCCGTCGCCCAGGGCACTGACCACCCCCACGAGGGGCTCGGGCAGGTAGGAGCGCTGGTGGGTCTTGACGTAGCCCACCGCGCCCGGCAGCCGGTGGCGCTGGCGGAGGGGACCGTCGAGCACGAGGAGCTCGCAGTCGCCGCCGGCGCCGGCACCGGCCGCCTCGCTGACCCGGTGCTCGAGGTCGGCCATGCCGCCCTGGAGGGCGAGGGAGAGGGCGTCGGGGTCCTCGGAGGCCACCGGGTGGGGCCGGTACCGGCCGTGGCCGGTGACTATGGCCTCGGCCCCGGCCACCGGGCAGAACAGGCCCCGGCCGACCGCCACCTCCCGCAGCTCGGCGGCGCCGTCGCAGCGGACCACGCCGGCCCCGTAGCTGGCGCAGATCCCCTGCCGGGCCACGCCATCGTCGGGGGTGACCCACACCCGGGCGTCGACCCTGCGCACGCCGTCGACGAAGCAGATCACCTTGGGGACGGCCGCCGCCGGCCCGGGCCGCCGGGGGCCCCAGTCGGCCGGCGCCGCCTCGGCGGTGAGGTCGACGTCTGGGCTGGCGGCGGCGAGGGCGGTGTCGTCCGCGGGGGCGCCGTACTCCGGTGACCACGTCTCCACCGCGAATCGCATCAGGCCACCACGCGGTTGACGGTGGAGGAGCCGGCGCCCTTGTCCACCACGAAGCGCACGGGGACCCGCTCGCCCAGCTCGGCCACGTGGGTGATGAGGCCGACCGTGCGGCCGCGGGCGCCGAGCTCCTCGATGGCGGCCGCCACCGTGTCGAGGGTGTCGGGATCCAGGCTGCCGAAGCCCTCGTCGAGGAAGATCGACTCCAGCCGTGCCGCCCCATCTGCGGCCAGCTCGCCGACCTGGTCGGCCAGGGCCAGGGCGAGGGCCAGGGAGGCGAGGAAGGTCTCGCCCCCCGAGAGGGTCTTGGCCGAACGCACCTCGTCGGCGCAGCGGTGGTCGACCACCATGAAGTTGGCGCGCTCGTCGAGCGTCAGCGAGTAGTCGCCCCCGGACAGGTCGAAGAGCACCTCGGTGGCGGCAGCTACCAGCGCACCCACCGCTTCGTCGAGCACCCACTTCTCGAAGTGGTTGGCCGACAGGTGGGTGGCCAGCGCGGTAGCGGTCTCGGCCCGCCGCGCCTGTTCAGCCGCCTCCCGGCGGTGGGTGGCCGCCTCCTCCATGGCCTCGATGATGTGGGTGTGGGCGGAGCGGGCCTCGGCGACGGCGTCGGCCACCGCCTCGAAGGAGTCGCGGCCCCCCGGTTCCACCCCTGCGGCCACGCACCGTTCGGCCAGCTCGCGGGTGCGAGCTCGGCGCTGGGCGGCTGCTTCGGCGGCGCGCGCCCGGGCCTGTTCGGCGGCTGCCTCGTGCTGCGGGCGCGCCCCTTGCGCCCACGCCGCCAGCTGCTGCCAGTCCGACACCAGGTCGCCGTGGCCGGCGGCCGGTGGCCCGAGGGCGGCGACCCGGTCGCGCACCTCGGCGAACCGCCGGCGGTCGGCGGTCTCGGCCGCCAGCACCTGCTCGAGCTGGGCGCGGGCGGCGGCGGCAGTCGCCCGAGCGGCGCGGTCGGCCCGCCGGGCGTGGGCGCGGGCGGCCTCGGCCTCCTCCACCGCCCGCAGCCGGGCCCCCCGCTCGGCGGGCTCGGGGGCGCCGGCCAGGCGAGCGTCGAGGTCGACCAGCGACTCGGTGACCGACCCGAGCCGGGTCTCGAGCTGCAGGCGGGCCGCTTCGCCCTCCCGCACCGCCCGGGTGGCGCCGACCAGCCGGGCCTCGAGATCGGCTTTGGCGGCCGCCGCCGCCTCCACCGCCCGGGCGGCCCCGTGCTCGTCGCGCCCGGGAACCTCGTGCACCGGCTGGCGGCAGACCGGGCACGGCTTCCCCGCCACGAGGGAGGCGGCGAGGTCGAGCGCACGATGTTCCCACCGGGCCCGGTCGAGGGCGTCGACGGCGTGATTCAGCTCGTCCTCGAGCGCGGCCTGGGTGGCCACTGCCGCCGCCTCCGCCGCCTGCCGCTCGGCCAGCTGCGCCCTGATGGCCGACCGCCGCTGGGCCAGGCCGGAGCGCTCGGCGTGGTCGCGCTCGGCCGCCTGCAGCTCGGCCAACGACGGCAGGGAGGCGAGGACGGCCTCGGCGGCGTCGGATGCGTGCTGCGCCTGCACCTCCTCTGTAGCCCGGCGCTCGACTTCGGTCCGGGCCGCAGCGAGGGCGGCGGCGCGGCCCCGAAGGTCGGCGGGCACCACGATGGCGACCAGCGATCGGGCCCGGGCGGTGGCGGCGTCGGCCTCGGACGCCGCCTCCTGCTCGGTGCGCAGGAGGTCCTCGAGCACCGGGCGGGAGCGGCTCAGCTCGCGCTGGAGCTCCTCCAGGGCGGCGACCCGCCCTTCTGCGGTGGCCGCCGCCGCGGCTGTGGCGAAGGCGAGCTTGTCGAGCAGGTGCCCGGCCACCTCGGCCCGCTGCTGGGCGGCTGAGGCGCGCTGGCGAGCGGCGGAGGCGAGGCGGGCGTAGAGGCCGAGGTCGAGCAAGGAGACGAGCAGGTCCTGGCGGGTACGGGGCTCCTCGTGCAGCAACCGGGCGAACTGACCCTGGGGAAGCACGACGCACGTCGTGAAGTGGTCGAAGTCGAGGCCCAGGAGGTCGGCGACGGCGTAGGACACCTCGTCGGCGGAGCCGGCCAGTACCTCGCCGTCGGCCGCCCGCTCGAGACGGGCCTCCTTGGTGGTGGCACCGGTCTTGGTGCGCCGGACCACCCGGACGCCGACATAGGCCTCCCCCCCGACGCTGAACGTGAAGCGGACCCGCGCCTCGGCGCGGCCAAGAGCGATTATCGGCGCCACCGCCCGCCGGTCGAGGCGCGGGATGGCGCCGTAGAGGGCGAAGACGAGGGCATCGATGATGCTGGACTTGCCGGCGCCGGTGGGGCCGGTGATGGCGAAGAGGTCGGCCCCCTCGAAGTCGATGGTGACGGGGTCGCGGAAGGCGGTGAAGCCTTCGATCTCGAGCCGGGTGGGGCGCATCAGCCGACCTCCTCGAGCAGCTCACCGAACAGCTCGAGGACAGCCGGGTCGGGGGTGCCCTGCTCCGCCAGGTACGAGCCGAACAGGTCGTTGGGGCCACGCCCGGCGCGTGCCGGCGACGACGGCGTGGCGGGCTCGGAACCGTCCGGGCGCTCGATGCGCACGTCGACGCAGTGAGGGAAAAGGGCGCGCACCTCGTCGGCCAGGCCGACCCGGGGCTGCTCGCGCACGGTGATGCGAAGGTGGTCGGCGCCGGTGGTGCCGGCGGCGGCGGCCAGCTCGGCGAGAGTGCCGGTGAGGTTGCGGAGGCGCCGGCCGGAGGTGAGGCGGTGCTCGGTGACGGTGACCGGCGCCCCCGGCTGGGCCTCCACCAGCAGGACCGCCTTGTCGTCGGCGGTCTCCCCGAAGTCGAGCTGGAGGGGCGAGCCGCAGTAGTGGATCGGGCACGGCCCGGCGACCTGCTGGCGGCGGTGCAGGTGGCCGAGGGCGACGTACTGGGCCGACGCCGGGAAGCCGAGCGCACCCACCTGGTACTGCTCGAGGGTGTGGGCCAGCCGCTCCCCTCCCCCCATGAGCCCGCCGGTGACCGAGAGGTGGGCGGCGACGAGGTTGACGGTGTCGGCCCGGAAGCCCGCGGTGAGGGCGGCGAGGAGGTCGCGGACCCGCTGGTCGTAGAGCTGGCCGTGGTCCTGGGCATCGAGGCCCATCAGCTCGCCCGCCCGCACCACGTAGCGCTGGGACAGGAACGGCAGCAGCGCCACCTGGGCCCGCTCGCGCCCATCGCGGGAGGTGATCTCCACCAGGCCGCCCTCGTCGGGTCGAGCGAAGACGGGACGGGTGACGACCGCGCCCAGCTCGAGCAGCGGCTGCACCGCCTGGAGACGGCGACCGCTGTCGTGGTTGCCGGCCACCACCACCACCGTGGCGCCGGTGGTGGCCAGGTCGAGCAGGGCCCGGAACACGATGCGCTCGGACTCGGGGGCGGGCGCGGCGGTGTCGAACAGGTCGCCCACCACCACGACGATGTCGACCGCCTCGGCGGCGGCGACGGCGGCGATCTCCCCCAGCACGGCGACGTGCTCGTCGGCCCGGCTCCGGCCGCGGATGGTGCGGCCCACGTGCCAGTCAGACGTGTGGAGGATCTTCACGCCTCGACCATACGCACCCCGTGTGACAGCGACGCGGAGGTCGTCCATCAGGGCGCGCGGGTGGGGTCGGTGGACGTGTGACCGCGACGCGGAGCGTCGTCCATCGGGGCGGCGGGTGGGGTCGGCGGCCCCGGCCGGGTTCAGGCGACAAGCAGGCCGATGCCGAGGGCGAGGCTGCCGGCGGCCAGGCCGAGCGCACCGACCCAGATCAACGCCACCAGGCGGTTGGGCTCGGTGGCGCCGGCACGGGTGACGGACAGGAAGAACCCGGCCGGCATCAAGATGGCGGCCCAGGCGATCCCGAGGCGGGCGAGGGAGTCGGCCGGGCCGTCGAGGTCGGCGACGTCGGCGTAGAGCTGCGCCACCAGGGCGAGGATCACGAGCACGCCGGCGTGGGCGTGGCCAGCGCGGGAGAAGCGACGCTGGAGGTCGGTCGCCGGCTTCTGGCCGCGGATGATGCGCAGCACGGCCATGCCGCCCAGCTCGATGGTTGGCACCGTGACGAGGAGGATGCCCGCCATCACCCGGCTCTGGTCGGACAGCTCCATTCGGTGCTCCTTGCCTTGACCACCCGATGTGGACCTTCAGTTCTTCTACACCTGGACCGGCCGGCGGCCCCGCCGAAGGGCGAGGTCGTCGCGCCGAAGCCGACCCGTGCGGCTCGAGCGCGGTAGGCCTAGGTCGGGAGCCCCTCGAAGGGGTCGGAGGGCACCGATGCGGTGGCCTTGGGGTTGGCCCCCGCCTCCCGGTGCCGGGTGGCCCAGGCGGGGAACGGGAACTGGCAGACCACGGGGATGGGAAGCTCCGGCTGGTTCAACAGCATGGTGCCGGGCTTGAGGATGGTGGCCCGCTGGCGCTGCACCTGGGGCAGGAAGCCGTACTCGCCCCTGCCCGCCTCGGCGGCGTCGAGGCGGCCGACCACCCGGATGGCGGAGTTGGCCACGATCCGGCGCTCGACCTCGCTGGCCGTCTGCTGCGCGCCGAGCAGGATGATGCCGAGCGAGCGGCCCCGCTCGGCCACGTCGAGGAGGATCTCCTTGATCGGGCTGGTGCCCTCCCGGGGGGCGTACTTGTTGAGCTCGTCGAGCAGCACGAACTGCAGGGGCCGGGCCGAGCCCGACTGCTCCTTCTCCCGGAACGCCTTGCGCAGCACCACGCCCACCACGAACCGCTTGGCCCGGTCGTTGAGGTTGTGGAGGTCGACCACGGTGAGCTGCTGCTCGAAGCGCACGGTGTGGCGGTCGGGGCGGGCGACGTCGCCCCGCACCAGGTCGCGGACGTGGGGCACGGCGCCGTACAGGCGGCGGATGAAGGCGTTGACGGTGCCGCCCCCGATGGCTCGGCCGGCCCAGCGGTCGGCCACCAAAGGGTCTTCGCTCAGCACGTTGGCGGCGATGGCGTCGACCAGGTCGACGAAGGTGCGGCACGGCACGCCCTCCACCGACACACCGCCGTCACCGGTGGGGGTGGCGTCGGCCAGCCGGGCGGTGACGTTGAACACCACCATCGTGTACTGCTGGCGGTCGTCCTCGGCGTCGGCGAAGAGGAACGGCAAGAGCTCCCCCCGGCAGAACTCCTCGAGGGTCCAGAAGAAGGAGGTGACCCCCTCGGTGCGGCTGGCCACGTCGGGGCGCACCGACGGATCTCCCCGGCGGGGCGGGGCGAACACCTCCACGCTCCCGAAGGCGCCCACCGGCAGGCCCGCCTTGGCGTAGCGCGCCGCCTGGTCGTCGGAGAGGTCGATGTTGGGGTGGTCGAGGAACAGCAGGTCCTCGCCCTTCACGTTGAAGATGAGGGCCTTGGTGTTGACCGCCTCGGCGCCGAGGACGCCGGAGCTGAACACGCTGTAGAGCAGGAAGGTGGCGTAGGTGGTCTTGGTGGCCACCCCGGAGATCCCGCTGATGTTGACGTGGGCGCCGCGGGTGCCGTCGAGGAACTCGAGGTTGATGTAGAGCGGTTCGTCGTCGCGGGAGAGGCCGGCCGGCAGCCGGCGTTCCATGGCGTCGAAGAACAGGGCCTGGTCGCGCTCGGCGCCGGCCGCCCGCCGCACCGGTTCGCCCGGGCGGGGCGGCACGAAGATCTCAGGCTCGAACCGGGTGGCCTGCACCAGGGCGGCCTCGCTGACCTCGGCCGGCAGTAGGCCCTCGGCGATGAGGAACACGTCGCTGTCGAAGCGGGCGCCCTCCTGGCGGGCGCGCACCTGGGTGACCAGGCCGTAGATGCGGACGGTGTCGCCGGAGGGCAGGACCCGCTCCAGGGCGACCACGTCGTCGAGCTGGAGGTAGCAGCCGGGCGCCACGCCCACCCAGAACTCGAGCGGGGTGGCGTCGTCGGTGCCGATGACCCGACCGACCACCTCCCCCACCTCCATGGGCGGACCGTACCAAGGAGGTGTGACCGTCCTACCTGACCTGCGGGGCCAACCTGACCTGCGGGGCCTACCTGACCTGCGGGGCCTACCTGACCTGCGGGGCCTACCTAACCTGCGGGG
>JAUJNP010000003.1:137937-193050 GCA_030448105.1 Acidimicrobiales bacterium | reverse complement strand
TGGACGACGGCTCGAACCCCGAGGCGCTGCTGGCGGCCCTGTCCACGCTGCGGGCCTGGCTGGCGTCGCTCCCCGTCGGCCTCGACCTGGCCGGCGCCGACGAAGCGAAGCGGGAGCAGGCCCAGGTGGCCGGTCAGATCGACGACTACCTGCTGCCCCGGCTGCGCTCGCTCGACGCACCGCTGCTGGCGGTGGTGGGTGGATCGACCGGTGCGGGCAAGTCCACGCTGGTCAACAGCCTGGTCGGCGCCGAGGTGTCCGAGGCCGGCGTGCTGCGCCCCACCACCCGGGCGCCGGTGCTGGTATGCAGCCCCAGCGACCGGCGCTGGTTCGCCGACGACCGCGTGCTCCCCGGCCTGGCCAGGGTCACCGGCGCACCCTCAGCCGGGGGCGGCGTGGTGCAACTGGTCAACTCGGAGGTGCTGCGGCCCGGGCTGGCCCTCCTCGACGCGCCCGACATCGACTCCGTGGTCGCCTCCAACCGGGAGCTGGCCGCCCAGCTGCTGGCCGCCGGCGACCTCTGGATCTTCGTCACCACCGCCGCCCGCTACGCCGACGCCGTGCCGTGGGACTACCTACGCGACGCCCGCGAGCGCAGCACCGCCCTGGCCGTGGTGCTGAACCGGGTGCCGCCCGAGGCCGCCACGGAGGTGGCCACCCACCTGGCCGAGATGCTGCTCACCGCCGGGCTCACGGACGCCCCCCTGTTCCCCGTCCCCGAGACCGGCCTGGCCGGCGGCCAGCTGCCGGCTTGGGCGGTGGAGCCCGTGCGGAGCTGGCTCGACCGGTTGGCCGCCGATGCCGGGGCCCGGTCCGAGGTCGTGCGGACCACCCTCGCGGGGGCGCTCGACAGCCTGGCCGTGCGGGTCGAGCGGGTGGCCGCCCACCTCGACAGCCAGGCGGCCGTGGCCAACGAGCTGGTCCGGGTGTGCGACGTCCAATACGTCGACGCCCGGGCGGAGGTGCAGGCCGGTCTCGACAGCGGCACGCTGCTGCGGGGCGAGGTGCTGGCCCGGTGGCAGGAGTTCGTCGGCACCGGCGAGCTCATGCGCTCGTTCCAGAGCGGTGTCGGGCGCCTGCGCGACCGGGTGTTCGGCTTCATCACCGGTCGACCGCCGGTGGAGACCGATGGTGCAGGCGGCGCTGGAGGACAGCATCACCGCCCTGGTGCTGGCGGCCGCCGACCGGGCCGCCGAGCGGGCGGTGCGGGCCTGGGACACCGCTCCCGGCGGTCGGACTCTCCTCTCCGAAGCGGGCCGGGGCCTCGACCGGGCATCGGGCTCGCTGGCCGAGCAGGCAGCGGCGACGGTGCGCGACTGGGAGCGCTACGTGCTCGCCCTGGTGGCCGAGGAGGGCGCCGCCCGGCGGACCACCGCCCGGGTCGTGTCCACCGGCGTCAACGCCGGTGCGGTGGCGGTGATGGTGGGCATCTTCGCCAACACCGGCGGGCTCACCGGGGCCGAGGTGGCGGTGGCGGGCGGGGCCGCCACCCTCCAGCAGACGGTGCTGGCCGCCGTGTTCGGCGACCAGGCCGTGCGCAGCCTGGCGGTGCGGGCCCGCGACGAGCTGCTCGCCCGGGTCGACCACCTGCTGGCGGCCGAGCGGGCCCGCTTCCACGCCTTGCTGATCGAGCGGGTGCCCGAGAGGGGCACCGCCGAGGCGTTGCGGGCGGCGTCGGCCGCGGTCCAGCAGGCCCGGGCCGCCGGGTGACCCGACGCCGCCAAGGCCCCGACCTCGACGACCGCGTCGCCGCCGTGCGCCGGGCGGTGGAGCTGGCCGACGGCCGCCTGCCGGCGGGCGACGTCGCCGCCGCCCGGGCCGTGTCGCTGCACGTCGATCAGCGCCTCGGCCACGGGCTCGAGCACACCGTCGTGGCCCTGGCCGGTGCCACCGGCAGCGGCAAGTCGTCGTTGTTCAACGCCCTCTCCGGGCTCGACCTCTCGGCGGTGGCCGCCCGCCGGCCCACCACCGCCGAGACCCACGCCTGCGTGTGGGGCGACGCCGACGCCGGGCCGCTGCTCGACTGGCTGGGCGTGGGCCGCCGCCACCTCGCCCGCTCACCTGACCCGGCCGCCGCTACCGCCGTGGTCGATGCCGCCGCCGACGGCCTCGTCCTGTTGGACCTGCCCGACTTCGACTCCACCGCGGCCGAGCACCGGCTGGTGGTGGACCGGCTGGTGGCGGTGGTCGACCTGCTGGTGTGGGTGCTCGACCCCCAGAAGTACGCCGACGCCGTCCTGCACGACCGTTACCTGCGGCCCCTCGCCGGCCACCGCGAGGTGATGCTCTTCGCCCTGAACCAGGCCGACCTCCTCGACCCCCGCGCCACCGCCGCCTGCCTCGCCGACCTGCGCCGGCTCCTCGCCGACGACGGGGTGACCGACGTGCCGATCCTGGCCGTGTCGGCCCGCAGTGGCCAAGGCCTCGACGAGCTGCACGACAACATCCTCGAGCGGGTCGCCGCCCGCCGCGCCGCGGTCGCCCGCCTCACCGCCGACGTGGCCTCGGCCGCCGGTCGCCTGGCCCAGCCGTGCGAGCACCTCCCCCGGAGCGGGTCGGTCGGGCGGGCCGAGCGGGGCCGCCTGCTCGACGCGCTGGCGGGGGCGGCCGGAGTCGATGTCGTGACCGCGGCCGTGGCCCGCCAGCACCGCCAGCAGGCGGCGGGGGCCACCGGCTGGCCCTTCACCCGCTGGGCCCGCCGGATCCGGCCCAACCCCCTGCGGCGCCTGCACCTCCAGGCGTCGGGGGGCAGCGGTGCCCACACGTCGCTACCGCCGGCCAGCGCCGCCTCCCGGGCCATGGTCAGCCGGGCCCTGCGGGGGGCGGCCGACGCCGCCGCCGGCGACCTGCCCGCGCCATGGCCGGCGCTGGTGCGCGATGCCGCCATCCGCTCCGAGGAGCGCCTCCCCGACGACCTCGACCGCGCCGTGGCCGGCACCGACCTCGGAGCCGCCCGCCGCCCCCGCTGGTGGGCGCTGGTGGCGTGGCTGCAGAAGGCGCTGGCGGCCACCATGCTCGCCGGCGCCGTCTGGCTGGTGGTGCTGGCCGTCTTCGGCTACCTCCGCCTGCCTGAGCCACCCACGCCCGACGTGGGCCGAGTGCCGCTGCCCACCCTCCTGCTGGTCGGCGGGCTCGGCGCCGGCCTGTTCCTGGCCGGGCTCAGCCGCCTGATCGCCCGCTCGGCGTCGCGCCGCCGGGCCACGGTGGCGCGCCGGCGGCTGCTGGCGGCCGTGGAGGCGGTGGCCGAAGACCGGGTGCTGGCGCCGCTGCGCCAGGAGCTCGAAGACATCCACGAGCTGTGCGAATCCCTCCAGGTCGCCGCCCGCCCCTGACCGCCGGTCACCACCTCCGCCGACCGCTTCTAGTTGCAGGACGGTCGCACTGCGGGCGTCGATCAGGGCGAAGCCCTGAAGGCGGCGTCGCGAGCGCCACGCGAGCAGCCGCCACGCGAGCGCCGCAGGTGCTCGCCCAGTAGCACGGCCAGGAGCACAGCTAGCCTGCCGAGGTGGGTCGCGACATCCCCCTCGGCCGCATCGCCGGCATCCGGGTGGGGATGAGCTGGCTCGTGCCGCTGATCGGCCTGCTCTACGCCGTCACCCTGGCCGAGAACCGCTTCCCCTTCGAGGTCCCCGGCCAGTCCACCGCTGCCTACTGGGCGGCCGGCCTCGGTGGGGCGTTGCTGTTCTTCGGGTCGCTCCTGGCCCACGAGGTGGGTCACGCCCTCGTGGCCCGGCGTGAGGGGATTGGCGTCCAAGGCATCAGCCTGTGGCTGCTCGGGGGGCTGGCCAAGCTCGAGCACGAGGCCCGCACCGCCGGTGCGGAGCTGCGCATCGCCGGCGTGGGCCCTCTCACCAGCGCGGCCGTCGGCGCCGGGTTCTACCTCCTGCACCGGGCGTTGGACGGCGCCGGCGGGGCCGTCGAGCTGGCCGCCAACCTGTTCGGTTGGCTGGCCCTCATCAACCTGTTGCTGGCGGCGTTCAACCTGCTGCCGGGCGCGCCCCTCGACGGCGGCCGGGTGCTGGGCGCCCTGCTCTGGCTGCAGAGCGGCGACCAGACCCGGGCCCAACGGGCCGCCGCCCGGGTGGGCCAGGTGCTCGGCGCCGTCCTGCTTGCCGTCGGCGCCATGTTGACCTTCGGCCGCGGTGGCCTCGGCGGCGACGGGGGCGGCGACAACGGCATCTGGCTGCTGTTCGTGGGCGGCTACATCTTCGCCAGCGCCAGCAGCGAGCTGCGGTCCTCGGCCTCGCTCGGCGTGCTGCGGGGGGTGCGCCTGGGCGAGGTCATGGACGCCGACCCACCGGTGCTGCCCGAGTGGATGACCGTCGGCGACCTGGTGACGGGCGCGGGTGCCTACGCCCCCCACACCGCCTTCCCGGTGCAGGGCCTCGACGGGCGCATCACCGGCCTGCTCACCGCCGAGGTGGTGCGGGCCAGCGACCCCCGACTGTGGAACACGCTGCGCCTCAGCGACCTGGCCTTCCCCATCGCCCGGGTGCAAACGGCCTCGGTGGACGACCCGGTGCTGTCCACCCTGCAGCGGGCCCGCTCCGGCGCCACCGATCGGGTGCTCGTCCTCCAGCCCGACGGCCGGGTCGCCGGCGTCGTGGGGCCCGAGTCGGGCGAGCGGGCGATGCAGCGCTCAGCGGGTGGTCGGGGTGGTGCCGGGGTGGCCGCTCCCAGCTGAGGGCTCCGGCCCCACCACCAGCTCCACCCGCTCGCGCCCGGACCAGGCCGGGTGATCGACGTCGGCCGCGTCGGTGGTCACGAACGTCACCGGCTGGCCATGCTTGCGACCGCTCAGGCGGCAGTCGCCCCCGCCCGAGGTGGCCCGCGACTCGGCGCACCGGAGGAAGTCCTCGGTGCGGCGGCGGTCGGCCAGCGCCACGCCGCTGGCCTCCACCCACTGCCCGAGCACGGAGCGCAGGTCCTCCGGCGCGGTGCCGCTCGCCGGCAGGAACACCAGCTTCACGCCGGCGCAGTCGGTGATGCACGCCCGGTCCTCGACCCGCCCGGCCTCGACGTAGCCGGCCGGTGGCCCCACCGCCTCGGCCACCCGCGTGCGGGCGGCCCGGTCGAGCTTGGCCGAGGTGCTGGCCCGGTCGAGGTCGGTGAAGACCTTGCCCATGATGGCGAAGGGCACGATGAAGATCAGCGCGAACGCGGTCACGGCGAAGAGGAGGATCCCGCCTCCGAGGACGAACGGCCACTTCGGGAGCGGCTTCGGTGGGCGCTGGGCGACGTTGCCCCACGGCGGCGGTGGACCGGGCTGTGCCATGGGCGCGATGTACCCCGGCCGGCGCCGGCCACGCTGGGGAGGGCTCCCCCGGCCCGTAGCGTGCGGTGATGACCGACGTGCTCTCCTACCGCCTCGACGACGGAGTCGCCGTCCTGACCCTGGACGACGGCAAGGCCAACGCCATCTCCCACGCCACCCTCGAACAGCTCGACGCCGCCCTCGACCGGGCCGAGGCCGAGGCCCGGGCGCTGGTGCTGGCGGGCCGGGACGGCCGGTTCAGCGCCGGCTTCGACCTAGCCGCCATGACCGCCGGCACCGACAGCATGCGGAGCCTGGTGGTCCCCGGCGCCCGCCTGATGATGCGGCTCTACGGGCTGGGCCTGCCCACGGTGGCGGCGGGCACCGGCCACGCCATCGCCGCCGGCGCCCTCCTGCTCCTGGTCTGCGACCATCGCATCGGTGCCGAGGGGACGGCGAAGATCGGCCTCAACGAGGTGGCCATCGGCATGGCCCTGCCCGTGTTCGCGGTGGAGCTGGCCCGGGCCCGGCTGGCCCCCGCCCACTTCGGCCCCGCCACCATGGGCGCCCACATCTACGACCCCGCCGGCGCGGTCGCCGCCGGGTACCTCGACCGGGTGGTGCCGGCCGGCGACGTGGTGGACGAGGCGGTGGCCGAGGCCGCCCGCCTCGGAGAGCTGCGGGCCGGCGCCTACGCCCGGACCAAGGAGGTGGCCCGCTCACAGTTGATCGGCCACGTCCTGGCCACGTTGGAGGACGACGTGGCCGGCGTGAGCCAGCCGGGCGCCTGACCGGCGGGGCCTGACCGGCTGAGACCACGGGCCGGCCGAGGCTCAGGTGGAGCGGGCGTAGGGGCGGGGCGGACGCCCGTCCCGGAGCTGGCCCGCCACCTCGTCGGCCAACCAGCGCAGCAGGTCGAGAAGCCGCGGAGGCGCGGGCGGGGTCAACAGGTTCCCCGCCCGGCTCTGGGCGTCGACCTCCTCCACCAGCCCGACCAGGCGGCCGACGTCGGCCACGGCCCGTGGGCCCAGGTCGATGACCACGTCGACGGTGTCGTCACCGCTCGCTTGGGCGGCAAGCGCCTGCTCGTGGATGCGGCGCCGGTCGCCGGAGATGTCGTGCTGAACCTCCACCGCCAGCGCCCGGAGGGCGCCCGAGGTCGTCAGCCCCTGGCTCCGCCCCACCTCGATGAGCTGGAGCTCCCGGACCACGTCGTCGAAGTGCACCTGGAGGCCGAGGAACTCGGCGACGGGGAGGCCGAGCAGGCGGACGTCGCGGCGAGGCTCGGCGGCGGGGGTCCTAGGGGTGCTCACCGGGGTTCGGTCTCGGGGTGGGGTGCTCAGCCGCCGATGACGGCCACACTGGCCTCGGTGGCCGGCGGTGGTCCCTCCTCCGGCGCGCTGCCGGCTTGAGCCGCCCGTCGCAGCGACGCGTCCCGGCCGGGCCGGGTCTGGGCCTGGATGGCGTAGAAGGCCGCTTCCCGCACAAGGCGTTGCGGGGGAGAGGCGAGCTCGACCCCGCGCCCGCCGGTGGCGGTGAGCAGCGCCAGGGCAGCTCGCTGGGCCAGGTCGATGCCCCACGCCCGCCCGTCGGCGAGGGCGTCGAGGTCGACCGACCCGGCGTCGGCGTCGGCCGCCAGCGCCTCGTTGCGCGTTGCGCAGGCGCCCAGCTCGGCACCCAGCGCCTCCCCCAGGTCGACGCCCGCCCCGCGCTCCTCTGCAGTCCGCTCCCCCAGCAGGGCGAGCGCCCGGTCGGCGACGCCGAGCACGGCCGGGTTGAGCCGGGCGGAGATGCCGTCGTCGATCGCCCACCACAGGTCGGGTGGCAGTTGCAGGATCACCTGGTCGGCGGGGACCTCGAACCGCTCGAAGCGCAACCGCACCGTACCGGTGGCCTGCATCACCGCCAGCGCCAGCGGCGCAGACGCCGACAGACCCGGCTGGGGGTGGCCCTCGACCAGCACCCAGAGCACGTCGCCATCGGGCGTGAAGGCGGCGACCGAGTACACCCCGGCCCGGCCCCAAGAGCTGGCCCACGGCGCCTCGCCGTCGAGGCGCCACCCGCCGTCGCTCGGCGTGGCCAGCACCGCCGGCGGGCCGGGCCGGCGGAGGTGGGCGAAGGCGGTGCCGCCGACCACCTCGCCCCGGCACAGGCGGGGCAGCCAGCGGTCGCGCAGCTCGGCGTTGGGGCTCGATGCCAGGAGCATCACCGGGCCCTGGTGCTGGGCCCACACGAAGTAGGTGACGCCGCACGCGCCGCCCAGCACCCGGTGCACGGCCCGCACCTGTGGACCCGGGGCGGGCGTGCCGCCGTGGGTGGCGGGACCGTAGACGGCGAACAGCCCGGCGTCGGCCAGGCGGGCCAGGTGCGTGGTCGGCACCAGGTCGGCCTGGTCGGTGGCCTCGGCGGCGGGGATGAGCACCTCCGCGGCGATGCGACGGGCGCGTTCCACCGGCGAGTCGGGCACGGTCAGCGATGCTAACGGCGGGCAGGTCAGGTCAGGTGCGGGTCACCGGCGCGAAGCCCCGCGAGCGGTCGCCATCAACGCTGCTCGCCGTGGGCGTCGACGCCGCAGAGCTGGCGCCAGGGCCGGGGGACGCGGCCCTTGCGGATGGCGCCGGCGTCGATCAGGGCACCGAGGACCGGGCGGGTGGCCTCGTGGCGCAGCGCCACCCGGTTGGGCGACGCCTTGGCCTGCTTCCAGGTGTCCCAGCCGGGCAGCCCGATCACCTCGTAGACGCCGGGGTGCACGATCAGGTCGAACATGCCCTGGATGATGCGGGGGACGATGCGGCGCACCGCGAACCGATCCACGGCCGGGGCGTTCTCCCACACCTCGGGCAGCACCGCCCGGGCGTAGGAGAGGTGGCGGGCCTCCTCCTGGCGGTGGTAGCGGTTGACGGCCTTCACGAAGGGGTCGGTGTCGGGGTGCTCGGACGCCCGCTTCTGGAACAGGTCGGGGATCTCCTCGCCGCCGAGCACGAGGGCGTAGAGCACCGCCGGCCGCCGGATGACCTGGCCCACGCCCAGGCGCTCGAAGAACCGGAACAGCCGCTTGTCCAGCGGGTGCTGGGCCTGGGGGCGGATGTCGTGCAGCATCCGGATGAAGAGGCGCTGGTGACGGGTCTCCTCGCCGATCTCGTGGAGCAGGAACTCCACCCGGGGATCGGTCATGTCCGAGCGGTAGGCGATCTCGAGGGCGAAGCCCGCCTCCAGCACCGCCTCGAAGGCGATGCCGGAGTTGGTGATGGAGCCGACCTCCTCGCGGGAGAGGACCCTGCGCTGCTCGGCGGTGAGGTCGAGGTCGAGGCCGGAGACGCTGAGCAGGTCGTCGGGCAGGAGCTGGCCGTCGCCCACGTGCCCGGGCACGTCGACGTCGGGCTCGATGACCCGCTTGGCGGCGGCCGAGGAGAGGCGGCGCACCTTGGCGGCGACGGCGGCGCGATCGACCTCGAGGGGAGCGCTGCCGGGCGCCGAAGGGCGAGCAGAGGGTTCGGTGATGGTCATGGGTCATGACCTCCGGTCGGTGGTCGTTTGTTGTTACCATCGGTAACACAATCTTGTTTCCCCCGTCAACGCCAAACTGTCCGGATGGGCCGGCGGCGTTCGTCACACGAGGTGCTCGAGCGCCGTGAGGCGTTCCTCGACGCCGCCATCGCGGTGGTGCGCCGTGAGGGCCCCGGCGCGTCCATGGAGTCGATGGCCAAGGAGGCCGGGGTCACCAAGCCGATCCTCTACCGGGTCTTCGGAGATCGCGACGGGCTCCTGCACGCCCTCGGGGAGCGCTTCGCCACCGAGCTCACCGACGTGCTCACCACCGCGCTCGGGGGCGCCCCCGTCGGTTGGGAGGACCCACGCGGCGTCGTCCGGGCGACCATCGACGCCTACGTCGGCCTCATCGAGCGCGACCCCCAGCTGTACCGCTTCCTCACCGAGCGGTTGGCCAGCTCACCCGACCGGCCCATCCCCGGGTTGGTGCACGAGGTGTCGCGCCTGGTGGCGGTGGTGATGGGCGACCGCCTGCGCGCCATCGGCGCCGACTCGGGCGCGGCTGAACCGTGGGCCTATGCCATCGTCGGCATGGTCAACCTGGCCGGCGACTGGTGGGTGGACCGCCGCACCATCGCCCGCGACACCCTCGTCGACTACCTCGTCGCCCTCGTCTGGGAGGGCCTCGGAGCCCTCGACACCCGCAACGAGCCGACTCGCTAGCGTCGGCGCCCGTGCCCGCCGACGACCCTGCCCTCGTCGACGGCGCCCTCACCGCGGTCGCCTTCGGCTTCGACGGGCTGATCTGCGACACCGAGGGCTGCTCGTTCTCCGCCACTGCCGAGGTGTACCGCCTCCACGGCGTGGAGATCGGGCTCGAGGAGTGGGCGGGCTCGGTGGGTCGAGCGGGCGAGGACGACTGGCTCGGTCCGCTGGAGGCGCTCCTCGGTCACGAGCTCGACCGCGACGAGCTGGTGGCGCTGCGGCGCGACCTCGATGCCGAGTGCCGCGCCCACCTCACGCCGAACCCCGGGGTGGTGGCGCTCATGGCCGAGATCCGCCACGAGGGCCTGGCCGTCGGCGTGGCGTCGAGCTCGTCGAGCATCTGGGTCAACGAGCACCTCGAGCAGTTCGGCATCGCCGGCATGGTCGACCTGACCGTGGGGGGCGACGTGGTGGAGGCCCGCAAACCTGCGCCCGACGTCTACGCCGTGCTCGCCGCCGAGCTGGGGACCGAGCCGGCCCGGATGTTGGCCCTGGAGGACTCGCCCCCCGGGGTCCGCGCCGCCAGGGCGGCCGGGCTGGTGTGCGTGGCCGTGCCCAACACCATCACCCGCCACGCCGACCTGTCCGAGGCCGATGCCGTCCTCGACACCCTCGAGGGCGTGGACCTGGCCACCCTCGCCCGGGTCCACCGGGCGGCGCGCGCCATGGAACCGGCTCCGCCTCCTCCCACCTAGGACGGGGTGTTGGGGCCGAGGAGCCCGGTTCCGGCCCGGTGCGCCACGGGGAGCCCTTCACCGCGCCAGCACGTCCGAGGGATGCGTCTCGGTTCGGAGCCGGCGGACGAAGCGCTCGGCCGCCTCCGCTGGTTCGGCGACGCCGGGGTCGAGGACAGCCGAGGGCGCGGTCGTGATGCGATGGTCCATGGGCGCAGCATCGACGACCGCCCCCGTCCACCGACAGGGCCAAGGCGGTCGAGGGCCGTCGCATCCCTCCCACGCCCCCAGGCGCGTCCACCTACCGTGCGGCAATGACCACCGACATTCCCCTCAACGACCTCCAACGCGAGCTCTGCGACACCAGTCCTGCGGACTACTCCGACCTTCGCGCCCTGATGGTCAACTGCACCCTCAAGCGCTCACCGGAGCGGTCCCACACCGACGGGCTCATCGACGTCGGGGCGGCGATCATGGCGGCCAACGGGGTGGCCGTCGACCGGGTGAGGGCCGTCGACCTCGACCTCCCGCCCGGCGTCTACCCGGACATGCGGGAGCACGGCGCCGACACCGACGGGTGGCCGGCCCTCTTCGAGCGGGTGATGGCGGCCGACATCCTGGTGGTGGGCACCCCGATCTGGCTGGGTGACAAGTCTTCGGTGTGCACCCGGCTCATCGAGCGCCTGTACGGCAACTCGGCGGAGCTGAACGACGAGGGCCAGTACGCCTACTACGGCCGGGTGGGCGGCTGCATCGTGACCGGCAACGAGGACGGCGCCAAGCACTGCGCCATGAACATCCTCTACTCGCTCCAGCACCTCGGGTACTGCGTGCCGCCGCAGGGCGACGCCGCCTGGGTGGGCGAGGCCGGCCCCGGTCCCTCCTACCTCGACGAGGGCTCAGGCGGGCCCGCCAACGACTTCACCAACCGCAACGCCACCTTCATGGCCTGGAACCTGCTGCACCTTGCGAGGATGCTGAAGGACGCCGGTGGGTTCCCGGCCCACGGCAACCAGCGCACGTTGTGGGATGCAGGATGCCGCTTCGACTTCGAGAACCCCGAGCACCGCTAGCGCGGCCGCTGCTGGCGGGGCGTGAGTCACTCCGGTTCGACGCCTCCGTCGGGGTCGGAGCCGGGGGCGACATCGGTGGGGCCGACGTCGCCGACGATGTTCGGGTCCTCGACCCCTACCCCGGTGCCCCGCATGCGCTCGAGGACACCGTCGCCCCCCTCGTCGTCCTCAACCCGGTCCTGCTCGGTCTCGTCGTCGGCATCAGCCACGATCGCTCCTACAGGCCCCGGCGGCCGCGAGCGCGGGTGCCACCGACGACGGCGAGGATGATGACGATGACGAGGATGATGAGGAGGATTCTGATCATGGCGCCCACCTACCCGTCAGACCCACCGGAAAGTTCCCGGGCCCCGTCGTCGTCCTACAGAGAGCTGCACGACGCGGAGAACGCCGACTTCTCCGCCTACCTCCACACCCTCGCCCCCGAGGACTGGAACCGGCCATCGTTGTGCACGGGTTGGCGGGTGCGCGACGTGGTCGGCCACATCCTCTACGGCAACGAGATGCGTCTCAGCACCCTGCCCGTCCGCCTGGCCCGGTTCGGGTTCAGCTCCGACCGCTCCGGGCACCACTACTCCATCCGGCGGGCCGAGGGTCGCTGCCCTGACGAGCTGCTCGACGCCTTCGACCGGCGCGACCCCTGGGCCGGCACCTGCCGGGTGTTCCCGCCCCGCCTCACGCTGCTCGACCGCCTCGTGCACCACCAGGACATCCGCCGCCCCCTCGGTCACCCCCGCCAGGTGCGCGCCGAGCGGCTCCTTGCCGTCCTGCCCGCCACCCCGAAGCTCGGGTCGGTGTTCGGGGCCAGGCGAAGGGCCAGGGGGCTGTCGTTCCGGGCCACCGACGTCGACTTCTCCTGGGGCGACGGGCCCGAGGTCACCGGCCCGGGGGAGGCGCTCCTGCTCGCCCTCCTCGGCCGGCGCCACGCCCTCACCGAGCTGGGAGGCGAGGGCCTGCCCGCGTTCGCCGGCCGCCTCGGCGAGGACGCCACCGACGACCCCCTCAGCCGCCCTTCTTGACCGGCCCCTTCTTGGCCGTCGCCCTCTTGGCCGTCGCCTTCCTGGCCGTCACCTTCCTGGCCGTCACCTTCCTGGCCGTCACCTTCCTGGCCGTCGCCTTCCTGGCCGTCGCCTTCCTGGCCCGCGCCTTGTTGGCCGTCGCCTTCCTGGTCGGCGCCTTCTTGGACGGCGGCTTCTTCGCCGGCCGAGGGGCGGCGGCGTCGGCCGCCGAGCGGAGAGTGGCGACGGCGTCGACGAAGCCGTCGGCGATGGTCCAGGGGTCGGGCACCAACTGGCGGTCGGCGATGACGCCGACGTCCATGTTCGCCATGTTCGACAGCACCGTGATGTTGAGGCCGGCGCCCTCCAGCAGCGGTCCGAACGGGTAGACCCCGACAACCCTCGCCCCGGCGCTGTAGAGGGGGATGGGCGGGCCGGGGATGTTGGAGATCACCAGGTTGTGGGCCGGGGGGTGACGGTCGGCGAGGCGCAGGCTGGAGTAGAGCCGGGTGGCCCGGTTGAACAGGGCGCCGGGCATCAGCTCGGCCATGTCCTGGAGCATCTCGGCCCCAATGGCCTGCTGCATCTCCTTGGCGGCGGTGGTGGCGGCGTGCACCGCCCGGAGCTGCTCCACCGGCCCGACCAGGTGGGTGGGCAGGTTGACGAGCATGGCGCTCACCTGGTTGGTGACGTCGCTGCTCCCCCCGCCGTCGGCCCGCAGCGACACCGGAACGCTGGCCACCAGTGGCTCGTCGGGCACGCCCCCGTTGGCCTCGAGCCAGGCCCGCAAGCTGGCGGCGCACGCCGCCAGCACCACGTCGTTCACGGTGGTGACGAACACCGACTTCACGAAGCGGAGGTCGTCGAGCGGCGCGGTGGCGAAGGCGATGGCCCGCTCGGAGCTGAGCGCCCCGTTGAACGGCGTGCGGGGCGCGGAGAACGGGCGCACGACCTGCGGCCCGTCGCCACCCCTGAGCGCGGGAAGCATGGCGCCGGCGCTCTGCAGCATGGACCGGCCGGTGCGCGACAGCACCCGCAGCGTGCGGAGGGGATCGCCGACCCGGCCCTGGAGGGCGTCGGTCACGAGGGCAGCGGGCGAGGGGACCTCGTCGGGTCGCCACGGCTCGGTCGGGGGTTCGGGCTCGGAGGGGTCGGGCTCGAAGTCGAACAGGTGGACCATCAGGTCGGCGCCGGTGACGCCGTCCATGGCGGCGTGGTGCATCTTGGTGACCAGGGCCACCCGTCCCCCGGCCATGCCCTCCACCACCCACATCTCCCAGAGCGGCTGAGTGCGGTCGAGGGGGCGGCCGGCGACATCGGCCACCAGCTCGGCCAGCTCCCGCAGGGTGCCGGGGGCGGGGGCGGCCACCCGGTGCAGGTGGTCGTCGAGGGAGAAGTCCGGGTCCTCGATCCACATCGGGTGGTCGAGGTCGAACGGCACCGGAACGAGCCGGCGGCGGAACGGCTCGAGCAGGTGGAGGCGACTGGAGAGGGTGTGGCGCACCCGCTCGAAGGAGTACTCCGACGCCGCCTCGGTGGGATCGAGCACGAGGCAGCCCACCACCTGCATGGGCGTGGTCGGCGTCTCCAGGTAGTAGAAGGACGCGTCCATCCCGGCCAGTCGCTTCACGAGCCTCCTCCCCCGGTAACGGAGCTCACCGGCGGAGCTTATGACGGCCCGTCAGATCCCGTCTGGGAGACGGAGCTCGCGCCGGCGTCGGGGGTGCCGGCGCAGACGGCGGCCCGGCTGGACAGGGCGACGGCCCGGCGGCCCTCTCGGAGCATGTGGGCGTCGAGCCCGTTGGTCAGGTAGGCGAAGGACAGGCCGGTGGCGGGGTCGGCCCAGGCGATCTGGCCGCCGGCGCCGGCGTGGCCGAAGGCCCGGGGCGACACGGTACGCCCGAGGTTGGACCGCAGGTGCGAGAGACCATCGTCGCCCGCCACCACCAGGCCGAGGCTGCGGTTGGAGGGGGCTCCCGTCATGGGGTCGGGCAGGGTGCAGCGGATCCCGCCGGCCGCGTCGGCCAGCAGATCCCTCCTCCACTGGCCCGCCGGGTCGCGGAGCAGCGCCTGGTAGTAGAGGGCGAGGTCGGCGGCTCGGCCCACGCCGCCCCCGCCGGGCACACCGACGGCTCGGGCCTCGGCCCCCCCAAGGGTCAGCAGGGCGTCGATGGTGACCTCCCCCACGTCGACGCCGGGGATGCCGAGCGCCTCCTCCAACTCCTCGGGGGTGGCCGGCTCACCCACCGCCACCAGCGGGGCGATGTCGCCCTGCTCCTCCATGGGCACGCCCAGGCGGAGCCCCGCCAAGCCGAGCGGCTCGAGCACGCGCTCGTGCACGAAGCGGCGGAAGTCCGTGCCGCTCACCCGCTCGATCACCTCGGCCAGCACCCAGTGGGCCGAGGTGGGGTGGTACTCGAAGCGGGTGCCCGGCTCCCACGTGAGCCGCCAGCGGCCGAACCGCTCCAGCCGGCGGGCCCGGTCGGCCCAGTCGGGGGGGCCGAGAGGCGCATTGGGGAACCCCGAGGTGTGGGTGAGGAGCTGCTCGACGGTGACCACGTCCTTGCCGTTGGTGGCGAACTCGGGCACCAGCTCGCCCACCCGCTGGCCAACGTCGAGCCGGCCCTCGGCCATGAGCAGCCACACAGCGCCGGCGATGAGCGCCTTGGTGCAGGAGAACAGCACGTAGCGGGAGCCGGCGGTGGCGTCGCCGAGGGTCACGTCGGCCACCAGTTGCCCGGACCGGGCCAGGGCCAGCTGGCAGGAGGGAAGCAGGCCGGCGTCGACCTCGCGCCGGGCCCGGGCGATCAGGTCGTCGAGGGCGTCGGCTTCGATGCCCAGCTCGGCGGGGTCAGCGGTCTCATGGGTCAGGGCCATCGCCGGACGGTACCCTCGCCCGGGCATGGAGCGCCTTCCGGGCATCGACGCCGGGTACCTCTACATGGAGACCTCGACGCTGCACATGCACACCCTGAAGGTGGCGCTGCTCGACCCCTCCACCATGGCGGGCGGGTACAGCTTCGAGCGCTTCCGCCAGGAGCTCGCCGCCCGCCTGCACCTGCTCCCGCCGTTCCGGCGGCGAATCGTCGAGGTGCCCTTCGGGCTCAACCACCCGGTGTGGATCGAGGATCCCGACTTCGACCTCGACCACCACGTGCACCAGCACCGCGTGCCCGCCCCCGGCACGCGGGTGCAGATGGACGACGCCATCGCCGAGATCGCCGGGCACCCGCTCGACCGCGGCCGGCCGCTGTGGGAGATCCGGGTGCTGGACGGGCTCGAGGACGGCACCGTCGCCTTTGTCACCAAGATCCACCACTCCCTCGCCGACGGCGTGGCCGCCGCCGCCATGCTCGCCAACGTGATGACCACCGCGCCCGACGAGGCCCACCCACCCCCGCCGGTGGAGCGGTGGACGCCCGAGCCGGTCCCGCCGGCGTGGCGGCTGGTGGTCCACGCCGTGGTCGACGGGCTGGCCCGCATGCGCTTCCTGCCCGCGCTGGTGGGCCGCACCGTGCGAGGCGTGCGCGAGGTGGGCCGCCACCGACGGCGATCGGAGGTGTCCCCGCCCCGGCCCATCGTCGACGTTCCCACCACGTCGTTCAACGCGTCGCTCACCCCCAACCGCTCCTTCGCGACGACGTCGCTGGCGCTGGAGGACTTCAAGACGGTGAAGTCGGTGTTCGGGGTCACCGTCAACGACGTGGTGCTGGCGGTGGTGGCGGGGGCGCTGCGGGCCTACCTGGCCGAGCGGGGCGAGGTGCCCGACCGGCCCCTCGTGGCCGGGATCCCGGTGTCGAGCGACCGGCCCGACGACGCCCCCCGGCTCAGCGGCAACAAGGTCTCCAACATGTTCGCCTCGCTCCGTGACGACATCGCCGACCCGGTGGAGCGGCTGCGGGCCATCAGCGAGGTGACCCGGTCGGCCAAGACGGTGCACAACCTGCTAGGCGCCGACCTGATGGAGAGCTGGGTGGAGTACACGCCGCCCCGCCCGTTCGCCTTCTTCATGCGCCAGTACTCGCGCTTCTCCCTGGCCGACCGGCACCGGCCGCCCATCAACCTGGTGGTGTCGAACGTGCCCGGCCCGCGCACGCCGTTCTACGTGGCCGGCGCCCGGCTGCAGGAGATCTACTCGGTCGGGCCGATCATCGAGGGCATCGGCCTCAACGTCACGGTGTGGAGCTACCTCGACCGCATGAGCTTCGCCGCCCTCGCCTGCCGCGAGCAGGTGCCGAACCTGCACGCCCTCACCGACCGGCTGCCCGGGGCGCTGGCCGAGCTGGTCGACGCGGCCGGGGACTTCCTCACCGCCGAGCGGGCCCGGGAGGCCCAGGCCGAGCTCGAGCCGAGCTGACCCGCCAATCGGCCGGTTTTCGGGACGGACGGGCGGGTAGGCGGCGGGCATGACCAAGATCGGGTTCAGCCTGTCGTCCGAAGAGCACGGTCCACGCGAGCTGGTGCAGTACGCGTCGATGGCCGCCGACCACGGGTTCTCCGACATCTGGGTGTCCGACCACTTCCACCCCTGGGTGGACGCGCAGGGCGAGAGCCCGTTCGTATGGTCGGTGGTGGGCGGCATCGCCGCCGCCGCCCCGGGCGCCCGCCTCGGCACGGGGGTGACCTGTCCCACCATCCGCATCCACCCGGCGATCATCGCCCAGGCGGCCGCCACGTCGGCGGCCATGGCCGGCGGCGGGTTCTTCCTCGGCGTCGGGTCGGGGGAGAACCTCAACGAGCACATCCTGGGTGACCGCTGGCCCGCCACCGACGAACGCCTCGAGATGCTCGAGGAGGCCATGGAGGTGATGCGGCTGCTCTGGAAGGGCGGCAACCAGAGCCACCGCGGCCGCCACTACACGGTGGAGAACGCCCGCCTCTACAGCCTGCCGGACGAGCCGCCGCCGATCTACGTGTCCGCCTTCGGTCCGAAGGCGTGCTCCCTGGCCGCCCGCATCGGCGACGGGCTGGTCACCACCTCGCCCGACACCGAGGTCATCTCGCAGTACCGGAAGGAGGGCGGCAGCGGGCCGGTGCTGGCCGGCTCCAAGGCGTGCTGGGCCACCGACGAGGCCACCGCCCGGCGCACCGCCTTCGAGCTGTGGCCCAACTCCGGACTTCCCGGCGAGCTGGCCCAGGAGCTGGCCACGCCCACCCACTTCGAGCAGGCGTGCCAGCTGGTGAAGGAGGAGGACGCCGTCGGGTCGATGGCGCTCGGGCCCGACCCCGAGGTCCACGCCGCGTCGGTCACCGAGTACCTCGAGGCGGGCGTCGACGAGGTGTACGTCCACCAGATCGGCCAGGACCAGGAGAAGTTCCTCCGCTTCTACCGTGACGAGGTCATTCCCCGCCTCAGCCTCTGAGGCCCGACGATGGCTGAGGCGGCGTACGACACGATGGGCCAGGGCTACGCGCCGGTCCGACGCCCTGACCCCCGACTGGCAGCTGCCATCGAAGAGGCGCTCGGTGCGGGCACGTCGCTGGTGAACGTGGGCGCCGGGGCCGGGTCCTACGAGCCGGCCGACCGCCGGGTGGTGGCGGTGGAGCCCTCGGGGGTGATGCTGGCCCAGCGGCCGCCGACGGCCGGGCCTGCGGTGCGGGGTGTGGCCGAGCACCTGCCCGTGGCCACTGACGGGGTGGACGCCGCGCTGGCGGTGATCAGCGTCCACCACTGGAGCGACCTCGGGGCCGGTCTGGCGGAGATGGTGCGGGTGGCCCGCCGCCGGGTCGTCGTGGTCACCATCGACGACGACGTCGTCGCCGGCCACTGGATGATGCAGGACTACGCGCCCGAGATGCTCAGCGCGCACCGCTCGGCCATGCCCACCATGGCCGAGCTGTGCGGGCACCTCCCCCGGGCCCGGGTGACCGCCTGGCCGGTGCCGGCCGACTGCACCGACGGCTTCCTCGCCGCCCTGTGGTCCCGGCCCGAGGCCCACCTCGACCCGGCCGTGCGGGCGGCCAGCTCCGTCTGGCACCAGCTTCCCGGCGAGGTGGTCGAGCGGATCGTCGGCCACTTGGCCGATGATCTCGCCACCGGCCGCTGGGACGAGCGCCACGGCCACCTGCGCCGCACGCCCGCCCTCGACGTCGGCGTGCGCATCGTCACCGCTGCCCTCACCTGACCCCAGGGTCAGCGGGCGGCCAGCGTGACGAGCACGAACGCCGCCGCGTCCAGCGCGATGCGCATCATGTGGAAGCGGTTCCAGCGGGTGCGCATCGCCCGCCACTCGTCCGCATCCAGGTCGGGACCGAGGGCCATGGTGCGGATGTTGATCGGGATGTTGCCCACGAAGGTGATCCCCAACATGGCGGCGATGGCGGCCGCGGCCGCCAGGTCGAAGCGCCGGACATCGCCTTCACCCGCCAGGGCGGCCGCGGCCACCGCGACGAACGTGGCGACCATGAACACCGGCATGACCCTCGTGAGGATGGCGTTGATCTTCTGCTCGGCGTCGAGGTGTTCGACGGCGGGCAGCCGGAAGAGCGCTATGTGCACCGACAGGGTCCCCAGCTCGTGGCCGAACAGCGCGCCGGTGAGCAGCACGGCGGGAACCTGGGCCGCATCCATCAGGTCGCTCCGCGGAAGGCGTCGGCGTCGTTGGACACCTTCGCGCGCTGCGCCCGTGCGCGAGGACCTTCTCCCGCCGTCGGCGCTAGACCCCTCACATGGACCGGCGCGACAGCGAGCGAGGCGGCGCACGACGAGGGTGCGTTGGATCCCTGCTGGTCCTCGTCGTGCTGGCCGCCGGCGCCGTCGCCCTCGCCCGGCTGCCCGGGCCCCGAGCCGGCGAGCGGGTCGTACCCCCGACCACCGGGTCCACGACCACCGAGTCCACGACCACCGTGACCAGCGCTGGGGAGCCAGCGCCGGGCTCGGTCGGCGCCGCCACCGTGCTCGAGCGCATCCCGGTCCGCAAGGAGCAGCCGGCCGGCTACCGGCGCGAGCTGTTCCCGCAGTGGCTCGACGTGGACGGCGACGGGTGCGACACCCGCAACCAGGTGTTGCGGCGCGACTCGATCACGCCGGCCCAGGTCGACCCGGTCGGCTGCCAGGTGGTCGCAGGCGACTGGCGGTCGCCCTACGACGGGGCGACCTGGGAGTCACCCGCCGACGTGGACATCGACCACGTGGTGGCCCTGAAGGAGGCGTGGGACTCCGGCGCCCACGCCTGGGACGAGGCCCGTCGCATCGCCTACGCCAACGACACGACCGACCGCCGCACCCTCGTGGTGGCCACCGATTCGGTGAACCAGTCCAAGGGCGACAAGGACCCGTCCAACTGGCTGCCGCCGCGACCCGCCGACCGGTGCCGCTTCGTCGGTGACTGGATCGCGATCAAGGCCCGCTGGGAGCTGGCCATGGACCAGAGCGAGTGGGGCCGCCTGCGCAACCTGCTGCGCGACGAGTGCGCCGCCCTGACCATCGCCCGGTGGCCTGCGCCGGCGCGTTGAGGGCGGTCGGTCCTACCGGGGACGAGCGTGTTCGCCGTGATCGGAGAGCTGCGCCTCGAACCAGTTGTGCAAGGCGGCGACGACAGTGGGGTCCTCGGAACGGAAGGTGAGCTCGGCTCCACCAGTGACGTCGCGGTAGGTGATCTCGAGGGCCCCGCCCGCCTCTTCGAGAACGTCGAGGCCCGGCATATCGTGGCCGTGGATGGCGGCCGGGTCACCGAAGTCGCCTTCGTGAAACCGCTTGGCCTCCTCCCGTAGGTGGGCGCGCACGCGGGTGACCTGGTCCCGGTCGGCGCGATCGTCGGCGACGACGGTCTGCACGCCTCCGGTGCGGGTGGGATGGAAGACGTGGCTGGTGGCCTCGAGGTCGAAGGGCATCACCGAGGCACCGCGCTCGGCGACGACCTCCTGCCGCGAGGGGCCGTCCTCCTCCGCCAGGGCGACCGCGATGACACCCACGACCACGCCCGCGGCGGCCACACCGGCCAGGACCACCCAGCGCCGACGCTTCACGAGAGGTGAGGAACGCTGCTCATTCGGCATGGCTCCCATCGGAAGGTCCGAGCCTAGGGCGGGCCGACATTGAGCCGGCGGTGCTACCGACGGTAAGCTCCCTGCACCCCCTCTGCGAGAAGAGACGATGACTGCCGTCACACCACCCGCTCGTACGACCGCCGAACCGGTCGTCACCGTCCCCGACTTCGGCGCCCTCTCGGTCGCCGGTTTCACCTCGCTCGGCGCCGGCGCCATCCACGCCGCCGCCATCGGGGTGCACAGCGAGCACCGCCAGGCGGTGATCGCCTTCACCGTGGTCGCCGCCCTGCAGCTCGGCTTCGGTGCTCTCGCCCTCTTCCGGTCGAGCCGGGTGCTGGCCCTCGCCGGCGCGGCCGTGAACCTGGCCGCCCTCGGCGGTTGGGTCCTGGCCAAGACGGCCGGCATCGACTTCATCGACGGCATGGAGCTGAAGGAGCGCCTCCAGTGGGCCGACGGCCTCGCCGCCGGCCTGGCCGCGGTGGCGGTCCTCGCCGTGGTCGGGGGCCTGCTCGCCGGCCGCCCGATCCACCACCGGCTGGGCAAGGGCCCCCTCAGCGGGCTCGGCACCGGCGTGGCCGCCATCTCCCTCCTCGGGATGGTGCTGGCCGGTTCCCACAACCACGTTGGCCACGGTGACGAGCACACTGCCGGCGGAGCGGCTGACGGCCGGGGCACCGAGGCCGCCGCCGGCCACGGCCACGAGAAGGCGGCCAGCCACGCCGCCGGGAAGGGCGACGCCGCCGCGAAGGGCGACGCCCAGCCGGCGGCCGCCGTCCCGCCCAAGACCTACGACCCCACCAAGCCCATCGACCTCGGGGGCGTCCCCGGCGTCACGCCGGAGCAGCAGGCCCGGGCCGAAAATCTCATCGCCATCACCCTGATCCGGCTGCCCCAGTTCGCCGACTCCGCCGTGGCCGAGAAGGCCGGCTACCACTCCATCGGCGACGGCGGCACCGGCCACGAGCACCTCATCAACTGGGACTACATCAACGACGACAAGATCCTGAACCCGGACTTCCCCGAGGCGCTCGTGTACGACACCACCGGTGGCGGCCGGAAGCTGGTCTCGGCCATGTTCATCCTCCGCGAAGGCGCGACGCTGGACGACGTGCCCGACGTGGGCGGCAAGCTCACGCAGTGGCACGTCCACGACGACCTGTGCTTCAGCAAGGACCCTGAGGCGCCCAAGGTGGCGGGCCTGCGCAAGATCGGGGGCGACTGCCCGCCGAACCTCCAGAAGTTCACGCCCGTGCCCATGATCCACGTGTGGATCACCCGCCACCCCTGCGGCCCCTTCGCCGCACTCGAGGGGGTTGGGGCGGGCCAGGTGAAGCCGGGTGAGGAGCACCTCTGCGATCACGCCCACGGCGGCTGATCCTCCATGCCCGCCGTCACCGTGGACGACCTCAGCACCCTTGCGCCGGTCCCCACCCCGTCGGCCACCGCTCCTGATGTACCGGTTCGGTCCCGCCCGGTGCGTCAGGTGTCCACCGCTCCGGCGGGCTTCGAGGGTGAAGGGTTCCCGGTGCGGCGGGCCTTCGCCGGCGTCGACCTCGCCGACCTCGACCCGTTCATCCACCTCGACCAGATCGGCGAGGTGGACTACGCCCCCGGCGAGCCGAAGGGCACGCCGTGGCACCCCCACCGGGGCTTCGAGACGGTCACCTACATGATGGACGGCGTGCTCCGCCACGAGGACTCCACCGGCGGGGGCGGCGTGATCTCCGACGGCGCCACCCAGTGGATGACGGCGGGCAAGGGCATCCTCCACATCGAGACCCCGCCCGACGACGTGGTGGCCGCCGGCGGGCGCTTCCACGGCCTCCAGCTGTGGGTGAACCTCCCCGCCCGCCAGAAGTGGGTGGACCCCCGCTACCAGGACCTCGGCCCCGACGCCGTCGCCCTGCTGGCCAGCGACGACGGCGGTGCCCTCGTGCGCCTCATCGCCGGCGACCTCGGAGGGGTCCGCGGCCCCGGCTCGACGCACTCGCCGATGACCATGGTGCACGCCACCGTCGCCCCCAGCGCCCAGCTGGTGGTGCCGTGGCCGCGGGACTTCAACGCATTGGCCTACGTGCTGGCCGGCAACGCCCTGGTCGGCCCGGAGCGCCGGCCGGCGGAGGTGGGCCAGCTCACCGTGCTCGGCGACGGGGACTCGATCGAGGTCCACGCCGCCCCCGCCAGCAGGGCCCGACGTCGTCGCTGGAGCTACTGCTGCTCGGCGGCCGACCCATCGGCGAGCCGGTGGCCTGGATGGGGCCCTTCGTGATGAACACCAGGGCCGAGCTCCAGCAGGCCATGGACGACTTCCACGCCGGCCGGCTCGGCCGCATCCCCACCACCACCGCCGCCCCTCCGACGAGGTGGCCCTCGAGACCGACTCGCCGCTCGACTAGCCGCTCTTGGGGCGGGGCAGCCCCGCCTATCCTTGACACCGCATATCCAGGATGCAGTATCCAGGTGTGCGGTTGTCGGAGGGCGTGGAGTGGACGGTGCACTGCTGCACGCTGCTGGCCACCCTCCCCCAGGGGGTGTGCCTGCCCGGCGCCCGGTTGGCCGAGTTCCACGGCGTGCCCGGCCCCTACCTGGTCAAGCACCTCCAGGCTCTGACGCGGGCGGGGGTGCTCGACAGCGTCCCGGGGCCCAAGGGCGGGTTCCGCCTGGCCCGGCCGGCCGGGGAGATCACCGTGGCCGAGGTGGTCGAGGCCATCGACGGCCGCCGGCCGGCGTTCACGTGCACCGAGATCCGCCGCCGAGGCCCGGCGGGCGGCCTTCCGGCGCGCGCGCAAAGCCGTGCGGCATCCACGTGCTCATGGACCGCGCCGACGCCGCCTGGCGGGCCGAGCTGGCGGCCATGACCATCGGCGACCTGGCGTTGCACGTGGCCGCCACCGTGCCCCCCGAGACCGCGGTGAAGGCTGCGGCGTGGTTCCAACAGGTCTCGATACGAGGAGGAAAGCGATGAAGGTCTTCATCGCCGGAGCCACCGGCGTGCTGGGACGGGCGACGGTGCCCCGGCTGGTGGCCGCCGGCCACGAGGTGCGGGGCGTGGCCCGGTCTCCGGAGAAGGCGGCCCGGCTGAGGGCGGCGGGCGCCGAACCGGTGGAGGGCCTCGACCTGTTCGACCCCGCCGCCGTGCGGGGCGCGGTGGAGGGCGCCGACGCGGTGGTGCACATGGCCACCAACATCCCGCCCGTCTCCAAGGCGTGGCGGGCCAAGGCCTGGGCCATGAACGACCGCCTGCGCCGCGAGGCGACGCCCATCCTCGTCGACGCCGCCCGCGCCTCGGGAGTGCAGCGGTTCGTGAAGGAGTCGGTGTGCTTCTTCTACGTCCCCCAGGGCGACGCCTGGATCGACGAGGACAGCCCGATCACCCGAAACGAGTTCGGCGAGGCGACCCTGGGCGCCGAGGACGCGGCCGTCGGTTTCGGCGACGGTGCCCGGGGCGATGGTGACGGTGACCGGGGCGACGGCGGCGGCCGGGTCGGGGTCGCCCTGCGCTTCGGCCTCTTCTACAGCGCCGATGCCCGCGCCCTCACCGAGGGCCTGTCCATGGCCAGGTTCGGCACGGGGCCCATGATCGGCCGGCCCGACGCCTACCAGCCGTCGATCCACGTCGACGATGCCGGCGCCGCCGTCGTCGCCGCCCTCGAAGCGCCCGGCGGCTACTACAACGTGGCCGACGAGCCCATCACCAAGGGCGAGTGGAACGCCGCCTTCTTCGACGCCTTCGGCATCACCCGCAAGCCCCGGGCCACGCCGAAGGTGGCCTTGAAGGCAGGGGGCGCGAAGGCCGACGTGCTGGCCGGCAGCCGCCGGGTGTCGTCACAACGCTTCCGCGACGCCACCGGCTGGGCGCCGCAGTACCCCGACGCGGTGGTCGGCCTGAAGGCCGTCGCCGCCGCCCACCGGGAGTCCCAGCCATGAAGCGCCGCCCGGTCCTGCTCAGCGCCGGCCTCCTCTACTTGCTGTACGTCAACGCCAGCGTCGGCATCTGGGCGACGGTGTCGCCACGGGGCTTCTACGACGACTTCCCGGGCGGCGGGCGGACGTGGGTGGCGGTCGACGGGCCCTACAACGAGCACCTCATCCGCGACGTCGGCGCGTGGAGCCTTGGCATGGCCGTGGTGCTGGCGGTGGCGCTGTGGACGCTGTCCCGGCCGGTCGTGATCACCGCCGGCGCGGCGATGACGGTGCTGGCCCTGCCCCACGCCATCTACCACGCCCGCCACGCCGACCTCATCGGCTCCGCCGGCGACCAGGCCGTGTCCATCGGCGGCCTGTTCCTCGCGGCGGCCATCGGGGTGGCGGTGTTGGTCGCCGGCCTCCGCCGAGGCCCGACCTCAGGAGTCGCAGGGGACGGCGTCCCACCACTGGCACCACCAGTCGGCGCCCACGAGGATGCGTAGCTTCTGGTGCCAGCAGTAGGAGAGCGCACCGATCGGCTCGAAGGAAGGTGACCATGGCCAAGGCCTACCAACCCGCCGCTCTGGGCGAGCGCGACCTCTCCTTCCTGCCCGCCGACCCGGAGCGGGCCCGGACCCTCAGCGGCGACGACGTCGTCGCGTACAACGAGCGTGGCTTCGTCTCACCGGTCGACGTGTTCGACGCCGACGAAGCGGCCTACATCCGGGCCTACTTCGATGACTTGATCCAGGCCGTGGTCAGCGCCGACGACCGGCGCAACAGCTACTCGATCAACGCCTACCACCTCGTCTGCCAAGGCCTGTACGACCTCAACCTCGAGCCCCGCATCCTCGACCTGGTCGAGGACATCCTCGGCCCCGATCTCGTCTGCTGGGGCGGTCACCTCTTCTGCAAGCTGCCCCACGACGGCATGGAGGTGCCGCTGCACCAGGACGCCCTCTACTGGCCCTTCACCTCCACCCGGTCCGTGACGGTGTGGCTGGCCATCGACGACGTCGACGACGAGAACGCGGCGATGCACTTCGTGCCCGGGAGCCACCGGTGGGGGCCGCTGGACCACGAGGAGCTCGAGCTCGACGGCACCCGGGTGCTGGGTCGTGGGGTGAGCGGTGCCGGCCAGTACGAGGATCGGCGTGTCGTCAACGAGCTGCGAGCGGGCCAGGTGTCCTTGCACTCGGACCTGTTGCTCCACGGCTCGCGGGCCAACACCTCGGACCGGCGCCGAGCGGGCCTCACCCTCCGCTACGGCGCCGGTGACCTCGACGTGCAGCCAGGGTGGGAGCACTGGCTGTTCCCGGCCGTGCACGCCCGAGGCCGGGTGGGCGAGCACTGGCCCCACCGCCGCCGCCCCCGGGGCGAGAACCCCGAGCTCATGGCGGAGGTGTCCGGCGAGTTCGACGGCAACCCGGCCTGACCCGCGCCACACCCCACGGTGGGACACGTGGCGGCCGGTTGGCAGAATGCTCAACTTCGTCCCTACTTGCCCGATTGTGCTGGTGCTACGTTGCCCCCGCGGGCGGCCGAACGGCGGGAGATCTCATGCGGAAGTGGTCAAGTCTGGCGGTGGTCGCGGTCCTGGTGATGGCGGTGACGACCGCCGCGAGTGCGGCCACCGCCGCTTCACGCTCGACCACCGCCACCGCGGTGGGTGCCGAGACCCGATACGTCGTCGTCTACAAGAAGGGCCAGACGACGAGTGCCCGGGCGGCCATCAAGGCCGCTGGTGGCACGATCGTCAAGGAGCGCAGCATCGGCGTGGCCACGGTCAAGACCCGCAACGCCAAGTTCCAGCAGGCGCTGGTGGGCAAGAAGGGCATCGTCGGCGCCGCCCGCGATGGCGTCATCGGCTCGTCCGGCCAGCGGGCGGCCAAGAAGCGCGACACCGTCGAGAAGGAAGGCCGCAACGCCAACCCGGTGGTCAACAGCCGGCCGCCGTCGCACAGCGAATCGTCGAAGTCGAGCCCGCTGGAGGAGCCGTTCGCCGACCGCCAGTGGGACATGCGCATGATCGGCGCCACGCCCACCGGGTCCTACGCCCGCCAGCTGGGCAGCCGGCAGGTTCTGGTCGGGGTCATCGACACCGGCGTCGACGGCAACCACCCTGACATCAAGCCCAACTTCGACTTCGCCCGGAGCCGCAACTTCACCACCGACATCCCCCTCATCGACGGCGCGTGCGCCACCGACCCCGACGGCTCCTGCACCGACCCGCCCCACGTCGACGAGGACGGTCACGGCACCCACGTCGCCAGCACCATCGCCTCGCCCATCAACAACCTCGGCATCGCCGGTGTGGCCCCCAACGTCAAGCTGGTCAACGTGCGGGCCGGCCAGGACTCGGGCTACTTCTTCCTGCAGCCCTCGGTCGATGCGCTGATGTACGCCGGCGACGCCGGCATCGACGTGGTCAACATGTCCTTCTACATCGACCCCTGGCTCTACAACTGCCCGGCGGGCGCCCCCGCGATGACCTGGGTCGACCCTGCGGACCCATCCAAGGGCATGAGGCCGGCCGACTCCCCCGCCGAGCAGGCCGAGCAGCAGGCGATCATCGAGGCCACCCAGCGGGCGCTCCAGTACGCCTGGGAGCACGGCGTCACCCTCGTCAGCGCGGCCGGCAACGGCCACGAGGACCTCGGTGCCAACCCGAAGGTCGACGAGACCAGCCCCGACTACCCGCCCGGCGCCGAGCGCCACCGGATCGTGAGCAACGCCTGCCTCGACCTGCCCACCGAGGGCTCCCACGCCATCTCGGTCACGTCGGTGGGCCCGTCCGGCCGCAAGGCGGACTACTCCAACTACGGGCTGGAGCAGGCCGCGGTCGCCGCCCCCGGCGGCTGGTACCGGGACAACCTCGGCACCAAGTACTTCCGGACCGCGGAGAACATGATCCTCGCCGCCTACCCCGAGGGTGTCGCCCGCGCCAACGGTGAGATCACCAAGGGCGGCGGCGTGCCCAACAACCCGTTCGTGCTGCGTGACTGCGCCAAGGCCGGTGGGCCCTGCGCGTACTACCAGTACATCCAGGGCACGTCCATGGCCGCGCCCCACGCCACCGGCGTGGTGGCCTTGATCATCAGCCAGTTCGGCACCGTCGACGCCGTCCGGGGCGGCATCACCATGGCGCCGGCGGCGGTGGAGGCCAGGCTGTACGAGTCCGCCGTCCCCCACCCCTGCCCGCCCGGCGGCGTGCAGAGCTACACCGACGTGGGCCGCGACGAGTCCTTCACGGCTCGCTGCGAGGGCACCACGGAGTTCAACGGCTTCTACGGCCACGGCATCGTCAACGCCCTCAGGGCGGTGAGCTGACCGAGCCGGACGCTCCGGAGGGCGTCGCCGGGACCTACCGGCGGCGCCCTTCCGCGCCAGCGGCGAAGCTCAGGCCCAGGAGGTCTTCGTCTCGGCGAACCGGAACCGACGCGCGGCCACCAGGCCGAAGCCGACGCCGAACAGCAGGAGGATGGCGCAGGGCAACAGCACCGCGCCGACCGACGCCCCGTCGAGGATGATCGACCGGAACCCGCGCATGGCCCAGTAGCTCGGGGTGGCCGGCGCCACCGCCCGGGCCCAGCCGGGCAAGGTCGACAACGGAGTGAGCGCGCCGCCGATGCCGGCGAAGACGAGAGCACCGATGTTGGCCACCGCGTTGAGCTGCATGATCGTCCGGCACACCGCCGTGAGGAGGAAGCCGAAGGCCACCAGGCAGATCCCGAGGGATGCCCCGACCAGCACGAGGCCGAGGATCGCCCCCCGGACCCGTAACCCGAAGAGCAGCCCGCCGAGACCGAAGAGGACGAAGAGCTGGACGGCCGAGACGACCAGGGGGGTGATGGCCTTGCCCACCATCACCTCGACGGGGCGGGTAGAGGTGGCCCGGAGGCGTTCCCAGGTCTGCCAGCCGTGCTCACGGAAGAAGGCGAACCCGACGTTGCCGACGAGGAAGAAGGCGAACATCACCGCCGTGCCGGGCACGACGTGCTCGGCCCCGTTCACGTCGGCGTAGCCGGCCTCGGTCAGCGCCGCCCGGAAGGCGGGACGGTTGAACGCCATGAGCACCAACGGCATGGCTATGAGGATGACCACCGGTGCCGGGTCCCGCCGCAGCAGACGGAGCTCGTGACGGGCCACGGCGAGGCTACGACGCACCGACACCGGTGCCCACCTCCTCCTCGTAGCGCCGGCCGGTGACGGCCAAGAAGACCGATTCGAGGCTCGGCCGCAGGATCTCGACCGTTCGCAACCGCGGCGCGACCGGGCCCAGAGCGGACAGGACGCGTGCGGTCTCGCCAGCCGGATCGGCCGTGGGCAGGCGCAGCCCCGACCCCGACCGCTCGGCGCCCTCCAGCCCGGGCACATCGGGCGCCTCACCGTCGAAGCTCAGCTCCACGTAGCACTGCCCATGGGCGTGCACGAGATCGTGCAGCGCTCCCCGTGCCGCCACCCGACCTTGATCGAGGATGGCGACCGACGCACCCAGCGACTCCACCTCGGGCAGGTAGTGGGTCGAGTAGCAGACGGCCGTGCCATCCGCGGCCCGGGCGCGCACCACCTCGAGCAGGCGAGACCGGGTGGCAACGTCGACACCCGTCGTCGGCTCGTCGAGCAGGAGCAACGGCGGGCGGTGCAGCATGGCCATGGCCGTGTGGAGCCGCCGCTTCTCGCCCCCCGACAACGTGCGCGCCGGGCGGTCGAGCAGGTGGGTGAGCTCGAGGGCGTCGGCCACCTCTTCGATGCGGCCTGTCAGTTCACGGCCACTGAGCTCGGCCAGCTCGCCGAAGTAGAGGAGGTTGTCCCGCACGCTGAGGACGGGATAGATGCCGAGGTCCTGGGGCGCCAGGCCGATGCGCCGTCGCGTCTCGTAGGGCGCGACGGCGACATTGCGGCCGTCGACGCGCACCACGCCGCGGTCGGCCCGCCGCAGTCCCGCCACGATCGACACCAGGGTCGTCTTGCCCGCGCCGTTGGGGCCGAGCAACCCGACGATGTCGCCGGCGGCCACGCTGAGGTCAACGCCGTCGAGCGCCACCACCTCGCCGTACGTCTTGTGCAGGTCTTCCACCTCGAGCACGGTCCGCGCCTCCCGCCGGCCGTTCTAGAGGTGGGCCGCCGGCCTGGACAAGCGAGTTCGTTCCCGCGGCCCAGAAGGCGACGCCGTCGGCCTGCGCGGAAGGTGTTCGGTCAGAACCGTGAAAGCGCGTCGGGGGTCAAGGCGGCCGGATCGGGATGGCCCGAAAGCGTGAGGGCCAGATCGAGCTCGGCGAGCAGGCATCGCAGCACGTGCTCGACGCCTCCCTGGCCCGCGAGGGCCAGTCCGTAAAGGAACGGCCGGCCCACCAGCACGGCGTCTGCTCCGAGGGCGAGCGCCTTGATGACGTCGGTCCCGGTGCGGACGCCGGAGTCGAACAGGATCGTCGTCTGGTGGCCGACCGCCTCGGCGATCGCCGGCAAGGCGTCGAGGGAGGCGATCGCCCCGTCGACCTGGCGGCCCCCATGGTTCGACACGACGATGCCGTCCATGCCGTGCTCGACGGCGAGGACGGCGTCTTCGACGGCGACGACCCCTTTGAGCACGATCGGCCCGTCCCAGTGGTCGCGCAGGAACGGAAGATCCGCCCAGCTCAGGCCGGGGTTCGGGAACATGCCCGCCCAGTGGAACGTGGCCGCCGCGGGGTCCTCCTCGACCGGCTTGGCCAGCTTGGCGAGGAATGCCGGGTCGGTCAGGTAGTTGGCCACGCCCACGTTCTGGAGGAACGGCAGGAAGCCACGGTCGAGGTCGGCCGGTCGCCAGCCCAGCATCGTGGTGTCGACGGTGACGACAAGGGTGGTGAACCCGCTGGCCCTGGCCCGCTCGAGGAAGCTCTGGCAGACGTCGAGGTCGGTCGGGTAGTAGAGCTGGTACCACCGCGGTCCGTCGCCGCTGGCTTCGGCCACCTCCTCGAAGCTGTGGGCGGCGGCGGTCGAGTGGATGTAGGGGATGCCGAGGGCAGCGGCGGCCCGGGCGGTGGCGAGCTCACCGTCGGCGTGGGCCAGGGTCTGCACGCCGATGGGGGCGAGCATCACCGGCGCCGGCATGGAGGTACCGAGCACCGTGCACGACAGGTCCCGCTCGACCGCGCCCCGCATCATGCGCGGCACGATCCGCCAGCGCTCGAAGGCCTCACGATTGGCCCGGGCGGTGGCCCCGTCACCAGCGCTGGGGACGATGTAGCCCATGGCCTCGGCGGTCAGCACCTCACGAGCGTGCTCCTCGAGGCGGACCATGTTCGTGGTGAGCGCCGAGGTCGTGCCGGTGAACATGCCCTCGACGTACACGCCGGTCTGGAAGTCACCGAAGTTGGGCATCGGCAGGAAGCTACCCGGCCGCCCACGGTGGGCCAGCACGTCGGGGCACGAAGGCTGCCGGTCAGCGCCGCCTAGGACGTGTGGGTTACCTCGTCGAAGGCGGACGGGTACACGACATGGCCTTCGAGGGACGGGTCGTAGCTCGCCAGCCGAAGCACCTGCGCGGCCTCGGGCGGTGCCCACGACGGCAGGGTGATGGTGATTCGGTGTGGTACCGAGTGCTCGAACCCGAGACGGCCGTAGTAGCCGGGATCTCCCTCCAGGACGATCAGCGGTTCACCACGACGATCAGCCTCCGCACAGGCCGCTCGCACGAGGGCGGAGCCGATCCCCCGCCGCTGCACGGCAGGTGCGACGGCGAGCGGGGAGAGGCTGGCCACGCGTCGGCGGTGGCCGCTGCTGTCCTCGAGGCCCACGTGGCTGATCATGACGTGCCCCACGACCTGCCCTTCGAGCTCGGCCACCAGGGACAGCTCGGGGATGAAGTTGACCGAGCCGCGGATGGCCTCGACCAGCCGCGCCTCCGCGTCCGAGCCGAAGGCGGCCGAGACCACCTGCCCGATCACCTCCCGGTCATCCGGACTCTCGGGGCGGATGGTCAGCCCGTCCGTCGGGTTGTACCTGTCACCCTCGCCGAAGTGGTTCTCGAGCACACCTGCACACTGACGCCCTTTCGCCAATCGAAGCCAGCCGTTTCCTCCGTGACCCGGCCACGGGCGCAACTCCTCCTACTGTAGTAGTAGGGTTTTGGCATGCCGAGAGGGAAGCCCTCCCCCAAGCTCGCGATCACCGTCGATGCCGATGTTCACGCCCGGGTCCTGAACGCCGCCGCGCAGGACGGCGTCAGCGTGTCGGCATGGATGACCGGCGCGGCGCGGCGTGCACTCCTTGTTCGCGACGGCCTCGCCGCAGTTGCCGAGTGGGAGCGGGAGGAAGGTGCCCTGACGGAGCCAGAGGTCTCCGCGGCCCGGGAGAGGGTTCGCGCCCAGATCACGAAGCGGCCGTCGCGGCGACGCCGTTCGGCATGACCGTTGTCTACGACGCTGGCGCGTTGATCGCCGCCGAACGGTCGAATCGGGAACTGTGGGCGGAGCACCGCGCTCGGTTGGAGCTTGGACTCGTCCCGGTCACGACCGCGCCTGTGATCGCCGAGGCCAGCCGCTCGGCTAGGCAGGTGCATCTGAGACGCTTCCTGCGCGGTTGCGAGGTCGTCTCGTTCCTCGGCGAGCAGGCACACGAGGTCGGCACGCTGGCAGGCAAGGCCGGGGCGAGCGACGTCGTCGACGTGCACGTCGTGCTCGTGGCACAACGTCGCGGCCTCGGCGTTGTCACATCCGACCAGGACGACCTGGAACCGATCGTCTCGGCAGGTGGACGACGGATCCCGCTGCTGCGCGTCTGACGGACTTCACCGCCCGACACCATGGCGAGTGGTGCGGCCGTCGTTGTCAGCCAGGAGGTCAGCGATGCAGCCGGTACTTCCAGGCAGGAAAGATTCGAGTCCGGGCCCAGTAGCGGCCGCCGCTGAACGGGAGCTGGGTGACGACCTTGCCCGACGGAGCGCGGAAGTAGTTGTGGCACCCCGCTACCCAGACTGTGCTCTTCATGGCCGCTTGGAGGCGACGGTTGTATCTATCCATCACGGTGCGCCGGACGTCGACTGACCGCACGCCGATCCGGCGCATCGTCCGCAACGCCTGGAGCACGTAGTGACTCTGAGCTTCGTGGAAGAAGATGATCGAGTTCACGCCGTTCGTGTTCGGCCCGTAGAGCAGGAAGAGGTTGGGATATCCGGCGACGGACAGCCCGAGGAACGCTTCGGCTCCGTCGGCCCAGTCGTCGTGCAACCGGCGGCCCCCGGACCCGTAGATGTCCACCGTCGAGAGGAACTCGTTGGCCTTGAAGCCGGTGCCGTACACGATCGTGTCGACCTCGTGATGCTCGCCGTCGGCGGTGCGTAGGCCTGACTCGGTGATCTCCACGATCGGCTCGGTGACCAGGCGGACGTTGTCACGGGTAAGGGTGGGAAACCACTCCGCGAGATCAGCGGGCGCTTGCAGCCAACGGGGTAGTCGGGCGTGAGCTTCGCTCGCAGGGCCGGATCCTCGATCTTGCGTTCGAGGTACGACCGGGCGAACTCTGTCTGCAGCACCGTGAGGTCCGAGGTCGTCTCGAAGTTCGCCCGTTGGTAGGTGAGCCAGATCTGGGCACGGTGGCGGCGGGCGGCCAGCGGCACTCGGGCGAAGCGGCGCTGTTGCTCCTTGGTGTATGGCGCGTCGTTTCGGGGGGTGATCCAGATGGGGCTGCGTTGGAACACGGTGAGCTGCTCGACGTCGGGAGCGATAGCTGGGACGTACTGCACTGCGCTGGCTCCGGTGCCGATCGAGGCCACCCGCTCACCGGCCACCGATTTGCTGTGGTCCCACCGGGAGGAGTGGAACGAACGACCTTGGAACCGCTCGGCGCCGGGGATGTCCGGGATGACCGGGACGTTGAGCATGCCGAGCCCGCTCACCAGCACATCGGCGGTGAACTGCTCGCCGGAGCGGGCGGCGAGGGTCCAACGTCGCTCGTTCTCGTCCCACCGGGCTTCGTCGATGGCGGTGCCGGTACGGACGTGGGGGCGCACGCCGTACTGGTCCGTGCAGCGCTCGAGGTAGGCGAGGATTTCGGGCTGGGTGGCGTACGTGCGGGACCACCAGGGGTTGAGCTCGAACGAATACGAGTAGAGGTGCGATGGCACGTCGCACGCCGCTCCGGGATAGGTGTTGTCCCGCCAGGTCCCGCCGACCCCGTCGGACCGCTCGTAGATCGTGAAGTCGTAACCGGCTCGCTTGAGGCGGATCCCCATGGCGATGCCGCCTGCGCCGGCGCCGAGGACGGCGACGGTCTGCTTGGGCTTCACCGGTCCCGCATGCGGTCGACGCCTGCGGCCGCCGAGGTGTCTATGAGCTCGACGACGACGCCGTTGGGGTCGACCACCGTGCTCATGGCGACGCCGAACGTCTCGATCCGGCGAGGTGTGCCCCCAGCCCCAACGAGGACAAGCGAGCCAAGGAGTCCTCCACGTCGGCCATGACCGACACGAGGAGGAACCCGGTTCCGACGGGCGGCGGCTGCGGCCCTCGGTCTTCGACGGGGCCGAGGTCTACCAACTCGACGATGCCCGCCGTAGAAGCGGCCGGGTCGCCGAGGAAGATGGAGCGCAGCGACGTCTGTGGGCCGCGCAACAGAGTCGGCCAGTCGCCCTCGAACTGCTTGTCCATCATTACCGTGAACCCCATCCCGTCGCGCGCAGAAGCGAAGGCTCGCCTCGACGTCGCGCGTGCAGATCGCTGTGTGGTGCACCACCGGCATCGCTCACCCTCGCGGTCAGAAGCCCATGATCGGGCTGGCCGAGCCGAGGCCGCCGTCGCACTCGAGCACCTGACCCGTCACCCAGTCCATGCCGTGCAACCCGAGAATCGCCTCGGCGATGTCATCAGGACGACCGAGCCGCCCGAGCGCCGTCCGCTGAGCCACCTTGTCGAACCAGCCCCCTCGCGGGGCCCGCGACCGAGCATCGGGGTGTCGGTGACTCCCGGTGCGACTGCGTTGACCCGAACGCTCGGAGCCCATTCGAGCGCAGTGACTCGCACGATCATGTCGAGGGCCGCCTTCGATGCGCAGTAGAGGCCCATGCCCTGGTCGACCAAGCGCCCGCTCACGCTGCTGACAACGACCAGGGACCCGCCTTGTGTTGCCATCGGCGCCGCCAGGGCGCGCATGGCCAGCCACACGCCACGGGCGTTGACTCCGAAACACGCGGTCCCAGTCCTCGACCGTTACGTCGGCCAACAGGCCCCCGTGACCGATGCCGGCGGTGACGGTGACCAGCGCCGGCGCTCCGACCAGATCGAGCGTCTCGGCCGTGGCTGCATCCACCTGGTCCGGGTCGGCGATGTCGCAGACGATGTCTGCACCCCCGGCCCGGTCCCATACGACCACCTCGACGCCGGCGGCCCGCTGGCGGTCGACGACAGCTGCACCGATGCCGGAGGCACCGCCGACGACGACGGCCGCGCCGCTCACCGCTGGTCCCCGGTGGCGTCTGTCCGTGGGTGATCAACGAAACCGACCCGCATCTGATCCCTCCCTCTTGACCGGCGCTATCGGCTCCAGAGCCGCATGATCCATCCGCCTTCGACTTGATCGTCTGGCCGTTCATCAAGATCCAGCGTCGGAGCAGAGTAGGAGCATCGTCCCGAGCTGATGCCATAGATGCCGTCGGGCATGTATCCACCAGCAGACGACGGCACGGTCGTCGGCCGCGGGCGGGCCTTTCGATTGGTCGAAGGAGTGTGGCGCCGCCAGGTCATCTACGCTGTAGACAATGAGCCGACAACGTCCTCGTCGCGGGGACGCGCGACCATCGTCAGCTTGGTGCGCTCGGTAAGGATGCACAGGCGGCGCCCACGTGGTCGGTGCCCTCAGCGAGGTGGCGCGGTTCGTCGTCCGTGCCGCCAGGCCGGGCGCGGCGCTGCTGAGCGTCGGGGCCGAGGGCGGCCGCCCGCTCCACGGGTTCGAGGTGCACGATGACCCGGTACGCCGACGGTCCAGGCGTTGAGGTGTCGATCGTGGTCGACGCACCGGTCGCCAAGGTGTGGGAGCTCGTCTCGGACGTGAACCTGCCCGGTCGGTTCTCCGACGAGTTCCAGGCGGCCGAGTGGCTCGACGGAGCCGTTGGGCCAGCGGTCGGAGCCAGGTTCCGGGGCCGCAACTACCACCCGCTGATCGGCGAGTGGCACACGACGTCGACGATCACCGATTTCGAACCCGGGCGCCGCATCGCCTGGGCGGTGAGCGACGTCGACAACCCGGGGTCGTCGTGGTGCTTCGAACTGGAGCCTGCCGGCACCGGTACCCGAGTGCGGCAACGAGCCCGCCTCGGCCCCGGCCCGTCCGGCGTGTCCTACGAGATCGACCTCGATCCCGAGCACGAGGAGCAGATCGTCGAGCGCCGCCTCGGCGAGCACCGCACGAACATGCAGCGCAACCTCGATGGCATAAAGGCGCTGGCCGAGAGCTGAGGGTCCGCGAGAGGGGGTCGCCGCGACGGTCTACGCCGAGTTCGCGGTGCAGGAAGACGTGCACGCGGGGGTCGAGCTTCTCGATGCGGCCGGCCGGCTCGTCGCAGTCCATGAGCCATCCGACTCCTCGACCCGACGACGGTCAACGTGGTGATTTCCCGGCATGGTGACCAACTTCGCCGAGGGCGAATCCGATGGACGTGGCGGATCAGACGAGGTCGCCGCCCAGATGCTGTTCGAGGAGCGAGGCGAACCAGTCGCGGAACTCCGCCGCGCCGTCCGCCGTTGCTGGCAGTCCGACGCTGCGTCGCCACTCGCCGCCGACTACGGCGTCGGCCCACGTGACGAGGTTGAGCAGCACCACTAGGTGGAGCGAGTCCTCCATCGGCGGCGGGGTCGCGTGCAACTGGCGCGCCCGGTCGAGCCGAGCGGCGTGGATGGCTTCCGCATGGGAGCGGAACATGCCGGATCCCTTCGAACGCCAGCCGGTCAGCTGCATCCACGCCGCCAGCCGTCCGTAGCCGCGCTGTCGATAGCTGTCATCGAGCAGGCTGACCAGCGAGCGGACGTCGAACTGGTCGGGGTCCCAGCTGTCGATCACGAGTTGGAGCTCGCGCTTCATGCGCCGCCCGACGTCGCGGAGGAGCGCTTCCATCAGGGCATCGCGACTGCCGAAGTGGTAGTGGACGGCGGCGTCGGAGATGCCGAGCTCGCGGGCCACGACCTGGACCCGAACCGCATCGGGCCCGCTCTCCCGGAGGACACGCTCAGCGGTCTCCAGGATCTCCCGCTTCGCATCTTCGACCGAGCGCCGTCGGCGCTTGCCACCGCCGTCGCTCATGCGCGCGCCGGTTCACTCTTGTCGACGCGCGCGAGGAAGCTCCGCAACTCTCGGATGAATCTTTGCGGGTTGTCGGCCTGCACCGTGTGCCCAGCGCTCTCGACCGTCGTCCACTCGGCGGAGCGGAACCGTGCCGCGAACCGCGCAGCGTGCGACGCCGAGAGCGCCTCGCTCTCGGCGCCGCGAGCGACGAGCACCGGGCACTCGACCTTCTCGAGGGACGTCGACAGCTGCGTGAACTGTGCGCGCAGGCGCTCGAACTCGGCCGAATCGAGGTGGCGCCGGTCGTACTTCCACGTCCAGAGCCCGTCCCGCGTGCGGCGAAGGTTGTGCTTCAGGCTGTGTCGGAGCATGTCCTCGGAACGTCGTGGGTTGAACCCGTGCGCGGCCTCGACGAAGCGGTCGAAGGGCATCGCGTCCGCCATCGACAGCATGAAGTCGCGGATCGAGACGACCGCACGGCTCGGGACGTCGACGGCGACATCGACGAGCACCAGCCCGCGGACGGCATCCGGGTGCCGCGCCGCGAGCGCCAGGCCGACCATGCCGCCGAGGGAGTGGCCGACGACGATGGAGCGGCCGAGCCCGAGCGACGTGATCACCGACCACGTGTCGGCGAGGTGATCCTCCACGTCATAGTGCATCGCCGGTGACCATTCGCTGTCCCCGTGGCCCCGGAGATCCACCGCGATGCATCGATGCGACCCGCTCAGCGCCAGGCAGGTCAGGTCCCACGTGTGCGCGGTGAGGCCACCGCCGTGCAGCAGGACGATCGGGTCCGCCTCGGGTCGTCCCCAGTCGAGAAGATGGATCCGCAGGCCCTCGGCGACGAGGTGACGACTCGTTGGGAGTGCGACCTCACCGTCGACACCCGCGATCGAGGCCGCACGCGAGAGGTGCTCGACTTCGGATGCGCCGGTTGTGCAGGACACGACTACTGAGACTACCCTCAGTATCCCTGGTTACGGAAGCTTGGGCGACGTCACACAGAGGGGATCACGATGAGGGCGTTGCAGTACGTGGCCGCCGGCAGGGTCGAGTGGGATGACATCCCGCCGCCGACACTCGCTTCCGATGGGGATGTGATCGTCGAGCCGGTGGCGGTTGCATCGTGCGACCTCGACGCCGCGCTTGTCACCGGCCTTCCGATGTTCCCGCCGCCCTTCACGCTCGGGCACGAGTTCGTCGCCCGGGTGGTCGACCTGGGTGACGATGTCGAGCAGGTTCGGGAGGGAGATCTCGTCGTCGTCCCGTTCCAGATCTCGTGTGGCGCCTGTCGACGGTGCACGTCGGGCATCACCGCGAACTGCGAACGCGTGCCGCGGCGCTCGATGTTCGGGTTCGGTGCTGGCGGCGGCAGTTGGGACGGCGCGATGGCGGATCGGGTCCGGGTTCCCTTCGCCGCCCGCATGCTCGTCCGTCTGCCCGCCGGCGTGTCGCCCGCGGCTGTCGCCAGTGTCAGCGACAACGTGGCCGACGGTTGGCGGACGGTGGCGCCTCACCTGGCCGGGCGCACCGACCGTTCAGTGCTCATCCTCAGCGCGTCCACCATCGGGCTCTACGCCGCCGACGCTGCCGCTGCGCTGGGCGCCGAGCGGGTCACCTACGTCGATCCCGACGCGCATCGCCGCGAGCTCGCTGCGTCGGTCGGCGCCGATGTCATCGAAGGGCCATGGCAACGGCACTACGGCCCCGCCGACATCACGGTCAACGCGACGGCCGAGACCGACGCTCTTCACGCGGCGGTGAGGTCGACGGCGCCGGGCGGAGTCTGCACGTCCGTGGGCATCTACTGGGACGACGCGCTGCCGATGCCGATGCTGTCGATGTACGGCATCTCGCTGACCTTCGTCACCGGGCGTGCGAACGTGCGAGTTGCCATTCCCGAGATTCTCGAACTCGTCGCTGCCGGGCGGCTGCATCCCGAACAGTTCACCGCGCTCACGGTCCCGTGGGACGATGCACAGCCCGCGTGGGCCAACCTTCGGGGCAAGACCGTCTTCGTCCGGTAGCGCATGGGAGGACGCGCGACACGGCGGCGGTCGGCGGCGGGCGCGCCGCATCGAGCTGCCGCCAGCGGGCTGTCACCGTTCCCGCGCCGACGAGCGCCCATCGGAGCCGGGAGCGGTGTGCTCAACCGGCGACTGTGCCCCGGTAGCGACGGCCACGAACTCCTGCCAGGCGCGAGCGGTCACGAACGCTGACCAGCCCGCGAACGACGTGACGAGGCTGCGTCCGTGCTTCTCCCGCAGCTCGTCGCTGTGGGCAAGCACGTCCAGCTCGTTGGCGAGGGTCAGGGTCACGAAGTCGGTGGCGTCGCGCGCGTGCAGGTCCAACTCCGCGCCCGTGAATCGATCTCGAAAGCGCCTCGCTGCCTCGCCGCCGACCTGCGGGTAGGTGTACTTCCGGTCGCAGCTGGCGTAGGTGTAGACGATCCGTTCGGCCTCGTCACCGACGAGCCCTGCGAGGTCGGCCCGGCGCTCGACCGGCAGGAGCCCCAGCCCGAACCCGTCGGTCCCGTAGGTCGCGTGCGCCAGTCCGGCCACGACGAGGGCGGGCCGCGAGCCCCATCGATCGAGGATCGATCCCGTCCTCTGGAGGTGCTCGAGCAGGCGACCACCAGGATGTTCGATCGTCGCCGCACCACGGCTGCGCAACCACTCGACGATCGCGTCCATAGCCTGCGCTCCCTGTGCAAGTCATCTACAGTGTAGACCTTCGTCATGTGGGCAGACACACCGCCGGCCCTTTGGTCTGGGCGGCGCCGACGCCGGGTCCGGCATGAGGCGCTTTGTGGTCCGGGTTGACTACAGCGGCGCGGCCGCCGGCTACCGGCGTGCGCGCGGGCTTCCGCCGGCCCTCCTGGCTTGCTGGGACCGTGTCGTCGCGCCGCGGTTGTCAGGCGCGACAAGGGTCCTCGATCTCGCAGCAGGCCCGGGCACCTTCGTGGATGCACTGTCGTCGTGGGGTGAGCCGGGCTCGGTCGTCGCCGTCGAACCATCGTCAGCCATGCGTGACGAGGCCCGTGACGCAGGCGTGGCGGCGCGATGCCCGTATGTCGCCGGAGTGGCAGAGGCGTTGCCCTTCGCCCCAGCCCGGTTCGAGGCGGTTTGGATCTCGGCCGCCGTGCACCAGTTCGACGACCTTGCCGCGGTCGCGGCCGAGGTCCGGCGGGTGACGTGCGCTGGTGGGTCGCTGCTGATTCGCGGCTTCTTCTCCGACGTCCCGATCACCGGGGCCTTCGGCGCCTTCCCCGGCATCGAGCGCGCCGCCACACGGTTTCCGTCCACGGAGGTCGTTCGACGGGCGTTTGCCGCGGCCGGCTGTCGTGGCGTCGGCATCGAGGACGTCGTCGAGCCGTGGCGAGCCGACGCTCGGGTCTGGATCGAACGGGTAAGGGCCGTGAGGTCGACCGACTCGCTCCTTCAGGGGCTGGACGACCGCGAGGTCGAGCAGGGCATCGAGAGGGTGATGGACACCTGCACCGAGGATGGCGGCGTCCGGAGCGACACCACGCTCAGGCTCCTGGTCTTCACCGTGTAGCGAGGGTGCCGCCACGTGACGGGCGCGCCGGACGCGGAAAGACGTCGGCGAGAAGCCTCGGGTCCGGCGGCTCGACGTCGGCGAAGTGAACGGGCTCGGCTTCACCTGCCTGGGTCAGGTCAGGCGCCACGCAGTGCTTCCTTGAGGCGCGAGGCGCGAGTGCCGAACTCGTGTGCCGGCGCGGGGGCCGGTCGCGGAGACCGGAGCCCGTCGCCACCGTGCCGGGGGATGACGTGGATGTGAAAGTGCCAGACCTCCTGGTCGCCGCCCGGCTCGTTGTTCTGCCGGACGGTGACGCCCGCGCACCCCTCCGTCGCACGGAGCGCGGTGGCCGCATCGTGGACGGCGAGCTGCAGGTCGCCGCCGAGCCGGGTGGGCAGATCAAAGACGTTTTCGTAGTGGCGGGTCGGCACGACGATCACCGACCCGGGATTGCGCGGCCACCAGAGGGGGTTCATGACGATCGCGACGTCGCCGTAGTCCTTGGGGACGGCGTCGCGCCCGAAGGCAAGGTCGCCCACGCTGATGGTCCGGCCCGCCAGGGCGGCGCACACGGGGCAGTCATACCTGTCCGGCGCGTGGCTGGTCGATGCGCTGCCGCTGTTCATGTCACGTCTCGCCGACAACGGGTTCGAAGTACCAGGCATCTCCACGGCGGCGGATCCGCCCCCCGGGCTCGGCCGGGAAGTGTGTGCCCAGGACGAGGACGTCGGTGTCCGCGTACCGCTCGAAGAACCGGCGGCGCGTCTGCCTCGCCAGGTCCACGTCGACGTCGCCGATCTCCTCCCACCCCGGGTACGCGAGCTGCGCGGGATGATGGACGAGGTCGCCGGTGATGACCGCCCGGTGGGTCCCGCTGGTGACCTCGAGGGAGGCGTGGCCGGGCGTGTGGCCCGGCGTGGGGATCAGCCTGACGCCCGTCGCGATTTCGGCGTCGGCAGCGACGAACGATGCGAGACCTGAGGCGAGGACGGGCTCGACAGAGTCGGCGAACACCGCGTCGGCGTCGCCGGACGGGTGCATCCGCCAGTGGTCGTACTCCTCTCGCACGTACACGTGCCGCGCCGAGGGGAACGTCACCATCCACGAGCCGCGGTGGAAGGTGGTGTCCCAGCCGACGTGGTCGGGGTGGAGGTGGGTGTGGACGACGAGGTCGACCGCCTCGGGGTCGCAGCCCGACGCTCGGAGGTCCTCGAGCCACCGCGACGACAGGTCGTTCCAGGGAGGGAACGAGCGTCGCTTTCCGTTCCCGACACAGGGATCGACCAGCACCCACTGCGCCGCGACTCTCAGGAGAAACGCCTGAACCCGCAGCCCCACGAGACCGGCCGCGTTCGCGTACGTCGGCATCAACCACTGCTGCGCCCGTACCCGCTCGGCCGACCCCGAGGGGAAGAACATCTCGGGCGGTATGCCGCGGTACTCGTCCTCTACCACGGCGTTCACCTCGATGTCGCCGACGCTCCATCGCTGCCGGGTCACTGGCTTCTCTCGTTGGAGGCCCACATCCAGCCGCCGTCGACGACAAGGTCATGACCGTTCACGAAGCTGCCCTCCTCTGAGGCCAAGACGCGTGGCCGTGCGGTGGGCTGCGATGCTCGAGGTGTTGGGGACGCTGCCCCTCCCCGCACGCGCATCCCCGGCAGGACATGCTTGATGCCGAGCAGGACACTTTCCACGAGGAGTCGCAGGCCGAGCGAAAGTTGGATGGAGTCACCTCCTCGACAGAGACGAAAGTGGGAGCCGCGGCGTTGTTCACGAGGCAGTCGATCCGCCCGAACCGCTCCCGCGCGACCGGGACCCACCAGGGAGGCCCCCTCTCGAGCGAAGACGCGAGCGGTAGCCTCGCCGATCCCGCTCGTCGCTCCTGTGGTCAAGGCGACCTTGCCGTCAGGCCTTCCCGCCACGCACCCCCCCGGTGTCGTTACGTCTACACGGTAGACCGTCGCCGATCGTCCGGTGGAACCGGTGCGTGCCGTCCCGCCGCTGCGGGAGAGGTCACCGCCATGCGCCGCGCCGGCAGTCGTCATGGCGGGTAGGCAACAGCCGCGCGGCCGCCTGAGCCGGACAGTGATCGTCGAGGCGGCGATCGGTCTCGCTGAGTCTCAGGGAGCCGCCGCGTTCACCATGCGAGCGCTCGGTGCCGCTCTCGGCGTCGACCCGATGGCGTTGTACCGCCACTTCAAGAACAAGGAAGAGCTCCTGGACGCGCTGGCCGACGCCGTGCTCGCCGACACCATCGCCCCGATCGGCTCCGACGGTGACTGGCGGCAACGAGCGCGGTCCGCCGCCGCTGGCTATCGGACGGCGCTACTCGCCCACCCGTCCATCGCGACGCTCGTGGCCCGCCGGCCCCACGGCGGGGACAACACCCTGCACGCGACCGAAGCCGGCATGGCGGCCCTGCTCGAAGCGGGCTTCTCGCCGCGTGAGGCAGCCTTCGCCTTCCGTACCCTCACCGGGTTCACACTCGGCTACGTGCTGCTGGAGCTCGGTATCCGGGAACGAGTGGGTGGACCGGTCGAGCCCGTCCTGCGGGCACGGTACGAGGCCCTCGACACGTCCCAGTTCCCCGCTGTGACCACATGCGCGACCGAGCTGGCGGTCGTCGAGGGCGACGAGCTGTTCCACCACGGGCTCGACCTCCTGCTGCTCGGGCTGGAGCGCCGGCTGAACCCTTCGAGGAGAAAGGCGCCAGCGAGGACGGGGCCCTCGCCGCCGGCGGTGAAGGGGCGACGGAAGCCCGCCCGCTGAGGCGCCTCGGGAACAGGGAGGCCAGCCTCGAGGGGGCGTGAGATCAAGCTGAGGCTGGCAGCGATGTATGCCTCTTGGCTCCATGACAAGGCGTCACGCTGACATGCTGAACGCGGTGGGCCGCCGCGGCTCCGGCCGGCGTAGCACTGTGGGCAAGATGAGGCGAAGATTGAGGCCCACATGCATGTTGCGCCGCAAGCCCTCGTAGCTCAGGGGATAGAGCATCGGTTTCCTAAACCGTGCGTCGCAGGTTCGAATCCTGCCGGGGGCGCGAGCTGCAAGCCGTCGAGATCCGGCGCGGCGGTGGTTATCGGTTCGCATGACGCCGCCAGCCACAGACGACGGCTCGATCAGGCCAACCCTGCCAGGCGATAGAGCACCAGCGAGCCGGCGACGGCGACGTTGAGGCTCGCACCGCGCCCCACCATCGGGATCTCGACCACTTCATCGACCAGCGGCCACGCCTCCTCGGGCACGCCGCGGCGCTCGTGTCCGAGGAGCACGATGGTCGTCTGCCGGGCCGGCTCCAGGCGGGTGAGGGGCACGGCATCCTCGGCCAGCTCCACCGCCACGACCGTGGAACCCCGGGCGCGCTGGTCCTCGATCCAGGCCAGCTTCGATCGATCGAGCCAGTGGATGTGCGGTCGGCGCTCGAGCGTGTCGCCGTGATCGAGGGCGTCCCGGTAGTGGTCCGTCCTGGGCACCGCCATGCACGCGCCCACCGCGTCGCAGGTCCGCAGAAGGGTTCCAAGGTTGGCGCCGTAGGCCACCCAGAGCGGAGCGGCGATCAGGTGGTTCCAGCACCCGTGCTGGCGTCGGCGGCGGGACCGCCGGATGTCACGGGACCGGGACTTCGGACCGGCCGTCATCGGGCCGAGGCGCAGCCCCTTGCTCTAGTCATGGGTGGCGCGCTTGGCGGTGGCGCCCGACCATCGACACGCCCGCCTCCGGTAGGTGGGCACGGATCAGGGTAGACGGGCGGGGCGCTTCCGCTCACAGGTAGGGGCAGTGGCGGCAGCCCTGGTCGCAGCAGGCGCCGCGGGCGGTCAGCTCGGCGGCGGTGAGAACGTACAGACCGGTGCGGGGGTCGAGGTAGCCGGGGTCGCCGGCCCCTACGGCGGCGGCGTGCGCCTCGAGGATCGCCTCCCGCCACGGGTCGTAAGGGGCGAGCCGGGCGGGGTGTGGTTCGTGGACCCCTCGATCCGACGCCATCGCGCCAGGTTGTCAGCGGAGGAGGTAGCCGAGGGAACCGGCGGCGCGGACGAGATCGGGGAGCAGGCCCGGGTGCGACAGTGGGACGTCGAGGTCGGTGCCGGTGGCGAGGGCGCCTTCGGCACGCTCGAACAGGACGAGGGCAGGGTGCCCGCCGTGCATCGACGACGGGTACCAGAGCCCTTCCACTTTGGGGTACGCCTCGTAGATCGCCCGCGCCCACGCCTGCGCCTTCGGACGATGGCCGGATGAGATGGCCTGGCTGGCGCCGGCGCGCGTCGGCCAGTCACCGGTCAGATCGAGCAGCCGCACCGATCTCGTGAGGCGGAACGCCGCGAGGAACCGGTCGTCAGCGAAGCGATCGACGACGCGGGAGTCCTGGAACACCTCGGCCACGCAGGTGATCAGGTGGCGGGCGGCGTACATGACCCCCCGGCGGTCACCGCTGACGTGGTGGTCGAAGCGGGCGCCGGCGAACGGGCCGTCGAAGCGGAGGGCGCGCCACGTCGTCGGATGCCGCCCGCCCCGTGCGTAGATGCGGGCGATCGGCGTGCCGGCCCGCAGCGTGTGGTGCGTGGCTGGGAGCCGCCCGAGCTCGTCGGCTGCCGGCGGCCATGGGAACTTGGGCACTAAGGACGTCGCGGAAAGGTCGAGCCGTTGTCCGGGCAAGCGGTGCGGCTGCGCCGCAACAGGCGCCGTGCTGGGTGGGTCGCCTCGCCTATCGGCTCGGCTCCTAACGCTGATCGATGTTGCCTGCCAACGACGCCACCAGGTCGGGCGGACCGCCCGACGACAGCCATTGCATGGGCGAGACGGCCTGGTCACCGAGGACCAGGTCCACGTTCGGGGTGGTGAACCATCGGCTGACGGCCACGGGATGGAGCATCGGCGACAGTTCGGCGACCACACGGTCGAGGCCGGGCACCAGCTTGCGGCGGGCGAGCTGGAAGGCCGGAACCAGCCAGGCACCACGCGGCTTGAAGGCGTAGAGCGAGCGGGCATAGATGCGCTGCCGTACCCGGCTGGGGTCGACGCCCAAGCGCTTGGCCACGATGGCAACGCTGACGGAGTGCTTCACCAGCTCGGCGTGGGCCGCGGCCAGACCGGCGACGGGGCCGAGGTCGTTGGGCCGCAACGGCCGGAGCGAGGCGCCCAGCTTGGCCAACGTGGCCTGCTGGGCGTCGGCGAAGTAGTCGGCGGGACGGATGTCGGTCACCGCGAGGGGACCAGCTCGATCGGCGAACTCGACCAGGGCGGCGGCGAACTCCTCCTCGTCGACGCCGAACCTGCGCTCGAGCACGTCGTGCAGTGGCATCGCCATGGTGACCTCCTAATCGCTCCTGTCAGGAGGTTACAGGAGCGTCTCCTCCGCCGTGACCCGGCAGATGGACCCAACCCGGCCGGACGACCGTGGGCGGCGCATCCGGCACGCGAGCCGACAGCTCGCCCCGTCTATCGGCAACCCGGCGGTACTCCCGCTCGATCCTGCGACGCAACGGCGGCAACCGCCGCGCCGCCCAGGCCACCCAGCGGGTGCGAGCCGAGAGGGCCAACAGCTCGATCACCCCGGCTCCGGCGCTGGCCACCGAGCCGTCGGGGCGAACCACGTGCATGCTGGCCCGCCGCTCCGCCTCGGGCACCGACGCCAGCAGCACCTCGAACAGCGGGTCGGAGAACGGCAGGATGGAGAGCGGCTTGCCTTCGTAACGGGCCCTGACCAGGGCCGCTTGGTGCCGTCAGTACCGTCAGAGGTCGTCGTAGAACAGGATCGGGCGGTCGAGCACCTGGTGGGCCACGGTTCAGATGATAAGGCTCGTAGTACGCGGCCCCATCTCCGCTCCAGGGGGTTCCACCGGGGTCAGGGCACGGTGACGTACTGCGCCAGGAAGGTTCTCGCCGACTCTGTGTCGAGGCGGTAGGTGACGTTGGTCGCGCGGCAGACGGCGTCGCCCGTGATCGTGATGGCGGCCACGATGTTGGTGGTGCCGAGGAAGTTCGGTCCGCCCGAATCGCCGTAGCAGGTGCCGGCGTTGCCGGTGGCGGGGTTCATCGAGATCCGGAGCCAGGACCGGTTGGTGGCGTTCAGCGTGCCGACGCCGAACATGCGCACGTCGTTGTAGAGGTACCGGTGACCGCCGGGCGAGTTCGTCACCTCGTAGGCGCCGTAGCCGACGGATGTGAACTTCTGCGTCTTGGAGAGGTTCGAGAGCGAAGCGGCCTCGGGCAGCCGGGCCGGGGTGATGCCCTTGATCGCCTTGTCGAACACCACGACAGCGATGTCGTGCGGGTCGTTCTGCCGCTGGCTGTAGAGGGGGTCGGACCGGAAGGTGCCGTAGTACACCTTGTCGCCGGCCTCGTAGGCGGTGTCGAAGGTGACGCCCACGCGCCCGTCCCCGGCGCAGTGGGCTGCGGTCAGGAACACGGTCGGCGAGATCAGCGTGCCGGAGCAGTAGATCCAGGTGCCGTCGGAGTACTGGGTGGGCGACAAAAGGCCACCCACGTTGGGATGGCGGTTGCCGTCGGCCGTGCCGTTGATGATGGCCGCCGCCGGCGCGGTGACCGCCAGCGTGCCTGCCACCAGCGCGGCCAGGAGGAGGAGACGACCGAGCTGTCGTGGCTGATCGACGCCTACGCCCTCGTCTTCGCCGGCGTGCTGCTCGCCGCCGGTGCCCTCGGGGACCGGTTCGGGCGCCGGGGGCGTTGCAGTTCGGCCTGGTCGTGTTCGGGCTCGCTGTGCTGGCGGCCAGCGCCGCCGACGATCCCTCCCAGCTCATCGCCGCGCGGGTGGTCATGGGCGTCGGCGCCGCCTTCATCATGCCGTCCACCCTGTCGATCATCATCCACTCGTTCCCGTTCCACGAGCGCCCCAAGGCCATCGCCATGTGGGCCGGCTTCGCCGGCGTCGGTGGGGCGCTCGGCCCCATCTCCTCGGGCCTCCTCCTCGAGCACTTCTGGTGGGGGTCGATCTTCTTCATCAACGTGCCGCTCGTCGTCCTCCTGCTCCTGCTCACCTGGCGCATCGTCCCCACGTCCAAGGACCCCTCGGGCCACCCCCTCGACCTGGTTGGCGCCGGCCTGGCCATGGCCGGCGTGGTGTCCCTGGTGTTCGCCATCATCGAGGGTCCGGAGAAGGGCTGGACCGATCCCATCACGGTGGGTGCGTTCGCCATCGCCGTCGTGCTGCTCGTGGCCTTCGTCCGTTGGGAGCTGCACCACGACACCCCGATGCTCGACCCCCGGTTGTTCCGGCTGCCCGGCTTCGCCGGCGGATCGGCGGCGGTCACCCTCGCCTTCTTCTCGATGTTCTCGATGTTCTTCCTCCTGACCCAGTACCTCCAGTTCGTGAAGGGCTACAGCCCGCTCGGCGCCGGCCTGCGGGTGCTGCCCAACGCGGTGGCGATGATCGTGATCGCCCCCAGGCGCCCCGCATCGCCGCCCGCTTCGGTGTGCGCCGGGTCCTGCGCACGGGCTTCCTGCTCACCGCCCTCGCCTTCGCCCTGCTCGCCACCGCCACCCACTCGTCGCCCGACATCCTGGTGATGGCCGCCCTGGCCTGCACCGGCTGCGGCATGGCCCTGCTCATGCCCGCGGCCAGCCAGCACATCGTCGGCTCGCTGCCGAGGGCGAAGGCGGGCGTGGGCTCCGCAGTCAACGACGTCACCCGCGAGCTCGGCGGCGCCCTCGGCATCGCCATCAGCGGCTCGGTGGTGGCCACCATCTTCCGGGGCAGCGACTTCGAGGCCGCCATCCCCGCCGCCGGCGCCCGCGAGATCGCCGGCGAGTCGGTGGGGCAGGCCTTCGGCGTGGCCCGCACCGCCCTCGAGAAGGGCTTCATCGAGCAGACCCAGTTCGACTCGCTGGTCGCCGCCGCCGCCGACGCCTTCAGCGACGGCACCCAGGTCGCCTTTGCCATGCTGGCGGTGGTGGCCGTGGTCGCCGGGCTGGTCATCTCCCGGGTCATCCCCGACCAGCTCCCGTCCAAGGACCACTGATGCCGCCCGACGACCCCCGCGGCCCGCACCAAGGCCCACGTCCTGGCCGTCGCCGGTGAGCTCATCGCCGAGGAGGGTCGGGAGGGTTCTCGATCGACGCCGTCGCCCGTCGCTCGGGCGTGGCCCGCACCACGATCTACCGGCACTGGCCCGACCTCTGCGCCCTCGTCCACGACACCTTCCGCGCCATGGGCCACGGCCTCCATCCCAGGCCGACACCGGCTCGGTCCGCGACGACCTGGTGGCGCTCTACACGTCCCTCGCGGTGGGGTTCACGCAGACCTGCGCCGGGCGAGCCCTTCCGGCCATGCTCGACATGACCCAGCGCGCCGTCGATGCGGGAGGTCCACCGGGACTTCGTCGCCGAGCGCCGCCAGCCCTCCTCGACGCCATCCGCCGGGGCTTGGAGCGGGGCGAGCTGCCCGCCGACCTCGACGCCGAGCGCCTCGTCGACCGCCTGGCCGGCCCGGTGTTCTACCGCCACCTCGTGGTCCAGGAGCCGTACACCGGGGGCGACGTGGAGCGCCTGGTCGACGACGTCCTGGGCGGGCGCCTGCCCACCCGCCGCCGGGCCGGGCGCTCCGGTGCGGCCCGCCGGTCCTCGGCGTAGTGGGCCGAGGTCTTCGACCGGAGTCTGCTGGTGGAGGGCCAGGCGCCGGCTCTACGCGCTTGGCCGCCTCCGCCCGCTGGGCCTTGCGGGCAGGGGGAAGGCCTCGAGGCCACGACGCCACGCGCCACACCGGATGCATTCGGCGACGAAGGCGTCGACGTCGTGGAGGCCGGCCAGCACTCGGACCGTTCCCTTGGCCGTGGGATTGGCCCTCATCCACCGGTTGAGGGCGGCGTGGTCGCCGTGCTCGAGCGCCTCCCCGACGAGGGCACGCAGAGCGGACGCACGGTGGTCGTCATCGCAGGAGCGGCGGAGCCGATCGGAATCGAGCGACCAGTAGCGCTCGTGTTCGTGGACGACCCGGAAGTGAGGGTCCCACTCGAGATGGCTGAGGGCGTGACGGCCGATGAGGTTGTCGTCGAACAGGCGCCGAACAGCCTCGAGGCGCTCATCGAGCGGGAGGTTGCGGGTCCTGGCCCGTCCCCATCGCAACAACGGCCCAAGCTTGTCGCCGTCGCGCCGGTTCCAAACGGCCATGCCGATGTCGCTGTCCGGGTAGGCCCGCAGATCTACCAGCGCGTCGTCGAAAACGTCGACGACGGCGGCGGAGCGGCTCGCCCGGGCGATGGCCCGCAGATCTCGACCGATGGCTCGGCGATTGCGGCGGCGAAGAGCAGCGAGGTGGTGGCGGGCGAACTTGCGCCGCGTCGACGGAAGAACCGAACGCGCGATCTCCCGGCGCTTGAGTGGTCCGTGGAACATGACTTGTCCTCCTGCGAGAGGCAAGCCACGTCGACACGGACGTCGGGGCGCGGCCTACCGAGCGAGTCCTGGCTGCCAGCAGTGCGAGCAGCGACGAGCGATGAACCGCTCGGAGGTCGTCACGGGATCATGCTGGCGCCGCCGGTCCGGCGAGGGCAAGGGACATTCGGAGCCCGCCCGGAGTCACGTCATATCGTCGGGCCATGGAGGGTGTGGCCGACGTCGTGGAGGGGCTCGAGCACCAACACCGCGCCCTGGTTGGCCTGCTCGAGCCGCTCGACGAAGAGGGGTGGCGACGGCCGACCCGCTGCGAAGGCTGGGAGGTGGCCGACGTCGTGCTCCACCTGGTCCAGACGAACGAGCTGGCGGTGGGGAGCGCCACCGGCCGCTTGGCCTCCGTGCTCGACGACCTCACCGCCGGCACCGGACCGGCGAGCGACGTGGACGAGGGGGCCGCCCTGATGGTCGCTCGCCAGCGGGGCGCACCGACCGCCGACCTCCTCGCCCGGTGGCAAGACGGAGCCGACGAGCTGCGCCGCGTTCTGCTGGCGGCCGATCCCCACCAGCGGGTCAACTGGGTGGCGGGCGAGCTGTCCATACGGACCCTCGCCACCACCCGCCTGGCCGAGACCTGGATCCACACCGGCGACGTGGCCGACGCCCTCGGCGGCGTCGTCGAGCCGACCGCCCATCTCCGCCATGTCGCCCGCCTGGCCTGGCGGACCCTGCCCTACGCCTTCGCCCGCGCCGGCCGCCCCGTCCCCGGCCCGGTGGCGTTCCACCTGCTCGGGCCTTCTGGCGAAACCTGGGATTTCGTGCCCGACGAGCCGGCGGCCACGATCATCACCGGCCCCGGCGTGGACCTGTGCCTGGTGGCGGCCCGCCGGGTGTCCCCCGCCGACTCCGCCCTCGTCGGTCGCGGGCCCGACGCCGCCGCCGTCCTCGAGCTGGTCCGCACCTACGCCTGAGATGGCGTGATCTGCGCGGATCAGCGAGGCCGGTCGGGCTCGGCCTGACTTCAGGGGTAGCTGAGCTGCTCGTCCCAGTCGGGCGCGCGGCCACCGGGCGTCAGGTCGAACAGGTTCCAGACCGGCTCGATGGTGCCGACGTGGCGGGGGTCCTGCCCGGGGTCGGTGGGGGCGTAGTGGAGCTCCGAGCCCCACGTGTGGCGGATCGTCCCGCCCTCGCGGTGGAACACATTCAGCATCGGCATCTGGTGTCCCTCGGGGGTCTCGCCGTGGTAGTCGCGGTTGTAGGTGGTGCCGAGCGAAGACACGAGCCGCAGTCGTCGCCAGCCCCGCTCCCGGGCGAAGGTGACCATCCGTGGCAGCGGCGACTTCGCCACCGCCACGAGGTTGATCCGTTGGGAGGCGTGCTCGGCGGCGCCCTCGAGCTGATCGAGTAGGGCCGTGCACGACGGGCACGGGCTCTCGGCGAGCGGCAGGAGCGCCGACTCGCCCTCCGCCGGCCCCGGCCGATCATCCTCTGGGGCGCGGGGGAACATCATCGTGTAGATCACGAGCGAGTCCCGGCCGGGCGCGAACAGCTCCGACAAGCGCACCTCGGTACCCGCACCCTGGAACCGGTAGTCCTCGGGCACGATCCCCCCTGGGGGCAGCGCACGCCTGGCGGCCGCCACGCTCTCCGTGGCCCTACTCAGCTCGATCTCCCGCTCGACCAGTCGATCGCGTGCGGCCCGGTACGCCGTCGACTCTCCCGGAAACGTGATCCCCATGGTTGGCCCTTCCCCGACGTCAGCGTGGTGTCGTCGCGGTAGACGACGCGACGGCCAGGAACTCACCGCCGGCGCGGCCGATGAGCGCAGCGCCACCGGGCGACGCCGGCCCCGGTTTCAGTCCTAGGCCGGCAGCCGCACCCACCCGGGGCCGACGACGGTCGGGGGCGTATCCGGCAGCCGGCCCGACAGCTCCTCCCGGCGGTCGGCCAGCCGTCGGTACTCCAGGTAGATCTGGCGGCGCAGGGGCGGCCACAGCCGAGCCGCCCGGGCCTGCCAGGGGGTCGCCGGCGAGAGGGCCATCAACTCGAGAGAGCGGCTCGTCGTCGTAACCGGCCCTGACCAGGGCCGCTTGGTGCCGTTAGTACCGTCAGAGGTCGTCGTAGAACAAGATCGGGCGGTCGAGCACCTGGTGGGCCACGGTTCAGCTGATGCGGCTCGTCGCGCCTACCGCTTGCCCTTGTCCGCCAGCACCAGGAACTCGTCCATCCCGGCCTCGATGCCTTCGCAGAGCACGTCGATGTCGGGGGCGGAGTCGTAGTCGCCGGTGACGCCGAAGTTGACCTGGCCGTCGTAGGAGAAGATGGCCACGCCCACCCGCATCTGACCGGCGAGGGGCACGTAGGGGTAGGCCTTCAGCATCCTGCGGCCGCCGGCGAACAGGGCGGTCTGGGGGCCGGGGACGTTGGTGGTCACGGTGTTGACGTTGCGCTGGGGGGCCCTGGTGGCCAGCCGGGTGCCCAACGCCAGCAGCATCGGCGGGGCGAAGCCGCCCAGAGAGGTGAGGGCCTCGCCGGCCACGGCCTGCTTCGATTCCTTGAGCCCGTCCATCTGCTCGGAAATGGCCTGCAACCGCTCGGCCGGGTCCTCGAGCCCGACGGGCAGCTCGGCGAACATGGCCGACACCTTGTTCTCGTAGGTGCCGTCGCCCACCGCGCGGCCGGAGGCGTCGCGGCCCCGCACCGACACCGGCACCAGGGTGCGCACCACCCGGTCGGTGGACTCGCCCCGCTCCAGCAGCAGGTCCCGGAAGCCGCGGGTGACGGCGGCCAGCACCACGTCGTTGAACGTGCCGCCCACGCCCTTGCGCACGGTCTTGATGTCGTCGACCGACGTGGACGCCCAGGCGTAGCGGCGGTGGGGGCCGATGGGACCGTTCAGAGTGGACGGCGGCGTGCGCCGCACCAGGCCAGCCATGGAGCGCAGGCCCTGGACGAGCTCCCCCGCCTGGCCGACGGCCTGGCGGGGCACGCGGGTGGCGGCCCGCACCGAGCGCATCTGCTCGTACGGGCTGCGGGCCATGTCGAGCACGGCCTCGACGGCCAGCTGGGAGCGGGGCAGGGCCGGCTCGGGCACCCACTCGTCGGGCAGCGGCTTCGACGCCTTGGGCGAGGTGTCCATGATCACCGACAGCAGGTCGGTGCCGGACACGCCGTCGACCATGCAGTGGTGGGTCTTCGACACCATGGCCCAGCGGCCGTCCTCGAGGCCCTCCACCATCCAGATCTCCCACAGCGGCTTGGTGCGGTCGAGCTGCTGGGACATCACCCGACCGACCAGGCGGCGCAGCTCCGGCTCGCCTCCCGGGCTGGGCAGGGCGGTGTGGCGCACGTGGTACTCGGCGTTGAAGTGGGGGTCGTCGGACCACACCGGCCGGCCCAGATCGAAGGGCACGAACCGCACCACCTGCCGGTACCGGGGCACCAGCGGCAGCTTCCCGGTCACCATCGAGACGACCTTGTCGTAGCCCGGGCTCGGGCCCTCGAAGATCCCGATGGAGCCGATGTGCATGTGGCTCACGTCGTCCTCGATGTGCAGGAACGAGGCGTCCAGCGGACTCATCCGGTCGGCCATGCTCCACCTCCATCGTCGTGGGTGGGCAACCGTAGCGACCGACGTGCCATCGGGCACACCCGAGCGCAGTAGGCAACAATCGGGCCCATGGCCATCTCCAGCATCCCCGAGATCATCCGCACCTACGGCGCCGACCGCCCCGACGACCCCGCCATCGAGTACCAGGGCCGGTCGATCAGCTTCGGCGAGCTCCACTCCCGCTCGAGCCAGCTCGCCACCGCGCTGGCGTCGCTCGGCGTGGGCGCCGACGACCGGGTGGCGTTCCTCGAGAAGAACGGCCCGGAGTACTTCGAGGTGTCGTTCGCCCTCGGCAAGCTCAACGCGGTCAACGTGGCCGTCAACTGGCGCCTCGCCCCGGCCGAGATCGCCCAGATCCTCGACGACTCCACCGCCAAGGTCGTCTTCGTCGGCCCCGACTTCGTCGACCACGTCGAGAAGATCGAGGACGAGCTGAAGACGGTCACCACCATCGTGGCCATCGGCGGCCACGGCGAATGGGTGGACTACGAGGAGCTCATCAGCGCCCACCCGGCCGAGGACCCCGGCGCCGAGCCGACCGGTGAAGACGTGGCCTTCCAGCTCTACACCTCGGGCACGACCGGCCTGCCCAAGGGCGTGATGCTCACCAACGACAACTTCTTCGGCGGCGCCATCAAGGTCACCGAGTCATGGCGGTTCACCCCCGACTCGGTGAACATCGCCGTCATGCCCATGTTCCACATCGCCGGCTCGGGCTGGGCGATGGTGGGGCTCTTCCATGGGTGTCGCACCGTGCTCGTGCGTGACGTCGACCCAGCCCTCATGCTGAAGCTCATCGCCGAGTTCGGCGTGACCAACGCCTTCATCGTGCCTGCCGTCATCCAGTTCCTGCTGATGACCCCGGGGATCGAGGAGGCCGACCTGTCCAGCCTGCGGGCCATCGTCTACGGCGCCGCCCCCATCACCGAGACAGTGCTGACCAAGGCGGTGGAGACCTTCGGTTGCGAGTTCATCCAGGTGTACGGGCTCACCGAGACCACCGGGGCCATCACCCAGCTCGACGGCGAGGACCACCGGCCCGAGCTGCTCCGCTCCTGCGGGAAGCCCTACGAGTGGGTGGAGATCCGCCTCATCGACCCCGAGACCGGCGACGACGTGGCGGAGGGCGAGGTCGGTGAGCTGTGGACCCGCTCACCGCAGAACATGAAGGGCTACTGGAACAACTCCGAGGCCACCCGGGCGGCGATGACCGACGACGGGTTCTTCAAGACCGGTGACGCCGGCTACCGCAACGCCGAGGGCTTCATCTTCCTGCACGACCGGATCAAGGACATGATCGTGTCGGGCGGCGAGAACATCTACCCGGCCGAGATCGAGAACGTGCTGGCCCGCCACCCCGACGTGGCCGACGTGGCCGTGATCGGCGTGCCCGACGAGAAGTGGGGCGAGGCGGTCAAGGCGGTGGTGGTGCGCCGACCCGGCAGCGAGGTCACCGCCGAGGAGCTGATCGCCGATACCCGCCAGAGCCTGGCCGGCTACAAGCTCCCCAAGTCGATCGACTTCGCCACCGAGCTGCCCCGCAACCCGTCAGGCAAGCTCCTCAAGCGGGAGATCCGGGCTCCCTATTGGCAGGGCAGGGAGCGCCAGATTCAGTGAGCCCCCACGGGTGTCGGCTTCCCGGGAACACATCCAGGGTGGCGGCCACATCGTCGGTGAGGCGGAAGCCGGTGGTGAAGCACAGCATCAGCTCGTGGCAGATCAGATCGAGGTCGTAGGGGGCACTCCACTCCGAGCGCCAGTACGCCGGGATCCCTTCCGTGCCTTCGGGCAACCAGCCAACCGTTGCCGCGCTGGCCCGGTCATCGAGGAGCGGGCTCCCTGCGCCTTCGGCCGGGACCTCGGAACTCACCTCGGCTACGACACGGGCGCGGTGCACGCCGAGCTGCAAGTAGGCGAGCTCGGGCGTCGCCGCGCTGAGGATCAAGTGCCACCACCGATCGTCCCTGGCCAACGAATCGGCCTTGCGAGCCAACGCCGTGGCGACGGCAGCCCACCCACCCGCGGCGCTCGGCACCAAGCCGAACCTCTCGAATCGTCGCTCTTCAGATGGCCCGGCCACGCCCTCCGCTACGGCGGCTCCGTGACGCCACGCTCACGCAACCGGCCGCGGCCGGTGGCCGACCACCCACCCAATCCCTAGAGGGCGCCCTTGTGCCAGGGGCCGGTGATGGCCACGGTGCCGCCCGAGCCG
>JAUJNP010000003.1:0-137837 GCA_030448105.1 Acidimicrobiales bacterium | reverse complement strand
CTAGAGGGCGCCCTTGTGCCAGGGGCCGGTGATGGCCACGGTGCCGCCCGAGCCGGGAGCGTCGCTCCCGAAGATGTTGCAGAACAGGAACTCGCCGTCGGGGCTCCAGCAGGCGCCGGCGAGCTCGGTGTCGTTGAGGATGTTCTCGGCCAGGGTGAAGGCGTCGCCCCTCATCGACAGCCCGATCAGGCGGTTGCGATCCCCACCGTGGTAGCGGCTGGTGTCGAAGGTGGGGTCTTCGCCGGGCTGGGCGTGGTTGCCGTCGGAGGCGTCGTCCTCGCACAGCACGATCCCGCCCCGGGGGCTCACCACCATGTTGTCGGGCGAATCGAGCACGCTGCCGCCGGGCGACTCGTAGAGCAGCTCGAGGCGGCCCTCGTCGATGTGGTACTCCCACACCTGCCCGTAGCCCTCGGGGTACTGGCGGCCGGCCTCGTCGGGGGTGCCGGTGTTGACGTCGCCGTTCTTGGCGTTGCCGCCGCTGGTGGACACGAAGAAGATGCTCCGGTCGCCGTACCAGGTGCCCTCCAGCCGGTTGAACAGGGCGGCGCCCTTGGCGTAGCCCTCCTCGAACACGGCGTTGGAGGAGGCGACCGGCGGGTTGGGGTTGGTGATGGTGATCCACGTGACCCCGAAGGACCGGCCCGCCGGGAACCCGTCGCGGAGGTCGCGGGTGGGGTTGGGCGGGTTGGTCACGCCGAGGATCTGGAGGGTGCCGCCGGCGTAGAGGTTCCGGGGGTTGTTGGGGAGGAACCGGTAGAAGCCGCTCCCCTGGCGGGAGCCGGCGTCCTCGGTCTGGTAGATGACGCCGCTGGCGGGATCGACCGCGACCGCCTCGTGGGCGAAGCGTCCCATGGCCAGGACCGGTTGCGGCTTGGCCGGCGCCTCCGCCAGCGACAGACGGGCGGGCACGGGGTAGGCGTAGCCGTGGCGCTGGGTCTGCGCCTCCGGCGAGCCCGTCGGGTTGCCGGCGTCCTGGACGATCTCCTCGCACGTGATCCACGCCTGCAGCGCGGGGTGGACCCCGCCGGCGCAGTTGACCACGGTGCCGACGTTGGACACGTACTCCTGCACCTTGCCGCCCTGACGGCGCCAGGCGCGCCGGTCGAAGCGGACGATGGTGGTGCCGCCGCGGGCGTTCGGGTCATAGGAGCCCGGGTACTGGCGGACGTCGCCGTCGGGCTCCCGGCCCACCACGTACTGGCCCTGGGTGGCCGCCGCCCCCGAGCCGCTGAAGCGGATCTCGTGGTTGCGGACGAGGCGGACGCCGTGGCGCCCGTCGGAGAACGCGCCCATGCCGTCGCACGCCCGGGGGACGAGGGTGCCGTCGGACATGCGGTCGCCGATCCGGGACAAGACGGCGTAGCTGAAGTGCCTGGGCAGGGCCAGCCACGCCGGCCCGCCGTTCACGGGGGCGACGGGCGCGATCGGCCCGTACCCCTTCTTGTCGGACTGGCGGCCGTCGTGGCCGGCGGGGGCGGTGGCGGCCAGCCGCTGGGTCAGGAGCTGCACCCCGCCGTTGGCGGCCAGTGTGGTGGCGGCGGCGGCGGCGCCCCCGACCTTCAGGAACGAGCGTCGGTCGTAGGTGGTCATGAGGGCGACGGTAGGAGTGGCGAATTGCCCCCGGGTGGCGACCACCCCAGCGGAAGGTGAACGTTCGGAGGCGCTTTCGCTCTCCGCGTCAGTCGTCCTTGTCGCCCTTGCCCTTGTCGTCGCCCTTGCCGTCGTCGCCCTTGCCGTCGTCGCCCTTGCCGTCGTCGCCACCCTCGCCTCCGTCGCCGGTGGTGGGCGGGGCGGCGGTGGGGGGCGGCTCGGTGGTGCCGGGCCCGGCGGTGACCGGCGGGGCGTTGGTCGACGCGGTCGCGGCCGGGAGGGACGCCAGCTCGCGCTCCACGTCGTCGACGGCCCGGCGGACCCGGGTGGCGCGCTCCTCGGTGAGGTCGCCGCTGCGCTCCAGCTCGTCGACCTTGTCGCGGATGGCGGCGATGCGGGCCTTGGCTTCGGGCAGGTTGCGGGCGGTGGCGGTGTAGCGCAGCTCTTGGACCGGGCCGGCCAGGGCGCGCTCGGCGGCCGGGGACAAGCCGGCCTCGGTGGCCCCGCAGCCGGCCAGCACCAACGCCGCGACGGCGACCAGCGCGCGCCTCACGGGTCCACCGCATCCTCGAGGCGATCCAGGGCGTCGTCGAGCCCGGGGGGCAACGTGGCCCCGGTGGTGGCCGACGTCCCGGTGCCGGTGCCGGTCTCGCCGCCGCGGTCCATCGAGACCAGGATGGCCACCAGAGCGAGCAACACCAACGCCGCCGCCAGGGCGACGACGATGCGCACCCGCGGCCGTCGGCGCACCGGTGGGACGAGCGACGCCGCGACCTGTGGGCCCTGCGGGCCCGGCGACGCCGGGGCGGTGGCCAGCGGGGGCAGCACCGCGGTGGCGCCGAGAACCACCGTGGGGTCCTCGTCCACGTCGTCGCCCGCCAACGTCGCGCCCCCGGTGCCGGTCAGGGCGGCGGCCATCTCGGCGGCGGTGCCGAAGCGCTGCGCGGGGTCCTTGGCCATGGCCCGGGCGATGGCGTCCGACAGGGCGGCGTCGACCTCGGGCCGCACCTGGTCCACCGGGGTCGGGTCAGCGGTGCGGATGGCGTGCACGACGCCCATCGGATCCTCACCCTCGAAGGGCAACCGGCCGGCGAGGGCCTGGTACAGCACGACGCCCACCGCGTAGAGGTCGCTCTGGGGGGTGGCCCGTTGCCCCTCGATGCGCTCGGGGGCGAGGTAGGCGGGCGTGCCGATCACCATCCCCGCGCTGGTGGCGTGCATCGAGTCGGCGCTCTTGGCGATCCCGAAGTCACCCACCTTGGGGGTGCCGTCGGCGGCCACCAGGATGTTGCCAGGCTTCACGTCGCGGTGGATGATCCCCAGGTCGTGGGCCGCCGCCAGCGCACCCAGCACGGCGATGCCGACCTCGCGGACCCGTTCGGGGTCGAGCGGGCCGATGGCCATCTCGTCGACCAGGGTGTCCCCCGGGAGGAGCTCCATCACGAGGTAGGCCTCGCCGTCGTGCTCACCGCTGTCGAACACGGTGACGACGTTGGGGTGGTTGAGGCGGGCGGCGGCCCGGGCCTCGTCCTCGAAGCGCTCGCGTCCCTGGGACCCGGCCACGTCGCGGCGCAGGAACTTGATGGCCACGTCGCGGCCGAGGCGGCGGTCGTGGGCCTGGCGGATCTCGCCCATGCCGCCGCCGCCGATCAGCCGCCCCAGCTCGTAGCGGCCGGCCACCAGCGGCGAGGCGGCCTCGTCGCCCACGGTGCCTTTGTTCCCCATGCTCATCGCTCGTGCACCTCGGACAGCCAGTGGCCGGTGAGCTGGTGCGGGCAGAGGTCGTCGACCGCCCCCATGAGCCAGGCCAGCACCTCGGCGGGGGCGGCGGCGGCCGGCACCTCCACCACCAGCCCGCGGCGGGGATGGTCCTGCACCACCGACCAGCCGGCGGGCGGGCCCAGCCCGTGCTCCACGAGGCGGGCCTTCGCCCTGACCCGGAGGCCGTGCTGCACACCGACGCTGGCGGGGCCGCCCCGCCGGGCTGCCACCCATGTGCCCATCGGCACCGTCGGGCCCCCACCGCGGAACAGCCCGGCCAGGCCCGACGGCGCGTCGTCCCCGCCGTCGCCTTCGGCTCCCTCCACCTCGGGCAGGAGGTTCACCCAACCGGAGCCGGCGGTGGCCAGCGCAGCCATGCTCTCCAGCACGAGGGCGCAGTCGTCGTAGCGGAACTCGATCGGCTCGGGTGGTCGGCCCACCACTCGAACCCTACGCCCGCTCGCCTCGGAGGCTCCGTCAGCTCCGGTGGAGGAGCTTCTTCAACGGTGCCGGCAGGCGGAAGCGGATGCGACGCAGGGCGCCGCCGGCCTTGTGCCCGTAGTCGGGTGACTCGCCGAACCGGTACTCGAGGTAGAGGGCCTTGACCGTGCCGCACAGGGGGGTGGCGGCGAGGGCGCCGGGCACGCCGACGGCGGCGCCGCCGATGAGGGCGGCCAGCATGGTGGTGGGCGGCGACAGGTTCACCGACTGGCCGACGATGGCCGGCGAGATCACGTAGTTCTCGAGGTTCATGTAGAGCACCACCAGGGCGAGGCCGATGATGCCCACCAGCACGCCCTGGGACAGGGCGAGGACGGTGAAGAACGAGGTGCCCAGGAAGCCGCCGACCTGGGGGATGAGGCTGACCATGGCGTACCAGACGGCCGCCACCGGCGCCAGGGGCACGCCCAGCGCCAGGCCCACGACCAGCACGTAGGTGCCGCCGATGATGGCCACCAGCAGCGACCCGGCGAAGTACGTGCCCACCACCCGGTAGAACACCCGGCCCGCCGAGTCGGCCCGGTCGCGGTAGCGCTCGGGCACCACCTCACGCACCCGGCGCACCAGCACCTCCCCGTCGAGGAGCACAGCGAAGGCCACCAGCACCACGGTGAAGCCGGCCACCACCCCGCCCACCACCTGCTGGGCGGTGGCGCTGACCCGCTCGGCGTCGAGACGGCCGGGCAGGTCGCGGGCCCACTGCTTCACCTGCCCGGCGGCGTCGGCCTCCCGCAGGCGGGGCCCCACGGCGGGCAGGTCGTAGAGGTCGCGGACGGTCTGGGGCAGCTCGCTGCCGAACTCCTCGGCCTGGCGCACCGCCGGCGGTCCGATCACGAACACCAGGGCGCCGAACGCGCTCATGACCAGCACGCCGACGATGGCCACCCCCACCACCCGGGGGCAGCTGAGGCGGCGCTGCACGGCCTTCACCAGGGGTTCAAGGGCGAAGGCCAGGAGCACGCCCACGCCGACCAGGGTGAGCGACCGGGCCGACGTGCGGGCCAGCGCCACCAGCAGGAACAGGGTGAGGACACCGGCCACCACACCCGCCGTGGAGCGCAGGTCGAAGGACACGACGAGAGGCGGGGACGGGCGCGGACCGCCGTCACGCTGCTCGGTGGCGTCGGTCACCATCGGTACGGTAGACGTCGTGGAGCGGACGGCCCGGACCCAGCGCCGCCCCGCCGAGGGCCGGTCGGCGCGCATCGCCGTCACCCCGCTCTCGCTCGGCGTGCTCTTCGGGGCGATCGTCGCCGCCATCCTGCTGCGCAACCTGTTCGTGGCCGGTCGCCGGCCGATCGGGTGGGCGGTGGCGGCGGCGGTCATGGCCGCCGCCATCGAGCCCGCGGTGTCGCGACTATCGCGGCACATGAAGCGCGGCCTGGCCCTGGTGTGCGTGCTCGTGCCGCTGCTGGCCGCCGCCGGCTTCGTGGGCCGCGGCGTCTACCTCGACCTCGACCGCAGCACCGTCCGGCTCCAGCGGGCCCTCCCGGAGGCGGCCGAGCGCATCGAGGCGTCGTCCCGCTTCGGCGACCCCGCCCGCGAGCTGAACCTGGTCGACCGGGCCCAGGACGCGGCCGAGCGACTGGACAAGCCGTCCTCGGAGGTGGCCGACAAGGCGGCCGGCAGCGGCAGCAGCTGGCTGGTGTGCACCATCCTCACCATCTTCGCCCTGGCGTGGGGCCCCCGGTTCAGCGCCGGCGCGCTGCGCCAGGTGCGGGAGCGGGAGCGCCGGGAGCGCCTCAGCCGGGTGTTCGGCCGCGCCTTCAGCCGGAGCCAGGCCTACGTGGAGGCCGCGCTCGTGCAGAGCGTGGTGGTCGGCGGCCTGGCGTGGTGCCTGCTCCGCGTCTTCGAGGTGCCCGCGCCCACGCCCCTCGCCGTGCTCATCGGCGTGATGAGCCTGGTGCCGGTGGTGGGCATCTTCGTCGGCTCGCTGCCGGCGGTGATGGTGACCGCCGGGCTCGAGTCCTTCGGGCGGGCCGCCCTGCTGCTCGCCATCATCTTCGTGCTCCAGGTGGTGCAGGCGGTGCTGTTCCGCAGTATCACCCGGCGCACGCTCTACATCGGGCCGGCCGCCGTCGTCATCTTCTTCCTGCTCGGTTACGACGTCTACGGCGTGGGCGGGGCCGTGTTCGGCACGGCTATCGGCGTGTTCGCCCTGTCCCTGCTCGACTCCTTCGCCCACGACGCCGGCCCCCGTGACCTGCCCCCGGGCGAGGCCGACCCCACCGAGCCGGCCCTGTCCGACGGCCCCTGAGCTGTTGCCCCGCGGGTTGTGGCTCGGTGGGCGCCGGGTCAGCTCGGTTCGGTGCCGACGATTCCGACGAAGCTGACCATCTCGCCCGGGTAGCCGCCCAGGTTGTGGGTGAGGGCGAGGGTGCGGCCAGGGGCCACGGTGGCGATGCGACGCTCCTCGGGGGATTCGCCCCGCAGCTGGAGCCACGCCTCGAACAGCATGCGCAGCCCGCTGGCACCGACGGGGTGCCCGAAGCTCTTCAGCCCGCCGTCGGGGTTCACCGGGAGCTCGCCGTGGAGGTCGTAGACCCCGGCCTCGACGTCCTTCCACCCCTGGCCCCTCTCAGAGAACCCGAGGTCCTCCATCAGCACCAGCTCGGTGGGCGTGAAGCAGTCGTGCACCTCGGCCATGGCCAGCTCGGCCCGGGGGTCGGTGACGCCGGCCTGGGCGTAGGCGTCCTCCGCGGTGCGGACGACCTCGGGGAAGGTGGTGTAGTCGTAGCCGGGGTCGCTGAGCCCGGTGCCGTTGCCGGCCACGAACGAGAGCGCCTTCACGTAGAGGGGGGAGTCGGTGTAGCGGTGGGCGTCCTCGGCCCGCACCACGACGGCCGCCGCCGCCCCGTCGGCCACCCCCGCGCAGTCGAACACGCCGAGCTCTCCGGCCACCGCCGGCATGGCGCAGATCTGCTCGGCGCTCACCTCGCGGCGGAACTGGGCCCGGGGGTTGCGGGCGCCGTTGAAGTGGTTCTTGGCGGCGATGCGGGCCAGCACCGCCTTGAGCTCGCCCTGGTCGACGCCGTAGCGCTCGGCGTAGGCCGGCGCCACCATGGAGAACATGGCCGCCGCCGTGAGCGTGCGGGCGGTGCCGTCGCCGGGCAGCGGGTAGGCGTTGAGTCCGGCGTAGCCCGAGTCCTTCACCTTCTCCACGCCGACCGCCATGGCCACGTCGTAGGCGCCCGACGCCACCGCGTAGACGGCCTGGCGCAGGGCCTCGGACCCGGTGGCGCACATGTTCTCCACCCGGGTGACGGGCTTGCCCTCGAGCCGCAGCGGCTTGGCCAGCACCATGCCGCTCATGCCCGACTGGGCGGTGCCGAGCCAGTAGGCATCGACGTCGTCCGTGGTGACCGCGGCGGCGGTGAACGCCTGGCCGCACGCGTCGAGCAGCAGGTCGTCGACACCGAGGTCGAAGTGCTCGGCGAAGCGGGTGCAGCCCATGCCCACGATGGCGACTCGGTCGCGGATGCCGTGCGATCCCATCAGGCCGTCGCCTCCTGGCGGGGGTGGTCGGCGAGACGCGCGGGGCGGACCTTCCAGAAGTAGTTGGCGATGCCGTCGGCGGTGGAGAGCCGCCGGAAGGTGAGCTCCACGCGGTCGCCGGCGGTGAGGCCGTCGGCGTCGACGTCGGTGAGCTCCACCGGCAGGCGGCCGCCGCCGTCAAAGTCGACCACCGCGAACACGATGGGCGGGCTGGGTGAATAGGCCAGGCGGTCGATGGTGGAGGTGACCACGACGCCGGTGGCATCGGCCATCGGCACCTGCTGGTGACCCTCGCCGGGCGCCGGCGGCAACACGACGTCGCCGGTGTCGTCGCGGTTGGCCACGAAGCCGAACTTCCAGTCGCCGTTGCGGGCCGCGGCCGACGCCGACACCCGGGCCGGCTCGGGCCGCCGGGGCGGCTCGGCGGTCAACATGCCCCGCCACCGCAGGAAGGCGCCGTAGTCGATCGGACCGCCGGCGGCGACCTGGGCGGCGACGGGGCGGACCGGCCGCCGGTCGACGATGGCGTCGGTGGTACGGAACAGGAGCACGTCGGCACCGTCGGCCAGGACCACCAGGGCCAGCACCTGGCCCGGCTCGGCTGCCTCCAGCAGCGACGACAGCAACAGGGCGGGGTGGGCGGCCCCGGTCATGCCGACGGTGGCGGCCAGGTCGTCGGCCACGGCGTCGGGCGCCACGCCCAGGCGGCGGCCGAGCGCCTTGGCGGCGCGGCCATGGGTGGCGGCCACCACCACCCGGTCGACCTGGCCAGCCTCCAGGCCGGTGGCGGACAGGGCCTCGGCCCACGCCGCCTCCCCCAGGGCCACGTAGTGCAGCTCGCCGAAGCGCTCCTCCCACTGCTTGGAGCGGACGTCGCCCGGGGTGCGCCAGCGGTCGAGGAACTCCTCGGTAGCGGCGCCGGCGCCGATCAGCTCGGCCACCAGCGGCCCGTCGTCCTCGTCGCCCACCAGGACGGCGGCGGCGCCGTCACCGCCGCCGGCCTCGTCGGCCGAGCCGGGCAGGCCGGTGCGCACGTCGGCGGCGGTGACGAGAGTGGGTGGGCCGCCGTCGAGGGCCAGGCGCAGGGCGCCGGCGGCCGAGCGCACGGCACCGCCGACGTCGAGGGCGGGGGCCGAGCGGTCGAGGCGGAGGGCGGCGTGGATGGCGGCGGCGTTGGTCTTGTCGACGTAGGCGGGGGTGACGGTGGAGAACAGCAGCCGCCCGGCGTCAACCCCCGGCGGCGCGGTCCGAAGGGCCAGGCGCCCGGCTTCCACGGCCATGGTGGTGGAGTCCTCGTCGAACCCTGCGACGGTGCGGGTGCCGGTGCCGCCGCCGGCGCCGGCCACCGCGGCGATGGTGGCCCGGTCGAGGCGCCGGTACGGCAGGTATGCCCCGTGGCTGAGCACGCCGCGCATGCGTGGCAGTGTAGGGCGCACATCTGACGGGCCGTCAGCTACAGGGCTCGGCTGAGGAGCGTTCATGCGGCTGGGGGACATCGCCAACTCCGAGGCGGTCGGCAACGGGCGGCCCCTCGACGGCGTGCGGGTGCTGGCCCTCGAGCAGATGCAGGCCTTGCCGTGGGCCACGCAGCTCCTGGCCCGCCTCGGGGCCGACGTGGTGAAGGTGGAGTCGCCGGACGGAGGCGACCAGGGGCGGTCGTCGCTGCCGGCCATGGCCGACCCCGAGGGCCGCCCGGTGGGCGCCACCTTCCTGCGCACCAACCTCAACAAGCGCAGCATCTGCGTCGACCTGAAGTCCGCCGCCGGGCGCGACCTCGTGCTGGCCCTCGCCCCCCGCTTCGACGTGGTGGCCGAGAACTTCAAGGCCGGCACGGCCGACCGCCTGGGCGTGGGGTGGGAGGACCTCCGCGCCGTCCACCCGGCGTGCATCTACCTGTCGGTGTCGGGCTTCGGGCACGGTGACTCGCCCTACCGCGACTGGCCGGCGTTCGCCCCCGTGGTGGAGGCCATGTCCGGCATCTACGAGTTCAAGCGCCGGGGCGATGACCCGCCGGTGGTGGCTCCCGTCGGCGCCCTCGGCGACATCGGCACCGCGCTGTTCGCGGTGGTCGGCGTGCTGGCCGCGCTGCGCCACCGCGACCGCACCGGGGCCGGCCAGCACGTCGACGTGGCCATGCTCGACTCGCTCGTGGCCATCACCGACCTGGTCACCAACTTCTGGTCGATGGGCCTGCGGGGCGGCCAGCTGGGACCGCTGATCATGCACGGCTTCCGGGCCGGCGACGGCTGGTTCGTGATCCAGGTCGGCCGCGAGCACCAGTTCGCCCGCATGGCCGAGCTGGTCGGTCACCCCGAGTGGGTCGACGACCCCCGCTTCGCCACCCGCCAGGGCTGGATCGACCACCTCGACACGGTGATCCGCCCCGCCGTCGAGGCGTGGGCCGCGGGGCTGACCATGGTCGATGCATGCCAGGCCATGAGCGGCGCCGGTGTGGCGGCGGGGCCGTGCTTCTCCGACGAGCAGGTGGTGGCCGACCCCCACGTGGCCGCCCGCCACATGCTGGTGGAGGTGCCCCGCACCGACGGCGTGGAGCAGCCGGTGTTGGTGCCCGGCAACCCGGTGAAGCTCTCCGCGGTGGCGGATGGGCCCGACACCCGCGTGCCCTGGTTGGGCGAGCACACCGACGACGTGCTGGCCACCGAGCTCGGCCTCGACGACGCGGAACGGTCCCGCCTGCGCGCCGACGGGGTCATTGCTTGAGCAGCGAGGGCAGGTCGTGCTGGCTTGGCCGGCCTCCGGCCGGCCCCGCTTCGCGGATCCGGCGGTCACCCTCTCGCTGCTCCGCCTGGCGGACTCCGCAGCTTCTCGACGTCGACTTGGCGGTCGATGGTGAGGGCGTCGAGGAAGTGGCGGTCGTGGGTGACCAGCAGCAGGGTGCCCGACCAGGTGGTCAGGGCCGCCTCGAGCTGCTCGATGGCGGGCAGGTCGAGGTGGTTGGTGGGCTCGTCGAGCACCAGGCAGTTCGTGCCACCCGCCATGAGCAGGGCCAGCGCCGCCCGGGTGCGCTCGCCGGGCGACAGCTCGGCCGCCCGCCGGTCGACGTGGCCCGCAGCGATCCCGAACTTGGCCAGCAGTGACCGGGCGTCGGACACCACCATCCCAGTGGCGGCGAGGAAGCCGGCCAGCACGCTGACGTCGTCCGCGAACCGGCGGCGGGCCTGGTCGAGCTCACCGACCACGACGCCGGGCCCGAGCCACCGATCGCCGGACTCGAGCGGCAGGCGGCCGAGCAGGGCGTCGAGCAGGGTGGTCTTGCCCGAGCCGTTCGGCCCGAGGAGGGCCACCCGCTCGGCCCAGGCCACCTCGACGTCGATGGGCCCGAGGACGAAGTCGCCCCGGCGCACCACCGCCCGGTCGAGGCGGGCGACGACGTCCCCGCTGCGAGCGGTGGCCGCCAGCTCCAGGCGCAGCTCCCAGCCCTCCCAGGGCTTGGCGACCGGCTCGAGGCGCTCGATGGCCTTGTCCAGGCGGGCCGCCTTGCCGGCCAGCTTCTCGCTCATGGCCACGTTGTGGTGGCGCACGAACTTGTCGCCGTCGGACGGCTTGCGGGCCGCCTTGCGGGCACCCTGGTCAGCCCACTGGCGGGTGCGCTGGGCTCGGGCGGTGAGGTCTTCCCGAGTGCTGCGGTACTGCTCGAAGGCCTCCTCGGCGTGGCGCCGAGCGGTGGCCCGCTCCTCGAGGTACGCCAGCCAGCCGCCGGCGAACGACCGCCCGGTGCGGCGCTGCTCGTCGAGCTCGAGCACGTCGGTGACGGTGCGCTCGAGGAAGGCCCGGTCGTGCGACACGACCGCCACCGCGCCGGGGAAGGCGGCCAGGAAGGCCTCGAGTCGGGCCAGCCCGTCGAAGTCGAGGTCGTTGGTGGGCTCGTCCAGCAACAGCACGTCGACCTCGGCCAGCAGGATCGCCGCCAACGCCGCTCGGGCCGCCTGCCCGCCCGAGAGAGTGGCGGTGTCCTGGTCGAGCACCTCGGGGGCGAGGCCGAGGTCGGCCCACGCCTCGCCGCACCGGGCGTCGAAGTTGGCGGCGCCCACCGCCAGCCACCGATCGAAGGCCGACGCGTAGGTGTCGTCGGCTCCGGGGGCGCCGGCGGCCAGGGCCTCGGAGGCGGAGGCGAAGGCCATGACGGCGTCGGCCACGCCGGTGCGCCGGGCCAGCGCGTCGCGGACCCGTTCACCGCGTCGTCGCTCCGGCTCCTGGGCCAGCAGGGCGACGGTGGCGGTGGGCGGGGCCAGCTCCACCGTTCCCCGCTCCGGGGCCAGCGCGCCGGCCAGGACGGCCAGCAGGGTGGACTTGCCCACCCCGTTCGGACCGACCACGCCGAGGCGGGCGCCCGAGGCCAGGTTGACGCCGACGCCGTCGAGGACGGTTCGACCGGCCCGGGACACGACGAGGTCGCGGGCGGTGAGGGTGACGAGGGCGGTGCGGGCCACGGAGGAGCCTTCCGGTCGGAGGAACAGGGGCGATCGACCGGGCTCACCTCACCGCGCCGACGCTAGCGGGACCGGCCGGAAGCGTCCCCGTCAGTTCCCGGCGGTGACGGCGGTCAGCACCTCGTCGGGGTCGTCGGTGCAGGACAGCAGCCCCTCCACGTGGGTGCCCGCCGCCAGCTTCACGAGGAGCGGATACACGGGCTTCACCTCCGTCCAGAACCGGGTGCCGAAGAACACCATGGGGCTGGCCTCGGCCGGGGTGGCGTAGAAGTTCTGGGCGGCGTCCTGGAAGATCTCCTGGACGGTGCCGGCGCCGCCCGGGGTGATGACCAGCCCGGCGCCGGCGATGGTGAGCAGGCCGTCCTCGCGCACGCTGTTCTCGAAGTACTTGGCGATGGCCGACGCGAACGGGTTGGGCGGCTCGTGCCCGTAGTGCCAGGTGGGGATGCCCACCGACTCACCGGCGCCGTCGGACCAGCGGTCGCGAACCTGGCCGGCCGTGGCCAGCCAGGCGTCGTGGTCGGCGGCGTCGGGCGCCTTCACCAGCACGGCGAGGGCGTCGTCCAGGGCGTGGTCGGGGTGAGGCGCGCAGAAGGCGCCGAGGTTGGCCGCCTCCATGGCCCCCGGCCCGCCGCCCGTGGCCACCAGCAGGCCGGCGCGGGCGAGGGCCCGGCCGAGGTGGGCGACGGCGCCGTAGGCGGGATCGTCGCGCCGCACCCGGTGGCCGCCCATCACCCCGACCACCCGTCGCCCGGCGATCTCCTCGGCCAGCGCGTCGGTGACGGCGTGGTCGTGGAGCCGCTGGTAGAGGGCGTCGACCACGTCGGGCGGCCGGCGGGCCTGGTACCAGGCGTCGATGCGGCCATCGAGCGACGACCGCCAGCCGGCGCCGGGCGGCGACGGGTCGGCCCCGGCGCGGGGCTCGTAGCCGGCGTAGAGCTCGGCCGGGGTGTAGAGGCCGCCGCGGTAGGCCTGGAACGGCACACCGTCGACCGGGGGGAACACCACCGCGCCGCGCTCGGGGGCAGCGGCCAGGACGGCACCCGGCAGGCGGCACCCGAGGAACACGGTGCCGGTCAGGTCGGTGCCGAGCAGCAGGTCGTCCCGGGAACGCAGGTCGAGGTCCTTCACCACGCAGCCGGCGAGGGTCCTGGCCTTGGCCAGGTGCTGGTCGAGGGCGGCCATGGTCTCGAGCTCGGTGCGCACGGCGACAGTCCAGCCCACCCACGGCGGCCGTGGGACACTCCGGGCCATGGCCCTCGACCCGAGCGTGATCGCCGCCCGCGCCGGCGCGGTGTGGGACGCCGACATCCTCCCGGCCCTGTTCGACTACATCGCCATCCCCAACCTCTCCCCCGCCTTCGACCCCGCCTGGGAGGAGCACGGCCACATGGACCGGGCGGTGGAGCTGGTTCGCGCCTGGTGCGAGCTGCGGCCGATCGACGGCATGACGGTGGAGGTGGTGCGCCTCCCCGGGCACACCCCGGTGCTGGTGATCGACGTGCCCGCGCATCGCGCCGACGGGGACGACACGGTGCTGCTCTACGGGCACCTCGACAAGCAGCCGCCGATGCACGGCTGGCGCGAAGGCCTCGGGCCGTGGACGCCGGTGCGCGAGGGAGACCGCCTCTACGGGCGGGGCGGGGCCGACGACGGCTACGCCGCCTTCGCCGCGCTGGCCGCCATCGAAGCGGTGCGCGAGGCGGGCGGCGCCCACGCCCGTTGCCTCGTGCTGATCGAGTGCAGTGAGGAGTCGGGCAGCGTCGACCTCCCGGCCTACGTGGGGGAGCTGGCCGACCGCATCGGGACTCCGTCACTGGTGGTGTGCCTCGACTCCGGCTGCGCCAGCGACGACCGGCTCTGGGCCACCACGTCGCTCAGGGGGAACCTCATCGGTGAGCTGCGGGTGGACGTGCTCACCGAGGGTGTGCACTCGGGCAGCGCCGGCGGCGTCGTGCCTTCGTCGTTCCGGGTCCTGCGCCGGCTGCTCGACCGGGTGGAGGACCCCGACACCGGGCGCATCCTCGTGGACGAGCTGCGTACGGAGGTCCCCGCCGAGCGGCGGGCGGCGGTGGCCGCCACCGTGGCCGACCTCGGCGACTACGGCGAGCGCTTCCCGTTCGCCGGGTCCACCCGCCCGCCGCAGGATGACCCTGAGGAGCGGCTGCTGGCGGTCACGTGGGAACCGTCGATGGCGCTCACGGGCATGGACGGCGTGCCCCCCGGCGAACAGGCGGGCAACGTGTTGCGCCCGTGGACGGCGGCCACCCTGTCGTTCCGGCTGCCACCCCGCGTCGACGCCGCCAAGGCGGCCGAGGCCCTCACCCGCGTCCTCACCGCCGACCCGCCCCACAGCGCCGACGTCCGCTTCCGGGTGCGCTCGGCCGAGTCGGGGTGGGATGCGCCACCGACCGCCCCGTGGCTGGCCGACGCCCTCGACGCCGCCTCGGTCGCCGCGTTCGGCCGGCCCGCCGCCTCGATGGGCGAGGGCGGCACCATCCCGTTCATGGGCATGCTCGGCCAGCGGTTCCCTCACGCCCAGTTCCTCGTCACTGGGGTGCTCGTGCCCGGTTCGAACGCCCACGGCCCGAACGAGTTCCTCGACCTGGCCGTGGCGGCCAAGGTCACCGTGGCCGTCGCCCTGCTACTGGGCGAGCAGAGCCGGCGCTCGCACGGACCGCAGTCCTAGTCGAAGGAGCGCGGCGGCGACCTCCTACGATGGCGCCCGCAAGGACGACAAGACGACGACGAGAGGTCGACCATGGCCGGTGGAGGGCACGGGAACAAGGCGGTCGTCGCCGCCCTCTTCGCCAACCTGGCCATCGCCATCGCCAAGTTCGTGGGGTTCCTCATCACCCGGTCGTCGTCCATGCTGGCCGAGAGCGTGCACTCGGTGGCCGACAGCGGCAACCAGGCCCTGCTCCTGCTGGGCGGGCGCCGGGCCAAGAAGCTGGCCACTCCCGAGCACCCCTTCGGCTACGGGCGCGAGCGGTACTTCTGGGCGTTCGTGGTGGCCCTCGTGCTGTTCAGCCTGGGGTCGATGTTCGCTCTGTACGAGGGGGTTCAGAAGCTGCTCCACCCCCACGAGCTCGACGACGCGCAGTGGGCCATCGGCATCCTGGCCTTCGCCATCATCGTCGAGTGCCTCTCGTTCCGCACCGCCATCATCGAGACGCGGGCCGCCAAGGGCACGGCCACCTATCGCCAGTTCATCAGGCACTCCAAGGTGCCCGAGCTGCCGGTGGTGCTGCTCGAGGACCTGGGTGCGCTGATCGGCCTGGTGCTGGCCATGGCCGCCCTCATCGTGGCCGTGATCACCGGCAACAGCGCCTGGGACGGCTACGGCACCATCTCCATCGGGGTGCTCCTCGGCGTCATCGCCGTGATCCTCGCCATCGAGATGAAGAGCCTGCTCATCGGCGAGTCCGCCGCCCGCAAGCAGCAGGAGGCGATCCGGGCTGCCATCGAGATCGAGCCGGGCGTGCTGGGCCTCATCCACATGCGAACCGAGCACATCGGACCCGACGAGCTGCTGGTGTGCGCCAAGGTCGAGTTCGACCACCGCCTCACCCTCCCCGAGGTGGCCGAGGCGGTGAACCGGGTGGAGCGCAACGTGCGGGCCAACGTGCCCGAGGCCCGCATGATGTACCTCGAGCCCGACGTAGCCCGCGACCAGCGGGGCGCGCCCGCCGTCGCCGAGCACGTCCCGGAGCACGAGGTGCCCGAGTCGGTCCGGGCTCGGCTCGACGCCGACCGCCTTGACGCCCGGCGGGAATAACCGACAAAGTCGGTCAGGTTTGTTCTGGCGAACGACCGATGGACCGACCGCGACGACGAAAGGCACGACGAAATGGCGATCCGCCTGGGCGACGAAGCCCCCGACTTCACCGCTGAGAGCACCGAGGGCACGATCAACTTCCACGAGTGGAAGGGCGACGACTGGGCCGTCCTGTTCTCCCACCCCAAGGACTTCACGCCGGTGTGCACCACCGAGCTGGGCGCGGTGGCGGCTCTCAAGCCGGAGTTCGACAAGCGCCACACCAAGGTGATCGGCCTGTCGGTCGACCCCGTCGACAGCCACCAGAGCTGGAAGGGCGACATCGCCGACGTCACCGGCCACGAGCTCAACTTCCCGCTCATCGCCGATGGGGACCGCACCGTGGCGGACCTCTACGACATGATCCACCCCAACGCCAACGACACCCTCACGGTGCGTTCGGTGTTCGTGGTCGGCCCCGACAACAAGGTGAAGCTCACCCTCACCTACCCGGCCTCCACGGGGCGGAACTTCGACGAGCTGCTCCGGGTGATCGACTCCCTCCAACTCACCGCCGGCTACAGCGTGGCCACCCCGGCGGACTGGAAGGACGGAGACGACGTCATCGTGGCTCCCGCCCTGTCCGACGACGAGGCCAAGGAGAAGTTCCCCAAGGGCTTCGAGGCCAAGAAGCCCTACCTGCGGGTCACCCCCCAGCCCAACAAGTAGTCAGGCCGGTCGACTGGTCAGGCGGGTCGACTAGTCAGGCGGGTCGGCCGGCGCCGGCGGCCAGTCCGAAGGCGCAACGCCACCCGCCAGCGGCGATGCCCAGCCGCTGGAGGCGGGCCGCCGCCGCCGACTCGGCGCGGGCGGCACCGGGGTCGCCGAGGGCGTCGAGGGCCACCGCCTCGGCCAGGCGCACCACCGACTGGGCCAACTGGTCCCCGGTGGCGTCGGCGCGATCGCGGGCCGAGGCCAGCCAGCGCCGGGCGGCGGTGGTGTCGCCGGCGCGGGCCTCGGCCAGGCCGGCCGCCACCTCGGCGGTGAGCACGTCGAGGTAGGTGGCGGCGGGGAGGCGGCTCACCCGTCCGGCCATGGTCACCGCCTCGCGGGACCGCCCGTCGGCCGCAGTGGCCAGCGCCAGCGCGCTCACCGCGAAGGGGCGCTCGGCGAGGTCTTGGTGGACGGTGCCGGCGGCGTCGCGCCCGGTGGCCGCCCGTTCGAGGGTGGACACGGCGTCGTCCACCCGGCCTCGCTGCAGGCGGGCCAGCCCAAGGGTGACCATCTCATCGGCGTCGGCGAGGGTCGGCGTGTGCTCGGGCTCGTGGTCGTCGAGCAGGCCCCATTCGAGGGCACGGTCGGCGTCGCCGAGCTGCACGCAGGCGCCGCCGTAGGCGCCCCGGACCAGGCCGGCGGCGTCGTGGGCCGGCATCGAGCGGGCGGCCTCGAGGGCCTCTTCGAAGGCGGTGAACCCTTCCTGCACCCGCCCGGCCATCATCAGCCCACGGGCGTGGGGCGCCAGCGCCTGCGTCTGACCGTAGCCGTCGCCGATCTCATGGAAGATCGCTCCCGCCTCGGCCGAGAGGTCGACCGCCTCCGCCGTCCGACCGTCCCACAGCGCCAGCGAGGACAGGAGCACCAGCATCATGCCGGTGGCCCAGCGGTCGCCGCGCGCCCGTGCCTCGACGATGCCGCTCGACGCCAGCTGCTCGGCCTCCTCCCGTCGACCCTGCTGGAACCGCACGAAGGCCAGAAGGCCGTGCGCCCACGCGGTGCCCACGGCGTCGCCGATCTCGGAGAACGTGGCGACCGATTGCTGCAGGCGGGCATCGGCTTCCTCGGTGCGGCCGGTGGTGAACGCGATCCAGGCCAGGTTCTGGAGGGCCCAGGCCTGCCCGCCGCGGGAGCCCACCCGGCCGAAGGCCTCCAGGGCGGCGCCCACCGAGCGCTCGGCCTCGTTGAACCGGCCGCGGAACATCTCGGTCATGCCCTGGAGCCGCAAGGCCTCGGCCCGACCCTGCTCGTCGCCGAGGTCGGCGAATCGCTGCGCCGCCTGCTCGAGGGTGTCGACGGCCAGCTCGGCGTCGCCCGCCTTCTGGGCCACGTCACCCAGGTTGAGCAGGGCGCGGGCGGCGCAGGTGTCGTCGCCCTGCTCGGTGGCGGCGAGGAGGGCGGCCTGGGCGTCGGCCCGGGCCCCCTCGAGGTCCCACGCCTCGGCCCGGACGTGGCTTCGGCCGAGCAGGAAGCCCAGCCGGCGCGATGATCTTTCCTCGCCCACGAGCTCGAGGGCCCGGCTGTAGAGGCGGTTGGCGGCGGGGAGGACCTCACCGCGCTTGGCGCGGCTGGCCGCCTCCGCGATCCAGTGGATGGCCCGCTCCCGGACGTCGGGCGGCACCCGCTCGGTGGAGCCCAGCTCCTCGACCAGCTCGGCGGCCACGCCGTAGTGGTGGGCCAACCGGTCGACGGCGCCGTCGGACCACTCGCCCTGTTGGTGGGCCTCCATGTAGGTGGCGATCCCCACGTGGCCCCGCGCCCGGGCCACCTTGGTGAGGGTGCCGTAGGCGACCTCGCGGACGAGGTCGGAGCGGAACGCCCACTGGCCGTCGTTGAACTCGAAGAGCTCCTTGGCCACCAGCTCGGCGACGGCGGCGTCGACGTCGACGTCGCGGCCGATGGCCTCGGCCATTCGCCGAAGGTGCTCGACCTTGCCCCGGGGACCGATGATGGCGGCGTCGGTGAGCACGACGCGTGTGTCGGCGTCGAGGCCGTCTAGGCGGGCGGCGACCAGCCCTCGCAGCGTGTCGGGCAGCGGGCGGAGGCCGTCGGGCGAAGGCGAGGACCAAGCCGCCGACGTGGGCACCTGGCCCCCGAGCAGCGCCACCAGCTCCTCCAGGAAGAAGGGGTTGCCTCCGCTGCGCTCGAGCAGCGCGGCCCGCAGGTCGGCGGGAGGTTCGGCCCCGCCGAGCAGCGACGCGAGCAGCTCGCCGGCGGCTTCGGACTCGAGCGGGTCGAGGTTGACCACCAGCGCGTTGTGGCGCCCCGGGCGGGCCGCCCAGCGCTCGCGGATCACCTGGCGAGCGGTGGCAAGGAGCACGAAGGGACGGCGGGCCAGGCGCTCGAGGAGGGTGTCAAGCAGCTCGAGCACGACGTCGTCGGCCCAGTGCAGGTCCGACAGCTGGATGACCACGGGCTGGTGGGTGGTGGACGCCTCCACGAACACCGAGATGGCGCGGACCGCCTCCTCGCGGGCGCTCGACGGGTCGATGTCGCGCAACGGCCCCTCGTGGCCCATCAGGTACAGGAGTCCGTTGGTGACCCGCTCGGCCTCGGGCGTGTCGGCATCGGTGGCCAGCGCCTGCCCCACCCGCTCGCGGATCCGGGACCGGGCCTCGCCCACCGGGGTGGTGAGCTCCAGGAAGCAGGCCTGGCGCAGCGCCTCGGCGACCGGCCACCACACGTTGGCCTCTCCGTAGGGCACGCACCGACCCTCGAAGGTGAGGGCGCTGTGCTGGCAGGCGGCCCGCTCGGCCACCTCGGCGGCGAGGCGGGTCTTGCCGACGCCGGCGTCGCCCACGAGCAGGGTGAGCAGGGCCCGGGAGTTGGTGATGCTGGACGAGACGGCGTTGTTGAGCAGGCCGAGCTCGGCGTCCCGCCCGACCAGCGGGGCCTTGCGCCGGGGGGGCCGGTAGCCGGGGGGCAGCAGCGGCTCGACCGCCGCCCAGGCCTCCACCCGGGCGTCGCGGCCGCGGGCCGTCAACAGCCCCCGAGGCTCGTAGAGGATCTGCTCGCGGGTGGCGGCATGGGTGGTGGCGCCCACCAGCACCTCGCCCGGTCGGGCCGAGGTCTGGAGCCGGCTGGCGGTGTTGACCACGTCGCCCATGGCGGTGGTGGACCCGCCGGCCCGCAAGGCGCCGACCAGCACCTCCCCGGTGTTCACGCCGATGCGCATGCGGACCACGGCGCTGGCCGGCTCCGCCCCGGACCCGCCGGCGGGGACGCGCTCCTGGGCGGCGTTGGCGGCGAGGGTCTGCTGCATGCGCAGCGCCGCCCGCACGGCCCGCTCGGCGTCGTCCTCGTGGGCCACCGGCGCACCGAACAGGGCGACGATGGCGTCGCCGATGATCTTGTCGACCCGGCCACCGAACTCTGCGATGTCCTCGACCAGCCGCTCGAACCAGCGGTCGACGAGGTTCTTCACCTTCTCGGGGTCGAGGGTCTCGGCCAGGGTGGTGAAGCCCACGATGTCGGCGAAGAGCACGGTGAGGACCCGCCGCTCATCAGCCAGGCCGACGAGCTGGTGCCCGCAGACCGAGCAGAACCGCGATCCGGGGTCGACGGCCGCACCGCAGGCCGGACAGGTCATCCCCGAAGCATATGGGGCGACCCCCCTGCACCCCGTGCCCGTAGCAAGGGGTGTGACCAACGGCGCCCGCCGGCCCGGGAATGCTGCGCTCGGGCTGCGGGGGCCGTGGGTAGCCTCGCCCCAGCCTCGACCTGCGCCGCCGCGTCCCCCTGGAGCGACCGTGAGCACCACGCCCACCGCCACCCCCCCGACCGGGTCGCCCGTCGCCTCCGAGCCGGGCCGCACGCCCGCCGGCGCCCCGGCGGCGCGGGCGGTGGACGCCGCCAAGCACTACGGGTTCGGCGACACCGCGGTGCGGGCCCTCGACGGCGTCAACGTCGACTTCGTGGCCGGGCAGTACACGGCCATCATGGGTCCGTCCGGGTCGGGGAAGTCCACTCTGATGCACTGCGTGGCCGGCCTCGACAGCCTCACCTCCGGCCAGGTGTTCATCGGCGAGGTCGACCTCGGCACCCTCGACGACAAGCGGCTCACCCGCCTTCGCCGCGACCGCGTCGGGTTCATCTTCCAGGCGTTCAACCTCGTGCCCACCCTCACCGCCGAGGAGAACATCACCCTGCCGGCCACGCTGGCCGGCCGCACCACCGACGCGTCCTGGCTCGACCAGGTGGTGAGCACCGTCGGCCTCGCCGACCGCCTCTCGCACCGGCCGAGCGAGCTGTCGGGTGGCCAGCAGCAGCGGGTGGCGGTGGCCCGGGCGCTGGCCCAGCGGCCGGAGATCATCTTCGCCGACGAGCCCACCGGCAACCTGGACTCCCGGGCCAGCGCCGAGATCCTCGGCTTCATGCAGGAGGCGGTGCGAGAGCTGGGCCAGACGGTGGTGATGGTCACCCACGACCCTGCGGCCGCCGGCTACGCCGACCGGGTCCTCTTCCTGGCCGACGGGCGGATCGTGGACGAGATGGCCGAGCCCACCGCCGACTCGGTGCTCGACCGCATGAAGCAGATCGGCTACTGAGCCGTGCTGCGGGTCACGCTCAAGAACCTGCTCGGCCACAAGCTGAGGGTGGCCATCACCGCGGTGGCCATAGTCGCCGGGGTGAGCTTCATGGCCGGCACGTTCGTGCTGACCGACACCATCACCCGCACGTTCGACGACCTCTTCGCCGACGCCAACCAGGGCGTCGACGCGGTGGTACGCCAGGCGGCGACGTTCGACGTGGAGAGCGGCGCCGGCCCCGGCAGCGAGCAGGCCGGTGCCCAGCGCGACGACGTGCCCATCGGGCTGGTCGACGAGCTGCGGCGGATCGACGGCGTGCGAGCGGCGGAGGCCTCCGTGCAGGGCGTGGCCATCGCCATCGGGCCCGACGACAAGCCCATCAACCCCCTCACCGGCGCCCCCCAGTTCGGCGCCAACTGGCTCACCGTGCCCACCATGACCCCGTACACGCTGGTGGCGGGGAAGGCCCCGAAGGGGCCGGAGCAGGTGGTGATCGACCGCGGCACGGCCAAGCGGGCCGACCTCACGGTCGGCGACGGCCTCCGCGTGCAGACCCTCGGGCCCACCCTCGATGTGAAGGTGGCCGGCATCGCCACCTTCGGAGACACCGACAACTTCGCCGGCGCGTCGTTCGTCCTCATGGACACCGCATCCGCCGCCCGCGCCTTCGGACGGGAGGGCCAGGTGCAGCTCGTGCAGGTGCAGGCCGAGCCCGGCATCAGCCAGGCCGAGCTGGTCGACCGCCTCCGGCCCGAGCTCTCGAGGGGCCTGGAGGCGGTCGGCGCCAGCACCTACATCGCCGAGCAGCAGGACTCGATCCAGGAGGGCTTCTCGGTCTTCGGCACGGTGCTCTCCGGCTTCGCCCTCGTGTCCCTGATCGCCGGCGCGTTCCTGATCTACAACATCTTCGGGATCGTCGTGGCCCAGCGCACGCGGGAGCTGGCCCTGTTGCGGGCGGTCGGCGCCAGCCGCAGCCAGGTGCGCCGCTCGGTGCTGCTGGAGGCCTTCTTCACGGGCTTGATCGCCTCCCTGGTCGGCCTCCTCGCCGGCCTCGTGCTGGCCGTGCTCCTCACCCAGGCCATGGCTGCCCTCGGCCTCGACCTGCCCTCCACGGCGATCGTCGTCGCCCCCCGCACCGTGATCGTCTCTGTGCTGGCCGGCCTCATCGTCACCGTGGTCTCGGCCCTCATCCCGGCACGGCGGGCGGCCCGGGTGTCGCCCATGGCCGCCATCCGCGACGTCGCCTACGAGCGATCCGGGCGGGCCCCCGTGCGGCTCGTCGTCGGGATCGTGCTCGGCCTCCTCGGCGTGGCGAACCTGGTGGTCGGGGCCACCAGCCGGGACTTCCGGCCGGTGCTGGTGGGCGTGGTGACCACGTTCGCCGCGGTCGTCGTGCTGGGCCCGCTCCTGGCCCCGCCGGTGGGTCGCACCCTCGGCGCCTGGCTGCCGGCGGTGAAGGGGCTCACCGGGCGCCTGGCTCGGGAGAACGCGGTGCGCAACCCGCGGCGCACGGCGTCCACCACCACCGCTCTCGTGCTGGCCCTTGCCCTGGTCGCGGTCCTGAGCATCTTCTTCACCTCCTTCACGGCGTCGATCAACGCGGCGGTGGCCCGCGGGTTCAAGGGCGACTTCCAGCTCGACTCCGGCAGCTTTGGCATCGGCGGCCTCAGCCCGGACCTGGCCGAACGGGTGTCGGAGCTGCCGGAGGTGGCCGCCGCCGCCGGGCTGCGCACCGGAACCGCTTCGGTGGCCGGGCGGGGCACCACCGTCTGGGGCGCCGACGGAGCCGAGCTCGACCAGGTGCTCGACATCGGCGTCGACGCCGGGGACCTTCGCCGCCTCACCGGCCGGCGCACCCTGGCGGTGGAGTCGGGACTGGCCCGCGAGCGCGGGTGGAGGATCGGTTCGTCCATCGAGCTCGGCTTCCCCGATGGGCGGACCAGCCCGTTCCGGGTGGTGGCCACCTACACCGACGACGGCCTCATCGGCCAGGGCGCTCCTGCCAGCTACCTCCTGGCCCTGCCCGCGTTCGCCCGCTACGAGCCGGCTCAGGCCCAGACCGACGTGCGGGTGCTGGTGAAGGCCGCGCCGGACGTGAGCGACGACCAGGCCCGTCGGGCGGTCGAGCGGGTCACCGAGGACTTCCCCATCGCCAAGGTCCAGGACCTGTCGGAGATCCAGGAGAACCAGACCCGCCAGATCAACCAGGGGCTGTCGTTCATGCTCGTGCTGTTGGCCCTCACCGTGATCATCGGCTTCCTCGGCATCGCCATCACCCTCGCTCTCTCGGTGATCGAGCGCACCCGGGAGCTCGGTCTGCTAAGGGCGGTGGGCATGGAACGGCGCCAGCTGCGGTCGGTGGTGCGCTGGGAGGCGGTGCTGATCGCCCTCCTCGGCACGGTGCTCGGCCTGGCCGTGGGCGTGGCCGGCGGGAGCGCACTGGCCATGACCCTGCGGGGCGACATCGACACCGCCCGGGTCGACGTGCCCGTGGTGCTGCTGGCGGTGTTCTGCCTGGTGGCGGCGGGGATGGGCGTGGTCGCCGCCATCCTGCCGGCGTGGTGGGCGTCGCGGCTCGACGTGCTCCGGGCCGTCACCGTCGAGTGACCGGTTCGCCCGGCGGCTCCCCCGGCGCCTGGGGGCCGGTGTCGAGGATGAGGCGGGGACCGCGGTCCCAGGTCAGGTAGTTCCACGCCCAGTTGACCAGCACCGAGAAGCGGTTGCGGGCGCCGACGAGGAACACCAGGTGCAGGCCGAGCCAGGCGAACCAGGCGGGCGTGCCCGAGAGCCGGATCCCGAGCGGCAGCTCGGCCACCGCCGCCCGCCGGCCGATGGTGGCCATGGTGCCCTTGTCGACGTAGCGGAACGGCCGGGTGGCGCCGGCATCGTGGTCGGCGCGGATCTGTGTGGCCACGTGGCGGCCCGCCTGCATCGCCACCGGGGCGAGCTGGGGCAGGGGCTCGCCGTGGCGGTCGGGAGCGGCGGCCACGTCGCCGACCGCGAAGACGCCGGGCCGGTCCCGCACCCGCAGGTGGTCGTCGACGACGATCCTCCCGCCCCGGCCCGTGGGGAGGCCGAGGGCGGCGGCCACCGGGTTGGCCCGCACCCCCGCCGCCCACACCAGGGTGTGGGCTCTCAGCTCCTCGCCGCCGGCGAGTCGCACCCGGGTGGCGCCCACCCGTTCGACGGTGGTGGCGGTGCGCACCTCCACCCCCCGCGCTTCGAGGATGGCGCGGGCGTGGCGCCGCGACGGCGGCGAGAACGGGGGCAGCAGCTCGTCGCGCATCTCCAGGAGCAGCACCCGGGCCCGGCTCACCGCCAGGGTGTGGAAGTCCTTCCGCAGCACGCGGTCGAACAGCTCCACCAGGGCGCCGGCCACCTCCACGCCGGTGGGGCCGCCGCCCACCACCACGAAGGTGAGAGCGCCGTCGTCGATGAGGGCGGGGGAGGCGTCGGTCGCCTCGAACCGGCCGAGCACGTGGTTGCGGAGGCGCACGGCGTCGCGGAGGCCGTAGAGGGGGAGGGCGTGCGCCTCGGCCCCCTCCACGCCGAAGAAGTTGGTGCAGGCTCCAGCCGCCACCACCAGGTGGTCGAAGTCGAGGGCCCCGTCCTCGAGCAGCAGCCGCCGTCGGTCCCAGTCGACCCCGGTGGCGGTGGCCTGACGGAACGCCAGGTTGGCCTGGTCCTGGAAGACGCCCCGTACCGGGTGGGCGACGTCGGCCGCGTTGAGACCCGACGTGGCCACCTGGTACAGGAGCGGCTGGAAGGTGGAGAAGTTGTTGCGGTCGACCAGGGTGACCTCCACCGGCGCGCCGTCGAGCCCCTTAGCGGCGGCCATGCCCGCGAACCCCGCGCCCACGATCACGACGCGTCGCGTGTCGGTCACGGCCGGCCGGGCTGGCAGGAGGGGCACCAGTAGGTGCTGCGGGCGTGCTCGCCCTGGTGGGTCATGCGGATGGTGGCGCCACAGCGCGGGCACGGCCGGCGGGCCCGCCCGTAGACGGCGACGCCACCGGCGACGGTCTCCCGCGGCCCGGCGCCGAGGTTGGCCCGCAGCAGGCGCGACGCGGTGGCGATGAGCCGGCGGCGGGTGGCGTTGTCGAGGTCGCTGACTGGGGTGAAGGGGTCCACGCCGCAGGCGAAGAGCACCTCGGACTTGTAGACGTTGCCGACGCCGCACGCCACACGCTGGTCGAGCAGCACGACGCCGACCTGCTCGTGGGGGCCGGCGCACGTGAGCATCCGAGCCACGCATTCCTCGAGGTCGGCGGCGGTGAGGTCGGCCCGGCACAGGTCCGGCCCCAGGTGGGCGCCCGGGTCACTGTCGCGCCCGAGGGGCCCGCCGGGCGCGTCCCGCCGGTAGGTGCGGACAACCGGCGCGGCGAAGCAGACCGCCTCCCAGCCCTCCACCTGCAGGCGGACCCGGGCCAGGTGGCGGGGCTTCCGCCACGTCTCCCCGGTGCGGTACAGGTGCCACGACCCGGTCATGCGGAGATGGGTCTGGAGGGTCAGGCCGTCGGCGAAGTGGACGAGCAGGTGCTTGCCGACCGCCTCCACCTCGTCGATGCGGGTGCCGGCCCGGGGCGGGTCCCCCCGGAGCCGCACCGCCTCGAAGGCCAGGAGGGTCCGGCCCGCCAGCGCCGGGCGGAGCCGGGCGGCGCTGCGGTGGATGGTGTCACCCTCCGGCATGCCCTCCAGTCTGGCGGTCGAGGATCCGGTGCATCCCCGCCACGTCGCTGGCCACCTCGCGCGCCACGAACCACCGCAGCAGCCGGGCGCCGGGCAGGGCGGAGCCCTCGAGGTGGGCGACCCGGGTGCGCGCCCCGTCGGGCACGGCCGCCATGCCGACCACGTAGACCCGCCAGCGCGAGCGCATCCAGCAGAACCCGGGCTCCACGTCCACCTCGAAGCGCAGGCCGGGCAACCCCGGGAAGGACCACGCGGTGAGGCGTACGTGGGCATCGGTGCGCGACCGCACCACCACCCGCCGGACGCTGGAGTCGAAGCTGGGCACGCTGCGCTCGAAGTCGGTGAGGAAGGGCCACACCTCGGCGAAGGGGGCGTCGAGCACCGTGTGCTGGACGACGACGCCGGGCAGGGCGGCGGCGAGCACGTCGAGGCGGCGGATGGGGTCGAGCTCGGCCACGGGCCACCGGGCGGGCGAGGGGGTGCTCACGCCGTCCACCGCCTCCGGAAGGCCACCTTGGCCCGGGCCGACCTCGACTTCACCGTGCCCGGCGCCACCCGCAGCACCTCCGCCGCCTCGTCCTCGGACAGCCCCTCGAGGTGACGTAGAGCGAGCACGGCCCGGTGCTCGGGGGCGAGCGCGGCGAGGGTGGCCCGCACGTCGAGGCCGAGGTCCACGTCGGCCTCCCCGCCGGGCAGGCCGGGCGCGCGGGGCGGGCGGTCGCCGACGTCGGCCACCAGCACCGAGCGCGAGCGGCGGGCGGCCACCCGGACCGCCTCCCGGACGGCGATGCGCCGGGCCCAGCCCACCACCGCCGCCGGCTCCCGCAGGTCGCCAAGGTTGCGCAGCACCACGATCAGGGCCTCCTGGAGGGCGTCGTCGCCGTCGTCGAGGGCGATGGCGCCGCACACCGGCCCGAGCCGGGTCGCCAGGGCGCCCACCAGCGCGCTCATGGCGCTGGTGTCCCCGCCGCGGGCGGCGACCACCAGGTCCTCCACGGTTCCTAGAGGTAGCAGGAACCCCCCGGGGTTCCCGATCCCTCCAGGGGCCATGGACGACATCACCATCGTGGGCGGCGGCCTCGCGGGCCTCGTGGCCGCCATCGAGTGCGCCGAGGCGGGCCGGCGGGTCCGCCTCCGCGAGGGCAGCGAGCTGCTCGGCGGCCGGGCCCGGTCGAGCACCGGCCGGTTCCGGGTCAACCTCGGCCCCCACGTGGTCTACGACGACGGCGGGCTGTGGGCGTGGCTGCAGGCGAGGGGGCTGGCCGAGCCGGCGGCCCGGGTGCGCAGCGCGACCGTGCGCTTCAGGGTGGACGGCCGCTCCCGTCGCCTGCCGCCCATGGGGATGGCGGCCGCGCTCGTGCGCCTGCGCCGCCGCTCCGCGCCGATCGACGTGGACGCCCGCCGTTGGTACACCGACCAGGTCGGGTCCGAGGTGGCCGAGCGGCTCTGCCGGGCGGCGGGCGTGTTCAGCTTCGACCACGACCCGGGGCGACTGTCGGCCGCCTTCGTGCACGAGCGGCTGATGCGGGCCACGAAGCTGCCGCCCCACACCCGCTACCTCCCCGGCGGATGGGCCACCCTGGTCGATCGCCTGGCGGCCCGGGCCCGACAGCTCGGCGTGGAGATCCGCACGGGCAACCACGTCGACGTCCTGCCGGCGCCGCCCGTGATCGCCGCCGTCCCGCTGCGGGCGGCCCGTCGACTCCTGGATGACGACGCGCTGGTGTGGGAGGGCACCCGCACCGCGGTGCTCGACGTGGGGTTGCGGCGCGGCCGGCCGCGCGGCCCGTTCGTGGTGAGCGACCTCGACCAGAGCGGTTGGGTGGAGTGCTTCTCCCGGCCCGATCCCACCCTGGCCGCCGCTGGTCACGAGCTGCTCCAGGCCCAGATCGGCCTGCGCCCCGACGAGACCCTCGCCGAGGGCGTCGCCCGCATCGAATGCCTCCTCGACGTGACCTGGCCGGGTTGGCGGGCCCGGGAGGTGTGGCGGCGCCGGTCGGCGGTCACCGACGCCAGCGGCGCCCTCGACCCGCCGGGAACCACGTGGCGGGACCGGCCGGCGGTGGACCGTGGCGGCGGCGTGTTCCTCGCCGGCGACGCCGTGGCCGCGCCCGGCCTGCTGTCCGAGGTGGCGGTGGCCAGTGCCGTCCAGGCCGCCGCCGCGGCAGTGGCGTGGCGCCCCCCGCCGGTGGTTGCCCACGAGGCAGGGCAACGGGTCGCCACCTGACCCCTGTCCGCGGATGCGTCGGGCCGGCCAGTGGCGTGCCCACGGGCCCGCGCTCTCGAGTGCATCTCGCTCGGTTCCACGTCGCGCCGAAAGTGGCAGCCCTACCTTCGGCGCGAGGTGGAACGGGCGGACACCCGCTCAGGTGGGGCTGTGGCCGGCGCTCTCGCCCGGAGCGACGTCGTCGGTGGCGTCGTCCGGGTCCTCGCCCTCCCATTCGCGGTCGGCGTCGTCCCACGAGTCGTTGCGGGCCTCGACCCGCTCCTTCCAGCGCTCGGCCTCCTCCCGCGAGGCGTAGGGGCCCAGCACATCGTCGGCCGGGCCCCGCTCCGAGGCGGGGACGGCCCGGCCGGCGGTGAGGCTCCAGTACCACTGCTCGTCGCTCATGGGTCCGACCTACCCCGGGCGCGCTCGCGGTGCACAAGGCCCTTGTAGCCCTCGGCGAAGCCGGCCGCCCGCAGGTCGCCGGCGAGGGGCGACTCGCGGACGGGCACACCGTCCACCCGGGTGATCTCGAGCGACCGGTAGCGGCCGTCCTTCACCAGGGCCACGAGGCTCTCCACCCAGCCGGGGTGCTCGCCCGCCGCCGGGAAGGTGAGGACGCTGCGCCCGCCCCGCTCCAGGTAGGCGAGCAGGGCACCGTCGGCCAGCACCACGTGAGCGCCCGCGGTGCGCCCGGGTCGACCGGCCCGCTCCCCCGCCGGGCCGGGCGCGGTGGGGCCCTCGGGCCAGGGCAGGGCGGCGCCGTAGGGGGACGCCGGGTCGGTGGCGGCCAGCACCAGCGGCCGGGACCCCCCCGCCAGGTCGCCCGCGTCGCCCTGCTCACCAGTGCGGGCCGCCCGCAGCCGGTCCACCGCGCCGGGGAGAGCGAACTGGGCGGCTCCGAGCCCGGCCACGAAGTACCCGCGCCGCACCCGGCCCTGGTCCTCCAAGGCCTTGAGCACGGGGTAGACGCCGGCGAAGCCGCCCTCGGTGCCCTCGCCCAGGGCCGCCTCCCGGGTGAGCACGCCGTAGCGCTCGAGCAGCTGCAGGGCGCGGGCGTGGCTGGCCTCGGTGGGCGTCACCGGTTCCCGGAGCGTGGCCACCAGCGACCACCTTCCCGCCCCTGCCGGCGGTCCGAGGCGCGACAGCCGCGCCAGTCGGGGGCGGCCCGGTCGGGCGCGTGCGGGGGCGGGGCCGGCCCGGCGGGGGCGGCCCGCCACCCGGGCCCGCAGCGGGGCCAGGGTGTCGTTGGTGACCTCGCCCGCCCACACCAGGTCCCAGAGGGCGTCGAGCACCGAGGCGTCGTCGTAGGGCAGCTCGGCGGTGGAGACCGCCCGCACCAGCTCGGGCCAGAACGACGCCCCCCGCTCGCCGAGATGTCGCCTGAGGGCCTGGTGCAGGTCACCGTCAGCCACCGCGACGGCGTCGCCCTCGGTGGGGAGGAGCAGGCTCACCTGGTCGCGGAAGAGCAGCCGGAGCCGGCCGTCGGTCGCGCCGAGCGCGCCCGCCCCCACCCACACCAGCTCGCCGGCGGTGCAGAGGGCGTCGAGGTCGGCCGGGCGGTACGCCGTGAGCCGGGCCGGGAGCAGGTCGGCCTCGAGGACCGACGCCACCAGGGGCGCCCCCTGGAGGAGCCCGAGCACCTCCACCAGCCCGTCGAGACCCCGCCGCGGCAGGCCCACTCCCTGCCACTGCGGCAGGAACCGGCCCAGCACGGTCGGGTCCACCGGCTCCACCTCGCGGCGCAGGGCCGACAACGACCGGCGCCGGAGCTGGCGCAGCACGTCGTCGTCGCACCACTCCCGCTCCACGCCGTCGGGCCGGAACTCGCCGCGCACCACGCGGCCCTCGACCTCCAAGGCCTCCAGGGCCTCCCGCGCCCGCTCCGGCGCCAGGCCGAGCCGGGCGGCGACCTGCCCGGTGAGGAAGGGGCCGGACGTGCGGGCGTGGCGGGCCACCAGGTCGATCAGGGGCCGGTCGACGGGATCGGTGAATGCGGTGGGCAGGCCGAGAGGCAGCGCACACCCCAAGGCGTCGCGGAGGCGGGCGGCGTCCTCGGCGGCGGCGACCCGCTCCTCGCCCGCCATCGCCACCCGGATGGCCCGCCGCTCCCGCACGAGCTGATCCACCCACCCCGCCACTATCGCTGGCCCCACCTCCGCCCCCACCGCTTCTTGGCGCGATTCACCTGCTCCAGCAGGGTGAATCGCGCCAATTTCAGCTGTGGACAGGCGGGGGGAGGCGGGCGGAGCTGATCGGGCGGTCAGCTCGGCTTCGGTGAGGGGGCCGAGGAGACGGAGCAGGTCGGCCAGCTCGTCGGGGTCGCGGGCCCGGCGGTCGTCGGTGAGGCGCTGCAGCTCCAGCTCGAGCTCGGCCAGCACCAGCGGGTCGATCAGCTCGCGCAGCTCCTCGGCGCCGAGCAGCTCCCGGAGCAGGTCACGGTCGAGGGCGAGGGCGGCGGCCCGGCGCTCGGCGAGGGGGGCGTCGCCCTCGTACATGTAGACGGCGATCCAGCCGAACAGGAGCGACTGGGCGAAGGGGGACGCCCGGGGGGTGTCGACCGCCACCATGCGCACCTTGCGGCTGCGCAGGTCGCGGAGCACCTCGCGCAGGGCGGGCAGGTCGAAGACGTCGTTCACGCACTCGCGGGTGGCCTCGAGGAGGATGGGGAACGTCGGGTACTTGCCGGCCACCGACAGGAGGTCGGCCGCCTTCTGGCGCTGCTGCCACAGCGGTGTGCGGCGATCCGGACGGCGGCGGGGCAGGAGCAGTGCCCGGGCCGCGCACTCCCGGAAGCGGGAGGCGAACATCGCCGTGGACGGCAGGCGCGAGATGACGATCTCGTCGATCTCGTCGGGGTCGATCATCAGCTCGTCGAGGGGCAGCTCGTCGACCGCTTCGGGGAGGCGCAACACGATGCCGTCGTCGCTCCACATCAACTCCACCTCGAGGCCCCAGCGCTCGGCCAGGCGGGCCTGCAGGGCCATGGCCCACGGCGCGTGCACCTGGGCGCCGAACGGTGACAGCACGCACACCCGCCAGTCGCCGATCTCGTCGCGGAAGCGCTCGACCACGATGGTGCGGTCGTCGGGCACCGCCCCGCCCGAGGTGGCCTGCTCCTCCAGGTAGCCCAGCAGGTTGCGGGCGGCGGAGGGATCGAGGTCGTGGTCGGCCTCCAGCCGGGCCTGGGCCTCGGCCGGCGGCAGGGCCCGCACCGTGCGCACGAACTCGCCCACCGCCCGACCCAGCTCGAGGGGTCGACCGGGACCGTCGCCGTGCCAGAACGGCATCTTCCCGGGCTGGCCCGGGGCCGGCACCACCACCACCCGCTCGTGGGTGATGTCCTCGATGCGCCAGGTCGACGCGCCGAGTAGGAACGTCTCGCCCACCCGGCTCTCGTAGACCATCTCCTCGTCGAGCTCGCCGACCCGGGTGCCGTCGGGCAGGAAACGCCGAACAGCCCCCGGTCGGGGATGGTGCCGCCGCTGGTGACGGCCAGGCGCTGGGCCCCGGCCCGGGCTCGCAGCACACCCGCCACCCGGTCCCAGACGAGCCGGGGGCGCAGCTCGGCGAACTCGTCGGACGGGTAACGCCCCGCCAGCAGTCGAGGACGGACACCAGGACCTCGTCGGTGAGGCCCTCGAAGTTCGCCGCCCGGCGCACGAGGGCGGCCAGCTCCTCGACCGTCCAGTCGTCGAGGGCGCACATGGCCACGATCTGCTGGGCGAGGACGTCGAGGGGGTTGCGGGGGTAGCGAGTGTGTTCGATGAGGCCCCGGTGCATGCGGTCGACGACCACCGCCGCCTCCACCAGGTCGGCCCGGTGCTTGGGGAACACCTTGCCCCGGCTGGGGGCGCCGACCTGGTGGCCGGCCCGCCCGATGCGCTGGAGGCCCCGGGCGACGGCACCCGGCGACTCCACCTGCACGACCAGGTCCACCGCGCCCATGTCGATGCCCAGCTCGAGCGACGAGGTGGCCACCAGCCCCTTCAACCGCCCCGACTTCAGCTCGTCCTCGATGACCAGCCGCCGCTCCTTGGAGAGCGACCCGTGATGCGACTTCACGAGATCGATTGCTTCGGCTTCGCCTCCGCCGGCTTCGCCGATCCGGCTCTCATGCTTGGGGCTGCTCCGCCTGGCGGGCTGCGCAGCTGTACCAATTGCTTCGGCTTCGCCTCCGCCGGCTTCGCCGATCCGGCTCTCGTCCTCGAGGCTGCTCCGCCTGGCGGGCTGCGCAGCTGTCCCAATTGCTTCGGCTTCGGCTCCGCCGGCTTCGCCGACCCGGCTCTCATCCTCGGGGCTGCTCCGCCTGGCCGTCACACTTGCTCCGGCTCCGCCTCCGCCGGCTTCGCCGATCCGGCTGTCATCCTCGAGGCTGCTCCGCCTGGCGGGCTGCGCAGCGTTGCCCCACGCTGGGGGGTGGCCCATGCTCTCGGCGCCGGTGTAGGGGGACGGCTCGGCCCCGGCCTGCTCGGCGGCGAGCTCGTTGAGGCGGGTGGCGAGGCGCTCGGCCAGGCGACGGGCGTTGACGAAGATGATGGTGGAGCGGTTCTGCTGCACCAGCTCGAGGAGGCGCGGGTGCATGGCCGGCCAGATGCTGCGCCGCACCGGACCGGCCGCCGCCGGCCCGCTCACCGGCTCCTCGATCACCTCACCGAGTTGGCCCATGTCCTCGACCGGCACCACCACCTCGATCTCCAGGGCCTTGCGCAACCCGGCGTCGACCACGGTGACCGGCTGGGGGCGGCGGTCGTCGCCGAACCCGCCGAGGAAGCGGGCTATCTCCTCCAGCGGCCGCTGGGTGGCGGAGAGGCCGATGCGCTGCGGGGGCCGGTCGCAGCGGGCCTCGAGCCGCTCCAGGGTGAGAGCCAGGTGGGCGCCGCGCTTGGTGGCGGCGAGGGCGTGAATCTCGTCGACGATGACCGCTTCCACGTTGCCCAAGGTGTCGCGCGCCTGGGACGTGAGCATGAGGTAGAGCGACTCGGGCGTGGTGATGAGCACGTCGGGCGGGTGGCGCACGAGGCGGCGGCGTTCGTCGGCGGGGGTGTCGCCGGTTCGGGAGCCGACGGTCGGCTCGTGGACGGCCTGGCCGAGGCGCTGGGCGGCCAGGCTGATGCCCCGCAGCGGTGCCCGCAGGTTCTTCTCCACGTCCACTGCAAGGGCGCGCAGTGGCGACACGTAGAGCAGGCGGGTGCGGCGCTCGCGCTCGGGCACGGGCGAGGTCATCAGGCGGTCGATGCCCCAAAGGAAGGCGGTCAGGGTCTTGCCCGACCCGGTTGGGGCGAGGATCAGGGTGTGGTCGCCGGCGGCGATGGCCGGCCAACCCTTTGCCTGGGCGTCGGTCGGCGCGGGGAACGAGGTCTCGAACCAGGCACGGACAGGAGGCGAGAACTGTTCGAGGCCGATGCCCTCAGGCTACGGGCACGTCGTGACCGAGCTCGGGCGAAGCGCTGGTGGGCGCGGCCGCCGGCTTGGTCAGGGCAGGGGCGGCGGTGCGCCGGTGCCAGAAGAAGAACACCAGCGCCGGCACCAGATAGCCGACATAGGCGAGGAACTGCAGCACCGAGGGGGCCGGGTCCCAGCCGAAGATGCCGGCGAGGAAGCGCCCGACCTGGGTGTCCGAGGTCAACCAGGTCACGCCCTTCACGTTGTAGACGACCACCTCGGTCTGGCCCTGGAGGAATAGGACGGCCTTGGCCACCAGGCCGGCGGCGAAGAGGATGATGAGCGCGCCGGTGACGGCGAAGAACTTGCCCATGTTGATCACCCGAGATCCTCGGTAGACCGCCACGCCCAGGGCAACCGCGACGGCCAGGCCGAGCACCCCGCCGAGGAGCACCTGGCCGCCGCTGCTGGCGGTGGTGGTGGAGATGAGGAACAGCGCCGTCTCCAGGCCCTCCCGGGCCACGGCGGTGAAGGCCACCAGCGCCAGCGCCAGCGCCGAGCTCTCCTTGACCGCCTGACCGGCCCGGCCCTCGAGCTCGGCCTTCAGACCCCGGGCGTGGGCGCGCATCCAGAAGATCATCCACGTGAGCAGCGCGGCGGCGGCGATGCAGATGATGGCGAAGGTGCGGGCCCGGGCCTCGCCCTGGAGGTCGTCGATGGTGAGGTGGATCACCACACCCACCACCGCCGCCAGGGCCAGCGCGGCGGCGGTGCCGGCCCACACCGCCCGGGCCATGTGGGCGGCGGGCCCCCGCTTCACGAAGGCCAGGACGATGGCGACGATGAGGGCCGCTTCGAAGCCCTCGCGCAGCGTGATCAGGAAGCTCTCACCCATGTGTCAAGTGTGCCTAACACACGGCGGCGAAGCAAGGGCGTCGCCGTATGCTCGACGCGTGGCCGAGTACCGAACGCCCGAGTACCACCCGGCCTTCGAGGAGTACTGCGAAGCGGTCTTCGAGCTGCGCGAGGACGACGTCGACGTCATCCAGGCCCGCATCGCCGAACGCCTCGGCGTGTCGCGCCCGGCGGTCTCGGAGATGGTCAAGCGCATGGAGCACGAGGGGCTGCTGGAGGTGGACGGCCAGATTCGCCTCACCCGCACCGGCAGCCGCCTGGCCGAGCGGGTGGTACGCCGCCACCGCCTGGCCGAGCGCCTCCTCACCGACATCCTCGGCCTGTCCTGGGCGGAGGCCCACAAGGAGGCGGGGCGCTGGGAGCACGTGATCTCCGACAACGTGGAGGTGGCCATCGACCGCCTCCTCGGTGCGCCCACCACCTGCCCGCACGGCAACCCGATCCCCGGCGCCGACTACACCGCGCCCGACACCGTGGCGCTGTCCGACGTGGAGGTGGGGGCGGGGTTCACCGTCGCCCGCATCCCCGAGGAGCTCGAGTTCGCCCCGGGGATGCTCGAGTTCCTGGAGGAGGCCGAGGTGCTCCCCGGTAGAGCCGGCATGGTCACCGCGGCTTCCCCGGACGGCACCACCACCGTCGAGATCGACGGGCGCCACGTCGGCATCGGGTCCTTCGCCAGCTCCCGCATCCTGGTCCTCGCCTAGTCAGTCACGGTGAAGGTGGTGACCATGCCCTCCTCGAGGTGGACCTCCTTGTGGCCCTCCTCGTCGTGGACGAGGTTGCAGAGGAGGGTGTAGTCGCCGGCGCTGAGGTCGAACACGCCTGTGCAGTGGTCGCCGCCCGGAAAGCCCTCCACCTCGCCGATCAGGGCCCCGTCGGGGAGCTTCGCCTCGTCGAGGGCACCCTCGTCGTCGAGGGGCAGGTCGTCGGGGGCCACGCCCTTGACCACCACCAGCTCGTGATCGTCCGCGCCGGAGTTGATCGACTCGAAGGCGATCTTGCCAGCGGGCGCCGAGGCGCGGTCGAGGTCCACCTTCCACTCGTCGAGGGTGACCTCCACCGTGGTGTCGGCCTCGGCCGGGTCGCCTACCGGCACGCAGACGGCCCCCTCGGACCCGGAACCCGAGCCCGACCCTTCGGGGCAGTCCTCGGTGCCGGCGCCCGACCCCGAGCCGTGCTCGGAGGCGGAGCCGTGCTCGGAGGCCGAGCCGCCCGACGCCGAGCCGCCCGACGCCGAGCCGCCCGCGCAGGCGTCACGCACGCCGGCACCGTCGTCCTTGGCGCAGGCGCCGGCGGCCAAGAGCAGGCCGGTGGCGAGGGCGACGGCAATTAGGAGCCGAGCCGATAGGCGAGGCGACCCAGCCAGCACAGCGCCTGTTGCGGCGAAGCCGCAATGTTCTCGGCGACGACGGCTCGACCTTTCCGCGCATGCCCTTAGCCGCCGGGCCACGGTGGGGAACCTTGGTTCAGGCGTGGACATGGGCGGTCTCCTTGGTGGGGGGTGAGGTGACGGCGGTAGGCGCGACCGGCGGCCGGGACGGCGTGGGAGCAGCGGTGGTCCAACCCCAGGCGGCGAGGGCGCCCAGGGCCACCGTCCACGCGGCGTGCAGGGCCCAGGTCGTGGCGGTGGGAGTGCGGTAGTCGGGGAGGACGGCGTGCCAGGCCCGGGCCAGCGGGTCGGCGGTGGCGACGAAGTCGACGATGAGGGTGCGCCGGCCCGAGAGCACCTCGACGAGCAACCACCACCACATCGTCAACCCGGCGACAGTGGCGGCGACCACCACCGGGAGCACCCGGCGGACCTGGTCGACCCACCACGCGGTCACCAGCACCAACGCCGGCACCACCACCACTACCTGGCGACCCGGCCACCACCAGCCGTGCATGGTGAGGGCTACGAAGGTGGCGTTGAGCCAGCCGGCCGCGAAGGGCACGGCCAGCGCCGCCCATCCGGCCGGCCGGCGCCGCAGCAGGGCGGCCATGGCCGGCACGGCGAGCAGGAAGACCGGCGCCCAGGCGGCCAGGCCGAAGCCCCGGTCCACCAGCAGGCCGAGCAGGCGGACCGCTCGCCCCGGGTAGCTCGGTGCGGTGCCGACTGCGGTGAGCTCGCCGCCGGTGAAGTGGTCGCCGGCGGCGTACGCCGTCCACCCTCCGTACACGGCCCGGTGGAAGGCGGCGAAGGCCGTCCCCGCCGCCGCCAGGGCAGCCCCCAGGGCGATGGCCGTGAGGCGGTGGCCCCGGCGGGCGAGGGCGACGAGGCCCACCGCGGCAAGGGCGGCGGCGACGGGCACGTACTTCACCGCCAGCCACGGGAGGGCCACGACCGCGAGCCCGAGCACCATGGTGCCTCGCCGGTGCAGCGGGCCGGTGAGGGCAGCGACGGCGGCGGTGACCACGAGCGCGGCGGGCAGCTCGGGATACACCTGGGCACCGTAGGTGGTGAGGGGCGGGACCGTGGCGAAGGCGGCCACCACACCGGCGGCGATCGGGGCGGACAGGCGGAGGCGGCGCACCCCCACCCACACGAGGAGGGCGGCCAGCGCCCCGGCCGCCGCCGCCAGCGCCACCTTGGCCCCCGCCCACCCGCCGAGGGCGACCGGGACGGCCAGGAGCAACGGCAGCAGCGGATCGTGGGGGCTCAGCTCCCGACCGTCGCCCCGGGGCTCGGTCTGGCGCGGGAGCGGGCTGCGGTGGAAGGCGCGCCACCGCTCAACGGTGAGCTCGTCGGCGATGTCGAGGTCACCGTCCTCGGCCAGGCTGATGGCGCTCAGCAGGTACTGCGGCTCGTCCGCCGTGACCTGGTCGTCCACGGTGGCTCGGGCGGGCATGGCCGCCATCGACGCACCGGCCACTAGGACGCCCACCGCAGCCAGCAGCAGGCGGAACCGCATGGGAGCCGACGGTAGCCAATCTCACGGGGAGGTGTAAAGTCCCCCTAACAATGCCTCCCGCGCCCATCCTCTTCTTCCTCCCCGCCCACGACGAGGTCGCCGCGGTGAGCGGCGTGGTGGGCAGTATCCCTTCCGAGGTGGCCGGCCACCCGGTGCGGGCGCTGGTGGTCGACGACGGCTCGCGCGACGGCACCGCGGAGGCGGCCCGCGCCTCCGGGGCGGCGGTGGACTCCTTCGCCGCCAACCGGGGGCTGGGTGCCGCCGTGCGCCACGGGCTGGCCCGGGGGGTGGCCGAAGGCGCAGTTGCGGTGGCCTTCTGCGACGCCGACGGCGAGTACGACCCCCGCCAGCTCCCCGCCCTCCTCGCGCCCATCCTCGAAGGCCGGGCCGACTACGTCGTCGGGTCCCGCTTCGCCGGTGGGCCGCGCCGCATGCGCCTGCACCGCTCTCTCGGCAACCGGATGCTCACCCTGGCGGTGCGGGCCCTGAGCGGCCAGCCCGTCACCGACGGGCAGAGCGGCTTCCGGGTGCTGTCGGGGCCGGCGGCCGCCGCCGCCGAGGTGGCCCACGACTACAACTACGCCCAGGTCCTCACCCTCGACCTCGTGGCCAAGGGTTTCCGCTACGCCGAGGTGCCCATCTCCTACCGGTTCCGCACCTCGGGCCGGTCCTTCGTGCGCCTCGTGCCCTACCTGGCGGCGGTCATCCCGGCCATGGGACGTGCCTGGCGCAGCGGCCGCCGGCGAGGGATCCGCGGGGGGCAGAGCCCCCCGTGTGTACTAGTCCTCGACCACGAAGCCCCGGAAGGACTGCCGCGCCACCGCCCAGGCGGCCGTGTCGAAGCTTCCGTCTGATCCCAACGCGTCGGCCGCCGCCCACCCCATGGCCAGCGCGTGGTGGGTGTTGTCCGGCACGAACAGGCCCTGGCGCCCGAACGTGAGCAGGCGGGGCTGGTCGGCCGCCCACAGGTCGAGGGCGGAGAGCGACCACTCGAAACCGGGCCGGTAGATCGGGTACACGCGGGGTAGCCGCCGCACCTCGACCGCGATCGGCTCGATGAGTGGGAGGCCCTGGCTGGCAAGGCTCTCGGAGACCATGGCTCCCAGGGCGGACGGCGCCGAGGTCCACGTGGCGTCGCCGACGCGGCAGGGCACCTCGGCGCAGAGCACGGTGCGGTCGGCCGGGTCGTCGGCGCTGTCGCGGTAGTTGCGGGGCTCTGACAGGCGGGCGACGGGCACGTCTACGGCCGGGAGGTAGTGCGCGTCGTAGGGCGTGTAGCGATGCTGGTCGAGCACCAGGTACACGAGCGCCAGGGCCCGGTGCTCGAGCCGGCCGGCGGCGGCGAGCACCTCGGGGGGCGGCGCGGGGTTGGCCAGGCGGGCCAGCTCGGGCAGCGGTGCGGTGGACCAGAGCCGGTCGGCACCGACGGCGGCGCCGCCGGCCAGTCCGACCTCCACCCCGTTGGCGGAAAGCCGGAGGCCGGTGACCTCCTCGCCCAGCCGGACCTCCGCTCCGGCGTCGACGGCGGCCTCGGCCAGCCGGTCGGCGATCTGCCCGAACCCCCGCCGGGGGTAGAGGAACCTGCGGCCCTCGGGCCGGGAGCCTCGGACCAGGCGGCGGGCCAGCTCGACCGGCGAGGAGGCGCTCACCCGCCGGCGGGCGAGCTCGCCGGCCAGCTCGTCGGCGTCGACGCCCCAGAGCTTGGCGGCGTAGGGCCGGTAGAACTCGTCGGCGATCGTCGGCCCCAGCCCGGCCCGGACCACCTCGGCGAACGTGTCACGCCGCGGTCGGCGCGCCGGGGCCAGCACGGTGTCGAGGGCGGCCCTCGCGGCGAAGCCGCGGGGCAGGTGGGCCACCAGGTCCCCGGCCTTCAGCGGGAAGGCGACCCAGCGGTCCCGCAGGCGGATGCGACCGTTGCGGGGGCGCACCTGCAGGTCGGCACCGAGCAGGTCGCGCAGGGCGGCCAACAGCGGCGGCGGGGTGGAGGGGTGCAGGCGGTGGCTGCCGAGGTCGACCCGCACGCCGGCCACGTCGAGGCTGGCGGCCATGCCCCCCACGTGCCCGGCCCGTTCGAGCACGGTGACGTCGTGCCCCGCTCGGGCGGCGCGCCAGGCCGCCACCAGCCCGGCCGGCCCGGCCCCCACCACCAATAGGGCGCTCATTAGCGCACCATCCGCAGACCCGGCTCACTCGGCGAGCACGGCCGGAAGGTCGCCCCGATGCACCAGGGTCAGTAGGCGGGTGGCCCGGGTCAGGGCGACGTAGAGCGAGCGCAGTCCCTGAGGCTCCTCGGCCAGGATGCGGGCCGGTTCCACCACGACGGTGGCGTCGAGCTCGAGGCCCTTCACCATCCGCACCGGCACCACCGTGACCTGGTGGTCGAGGCCCGAGCTGCTGGCCAGGCCGTGGTCGATCCCGGCGGTGGAGAGCCCACGGTCGGCCGCGTCGACCAGCGACGCCGGGCAGATCACGGCGACGTTGCCGGCGCCGACCTCGGCCAGCTCGGCGAGCACGGCCTCAACCACCGTGGCCTCCAACTCCTGGCCGTCGACCCGGGCGATCCGGGGTGGCCGGCCGTCCTGGCGCACCGACCGGGGCGGGCGCAGCTCGGGCGCGGCCTCGGCCAGCACCCGGGTGGCCAGCGCCATGTTCGGCGCCGGGATCCGGTAGCCCACGGTGAGCTCGGCCCGGCGGGCGGGCCGCCGGTCGGGAAGGCGCGACAGCACCTCGTCCCAGTCGGCGTGGGGCCACGCCCCGGTGGACTGGGCGATGTCGCCCACCACCGTCATGGACCCGTTGAGCGAACGGCGGCTGATCATCCGCAGCTGCATCGGCGAGAGGTCCTGGGCCTCGTCCACCACGATGTGGCCGTAGGTGCGGATCTCGTCGGGCTCGCCCCGCCGTCGCCCCCGGAGGGTGGGACCGAGCAGGGCGCGCGCCTCGTCGAGCAGAGGCACGTCGTCGGGTGTCCACACGACCTGCTCCACCGCCTCGGCCCGAGGACGGTGCAGGGCGGCCACCTCGTCGGTGGACAGGGTGCCCCTGGCCGCCAGGCGCAGCAGCGCCGGCGACCCGAACAGGTCGTGCAGCAGCTCCGCCGGCGTGAGCACCGGCCACATCCACTCCAGCGCCTCCCGCACCTCGGGCGCCCGCCGGAACCGGTCGCGCACCGTGGCCGCGTCGAGCGGGGTGCGACTGCTCTCGGCCAACGCCTGGTGGAGCGACTGCTCCACGAAGCGGCGCCCGGCGTTGTGGGTGCGGGAGCGGCGGCGGGCATCGGCCACGATGCGCTCCGAGCGCTCGACGCTGACGGTGAGGGTCTGCAGGCCGAAGCCCAGGCGCAGGTCGCGCCGCAGGCCGCGCTTGCGGTCACGCACCGCCTTGGCCACCACCCGCGCCATCCGCTCGTCGCCCTTCACCCGGGCCACCTCACCCCGCTCGGCGCCCCGCACCCGCACCTCGTCGACGAGGTCGCCGAGGACGGCCAGCTCCACCCCTGCCTCACCGAGTGAAGGGAGCACCTGCTCGATGTAGGAGAGGAAGAGGCGGTTCGGCCCGACCACCAGCACCCCCTGGTCCTCGAGGGGGAACCGGTGGGTGTAGAGCAGGTACGCGGCCCGGTGGAGGGCCACCACCGTCTTGCCGGTGCCCGGACCCCCCTGCACGACCAGCACCCCGGGCAGGGGCGCCCGGATGATCTCGTCCTGCTCGCCCTGGATGGTGGCCACGATGTCGCCCAGACGTCCCGACCGGGCCGTCTCCAGGGCGGAGATGAGGGCGCCGTAGCCGGAGATGCCCTCGGCCGGGTGGCCGTCGGCGAGGGCGCCTCCACCAAGGGCAACGGCCCGGTCGCCGAACAGCTCGTCCTCGATGCCGAGCAGGCGCCGGCCCCGGGTGGCGAAGTGACGGCGCCGGGCCAGGCCCATGGCCTGGCGCCCGGTGGCCCGGTAGAAGGGCTCGGCCACGGGGGCCCGCCAGTCGACCACCACCGGCTCCTGGTTGTGGTCGGACACGGCGATGCGACCGATGTAGTAGGACGCGCCCCGGTCGCCGTCCTCGGGCTCCCGGTCGATGCGGCCGAAGCACAGGGAGGCGTCGCCGAGCTGCAGCGAGGACAGCCGGTGCAGGATCGTGTCCCAGATCACGTCGCGCTCGAAGCGGGCCTGCTCGGTGCCCCCCCGGCCCACCTCGACCATGGTCTGCAGCGAGTTGGCCCGGGCCCGCGCCTCGTCGAGGCACTGGTAGGCATGATCGATGTAGGCCTGCTCGGCCTCCAGATCGGGATGGATCGTCATGCCGTCCTTGGTCCAGCGGTGCCTGAGTGCCCATCCGGGGGATGGGTCAGTCTAGGGGGTCCCGGTAGTGTCGAGCGGGTGACCGAGCGCCCGAGCACCCCCCGGATCCCGCCCCTGGCGCCGGAGGAGCAGGACGACGAGGCACGCGAGCTCTTGGCCGGCATCGCCGTCGAGGGCGCCACCGCCTCGGACATCTTCGCCACGCTGGTCCGCCACCCCGGGCTGTTCCGACGCTGGCTGCCCTTCGGCGGGAAGCTCCTCGCCGGCAAGCTCCCCGCCCGTGACCGCGAGCTCCTCATCCTGCGCACCGGGTGGCGCTGCCGGGCCGAGTACGAGTGGGGTCAGCACGTGCTCATCGGTCGTGAGGTGGGCATCGACCCCGCCGACGTGGAGCGCATCAAGGAGGGTCCCGACGCCGACGGCTGGGCCGACTTCGACGCCGCGCTGCTGCGGGCGGCCGACGAGCTCCACGACGACGGCTGCATCACCGACGACACCTGGACGGTCCTGGCCGGGCGCTACGACGAGCGCCAGCTGATCGAGGTGCCCATGGTCGTCGGCCACTACCACCTGGTGTCGTTCACGCTGAACTCGCTGGGGGTGCAGCGCGAACCGGGTGTGCCCGGCTTCGACGGGTGACCGGCGTGGGGTGCCTGGCCGACCGGCGGGTGCTGGTGGTCGGGGCGGGCACCCAACCCTCCGACGATCCGGACGCGCCGGTGGGCAACGGGCGGGCCATCGCCGTGCGGGCCGCCCGCGAGGGGGCAGCGGTGGTGTGCGCCGACCGCGACCGGGCCGCCGCCGAGGAGACGGCGGCCTGGATCGCGCGGGACACGCCGGGCGCGGCGCCCGGGTCGGTCACCGTGATCGAGGCCGACGTCAGCACCGAGGCCGGCTGCGTGGCCCTCGTGGCGGAGGCCATCGACGGCCCACCGGTCGACGGCGCGGTGCTGAACGTCGGCATCGGGCGAGGCACCGGGGGGCTGGCGGGCACCACCGCCGCCGACTGGGACACCACGTTCGCGGTCAACCTGCGCAGCCACTTCCTCGTGACCCGCGAGCTCCTCGGCCACCTCGGCGAAGGTTCGTCGGTGGTGTTCATCGCGTCGGTGGCCGGGTTGAAGCCCGGCAGCCGGCTGCCGGCCTACGACGCGTCGAAGGCCGGCCTGGTGGGCCTCAGCCGCCACGTCGCCCTGGAAGGGGCCCGGCGGGGCGTGCGGGCCAACGTGGTGGCACCCGGCCTGATCGACACCCCGCTCGGTCGGTGGGCGTCGCGGGGACGGGCCTCACGGGACCGCACGCCCGTGCCGCTCGGCCGTCAGGGCACGGCGTGGGAGGTGGCGGCGGCCACCGTGTTCCTCCTCAGCGGGGAGGCGAGCTACATCACCGGCCAGACCCTGGCGGTCGACGGTGGCCTGACCCTGCTCTGACCGATGTGGCCGGCGCGGGCGGCGTTACCGTGACCGCCGTGCCGGCCCCCCCTGACGATCCCTTCCTCCGCGCCTGCCGGGGCCTGGGCGCCGACCGGGTGCCGGTGTGGTTCATGCGCCAGGCCGGGCGCTCCCTGCCCGAGTACCGGCGCCTCCGGGGCGAGGGCAGCATCCTCGACGCCATCCGCACCCCCGACCTGGCCACCGAGATCACGCTCCAGCCGGTGCGCCGCTACGGCGTCGACGCCGCCATCCTCTTCTCCGACATCGTGGTGCCGTTGCGGGCCATCGGCATCGAGGTCGACGTCGCTCCCGGCGTCGGGCCGGTGGTGGCCGAGCCCTTCCGGGAGGCCTCAGACCTGGCCCGACTGCGCCCGCTCGACCCTGAGGCCGACACCCCCTACGTGCTCTCCACGGTGCGGGCCCTGGTGGCGGAGCTGGGCGACGTGCCCCTCATCGGCTTCGCCGGCGCGCCGTTCACGGTGGCCAGCTACCTGGTGGAGGGCCGGCCGTCGCGCACCTACGCCGCCACCAAGGCGCTCATGCACGGCGACCCCGACCTGTGGGCCCGCCTGGTGGACCGCCTGGCCGACCTGGCCCTGGCGTCGTTGCGGTCCCAGGTGGAGGCGGGCGCCTCGGCGGTGCAGCTTTTCGACTCGTGGGCCGGGGCGCTGAGCCCTCCCGACTACGAGCGCTTCGCCCTGCCCGCCAGCGCCAAGGTGCTCGCCGGCATGGCCGACCTCGGCGTGCCCCGCATCCACTTCGGGGTGGGGACCGGCGAGCTGCTCACCCTGATGCGCGACGCCGGCGCCGACGTGGTCGGCGTGGACTGGCGGGTGCCCCTCGACCAGGCCCGCCGGCGCCTCGGCGACGACGTCGCCCTGCAGGGCAACCTCGACCCGACGGTGGTCTTCGCCCCCTGGGAGGTGGTGGCCGAGCAGGCCAACGACGTGCTGCGCCGCAACGCCGGCCACCCCGGTCACGTCTTCAACCTCGGCCACGGCGTCCTGCCCGACACCGACCCCGCCGTGTTGGAGCGCGTCGTCGACCTGGTGCACGCCCACGCCCACACACCGGTCGCCTGATGGCGGCGACCTCGTCGCCGGGGTCGCCGGGGTCGGGCCTCGGCGTGGTGGTGATGGCCTACGGCACCCCGGCCACCCCGGCCGACGTCGAGGCGTACTACACCCACATCCGCCGGGGCCGGCCACCGAGCGCCGAGCAGCTGGCCGATCTCCGGCGGCGCTACGACGCCATCGGAGGCACATCCCCCCTGGCCGAGCGCACCGAAGGGCAGCGAGCCGGGTTGCAGGCGGCCCTCGACCGGCGCGCCCCCGGGTTGGCCACGGTGGTGCTCGGCCAGAAGCACGCCGCCCCGTTCATCGAGGACGCCGTCGACGTCCTGGTCGACGCGGGCGTGGAGCGGATCGTGGGGTTGGTGCTGGCCCCGCACTTCTCGGCCGCCAGCGTGGGCGAGTACCAGGCCCGGTTACGGGCGGCGGGCGGGGCGCGGGGCCGGGCCGTGACCGCCATCTCCAGCTGGCACCTCGAGCCCGCCTACGTGGACTTCCTGGCGGCGTCGGTGGCCGAGGCCCGGGCCTCACTGCCGGCCGAGCACAAGGTGCTCTTCACCGCCCACAGCCTGCCCGAGCGGGTGCTGGACGGGGACCCGTACGCGGACGAGCTACGGGCGGGCGCGACCGCTGTGGCCCAGCGGGCCGGGCTGCGCCCCTGGGCCGGATGGGCCCTGGCCTGGCAGAGCGCCGGCGCCACCCCAGAGCCGTGGCGCGGGCCCGACGTCCTCACCGTGATCCGTCAGCTCGGCGCCACCGGGCGCGCCGCCGGCGTCTGCGTGTGCCCCCACGGGTTCGTGGCCGACCACCTCGAGGTGCTCTACGACCTCGACATAGCCGCCGCCGCGGAAGCCGAACGGGCCGGGCTGGCCTTCGCCCGCACCCGGTCGCTGAACGACGACCCCGACGTGCTGGGCGCCCTGGCCGACCGGGTGCTGGCCGCCGCCCCGCGGGCCGGGATCGGGCCATGACCGGGATCGTCGTGGTCGGCGGCGGCATCGCCGGGCTGGCGGCCGCCCACCGGTTGGCGGCGGCGGGGGCCGACGTCACGCTGTTCGAGTCCGGCGACCACCTCGGCGGCAAGCTGCGGACCAGCCCCTTCGCCGGCCGGCTGGTCGACGAGGGCGCCGACGCCTTCGTGCTCCGCGCGCCCGCCGCCGTCGAGCTGTGCCGCACCCTCGACATGGAGGGCGAGCTGGTCCACCCCGCCGCCCGCCGGGCCTACGTCTACAGCCGGGGTCAGCTCCGCCCGCTGCCCCCCCAGGTCCTCGGCATACCGACCGACCTCGAGGCGCTCGCCGCCAGCGGCATCCTCTCGCCCGCCGGGCTCGACCGAGTGCACGAGGATCTCACCCTCCCGGCCACCCCGTTGGCGGGCGACGAGCCAATCGGGGCGGTGGTCGAACGCCGGCTGGGCGCCGAGGCCCTCGACCGCCTGGTGGACCCGCTGGTGGGCGGCATCAACGCCGGGGACACCCGGCGGCTCAGCTTGGCGGCGGTGGTGCCCCAGATCGACGCCCTGGCGCGCGACGCCGACCACCCGGGCCTGATCGAGGCGGCGCAGGCGGCCGCCGGCGGCGGTACCGGGCGAGGGGCCGACTCCGGCGGGGAGCCGGTGTTCGCCAGCCCCGCCGCCGGTATGGGCCGGCTGGTGGAGGCCCTCGCCGCCGACCTGGGACCCACCACCGTGCGGCTCGGTACGCCGGTCGAGGCGCTCACCCCCCGCGGCGAGGCGGGGCTCACCGTCCACCTGGCCGGCGCCGCCGGCCTCGACGCCGACGCGGTGGTGCTGGCCGTGCCCGCCTCGGCCGCCGGCACCCTCCTGAGGGAGGTGGCACCCGAGGCCGCCGGCCCGCTGGCCGGCGTCGAGCACGCCTCGGTGGCCATCGTGACCCTGGCCGTGCGCCCCGACGACATCGCCCGCCCGCTCGACGCCAGCGGCTTCCTCGTCCCGCGGGTGGAGAACCAGGCGGTGGCGGTCGTGACCGCCTGCTCCTGGGCCAGCGCCAAGTGGGCCCACCTCGCCCCCGGCCGAGGCGACGGCACCGTGGTGCTGCGCGCGTCGGTGGGGCGGGCCGGCGGTGACGCCGCCCTCGACCTCGACGACGACGACCTGGTGGCCCGGGTGGTCGAAGACCTTGCCGTCACCATGGGCCTGGTGGGCGCGCCGAGGGAGGTTCGGGTCAGCCGCTGGCCCGGTTCGTTCCCCCAGTACGCCCCCGGCCACCTCGAGCGCATCGCCGCCACCGAAGCCGCGTTGCCCCCCACCGTGGCGCTGGCCGGCGCCGCCCTGCTCGGCGTCGGCGTCCCGGCCTGCATCCGCAGCGGCACCGAGGCCGCCGACCGGGTGTGGGCGGTGGTAGCCGGGCCCCGCCGGTGACGCGCCGTCACCTCGCGGTCCCCCGAGGCGCGGCCGTCGGCGGCGCCGCCGTCAGCCTCGGCGGGGGCGCGCTGCTGGCCCTGTCCCTGCCTCCGTGGGGGTTCTGGCCGCTGGCGTTCGCCGGGATCGTGCTGGTGGAGCGGGCCATCGCCGACCAGCCGGTGGGGACCCGGTTCAGCCGGGGCGCGCTCGTGGGGTTCGGGCTCATCGGGCCGACCATGTCGTGGCTGAAGGACCTGACCCTCCCCGGCTACCTCGTCGCCGTAGTCCTCTACTCGGCCATCACCGGGCTGGCCCTGGCCGCCTGCCCGCCCGGCGCCGGACGATGGCTGGCTCTGCCCGGCGCCTGGGTGGTGCAAGAGGCGCTGCGGGGGGCGTGGCCCTTCGGCGGGGTGCCGTTGTCGACCCTCGCCGTGGGCCAGGTTGGCGGCCCGCTGGCCCCCCTCGCCCGGCTGGGCGGCACGCTTCTCCTCGGGGCGGTCACCGTCGTCGTCGGGCTGGCCTTCGCCGCCCTGCTGCGGCGACGGTGGTGGACGGCGGTGGCGGGCCTCGGCGCCGTCGCCCTCGTCGTGGCGTTGGCCGGCGTGGCGCCGTCCGGCGAGCCGATCGGACGCAGCCTGACGATGGCGGTGGTCCAGGGCGGTGGCCCCCAGGGCACCCGCGCCATCGACACCGACCCCCGGGTGGTCTTCGAACGCCACCTGCGGGCCAGCGCCGACGTGCCCCCCGGCGTCGACCTCACCCTCTGGCCGGAGGACGTCGTCGACGTCGAGCGGACCGTCACCGACACCAAGGAGGGCCGGGAGCTGGCCGCCCTCGCCCGGCGGCTGCGCACCACCCTGGTGGTGGGGGTGGTGGAGGACGCCGGCAAGACCCGCTTCCGGAACGCGTCGGTGGCGTTCGGCCCCGACGGCCGGGTGGTCGACCGCTACGACAAGGTGCAGCGGGTGCCGTTCGGGGAGTGGGTGCCGTTCCGCTCCCTCATCGAGGGCGTGGCCCCGGCCAGCCTGCCCGAGCGCGACGCCATCGCCGGGCGGGACCCGGCCACCCTCACCACGACCGTCGGCGAGATGGGAGTGGTGATCTCCTGGGAGGTGTTCTTCGGCCGCCGGGCGCGGGCGGCGGTGGGCAACGGGGCCGACGTGCTGCTCAACCCCACGAACGGGTCGTCGTTCACGGGGACGTTCGTGCAGTCGCAGCAGGTGGCGTCCTCCCGCCTGCGAGCCATCGAGACGGGACGCTGGGTGGTGCAGGCCGCGCCCACCGGCTTCAGCGGGTTCATCACGCCCGACGGCCGGGTGCTCGAGCGCACCGGGGTCGGTCAGCGGGCGGTGCGGGTCCACGCCGTGGGCCTGCGGCGCGGCCTCACCCTCTACAGCCGCGCCGGCGACCTGCCCGTGGTGGCCGCCGGCGGGCTGGCACTGATGGCGGCCTGGGCCCTCACCCTCCGCCGGCGTCGATCTCCAGCATGAGGGTGACGGGACCGTCGTTGACCAGCGCCACCGCCATGTCGGCGCCGAACCGGCCGGTGGCCACGGTGGCGCCGAGCCGGCGCAGCTCTTCCACGACGGCGCCGACCAGCGGCTCGGCCACCCCCGGCGGGGCGGCCGCCGTCCACGACGGCCGCCGGCCCCGCGCCGTGTCGCCGTAGAGGGTGAACTGGCTGACCACCAGGATCTCGGCGCCGAGGTCGGCGGCGGAACGGTTCATGGCCCCTTCGGCGTCGGCCAGGACCCGCAAGTGCCAAAGCTTGGTGGCCATGCGAGCGGCCACGTCCGGCGAGTCGGTGTGGGTGACGCCGACCAGCACGCACAGCCCGGGACCGATCCTGCCCACCTCGGCCCCGCCGACGGTCACGCGGGCCTCGGTGACCCGCTGCACCAGCGCCCGCACCCCGGCAGCGTAGGGGCGGCCGGTCGGGAGGTGGGATGCTTCCCGGTCGTGATCGAGCTCAACGACGACCGGGCGCAGGTGGTGCTCGACCCCGACGCCGGTGGGCGTCTCGCCCGCCTGGTGGTCGACGGGCTCGACGTGCTGGTGCAGCGGGAGGACCACGGCGGCCGCGAGCCGCTGCACTGGGGCTGCTACCCGATGGTGCCGTGGGCCGGTCGCCTCGCCTCCGGTCGGCTGCGCTTCGACGGCGCCGAGCACCGCTTCCCGCTCACGATGGCGCCTCACGCCATCCACGGGACCACGTGGTCGGTCCCGTGGACCGACGCCGGCCACGACCGCACCTCCGCCCTGCTCCGCGTCGACCTCACCGACCCGTGGCCCTACGGAGGCCACGCCGTGCATCGCATCACCCTCGAACCCGGTGCTGTGGTCCTGGGGCTGGAGGTGCACGCTGACGAGGTGGCCATGCCGGCGGCCTGCGGCTGGCACCCGTGGTTCCGCCGGCGCCTGGATCGCGGCCAGCCCGCCCAGCTCGGGTTCGAGCCGGGCGCCATGTGGGAGCGGGGCGACGACGGCCTGCCCACCGGCGGCCTCGTGCCGGTGCCGCCCGGCCCGTGGGACGACTGCTTCACCGGCGTCGCCGAACCTCCCACCATCACCTGGCCGGGAGCGGCCGCGCTCACCCTGGCGTCGGATGCGGAGCACTGGGTGGTCTACGACGAGCCCGCCGAAGCGCTCTGCATCGAGCCCCAGACGGCGCCCCCCGACGCCCTCAACCGTGAGCCCTTCGTGGTGGCGCCCGGCGAGGCGCTGACGGCGCGCTTCGAGCTGCGCTGGCAGGACCGGTAGGGCGCCCATGCCCGGCGCGGCGGCCGTGGCCGCCCTCGACGAGGAGGAGCGGGCCCGCGACCTGAGGGCCATGAAGCGCACCGCCACCGGGTTCCTGGTGGCGGCCACGCTCGTGTTCGCGGTGGCCCGGGCGCTGGAGGGCGACCACGACTGGCTCGGCTACGTGCGGGCCACGGCCGAGGCGGCCATGGTCGGCGCCCTGGCCGACTGGTTCGCGGTGACCGCGCTCTTCCGGCACCCTCTCCGGCTGCCCATCCCCCACACCGCCATCATCCCCACCCGCAAGGACGAGATCGGCCGTGGTCTCGGCACCTTCGTGGAGACCAACTTCCTCACCCGGGAGGTGGTCTCCGAGAAGCTCCGGGGCACCCCCATGGCCGCCCGCCTGGGCGCCTGGCTGGCCCAGCCGGCCAACGCCGCCCGGGTGGGCGAGCAGTCGGCCACCGTCATCCGCAGCCTGCTGGAGGCGCTCCGCGACGACGAGGTCCAGGAGGCGATCGAGACGGCGGTCGCCCGCAAGGTGCGGGCCACCCCGGCCGGTCCCCTGCTCGGACGGGGCCTCGACATCGCCATCGCCGACGGCCGCCACCAGCAGCTCCTCTCGGCCGCGCTGCGCCGGGTGGGCGAGACCCTCGAAGTCAACCGGAAGACCCTGCGCGACCTCCTGGCCCGCGAGTCGCCTTGGTGGGTCCCCGACTCGGTGGACGACCGGGTCTTCGAGAAGGCCTTCGGAGTCGTGCAGCGACTCATAGCCGAGGTGGCGGCCGACCCCCGCCACGAGCTCCGGGCCCACTTCGACCAACGAGTGGCGGAGCTGGCGGCCGACCTCAAGGCCTCCCCCGAGGCCCAGGCCCGGGCCGAGGAGCTGAAGGAGGAGCTGCTGGCCCATCCGTCGGTGCGGGCGTGGTCGGCGTCGGTGTGGACCGACCTCAAGGGGGCCCTCCTCGAGCGCAGCGCCGACCCCTCCTCGCAGCTCCGCCGGCGCATAGAGGCCGGGGTAGTGTCGTTCGGCGAGCGCCTGCGCGACGACCCGTCGCTGCAGGCCAAGGTGGACGACTGGGTGGTGTCGGCGGCGGTGGGCCTGGTGGAGCAGTCGCGGGGCGAGGTGGGCGACCTCATCGCCGCCACCGTCGCCCGCTGGGACCCCGAGGACTCCACCCGCCGCATCGAGCTCCAGGTCGGCCGCGACCTCCAGTTCATCCGCATCAACGGCACCATCGTCGGCGGCCTGGCCGGCCTGGTGATCCACACGTTCAGCCGGCTGGTGTTCTAGCCGGAGCTGACGGCGGCGATCCCGCCCACCGCGCCCCGCCGCCGGGTCTGGCACCCTCTGGGTGGCCATGGGGGCGTCGGACTGCGAGCTGTTGCGCCAGGGCTGGCTGGCCCAGCCGGCCAACGCCTGGTCGAGCGCGGCCTACCTGGTCGCCGCCGCCTACGTCCTGACCCGCCGCGTACCGGCGGGCCGGCTGCCGCCGGTCACCCTCGCCGGGGCGGTGGCCCTGGCCCTCGTGGCCCTGGGGAGCGCGGCGTACCACGGACCGCAGCCCGCGTGGGCCGACGCCGCCCACGACGCCTCCATCTCGGCGCTCCTGGTGGTGGTGCTGCTCCACGCCGCCGGGTCCGGCGTCCGCCGCCTCGGCGGGGTGCTGCTCATCGTCGCGACCGGTGTCGCTGTTACCGGTATGGCCATGGCCGCCCCGGGGGTCGCGCCGGCCGTGCACGGCGGGCTGGCCGTCGCGGTGGCGGCTGAGGAGTTGGCGCGCCGACGGCGCCGGGCGGGCCCTAGGACCGTCACCGACCGGGTGGCGCTGGCGGCCCTGGGGCTCGGCGCCGCCCTCTTCGTGCTCGGACGCACCGGCGGGCCCCTGTGCTGGCCGATGTCGCCGTTCCAGCCCCACGCCGGCTGGCACGTGGCCACGGCAGTGGCCGCCGCCGCCACCCTCGCCCGTCGTCCGTGACCAGCCAGCGCCCGCAGTAGCGTCCCGGCGATGGACGTGCTGGCGACGGTGATCGGGTTGTGGCGCTACCCGGTGAAGTCGCTCCAGGGCGAGGCCGTACCGGCGGGCGTGCTGGGGCCGGCCAGCCTGGACGGGGACCGCCGCTACGCCGTGCGCGACGCGGCCACCGGCGAAGTGCTCACCGCCAAGCGCCACGGCGCCCTCCTCGAGGCGGCCGCCCGCACCGGCCCCGACGGCGCGGTCACCATCACCCTCCCCGACGGCACCGAGCACGCGGCGGACGACCCCGCGGTCCACGGCGCGCTGTCGGCCTGGCTGGGCCCGCCCGTCCACCTGGCCCGGGCCGACGACGGCGCCCCCCGGGCCTTCGAGATGAGCTTCGACATCGAGCACCCCGACCGCGACACCTTCGAGTGGGCGTGTCCCGACGGCACCTTCCTCGACCTCGCCTCGGCCCACCTGGTCACCACCGCCAGCCTGGCCGCCGCCCGGGCCCTGCACCCCGACGGCGACTGGGACGTGCGCCGCTTCCGGCCCACCGCCCTGTTGGAGCCGGTGGATGCGGGCTCCAGGGATGGCTTCGTGGAGGACCAGTGGGTCGGAGAGGACCTGGTCCTGGGGGGAGTCGGGCTCCACGTGCTGATGCCGACGGTGCGCTGCCCCATGCCCAGCCGCGCCCAGCCCGGTCTGCCGCGGGACACCGGCGTGGCCGCCGCCCTACGCGACCACCACGACAACAACCTCGGCGTGTACGCCACGGTGGCGGCCCGGGGCCCCGTCGCCGTGGGCGACCATCTCACCCGCAACTGAGCCGGCCGAGCGCACTTGACCGGCGAGTCAGGCACCGGGGAGGCTTTCGGCCCCATGGCGGACCGCCCCCTGCGCATCGCGCTCCTCACCTACCGGGGCAAGCCCCACGTGGGCGGCCAGGGCATCTACACCCGCCAGTTGGCCAAGGCGTTGGCCGACCTCGGCCATCACGTGGAGGTGTTCTCCGGCCAGCCCTACCCCGACCTCGACCCCCGGGTGCCCCTGCACAAGTTGCAGAGCCTCGACATCTACAACGACCACTTCCCCATGCGCATGCCGGGCCTGTGGGAGCTGAAGACCCTCGCCGACCTGGCCGAGGTCACTGCCTTCTCCTTCGGCTCCTTCCCCGAGCCCCTGGCCTTTTCGCTGCGGGCGTTCGGTGCGCTACGGGGACGGCGCGACGACTTCGACGTGGTGCACGACAACCAGAGCCTCGGCTGGGGCGTCCTCGCGCTCCAGCGCCTTGGCTTCCCGGTCATCGCCACCATCCACCACCCCATCACCGTCGACCGGCGCCTGGAGATCGAGCACGCCGAGAGCCTCTACCGCCGAGTCACCCTGGCCCGCTGGTACTCCTTCACCCGCATGCAGACGGCGGTGGCCCGCCGCCTCGAACGGGTCATCACCGTGTCGGAGAACTCCTTCGAGGACATCGTCCGCGACCACAAGGTGCCCCGGGAGCGCATGCACGTGGTGCCCGTCGGGGTCGACCCCGAGCGGTTCCGCCCGGTCGACACCGTCACCCGCCGTCCGGGGCACCTCATCACCACTGCCAGCGCCGATGTGGCCATGAAGGGCCTCTCGTTCCTGCTGGAGGCGGTGGCCAAGCTCCGCACCGAGCGCGACGACATCCATCTCACGGTGATCGGCCGCAAGAAGGAGGGTGGCCGCTCGGCCGACACCATCGAGCGGCTCGGCCTCACCGATGTGGTCGAGTTCGTCACCGGCGTGCCCGACGAGCGCATCGTGGAGCTCTACTCCGAGGCCGAGCTGGCGGTGGTGCCGTCGCTCTACGAGGGGTTCTCGCTCCCCGCCATCGAGGCCATGGCGTGCGGCGTGCCGGTGGTGGCCACCCCCGGCGGCGCGCAGCCCGACGTGGTCGGCGCCGACGGCGAGACCGCCCTGCTGGTGGCCCCGGGCGACGCCGACGCCCTGGCCGTGCGCATCCGCGGCGCCCTCGCCGACCCTGCCCTGCGAGCCCGGATCGGGGCGGCCGCCCGCCAGCGGGTGATCGACCAGTGGAGCTGGCGCCACACCGCCGAGCGCACCGCCGCCCAGTACCGCGCCCTGCTGGCCGAGCACCGAGAGCGATAGCGGCCCGGGTGCTCACCGTCGACTACGCGCGCCTCGGGCTGGAGCCCGGCCACCTGCTGCTCGACATGGGCGCGGGCGCCGGCCGCCACGCCTTCGAGTCTTTCCGCCGCCGGGCCCGGGTGGTGGCGGTGGACTACGACGCCGGCGAGCTGAAGGACGTGGCGGGGCTGTTGGCGGCGATGGTGGAGGCCGGGGAGGCACCCAGCACCGGCTTGGCGGCGGCGGTCAACGGCGACGGCACCCGCCTGCCGTTCCCCGACGACACCTTCGACCGCATCATCGCCAGCGAGGTGCTGGAGCACATCCCCGACGACGAGGCCGCCGCCGCCGAGCTGTTCCGGGTGCTCAAGCCCGGGGGCACCGTCGCCGTCACCGTCCCCACCTGGCTGCCGGAGCGGATCTGCTGGGCCTTGTCCGAGGAGTACCACGCCCCGTTCGTGGCGGGGGGCCACGTGCGCATCTTCACCGAGGCCGGGCTGCGCCGGCGCCTCCGCGACGCCGGCTTGGCGCCGGGGGCCGCCCACCACGCCCACGCCCTGCACTCGCCCTTCTGGTGGCTCCGGTGCGCGGTGGGCCCCGCCGACGACGACCATCGGCTCGTGCGGGCCTACCACCGCCTCCTGGTGTGGGACATCTCCCGGGCACCGAAGCTCACCCGCTGGACCGAGAAGCTGCTCAACCCGGTCCTCGGCAAGAGCCTCGTCGTCTACGCCCGCAAGCCCGTGCCACCTCGCCCGGGCGGGGCCCCAACCCCGCCCTCCTCCACGAGCGCCGCTGTCACCAGCGGCGCCAACCAATGAGCGCGCCCGAGGTGGAGGGAGTGGTGAGCTCGGCCGAGGTGCAGGCCACGGTGGATGCCATCGCCGAGTGGCAGCTTCCGTCGGGGATGGTGCCGTGGTTCCCCGGTGGCCACGCCGACCCGTGGAACCACGTGGAAGCGGCCATGGCCCTTGCCCTGGGGGACCGCATCGCCGAGGCCGAGCGGGCCTACGACTGGCTGGTGGGCATGCAACGTCCGGACGGCTCCTGGCACCAGTACTACCTGGCCGATCGGGTCGAGCAGGACAAGCTCGACGCCAACGTGATCGCCTACGTCGCCACCGGGGTGTGGCACCACTGGCTGCTCACCAAGGACACCGGCTTCCTCGAGGTGATGTGGCCCGTGGTCGACCGGGCGGTCAGCTTCGTGCTCGACCTGCAGACCGAGCGGGGCGAGGTGCTCTGGGCCCGCCACGCCGACGGCACCCCATGGTCCTTCGCCCTGCTCACCGGTTCGTCGAGCATCTGCCACAGCCTGCGTTGCGCCGTCGCTGTCGCCCACCAGGTCGGTTCCGAGCGCCCGGCATGGGACGAGGCGGTGGCCCGGTTGGCCCACGTCATCCGCAGCGAGCCCGACGCCTTCGCCCCCAAGCACCGCTGGGCGATGGACTGGTACTACCCGGTGCTCACCGGGGTGGTCACCGGGGCGGCCGGTCGCGAACGCCTGGCCGCGCGGCGGGCCGCCTTCGTGATGGAGGGCAGGGGCGTGCGCTGCGTGTCGGACCGGCCGTGGGTCACGGTGGCCGAGACCTGCGAGTGCGCTCTGGCCCACCTCTCCCTCGGCGACCGAGCCACCGCGGAGCGCCTCTTCACCTGGGCCCAGCAGGAGCGCGAGCCCGACGGGCGCTACTGGACGGGCACCGTGTACCCCGAGGGCGTCCACTTCCCCGGCGGGGAGCAGTCCACCTACACGGCCGCGTCGGTGGTCCTGGCGGCCGACGCCTTGGCCGGCACGAGCCCGGCCTCGGCCCTCTTCGTGGACCACGAGACCCTTCTGGCCCCCCTCACCGACCCCGTCGAGCTCTCCGACTGATCCCCCAAGGCCGAAATTGGCGCGATCAGCCCCTGGAACCGAGGCGTAATCGCGCCAAGAAGGTGGGGGCGGTACGGTCCCCGGCCATGTTCCCCGGCGCCCACGTCGAGACGCGACCCGAACACCCGGCGGTGGTCATGGCCGCCACCGGCGCGGTGACCACCTACGCCGAGCTCGACGCCGCCGCCAACCGGCTGGCCAACCTGTTCACCGCCACCGGCCTCCGGCCCGGCGACCACGTGGCGTTCTGCCTGGAGAACTCGCCCCGCTTCCTGGAGGTGGCGTGGGGCGCCCACTACGCCGGGCTGGTGTACACAGCCTGCTCCACCCGCCTCACCCCCGGCGAGATGGGCTACATCGTCGAAGATTGCGGGGCGCGGGCGTTCATCGCCTCGGCCGCCACCGCCGAGGCGGCGGGCGCCATCGTCGACGCCACCCCCGGGGTCGAGGTGCGGCTCATGATCGACGGCCAGGACGAGCACCACCTCGACTACGACGAGGCGGTGGCCGCCCAGCCGCCCACCCCTCGTGAGGACCGGGTGGAGGGGATCGACATGCTCTACTCCTCGGGCACCACCGGCCAGCCCAAGGGGGTGGCCACGCCCCTGCCCGACCAGCCCCTCGGCACACCCAGCCCGCTGACGGTGCTGGCCCAGGTGCTGTTCGGCTTCGACGCCGACATGACCTACCTGACCCCGGCGCCGCTCTACCACTCCGCCCCCTTGCGCTTCACCATGCAGGTGCACCGGGTCGGGGGCACGGCGGTGGTCATGGAGCGCTTCGACGCCGAGGCGGCCCTGGCCGCCATCGAGCGCCACCGGGTCACCCACAGCCAATGGGTGCCCACCATGTTCATCCGCCTGCTCCAGCTCCCGCCCGAGGTGCGGGCCGGCTACGACGTGTCGTCCATGGAGGCCATCATCCACGCCGCCGCCCCCTGTCCGGTGCCGGTGAAGCAGCAGATCATCGAGTGGTTCGGACCGATCGTGCACGAGTACTACGCCGGCACCGAAGGCAACGGCTTCGTGTACTGCAACGCCGAGGACTGGCTGGCCCACCCGGGCACGGTGGGGCGGCCCCTGACCGCGGCCGTGCACATCCTCGACGACAACGGCACCGAGTGCCCGCCCGGCACCGCGGGCACGATCTGGTTCTCGGGCGGAGCCCAGTTCGAGTACCACAACGACCCGGGCAAGACAGCGGCGTCGCGCAACGAGGCGGGCTGGTCCACCCTCGGCGACATCGGCTACCTCGACGACGAGGGCTTCCTCTTCCTCACCGACCGCAAGGCCCACATGATCATCACCGGGGCCGTGAACGTGTACCCCCAGGAGGCCGAGAACGCCCTCGCCGTGCACCCCAAGGTGGCCGACGTGGCCGTGATCGGAGTCCCCGACGACACCTTCGGTGAGGCGGTCAAGGCGGTGGTGCAGCCCCTCGACATGGCCGACGCCGGCCTCGCCCTCGAGGCGGAGCTGATCGCCTGGTGCCGGGAACGCCTGGCCGACGTGAAGTGTCCCCGCACGGTGGACTTCCGGGCCGAGCTGCCCCGCCAGCCCACCGGCAAGCTCTACAAGCGCCTGCTGAAGGACGAGTACTGGGCCGGCCACGGAGCCAGCCGCATCATCTGATCCCAGCTACCGACAGCGCAGGACCCGAAGGGAGCCGACGGCGCGTTCCTCTCGGAACCGGCCCGACTCGAGGGCCCGGCAGTAGATCTCATAGGGCGGGCGGCCGCCGTCGGCGGGGTCGGGGAACACGTCGTGGATGCAGAGGAGCCCGCCGTCGGCCACGTGGGGCGTCCACCCGTCGTAGTCGCGGTGGGCGGGCTCGCGGCCGTGGCCGCCGTCGATGAACAGGAGCGCCAGCGGGGTGGCCCAGTGGGCGGCGACCGCCGGCGACTCCCCCACCACCGCCACCACGTGGGGCTCCAAGCCGGCTTCGTGCAGAGTGCGGCGGAACCACGGCAGCGTGTCGATCCGACCCACCGCAGGGTCGACGAGGTCGGGCTCGTGCCACTCCCACCCAGGCTGGTTCTCCTCCGAGCCGCGGTGGTGGTCGAGGGCGAAGAGCACGGTGCCTCCCTCCCGGGCCGCCGCCCCCAGCCACACCGACGACCGGCCGCAGTAGCTGCCCACCTCCAGGAAGGGGCTGCCCGGGACGGCGGCGGCGGCGTCCCGGCCGGCGGCGTAGAGGGCGTCGCCCTCCTCGGGCGGCATGAAGCCCCGAGCGGCGACGGCGATGGCGCGCACGGTGGGGTCCATGCGACGTGAGCCTAAGGAGCCGAGGGCCGCCGCGGTTGCGCCGGCGAGGGCTGACCACCACGATGCGGGCGTGGCCGCCTCCCCCCACCACGACCTGCCACCCGACCACGACGTCCGGCGGGCCCGACTCTCGGAGTCGATCCGCAACGGCCTCTGGTTCGTGCCGGCGGTGTGCGTGGCCGCCGCCATGGTGCTGGCCTGGGTGCTGCACGTGATCGACCGGCGGCTGGGCGACGGCGAGCCGCTCTCGATCGCGTTCCGGGGCGACGCCTCCAGCGCCCAGCAGGTGCTCTCCACGGTGGCGTCGTCGACCATGACCTTCACCGGCCTCGTCTTCTCCATCACCGTGGTCGCCCTGCAACTGGCCAGCAGCCAGTTCTCGCCCCGGGTCATGCGGACGTTCTTCCGTGACCTGGGCACCAAGGTGTCCCTCGGTGTGTTCGTGGCCACCTTCGTCTACGCCCTGCTCGTCCTGCGCACCGTGCGGCCCGAGGTGGAGGGGGGTGACGGCTTCGTGCCCGGCCTCTCCATCAGCGTGGCCTTCGCTCTCGTGCTGTGCAGCCTGGCCACGTTCGTCTACTACGTGAACCACGTGGCCCACTCCATCCGGGCCGTCGCCATCATCGACGCGGTCGCGGCCGAGACCCGGGAGGCGATCCGGGCCAACCACCCGAGCGAACCGCCCGGGCCGGCACCCGAGCTGCCGGCTCGGCCGCCCGACCTGGTGATCGAGTTCGACCACGGTCCAGGCGCCCTCCTGGGCGTCGACGAGGACGACCTCGTGCGGGTGGCGGCGCGACATCAGTGCCTGCTCCGGCTGCGGCCGCTGGTCGGCGACTTCCTCCCGAGTGGCGTGCCGCTGTTCGACGTGTGGTCCGACGACCCCACCCGGCCCCCGGGCATCGCCTCCCGCGAGGTGCTCCGCCTGGTGGGCGTGGGCCGGGAGCGCACCATGCGCCAGGACATCGCCTTCGGCTTCCGCCAGCTGGTCGACATGGCCGAGCGGGCCCTGTCCCCCGCGGTGAACGATCCCACCACCGCCGTGCAGGCCCTCGACCGCATCCATGACCTGCTCCGGCGCCTCGCCGTGCGGCCCACTCCCACCGGAGCCCACCACGACGGCGACGGGCGCCTCCGCCTGCTGGTGCCGGTGAGGTCGTGGGACGACCAGGTGGGCTTGGCGCTGGACGAGATCCGCCGCTACGGCGACGGCTCCCTACAGGTGCAGCGGCGGATGCGGGCGCTCATCGATGACCTGTCGACCGTCGTGGCGGCCGACCGGCGGGGCGCCCTGGAGCGCCAGCGCCGCCTGCTCGACGCCGGCGCGCAACGGGCCTTCGCCGACGACGAGGACCTCTCCGCGGCCGGCGGCTCGGTCGGCTACGGGCGGGCGCCGGGTGGGCCCTCGGCCGAGCCGACCGGGGCCAGCGCCTCGGTGACCTCGAGGTCCTCGTCGTAGGGCGTGTGGTGGTGGGGCCCGAACATGATCTTGTCGAGGAACAGGTACTTGAGCACCCACAGCACCCCGAAGCCGGCGATGCTGGCCAGGCCCACCGCCACCCGGTGGTAGCCGTCGCCCTCGGTCCACCGGGACACGAAGAACACAGTGACGGTCGACAGCGTCCAACCGGCCGCGGTGAACAACCAGAAGGGCAGCACCTCCCGGCGCAGGTGGGCCTTGCCCGACTTGCCCCACACCCAGTGCTTGTTCAACAAGAAGGCCGGGCCCGACATCAGGCTGGTGGCGATGAAGTTGGCCACATGGGCCCGGAGCGAGGGTACGAACAGCAGCAGCTGGAACAGGATCTGGGTGCCCACCACGCCCACCACCGAGGTGGCCGAGTAGCGCATGGCCCGGCGCCCCGCGTCGGAGCGGGCGTGGGCCATCAGGGCAGCGCGCGAGAGGTTCACAGCCGGGGCATCCTACGACGGCTTCGGCGACAGGCGGTTGTTGCGGGCGATCTCCCCCAGCCAGGACGCGCTCGGCTTGGGTAGACGGGCGAAGGAGGTGCGGTCCACCGAGGTCAGCCCGAACCGGGGCAGGTAGCCGAAGGCCCACTCGAAGTTGTCGAGCAGGCTCCAATACGTGTAACCCCGCACGTCGATCCCGTCGGCGATGGCCCGCAGCACGCCCTCGAGGGCCTGGTGCACGTAGTCGATGCGCTGGTCGTCGTCGTCGGTGCCGATGCCGTTCTCGGTGACGATCAAGGGCACCTCGCCCTCGGTGACGGCCCACGCCCGCCGGAGGGTGGCCTCCAGGGCCTGGGGCCAGAACTCGTATCCCATCACCAGCGTGGGCACGCCCTCTTCGGGGCCGAGGTTGCCGCTGGGCCCGACCCGGCTGCGCGAGTAGGTCTGCACGCCGAGGAAGTCGTCGTCGCCGGTGGCGGCCAGGTAGACGTCCTCCATGTGGTGGCGGTAGCGGTCGAGGCGTTCCTCGCCGCCGTCGACCGCCACCCACTCGCTCATGGACAGCGTCATGCCCACCGGTACGCCTGGGGCCGCCGACCGGATGGCGGTCACGCCACGGCGGTGGGCGTCGACCAGCACGTCGTTGATGGCGGCGAAGCGCTTCGAGTCGCGATGGCCGGGCGGGAACACGCCGAGCAGGTAGCCGCAGAACGCCACGATGTTGGGCTCGTTCAGCGTGCACGCCCGGCTCATGCCGGGCCCGAGGCGGGTGGCGGCCCGATCACAGAAGGCGGCGAAGCGCTCGGGGGTGTCGCGGTGCTCCCACCCTCCCCGCTCGGCCAGCCACCGGGGGAGGGTGAAGTGGTGGAAGGTGACCACCGGCTCCACCCCCCGCTCCCGCAGGCCGTCGCAGACCCGGGCGTAGTGGTCGAGGGCGGCCACGGAGAACTCACCGTCCTCGGGCTCGATCCGGCTCCACTCGAGGGAGAACCGGTAGTCGTCGAACCCGAACGACGCCACCAGGTCGGCGTCCTCGTCCCAGCGGTGCCAGCTGTCGCAGGCGTCGCCGCTCGGCTCCCGGGTGCCCGAACCGGCGGTGTGCTCCCAGGCCCACCAGTCGTTGTTCCAGTTCCCGCCCTCGATCTGGTGGGCGGCGGTGGCGGTGCCCCACCGGAACCCGTCCGGGAAGCGATCGGTGGCTGCGGAGGCGCTGGTGGTCACGCCGAGGAACCTACCGGCCGGCGTCGAAGGCGCCGTCGCTCAGGGCGGGGGGTGGGGGTCGGCGGACATCTACGATGGAGGCGTTGGCCCACCGAGAGGTCCAGACTGACCCGATGCAGCAGGACGCGGTCGACAACCTGATCTCCCTGCTCGACCTCGAGCCGATCGAGGTCAACATCTTCCGGGGGATCAGCCCCGACGTGAAGCTCCAGCGCGTGTTCGGCGGCCAGGTGGCCGGCCAGGCGCTGGTGGCGGCGGCCCGCACGGTCGATCGGGCGGCGGTGCACTCCCTGCACGCCTACTTCCTGCGCCCCGGCGATCCGAGCGTGCCAATCCTCTACGAGGTCGACCGCATCCGCGACGGGCGGTCGTTCACCACCCGCCGGGTGGTCGCCATCCAGCACGGGCGGCCCATCTTCAACCTCTCCGCCTCCTTCCACGTGCACGAGTACGGCTTCGACCACCAGCTCCCGAAGCCGGACGACGTGCCGCCGGCCGAGTCGTTGCCCGACTTCTCCGCCCGGTGGGCGCCGTGGGCCGACCACCTCGGCGACTGGTACCGCCGGCCCCGCCCCATCGACACCCGCACGGTCGACTGGGCCCCGCCCGACGACCACCACCCCCGCCCGCCCCGCCAGCGGGTGTGGATGCGGGCCGACGGCGTCCTGCCCGACGACCCGGTGCTGCACACCTGTGTGCTCACCTACGCCTCGGACATGACCCTGCTCGACACCACCCTGCTCCCCCACGGCGGCAGCCACCTCGACGACGAGGTGATGATGGCCAGTCTCGATCACGCCATCTGGTTCCACCGGCCCTTCCGGGCCGACGGCTGGCTGCTCTACGAACAGGACACCCCGTCGGCCACAGGAGCGCGGGGCCTGGCGCGCGGCCTGATCTGGACCGAGGGCGGCGACCTGGTGGCGTCGGTGGTCCAAGAGGGCCTGATCCGGCCGGTGCGATGAGCGCGGCGACGAGCCGAGGCCCGACGGTGCTGCTGGCCGCCCTACTGGTCCTGGCCGCCTGTGGCGCTGACGACGGATCCACTGCCGACCGATCCACCGGCCCCGACCCCCGCCCGACTCCGACCGAGTCCCGGCCCGGGACCACGGCGCCGCCCACCAGCGGCGGGGGCGAGGACGGCGGCGGCGGGGAAGCACGTCGGGGCGACCTGGGCACCGCCCGGGTGCGCCTCCGCGAGGTGGCCACGCTGGAGTCGCCCACTGCGCTGGCGAACCGACCCGGATCCGACACCCTCTACGTGGCCGAGCGGGCGGGGCGGGTGCGGGCCCTCACCGTGTCGGAGGCCGGCGCGGGCAAGGTGGCCGACGAGGCCGTGCTCGACATCTCCGAGGAGGTGAGCGTGTCGGGCGAGCAGGGCCTGCTCGGCCTGGCGTTCTCGGCCGACGGGGCCAAGCTCTACGTCAGCTACACCAACCCGGCCGGCGACAGCCGCCTGGTGGAGTACGCCATGGACGGCGAGACGGTCGACGTCTCGTCCCGGCGGGAGCTGCTGGGCGTGGACCAGCCCTTCGCCAACCACAACGGCGGCGCCGTGCACCTCGGCCCGGACGGCTTCGTCTACCTGGGCCTCGGTGACGGCGGCGCCGCCGACGATCCCGCCAACCGCGCCCAGAACCCAGATGTGCTGCTGGGCAAGGTGCTGCGCATCGACCCGACGAGACCTTCGGGCGGCCGGCCTTACGCCATCCCGGAGGGCAACCCCTTCGCCGGCGGCGGCGGCCGGCCCGAGATCTTCCTCTCCGGCGTGCGCAACCCGTGGCGCTTCTCGTTCGACCGGAGCACCGGCGACCTCTGGATCGCCGACGTGGGCCAGAACGCGGTCGAGGAGATCGACCTGCTCCCCCGCGAGGATGGCGGCGGGGCCGGGGCGAACCTGGGGTGGAGCGGCTACGAGGGGTCGGACCGCTACATCTCCGAACGGGCGCCCGACCGCGCCGTCCCCCCGGTGTTCGAGCTCAGCCACGACGACGGCTACTGCTCCATCACCGGCGGGGTGGTGTACCGGGGTGGGCGCATCCCGGCCCTCGTCGGGGCGTACCTGTTCGGCGACTACTGCCGGCCCGGTGTGCAGGCCATCCAGGTGGAGGCGGGCAAGGTCGCAGCCGAGCGGGACATCGGCGTGGAGGTGGCGTCGCTGGTGTCGATCGACGAGGACGGCGACGGCGAGGTGTACCTGCTCTCCCTCGACGGCCCCGTGTACCGGCTCGATCCGGCCTGACCGCCCGGTCCGGTCAGGCCACGATCGCCTGGGACACCAGGGCCTTGAGCTCGGACCGGATCGGGTGGGTGCTCGAGGGCAGGAGCTGAGTGAGGAAGACCACCGTGATCTCCTCGGCCGGGTCCACCCAGAACGCGGTGCTGGCGGCCCCACCCCACCCGAGCTCGCCCGCGCTCGAGGGCACCCGGTTCTTCACCGGGTCCACCACCACCGAGAACCCGAGGCCGAAGCCGATCCCGTCGAAGGTCGTCTCGGCGAACAGCGGGCGGCCGAAGGCCTCGAGGTCGGCGCCGCCGGGCAGGTGGTTGGAGGCCATGTAGGCGACCGTGCGCGGCCCCAGCAGGCGCACTCCGTCGAGGGCGCCCCCGCCGAGCAACATGGCTGCGAAGCGGGCGTAGTCGCCGGCGCTCGACACCAACCCCCCGCCCCCCGACAGGCAGTCGGGCCTGGACAGGGCGACCTGACCAAAGGCGTCGCCCCGCACGGCGCGGCCAGTGCCGGTTTGGGGGAGGTAGAGGGCGGCCAGGCGGTCCTGGTCGGGCTCGTCCACCCAGAAGGTCGTGTCGTCCATGCCCAGCGGCCCGAGGATGCGCTCGGCGAGGAAGGCGTCGAGCGACTGGCCCGACGCCACCTCCACCACCCGGCCGAGCACGTCGGTGGCCACCGAGTAGTTCCACTCCCGGCCGGGCTGGAAGAGCAGCGGCAGCTCGGCCCAGACGTCGCAGCACGCCGCCAGGTCGAGGCCCTTCGGAGTCCCCCACTCGAAGCCGGCCTGGCGGTAGAGGGTGTCGACCGGGTGGGCATGGTGGAAGCCGTAGGTGAGGCCGGCGGTGTGGGTGAGGAGGTGCCAGATGCGCACCGGCTCGGTCAAGGGCTCGGTCACCGGCCGCAGCGCCGAGCCGCCCCGGAAGACCCGGGCGTCGCCGAAGGAGGGGATGAACCGGCTGACGGGATCGGCGAGGGCGAAGGCGCCCTCCTCGTGGAGCATCATCGCCGCCACCGACGTCAGCGGCTTGGTCATGGAGTAGATGCGGAAGAGCGTGTCCTCCTCCACCGGCAGGTCGGCCTCGAGGTCCCGGCGGCCGTACGTGCTCAGGTGGGCGACTCGCCCACGGCGGCTCACCACGACCAGCCACCCCGGGAGACGACCGTCGTCGACGTAGCGTGCGAAGTGGGCGTCGATGCGGCCCAGCCGCCCGGCATCGAGCCCCACCTCCCCGGGGTCGACCTCGACGCGCAGCTTGGCCACGGGCTAGGCGTAGCAGGGCCCGGACCGGGAGTCCACCAGCGCCGGGGCGGCGCTGTGGCCCCGCTTGCACGCTCGCCTCAGGGGCGGTTGCGGCCGTGCAGGTCGTGGGCGTCGACCCACTCCTCGGCCACGATGGCCGAGCCGAGCGACAGCTCGCCGCACAGCACCGTGGCCGCCACGACCTCGGCGAACTTCCGGACCTTGCCCGCCCCGTAGCAGTCGAGCATCTCCAGGCACTCCCGCTGGGTGGCCAGGCCGGTGCCGCCTCCGTAGGTGGCCACGATGAGGGACGGGATGGTGACCGAGTAGTAGTAGTCGCCGTTCGGGCGGACCTCGGCGAACACGAAGGCGGCCGACGACTCGGCCACGTTGGCGGCGTCCTGGCCGGTGGCGATGAAGATGGCGGTGATGCCGTTGGCCGAGTGCGCGCCGTTGTTGTTCACGCCGGACATGAACCCGCCCAGGTTCGATACCTGGCGGGCCCGGAACATGAGGTCGGTGTTCGACCGCATGATCGACTCGAACAGGGCGTTGGGGATGGTCGCCTCCGCCACCACCCGCTTGCCCCGCGTGCGGAGCATGTTGACCTGGGAGCTCTTCTTGTCGGTGGCGAAGTTCGATTCGAGGAAGAAGTGGTCGATGCCCGGGTAGTTGGCCACGATCCAGCGGCAGGCGGCCTGGGTGGCCTTGCCCGTGAGGTTCTGGCCGGCGGCGTCGCCGGTGGTGTAGTTGAACCGGGTGTAGAGCATGCGGCTGGCGGAGTACTGCTCGATGTCGACCAGCCGGCCCGAGCGGGTGGTGGTCTCGGCCGCGGCCTGGATGTCGTCGAACCGCTCCCGCAGCCACTCGCCGAACGCCCGGGCTTCGCGGGCGCTCGGGAAGACGAAGGCGGGGGCCCGTTGCATCTTGTCGTCCACCACCGTGGTGGTCACCCCGCCCGCCTCGTGGAGCAGGCGCATGCCCCGGTTGTAGCTGGCCACGAGGGTTCCCTCGGCGGTGGCCATGGGCACGTAGAACTCACCCTGCGCGTGCTCACCGTTCACGAGCAGCGGGCCGGCCACGCCGATGGGCACCTGGGCCACCCCGACGAAGGCTTCGATGTTGCCCTGGGCCACGGCCGGGTCGAACGAGTACCGGCCCACGTGCTCCAGCGGCGAGGGGGTGCGTTCCCGCAGGAACGACAACCGGGCCTCGGCCGCCCCCCGGCTGTGGTCGTCGTCCTTCTGGCGAGGGACCGGAACCCGGGTGCTGACCGCCATGACCGCCTCCTCTGTCGCTGCCGCGGCGCTACCCGCTGCGCCGGTCGAGGAAACCGCCGGCGTCCGCCTCCCCCACCTGGCGGCGGGCGTCGAGGAGGTGGTGGCGCACCTCGTGCACCGTGTGGACCGCCACCCAGGCGAGGGTGCGCTCGGAGGGCTGAGGGAAGTTGTAGACGACTCGGCGCTCGAGGTCGGCGGGATCCATCCGAGCGAGCACGTTGGCGAACAGGTGGGCGGCGTCGGTGAGCTGGCGGGCGACGTCGGCCGGGCGCTGCTCGGCGTAGCCGTCGTGGACCACCCGCTCGTCGCGACCCATCGGCGGGAACGACGGCGGGTCCTGGACGCGGAGGGCGGTGAGCACCCGTTCCCGCTGCACCAGCAGCACGTCACGGACGTGACAGGCGTACTCGAGCGGCGACCACGTGGCCGGTCGGCGCCGGGTGACCACGTCGGCATCGGGCACGGCGAGGAGGGCGGCCAGGTCGGCCGCGCCCTCGACGATGGAGCGGCCGGCCGCCGGGGCGGAAGCCAGGTCGTACTCGAACCCGCAGCCCTCGCAGCTCTCGGGCGTCACCAGGTGCCGTAGAGGAGCGACTGGTCGCTCCAGCGCACCGCCCACGGGGCGTCGTACCACGTGTAGAAGGCACCGCCGTTGTCGTTGTAGCGGACGTCGGCGGTGCGGGCGTTGGTGGTGTCCTTGTAGTAGTCGCTGTGGGCCACGTCGGCGCTACCCAGGTACTGGGTCTTGTGGGCAGCGCTCATGGCGATGGCCGAAGTCTCCGACACGATCTCGTCGTCGTAGGAGCCGATGGCGGTCCAGTCGGTGCCGCCCGAGGCCTGTGGGTTGGGTGCATAGGAGCCCAGCCAGTTGACCAGCGAGGAGCCGGGCCGCATCTGCTCGCACTGGGTGGTCCAGCAGAGGTCGGCCCAGCCGGTGCCGGCGTGGGGGGTGCCCAGCGTGACCGAGTCCTCCACGTAGAGGTAGGGCGGGAAGTCGGCGTGGCGGCGGGCCACCTGGGCCAGGGCGTAGCGGGTGATGAGCCCACCCATCGAGTGGCTGACCACGTCGACGGTGACGCCCCTGCTCGAGTACTGGTTGTAGATCATCCAGGCCAGCCGGTACCCGAGGTGCTCGACGCGGACGTAGCGGTCGAAGGGGGCGCCCGGGTCGTAGTGGCGACCGTTGGTGCCGTAGTTCTCGAGGGCGTGGGTGCAGTTGGTGTCGCCCTTGTAGTACCGCACCGTCACCTTGGGGCCGGTGAGCCCCCAGGACCGCAGGGTGGAGTCCATGGACGACCACATGTTGCAGTCGGTGCCGTCGCCGAAGGAGTTGTAGCCGTGCACGTAGACCACCGGCTTGGTGCGGGTGTCGGTGCGGGCCTCCACCGAGGGGGTGAGCAGCCCGAGCACGGCCGCCACCACCACCGCGGCCGTCGACAGCTTGCCGATGCGCCTCTTCACGTGCACCCCCTGGTCAGCGGTCCGGGCCGGTCCCTGCCGCTCCGCCTCACTGTGGCCACGCAGAGTGTTGGCGTCAAGCGTTCGGCCAGGATCGGCGGCGTGCCCCCGCCGTGGCGAGTAGACCCGGAGCATGCCGCCGAGCGCCTCGCCTTCGATCGACCACCTGGAGCAGACGTGGCGGTCGTTGATCGACGTCTGCTCCGACCTGAGCGAGGAGGAATGGAAGCGTCCCAGCGGCTGCCCCGGCTGGTCGGTCCAGGACAACGTCTCGCACCTCATCGACTACGAGGCCCGGGCCCTCGGTCGACCCGGTCCCGAGGAGGAGCCGGCGGCGCGCCCCCACACCAGGAACGCGCTCGGGGAGAGCAACGAGGTCGGCGTGGAGCATCGGCGGGGCCGGCCCGGCGCCGATGTCCTCGCGGAGCTGCGGGAGGTGACGGCGGCGCGCGCCGCCCAGCTACGTGCCCTCACCGCGGACGACCTCGAACGAGAGGTCGCCACCCCGGCCGGACCGGGCACCGTCGCCGACATGCTGCGACTCCGGGTGATGGACACGTGGTCCCACGAGCAGGACATCCGGCGGGCGGTGGGCCGGCCGGGCCACGACCGCGGTCCGGCGGTCGAGGAGACGGTCACGTACTTCACCCACTTCCTGCCCATCGTCGTCGCCAAGCGGGCCGGCGCGCCGGACGGCACCGTCGCCGTGTTCGACGTCGGCGACGTGCACCGCTGCGCCATCGCGGTCGCCGGGGGACGGGGTCGCGTCCTCGACACCGATCCGGACCAGTGGAGGGTGCGGCTGGCCATGCCGGCCACCACCTTCGGTGCGCTCGTCGGGGGGCGCGACGACGTGCCCGACGATGTCACCATCGAGGGCGACGAGGAGCTCGGCCAGCGGATCGTCGCCGCCCTCGGCTTCATGCCCTAGGCGATCCCGGGACGGTGGCCGTGCCGCGCCGCCAGACTGCCGGCGTGACCGACGGGATCGCCTACACCTGGCGCGGCCCGGTGACCGACGAGGAGATGGTGGACCTGGTCGAGTCGCACGGCGGTGCGCCTGCGGCCGGGTGGTGGGATCGCATCCGGCCGCACAGCCTCGGCTGGGTCACGGCCCGACGCGGCGACGGCCTCCTGGTCGGCTTCGTGAACGTGGCCTGGGACGGCGGCGACCATGCCTTCCTGATCGACACCAAGACGAGGGGGAGCGAGCAACGCCGCGGCATCGGCTCCGAGGTCGTGCGCCGGGCGGCCCTCCAGGCAGGGCGGCCGGCTGCGAGTGGCTCCACGTCGACTTCGATCCCGAGCTCGGGCCCTTCTACTTCGAGGCCTGCGGCTTCCGCCCGACCGACGCCGGCCTGATCCACCTGCCCTCGCTCGTGGGGTGATGCCGGCGTACACCACTGCCGCCGGCCTGGTGCTGCCCCCTCGTACCGGCCGGCGGGCCCCCTAGCCAGGGGTGTGCGTCGCTCGTTGTCGAGCCCCGCACGGGTTCGGTACGTTCGCCTCCCTGGCTGATCCGCTCCCTCCGAACGGGGCTCCCTGGCCCGATGACCACGAGCCGACCGCCTTCCAGCGGGCGGTGGTCGCCGCCGTGGCTGGGCTGCGGGAAGGGGAGCTGATCACCTACGGGGAGCTGGCCGAGGAGGTCGGACGCCCCGGTGGCGGCCAGGCGGTGGCCAACGTGCTGCGGAGGGCGCCGGGCCTCCCATGGTGGCGCGTGGTGCCCGCCGGCGGACGCCTGTACTGCAGCCACGCGCCCGTCCAGGCACCGCTGCTCGAGTCCGAGGGCCACCGCATCGACGACCAGCGACGGGTCCGGACCGGCGGAGGACCGTGACTGGCCGAGCGCGAGGAGCGGCCGCGATGCCCGCTACGGCTCGAGGGTCAGGCGGTAGACGTTGGTGTCGCGGGGCTCGAAGCCGAGGCGTTGGTAGAGGCGGTTGGCGGCCTCGCGGCTGGGTCGGGACGTGAGGTCGACGGTGCGGGCGCCGCGCTCGGCGGCGAGGGCGAGGGCTCGCCGGTTGAGGGCCTCGGCCACGCCCCGGCGGCGCGCCCCCTCGTCGACCACCACGTCCTCGATCCAGGCCCGGCCACCCGTGGGGATGCGGAACACCACGAGGGTGAGGGAGCCGAGCACGGCCCCGCCGTCGCCGTCGCCGTCGGTGGCCAGCAGGAGCACGGTGGCCGGCGAGGCCACGATCTCGGCCAGCTCGTCGGCGCTCGGAGGGGGCGACGACCTCGAGAGCTGGGGCACCAACCGGGCGAACGCCTCGACCAGCGCGGGCGTCACCTCCTCCACCTCCTGGATCTGCACGGCCACGCCCGGAAGCTACCCGGGGTCACGGAAGGTTCAGGCAGCGATCACGCGGCGTTGACGGCGTCGCCGTTGGCCCGACACGCAGGTTCCGTACCTTCGCCTCCATGGAGCGACTGCTACGAGCCCTGCTGCGGTGGGGCAACGCCGGTGCGGTGGCCAACGTGGGGCACGACCTGGCCGTGGACCGGGAGCGGCAGGCCGCCGCCGCCCGTCTCGGCGAGCGGATCGAGGGTTCCCCGCCCGCCGCAGTCGGCGCCCGCGCCGCCTGAGCCACGTCATCGCCGGGGATCCTGGCCCGGTGCCGGTAGCGTTCGGCCCATGGAGCACGTCCGCTGGACGAGCCGCCCCCACCTCCGCCGTCCGATCCTGCTCGCCGCCTTCGAGGGCTGGAACGACGCCGGTGACGCCAGCAGCAACGCCGTCCGCTGGTTGCACGAGCGCTGGGGGGCCGAGCCTTTCGCCCACATCGACCCGGAGGAGTTCTTCGACTTCACCTCGACGCGGCCCCAGGTGCGCCTCGACGAGGGTCGCCAGCGCGAGGTGGTGTGGCCGGGGCTCGAGTTCAGCTGGGCCACCATCCCCGGCACCGACACCGACGCCGTCCTGCTGCTCGGCACCGAGCCGCAGCTTCGGTGGCGCACGTTCTGCGCCCAGGTCACCGGGGTGGCCGCCGCCTGCGGGGTGCGCCTGGCCGTCACCCTCGGCGCACTGCTGGCCGACGTGTCGCACGCTTCGCCGGTGTCGGTGATCGGCACCGCCCACGACCCCGAGGTGGTCGCCCAGCTCGGGCTCGTGCCATCCAGCTACGAGGGACCCACCGGCATCGTCGGAGTGCTCCACGACGCGCTGGCCCGGGCGGGGGTGGCGTCGGCGTCGCTGTGGGCGGCGGTGCCCAGCTACGTGCCCGGCGCGCCCTCACCGAAGGCCCAGCTCGCCCTGGTCGAGCGCACCTGCGACATGCTCGACATAGCCATGGTCACCACCGACCTGGAGATCGCGGCCGCCTCCTACGAGCGACAGATCACCGAGCTGGTCGAGTCCGACGATGACACCGCGGCCTACGTCCGCCGCCTCGAGGAGGGCCTCGACGACGACGCCGACGACGGCGACCTGGTGGCCGAAGTGGAGCGGTTCCTGCGCGACCACCCCGAGGCCGGCGAGTAGGCCCGCATCCGCACCCTAGGGTGCGGCCATGGCAGACGAGGCGATCAAGGTCGGGGTGCAGCTGCACCCCCAGGCCACCACCGTGGGAGCGCTCCGCGAGGCGTGGCGCGACGCGGACGAGATGGGCGTGGACTCAATCTGGGTGTGGGACCACTTCTTCCCGCTCTACGGCGACCCCGACGCCGCCCACTTCGAGGCCTACAGCCTGCTGGCGGCCATGGCGGTGGACACCGCGTCGGCTCAGATCGGTGCGCTGGTCACGTGCAACTCCTACCGCAACCCCCAGCTCCTGGCGGACATGGCTCGCACCATCGACCACCTCAGCGCCGGGCGCTTCACCCTCGGCATCGGTGCCGGCTGGTTCGAGCGGGACTATCAGGAGTACGGCTACGACTTCGCCACCGCCCCGGCCCGCCTGCGGGCCCTCGGAGAGGCGCTGCCCGCCATCCGGGATCGGTTGAGCAAGCTGAACCCGGCGCCGGTCGGGCGCCTGCCGATCCTCGTCGGCGGCAGCGGGGAGAAGGTCACACTGCGGTTGGTGGCCGAGCACGCCGACGGCTGGAACTCCTTCGGCCCGGCCGACCAATACGCGGCCAAGAACCGGGTGCTCGACGACTGGTGCGCCAAGGTGGGCCGCGACCCGGCCGCGATCGAGCGCACGGTGGCCATCGAGACCGGAGCCATCGACACCTGGCAGGCCCTGGTCGAGGCGGGTGCCACCCACATCATCGTGATGACGGGCGACCCCTTCGACCTCGACGCCGTCGCCCGCTTGCAGGACGCCACCAAGGGCTCGCGCTAGCCGCCAGCCACGGCTGTGGCATCCCCTCGCTCGAGGACGGGCGCACGTTACCTTTCGGGTCATGGCGTCCCTTGTGCCCACGTGTGTGTGGCGGGTCTCGCCGGCGCTGGTCGCCGCCCTCGACGAGCGCTTCGGCGACCCCGTCGACGCCTACGTGAACGGCAGCCAGACCTGGCTGCGCGACGACGGTCCCAACCGGGAAGCCATCGAGTGGCGGCTGCACCCCGTGCCCGGGTACCAGGCGCCCGCCGACGTGACCCACCACGACGTCTTCCCCACCGTCGCCCTCGCCGTGGGCGGCACCGGCGTGGCCCCCGCCCCCCAAGAGCTATGGGACGGCCTCGAAGCGTTCCCCGCCTACGGCGACGAGCTCGAACCGGCCAACCTGGCCACCGCCGTCACCGGCGCGCTCGGCATCGCGCCCGACGGCGCCGGGCTGGTCGACCACGACCGCATCGCCGACGCGTGGGAGCGGGCCGGCGGGCGGCTGTCCATCACCGAAACGCTCCTGGCCGAGCTGGGCGCCACCCGCTGAGGCGAGCCCTGCTCCGGTCACGCCCGCCAGGGCGGGGTTCGGGGCCGGTCGAAACGGACCTCGACCGGCTCACCCCGGATGGCGGCGAAGGCCAGGTCGCCCCACTGGGGGTAGCCGGCCAACGGCTCGGGCAGCTCGTCCTCGCCGAACCAGCCGACGTCGGCGGTCTCCAGCGGGTGAGCGGTCAGGTCGCTGCCGATGGCCCGGCAGTGGAACACCAGCGAGTAGAGCGGCACCCGGGTGAAGCCCAGGCGCAGGCCGTCGAGCACGGCGATCAGGCGCACCACCTCGCACTCGATGCCGGTCTCCTCGTAGACCTCCTTCAGCACCACCTCGGCGGCCGAGTAGCCCACGTCGGCCCAGCCGGTGGGGTAGAGCCAGATCCCGGAGTCGGCCCTCTGCACCAGTAGGAGCCGGCCACGGTCGTCGCCGACCACGGCGCCGACGGCCACCTTGGGCGTGACGTAGCCGGGCACGCCCGAACCCACGCTCTTCATCCACTCGTCGACGAGGGTGTCGGGCTCGAGATCATGGCCCGCGGCGTGGCGCATGTCGGCCGCCACCGCCAGGACCTCCTGGAACCGTTCCCGCTCGTAGAGGTTGTCGGTGAACCCGAGCCCGGTGCGGGCGATGCCGGCCAGGGCCTCGCTCCAGCGCAGCAGGTCGACTTCCGAGGCCGCCGGTCGATCCACGCCCCGAAACTACCGGCCGGCGCCGAAGGCGCCGTCGCCTGGGGTGGCGGGTGGGGTCGGCGGACGTGCTACCGGCCGGCGCGGTCAGCCGTCAGCCGTCGGTCAGGGCGTGCAGCACCGCACGCTCGATCTCGTCGAGGTGGGCGGGGTCGGTGATCTTGGCGGAGTCGGCGCCCCGCACGTAAAAGGCGTCGACGACGGCGTCGCCGAGGGTCTGCACCTTGGCACTGCGGATGTCCAGGTCGAGCTCGGCGAGAGCCCGCGTGATCCGGTAGAGGAGCCCGATGGAGTCGGCGGCGTGCACCTCGACCACGGTGGCGGTGGCCGACGCCTGGTTGTCGACCAGCAGGCGGGGCGGCGTGGTCGGCGGAGCGTGGCGGCGGGCGTAGGTGCGGGCCCTCTCGGCCAGGCGGGACTGCACGGCCAGGCGCCCGGCCAACGCCCGTTCGAGGTCGGCGGTGACCCGTCCCCAGTCCACCGGCTCGGCCCGGGAGGGCTGCACCCGAACGTGCTCGAGCGCCATCGGTCCGTGGGGCCCGCCCTCGCTGGCGGTGGCGTCGGCCGACAGCACGCCCAGGCCGTGCAAGGCCAGCACGCCGGCCACCCGGCTGAACAGGCCCGGCCGGTCGGGGGCCACCACGGTGAGGGTGTCACCGGCGCCGCGCACCACGGGCTGGCCGGCGGCGAGGAGGGCCCGATGCTCGTCGGTGGGGAACGGGGCGGGGCGGTCGCCGGTGGCCGGCCGTCCGCCCAGGGCCTCGGCCGTCCGGTCCACCAGCTCGGCCACCAGGCCGGCCTTCCACCGGCCCCATGCCGCCGGGCCGGTGGCCAGGGAGTCCGCCTCGGTGAGGGCGTCGAGCAGGCGGAGGGTGGAGACATCGCCCACGGCGGCGGCCACGGCGGCGATGGTGGCGGCGTCGGCCAGATCGCGGCGGGTGGCCACGTCGGGCAGCAGCAGGTGGTGGCGAACCATGGCCACCAGGGTGTCCACGTCGGCCGGCGCCAGGCCGAGGCGGGCGCCGATGACCGTGACCAGCTCGATGCCCACCTCGGTGTGATCGCCCGGCCGGCCCTTGCCGATGTCGTGCAGCAGCGCGCCCAGCACCAGCAGGTCGGGCCGGTCGACCCGGTGGACGAGGCCGGCGGCGTTGGCAGCGCACTCGCACAGGTGCCGGTCGACGGTGAAGCGGTGGTAGGCGTTGCGCTGCGGGCGCGACCGCACCGTCTCCCACTCGGGTAGCACCCGGCACCAGATGCCGAGCTGGTCGAGGGCTTCGATCACGGGCACCGCGTCGTGGCCGGCGCGCAGAAGGTCGACCAGTGCCGCGCGCGCCCGGTCGGGCCACGGCTCGGGGAACGGCACCGCCGCCGCCGCCAGCCGGGCCAGCGAGTCCCGGTCGATGCGGGTGCCACGGCCGGCGGCTTCGGCCGCCGCCACCAGCGCCAGGGCGGGGTCGCCGGCAGGGTCGGCATCGGCGGCGAGGTGCACCTCCCCGTCGCGGAGCACCACGCCGGGCGCCAGGTGCCGGTCGCGCCGCGACCGCGCCCAGCCCGGGCCGGCCAGGCCCGAACGCACCCGGTACCAGGTCTCGTCGGAGCGCCAGGCGATGGCCCGGCCGGCGGCCGCCACCCGGGCCATCAGCTCGTCGGCACCGTCGAACCCGAGGTCCGGGCCGAGGTCGGCGGCCACGCCGTCCTGCTCCTGCAGGGTGAGCACGTCGGTGGCCCGACCGGTGCGCCGGTGCAACGCCACCCTGGCCGCCAGGAGCAGCTCGTAGGCGCGGTCGAGGGGGCCGGGGTCGTCGTCCAGCAGCACCTGGTGGGCGTGGCCGGCCCAACCAAGGGCGTGCACGTCGCGCAGTCCCCCCCGGCCGGCCTTGAGATCGGGCTCGAGGTGGAAGGCCACCTCCCCGGCCCGGGCGTGGCGGGCCTCCACCGACTCGGCCAGGCGAGCCAACCAGCGCCGGCCCCGCTTGGCCCAGGCCGCCCGAGCCCGCTGGCCCAGCTCGGCGGTGAGGGCCGGGTCACCGGCGAGGTGGCGGACCTCGAGCAGCGAGGTGGCGGTGTCGAGGTCCTCGCTGGCGAGGGCCAGGGCGTCGCGCACGGTGCGCACGGCGTGCCCGACCTTCTGGCCCTCGTCCCACATCGGGTACCACAGCCGGGTGGCGACCTCGCCCGCATCCCGCCCGCCGGCGTGCAGCAGCAGCACGTCGAGGTCGCTGGCGGGGCAGAGCTCGCCGCGCCCGTAGCCGCCCACGGCGACCAGGGCGAGCCCGCCGCCAGTCTCCTCGCCGCCGGTCTCCTCGCCGCCGGCCACGGCCGCCTCGAACAGTCCGGCCAGCCAGCGGTCCACGTGCGCCGTCCACCCGTCCACCAGGGCCCGCCCGCCGAGGTGGTCGGCCTCGGCGAAGAAGCGGGCCCGGTCGAGCGGGGGTGCCTCAGACGGCGTCGCGGTCACGCTCTCCGGTGCGGATGCGCCAGAGGCGGTCCACGTCGGTGATCCACACCTTGCCGTCGCCGATCTTGCCGGTACGGGCAGCTTCGAGGATCACCTCGGCCAAGCGCTCGGCGTCGGCCACGTCGACGACCACCTCCACCCGGGCCTTGGGCACGAAGTCCACCGTGTACTCGGCCCCTCGGTACACCTCGGTGTGGCCGCCCTGGCGGCCGAAGCCCTGCACCTCGGAGACGGTCATGCCCTGCACGCCCGCCTCCTTCAGGGCGGCCTTGACGTCGTCGACCTTGAACGGCTTGACGATTGCGGTGATCAGCTTCATGCGGTCATCCTTGCTCGCGGGGTCGGCGGTGAGGTGCCAGCGATGTGGCTCACCCGAAGTCGCCGAAGGCGTAGGCCGACTCGGCGTGCAGGGCCAGGTCCATCCCCCGCTCCTCCTGCTCCTCGGTGATCCGCAGCCCGAGGGTCACGTCGATGACCTTGGCGATGACGAGCGAGACCACGAACGAGAAGGCGAGGGTGGCGAGGGCGGCGACGGCCTGGTCGGCCAGGAGGCCGGCGCCGCCGCCCACCAGCAGGCCCTCCTCGGCCACCGCCTCGTTCACCTGGGCGTCGGCGAACAGCCCGAGCAGCAGTGAGCCGACCAGGCCGCCGACGAGGTGCACGGCGATCACGTCGAGCGAATCGTCGAAGCGGAACCGCCGCTTCAGGCTGAGGGCCAGGAAGCACACGACGCCGGCAGTGGCGCCGATGAGGATGGCCGGCATCGACCCGACGAAGCCGGCGCACGGCGTGATGGCCACCAGCCCGGCCACCGCACCGGAGGCGCCGCCCAGGGTGGTGGCGTGGCCGTCCTTGGCCCGCTCGGCCACGAGCCAGCCGAGCATGGCCGCCGACGCCGCCACGAACGTGTTGAGCAGGGCCTGGGCGGCCACACCGTTGGCGGCCAGTGCCGAGCCGGCGTTGAACCCGGCCCACCCGAACCAGAGGATCCCGGTGCCGATCAACGTCCACGGCAGCGAGTGGGGGGCCATGAGCTCGTCGGGCCACCCCTTGCGCCGACCCAGCACCAGCACCAGCGCCAGGGCGGCGGCGCCGGCGTTGATGTGCACCACCGCGCCACCGGCGAAGTCGAGGGCCCCCATCTCGGCCAGCCAGCCGCCGGCGAACACCCAGTGGGCGACGGGGGCGTAGACCAGCACCAGCCAGAGGCCGATGAAGGTGGCGTAGGCGCTGAACTTGAGCCGGTCGGCGGTGGCCCCGGTGATGAGCGCCGGGGTGATGATGGCGAAGGTCATCTGGTAGGCGGCGAACAGCACGAAGGGGATGGTCAGCTCGGCGAGGAAGCCTCCGCCGCCGCCCACCGCCCCGCTCACGTCCCGGAACCCGAGGAAGTCGAGGTTGCCGATGAACCCGCCATCGCCGGTGTTCCCGAAGGCCAGGGTGAACCCGATGAGCACCCACAGCACGGCGAGCAGGCCCATGGCGAAGAAGTTCTGCATCAGCATCCCGAGCAGGTGCTTGGCCCGCACCATGCCGCCGTAGAAGAATGCCAGGCCGGGCGTCATGAACAGCACCAGGGCGGTGGAGATCAACACCCAAGCGGTGTCGCCGGAATCCATCGGGTCGTCGCTCCTCTGAGGCGGTCGGGTCGGGCGACAGAATGGCGACAGCGTGTTTCGCCGGTGTTGGGTCTGTGTTTCGGGCGTGTGAAACGCCCAGGCGCCGCTCGGCGCCGCCTTCAGAGCATGGCGGCGGCCCGCCGGGCGGCCACCTGCACCGGGTCCCACACCGAGGAGAACGGCGGAGCGTAGGCCAGGTCCAGCTCCACCAGCTCGGTCACGTCGAGTCCGGCGTGCAACGCGGTGGCCACGGTGTCGATGCGCTTGGCGGCGCCGGTGCCGCCCACGATCTGGGCGCCCAGCACCCGCCCGCCACCCCGCTCGGCCACGAGCTTGACCGTCATCGGCTCGGCGCCCGGAAAGTACCCGGCCCGGGTGGTGGTGTCGATGCGGGCGGCCACGTGATCGAAGCCCGCCAGGACCGCCTCGTGCTCGGTGAGACCGGTGCGGGCCACCTCGGTGCCGCACACCCGGGTGATGGCCGTGCCCACCACGCCGCCGAAGCGGGCGTAGCCGCCACCGATGTTGATCCCCGCCACCCGGGCCGTCTTGTTGGCGACCGTGCCGAGGGCGACGTGCACCCGCCGCTGCGACACCCGGTGCCAGGTGTCGGCGCAGTCGCCGGCCGCCCAGACCCCCTCGGCGCTGGTGCGCTGCCGGCGGTCGACCTCGATGGCGCCCCGTATGCCGGTGAGGAGGCCGGCCGCCTCGGCCAAGCCGGTGTTGGGCGCGACCCCGAGGCCGAGCACCACCAGGTCGGCGGGGACGCTCCCGGCGTTGGTCACCACCGCGCCGTCGGCGAAGCCCTCCACCTTGTGCTCGAGGCGCACATCGACCCCGAGGCCCCGGACGGCGTCGGCCACCCGGTCGCCCATCTCCCGGTCGAGGGTGCGGCTCATGGCCGTGGGGTCGGCCTCGACGAGGGTGACCGAGGCGCCCCACCGGTGGAACGCCTCGGCCATCTCGAGGCCGATGTAGCCAGCCCCGACCACCACCACCCGCCGGCAGGCACTCGCCTTGGCCTGTGCGAGCAGGGCGCACCCGTCGTCGAGGGTCTGCACGCCCCTCACCCAGTCGGCGTCGATGCCCGGCAGTTGTGGCCGGATGGGTCGGGCACCGGTGCCGACCATCAGTTGGTCGAAGCCGATGCTGATGGTGCGTTCGCGCTCGAGGTCGCGCACCTCCACCCGGCGGCGGTCGAGGTCGATGGCCATGGCCTCGTGGCGCATGCGCACGTCGATGTGCTGCTTCATGCGGAACTCGTCGGGAGTGCGGGCCACCAGGTCGTCGAAGCCGCCGACGTCGCCGGCCACGAGGTAGGGGATGCCGCAGGCCGAGTAGCTCGTCCAGTGGCCCTTCTCCAGGGCGATGACCTCCATGTCGGGGCGCCGGCGCCGCACCTCGCTGGCGGCCGCCATGCCCGCGGCGTCGCCCCCGATGACCACCAAGCGTTCGACCATGGCCCCGGAAGCTATCGGCCGACGCCGACGACACCGGCGGTCAGCGCGTCGGCTGGCAGGATGAGGCGGTGGGAGAGGAAGCGCTCATCGTGCGCCGCGACTGCCGGCACTACTCCACCCGCACCACGGCGGGCGGCGACGTGGTGCAGCGCTGTCGCGTCGACGCCAACCAGAAGGCCCCCTTCGCCTGCCCGTTCGGCTGCCTCTTCTTCGAGCCCCGCTCCATCACCGACGCCGGCTGGTCGCGCTACGGGCCCGGCGACGAAGCCTGAGCGCCGCCGGCCAGACGTCGAGCACCGCGGTCAGACATCGGGCCAGCGGGCGAAGAACCGGGACCGCGGGAGCACGCGGTCGCAGCCCGCGCCAGCGGCGGCGGCCAAGAGGTCGGCGTCGACGTGGGGCCCGAACCCGACGACCGGAGCGGCCAGAGCGGCGGCCGAGACGGCGTCGAGGACGCCGGGGCGACTCAGGTCGACGACCACCAGGTCGGCCTGATCCACCGAGGCCAGCGCGCTGGCGGCCACGAACCGGACCTCCACCCCCTCCACCGCGACCAGGCGGGAGCGGTCCATCAGGTCGGGCACCACCGCCACCACCCGACGGGCCCCGGCTTCGCTCACCGCAGCCCCTCGCGCCGGCGGCGGGCCAGGACCACGTGAGCCTTCGCTGCGCCCCACACCAGGCCGAGCTCGGCCAGGTCCGGGTCGAGCTCCGCGAACGAGGCGGGGCTTAGGTCGTAGAGGTCCTCGGGGAAGGCTTCCTCGGCGAAGCGGTCGCGCGCCACCGGTGGCACCCCAGCCCGTCGCAGGACCTCGGTGGGGTAGGTCACCGCCCGGCGCAGGAGGGCGAGGGGTCCGGTCGGCTGGTCGTCGACGTCGCGTTCCAACAGGTCCCGCACGCGGGCCCCGATCTCGGCCCGAGCCTGCCCGCCGGCCCGCTCGGCGTCGGCCACCACGGCCTCGGGCACGGGGCCACCCCACGCCGCCGCCACCACCTCCACCGAGCGCACCACCCAGGGCGCGAGGGCCCGATCGATGGCGCCGGCCAGCGCCTGAGCATGGGCAGCGAGGGCGGCCTCGTCGGCGTCGGCTTCGGCACGGGCAGGCGTAGAGGGGTTGGCATCGGATGCCACTACCACCATCATCTCGGACATGTGGAACCCCGAGCGCATCGAGCCTGGGCCGGGGCAGGAGTCGGTGTGGGACTACCCGCGCCCGCCTCGCCTCGAGCCGACCGACAGCCACCTGGTGATCGAGGTGGGTGGGATCACCCTGGCCGACACCACCTCGGCCTACCGGGTGCTCGAGACCAGCCAGCCGCCCGCGTACTACCTGCCGCCCGGCGACGTCGCCACCGAGCACCTCTCGCCCACCACCACCCGCACCTTCTGCGAGTGGAAGGGCCTTGCCCGCTACTACACCGTCATCGTGGGCGACCGGGTGGTTTCCGACGCGGCGTGGTCGTACCCGCAGCCGACTCCGGGGTTCGAGGCCATCCGCGACCACCTCGCCTTCTACCCCCGGGAGATGGACGCCTGCTGGGTCGACGACGAGCGGGTCGAGGCCAACGAGGGCGCCTTCTACGGCGGTTGGATCACGTCCCGGGTGGTCGGACCGTTCAAGGGCGGTCCGGGCACGGCCGGCTGGTAGGGGTGCGCATCCGGGCCCTGTCGGTGTTCGAGGGCGTCGTGTACCACTGCTGGGCGATCGATCGCTCGGCGCCGTGCCGGCCCATCCTCGAGGTGGAGGCGGTGCTGCGGCGGGGCGACGCCGACGAGGGCCCGCTCCTGTTGAGCGTGGCCGACTACGTGACCATGGTGGGGGACATGGCCGCCGCCCGCCCCTGTCTCGAGCAGCTGGCGGCGAGAGGCCGGGTGGTGGAGCACCAGGGCGTGGCCCACCTCGAGTTCCCGTTCTGGACCCCCCTCGACGTGGGCCCTCCCGAACCCATGACCCCGGAGCCGGAGGATCCCCGAGCCGGTTGACCGGCGCGGAGGAGGGCGGGCCTCACCCCATTGTCACTGTCAGGGGGCGAGCTGGCGCAGCAGCGCCCGGCCCGCCTCCACCACCAGGTTGCGGTCGTGGGTGACGGCGAAGTCGTAGCGGCGGTCGGCCTCGGGCCCGCTGTCGTTGAGGTCGCGGGCGACGAGGGCGCCGGCGTAGTGGGGGCCGACGACGACCACCGACCACTCGTCGTGGAGCCGGTGACCGTCGGGAAGGCAGGCACCGCGCACGCCCGAACAGGGTGCGTCGTCCATGTCGTGTCCCAGCAGCACCACGAACGAACCCTGCTCGGCGAGGGTCTCGTAACGCTGGGAGTCCCAGCGGTCGCCGTCCTGGAAGGTGGACAGGATCACCGGCCCGTCCCGCCAGGCGATGGCCTGCTCCTCGAGGTGGGTGGCCATCGCCACGAGCGTCGACTTGGTCCCACGACGCACGGCGCGGGCGGCGCGCACGGCCGAGAACGGGGTGAGCTCGGAGCGGGGAGCGGGGCCGCGCAGCAAGGGGATGACGTCGCCGGGCGCCGGCAGCGGTGCGGGCAGCGGGGCCGGGCGCCCGAACAGCCAGCCCTGGCCGATGGTGGCGCCCATGGCCAGCGCCGCCTGGAGGTGGTCGTCGGTCTCGATGCCCTCGGCGGCGATCACCGCGCCGCTGCGCTCGGCCTGGGCCAGGGCGGCGCTGACGATCATCCCGATCTCCTCGGTGGGCCGCCCCTGCACGAGGGCCATGTCGAGCTTGATGACATCGGGTTCGAGGAACGGCATCATCGCCAGCGAGCCGGGGTTGGCGCCGATGTCGTCGAGCGCCACCCCCCACGATCGGTCACGGGCCCAGTCGATGGCCTGCAGCAGCGCCGCCGGACGCTCGACCACCGCCGACTCGGTCACCTCCACGACCACCCGGAGGGCGTGCTCGGCTTGGCTGACCAGGTCCTCGTAGCGAGCCGGCACCGGCTCGGTGCCCACGTCGGGCTCGGTGTTCATGAACAGCGTGAGGCTGTTGCCCATCTCCGAGCGCAGCGCACCCTCCAGCGCCGCTCGCCGGCAGCACCAGTCCAGGTCGTCGACCACGCCTTCGCGGCGGGCGGCGTCGAAAAGGGTGGTCGGGTCCTCGAGGGGGGTCCCCGCCGGGCCGCGTGCCAGCGCCTCGTACCCGAGCACGTGGCCGGTCTCGAGCTCGACGATGGGTTGGTACAGGATCCGGATGCCGCCCGGTTCGAGCGCGCCGAGCAGGGGGTCGTCGGCCACGGTGCGAGGCTACGCCGTCGCCGCGGGTGCCGCCCGGAGCCGCAGGCAGAGCTGGTAGGCGCACCGCGGTCCCCCGACAGCGGTGCGACGGGTGCGTCACCAACGGGTGGACGTTGCGCCGGTCGCCGCCTCAGTCGAGCACCTCGATGCGGATGCGCTTGTTGCCCTTGCCCTTGGATTCGGTCTTCACCACCCGGATGCGACCGACCTCGCCGGTGGACCGCACGTGGGTGCCGCCGTCGGCCTGCTTGTCCAGGCCCACGATGTCGACCACCCGGATCTCGGGCACCGAGGCGGGGATGAGGCTCACCTTGGTGCGGATGAGGTCGGCGTCGGCCACCGCCGTGCTGCGAGGGAGGAAGGACACCTCGACGGGGCGGTCAGCGGCCAGCTCGGTGTTGACCAGCTCCTCCACGCGTGGGCCGAAGCCGTCGGGCAGCGGGTCGAACTCGAAGTCCATCCGCGCCGCCAACGGCTCCATGTTGCCGCCGGTGACGGCGGTGCCCCACTCGTTCCAGATGACCCCGCTGAGCACGTGGAGGGCGGTGTGGGTCCGCATGAGGGCATGGCGCCGCTCCCACTCGACCTCCGCGTGCACATGCTGGCCGACGTCCGGTGGGTAGCCGGCGACGGTGTGCCACACGTCGTCGCCGGCCTTGGCCACGGCGGTGACCGCCAGCCCGGCCAGCACGCCGGTGTCGTGGGGCTGACCTCCCCCGGTGGGATAGAAGGCCGTCCGGTCGAGGGCCACCTTTTCCCCGTCCACCGCGGTGACGGTGGCGTCGAAGGCCCGAAGGTAGGCGTCGCGCAGGAACAACAGGTCGGTGGCCATCACCGGAGTCTCGCGGGATCCCGGGCGACCCGTAGCGTGGCCATCGATGGCCAACGAAGACAGCGACGGCAGCTTCCAGCGCGACAGCGACTACATCACCACCCGCATCACGGCCGACGGTTCCGATGGCTACCCGGTGGAAGCCGGCCGCTACCGCCTGGTGGTCGCCCGGGCCTGCCCGTGGGCCAACCGGGCGATCATCGTCCGGCGCCTGCTCGGGTTGGAGGGCGCGCTGTCGATGGCGGTGGCCGGCCCCACCCACGACGAGCGCAGCTGGACCTTCGACCTCGACCCCGGCGGCCGCGACCCGGTGCTCGGCTACGAACGGCTCCAGGAGGCGTTCCTCGCCCGCTTCCCCGACTACGAGAAGGGCATCACCGTGCCCGCCATCGTCGACGTCCGCTCCGGCCAGGTCGTCACCAACGACTTCGCCCAGATCACCCTCGACCTCAGCACCGAGTGGACCGCGCACCATAGGCAGGGCGCACCCGACCTCTACCCCGAGGACCGCCGGGACGAGATCGACGAGGTGGCGGAGCTGGTGTTCCGAGACGTCAACAACGGCGTGTACCGGTGCGGGTTCGCCAGCACCCAGGGTGCTTACGAGAAGGGCTACCGGCGCCTCTTCGAACGGCTCGACTGGCTCTCAGCCCGCCTGGAGGGCCAGCGCTACCTGGTGGGTGACACCATCACCGAGGCCGACGTGCGGCTGTTCACCACGTTGGTCCGCTTCGACGCCGTCTACCACGGGCACTTCAAGTGCAACCGCCAGAAGCTGAGCGAGATGCCGGTGCTGTGGGCCTACGCCCGTGATCTCTTCGCCACTCCCGGCTTCGGCGACACCATCGACTTCGACCACATCAAGCGCCACTACTACGAGGTCCATCGAGACATCAACCCCTCCGGCATCGTGCCCGCCGGTCCCGACCTGTCCGGCTGGGCGGTGCCCTCGGGCCGCGAGGCGCTCGGCGGCCGCCCCTTCGGCGACGGCACCCCGCCCGGCCCCCCGCTCCCGGACGAGGTGGTGCCACCCGGCCACGGCGTGCCCGCCGCCGCCTAGTGCCGACGGCTAGTGCCGCCAACGGCACTTTCGAGGCAGGGCGGGAGCGCCGTCGGTGCGCTTGGCGCTTCTACGCATCACCTATGGAGGTGTTGCCGGTTGCACCAGGTGGCGCTGGTTGGTCGGGCCAGTACCGGATCTCGCGCCCGGCGCATGTCCTATCGCCCGTTTAGTCGTTGCTGTGCCGGGCGATTGCCAGCAGATGAGCGCTGAGTCCGAGCAGGGCTGGCTCGGCCTCGATGAGTCGAGTTGCGCTGAGAATCACGTCGCGATCGGCGTTGTCCGCCCAGCGACGCTCGAGGTGGGGTAGCCAGCCGGCGAGTCCCTCAACCCCAACAACTTCGACGAGTGAGAGACGGGCAGAGCCGATCTCATCGACAAGTTCGTCGGGGTGATGAAAGTAGGCAGTCGTGAACCAGTGAGGCCGACGCTCCGGATTGGCATGCCGGCCGTCGATGAAGTCGCGCTGGACGATGTCACGGAACTCAGGGTCGAAGAGGAACTCCCGCACGAGGCCGTCGAACAACGAGGCGAACCGGCCTATCGCCGCCGCGGCGACCAGGCCGTGGGGCCGGGCGACGCGCCGGGCTTCCTCAAGAACCCGAATGCGGTCGGCCTGCTCATGCAAGTGATAGAGCGGTCCGAGGACGAGGACGACGTCGAAGCTGTCGTCGGAGAACGACAGCTGCCGTGCATCGCCCAACTCTGCGTCAGTCCTCGGTCGCCAAGAGCTGTGAGCGCCTGGTGGACATGACGAGGAGTGACATCGACGAGGTGCACGTCATAGCCCTCCGCAAGCAGCCACTCGGCATGGACGCCGGTTCCGCCGCCGACATCGAGGATGCTCGCGGGCGGTGCTGGAAGATGCCGACGAAGGATCTCCTGTGTCCGTACGAGCTCCAGAGCGGACAGCCCGCCCGACAACCGATTCTCCTCGAGGCTCGCTTCGTAGTGCGCGACCACATCAGCGATGTCGCCTTCCACGGCCATCACGGTAGAGGTGTCCCGCCCGAGGGGTCCGATGATTTCGCCTGCGAGCGCCGAGGCAGGCTCGGCACGCCCGAACCGCCGGTCGGCGCACTGGCGGAGCGCTAGATGGCCCAGTCTTGGGGGTGGGTGAAGTCGACCCATTTGGTGTGGATGGGTTCGCCGGTGGGTGGGGTCCAGGTGCTGGGGGGCGCGATCCAGTCCGGAGTGAGATCCGGGGGGGCGGGGCCGGCCCGGCCCAGGGGCCGGCGGTGACGGTCGGTGAAGGCCAGCCCGTCGGGTTCGTCGGCGTTGCCTTCGATGCCGAGCCGTCCTTGGTGGTGCATGCGATGGTGGCCTCGGCAAAGGCACACCAGATTCGGGGTGTCGGTGGGGCCATGGTTCTCCCAGTGCACGATGTGGTGGACCTGCACGGTGCGCCGGTCACAACCGGGTACCCGGCAGCCCTGGTCGCGGTGCTCGACCAGGGTCCGGGTGCGATCGGGGACGATGTGCTGGGCCCGGCCCACGTTCACCGGGAACCCCCGATCTCGCTGACGGTGCGCACGGTCCCGTCGCAGAGCAGGAACCGGCGCACCGAGTCCGGTAGGGGCGGACCGAGGTGGACCCGCAGGGGGGGGCCCCGTGGGGGGTGGCTTCGAGGTGCAACACCACCTGGTAACGCTCCCGGGCCGCCCGCCCACCGGCATGGGCGGCCCCCGTGTCGATCAGGGCGAGGAGGGCATCGGCCCAGGTGATCTGTTCACGGTCGGCTTTGTCCTGCGCGGCCTGCCACAACTGGTCGCGCTTGGCCCGCAAGGCGGCTTCGATCACCGCCCCCTCATCACCGGGCAGGCGCACCGACAGGGACCAGGTGCCGTCATCGTCGTAGCCGAACCCCACCCGGCGTTCCTCCTCCACCGGGCCCGTGTCAGCTACCTGGTCGGGGTCAGACGGTGGGGTGGGCCAGGCGTAGCCCCGCAGCAGGTTCCGCAGCTGGGGCACCGCCAACCCCCAGCCAGCTCAGCCACCTCGGCATCGGCGTGGGTGGGGATGATCCGGGTGATCACCGCCACCTGATCCAAGGTCAACTCCCCCGCCGCGAACCTGCCCCGGGTCGCGGGCAGTTCGGGAAGTCGGCGGGCGCAGCCCACCAGGGTGCGGGCCTGAGCGGGCGACACCCCGCAGCGCAACGTGACCCAGTGGTGGATCGAACGCAACCCCCACCCCTCCCACGCCCCCGACGCGGCGACCTGGCCGATCAACTCCACCAGGCGGGCGTCGAGCACATTGCGGCTCCCCGCCAACTCCACCACCGCGTCCGACAACCCATCGGCCACCACATCGGAGTCACTCGGCAGTCAAAACATCTGTACGTAGCTTACCCCCAGCACTTCCTGACCGCAAGCAATCCGTCCAAGAAGTTCACACGTTTACCCTGTCCTCGATCGGCACTCGGAGGACACCCGCAGCGAGCGGCCGCCACCGCTCGGTCTGAGCTTGGCATGGAGGCCAGGGCGCAGTTCTGGCGCGGCTGAGGCCGATGGTGGTGCAGCCGCCCGGCGATGCGGAGCGTGACGCGTCCGGTCTTGTCGACCACGTCGTGGCGGCCCGGTCACGGGTGTCGCGGCGCTCGGCTGGGGCGGCCTTTGATCGGCTGCGGTAATCGACGCTGGGTGTGGCCTGGTCGGGCAGGGGACCGGTGCGGCCCGTGGTGGTTGTAGTGGGCGAGGAAGGTGTCGGGGAGCGCTTGGAGCTCGGCGACGGTGGCCGGTTGGTCTGGCTGGGCTCGCAGCCACTTCTTCATCGTCTGCTGGAAGCGTTCGACCTTCCCGCCGGCCGTGGGGTGATCGGGCCTGCCAGCAGTCCTCGCAGATTTGTGCGTCATGGCCGTCGACGAGCTCCGGATCTCGCCAGCCTGTGCCGCCACCCATCAGAAAGACGACAAGCGACCGAGCGCCGCTCGCGGGCACCGAGCGACGCGGTGCTTGCAGTCGGCAGTCAGTCCGTCTCGGTTCCTGCCGACCGAAGGGTGACATCCTGAGTCGTGGAGGCGACCTCGATTCCTGCGGCTTGGAACCCGTCTAGGACGGTGCGAGTGAGCTCGTCTTTCACGGTTCGCGCTGTCCGAACCGGGACGACGAATCGAGCGGCCAGCTCGAGGTAGTTGTCGGTGGCCGTGGCGTAGACGCGGGGTTCGACCTCGGCGCGGGGGACGGGGTAGCGGCGGGCCATGTGGCGAATGGCTTCCTGCGCGCCTTCTGACGCGGAGACTCGTTGTGCTTCCTCAGTCAGGATGCGTTCCGCGGTCGGCCAGTCGCTGCCGTGGGCGACTGAAAAGGTGAGCTCTTCCCAGATGAACTCGAACACCGCGCTGTAGTTGTAGACGGGTTCGGTGAAGGTCGCCTTGTTCGAGATGGCGACGATCCGCCCCGTGTACTGGCGGCCGCGGACAGGTGTGTCGTCGCTGTTGGCGGAGCCGATCTCCATGACCTTGGTCCGCAAGGGGGTGATGTCGATGACGTCGCCTCGCACGCCGCCCATCTCGATGCGGTCCCCCACGCGGAAGATGCGCCCGGAGAGGATGTTGAACCACCCCGCCACCGCGCCGACGACCTCCTGCATCGCGAACGCGAGCCCGGCGGTCGCGAGACCGAGGACGACGCCGACGCGGCCGGCGAACGCGTGCCAGACGACGGCGAGGACGACGACGACGACGACTGCGGTGGCGTACCGGGCGAGCTTGCGGGCGTAGTACCTGGCGTACGGGTCGTCCGTCCGGCGGCCCAGGAGGTAGCCGAGCAGGTGCCCCAACACGATGCCGATGACGACGACAACGGCGCTGGTGACCAGGCGGCCTCCGCTCGTGCGGTTGTCGACCAGCAGGTCCCAGAGCCGTTCGAGGTTCAAGCGCCAACCGGGTTTGGGCGAGGGGCCATGAGCGCCTTCTACCCCGGAGCAAGCGATCCGGGTCAGCGGAGCTCCGTTCGGGTAGTGGTCCTGACATGACCGTGCTCGTCGTCCTCGTGGTGTTGGCCATCGGGTTCGGCGTCGGCGGCGGTCCTCGAGGGACTGGCGTGGGCACGGCTGATCGCTCTGGTGCTAATCGTTGCTGCCGCCTGGTTCGGCGGGCAGAAGCTGCTGCAGGCGTTTGAACACGACATCGCGCTGTCGGTCGATGAGCTCCGGGTCGAGCTCATCCGCGGAGACAAGGACAGCGGTCGTCGAGATGGCCGTGCCGACAACGAGGGCGCGCGGTGAGCTCGATGCTGGCTCGCATTCGTCGCGGTTGGTCGCGGCTTCTCTCCGGCTACTGGTTCATTCCGACAGCGATCCTGCTGGTGGTGTCTGCGCTGGCCTTCGCGCTGGTTGAGCTCGATAGCCGTCTCGCCGCGGACGGCCGCCAGGTGGGCTTCACCGGCGGGCCGGACAGCGCACGCGAACTGCTTTCCGCCGTCGCCTCCTCGACCCTGACGCTCGCTGCGCTGGTGTTTTCGGTGACGGTGGTCGTGTTGCAGCTCGCCAGCGGGCAGTTCTCGCCCCGGGTGCTGCGGACGTTCCTGCGGGACCTCCGCAACCAGGCGGCCCTCGGCGTGTTCCTCGCGACCTTCATGTACGCCCTGTTGGTGCTACGAGAGGTTCGAGGCGAGGACGGCACCGTGGACAAGTTCGTGCCGGGCGTCTCGGTCGCGTTCTCGTTCGCGCTGGTCGTGCTGTCGATCGGTTTCTTCATCCAGTACATCCACAACATCACAGGATCGATCCGGGTGATCGAGATCATCGACCAGGTCAGCCGCGAGACCGCCGATGCCATCGAGCGGATGCACGCCCGCGACGCGGTTGCCGGGAACCAGGAAGTGGGGCCGGCCTCGGTTGCGCTTCGTTCGGAGACCCGGGGCGTCGTCACGTCCGTCGCTGTCGACACGTTGCTGCAAGTCGCCCGCCGGTGCGGCGTCAGCCTGGCCGTCGTTCCTCGAGCGGGTGAGTTCGTCGCCACCGGCATGCCGCTCATCACCGTGCACGGCGACACTTCGAGACTCGGCGACGACGACAAGCGCGACATCCGCAGGTCCATCCGATTGATGAAGGAGCGGGACCTCGCCGAGGACCCGGCCTTCGGGTTCCGTCAGCTCGTCGACATCGCCGAGCGCGCTTTGTCACCGGGCGTGAACGACCCCACCACGGCATCCCAGTGCCTCGACCACCTCCACGATCTTCTCCGGCGGCTCGCCGAGCGCCCCTTACCGCCGGCGCGAGTCGAGACCGCCACGGGAGACGCTCGGGTGGTGGTGCCCCAGCCGACGTGGGACGACTACGTCGCCTTGGCACTCGATGAAATCCGCCACTGGGGCGCCGGCTCGATCCAGATCCACCAACGCATGGGATCAATCCTCGACGACCTCGCCAGCACCGTCCGAGCCGATCGGCTCGCGGTACTCGACGAGCGCCGACGGATGCTGGATGCCCGCCTTGCCGACCTGCCGGCGGTCGAACAGGTGAGCGCCGCTGCGGGTTGACGCTGCGCTCCGCGCCGTCGAGGGGCGTCAGCGTGAGCGGATCTCGGAGCCGCGTTCGCCGATCGTGATCAGCACGACGGCGGCGGCGATCGCGACGAGCGACCCGATGATGTTGAGCTCGAACACGGAGCCATCCACCCATCGGCGCGGTGAACAGCAGATCCTTAGGCCCGATCTCGTCGAGCCTTCGTTCGACTATGGCGCCGAGGTCGACACCGGCCGGCGTGGGGCGCGCGGTACATCGTCACCCGGCGGCGGCGACCCTTGGGAGCTTGCGGTTGAGGCCGCCTGCGGCGGAGCTTCCGTTGCCCGACCTGCTCGGCAACTGCCGGTTACGGTTCGACGATCGTCACCCGTCACGACCGGCTCCCACTCACCTATGACGAGTGCCGAGCCCGGTTCGTACACGCCGCGCGCCGGCTCGGCGGCGGGTTGGCCTCCCACCCGATCCAAGCCAGGGGGCCGCACGGGCTGGGGCTGACGATCGGTACCGCCCGGGGCGGGCCCGTCGACGCCGACCGGGTGCTGGTCGTGCTCAGTGGCGTGCACGGCGTCGAGGGCTTCCTCGGATCCGCCCTCCAAGCCGATCTGCTGGAGGGCCTCGGGCCGCTTCCCGCCGGCATGGCGGTCGTCGTCGTCCACGCGGTGAACCCGTGGGGGATGGCGTGGTGGCGTCGCCAGAACGAGTCGAACGTCGACCTCAACCGCAACTGGCAGCGGGACCATGGCGCCCCGTTCGACAACGAGGCCTACGACGAGCTGCATCCCTTCGCCTGCCCCGACTCGCCGGAGCTGCCCGATGTCGGGGAGATGCTGGCGGCGGCGCAATCGCTGGTCGCCGACCGCGGCTTGGTCTGGGTTCGCGACGGGATCACCATCGGGCAGTACCGCCACCCCGACGGCCTCCACTACGGCGGGTCCTGCACCGAGGAGTCCAACCGCATCCTCGAGGTGGTGATCCCCCAGCTGGTGGGCGGGGCGTCAAAGGTGCTGACCGTCGACCTGCACACCGGGCACGGCCCCTGGGGTGAGGTGACCGCGCTGTCCGATCAACCTCCCGGCTCGGCGCAGGACGACTTCCACCGCGCCTGGTGCGACCGGGTGGAGGCGACGGCCGGCAACCCCGAGGCCACCACCGGCCTCAAGGCCGGGCAGATCGCCAGTGGGTTCGCCGCCATCCTCCCCGGTGCGACGTGCTACGCGACGTCGCTGGAGTTCGGCACCGCCGACGACCTCACCCAGCTGGGCGCCACGTTCCAGGAGCAGTGGGTCCACCGGCGTGGCGACCGTACCAACGCGGCTCATCACGCCGCGGTGTGGGCCTACCGGTGCTGCTTCACCCCAGACGACGCCGGGTGGGAGCAGCGCACGCTCGCCGCCGGCCGTGACCACCTGGCTCGCGCCGTCGAGGCCATGGCCGGCTGGACCTGATCCCTCTGTGGAGCCCGGCTCGGCTCGGAGCCGCCTCAGCAGGCGAGCATCACTCGAGGGTGGCGTAGTTCGTGGACCGGTCCTCCTTGCGAACGCCGGTGACCACGCCGACGCACTCGGCGAGGTCGGCCAGGTAGTCCTCGATGACCGGGGCGTTCCCGGCGCTCACGGTGGCATGCAAGGAGTCGGGGGGCTTCTGGCGGTCGTGGAACCATCCCCGCGCCTGGAGGGCGTCACCGAGCGCGAAAACGTCGAGGCGCGACTCCCAACCGGGGGCGGCAGTGACCGCCAGGAGGTGCGCCTCGGGTTCGCCGAGCACGGTGAGCCCCTCTGTGGCACGCACACCGTCGACCATGCGCCGCGCCGTCTCGATGCTCGTGCGCGTGAGCTTCTTGTAGCCCTCGACGCCGAGGTGGTGCATGACCGCCCAGGCGGTCGCCATCGGCAGCGCCGGGCGGGTGCCCTGCATGTTCGGTGACGCGTAGAACCCGCCGAGCCAGTCGTCGAACACGAACGTCTGGTGGCGGCGAAGCTCCTTGGAGCGGTGCATGATCACCGACGCGCCCTTCGGGGCGTAGCCGAGCTTGTGGACGTCGGCCGAGATCGTCGTGACCCCGTCGACCCGGAAGTCCCACGGCGCCACGTCGTGGCCGAGCATCTCCATGAACGGCAGCACGAACCCGCCCATGCACGCGTCGGTGTGGAAGCTCGCACCGATCGAGGTAGCCACCTCGGCGAGCTCGGGGATGGGGTCGATCACGCCTTGCGGGTACTGCGGTGCCGACCCCACCACCAGCACCGTGTCGGCGGTGACGGCGTTCGCCATCGCGTCCACGTCGGCGCGGAAGTCGGCCCGGACCGCGACCTTGCGAACCTCGATCCCGAAGTAGTGACCGGCCTTGTGGAACGCGGCGTGCGCGCTCTCGGGGATCACCATGTTCGGTGCCGTCACGCTGCGCTCGACCCGGGCCCGCTCCCGTGCAGCCTTGACGGACATCAGGATGCTCTCGGTGCCGCCCGAGGTCATGAACCCGGCCGCCCCCTCGGGGCCGTGCAACAGCGTGGCGGTGGCGGCCACGACGTCGGACTGGATCTTCGCCAGGCTCGGGAACGCGGCGGTGTTGAGGGCGTTGTCGTGCAGGAACATCTCGGCCGCGGCATGGGCGACCGCCTGCGCGGTCGGTCCGGCGTCGTAGACCATCCCGAAGGTACGGCCCTCCTGCCAGCGGACATCACCAGCCCGCGCAGACTCGAGCGCGGCCACGATCTCCGCCTTCGACATGCCGTGCTCGGGGAGGGTCATCGACGGATCGTACGAGTCGCTGGGCGACCGCCGCCAAGCGTCGGGCCACCGGAGCGAACATCAAACGGTGATGGAGGGGGTACGAAGCGCTCCTCGCGGCCGACCGGCCGCTCGAGGGAGCCCCATTGCCTGACATCTGTGACCTCATCCTGGACGATCACGAGGTCTTCCGCCGTCGCTTCGCTGAGCTCGATGACGAGCGTCGGAGCGACGCGGCGGTGGTGGATGCGCTGTGGCGACCGTTGGCCGAGCACCTGGAGCTCCATGCCGACGCCGAGGAGCAGGTGTTCTACCCGACGCTGCTGCAGCAGGTCGCGGACGCCGAAGAGGACACCGACGACGCCATCCGTGACCACAACAAGATCCGCGAGGCGGTGCGGCGCGTGGCCGGGGCTGACCCCGCCAGTGACGAGTGGTGGGCGGCCGTGCAGCAGGCCAACGACGAGAACAGCGACCACATGGCCGAGGAGGAGCGGGGCCCGCTGGCCGCGTGCCGTCGAGACGTGGGCCGCGACATCCGCAGGGAGCTCGGCAGCCGGTTCGTGGCCTTCAACACACAGCACGCCGGCGGACGGGACGTGGACACATCGGACAAGGACCCGGCCGAGTTCATCGAGGACCACTCGCCAGGTCGGTAGCGGGAGGCGACCCGCCTCGTCACGGACGAGAGGCGAAGGCGTCGTCGGTGGGCGCGAAGCCCACCAGGCGTCGCGTCCTCTCGATCGACAGCCGCTTGGTGGCGTTGTTCGACACGCCATGGACGACGGCATGGCCCCCGAGTGGTGCGGTGAGGGCGAGCATCAGCAGCTGAACGCCGTCGGCCGGGCTCAGCCATGAAGTGCGATCCCGCCAAGCCGCCTCGGATCCCGGCCGCTGTTGGGTGTAGTTGCCGATCCGCACCGACACGAAGGTGGTGTCCGCGTGCGCCACCGCGGCGGCAGCGCAGAGCGCCTCCCCGAACGCCTTGCCCACGCCGTAGTCGTTGGCCGGCCGGGGTGGGTCCTCCTCGCGGACCTGGTGGTCGGGCGGGTAGCCCTCCACCGCCTGCACGCTGCTGGCGAACACGAAGCGGGAGACACCGGCATCGACCGCCGCCTCGACCATGTTGTAGGTGCCACCCATGTTGAGGGGCATCACGGTGGTCCGGAAGTCGGCGGCGGGCGAAGGGTCAGCGGCCAGGTGGAGCACCGCCTCGACGCCGGCGCAGGCGGCTCGGCACGACGCCGGATCAGTCACGTCGAGGTGCACGAACGGCTGGGCGAGCATCGGGCGGCGGTCCACCAGGTCGCCCTGACGGATCGACAACTGCGAGGGGTCGGCCAGGTCGACGACGTCGGATCCGATGCGGCCCGAGGACCCCGTGACCAGCACCGCCACCGCCAATCCCCTCAGGCCCCGCTCGGCCCACTGGTCACGGTGCTCCCGCTCGACCGGAGTCGGCCCGCGGTCCGCGGACCAGGCGGCCGGGAAGGGCACCGGTGGGCTCGCCGTCGGCATAGGTCTCGACCCCCGCCACCACCGTGTGGAGGTAGCCGCGAGCGCCCTGGACGAGGCGCTTCCCGCCGGCCGGTAGGTCGCGCACCATCACCGGCGGGTGCAGGGCCAGGTTGTCGAAGTCGATCACGTTGAGGTCGGCCTTGTACCCGGGCGCGAGCAGCCCCCGATCGAGCAGGCCGACGGCTTCGGCGGTCGCCCGGGACTGGCGCGCCACCAGGAACGGCAGCTCGAAGCTCTCCCCTCGGGTGCGATCGCGGCCCCAGTGGGTGAGCAGCGACGTGGGGAAGCTGGCATCGCAGATGGTGCCCACGTGGGCGCCACCGTCGCTGAGCCCCGGGACCGTGCGGGGATGGGCCAGCATCTCGGCGGCGGCGTCGAGGCTCCCGTCGAAGTAGTTGAGGAACGGCATGTAGAGCAGTGCCCGGCCCTCGTAGCCGAGGAGGAGGTCGACGTAGAGGTGGGCGGCGCTGACGCCCATCCGTTCGGCACGAGCGGCGACGCTGTCCTCCGGCGCCGGCTCGTACTCCGGCGGATCGCCGAGCTCGAAGATGCGATCCATCGGGAACACCTGCTTGGTGGCCTGCACCTCGGCCACCAGTTGCTCCCGATGCTCGGGTCGGGAGAGCGCCCGTGCCTGCTCGGCGAGGGGCAGCCCGGCCACGGCCTGGAACGTCGGCGCCGGCGACAACGGGTTGATCGACCCCTGCAGACCGAGCAGCACGCCGACGGCGCGGGCGGCGACCTGGGCTCGCATGGCGAGACCCTCGGCCTGAGCGGCGTCGAGCAGGTCGAGCTTCGACCGGTAGCCCGGACCGGGGGCGGTCTGGACGAGGGAGATCGACAGCGGCCGGCCCGAGGCGCGCATCATCTCGAGCAGCGTCTCGGACTCGACCGCTTCGTCGCGGAAGTCCGACACGACCTGCAGCACCCCACGGCCGGCCTTCCCGATCTCCCGGGCGATGCCGACGAGCTCGTCGCGCTCCGCGGTGAGGGTCGGCGTGGGCTGGCCCCTGCTCGTCCGGTGGTTGAGGGTGCGCGACGTGGTGAAGCCGAGTGCGCCGGCCCGGATGCCTTCCGCTGCGATGCGGCCCATCGCCGTGATCTCCTCGACCGTCGCCGCCTCCCGGTCGGCGCCTCGCTGGCCCATCACGTAGACGCGTACCGGGGCGTGGCAGACCTGGGCGGCGAAGTCGATGTCGTATCGACGGCGGTTGAGGGCGTCGAGGTAGTCGCCGATGGACTCCCACTCCCACGAGAGGCCCTCCTCGAGGACGACTCCCGGCAGGTCCTCGACGCCTTCCATCAGCTCCACCAGCATCTCGTGGTCGCCCTCGCGCACCGGCGCGAACCCCACCCCGCAGTTGCCGGCGACCACGGTGGTCACCCCGTGGCTGGACGACGGTTGGAGTCGCTCGTCCCACGTGGCCTGGCCGTCGTAGTGGGTGTGGATGTCGACGAAGCCGGGGGCCACGATCGCCCCGTCGACCCGGATCTCCCGCCGGCCGGTGCCGTCGACGGTCCCGACCTCGGCGATGCGTCCGCCGGAGATCGCGACATCGGCGGTGCGGGCCGGGGCGCCGCTCCCGTCGACGACAGTGCCTCCCCTGACGACCAGATCGAACGACATCTCGCACCCCCGTTTCAGCTGGGCCCTCAGTGTCGCCGCTGGCCAGGCGGCAGTCGACCCCAACCCTCGAGCGGCCCCGCCACGGGTTGTGAATCGGCAGGGCGGGGGTATGTCCCTACAACGAAGCGCGCCAGAAGGGCATGGAGGGCCGCTCGAAGATGAACAAGGCCGAGCTCGAGCGAGCCGTCGGCCGCGGGTAGGCGCGGTGGCCGCACCGACAACCGGAGGAGAGGGGGTGACATGCCCACCCACGTGAGCGACAAGCTGATCTCCTGGGGAAGCGACATCGACGCCGGGACCATCCGCCAGGCGGAGAAGACGGCCCGGCTCCCGATCGTCGAGGGCCACGTCGCCCTCATGCCCGACGCCCACGTCGGCATCGGCGCGACCGTCGGCTCGGTGATCCCGACCACGGGCGCCGTGATCCCCGCCGCGGTCGGCGTCGACATCGGCTGCGGGATGATCGCCGCCGAGCTCGACGTCGCCGAGGACCAGCTGCCCGACACGCTCGAGCCGCTGCTCGGCCGCATCGCCCAGGCCGTCCCCGCCGGTGTCGGCCAGGGTCACGAGGTGGCGACCCGGCGGGCGAGCGGGTGGCTGGCCCAGCACAAGCCGGCGACCGAGCTCGCCGGAAAGCAGGCGGCCAAGGTGACCAAGCAGTTCGGCACGCTCGGCTCGGGCAACCACTTCTTCGAGCTGTGCATCGACGAGCGGGGCCGGGTGTGGGTGGTGCTGCACTCGGGCAGCCGCGGCATCGGCAATCAGCTCGCCCAGATGCACATCGCCAAGGCGCGCCGCCTGGCCAAGGACCTCCAGCTCCGGCTGGAGGACCCGGACCTGGCGTACTTCATGGAGGGCACCCCTGAGTTCCAGGCGTACATCACCGACATGCTGTGGGCGCAGGACTACGCCCGCGCCAACCGCGACCAGATGATGGACAACGCCATGCGCGAGGTGTTCGCGTTCATCGGCCACGGCCGGGAGGCGCAGCGCATCAACTGCCACCACAACTTCACCCAGCGCGAGGTCCACCTCGGCCGCGAGGTGTGGATCACCCGCAAGGGCGCCATCAGGGCGGACGTGGGCGATGTCGGCGTCATCCCCGGCTCGATGGGCACCCGCAGCTACATCGTGGCCGGCAGGGGCAACGAGGCGAGCTGGAGGTCGTGCAGCCACGGCGCCGGACGCCGGCACAGCCGCACCCAGGCCAAGAGGCTCTTCACCAAGGCGGACCTCGCGCAGCAGATGCAGGGCAAGGTGTGGCTCGACCGGCACGCCCACGCGCTGGTGGACGAGATCCCTTCGGCCTACAAGGACATCGACCAGGTCATGGCCGACCAGGCCGACCTCGTCGAGGTCCGCCACACCCTGCGCCAGGTCCTCAACTACAAGGGGACCTGACCCGTTTCGAACGACTTTCTAACGATCTCCCGCCGCGCCGTCCCTTCCCGCGACAGGGGGCTACACAAGGACGGGCATCGCCTCGTCGGCCGGACCCCGCGGCCGAGATCGCGGTCATCATCGCCCGGGAGGTACGTCAGTGAACGGTTGCGGCCCGGGCCCGGGGGGAGGGGGCCGAGGATCCGATCCCCGACGGCGGCAGCCCCCGATCGCCGACTACGGGTTCCTGTCCGACTGCCACTCCGCCGCGCTGGTCGACCGTCGCGGATCGATCGACTGGTGGTGCGTCCCCCGGTTCGACTCCCCCTCGGTGTTCGGCCGCCTGCTCGACCCCGAGGCGGGCCACTGGGTCGTTCGCCCGGTGGAAGAGTTCGACGTCGAGCGCGAGTACGTCGAGGAGTCCCTCGTCCTCCGCACGGTGTTCCGCACGGCCCGGGGCGAGGTGGCCCTCACCGACGCGGCCGCCCTCGATCCCGGGGCGCGGGGCCACGACCTGGGGCTCCGGTCCCCCCACACGTTGCTCCGACGGGTGGAGGGCGTGCGCGGAACGGTCACCTTGGAGATCGACTTCGCGCCCCGCATGGAGTACGGGCGGACCGAACCCCTCCTCCGGCCCGTAGCGGACGGGGTGGTCGCCCGGGGCGGACCCGCGCAGCTCACGTTGACGAGCCCGGTCCCGCTGCGATGCGAGCACGGCTCGGCCCGAGCCCACTTCGTCGTCGGCGCGGGCGAGGTCAGGGAGTTCCAGGCCCGGTTCCAGGCGTCGTTCGGCGGCCCGCCACCGGGCGAGGCCGAGCCCGGCCCCACGGTCGAGGACACTCGGCAGACGTGGCGGTCGTGGGCCCAGCTGCACCCGGGCTACCAGGGTCGCTTCGCCCCCGAGGTCCGCCGCAGCGCGCTCGTGTTGCAGGGCCTCACCTTCCAGCCGTCGGGGGCCATCGTGGCGGCGGCGACCACCTCGCTCCCCGAGCGCATGGGCGGCGACCTCAACTTCGACTACCGCTACGCCTGGTTGCGCGACCTGAGCCTGACCATACGGTCCTTGTGGATCGCAGCGTGCCCCCACGAGCCGGCCCGCTTGTTCGACTGGTTCGTCAACGCCGCCGGCAGGATCGGCGACGAGCTGTTCCAGATCATGTACGGCGTGGCGGGCGAGCGTGATCTCGACGAGCACACCCTGGACCACCTGAGCGGCTACCACGACAGCCACCCCGTGCGGGTCGGGAACCAGGCGTGGACCCAGGTGCAGCTCGACGTGTTCGGCGAGGTCCTCGACGCGGTCCACCAGTTGCGGGACGAGATCGAGGGGCTCGACGAAGGGCTCCGGGAGCTGCTCGTGGTGCTGGCCGACCGGGCCGCTGCCGGGTGGGCCGAACCTGACGCCGGGATGTGGGAGGCGCGCGACGAACAACGGCAGTACGTCTCCTCCAAGGTGCTCTGCTGGGTGGCCCTCGACCGGGCCATCAGCCTGGCCGACCGCCTCGGCGCCGGTGCCGACCCGGACCGTTGGGCGCTCGCCCGCGACGAGATCCGGGCCGCGGTGCTGGAGCAGGCCTGGAGCGCCGGGGCGGGTGCCTACACCGGGGCCTTTGCCTCCGACGACCTCGACGCCTCCGTGCTCGTGTTGCCCCTGGTGGGCTTCCTTCCCGCCGACGACGAGCGCATGCGTGCCACCATCGACGCCATCGAGCGCGAGCTCGGCACCGGCGGGCTGGTGCGACGCTGGCCCTCCGACGAGAGCGGCTTCCTGATCTGCACGTTCTGGCTGGCCGAGTGCCTTGCCCTGGCGGGCGACCTCGACCGGGCCGAGGCCTGGTTCACCAGCGCGGCGGCGTACGCCAACGACCTCGGGCTCATGTCCGAGGAGGCGGTCCCCGGCGGCGGCCCCCTCCTCGGGAACTTCCCCCAGGCCTTCTCCCACGTCGGGCTCATCAACGCTGCATGGCGCATCGACGAGGCCGGCCAGCGCAACGATCCATCGGTCGACCAGAACCCCAAGGAGCACCCATGAACGCCCAACGTCTACTCGGCAAGGTCGCCCTCATCACCGGATCCGACTCCGGCATCGGCCAGGCCACCGCGCTGGCGTACGCGGAGGAGGGCGCCGACGTGGTGGTGACCTTCCTCCACGACGCCGATGGGGCAGCCGAGACCGCGGAAGGCGTGACCGGCGCCGGTCGGAGGGCGATCGTCGTCCAGGTCGACATCAGCGACGAGGGCCAGGTGGCTGCGCTCTTCGACCGCGCCATCGAGGAGCTCGGAACCGTCGACATCCTGGTGAACAACGCCGGCGTGGACGCGTCGGGAACCGATGTGGGCGAGCTGTCGACCGAGGTGTGGGACACGGCCATCCGTACGAACGTGTACGGCCCGTTCTTCTGCTGCCGGCGCTTCATCCAGGAGCGCAAGCAGCGGGGAGGCGAGGGCAAGATCGTCAACGTCACCTCGGTCCACGAGGACATCCCGAACGCGGGCGGCGCCGACTACGACTGCTCCAAGGGCGCCGTGCGGAACCTCACCCGCACCCTGGCCCTCGAGCTGGCGCCGATGAAGATCAACGTCAACAACCTGGCGCCGGGGATGGTGCTCACCCCGTTCAACCAGGCCGCCATCGACGACCCGGACCTGCTCGAGGAGCAGGTGCGAAGCATCCCGTTCAAGCGGGCCGCCGAGCCCGCCGAGATCGCCCGGCTCGCCATCTTCCTCGCCTCGAGCGAGTCGGACTACTGCACCGGCTCGACCTTCACCATGGACGGCGGCCTGGCCCAGAACATCGGCCAAGGCGCCTAGCTGGCCGCACGTACGGGATCGGGCAGCTGAGGGGGTTGGTACCTTCGGCTGATGGACCAGCCCAACGTCATCCTCGTCAACTGCGATGACCTGGGCTACGGGGACCTCGGCTGCTACGGGTCGCGCCTGAACGCCACGCCGGCGCTCGACCGCATGGCCGCCGAGGGCCTCCGCTTCGACGACTTCTACATGGCCTCGCCGGTCTGCTCCCCGTCGCGGGGCGCGCTCTTGACCGGCTGTTACCCACCGAGGATCGGGTTCGGCGACTTCGAGGGCTTGCCCGTCCTCTTCCCGAGCCAGGGCGTCGGCCTGCCGCCCACGGAGGTCAGCATGGCCCGGGTGCTCTCGGCGGCGGGCTACCGCACCCAGATGGTCGGCAAGTGGCACTGCGGCGACCAGCCGTCCTTCCTGCCGACCGATCACGGCTTCGACCACTACTTCGGCCTGCCCTACAGCAATGACATGGGCCGACAGGTGGGCACCAGGACCACGCCCGACGGTGATCAGCCCGGCTATCCCCCACTTCCCCTGCTCCTCGACGACGAGGTGCTCGAGCAGCAGCCCGACCAGGCCTCCCTGACCGGCCGCTACGTGGCCGAGGCGGTGCGGTTCCTCCGGGCCGAGCGCGGCCGCCCGTTCTTCCTGTACCTCGCCCACCTCTACGTGCACCTCCCCATCTACGCCCAGGAGCGGTTCCTCCGATCGACGCGCAACGGTCCCTACGGCGCGGCCGTCGAAGCCATCGACTGGACGACCGAGGTGCTCCTCCACGAGGTCGCCTCCCTCGGGCTCGACGAGCAGACCCTGATCGTGTTCACGAGCGATAACGGGTCCCTGGCCCGGGCGGGCGGCAGCAACTCGCCGCTGCGGGGCACCAAGGGCACGACGTGGGAGGGCGGCATACGCGTGCCGTGCATCGCCCGGTGGCCGGGCCGCATCGGCGCGGGCCGGGCGACGAGCGAGGTGGCCACGGCGATGGACCTGCTCCCGACGTTCGCCGCGCTGGCCGGCGTCGAGCTGCCCGGTGACCGCACCATCGACGGCCGCGACATCGGCGCGCTGCTGTTCGACGAGGACGCCTCCTCGCCCCACGAGGCCTTCCTCTACTACCGGATGAACGACCTCGAGGCGGTGCGGTCGGGGCGCTGGAAGCTGCACCTGGCCCGCGGGGGCGCCGAGTGCCGCGAGCTCTACGACCTCGGCGCCGATCTCGGCGAGACCGACGACGTCCTGGCCGAGCAGCCCGATGTCGTCGCGCGGCTCGAGTCGATGGCAGAGGACGCCCGGCGCTCGCTGGGCGATGCCCGGCTGGGCATCCGCGGCCGCGACGTCAGGCCGATCGGTCGCGTCGAGCACCCGTCACCGCTCACGACCTACGACCCCTCGCACCCCTACTACGCGTCGGAGTACGACCTCGCCGACCGGGGCTGACGCTGATCGACTGGGCCGCACGGCCTGTAGGGTCGCCGGCCGATGCTGCGTCGCAGACCGAAGGCGCCGCCGGACCCTCTCGCCCAGATCGACCCCGCGGCGCTGCCGCCCCGCTGGGGCCGGGCCGTGGCCGACGCGCTGGAGGCCCGCCGCCGGTGGCAGGAGATCCTCGCCGGCCTCCGCCCCGGCCCGGTGCAGGCGCGGCTGGGCGAGCTGGGTGATCGGGTGGACGAGGGCGTGCTGGCGGTGTGGGACACCGCCGTGCGAGCGGCGGAGGCGAGCGGGATCGCCGGCTCCCTGGACGTGGAGCGGGTCACCGACGACTACAAGCGGGCGAAGCGGGACCCGTCGGCCGACCCGGCGCTGGTGGAGGCGCTGTCGACAAGGTTCGCGTCGGTCCAACGTGTCCTGAACGCCCTCGAGGACACCGATCGACGCCTCCAGCTCCTCGACGCCCGCCTCGGCGCCGCCGTGGCCCGAGCGGCGGAGGTGGCCCTGACCGCCGGGGAGGGACGCGACGAGCTCGGCGCCGAGCTCGACGAGGTGGTGGGTGAGCTCGGCGCCCTCCGCGCCTCGCTCGAGGCCCTCGGATGAGGCCCGGTCAGTCGAAGTCGAACATGTCCTCGAGGAACGAGCGCCGCTTGCGGCGCTTGTCGTAGCGAGGATCGGGGCGGCGGTCGTCGCGGTAGCGGTCGTCATAGGGCCGGTCCCGGAACCGGTCGTCGTCGCCGTAGCGGTCGCCCCGGTCCTCCCGGACCGGAGGGGCCACCGTCGCCCCGGCCTGGCCGACCCGGTCGATGATCTTGTCGAGCTCACCCCGGTCGAGCCAGACGCCCCGGCACTGGGGGCAGTAGTCGATCTCGACGCCGTCCCGGGAGGAGATGGCGAGCTGCTCGTCCTCGCACACGGGGCATCGCACGGCGGCAGACCTTACCCGCGGTCATCACCGAGGGGCCGGGCCCGGGAGATCGAGGCGCATGCACACCCGCCGCGCCGGATCGAGGCCGTGGGCCGCCTCCACCTCCCGGACGGCTCGCAGCTCGGGGCCGATCTCCTCCTCGGTGACGACGCTGAACCCGAGGTGCTCGTAGAGCGGGCCGTTCCATGCCACGTCGGCGAAGGTGGTCAGGGTGAGCGCTGCTCGTCCGGTCTCGGCGCCCCACGCCGCGACCCGCTCGATCAACGTCCGGCCCACGCCCGCGCCCTGGTGGTCGGGGTGCACGCTGACCTGCTCGATGTGGGCTTGGTCGTCGACCACGTCGACCACCACGTAGCCGACGGGCTCGTCGTTCTCGTCGACGGCCACCCAGCCCCGGCCGGCGCGGGCGTACTCGGCCAGTACCTCCAGCGAGGGCGGCTCGTCGTCGGCCACCTCGGCCAGCCCGACCTCGCGGAACCGCTGGCCCGCGAGGCGCTCGATCTGCCGGAGCTCCGCACCATCCTCCGGCCGCGACGGACGGACCCTCGCGGGCACGCCCCGAGCCTCCCACGGCCCGGTCGTCAGCATGCGCGCCCCGCTCACGGCCCGGAACACCGACCAGGGCACGCCGGCGCTCGCAGCAGGCGGCGACGGCGGCGGTCTCCATGTCCAGGGCGATCACACCCCGGGCCCTCAGGGCCGAACGGGGGTGCCCCTGTGCAGACCAGCACCGCGAGTGACAGCGTGGCGAGGATGCGGTACCGGGTGCGGGCCTTGAACACGGCGACGGCGTCGACCAACAAGATCCACGACGACTCGGTGGCAATGCGCCTCGGCTTCCGGGGCGGCCTGGTGCCGGGCGTGGACGTCTACGCCTACCTGTGCCACCTGCCCGCCGAGCGGTGGGGCCGAACGTGGCTCGAACGGGGCACGATGACGGCCCGCTTTGAGTCCCCCGTGTACGACGGCGACGAGGTGGAGGTGACGGCCACCGCCGGCGGCGAGGGCGACGGCGTGCTCGACCTGACCCTCTGCGACTCGTCCGGTGCGCGCTGCGCGGTCGGGCGCGCCACCCTGCCGGCGAGGCCGCCAGACGCACCGGATCCGGGGGGCTGGCCGTCCGGTCCACCGCCCGCCGAGCCGCCGCCGGCCAGTGCCGAGTCCCTCACTGCCGGGCCCCTCGGCAGCATCGCCGCGACGTTCGCTGCGGAACGGGCCGATGAGTACCTCGACGACATCCGGGAGGCGCTGCCTCTCTTCCGATCCGAGCAGGTGGCGCATCCCGGGTGGCTGCTCCGCATGGCGAACTCCGTGCTGGTCGCCAACGTCAGGCTCGGTCCGTGGATCCACGTGGAGAGCGAGGTCCGGTTCCTCGGCGCGGTGGGCGACGGCGACCGCGTCGAGACCCGGGCCCTGGTCACCGGGGTGCGGGAGCGGAGCGGCCACCGATTCGTCGACCTCGATGTGCTGCAGGTGGTGGCCGGCCGGCCCGCGGGCCGCATCGCCCACACCGCCATCTACCGACCTCGGGGTCTGAGCTGAGCGATCCTCGGCCCAGGGTTCTCTACACTGCCGGCCTGACGCCGGGAGGAGCGAGGGGCTTGTCCAGGAGGGTCCGCAGACCGTTCGACCGAGCCGCGCTGGCGGCTGCCGGCCTGGTGGTCGCCGTGGTGCTGTGCTCCGCCGGCGTGGCCGACGCCCAGGAGACCACCACCACCGCCCCGGCCGCCACCGCGGTGGGGGGCACCGTCAAGGTCGAAGGCAAGGCGCTCGAGGGCGTGCGCATCGTGGTCACCGACACCGCCAACCGGACGGTGGGCGAGGTCCGCACCGACTCAGAGGGCGTTTGGACCGTGCCCGTGCCGCGCGCCGGTGCCTACCGCATCACGCTCGACACCAAGACCCTGCCCGCCGGCGTACGGCTGCGTGACCCCGACCGGCGGCGCCTGGAGGTGCAGGTGCAGGGTGGCCGCACCCGGTTCGTGCTCTTCGGCCTCACCCGCGGCGACGGCGGCGGCGACGGATCGGGCACCAGCGTGCCCGGCACCGGCGCCGGATCGGGCACCGGGGGCGCCCGGGCCGGGGGCCTGTCCCTCGGCGACCGTCTGGCCCGGGCGGCGGTCAACGGCCTCTTGTTCGGGCTCATCATCGCCGTCACCGCCATCGGCCTGTCGCTGATCTTCGGCACCACCGGACTGGTGAACTTCGCCCACGGCGAGCTGGTGGCCTTCGGCGCGGTGGCCGCCTGGTTCCTCAACGTCCGCGGCCTGCACATAGGGCCCTTGGCCGGTCCCCGGCTCCAACTGGTGCTGGCCGCCCTGGTCGCGGTGGCGCTCGGTGGGGCGCTGGGCGCCGGGCTCGACCGCGGGATCTGGCGGCCGCTGCGGCGCCGGCGCACCGGCCGGTTCCAGATGATGGTGATCTCCATCGGCCTGTCCATCGCCGCCCGCCAGGGCCTGCTGATCTGGTTCGGCAGCGGCTCGCCGAAGTACCGCGACTACGGCCTGCAGCGGGCGTGGCGCTTCGGGCCGGTGGCCATCACCCCTCGCGACCTCGCCGTCATCGCCATCAGCGTGGTCGTCCTCGTCGGCGTCGCCGTCATGCTGCGATCCACCCGGCTGGGCAAGGCCATGCGAGCCGTCGCCGACAACCCCGACCTGGCGTCGTCCTCGGGGATCAACGTGCCCCGGGTGATCCTCCTGGTGTGGGTCCTGGGCGGGGCGTTGGCCGCCGGGGGCGGGGTGCTCCAGGGCAGCGCCACCAGCGTCAACTACCTCATGGGCTTCAACCTGCTGCTGCTGATGTTCGCGGGCGTGATCCTCGGCGGCCTCGGCACCGCCTACGGCGCCATGGCCGGCAGCATCGTGGTCGGCCTGGCCACCGAGCTCAGCGCGGTGTTCATCAAGCCGGAGCTCAAGACGGTGGCCGCCCTCGCCGTGCTCATCGGCGTGCTGCTCGTGCGCCCCCAGGGCCTGCTCGGATCCCGGGAACGGGTGGCCTGATGGACCTCGGCGCCATCGTGCAGAACGCCCTCCGGGCCGGCGTCGGTCCCGACGCCGCCGTGTTCGCCTTGGCCGCCATCGGGCTCAACGTCCACTTCGGCTACACCGGCCTGCGCAACTTCGGCCAGGTCGGGTTCATGCTCGTGGGCGCGTACGGCCTCGGCGTGTGCGTCGACACCCTGGGCTGGTCGATGTGGGTGGGGATCCCCATCGGGCTGCTCGCCGCGGTCGTCCTCGCCTTCGCGCTTGGCGCGCCCACGCTGCGGTTGCGCATGGACTACTTCGCCATCGTCACCATCGCGTCGGCCGAGATCCTCCGCTTCGTGGCCCGGTCCACCCCGGCCACCGACGTCACCGGCGGTCCCTTCGGCCTCCCCAAGCCCCGGTCGGGCGGCAAGCGCCCGCTGGCGAGCGAGTTCTTCGCCCTCAGCCCGTTCGAACCCGGGCGCCGCTACGGGATCGGCCAGCTCCAGTTCTCCGGCAACGCCCTGTGGTCGTTGCTCGTGGGCTGGACGCTGGTGGCGTTGTGCACCGTGCTCGTGGCGACGCTCGTGCGCAGCCCGTGGGGGCGGGTCGTGAAGTCCATCCGCGAGGACGAGGACGTGGTGCGTTCCCTGGGCAAAAACGTCTTCGCCTTCAAGATGCAGGCCCTCGTGCTCGGCGGCATGATCGGCGCCCTCGGAGGGATCATGCTCGCCCTGGCCAACTCGAGCGTGGGCGCCAACTCCTTCCAGCCGCAGGTGACGTTCTTCGCGTACACCATCCTCATCCTCGGCGGGGCGGCCACCCGGCTGGGTCCTGTGGTCGGGGCCTTCCTGTTCCAGCTCGTGTTCGCCGGGTCGCAGTCCCTGCTCTCCCAGCTCGGAGCCGAGGGGCACCTGCCGGCCCTGCTGCGCGGTGACGAGGCCCAGGGCGCCCTCGCCCTCGGCCTGGTGGGGGTGGGGCTGATGACCCTGATGGCCTTCCGGCCCGAGGGCATCTTCGGCTCGAAGCAGGAGATGGTCCTTGGCTGACGCCGACGCCGACCTGGTGGCCGAACGGGCCGCCCTGGCCGAAGCCGAGCGCACCATCGCCCCGGGCTCGGCCGCCCGGGCGGCGCGGGACGTGCTGGCCGAGGTGGAGCCCGAGCCCGGGGTGGCCAAGCCGGATCCGATCCTGGTGGTGGAGGGCATGCGCCGCTCCTTCGGCGGCCTGACTGCGGTCGACGTCGACCACCTCGAGGTCCAGCGGGGCGCCATCACCGCCCTCATCGGGCCCAACGGCGCCGGCAAGAGCACGCTCTTCAACCTGCTCACCGGCTTCGACCGTCCCGACCACGGCAACTGGAGCTTCGACGGTCGCCCGCTGGTGGGGCTGCGCACGCACCAGATCGCCCGCCTCGGGCTCGTGCGCAGCTTCCAGCTCACCAAGGCGCTGGCCCGCCTGACCGTGCTCGACAACATGAAGCTGGCGGGCCAGGACCAGGCCGGCGAGCGCCTCCTGCCCGCCCTGGCCCGGCCCCGATGGAGGGCACAGGAAGCCGCCATCGAGGGCCGGGCCGACGCCCTGCTCGAGCGGTTCCAGCTCTCGGCCATGCGCAGCCAGCTGGCCGGCACCCTCTCGGGCGGGCAGCGCAAGCTGCTCGACATGGCCCGCGCGCTGATGACCGAGCCGCGGCTCGTGTGCCTGGACGAGCCCATGGCCGGGGTGAACCCCGCGCTCACCCAGTCTCTCCTGCATCACGTCACCGGGCTGCGTGACGACGGGACCACGGTGCTGTTCGTCGAACACGACATCGACGTGGTCATGGAGATCAGCGACTGGGTGGTGGTGCTCGGCGAGGGGCGGGTCATCGCCGAGGGCCCGCCGCACACCGTCGCCAAGGACCCGCAGGTGATCGAGGCCTACCTCGGCGTGGCCGACGAGGAGAACGTCGGGTGACAGCTCCCGATGACGAGCCGGCGGAGGTCGCCCTCTCGGCCGCCGACGTGGTCGCCGGCTACCTGCCGGGCGTCGACATTGTGAACGGCTGCAGCGTGGAGGTCGGCGTTGGCGAGCTGGTGGGCATCATCGGGCCCAACGGCGCCGGCAAGTCCACCCTGGTCAAGGCCATCTTCGGATTGGTGCCGGTGCGGCGCGGGCGGGTGGAGCTACGCGGCCGCGACATCACCAACCAGGCCGCCGACCAGCTCGTGGCCGCCGGGGTGGGCTACGTCCCCCAGAACAACAACGTGTTCCCGAGCCTCACCGTGGCCGAGAACCTGGAGATGGGCCTGTACCTGCGGACCCGCGCCCTGGCCGAGCGCACCGCCTTCGTGGGCGAGCTGTTCCCGGTGCTGGGCGCCCGCCGCACCCAGCGGGCGGGGTCGCTCTCGGGCGGAGAGCGCCAGATGGTGGCCATGGGCCGGGCCCTCATGATGGACCCCACCGTGCTGCTCCTCGACGAGCCCTCGGCCGGGCTGTCCCCCCGCTTCCAGTCCGAGGTGTTCTCCCGGGTGCGCTCGGTGAACGACGCCGGCGTGAGCATCCTCATGGTTGAGCAGAACGCCCGGCGGTGCCTGCAGGTGTGCGACAGGGCCTACGTGCTCGACCAGGGGCGAAACGCCTACACCGGCCCCGGCCGGTCGCTCCTCGACGACCCCAAGGTGGTCGAGCTCTACCTCGGCACCCTCGCGCAGGCCTGACGCCGTGGCCCGCCCCCCGCGGGGCGGACCACGGTCGTCCGGCCGTGGGTCAGACCTCGACGTCCTGGCTGCTCACGATCTTGAGTGAGCCGTCGCTGAACTCCCCGATGGCGTAGCGGGCCTCCGTGGGATCGCCCACGTCGCTGAGCTCGAGGTTGCCCGCTGCCCCGTCGTAGTCGATGTCCTCGTCGTCCTCGAGCAGGGCCTTGCAGTCCTTGAACGACGAGCACTTCTCGCCGTCCTTGGTCACCCCGACCACCTCTTCCATGATCTTCTCGCCGTCGGTGCTGCCGGCCGCCTCGGCGGCGAGGGCGATGACGATGGCGCAGTCGTAGGTCTGGCCGCCGTAGATGAAGTTGTTCTCGGTGGCCTCGGCGATGCGGTCGTTGAACTCCTCGTCGCCGGCGGCGCCGATCACCTTCATGCCGTCGATGATGTTCGGGTCGCCCTCCTTCACCTTCTCGATGAAGGTGGGGCCGAACACGCCGTCGGAGCCGTAGATCTGGTCGGCGGTGATGCCCTTTTCGAGCATGCCCGCCACCAGCTGGCCTCCCTCGTCGAAGGAGATCAGCACGACCGCGTCGGGTTCCTGGGCCACGATCTGGTCGACCTCGGCGGTGAAGCGGTCGGCCTCGGGGTCGTAGGTGATCAGGTCGCCGACCTCGGCACCGGCGTCGGTGAGGTTCTCCTTCACCAGGTCGCCCAGGGCCTTGCCGTAGTCGTCGGCCCGCGCCACCACCGCCACCTTCTGAGCTCCGTCGGCGATCACGGTGTCGGCGATGATCGGGGCCACCGCCTCGTCGGGCGGCACGGTCCGGAAGAAGAAGTCGGCGTTCTCCTGGTCGGTGAAGGCCGGGGAGGTGGCCGAACCCGAGCATTGGGGGATCTTCTGGTCCGACAGGGACTGAATGAACTCCTGGATGGAACCGGACGCGGCCGCGCCGACGATGGCGTGGGCGCCCTCGCCGAGCAGGCGGGTGGCCGTTTCACGGGCGGTCTGCGGGGTCTCGCCCTCGTCGCCCTCCAGGAGCTTGACGTCCTGGCCGTTGACGCCGCCGGCGGAGTTGATGTCCTCGATGGCCAGGCTGGTGCCCTCGATCATCGGTGGGCCGAGGAAGGCGAGGGGTCCGGTCTCGGGGAGGACCCGGCCGATGACGAGCTGGTCGGTCTTCGACCCGCCGTTGCCGCCGCCGTTGCCCCCACCACCGCCACCGCCACCACCGCCGCCGCTCTCCTCGTCGTCCCCGCACCCGGCGGCGACCAGTCCCATGACCATGACGGCGGCCACCAGCCGCAGCCCGAACCTTCGACGCATGTGCTTCCCCTCGTGTCGCGGACCACCCGGACGTCCGCCGTCCGGGCCACCGGGAGAGTGCCGGTGCCCAAACCCTAGAACGAACCTCGGCAGCCCGCGGGTCGGCCGGGGTGGGAGGGCGCGCTAGTCCCGGCGTAAAGCAACATTCGCATCGTCGCGTGACGCCCGGCCGGCTCTCAGTCCGTAGCGGGCCGCATGCCGAGGTCGCGGAACGGACGCCACAGATAGCCGTCGGGATCGGCGACGACGAACTGACGGTTGCCCGCCTCGGTTGGTCCCTTCTTCTGCCAGCGGCCGCCGCTCTCGGCGACGTCCACCCGGTACCAGCGCTCTTCCATCGGCACAACCATGTCGGCGCCTGCCTCGACGGCTCGGGCGTGCACCGCATCGACGTCGTCGACGCGAAGCTGGAAGTTCACGCCACGACCACACGGCGGTTCGAGCGGAGCTGTGCGGAACCGGCGGCCGGGCCCGGCAGCTTCCTGGATCATCAACTCGACGCCGTTGCGCTCGAGATACGCGAAGCGCTCAGCAGGCCGCTCGAACAGAGTCCGGAACTCGAGCACCCCAGCGTAGAAGCGCAACGATGTGGCGAGCTCGGTGACGTCCAGCTCCGGTACAAGCATCAGCTCCGAACCGTAACGACGAGACGCACAGGCGGCCCGAACCTCAGAGTCCCACGAGCCGGCGTTCGCGGACCCTTGTCCGCGCGGCGAATCACCGCGAGCGCGAATGACGCGGGAGACGCCCTATGCGAGCCTTAGGAAATGGCCGCCTCGTCCACCGTTTCGAACATCCGGCTGGTGTCTCGCCACTACGAGGACCTCGTGAACCGCGGCGACGAGAGCGCTGCTGACCGCGACGTGCGACCTGACTTCGTCGATCACGCGGCACCGCCTGGTACGCCGCCCGGTCCGGAGAGCGTCAAGCAGTGGATCACGACGGTTCGCGCCGCCTTCCCCGACATCAGCATCGTGGAGGAGGAGGCCATCGCCAACGGCGACCTGGTCGCAGTGGTCGCTCGATGGAGAGGAACGCACAACGGCACGTTCTTCGGGATCGAGCCCACCGGCCGCGTCGTCGAGATGCGCGGCATCGTGATCTGGCGCATCGCCGACGGTCAGCTCGCGGAACGGTGGGCGGTACTGGACTACGACGCCCTCTTCCAGGCGATCACGGCAGCCGGCGAGGAAGCTCCCGGCGACACTCCGGCCCTCTGAAACACCTGTCCCCCAAGCGCCGGTCGGTGAAGTCATGGCGGTTCGCCGCCTACCCGGCGATAGGGGACACCCTCGGGGACCGAGTCGCTTGATGGAGAGAGGTCATCATGTCGAGATGAGCAAGCGATCACGCGGGTCCGTGCGAGTGCATCCGGTGGGAAGGTCCGACGTTGGGAAGGTCGTGCCTTGCTTGGTGCGCGCGTTCTGGAACTTCCCAGAGACGCGCCACTTGCTGCCCGCCGAAAGAGCTCGCCGCCGGGTGCTGCCGAGGTTTCTCCGTTCGGACGCCCGTGATGCCGCCGGGTTCCAGACGCTGCTGGCTGCGAGTCAGGATGATGCCGTGGTGGGCGCCGCTGTATGGCTGCCACCATTGGCCTACCCTGTCTCGTTGCGACGCAGAGTCAACGAGGCAATGCACTTGCTGCCCGCCGCTCCTTGGGCGCTCGGGACACTGCGGGAAGCTGCGAGAGGTCAGGCTGCGAACCGCCAGCATCACGCCGGCTGCCCACCGCACTACTGGCTCCGGGCGATTGGAGTCGATCTAGAGCGGCACGGTGAGGGCGTGGGGAAGACATTGATGCGTCCCATGCTTGAGCAGGCTGATGCAAGAGGACGTGGCTGCTTCCTCTTCACGGCGACGGCGCCGAACGTCACGTGGTACGAGTCGTTCGGCTTTACCGTGCTGTCGATGTATCACCCGACGTCGACTTGGCCGCAGGTGTGGGCGATGTGGCGCGGAACCGCCGGTGGGTCGGTTGCGTCATGACATAACAATCAAGACCAGCCAGGGCGACGCCGCCGAGCCAGGGTTCGGCGCGGCTGTCGGACCGGGGGAGGACGGTCTGGGTGCCGACGATCTGGCCGCTGGACTCGATGAGCACGGTTCGCCCGGTCGAGTTTGAACCTGCGATGTCGTTGAGGTCTGGGTTCAGCGTTCATCGATCGAGCCCTGGTGATCGCGAGCCCAGCAAGGATCAACGCCCGGACCGCCTCTTGGTCGCTCTCAACAAAGTCGCGTAGGCGCAGGTCGCTCCCCACTTGCCATCAGCATCGCGTGAGCCGCCGCCAAGTGCCGTTCGAGGACAGGGCAAACGCTGCGTGACGCGCTACGAGCCGCCCAGACCGACTCGGTCGAGCACGGTGTCGAGGTCGGCGACCATGCCGGTGTAGAAGGGCCCGAACTCGGCGTAGAGCGCCGAGGCCCGGTCGAAGCGCATGGTGTAGACGACCTCCTTGAGGTCGTCGGGCCGCTGGGCGAAGAGGGTGACGCCCCACTCGTAGTCGTCGAGGCCGGCGGAGCCGGTGACGACCTGCAGCACCCGGCCGGCGAAGGTGCGACCCGACGCGCCGTGCTCCAGCATCAACTCCTTGCGCTCGTCGTAGGGCAGCGTGAACCAGTTCTGCTCCGGCCGGCGCCGCTTGGACATGGGGTAGAAGCACCAGGCGGGCTTGCCTTCGGGCGGAAGCTGAGGCCACAGGCGGGCCTGGCGCATGGCGTCGGGGACGCCGGCCGCGTACTCGGAGATCTCGGTGAGGGACACATAGGAGTCGACCACCTCCAGCCCGGCGGCGCCGAGGTCGGTCTGCAAGCCCCGCAGCCGCCACAGGTCCGGGCCGAGGGCCATGATGGCGACGTCGGCCTTGTGGCCGAGCAGGGCGACCGGGACCACCGCCACCCCGTCCGCCTCGGCCGCCTTGACCGCCTGCAGCACGGCCTCCCGGTCGGCCCCGGCCGTCGTCCGGCAGAACAGGTGGACCACACCCTGGCCCACCGCGGGTGCCAGCGGCTCCGGCTCGCCGGCGACGGGGCGGGGGGGCGGAGGTGGAGCCATGGCCGGGACTCTACGGGGGCACCATGGTTGGTGGCACCCTGGAGCGTCCCATGCAGATCGTCTTCACCGACGGCTCCGCCCGCGCTGAGCTCGACATCGTCGTCCACGACCCCGACGCCACCGTCGGCCACCTGGTGCGCGCCCTCGGCCCCGCCGACCCCACCGGCCTGGTCCTGGTGGTCGACGGCACCACCGTGCCGAGCGACCGGCGCCTGGACCGCTCGGGGATCACCGAGGGCGCCACCGTTCGCCTGGTGCCGCTCTACGACGCGCCGGCGGCGCCGGCGAGCGGCCCGGACGGCGAGGTGCCCCCGCCGGGCAACGGGGCGGCGCCGGCTCTGCCCGACGCCATGGCCGACGACGCCATGGCCATCACCGTGGTGGGCGGCCTCGACGCAGGTGGCCGCACCATCGTGGGCCCCGGCACCTGGCCGGTGGGACGCGACGTGCGGGGCGTGACCCTCTCCAGCCCCACCGTGTCGAGCCGTCACGCCACCCTCGACCTGGCTCGAGACGGCAGCGCCACGGTCCGCGACGAGGGATCGTTCAACGGCACCTGGGTGGCGGGCCGGCCGGTGCTGGAGCCCACCGCCGTCCGGCCCGGCGCGGTGGTGCGCATCGGCGCGGCCCAGCTCAGCCTCCAGGCGCCGATCGAGGACGACCGGCCGGTCGGGATGGCCGGGGTGCGGGCGTTCGGCGCGGGCACGGTGCCGTTCAACCGTCCGCCCCGGCCGGCGCCGCCCGAGCCTCCGGAGGCCATCGACCCGCCGAAGCCGCCCGAGACCAGCTCGGCGCCGAGCCCGGTGGGGGTGGTTTCGGTCCTGGCCCCGATCGTCTTCGGGATCATCATGATCAAGGCGTTCGACTCGCTGCTGTTCGGCCTCTTCGCCCTGCTCAGCCCGGTGATGCTGATCGGCACGGCCATCGAGTCCAAGCGCCGGGGCAAGAAGGGCACCCGCAAGGAGCGTCAACGCTTCGACCGGGAGCTCGACGAGCTGCGCCGGACCCTCGCCGACCTCGCCGGCCGCGAGCGCGAACGCCTGGCCGAGGAGCTGCCCGACCCCGCCGAGGTGCTGCGCCGGGCCATGCTGCCGAGCACCCGCCTGTGGGAGCGGCGGCCCCAGCACCCCGACTCGCTCCACCTGCGGGTGGGCATCGGACCGGCCCCGTGGACCCCGCCGGTAACCGGTGAACGTCGCACCATGCACGACGAGGTGCGGGCCGTGGTCCGCGAGGCCGGCGCCGTCGCCGACGCGCCCGTGCTCGTCGACCTGTCCGGCGGAGGCGTGGTCGGCCTGGTCGGCGACCGGGCGGCCTGCCTGGCGGTGGCCCGGTCCCTGGTTGTGCAGGCCGCCACCCACCACGGCCCCGCCGACCTGCCCCTCGCCGTGCTCGTGGCCGCCGACCACGAGGCCGACTGGGACTGGGCCAAGTGGCTGCCCCACACCCTCGACCCGGGCGGGTCGGGCCACCGCATGCTGGCCGCCGACCCCGAGGTGGCCGACGCCCCGCTGCGGGGGATGCTCGAGCGGGGCGCGGCCGAGGAGCGACGCTCGTTCGCCGCCATCGGCGGCGAGGAGGAGGCCGGGCCCGCCACCTTGGTGGTCCTCGACGACGAGTCGCTCACCGAGGGCCGCCGCTCCCCCGCCCGGTCGGTGCTGCGGGGCTCGGCCGGGCGGGTGGCCGGCGTGGTGCTGGCCGCCACCGCCGACCGCTTGCCCGCCGTCTGCACCACCGTGGTGGAGCTGTTCGACGGGGACGGCTCGGCCCGAGTCCACCGGGTGCAGCGGGGTGAGCAGGTCGACGACGTGCTCGCGTGCGGGATGAGCGATCCCACCGCCCGCACCGCCGCCCGGGCGCTGGCGCGCTTCGAGGACCCCGAGCTCGACGTGGCCGGGGCGGGCCTGCCGGCAGCCGTAGGGCTGCTGCCGTTGCTCGGCCTCGACCCGCCCGCGCCGGAGGTGATCGACGAGCGGTGGCGGGCCGGGGGCGTCGACCCCGACCTGGTGGCGCCCATCGGCGTGGCCGAGGACGGCGTGCTGGCCCTCGACCTCGTGCGCGACGGCCCCCACGGCCTGGTGGCCGGCACCACCGGCGCCGGCAAGAGCGAGCTGCTGCGCAGCCTGGTGGCGGGGCTCGGCGCCGGCTGCTCGCCGGACCACCTCACCTTCGTGCTCGTCGACTTCAAGGGCGGCAGCGCCTTCGACCAGTGCGCCCGGCTGCCCCACACCGTCGGCATGGTCACTGACCTCGACGCCCACCTGGCCGAGCGGGCGCTGCGCTGCCTGGAGGCGGAGCTGCGCCACCGGGAGCGGGCCCTGCGCGACGCCGGCGTGGGCGACCTCAAGGAGTACCGCCGCCTCCCCGGTGAACGGGAGCCGATGCCGCGGCTGATGGTCGTGATCGACGAGTTCGCCACCCTCAAGGCCGAGCTTCCCGACTTCGTCGAGTCCCTCGTGGGCGTGGCCCAACGCGGCCGCAGCCTCGGGGTGCACATGGTGCTGGCCACCCAGCGCCCTTCGGGTGCGGTCAACGACAACATCCGGGCCAACACCAACCTGCGCATCGCCCTGCGGGTGCAGGACAGCGGGGACTCCAACGACGTCATCGACGTGCCCGACGCCGCCCGCATCGGCCGCAACCAGCCCGGGCGGGCCCTCGTGCGGCTGGGGCCGGGAGAGGTGGTGCCCCTCCAGACGGCGCTGTCCACCGGCGTCGCCGCCGCCGGAGGGCACGGCACGGTGGAGATCCGCCCCTTCCGCTTCGGCCCGCAGCCGGCGGCGGTGTCCAAGGCCGCGGACCGCTCGGGCCAGGCCGGCCAGGCCGGCCCGCAAGCCGCCACCGACCTCCAGCGCCTGGTCGACGCCACCGTGGAGGCCCACGCCCGCTCGGGCCGGCCCGCCCCGCGGCGGCCATGGCCCGACCCGCTGCCGCCCGAGGTCGACCTCGACGCCCTGGTCGCGGCGGCCGGGTCGGCGGCGCCGTTCGGCGCACCCGGCGCGGTGGTGGCCTTCGCCCTGGCCGACGATCCCGAGGCCCAGGCCCAGTACCCGGTGGGCTGGGTGCCGGCCGACGGCAACCTGCTCCTGGCCGGCATCGGCGGCAGCGGCACCACCACGGCCTGCACCTCCCTGGCCCTCGCCATGGCGGCGCAGTCCTCCCCCGACGAGCTGCACCTCTACGCCATGGACTTCGGCGCCGGCGAGCTGAGCCCGTTGGCGGCGCTCCCCCACGTGGGGGCGGTGGTGGCGGCCGGCGAGCGCGAGCGCCAGGTGCGCCTGGTGCGCTGGCTGCGGGGCGAGCTCGACCGCCGCCGCTCCCTGCCCAGCGCCCGCACCTCCGAGCCGCGGGTGGTGCTGCTGCTCGACGGGATCTCGGGGTTCCGGTCTGAGTGGGACGACGCTCTCAACGGCGTGCCCGAGGATCTCCAGCGGGTCTTCGCCGACGGGCCCGAGGTCGGCCTGCACATGGTGGTCACCACCGACCGCACCGGGGCGGTGCCGCCGCCCATCCAGTCCCTGGTGCGCCAGCGGTGGCTGTTCCGCATGGGCGACCCCCTCGACTTCACCAGCATCGGCATCCGGGCCACCGACGTGCCCGACTTCCACCCGGGCGGGGCCATCGTCGCCGAGCACAAGCAGGAGGTGCAGGTGGCCCGGCCGGCCGACGGCCTGGAGGTGGCGGTGCGGCGGGTGGCGGCCGCTGCCACCAGCCCGCCCACCCGCCCCCCGGCGCCGGTGGGCGAGCTGCCAACCTCGGTGGACCCGGCCGTGCTCGTGCCGCTGGCCCGCCTCGACGGCGCCCCCTGGTTCGTCCCCCTCGGCATCAGCGACCGCACCCTCGCCCCCGCCGGGCTGGTGCTCTACGACGCCGAGCACGCCCTCGTGGCGGGACCGGCCCGGTCCGGCCGCTCCACCGCGCTCGTCACCGCCGCGACCGTCACCCGCGCCGCCGCGCCCGACGTGCACGTGGTGGCGGTGGCTTCGGGCCGGTCACCGCTGGTGGGTTGCGAGGCGGTGCAGCGGGTGCTCGACCCGACCGACCTGCGCGACCCGCTGGCCGAGGTGGGCACCCGCCCCGGACCCGTCCTGCTGCTGGTGGACGACGCCGACCTCATCGGCGACGAGGACGGTTCGCTGGCCGCGCTGCTCGAGCGCCGCCGGCCCGACCTCCACGTGGTCGCCGCCGGCCGCAACGAGGCCCTGCGATCGCTCTACACCCACTGGACCCGCACGGTGCGCCAGTCGCGGGCGGCGCTGCTGCTGCGACCCGACGTCGACCTCGACGGCGACCTGGCCGGCATCACCCTCCCCCGCCGCAGCATCGTGGCCCTCACCACCGGGCGGGGCTACCTCGTCGGCGGCGGGGAGGTGGAGGTGATCCAGGTGGCCGGCGGCTAACCGCCGCCCCGGGGCGGGAAGAGCATGAGAGATTCTCGTTTACATGAAATGCATCGAGGGGTATGGTGAGCCCGTCCCCAACCGGCGTGTCGCCAACCAAACCGAGGAGTTCCCGATGAGCCGTGTCCTCTCCACCGCCGAGGCCAAGCAGGCGGTCACCAAGATGCAGACGATCATCAACCAGGGTCTGGTCGAGCAGATCAACAGCCTCGACCGCGAGGGCAAGACCCTCTGCGATCCCAACATCTGGGACGGTGACCTGGCCCGGGTGTTCCGCAACGACTGGCCCCAGACCAGCCAGGCGCTCCAGAAGATCCGCCAGGACCTCGAGACCCTGCGGGGCAAGGTCCAGCAGATCAACGGCAACATCATGACCGCCGGCGGCAGCAGCGCCTGAGGCGCTGGCCAGCCTTCAGCGCAGCACCTAGCGGGGGCGCTCTCGCCCGGGAGCGCCCCCGCCCCGCGTCCGGCCTCGAACTGTGAGGCTCTTCATGCCCGACTGGACCCCGAACTGGACCGATGTCGCGTTCGACCACGCCGCCGCCGCGGCCGCGGCCGAGCAGTGTGACGCCATGGCCTTGCGGTTGCGGGAGGCGGCGGCCGAGCGAGACCGCCTGGCCGTCACCGCCCGTGACGAGTGGACGGGCCGGTACCGCCGCGACTTCGACGCCGCCTACGCCGCCCTGCGCGACGACGGCACCCGCATCGAAGCCGATCTGCGGGCTCTCGCCGCCGCCATCCGCTCGGCGTCGACCGCGGCGGCCGCCGAGCAACGGGCTCGGGTGGCCAGCCGCCAACAGTGGAACCGGGAGCAGGCGGCCGAGGAGGCGCGGGGGCCGGCGCCCCTCGGCCCCGGCCCCCGCTAAGTAAACAGGCGGGAAGCACCGATCGACGCCCCCGTTCGGGGGGTGGTCCACGGGGGGGCAGAGCCCCCCCGTGTGTGTCAGTAGTCCTCCATACCTCCACCGGGCATGGCCGGGGCCTTCTCCTCGGGCTTGTCGGCGATGACCGCCTCGGTGGTCAGGAACAGCGCGGCGATGGAAGCCGCGTTCTGCAGCGCCGACCGGGTGACCTTGGCGGCGTCGGGCACCTTGGCGGTGAGGTCCTCGTACTCGTCGGTGGCGGCGTTGTAACCCTTGCCACCCTTGAGCCCCCGGACCTTGTCCACCACCACGCCGCCTTCCTGGCCGGCGTTGAAGGCGATCTGCTTCAGGGGCTCCTCCACCGCCCGGGCCACGATGCGGGCGCCGGTGGCTTCGTCGCCGTCGAGCTTGTTGGCCAGCTCGAGCACCGCCACCTGGGAGCGCAGCAGGGCCACGCCGCCGCCGGGCACCACACCCTCCTCCACGGCCGCCTTGGCGGTGGAGACGGCGTCCTCGATGCGGTGCTTCTTCTCCTTGAGCTCCACCTCGGTGGCCGCACCGACCTTGAGGATGGCCACCCCGCCCGAGAGCTTGGCCAGGCGCTCCTGGAGCTTCTCGCGGTCGTAGTCGGAGTCGGTGTTGTCGATCTCGTTCTTGATCTGCTGGATGCGGCCCTTGATGTCGGCCTCGGCACCGGCGCCTTCCACCACGGTGGTCTCGTCCTTGGTGATGACGACCTTGCGGGCGCGGCCCAGCAGGTCGAGGGTGGTGTTCTCGAGCTTGAGCCCAACCTCCTCGGAGATCACCTGGCCGCCGGTGAGGATGGCCATGTCCTGCAGCATCGCCTTGCGGCGCTCGCCGAAGCCGGGCGCCTTCACCGCCGCCGACTTGAACGTGCCCCGGATCTTGTTGACCACGAGGGTGGCAAGGGCCTCGCCCTCGACGTCCTCGGCCACGATCACCAGCGGCTTGCCGCCCTGCATGACCTTCTCGAGCACGGGGACCATGTCGCGCACGGCCGAGATCTTGGAGCTGACGAGCAGCACGTAGGGCTCGTCGAGCACGACCTCCATGCGGTCCGGGTCGGTGACGAAGTAGGGGGAGATGTAGCCCTTGTCGAAGCGCATGCCCTCGACCAGGTCGATGTCCATGCCGAAGGTGTTGGACTCCTCGACGGTGATGACGCCGTCCTTGCCCACCTTGTCCATGGCCTCGGCGATGAGACCGCCGATGTCGGTGTCGTTGTTGGCCGAGATGGCGGCCACCGAGGCGATCTGGTCCTTGGAGTCGACGTCCTTGGAGATGCCCCGCAGCGCCTCGACGGCGGCCTCCACGGCCTGCTCGATGCCCCGCTTGAGGGCCATCGGGTTGGCCCCGGCGGCCACGTTGCGCAGCCCCTCGTGGACCATGGCGCGGGCCAGGACGGTGGCGGTGGTGGTGCCGTCGCCGGCGACGTCGTCGGTCTTCTTGGCGACCTCCTTCACCAGCTCGGCGCCGATCTTCTCGTAGGGGTCCTCGAGCTCGATCTCCTTGGCGACGCTGACGCCGTCCTTGGTGATGGTGGGGGCCCCCCACTTCTTCTCCAGCACGACGTTGCGGCCCTTCGGGCCCAGGGTGACGCTGACGGCGTCGGCGAGCTGGTTCATGCCGGACTCCAGGGCCCGGCGGGCCTCTTCCTCGAAGGCGATGATCTTGGCCATGCCTGTCCCCTTGTGGTGAGCGGTTAGCACTCTCGATGTGTGAGTGCTAACAGCAAACCACCTTCGCCGGCACCTCGCAACCGGGCCGGGTGAGAAGACTCGGACTCAGATGAAGGGTCGCCGGTCGAGGACGAGCCGCAGGGGACGGTCGGTGCGGACCTCACCGGAGCCGAGGCGGCGCTGGGCCTCGGCGAGGATGCTCACCGCGGCGGTGAGCTCGTGCACGCCGAGCGGCCCGCCGAAGCGCTCGGACCTCCTCCGCTCGTCGAGGGCGTCGGCGGCCACGGCGGCGGCGGCGGCCCGGACGGCGGCGTCGACGTCCGCGGTGCGGTAGCCCGAGCGCGGCCCGCTCCGGGTGAGGATGTAGAGGGCGTCAAGGGTCAGCCAGTGGGGGCTCAGCTCGAACCAACGGCCATCGCCCTGCTGGAGCCCGAGGACGGCGTCGATGCGGGCCTCGGCTTGGGGCATCGGCCGGTGGGCCCACTCGTACAGGAAGAGGTAGTGGAACGTCCCGCCGATCTGATCGATGTCGCCGCCGGGCTCTCGGTCGTCGCCCAGCATGCCGTTGGTGGGATCCACCCTGGCGTCGAGGGCCTCGAAGTAGGCGTCGAACCAGCCGGGAGGCGCCAGGTCCGGGATCATGGCGAACAGCGCGCCGAGCCCGGCGCCGCGGTGACTGCTGCCCCACACCGACCGCTGCCAGTCGAGGCCCTCGACCAGCTCGAGGGCGGCGGCCGGGTCGCGGTAGGGGTCCACGAAGGTCGGCGGACTGTCGATGTGAGTGCCCAGCAGCTCGAGGGCGCCGACCGCGAACGCGGTGTTGTGGAGGACGTCGTGGGTCGGGTCGCGTTCGCGGATTTCGCCGCCCGGCCCCTGGAAACCCAGGATGGTCGCCACCCACGCGTCGCGCTCCTCCGGGCGCGGGTGGAGGTGGCCGATGGTGTGGAGGATGCACGCCATGTCGGTGGTGCCGTAGAGCTCGACGTCGTCCGCTCCGAGCTCACGGGCGTAGGCGCCGGGCGTGGGCTCGACCCGGACGGCGGGTTCCAGCTCGTCGAGGATCCAGTTCACGAACGGGCGGAGGTCGAGCGCCGCGCGCCCCTGGGCCTCGTCTCCGACCGCCACGCCGGGCACGGTACATGCGGACGGCGATGGCACTCGGCGCCATCCGTCTGGCCTACCGTGGCCGGCGGTGCCCCGCTCGACGACTAGGCCGCGGCCGGTGGTGGCGCTGGCGATGTACCGGTGGTTCGACCCGCCGGCCTTCAGCGACGACCAACTCGCCCGCCTGGCCGAGATCGCCGTGGTCGCCGACCACGAGCCCCTCGACGACTTCACCGAGCCCCGGGCGGAGCGCCTGCTGTCCGGGGCCGAGGTGCTCCTCGCCCACTGGGGTTGCCCCCCGCTCGACGCCGTGGCGCTGGAGCGGGCGCCGCGGCTGCGGCTGGTCGCCTACGCCGCCGGGACGGTGCGCCCGATCGTCACCCCCGCGGTGTGGCAACGGGGCCTCACCGTCACGTCGGCGGCCGCCGCCAACGCCATCCCCGTCGCCGAGTTCACCCTCGCCGCCATCCTCCTCGCCAACAAGGGGGCGCTCGCCGCCCTCCGCCACCGGCCCGGCGACCCGCCGCCGCCCAGGCCGGCGCGGGTCGGCAACTACGGCCGCCGCATCGGGGTGGTGGGCGCTTCCCGGGTGGGCCGCCACCTGATCGAGCTGTTGCGCCCCTTCGACCTCGAGACGGTGGTGTACGACCCGTACCTGAGCGCGGCGGGGGCCGACCGCCTCGGCGTGGCGAGGGTCGACCTGGACGAGTTGTGCTCCTCGTGCGACGTGGTCACGATCCACGCGCCCGAAACCCCCTCCACGAGGCACATGATCGGCGCTCCCCAGCTCGGGCTGATGGGCGACGGCACGACCCTGGTCAACACGGCGCGGGGCTCCCTGGTCGACCCCGTCGCTCTCGAGGCGGAGCTGGTCGACGGGCGGCTGTTCGCCGTGCTCGACGTCACCGAGCCGGAGCCCTTGCCACCCGATTCGCGGTTGTGGTCGCTGCCCAACACGGTCCTCACCCCTCACGTGGCCGGCGCCCTCGGCACCGAGCTCACCCGCCTGGCCGACACGGCCATCGACGAGATCGCCCGCTACGCCGAGGGGCTCCCGCCCCGCCACCCCGTCCACGAAGCCGACCTCGAGCGCATCGCGTGAACCAACCCGCGGCGCGCATCCTGCCTGGCCTGTGCTCGGTGACCTTCCGCCAGCTACCGGCGGCCGAGGTGGTGGCGCTGGCCGCCGGCGCCGGCCTGCTCGGCATCGAGTGGGGCGCCGACGTCCACGTGCCCGCCGGGGCGCTGGCCACCGCCGCCGACGTCGCCCGGTGCACCGCCGATGCCGGGCTCCAGGTGCTGTCCTACGGGTCCTACCTCTACGCGGGGCAGTCCGAGGACGGCGACACCGAGGCGGTGTGGGACACCGCGGGGGCGTTGGGGGCGCCCAACGTGCGGGTGTGGTGCGCGTACGGCGTCGGTGCCGGCGCCGGCCCCCCCGATCGGGAGCCGGTGAACGACCAGCTCGCCCGCTGGGCGGAGGCGGCAGCAGCGCGGGGGCTACGCCTCTCCCTCGAGTTCCACCCCGACACGCTGACCGAGACGGCGGCGTCGGCCCGCCGGGTCCTCGCCGACGTCGGCGCTCCCAACCTGTTCACGTACTGGCAGCCGGCGCCCAACGACCGACCCGAGCACTCCCTCGCCGAGCTCGACGCCGTCGTGGCGGAGCTGTCCCACCTGCACGTGTTCTGGTGGCGATCGCCCGAGGACCGCCTCGCCCTGGAAGCGGGGGCGGCGCTGTGGCCGGCGGCGCTCCGTCGGGTGGCCGCCACGAATCGCAGGTGGCCCGGGCCCACGGGGGCCATGCTCGAGTTCGTCCGCGGCGACGACCCGGGCCAGCTCGCCGACGACGCCGCCGCCCTCCGAAGGTGGCTGGCCGACCTGGCATGACCACGGCGGGGGCGACACGACCCGACCCCGCCGGGGGTGATGCCTAGCCCCCGGCGACGGCAGGGATGATGGCCACGGTCTCCCCGTCGGGCACGGGGGTGTCGAGGCCGGCGAGGAAGCGGACGTCGTCGTCGGCCACGAACACGTTCACGAAGCGGCGCAGCTGGCCCTCGTCGTCGAACAGGCGGGACTTGAACCCGGGGTGGGCACCCTCGAGGCCGTCCAGCACCTCGCCGACGGTGGAACCGTCGACCGCGACCTCCGACGCGCCAGCGGTGAGGGTGCGCAGGGTGGTGGGCACGCGGACGGTGACGGTCACAGGATCCCTCCAGGCGAGCGGGGTGGGCGAGAGCGTAACCGTGGCGGCAACGGGTTCCGCCCGCCGTCGCCTCAGGCCGGTGCCGGCGCCGCCTCCTCCCGGGGCGGCGGGCCTCGGTCCTCCGGGGGCGGTTCTTCGTCGGGCTCGTCGAGCCCCGGCACGCTCACCCCCATCACGTAGCGGCGCCACAGGTGGCCGCCCAGGACCTTGAACGTGGCGGTGAGGGGCACGGCGAGGAGCAACCCGAAGAAGCCGCCGAGCGTGCCGAACGCCAGCAGCGCCATCACCACCGCCGCCGGGTGGAGCTGCACGGCCCGGCGCATGACCGCCGGGGTGATGAAGTGGTTGTCGATCTGCTGGGCCACGATCATCACCACGGCCACGCCCACCGCCGCCCGCAGGTCCTTGGTGGTGAGGGCGATCACGATGCCCGGGACGGCCCCGATGTAGGGGCCGATCAGGGGCACGATGTTGAACAGGCCGGCGATCATGCCCACGATCAGCCACAGCGGCAGCCCGATGACGGCCAGGCCGATCGACACCATCACCCCCACGATCAGCGCCACCGCCAGCTGGCCCCGGAAGAACCCGCCCACCACCAGGTTGAGCCGCTGGGCGAGCAGCAGCACGCGGGACCTGGACCCCTCGGGGACGAGCGCCTCGCACGATCGTCGTATCGAGGGCAGGTCGATCAGGAGGTAGAAGGCGACGATGGGGCCGAGCAGGAAGATCAGGCCCACGTGGAAGACCCGGGCGCCCAGCTTGCGCAGGGTGGTGACCCGCTCCGAGAGCTTGCGGTCGCCCCCGCCGGCCTGGTCCTCGATCTCCTTCACGGTGGGGACCTTCACGATCCAGTCGTTCTCCACCGACTTGTCGTGGTACTCGTCGATGGTGTCCTCGACGTCGGCGCGAACCTCGGGGAACCGCTCCGAGAGCTCGTCGAACTGCTGGGACACGAGCGGCGAGAGCAGCAGCCCCAGCCCGACGACGATGGCGAAGAACGCAAGGTAGGTGAGGGCGGTGCCGATCACCCGCGGCACGCCCCGCCCGTGCAGCCAGGTGACGATGGGGTTGAGGAGGAACACGATGATGGCGGCCAGCACGAGGGGCGGGAACACCACCCGCAGCTGGTAGGCGAGGAACCCGATCAGGGTGAGCACGCCGGCGATGCCGATCACCCACCAGGCCGCTCGGCCTACCGTCCGGATCCGCTCCTCCACGGGATGAGGTTAGGCGTGGACCAGGGGGCGGCGATCGGCCCAGGGGGCGGCCGCCTCGAGCTGGGCGGCCACCGCGATCAGCTGGTCCTCGCGACCGGTGGACGCCACCAGCTGCACCCCGACGGGAAGGCCGTCGCCGGTCCAGTGCAGGGGCAGGGAGATCGCCGGCTGGCCGGTGATGTTGAACGGCGCGGTGAACGGCACGACCGCCGCCGAGCGGAACAGGCCCTGGAGCGGGTTGTCGGGGGTGGCGACGAACTGGCCGAGGACGAGTGGGGGCTCGGGGATGGTCGGGGTGAGCAGCAGGTCGAAGCCTTCGCCCCCCTCGGCCGGGTCGGCCCACCAGCGGGCGAACCGGCGGCTCAACCCGTGGAGGGTGTCGAGGGCGCGCAGGTAGTCCACCCCGCTGACGGTGCGGCCCATCTCGGCCACCGCCCAGGTGCCGGGCTCGACACCGTCGGCGGTCACGGGCTCCCCGACCATCTCGCCGAGGTGCACCAGGTCGGCGGCCGTCCAGGCCCCGAAGCAGGTGATGAACGGGCCGGTCGTGTCCTCGCCGAGCGCCTCCGGCGCCGAGCTCTCCACGTCGTGGCCGAGAGAGGAGAGCAGGGCGGCGGCCGCCTCCACTGCGGTGACGCAATCGGGGTGCGTGTCGACGCCGGCCGTGGTGGTGGCGGTGCCGATGCGCAACCGGCCGGGGTCCGCCCCCAGCTCGGCGACGTAGGGCCGGGCGGGAGGCGGCGCCGCGTAGGGGTCGCCGGGCGCCGTGCCGGCGACGGCGTCGAGGGCGGCGGCGGTGTCGCGCACCGACCGGCTGACCACCAGCCGGGCCACCAGCCCACCCCACGCCTCCCCGACCTCGGGGCCCATCGACGAGCGTCCCCGCGACGGCTTCAGCCCCACCAGCCCGCATGCGCTGGCCGGGATGCGGATCGACCCGCCGCCGTCGCCGGCGTGGGCGAAGGGCACGAGCCCCGCCGCCACCGCCGCCGCCGACCCGCCGCTCGACCCCCCCGCCGACCGGCCGGGGTCCCACGGATTGCGGGTGGGCCCGGTCACCTCGGGCTCGGTGCTGGGGATCAGCCCCAGCTCGGGGGTGTTCGTGCGTCCCAGCACCACCAGCCCGGCGGCCCGGAAGCGGGCGGTGAGCCAGGTGTCGTGCTCGGCGACGTAGTGGTGGTCCCGGAGGAAGCGGGTGCCGGCGTGGTAGGGGTCGCCGGCGGAGGTGCCGTCGAGGTCCTTCAGCAGGAACGGCACGCCCCGGAAGGGCCCGTCGGGCAGGGCCCCGGCCGCCTCGGCACGGGCTCGGTCGAAGCGCTCGTGGATGACGGCGTTGAGCTCGGGGTTGATCCGCTCGATCCGGGCGACGGCCGCGTCGACCAGCTCCACTGGGCTGGCCCGGCCGGACCGCACGAGCTCGGCCTGGGCGGTGGCGTCGAGGGAGGCGAGGTCGTCCACCGGCGAAGCGTAGGCGCCGGGCGCCGGACCGCTCCGGAACTGACCACCCGCCGCCCGCTACCTGCTACCCGCTACCCGCTGAGGCTGGCCAGGTGATCGGTGACGACCGCTTCGATGCAGCTGACGGGGTCGGCCCGGGACCGCTCGGCGCCGAAGCGCTCGACCAGGGACACCGCCGGCGTTCGCCCGTCGACGCCGTCGAACACCTCTCCCGCCACCGCCAGCACCGGGACGCCCGCCTCGCCGGCCAGCTTGACCACGCCGCCCACCACCTTGCCGTCGAAGGACTGCTCGTCGAGGAACCCCTCGCCGGTGACCACCAGGTCGGCGTCCTCGATGTGCCCGTAGAGCTCGACCTCGTCGGCCACCAGGTCGAAGCCCGCCACCAGGTCGGCGCCCAGGGCGGCCAGCCCCCCGGCCAGGCCGCCGGCCGCACCGGAGCCGACCATCCGGGTGACATCGACGCCGTAGTCCTCCCGGTACACCTGGGCCAGGCGCTCCAGGCGCCGACGGAGCAGCTCGACCTGGGCCGGCGTGGCCCCCTTCTGGGGGGCGAACACCTCGGCGGCGTCCACGAAGGTCGTGCGGACGTCGCACGCCACGACCAGCTCGACGCCGCGCAGCCGCTGCGGCGGGTAGAGGGCCCGCAGGGCACCGAGCCCGCCGTCGGTGGTGGCCGAGCCGCCCACCCCCACGATGACCCGGCGGGCGCCGGCGTCGACGGCGGCGGCGATGAGCTCACCGGTGCCGGAGGTCGCCGCCGCGATCGGGTCGTTTCCCTCGGGTCCGCCCACCAGGTCCAGCCCCGATGCGGCAGCCATCTCGACCACCGCCGACGATCGGTGCAGGCGCCACGGCGCCTCCACCGGGTCCCCCAGTGGACCGGTGACGAGCGAGGTGCGGTTGGCGCCGCCCAACGCTTCGAGGGTGCCCTCCCCCCCGTCGGCCACCGGGACCTCGTCGCAGGCCCACCCCGTCGCCGCCGCCGCCCGCCCCACCGCTCCCGCCACCTCCGCCGCGGTGGCCGTGCCACGGAACTTGTCGGGAGCGGCCACCACACGCATGGCGACCATTACACCGCGAGTCAGCACAGGGGTGAGCGGCTGCGCAGGTCGGGCGCTGCGCAGCCGCTAGGCGGAGCAGCAAGAGAGACGGGAGCCAGATGGCGAAGCCGCTCCGGGGGAGCGAAGCGGAGGAGGAGCCAACTCAACCCAGCGGAGGAGGAGCCAATCAGTCCGGCCGGCGGGCGGCAGCTTCCACCATGGACCAGAGGCCGAAGGCCACCAACCCGAGCGCGACCAGGACGAGGACGATGGGCCCGGGGCCCGAGCGAGCCAGGCGGGCGAGGGCGCCGTCGATGCCGACGGCCTCGTCGGGGTCGTACTGGAGGGCGGCCTGGACGAGGAACACCCCCACGGCGGCGGCCACCACCCCGCGGGCCAGGTAGCCGGGCACCCCGAGGCTCTCGGCCCGGCGGCCGAGGCCCGGGGGCAGGCGCCCGAAGTCCAGGCCCTTGGTGAAGCTGCGCTTGATCGCCTTGCGGACCTGCACGGCACCGAAGCCGATGACCACCAGGCCGGCCACGACCACCAGCGCTTTCCCGAAGGGCCACTCGAGCACCCGCGCCGTCAGCTGCTTCTCCTGCTGGTTGCCGCCGCCGCTCGAGCCCGACCCCATCAGCACCGTCACCGCCGCCACCGTGAGGCCCCCGTTCATGAAGGCCCGGCCGGCGTCCGACAACCGATCCTTGGTGTCGCTGCCGCCCGCCTTCTTGCCGCCGTACCCCCGAACCGCACCCAGAGCGCACGCCGCCGTGTAGCAGGCCAGCCCGAGGGCCAACAGCGCGAGCAAGGCCTTGCCGAAGGGCTGGTCGGCGAGGGTGGCCAGCGCACCGCGGGCATCGGCGGACTGGTCGCGGGTGCCGAACGCCAGGCGCAGGGCGATCACGCCGACGATGACGTAGACGACCCCACGGGCCACGAGCCCGGCCCGGGCCAACCCGTCGGCCCAGCCCCCGCCCACCTGGCCGAGGGCGACCGGTGCATCCATGACCCGCGCTCTACCCGCGCCAGCGGTCGGCCAGTCACCCTGGGTCGCTGCCCTAGCTTGAGGCCGTGTCCGACTCCAGGCGGCCGGCATCCGGGGCGCCCGCCGACCGCCCGGTGGTGATCGTCTCCAACCGGGGACCCCTCGCGTTCGCTCGCGGGGACGACGGGCGACTGGTCGCCCGACGGGGCGCCGGTGGCCTGGTGTCCGGGCTGGCGCCGCTGGTGACGGGCACCGACACGCTGTGGATCGCCGCCGCCCTGTCCGGCGCGGACCGCGAGGCAGCGGCGGCGGGCGCCGTGGTCGAGGGCGAGGGCCTCAGGGTGCGCCTCCTCGCCCTCGACCGGGATGACCACAGAGCGGCCTACGACGTGATCTGCAACGCCACCCTGTGGTTCGTGCACCACGAGCTGTACGACCTGGCCCGCCAGCCGTCGTTCGATGGCGAGTGGTGGCAGGCCTGGGAGGCCTACCGCCGGGTCAACGCCTGCTTCGTCGACGCCGTCGCCGACGCGGCGCCGCCCGGCGCGGTGGTGCTCGTGCAGGACTACCACCTCACCCTCCTCGCCCCCGCCCTGGCCGAACGGCGACCCGATCTGCGGGCCGTGCACTTCAGCCACACCCCTTCGCCGCACCCGACGGCCTGCGCGTCCTACCTCCGGCTGTGCGGTTCGAGCTGCTGGAGGGCATGGCCGCCCACGTCGCCTGCGGGTTCCACACCGCCCGCTGGGCCGACGCCTTCTCCGCCTCCTGCGACGACGTGCTCGGCCGGCGCCCGTCCACCTTCGTGTCCTCGCTGGCACCCGACCCCGACGACATCGGTGGGGTGGCCGCCTCCGAGCGGTGCCAGCACGCGCAGGCCGGGCTCGACGCCGACCTGGCCGGCCGCCGCCTCATCGCCCGGGTCGACCGCATCGAGCTGTCCAAGAACCTGCTGCGGGGCTTCGCCGCCTACGACGACCTGCTGCGCCGGTACCCCGAGTGGCGTGAGGAGGTGGTGTTCGGCGCCTTCGTCTACCCCTCGCGGGAGGGCTTGAGGTCTACGCCGCCTACCGGCACCGGGTGGAGGGGGTGGTGGACGACATCAACCGCCGCTGGGCCACACCCGGCTGGACGCCCGTGCTCTACGACGACTCCGACGACTTCCCCCGGTCCGTCGCGGGCCTCTGCCGCTACGACGTGCTGTTGGTGAACCCGGTGCGCGACGGCCTCAACCTGGTGGCCAAGGAAGGGCCCCTCGTCAACCAGCGCGACGGCGTGCTCGTGCTCAGCCCCGAGGCGGGGGCGTGGGAGGAGCTCGGCGCCATCGCCCTGGGGGCCCACCCCTACGACGTGCGAGGCACCGCCGACGCCCTCCACCGCGCTGTCGATGCCCGACCCGGAGCGCCGCACCCACGCCGCCGCCGTGCGCCGGATCGCCGCCGCCCGCACCCCGGCGGACTGGCTGGCCGACCAGCAGCAGGCGGCCGCCGATCCCTGAGCTCCCTGAGCCGACCTTCAGGTGAGCAGGTCCTCCAGGAAGGCCACCGCCCCCGCCGGCCCCTCGACGACCACATCGGCCCGCTCAAGGAGCGCCGGGGGCGCCTCCGCGCTGCGGACGGCGACCCGCAGGGCGTGCACCCCGACGGCGGCCAGGCGATCGAGGGCGTCGTAGGCCGGGAGGTCGCCCACGTCGTCGCCGAGGAAGCACACCGCCCTGATGACCGGCACGGCCACGAGCGCCTCCACCGCGGTGCCCTTGTCGACGGCGACGGGCGGGTGCAGCTCTACCGACATCTTCGCCTCTCGTGCCGCCAGGCCCGATCGGGCCGCCTGCCGGCAGAGCCCAGTCCCGCACCGCCGATTCCAGGTCGGGACGGGTGCGGTAGTGGAGGGTGAGCGAGAGGCCCTTGGGCTCCACCCGCATGCCCTCGGGGCCACCCGCCTCCGAGGCCGCCACCACGTCGGCCACCACCTCACGCCACGCTCCCACGGAGGGGTGGTCGCTGCAGCCCGTCATGCGAGCTCTCCAGGCCGTAGAGCCCGCTGAGGCGCACCGTGGCGGGGAGCACCGCCTCGAGGAACGCCACCGGTCGCCCCGAGAGCACCGCCACCACGCCGAAGCGCCGGGCCAAGCGGTCGAGCAGGCCGGGCACCGTGGCCAGGGGCTGCGCCGACCGCGGGTCATCGACGATCGGCGCGAGGGTCCCGTCGAAGTCGGTGAGGACGGCGCAACCGGCTGGGTCGGCGAAAGGGCTCCAGGCCGTCCGCCCCCAATGGCGGGTGCCTCAGCCCTTGTAGTCGGTGCCGATGACCACCACCACGTTGGCCAGGGCGGCCGCCGGCACGATCGGCTCGGCCGGGGCGGCCTCCACCGGTGCGCTGGTGAGCTTGACCGCCTGCTTGACCGCTTCGGCGTCGGCTTGGTACCCGGGGGCGAAGTGGACGGTGGAGCGCTCTTGGGCGATGGCGTTCTCGACGGGCAGGGTGGAGAAGCCCGCCGTCTTCAGCAGGGCGTCGTTGCTGCCGGCCACGCCCTTCTGGCCCGAGGCGTTGATCACGATCACCTTCACGTCCTTGGCCGGGTGGGTGGTCTGGGCACCGGACGGATTGGTGGGGGCGAGGGTGCTCTGGGTCGCGGTGGAGGCGGTGCTGGTGGTGCTGCGCTCGGGCTTGGCTCCGCCCGCCTCCGGGGAGGCCACCACCCCCGAGCTCTTCGACAGCAGGGCCAGGCCGATCAGCACGGCTGCGGCCAGCACGAGCGCCCCCGGAGGGTGCCCGAGTCGGCACTTGCGCGGCGGGGCGTTCACGGGGCCGGGCGCTCGTTGACCGAGCGCCCCTCGTAGCGAGCCCGACGGCGGAGATCACGCATGCGACGGAGCCTACGGACCAGCAACGGGTCGTACTGCATCGCCTCACCGTCGGAGAGCAGCTCCCCGAGCAGTTGGTAGTAGCGGGAGCCCGAGAGCTCGAAGCGCTCGGCGATGATCGCCTCCTTGGGGCCGGGCTCGGACCACCACGTGCGCTCGAAGTCGAGGATGGCCTTGTCTCGGTCGGTGAGGGGCATCGCCCCCCAGGGTGGTGCCCCGCCTGCGGCGATGCAAGGACCCTCGGCGGCGAGGCTCAGCGACGGATGTGGACCGACACGACGCCGTGGAAGGTCCGCCCGCACCGGTCGCGGATCTGGTACTGGAACGAGTCGGCGCCGTTGCGGCCCACCCCGGACGTGTAGCTGATCCTGCCGGCGGCCGCCGTCGCCCGGCCGTGGTGCGGAGACGACTGGAGCGACAGGGTGGACCGCACCAGAAGGTGGTCGGGGTCGTGGTCGTTGGCGAGGACGTCTATGCGGACCGTGCCCCGCAGGGCGACGGTGGTGGTGTCGGGCGCGGCGTGGGGCGGGCGTCGGAGGCCGGCACACGGCGAAGGTGGCGGCCGGCCCGGTGGCGGCCGGCCCGGTGGCGGCGGGGCGGGCGGTGGCTCGGGTCCGGGGCGGGCGGCGGTGCTGGGCCCGGTGGGCGACGGCGCCGGGCGGGCCACGGCGGGGGGGCCGGTGGCCCCGCGGGGAGCGGTCACCGCCGGCGGGCCGGAGGGAGCGGTCGCCCGAGGCGGGGCGGGCGGGGCGGGCGGCCCGGCGAGAGACGGCGACGGCCCCGGCGGGCGGCGCCGCCGCGGCGGGGGGGGGCGGCGCGGGGGGGGGGCCGCGGGGGGCGGGGCGGGGGGAGGTGGTGACGGGCCCGGAGCGGCCCGCTCTCGTCGACGGCCGGGCGGCCGCGTCCCCGCGGGAGCCGCCTGCCAGTGGGCCTTCGTCGGTCGCCGCCCCCGCGCCCCGGGTGTCCTCGCGTCGCGACGAGGAGGACCACGAGGGCCTCGTCGACGGTGGGCGGGTGTGCCCGGCGGTGCCGACGGCGCTACTGCGGGCCGAGGCGCGGTGGGCACCGCTTTCGGCCGAGGCCATCTCGTCGGGTTCACCGACGATGCCCACCATGCCGCCGAGGAGGGCGACCACGAGGGCTGCCGTCGCCGCCGCCCGTCCCGGCAGCGGCCGCCCGGACGGCACCCCGGGGAAGCCCAACGCGCCCGCCGCCCGACCCACGAACGGGATCTGCGCCAGCCACGCCAACGGGCCGAGGATGGTCCAGAGCCGCCGGGTGCTCACGTTCAAGAAGCAGCGGACGACCCGGGGATCGAACTGTGCGCCCGAGCACCGCACCAGCTCGTCGCGGGCCGCCTCGGGCGTCCGGGGCCTGGGTTGGTAGGCCCGCACCGAAGTCATCACGTCGTAGGAGTCGGTCACCGACACCAACCGGGCACCGAGCGAGATGTCGTCGCCCGCCAGACCCGCGGGATACCCGTTGCCGTCCCAGCGCTCGTGGTGCTCGAGCACGACCAGCGCCATCGGGCCGAGCCACTCGCGCAGCGCGCCGAGCATCTCGTAGCCGTCACCGGGGTGGCGGTGGATCAGCGCCCACTCCTCCTCGGTGAGGCGGCCGGGCTTGTTGAGCACCTCGAGGGGCACGTTGAGCTTTCCGATGTCGTGGAGCAGGGCGGCCCAGCGGAGGCGGTCGGTGTCCTCTTCGGTGAGGTGGAGCTGTTGGGCCATCAGGTCGGCGTAGGTCCGAACCCGCTCGGAGTGGCCCCGGGTGCGCCGATCGTGCACGTCGAGGGCGGCGACGAGGCCGATGAGGGTGGTCGCCGCTCCGGCGGCGTCGGGCCCGAGGCCCTCCTGGCGGACCCGCTCGGAGACGGTCTCGAGGTGCCGGCGCGAGCTGCGGCCGACGACCCGCAGCCGCGACGGGGCTTCGCCCGGGAACAGCAGCGAGAGGCGCAGGAGGGTGACGAGCGGCAGCACCCGGCGGGCCACCGCCTCGCCGGCGATGAGGGTGAGCCCGGAGGCGGCGAGGATGGCGCTCCACCAGAGCAGGAGCCCGGGCCGGGAGCCCGGCACCGGCAGCGTGGCCGCCAGGGCCAGGCTGACCAGGATGGCGGCGCTGAGGGGGACCACCACCACCATGGTCTTCAAGACGATGGCGGCCACCGGCCGGCTGGCCCACCGTTCGCTCTGCGTCACGACGCCAGCGTGCCACGTGGTCACGCGCTGTGCACGGGTGCATTGGAAGCACCACTGTCCGTGGTGAAGGGCCGAGTGGGGCCGGTCCCCGCTGCGACCAGGGGAGGCTCGCCCCGTAGGCGCCGGCCGAGCCTCTACCCTGCCGTCCGTGCCGGGACCGCGCTCCACCCACGTCTTGGCGCAGCCGTGACCGCGACCGCCGCCGACGGCTCGGTCCTCTACGTCGCCGGGTGGGGGCGGTCGGGGAGCACCCTGCTGGCCCACCTGCTGAGCTCGGTCCCGGGGATCGTGGCCCTCGGCGAGGTGCGCTCGCTGTGGGACCGCGGGATGCTCGAGGGGCGGCCCTGCAGCTGTGGCCAGCCCGCCGATGCGTGTCCCCTCTGGTCGGAGGTGATCCGGCGCAGCGGCATCACCCGCGCCGAGGCCGAAGAGGCGCGCGCGCTGCACCGCCGCCTCCGCACCCGCTACTTCCCCCGCCTAGCCGTCCGTCGCCTCCTCGGGCGCCGTGACCCCGCCATGGAGCGCTACGTGGCCTGCTATCGCCGGGTGTACGCCGCCGCCTTCGAGGTGACGGGGGCCCGCGCCCTGGTCGACATCTCCAAGCACCCGTTCGAGGCGGACCGCCTCTGCCGCTCCCCGGACGTGCGCGCCGTACACCTGGTCCGTGATCCCCGCGCCGTCGCCTTCTCGTGGGGGCGCACCAAGGCGACTGGGGAGGACCCGGCCGGGGCCGGCGACGCCGAGGAGACGATGCGGCGCTTCGGCCCGCTGGCGGCCTCGGCCATGTGGTTGGTCTGGAACCTGGCCGTGGAGATCCTCCTCGGCCGGCGCCTGCACCGGGTGCGCTACGAGGACGTGGTCGCCGCCCCCGAGCGGGTGGTGTCGGAGATCGTCGACCGTGCCGCGCCGGCCGGAGGTGGTGACCAGAGCCAGGCTGGCCCCGTCGGCATCGCCGGCCAGCACCTGCTCGCCGGCAACCCCGACCGCTTCCGGGGCATGCGCCCGGTGCAGGCCGACGTGGAGTGGGCGAGCGGGATGTCGAGCGCCGATGCCCGGCTGGCCACCCTCCCCGCGCTGCCCCTCCTGGCGCGCTACGGCTACCCGTTGGCGCCGGGGCGGGCCCGGCGGAGAGGGTGGTCGGGGTGAGCGGCGCCATTCCGGAGGAGCGGGTACGAACGCCGGTCCTCCTCCAGCGCTGGTGCGAGGTCCTGTTCGTGCACTGGGAGGTGGAGCCCACCCAGCTCCGGTCCCTCCTGCCCTCCGAGCTCGAACTCGACCTGGTGGACGGCCGGGCGTGGGTGGGGCTGACCCCCATGCAGATGGACGACGTGCGCCCCCCCTTCGTGCCGGTGATCCCGGGCCTGTCGCACTTCCCCGAGACCAACGTGCGGACCTACGTGCGCACCGCGGGTGGGGCCGAGGGCCTGCGCTTCCTCGACCTCGAGGTGGCCAGCTGGCCCACCGCGGTGGGCGGCCGGCTGTTCTACGGCGTGCCCTACCACCGAGCGTCGATGTCGATCGAACGCCACGACGGGGAGGTCCGCTACCTGAGCCGCCGGTCCACGGGCACGGGCACGGTGGGCCACGACATCCGGGTCCGTCCCGGGGGCGCGGCGACCGGCCTACCCGCCTGGCACCACCACCTGACCGGGCGGTGGCGGTCGATCAGCCGGAGCGGCCCTGCCCTGGCGGCCGCCGCGGTCCAGCACGAGCGGTGGCCCTTGCATCAGGCCAAGGTGCTCGACCTCGAGGAGAACCTCCTGGCCGCGCTCGGGCTCTACCCCACGGGGGCGCCGGTGGTGCACTGGTCCCCAGGGGTGTCGGTCCGCCTCGGCCCGCCCCGCCCCGTGGCCGCCCGGTCCGGCGGGCCGGCCGCAACCGTCCCGGGGCGCCCTACCGGCCCTTGAGGGCGTCGCGAACCCGGTCGGCGATGGCCACGAACGGCCCGACCACGAGGTTGCCGATGGCGCTCTCGGGCCCATGGGGGTGCGGGTGGGTGGGCGCGGTCGCCTCGGCCACCTGCACCGCCGCCTTCATGCGCTCCAGAGTGGCGTCGTCGTGCAGCTCGCGGAGCAGCGGGAACTCGACCTGTTCCTCCTGCTCGGCATGGGCCAGCACCGCCTGCTCCACCACGTCGAGCTGCGCGAGGAACTCGGCCGAGCCGAGCTCGAGCTTCTCGAGGTCGGCCAGGGCCTGCTTCGCCGCCGACTCCTCGGCCAGGCGCTCCTCGACCACCGCGTCGCCGCCGTCGGCGGCCCGAGCGGCGGGGTGCACCGCCATCTCCTCGGCCGTCTCGTGCACGGCCAGCAGGCGGACCAGGCACTGGAACGCATCACGGCCGGACTCGCCGGTGGCGCCCCGCACGGAGGCGAACAGCCGGCGGATCTCCTCGTGCTGCTCCAGCAGGAAGTCGACGGCGTCCTGGGAGCCCTGCGTGGTGTCGGCCATGTCTCTTTCGCTCCTGTTCGTCGTGACCGTCCGCTGCCCCCCAGCACCAGCTCGAAACGAGCAGCCCCTCACTCCGCGGCGGGACCCGAGAAGCGCGGCTCCCGCTTCTCGGTGTGAGAAGCGAGCCCCTCGCGGGCATCGGGGCCGGAGAAGCCGTAGAACTCGTAGGCGAGGGATGCGTCGAGGATGGCCGACTGGGCCCGGTACCAGTTGTTGAGGGCCTGCTTGGTCCAACGGATGGCCGACCGGGCGCCGCCGGCCAGCTGGGTGGCCACCGCCAGGGCCCGGTCGTGCACCCCGTCGTCCTCGACGCACAGCGACACCAGCCCGATCCGCTCCGCCTCTTCACCGGTGAGGGTGTCGCAGGTCAGCAAGTAGTACTTGGCCTTGGCCATGCCGCACAGCAGCGGCCAGCAGATGGCGGCGTGGTCGCCGGCGGTGACGCCGAGGCGGGTGTGGCCATCGATGATGCGGGCGCTGCGGGCCACAACCGAGACGTCGGCGAGGATGCCGGCCACCAGCCCCGCGCCCACCGCCGGGCCGTGGATCGCCGACACGATCGGCTTGGAGCAGTTGATGACGTTGAACACGAGGTCACGCGCCTCGCGCATCACCCGGGTGCGCACGGCGTAGTCGGCCATCAGGTCCTCGAGCAGCTCGAAGCTGCCGCCGGCCGAGAACGCCTTCCCGGCTCCCTGGAGGAGGGCGACCATCAGGGTCGCGGTCCACGGCGAGCCACACGTCGGCCAACTGGCGGTGCACGGCGTGGTCGACAGCGTTGAGCCCAGGGCCGTCGAGGGTGATGCGCAGCACCCGACGCGGGCCGGTCGAAGGTGAGGTCACCGAAGTCGGCGTAGCGGTCGGTCATGGCGTCTCCGGGTGGTCGCGCGGGCAGGTGACCATCCTCGCCCAGCCAGGGGGCGAGTGGCTCGAGCGGCCGGTGATCGGCAAGGCTCTGTGGTCCGTGGACCTCACCGTGCTGGCCATTCCCGCGTACTTCGGCGGCATGGGTGCTGAGCACCTCTGGCTCAAGCGCCGGGCGGCCGAGCGTGGCCCTTCGCCCGGCGACTACGAGCGGCGCGACACCATCGCCAGCCTGTCGATGGGCGTGGGCAGCCTCATCGCCCCGATGGTGATGCCCCGACTGCTCGGACCTCTCACGCCGGGCCGGGGCCGGTACGGCAAGGCGCTGGTGGCCACCGCGCTGGGCGCCGCCGCCGTCACCACCGCGGCCGACGTCCTGGCCCGCACCGGGGCCGGCCCCCTCCCCCTGGCCGGGGAGCTTCCCGCGCCCGCCCGCTCCGACAGCGCCGGCGATGGCGCCGGCGATGGCGATGGCGCTGGCGCTGGCGCTGGCGAAGTCGAACACGGCGACGCCGCCCGCCCGCAGCCGTCGGCAGGGCGGGAGGCTCGACGCCGCCTGGCCCGCCTGGCCCGCACCGTCAGCTCGTCGGCCGGCCTCACCGCCGTCGCGGCCGGGGGGGTGGCCGTGACCACCACGTGGGCGTCCAAGACCGCCGGCCGGCGCCTCTGGGACCGCCGGGTGGTGCGCGACCTCGGGCGGGGGCCCCTTGCCGTGGCCGGTGCGGTCGTGGCGTGGGACTTCATCTACTACTGGAACCACCGCCTGATGCACGAGAGCCGCTGGCTGTGGGCCATCCACGTGGTGCACCACTCGAGCGAGCGCTACAACCTCTCCACCGCGCTGCGCCAGCCGGTGGCCGACGCCTTCGGCGCCTTCCTCCCCTACGGGGCGCTGGCCCTGCTCGGCGTGCGGCCCGAGGTGATCGAGACGGCGCGGGGGGTCAACCTGCTGTACCAGTTCTGGGTGCACACCGACGCCATACCGAAGCTGGGCCCCGCCGAGGAGGTGTTGAACACGCCGTCGCACCACCGGGTCCACCATGGCAGCAACCGTCGGTACCTCGACCGCAACCACGGCAGCATCCTGATCCTCTGGGACCGTCTGTTCGGGACGTTCGAGCGCGAGGACGACGACGAGCCGGTCGTCTACGGCCTCACCAAGAACATCCGCTCGTTCAACCCCGTGCGCATCGCCACCCACGAGCACGCCGACATGCTCTCCGACGTTCGCCACTCCACCAGCTGGCGGGAGCGCCTCGGCTTCGTGCTGCGGGGGCCGGGTTGGGCCTACGACCGCCGTGCCGCCCGCGCCCAGCCCGCTCCGGCCGCCGGCCGGTCCTGAGGGCCCGGCAGGGGGGCCATGGAGGCCCGGTCTCTCCCGGGGTCCGTGCTCTCCTACGCGGCCACTCTGTTCCTCCTCGTCACGCTGAACTTCTTCCTCCCTCGGGCCATGCCCGGGGATCCCATCGACGCCCTCCTCAGCCGCAGCTCGACCACCTACATCGACGACGAGAACACCCGCGCCGAGCTGGCCGACTACTACGGCCTCGACCAGCCGCTGCTGGCCCAGTACGGGCGCTACCTCGGCGGGCTGGTGCGGGGCGACCTCGGCACGTCCATCCGCACCAACGCCCCTGTGCGTGACGCCCTGCGGGACCGGCTCCCGTGGTCGCTCCTCCTCGTGGGCAGTGCGACGGCGGCGGCCACCGTGGTGGGGATGGTGGCCGGCGTGCACGCCGGCTGGCGTCGGGGGAAGCGGGTGGACCGCGGCCTGCTCGGGGTGTTCCTCGGCCTGCGGGAGTTCCCCACGTTCCTGCTCGGGTCCTTGGCGCTGTTCGTCTTCGCGGTCAAGCTGGACTGGTTCCCGCTGGCCGGCGCGCGCACGCCCTTCGCCGAGCTCAGCCCGGTCGGGCAGGTGGCCGACGTCGCCCACCACCTGGTCCTTCCCGCCACCGTGCTGGCGGTGGGGCTGGCCGCCGGCCACTACCTGGTGATGCGGGCGGGGGTGGTCGGCGAGCTCGGCGCCGACTACCTGCTCCTCGGTCGGGCCAAGGGGCTGGCCGAGCGCCGGCTGAAGTACCGCTACGCCGCCCGCAACGCACTGCTGCCGGTGGTCAGCCTCAGCGCCATCCAGCTCGGCTTCGCCATCACCGGCGACATCCTGGTGGAGCGGGTGTTCGCCTATCCCGGGCTCGGGCGGTTGCTCTTCGAGTCGATCGGAGCACGTGACTACCCGGTCATCCAGGGGTGCTTCCTCGTCACCACGGTGATCGTCGTCTCCGTCAACGCGCTGGCCGACCTCCTCTACCGCCTACTGGACCCGAGGACCGTGGGGTGAGCGCCGAACCCCGGACCGACCCCCGCCCGCGCCGGTCAGCGCTCCTGGTCATCGGGCTGGCGATGCTGGGCTCGCTGGCCCTGGTCGCCCTGTTGGCGCCGGTCCTCGCGCCCTACGACCCTCGCGCGCTGTCCGGCGACTCGTTCGAACGCCCGTCGGCCGAGCACCTGCTCGGCACGAACGACATCGGCCAGGACATCCTCTCCCAGGTGATCTGGGGAGCGCGGGCCTCACTGGAGGTGGCCCTCGGCGCCGCCTCCCTCGTCGTGGCCCTGGGGACGTTCCTCGGCGTGGTCCCCGCGCTCATCGGGGGGACGCTCGACCGGCTGGTGGCGCGGCTGGCGGTGGTGTTCCTGGCGCTCCCTGTGCTGCCCCTGCTCATCCTGGTGGGTTCGTTGGCGGGACCCAGCCGGGTGGTCGTGATCGGTGTCATCGGCGTCATCGGATGGCCACCCGTCGCCCGCCTCCTGCGGAGCCAGACCCTCAGCCTGCGCTCCCGCGGTTTCGTCGCCGCCAGCCGCGGCTTCGGTAGCGGCGCGCTCTACGTGTGCCGCCGCCACCTCGTCCCCGCCCTGGCCCCATTCCTGGTGGTCGCGTTCGTCACCTGGTCGGGGATCGCCATCGGGATCGAGGCGGCGCTGGCCTTCCTCGGGCTCGGGGACCCCACCGGCGTGAGCTGGGGTCTCATGCTCAACCGTGCCCTGGACACCCAGGGCATCTACTTCAGCGGCTTGTGGACGTGGTGGGTGCTGCCCGCCGGCCTGGCCATCACGGCGGCGGTGCTCGGCTTCACCTTCGTGGGTGTGGGCCTCGAGCCCCGGTTCAACCGGAGGGTCCAGGCGTGACCCCGCTGCTCGAGGTCACCGACCTGCGGGTGGGGTTCAGTGACGGCGTGGACGCCCTGCGGGGTGTGAGCTTCACCCTCGAGCACGGCCAGTCGCTGGCCATAGTGGGTGAGAGCGGCGCCGGCAAGACGACCCTCGCCCACTGCCTGGCCGGGCTCGTGCAGCCGCCCGAGGCGCGGGGCAGCGTGCGGATCGAGGGCCACCAGATGCTGGGCACCTCCCCCGACCTCCTGCGGCGCCTGCGGTGGTCGACCGTCGCCCTCGCCCTGCAGGGGGCGCCGTTCAACCCGGTCACCCCGGTGGGAACCCAGGTGGCCGAGCCGCTGCGGGACCGTCGAGGCCTGGGCGCAGGGGCGGCGCGACGGCGGGCGGCGGAGCTGGCCGAGGAGGTGCTGCTCGACGCCCGCCTCCTCGACCGCTTCCCCCACCAGCTCTCGGGGGGCGAGCGGCGCCGGGCCGCCCTGGCCATGGTCCTGGCCCTCGACCCCCCGCTCGTGGTGCTCGACGAGCCCACCGCCGGCCTGGACCCCTCGACGCGGAGCCAGCTGGTCGAACGCATCCGCGCCCTCGCCGGCCGACGGGGCTTCGCCCTGGTGGTCATCTCCCACGACCTGCCCGACGCCGCCCGCCTGGCCGACCGGTGCATGGTCCTCTACGCCGGGGAGGCCATGGAGGTGGGCGAGACCGACCTGGTCGTCTCCGGCGCGACCCACCCCTACAGCTGGGCCCTGGTCAACGCCTACCCGGTCATGACCACCACGCGGGACCTGCGCCCCATCGGGGGCCG